>CAWHCG010000001.1:0-202160 GCA_963827575.1 uncultured beta proteobacterium
CCGGCACTATGCCGCCGCGCTCGGGCCTCTGCCCTGAGTCCAGGTCAACGTCTTTCACCGCCAAGGACGCCCAGGACGCCAAGGCATATCTACTAGGACGACTCCGCGGGCAATGGGTGCTGCGCGAAGGGTTCCCCGGTAGCCCGGGAGCGCGCGACAGCTGCGTTCGATTTTTTGTTCGGTCTCCCTTGGCGTCCTTTGCGTCCTTGGCGGTTGGATGCATTTGCCTTTCGTGAAATGTGCGTGAACCGGCCGGGTGGCTATCCGTCCAGGCATGCTGTAGCTGGCTTCGCTCTTGCTTTTAGGGCCCCGTGGCGAGCGCAGAGGGCGCGGCGATGCAGGGTGCCGACGGAACATGGGCGAGCAGTATCAGGCGATGGAAACGGAAGCCAGGGCGGTCAGCGGATGGATCGCGCTGCTGTGCGTTCTCGCCCTGCTCGCGTTCGGCGGCTTCTTCGTCTCGGCCAGCCTGACGCCGCGTGCGCCGGCCGCCATGGGCGTGGGCCTGGGCCTGCTGGCTGCCGGGCTGTTCTGCCTGCGCGGGTTTTTTACGCTCCAACCCAACGAGGCCGCCGTCATGGTGTTCTTCGGCACCTATGCCGGGACTGCGCGCAACAGCGGCTTCCATTGGGGCAACCCCCTGTACTGCGGCTGCGCGTGTCGCTGCGGGCCCAGAACCTCACCACCCCGACTCTGCGGGTCAACGATGGCCGCGGCAATCCGATCGAGATCGGCGCGGTAGTGGTGTGGCGTGTGCAGGACACCGCGCGGGCCGCCTTCGAAGTCGAGGGCTTCTCCGAATACGTGCGCCTGCAGTGCGAGTCTGCGCTGCGCGAAGTAGCCAGCCGCCACGCCTATGATCACGCCGACGAGACCCTGCTCGTGGGGCGGGTGCGTACGCTGCGCAGCGACGCCGAGCGCATCTCGGAAACGTTGCGCCTCGCGATTCAGAGCCACGTGGAGCTTGCCGGAATCGCGATCGATCAAGCGCGCATCGCGCATCTGGCCTACGCGCCCGAGATCGCGCAGGTCATGCTGCGGCGGCAGCAGGCCGAGGCCGTGCTCGCGGCTCGCCGCAAGCTGGTGGAGGGTGCCGTCGGCATGGTGGAGATGGCGCTCATCGACATCAACGAGAAGAGCCTGGCCACCTTCACACCCGCTCAGAAAGTGGCGCTGGTGACCAACCTGATGACCGTGCTGGTGGGCGAAGGCGCGCCGCAGCCGGTGATGCAGATGGGGCGGGGAGCGGTGACTAGTGGGAAGAGCGGTGACTAGTGGGAAGAGCGGTGACTAGTGACTGGTGATCGGTGACTGGTGCGCTGTTACCAGTCACTCAGTCACCAATCACCAGTCACTGCCTCTACATCATCGTCTTGTACTTCTTGTAGTAGGACAGCACCTTCGGCACGTACTGCTTGGTCTCCCGGTACGGCGGGATGCTGCCGTACTCCATCACGCGGCCTTCGCCGGCGTTGTAGGCGGCCAGAGCCAGATTCAGATCGTTGCCGAACAGCTTGAGCAGGTCGCGCAGGTAGGCTGCGCCGCCCTGGATGTTCTGCTCGGGGTCCAACGGGTTGTCCACGCCGTAGCGCCTGGCCGTATCGGGCATCAGCTGCATCAACCCCTTGGCGCCTTTGGGCGAGCGCGCCAGGGGGTTGTAGCCGGATTCGGCGGAGATCACCGCGTGGATCAATGCGGGCTCCAGCGCGAAGGCGCGCGCCGCGGCGACTATGTGCGCGTGATACTTCGTGCGGTCCGACCACGGATAGGGCCGATAGCGGCTGTTGAGCGTTGCGGTAACCGCATCCGGCTCCTTGCTGGTGGCGATGAACAGCTTGTAACGGCTATCGTTCGGCACATTGGTGAAGTGGACCTTGCCGGACTCATCGACGTAGCGATAGATGTCTGCATGGGCGGCGCCGACCGCGACGCCCAGCAGGGCGGCGGCAAGGGTGCCGAGCATCAAGTTCGGTCGCTGCATGCGTGTGTGACTCCCTGTTCTTGTTCGAGCTGGACCCCACAACAGGTGCTTACCTGTTGATTTCGGCGCTTTTTTTTCGCCCCGCCGCAGGCCCGCGACGGAACCATCAGCAAGGGCTATGCCGGAAGGCCGGAAGGGTGCGGCAGACGGGATCGGGAGCCCGGATCCGTTCGCGTTCCCGTTTCGCCCCGGTACCCTCATCGGCCCGCCTGACGCTCGGTGCGCAGAGGTGCAACGGCATCTCAACCAAGCAAAGCCGGGAAGGGGAACGCGTACCGGGAACGGGTAGGGGACGGGGAAGGGGGACGGGGAACGGGAACGGGGTAGGGTCGTCCTATGTGTTCGCCTTTCCGCCAGGTATCACCACTGTGGCGATGGCAGTGATGACCAGAGCAAGCGCGGCGTACTCCTGCCACGATGGGCGCTCGCCGAGCACGAGCACGCCGCTGAACACTCCAACCACCGGGATCATCAGGGCGCCGAGCGCGGACACACCCGCGGAGGTGCGGCTGACGATCTTGTACCAGGCCCAGTAGCAGAAAACGAATGCCACGAGGATGTTGTAGCAGACGGCAAAGGTTGCCGGCCACGGCAGCTGCCGCCAGGGTCCGTCCTCGAGCAGCAGCGCGCCGATCGCGATGGGCGCCCCGCCGATCAGCAGCTGCCAGGCGGTGAACGAGGTGGTCGGCAGATCCGTCGGGAAGCGCTTGACGAGCACCGTCCCAACTGCCCAGGACAATGCTGCTGCGAGGACCAGCGCAGCGCCGATCGGCGCCGCGCGCAGCGTTGCCAGCTCGCTGCCGAGAAGCAGCCCCATCGCTGCCATCCCCAGCGCGAGGCCGGCCAGCCGGCGACGCGTGAGCCGCTCGTGCAGAACCAGGCGCGACAGCAGGACTACCCACAGCGGCATCGTGTAGGCCAGGATCACGCTGCGTCCGACCGGCAGGTAGGTCAGACCGTAGGCGATGCACAGGTTCCACAGCGTGACGTTGAACAGGGAGGTGAGCGCCAGGGGGCCCCAGTGCTCGGGCGCTGGCAGGAGAACGCGCCGGCCGGCCCAGGCGATGAGGAACATGCCCGCGGCACCTCCCGCCACGCTCAGGCTGCGAAAGGTCCATACCGGCATGTGCGCCAGCGCGATCTTCATGATCGGCCAGTTCAACCCCCAGCCGAGCGTGAGCCCGGCGAGCAGCATCCACGTCGAGCGCGGCAGTGTGTGCTGGCCGCTGCTCATCGCGGCCTGCAGCGGAGTGAAGCTGCGTGGTCGTTCATGCCATGCGCGTGTCGATTCGACGCTTGATGCTAAACTCCTTTCCCATGACCGTCCAACTGCTGCGGTTCGTCGTGTTCTGGGGCTTGAACGTGCTGCTCCTGTGGGTCGCGAGCCGCTGTTCGGCAACAGTGTGCGGTTTGATTCGGTGCAAGCGCTGATCTTGTCCGCGCTGCTGTTCGGAGTCGCGCACGTCGTACTGAAGCCGATCCTGATGCTCCTCACGCTGCCGGTCACCGTGTTGACGCTGGGGTTGTTCCTGATCGTGATCAATGCGCTGATCCTGCTGCTGGTGGCCTGGCTCGTGCCGGGCTTTCACGTGGCCGGGTTCTGGCAGGCCGTGGGGGTTGGCCTGTTCATCTCGGTGTTCAGCTTCCTGCTCAGTCTGGTCTTCCATCGCAATCGCCCGGTCCGATGAGCGCAGCGGGCCCGCCGGGCCTGGTGCCACGGGTGCTGTTGCCCTTCGCGTTCGCCTATGTGCTGTCGTACCTGTATCGCACCGTCAATGCGGTCATCGCCCCGGACCTGGTCGCCGGCTTCGACTTGTCTCCCGCACAGCTGGGCCTGCTCACCAGCGCTTACTTTCTGACCTTCGCGGCGTTCCAGCTTCCGCTCGGGCTGCTGCTCGACCGTTTCGGACCCCGCCGCACCGACGCGGCCTTGCTCGTCATTGCGGCGGGCGGCGCGTTCCTGTTTGCCGGGGCCGGCAGCCTGTCCACCCTGACCCTTGGCCGTGCCCTGATCGGGCTCGGGGTGTCGGGGTGCCTGATGTCCGGGATCAAGGCCAACGTGCTGTGGTTTCCGGCGCAGCGGCTGCCGGCCATGAACGGCTGGATGTTTTTCGCCGGGGGCATCGGCATGGTCGCCGCAACTGTTCCGGTGGAGCTCGCGCTGAGGATAACCGACTGGCGCGTCGTGTTCGTGTTCCTCGCCAGTCTCACCCTCGTCGCGTCCGTACTGATCGTGCGGGTCGTGCCCGAGCATGCTCCCCAGTCCGGCGTCGAGCCGCTCCAGGTCCAGCTGCGCGGTCTCGTGGAAGTGTTCCGCAGGCGCGCGTTCTGGGACATCGCGCTCGCCTCGGTCAGCGTGCAGGCGACCAGCATGGCGATCCAGGGGCTGTGGGCCGGTCCGTGGCTGCGCGATGTCGCGGGCCTGTCGCGGGACGCGGCGGCGGCGCATCTGCTGGCGATGGCGCTGGCGACGATGACCGGCTTCCTGCTGTGGGGCAACCTGGCGGCATGGCTTGCGCGCCGCGGGATCTCCGGCCTGGCCGTGCTGGCTGCGGGCATGGGCGGATTCCTGGGCGTGCAGCTGCTGCTTGCACTGGGCTGGACCGGCTCGCCGGCGCTGCTGTGGATCGCGTTCGGGGTATTCGGCACGGCCGGCAGCGTGGCCTACGCGATTCTGTCCCACCGCTTTCCACGCTCCCAGGCCGGACGCGTGATCACAGCGCTCAACGCGCTCGTGTTCACCAGCGCCTTTCGTCCTGCAATGGGGCATGGGCGACATCATCGAGGGCTGGCCGGCGCCCGGCGGCCGCTATCATCCGGACGGCTTTCGCGCGGCATTCGCCGCGTTCCTGCTCGTGCAGGCTGCGGGCTATGCCTGGATGCTGCGTGCATGGCGGCGCGCAGCCGGATACTCTTGAGAACTGCGCGGCCGCTGGCGCACGCGGATGCCTCGCGCCGGGGTGCGGCTACACTAGCGCCCGCTTCGACCAATCCAAAACATGAGGAGGAGACAATGAGAGGCATCCTGTCCTTCGCAGCATTGGCCCTTGGCAGCGGCCGCGACCCCGGTTGCTGCGCAGTCCTGGCAACCGCCGACGCCCGAGCAGCGCTGTCCTTCCAAATGGGGCGCGGCGGACGAGCGCGGCGCCGCCAACTACATGACGCCAGCGACTCGTCGCGAATGCCGCGCGGTTGATCCGCGCCGGCGAGGTGTTCGAGCTGGGCTGGGCGCTGGCTGCGGACATGCCGTTGTTCGGAACCCGCCGCTTCGACCTGCATACCAAGCGCACCGGCGGGCCGATGGGCAGCAACAAGCGCATCAGCAACGAGGAGCTGGTGGTGAGCGAGATCGGCCAGGTCGGCACGCAGTTCGACATGTTCTCGCACCAGGGCATCGACGGGCTCGCTGTACAACTGTTTCAAGTCCGACGAGGTCGCCACCCGCACCGGGTTCACCAAGCTGGGGGTGGACAAGATCGGCATGCTGTTCACCCGCGGCGTGCTGATCGACGTGGCGGCGCTCAAGGGCGTGGACATGCTGCCCTCCGGCTACGAGATCACCGTGGCGCGACCTGCAGGCGGCGCTGTCGCGGCAAGGGCTGTCGCTGCAGCCGGGGGACGCGGTGCTGATCAACAGCGGCTACTCGAAGCTCTGGGGCGTGGACAATGCCCGGTACAACCGCGACACGCCCGGCATCGGTGCGCCTGCCGCGGAGTGGCTCGCCTCCCAGGAGGTGATGCTGATCGGAGCCGACACGTTCGGCGTGGAAGTCGCGCCCAATCCCGACAAGAGCATCAACCTGCCGGTGCACCAGATCGCGCTGGCGGTCAACGGCATCTTTCTGCTCGAGAACCTGAAGCTGCACGAGCTGGCGGCGGCCAAGGCCTACGAGTTCGCGTTCATCCTGCAGCCGCTGAAGATCAAGGGCGGGACCGGCTCGACCGTGGCGCCGGTGGCGGTGCGCTAGAAACGAGACTAGCTGGTCCGCTGAGGCGCCGGGACAGCGGGTTCATGAGGTTCTCCTTGGCGTCCTTGCGCGGTGAAAGCTTTTGGTCATTCCCCGCGTCAAGGCGCCGAATCGCAGGGTGACCGCGATCGGGCAATGGTCCGAGAGTCGTGCGCGGCGGGAGTCCACGCGGTCGTAGGTGAGTTGCCGAAATGACCCCGCTACCATTCGTCCAGCGAGGCTGCGGCTCAGCACGATATGGTCGATGAAATCGTCATAGGGCTCGCCCAGCGAGCACGCACGGTAGGGCTGGCCCCAGGTGACGTTGGTGAGATCCGCCTCCGCAGGATCGCCGTCGTCGAGCTCGGGCCACATCGCGATCAGCTTGCCGTGACGATTGCGCGCGGTGTGGCGCTCGCGCGCCAGGCGCCGGTTGAAATCGCCTAGCACCGCGAAGGGCGTGCCGGCGGCCGCACGCGCGTCGATCCAGCGCTCCAGCACCGGCACTTGCTCGGCCAGGCGCCGGCAGTCTTCCCTGCGGCTGGTGAGAACCTGGCTCGGGCAGCCGGACTTCAGGTGAACGGAGAGCAGCTGGATCTGCCGCCGGCTGCCCGGGAAGAGCGTGAGCTCCGCGCCCCAGCGCAGGCCATCGCTGCCCAGGGCGAGCGCCGCGTAGTCCGCGCAGCGGAACGGTATGCCGGCACGCACCGCGAAGCCGACGTTCTGGACGTGGCTGCGGCGGCTGAAGCAGAAGGCGTAGTCGGGAAACACCAGCGCGGCCGCGCTGGGACCGTCGACCTCCTGCAGCGCGATGACGTCCGCATTGAGGCGGCGCGCGTACTCCTGCAGCTGGGCGAAGTCGGAGCTGCTGCGTCGCATCGAGCGCGGAGGCGGCTCGACGATGTCGCACGGGATCTCGCGCTTCCCGCCGGCGTAGTCGCGGACGCAGCTGCGCGCGAGGCGGTCGAAGGTCGTGGGGCTCATGAGCCACTCGAGGTTCCAGGTGGCGAGCTCGAGCGTCTCGCCGGCGAATCCCGAGGGTGCGAACCAGAGAAGCGCGCAACCGGTCAGCAGCGCACGGACGGTCCTCGGCAATCCGACCTCAGGTTCTGGCGGCGGGCTTCAGCCGGCGATGGTGATGCCGCCGTCGGCGACGATGGTCTGACCGGTCACGAAGGCGCCCGCGCGCGAAGCCAGGAACACGGCGATGCCGCCGATGTCGTCCGGTTCCCCGATCCGCCCCAGCGGCGTGAGCGCCTCGGTGCGCGCGAGCAGCTCGGGATTGCTCCACAGGGCGCGGGCGAAATCGGTCTTCACCAGCCCGGGCGCGATGCAGTTCACCCGGATGTTGTGCTTGCCCCACTCCACGGCCAGGTTGCGCGCGAGCTGCATGTCGGCGGCCTTGGAGATTGCGTAAGCGCCCAGCATGGTGCTGCCCTTGAGCCCGCCGATGCTCGACACGATGATGATCACACCGTCGCGGCGCTGCGCCATCTCGGGCGCCACCAGGTTGGCGAGCCAGTGGTTGGCCACGATGTTGTTCTGCAGGACCTTCTGGAACGCCTCGTCGGGGAGCCCGGACAGCGGGCCGTAGTAGGGGTTGGAGGCGGCATTGCAGACCAGAATGTCGATTTGGCCGAATTGTTTGCGCGTCTGCGCGACCAGCTGCTCGAGCTGGGCTTTCTCGGCGATGCTGGCAGGCACGGCTATGGCTTCGCCGCCACCGGCGCGGATCGCCTGCGCAACTTCCTCGCAGGGTCCTTGCTTGCGGCTGGAAATCACAACCTTGGCGCCATGGCTCGCCAGGTGCTCGGCGATGGAGCGGCCGATGCCACGGCTGGAGCCGGTGACGACGGCAACCTTGCCATCCAGCCGGAATGCGTTCATTGGCTCTTCTCCTCGTGGTTTGACAGTTTTTTGACCGGTCTACAGGCATTTTATGGTATTTATGCGCCCACAAGGCCTGGACGTCAGCCCGAAAACAGGGGGACAGCATGGATCTGGACAAGACCTTAGAGTTCGCCACCAACCTCGACCGCGGGGCGATCGAGGCGCGCCTGGAGGAGGTGCGCGCGGAAGCCGACGCCCTGCTGCTCGCTGATGTGGCGCAGCAGCTGACAGGGATCGCCGGCACCAGCCGCGCGGAGATGGAGAAACGCATCAGGGCTGCGCTGGAGGCGCTGCAGGGCTCCGGGCAGAAGCGGATCATCGCGCTGCTCGAGCTGGCGGAGCTCAACCTTCCCAACTTGTAGCAGACCTGGAGTCGACGCAGGAGGAGCCGTGCAAAAGTACCAGATGTACATCGGCGGCGAGTGGGTGGCGCCGTCTTCCGGCGAGTGGTTCGAAAGCTACAACCCCTTCACCGGCGAAGCCTGGGCGTTGATCGCGCGCGGCAACGCTCAGTGATGCCGACCAGGCCGTGCGCACCGCGCATGCCGCCTTCACGGATGGCCCCTGGCCGCAGATGACGCCGACTCAGCGCGGCGCGCTGCTGCGCAAGCTGGGCGACCTTATCGCGGCAAACGCCCAGCGCCTGGCCGAGCTCGAGGTGCTGCGACAACGGCAAGCTGCTCGCCGAGATGCGCGCTCAGCTCAACTATGCGCCGCAGTGGTACTACTACTTCGGCGGGCTCGCCGACAAGGTCGAAGGAGCCGTCATCCCGCTCGACAAGAAAGGCTACTTCAACTTCACCCGCTACGAGCCGCTGGGCGTGGTGGCCGCGATCACGCCGTGGAACTCGCCGCTGCTGCTCACGGCGTGGAAGCTGGCGCCGGCGCTGGCGGCGGGCAACACGGTGGTGGTGAAGCCCTCCGAGTTCACCTCGGCGTCCACGCTGGAATTCGTCAAGCTGGTGGAGGAGGCGGGCTTCCCGGCCGGCGTGGTGAACGTGGTGACCGGCTTCGGCAAGGAGGTGGGCATGCCGCTGGTCGAGCATCCGCTCACCCGCAAGATCGCCTTCACCGGCTCGGACGCGACCGGGCGCGTGATCAACGAAGCGGCCGCGCGCGGCTTCAAGAAGGTCGGGCTCGAGCTGGGCGGCAAGTCGCCGAACATCGTCTTCGAGGATGCCAACCTGGAGGACGCGGTCAACGGCGCGGTGTCGGGCATCTTCGCCGCGACCGGACAGACCTGCATCGCCGGCTCGCGCCTGCTGCTGCAGCAGTCGATCCACGACGCTTTCGTCGAAAAGCTGCTGGCCCTGGCGAAGACCGCGAAGATGGGCAACCCGCTCAGCCTGGACACGCAGGTCGGCCCGGTGACGACCCGGCCGCAGTACGAGAAGGTGCTGTCCTACATCGATGTCGCCCGCAGCGAGGGCGCACAGCTGCGCCTGGGGGGCGGTCCGGCCACCCGGCCGGAATGCGGCAAGGGCTGGTTCGTCGAGCCCACCATCTTCACCGGGGTGGACAACCGCATGCGCATCGCCCAGGAGGAGGTGTTCGGTCCGGTGCTGTCGGTGATTCCGTTCAAGGACGACGACGATGCCCTGCGCATCGCCAACGACGTGCGCTTCGGGCTGGGTGCGGGCGTGTGGACCCGCGACATCGGTCGCGCGATCCGCATGTCCGAGCGCATCCAGTCCGGCACGGTGTGGGTGAACACCTACCGGGCGGTGAGCTACATGTCGCCGTTCGGCGGCTACAAGGACTCGGGCGTGGGCCGCGAGAACGGCCAGAACGCCATCTACGAGTATCTTCAGCTCAAGAGCGTCTGGATCAACACCGGGGCGCCGACCGGCAATCCGTTCGTCATGCGCTAGCGGTGCACGGCGACCGGCGTGGGGCCGCCAGGGAGGTAACACGAACAACGACCAGGATGAAAAGCAAACCATCTGCCGTGAAGGGCGTGCGCAATGGCACACGCAGGCGCAGGGGGCACAGCGCCAGCGTCAAGCAGCGCAGCGCCGCTCTGGAGGTGCTGAAGAAGTTCCGCCAGATCTTCCGTGCCGCCAAGCTCCATTTCCGCCAGGTCGAGCGCACCGCCGGGGTGAGCGGCGCGCAGCTGTGGCTGCTGGCCGAGCTGTTCGAGCGGCCGGGGTCGCGGGTGAAAGATCTTGCCGCCTCCATGGCCCTGCACCAGTCGACTGTGAGCAACCTCCTGGAAGCGCTCACGCGCCGCAAGCTGCTGGTGCGCAAGCGCGACGAGCTGGATCAGCGCGTGGTGCGGGTGTTCCTCACCGCGGCCGGCGAGCGCTTGGTGCGCAAGGCGCCCGGCCCCGCGCGCGGGGTGCTGCCCGACGCCCTGGAGGCGCTGCCGCCCGCCGCGCTGCGGCGCCTGGATCAGAGCGTGGCCGCGCTGCTCAGGGGGATGAAGGCCGAAGTCCCAACCGGCGCTGCGCTCACCAATCTGCAGGATATTTGAACCAACGGCAGTTACCGATGGCCGCGAAGTAGTGCGCGGAGATATGCGGCTCGTTGCGCACTGCCTTGCGGATCGCGTGAGTTATCTCCCCCAGCCCGCGAACACCCGCTGCTCCAGGCAGGCGCAGGCGAGCAGAAACGCAGCCGCGTTCCACGACTGCCCCGGCATGCCAGCTGGCTGGTGCGTGGCGCCGTGCAGCCATTCGTTGAACGCCCAGTTGCCGAGCTGATTGGCGCGCGCGACCTTGGCGAGCTCGCGTTGCGCGCGTGCGCGCGCCCCTTGCTCCGCCAGCGTTGCCACCCAGAAGGCGCCCACGAAGGGCCAGATGCCGCCGTTGTGGTACTGCCAGGCCAGGTTCTGGCGATGCCGGCCCATGTAGGGCCGCCACAGGCGGTCCGATTCCAGGATCGGGTCGCAGACCGCGCGCACCGGATAAGGCTCGTGCACGCCGGCGCGCTCCAGCGCGCGCAGGATGCGCCTGGTGAGGGCGCCGTCGGCCAGGCGGAAGAGCACCGCCAGCAGGTTGCCGAACACATCGCCCTCCTCGCCCCAGAACGAGAAGTTCACGAAGCTCAGGTAGAGCTCGCGGTTGCGCGCGCGGTTGCGCACGTAGTGCATGAGCAGGCGCGCCCGCCGGTACGGTGCGATCTCGCGCGAGAACGGATGGAACAGGTGGTTGAAGTTTTCGCGGGTTGCCGCCGCGTCCGGCAGCAAGTAGACGCGTTTGACCTGGTACCAGAGCGTGTTGCTGTAGAGGACGAAGCCCGAGCGCGGCATGATGTCGGCCCAGTCGCTGGCCTCGTTCTGCTGCAGCAAGCCGAAGCGCTGGTGCTCCTGGCACAGCAGCCAGGCGATTGCCCGCTGCACGTTGTCCTGCAGGCGTGCGCGCAGCCCCCGGTGCGCTGCGCGCCGGTCGAGGAAATCCACCGCCAGCAGCCACCACAGCGTGGCATCGATGCAGCCGAGATACCAGAAGTCGGCCTCGCGGCTGCTCATGTCGACGAACTTCGCGATCTGCCCGTTGGCGGCCTGGTGCGCGGCCAGCGTCAGCAGGCCGCGGGCGGCTTCCTGCTCGAGACGGCCGCAGCCGCTGAGCGCCATCCCCAGGGCGCATACGGCGGCGTCCCGGGCGAACACGGCGCTGTAGCCGCGGGCGTGCGCCCGCGCTCCAGGCGTGGCGGCGAGGATGCCGTGGGCCGAGAGGTTGCGCTCCAGCAACGCGACCGCCCGCGCCCGGCATAGCTCGATCAGCTCGGCGTCGTCGGCCGGCGCTTCTTTGCGGGTGGTCACGGCGTGGGGTCGTCAGGAAAAGCGAGCCACAGAGGTCACGGAGAACACGAGAAGTTCGCTGCGTGATATCAAGCCGTCATGGACCTGGTGCGCGCAAATCACCCCGAGGCACCGGTCTTGCGACTATTCTCCGTGTTCTCTGTGACCTCTGTGGCCGACGGGGGCTGAGTACTCCAGCAGAGCGACCGGAAATGCAGTGAGCAATTCGCCTACTGGCAAGCGCACCCCCTGCGAGCCGCTCTCGATCACAGCGAGCCGCCCGCTGAGCACATCGCGCAGCTGCGCACCGGCTGCGAGCCAGGGCAGCGGCAGGCTGGTGTCCCCCCACACCTGCGCGCCGGACGGCAGGCTGCCCGGCCGCTCGCACAACTCGGCAAGCAGGCGCGGCGCAACTGCGATGACGCCATCGGCTGGATTGCGCCGCGCGAACGCGACGATGCGTTTCGCATGCATTCCCTCCGCCGTCACGGCGGCATAGTCTCCGTCCCTGAACAGCGCCTCGTGTCGCTGGCGCGCGGCGAGCCCCGCGCAGATGAGGAACAGCTTGCAGCGGCCGTCTTCCGGTTGTCGCAGCATGCCCTGCAACTGCGGCACGCGCTGCTCGGGCGGCAGCGCGAGCAGCGGCATGACCTGCTCGAGCAGAGCGCGGCGCCGCGCCCAGTCCACCGCGCGACGGTTGTCGGGATCCACCAGCGAATAGTCCCACACTTCGGTGCCCTGGAAGAGGTCGGGCACACCCGGCGAGGCCAGACGGATCAGCGTCTGCGACAGGCTGTTGAGCATGCCGAGCCACGCCACCAGGCGCTGCAGGCCGAGGAAGTCGTCGAGGAACAGGTTGCTCTGCAGCCTGCCCAGCAGTGCCTGCACGAACCCGCTCACCGCCTGCTCGTACGGCTGGTTGACGTTGATCCAGCTCGAGTAGACCTTGGCTTCGCGCAGCGCCTTGATCATGTAGGCCTCGATGCGCATGCGATAGGCGGCGAGCCCCGCTTCGTCCACCGGCGTGTCGGGCCAGGTGCCCAGCAGAGTCTGGTACAGCAGATACTCGTCGTTGGCGCAAGGCGCCGGCATGCCGTCCACCGCGACCTTCTTGCTGCGGTTGATCCGGCTCCAGCGGCGCAAGCTCAGGCGCCAGGCGGCAGGCATCTCCGAGAGTGCGCTGATGCGCGCGCGCACGTCTTCCGATCGCTTGCTGTCGTGGGTGGAGCCGGCCAGCATGGTGTGCGGCCAGCGCCTGGCGCGATCCAGGCTGGCACCGTGAAACGCCGCAAGGGTGAGCCCGAAGCGGTCCGGGTCGCCGCCGACCTCGTTCAGCGACACCAGGCGGTTGTAGCGGTAGAAGGCGGTGTCCTCCACGCCCTTGGCGGTGACCGGCGCGGTGATCTGCTGGAATTTCATGGCGAAGTTGCGCACCTGCTGCGTGAGTGCCGGGTCGGAGCGCCGCACAGGACAATTGAGCAGGGCGCGGAGCACGAAATCGAAGATGCTCACGTCGCTCGCCTGGCTGCGCTGCTTGGCTCGCGCGACCGCCCATTCGATGTAGCGCCGGTCCTGCGCCGAGACGCGCTCGGCGATGTAGGTGCGATAGACGGGGAAGCAGGCGATCACCTCAGTGAGCGCCTGGCGCAGCGTGTTCAGCGTGAAGTCGCGGGTGCGGCGGTCGGCCTGGGCGATGCGCGCCAGCTGGTTGGCCAGTACGTTGAGCTCGCTGGACAGAGCGCTGCGCAGGATCACGCGCTTGGAAGCATAGACGACGTCCTCGAACGGCGCAGCCTCGCCGGTGAACGAGCGGTAGATGCGATCGAAGCGGGTGCGGGCGGCGGTGTCCACGAACAGGCCGTTGACGACGTTGGCGAACCGGTAGCCGGTGGTGCCGTGCACCGGCCAGCTCTCGGGAACGCGCTCGTGCCCGGCGGCGATCTTCTCGACCACCAGATACATCGGCAGCGCGCCGTCGGGCCGCCGGTGAACGCCCGCCGCAGCGGTGCGCGCGCCGATGCGGTCCTGCAGGCGCCGAAAATACTGCGCCGGCTCGTAGAGCCCGTCGGGATGGTCGATGCGCAGTCCCTGCACCTTGCCGCTTGCCGCCAGTTCCAGCACCAGGCGGTGGGTCGCGTCGAACACCGCCTCGTTCTCGATGCGCAGCGCCGCCAGATCGTTGATGTCGAAGAACCGGCGGTAGTTGATCTCGTCGGAGGCCACGCGCCAGTACGCCAGCCGGTAGGGCTGGCCTTCCAGCAGAGCGTGCAGCGTGTCGAAGCTGCGCGCGTCCGCGGGCGTGCCGTTGACGGCTTGCACGGCGGCTTCGATGGCCTCGGCCACGGCGGGATGGGCGCGGCACAAGGCCGCCAGGTGGCGCTTGTGTACCTCCTTGTCGCGGTTGCGCTCGACGATGAGCTCGGGGTCGGTCGCATCGCGCGGGGGCAGGTGCGTGAAAGCGCTGATCAGGCTCTCGAAGTCGGCGCGCGCGGTGGCCTCGACCGCCTGCCCGGGCAGCGCTCGCAGCGCGCGCTCGAGAATGCGTGGATACTCGCGCGGCGCGACCGGGAACCGGTGCTGGAAATAGAGCAGCGCGAAGACGCCGGCCTGGGGCTCGAAGGTGAGCTTGATATCGCCGCGCTCGAGCGCCAGACCGTAGTGATCCCCCAGCACCGGCACCAGGATCTTGCGGTTCAGCGCCGGGTCGACCGGCTCCCAATCGATGTCGAAGTAGTCGGCGTAGACCGACGCCGGGCCGTTCTCGAGCACATCCATCCACCACAGGTTGTCGGCGCCCATGACGCCCATGTGGTTGGGCACCAGGTCCAGGATCTGGCCCATGCGATGGGCCCGCAGCGCCCCCACGAACTGCTCGAATTCCTCCGGGCTGCCGATCTCGGGATTCAGCGCGTTGTGATCGACGATGTCGTAGCCGTGGGTGCTCCCCGGACGCGCGCGCAGGTAAGACGAGCAGTAGACATGGCTCACGCCCAGCGCGGCTAGATACGGCACCAGTTCGGCGGCGGCGCGGAAGCCGAAGCCGGCGTGCAGCTGCAGACGGTAGGTCGCCCGTGGGATGCCTGCCGCGGGCAGCTCACGGGCGGCCGGCTTTGGGCGTTGCCCCTCCCAGGGAGGACGCTGCGCAGCGATCGCGGCGCACAGCGCCGGGAAGCGCTCGTCGCCGGGCCAGCGTTCCAGCTCGACGGGCAGCTTGCGGCGCCAGTTGGGATACTGCTCCGTGGTCCCGGGCACGTTGACCTGGTCGAGCACGCCGAGCACGTCCTCGAGCTGCACCATCAGCACCTTGGCTTGCGTACGTGCCAGATAGGCATGCACCGCGCGCATCAAGTCCGGCGTCATCTCCGGGCTGGCCGCTGGATCGAGCGAGGTGCCCGCCGGAAGCAACTCCTCGCGCTGCAGGGCGAGCAGCAGGCGGGCGCGGCCTTGTGCACGCTCCAGGATCTGCTGCTGGTGCGTCTCCTGGTTCGGATACAGGCCCAGCTCCAGGCGCAGCTGCAGGTCGCGGCCGGCCCAGAACCCGGTGAGCGTCGGCAGGTCGTGCGTGCTGGCCGCTACCAGCGCCCCCGCGGGATACTCGCCCGGCGCCTTGAAGTCGCCATCATCGCGGCGCTCGAAGTACAGCAGGCGGTAGGACAGCACGCCGTAGTCGTGCATGGCCTGGCGCATCTGGTCGGGCACGGTGCCCAGATCCTCGCCGATCACCATGCACTGGTTGCGCTGGCTTTCCAGCGCGAGGATGCCCAGCAGGTCGTGCAGCGGATAGTGCACGTACGCGCCCTGCGCATTCGGCATGCCGTCGGGGATCCAGTACAGCCGCATCTGCCCCATCACGTGATCGACGCGCAGCGCGCCGACGTGGCGCATGCTGGCCCGCAGCGTCGCGATGAACGGCGCATAGCCGGTGGTGCGCAGGCGCTCCGGGATGGGCGGGGGCAGGCCCCAGTTCTGCCCGGCAGGGCTGTAGTCATCGGGCGGGGCGCCCACTCCCGCCCGCAGCGCGTACAGGTCCTGGTTGGCCCAGGCCTCCGCGCCGCCGCGGTCGATCGACACCGCCAGATCGCCGTACAGCCCGACCCCCAGCCCCAGTTCGTACGCGCGCGAGCCTGCGGCCTGCAGCTGACGGTCGCACTGCCACTGCAGCCACTCGTAGAACTCCACGCGCGTCAGGTTGTCCCGGTAAAACTGCGCCACGACCTGCGCGCCGGGGTCGCGATAGGGCTCCGGCCAGAGCTGGCCAGCCCCACACACCGGGATCGGCGCGGTGGAAATGCTCCTGCAGGGCTTCGAACAACGCGTGGCGGCGCAGTTGCTCACCCTCGCGGGCGCGAAACTCGTGCCACTCGTGGGCGCGGGCGCTGCCGGTCTCCAGGTGCGCGGCCCGGAACGTCGTGTAGAGCAGCTCCAGGATCTGCATCTTTGCCGCCGCCACGCCGGGATAGTCCACCAAGTCCGCTGCACGCAGCGCCTTCAGACGCGCGACGAACTCTGGTGAGGCGGCGAGCCGCTGCGCTTCGGGCGATTCGTGGGACTCCTCGATCTGCTCGGGGTCGAGGTACAGGACGTTCAGAAACAGGCGGCTGGACGGGCTGTACGGGCTGGTGCGTGCCGGTGCGTGGGGGAACAGGGCATGCAGGGGGTTGAGCCCCACGAGCGCCGCGCCGCGCTGACCCCATTGCTCGAGCACGATGCGCAGGTCGGTGAAGTCTCCCATCCCCCAGTTGCGCCCGGAGCGCAGCGTATAGAGCTGCGCGGTGGGGCCGAAGACGCGCCCGCCATCTTGCACTGCGGGGGGCAGATAGCAGGCCTTGGGTGCTACCGCCAGCACTGTCTGCCCCAGGGTCGTCTCGCCGGCGCTCAGTGTGAAGCGGTGGTAGCCCGGCGCAGGGTGGAGGTCGAGCGCCAGCCGGCGCGCTACGCGCACCCCGCCGTCGATCTGCGTGCGCTCGAGCTCCTCCAGCGCGCGCGGCTCGCACATGCCTTCGTGCTGGAGGCCGTGCTCCTCGTCCAGGCGCCAGCGCAGCGGCTGCGCATCCAGCGCCACGGGCAGGCGCAGGGTGAGCCGCAGCTGGTCCGAGACCCGCATGACCTGCACGGGCGGAACGCTTTCGGCCCAGATCCTCGCGCGGTGGGCGGCCAGCGAGCTGCGCACCTCCTCGTCGGTTGCCGCGGGCACGTGCATGGCCCCGAGCAGCGCGCGCAACGTCTCGTGCGTCACGTCGTGCCGCCCGCCCCAGATATCGTGCCAGGCGGGATCGATGCCGTACGCCTGTGCGAGATGGCTGAGCGCTTCTACATCAGTCACGCGATCCCTCGATTCGGGGTCTGAGCGTCCACACCACCGCCCAGGCCGGCAGCGCACTGCCGGTGAGGGCGTTGCCGAGGTTTTCGCTGGTGGAATACAGGAGCCGGCCGGCCGGGAGCTCCACACGCGTGCGCGCGCCGTCTTGCAGGTTGGCGGTCAGATGCAGACGGGAGCCGTCCCCTAGCTCCCACCGCACGGCCAGCAGGCCGTCGGCCGATGCGAGGCAGACTCCCGCGGCGGCCCCGCGCAGCCGCGGGGCGATATCTCGCGCGCGCAGGGCCAGCAGCTTGCGGTAAAGCGCGAGCCACTCCGCGTGCTCCGGAGCGTTCCGGGCATCCCAGTCCAGCCGCGCCGAATCGAACGTGGTGGACGCGCTCGGGTCGGGGATGAGCAGGCGTGCCGGCTCCTCGCGGAAACGGTCCAGGCGGGCGAACTCGCCGCGCCGTCCTTCGGTGACCTTGCGCGCCAGATCCGGCTCGAAGTCGCAGAAGAAGGGGAACGGCTCGCGCGCGGCCCACTCCTCTCCCATGAACAGCAGGGGCGGCTGCGGCGCGAGGAGCAGGATTGCGATCGCGGCCTTGATCCGCTCCGGCGGAGCGAGCCGGCCGATGCGCTCGCCGAAGGCGCGGTTACCGACCTGGTCGTGGTTCTGCAGAAAGGACACGAACGCACTCGGGCGCACCCCGCGGCTTGCCTCGCCGCGCGGCTGGCCGTTGCGGTAGGGGGAGGGTTCGCCCTGGTAGGCAAAGCCCTCGGCCAGGCAGCGGCCCAGGGCCGCGAGCGGTGCAGCGGCGTAGTCGGCGTAGTAGCCGTCGCGCTCGCCGGTCACCAGCACATGCAAGGCGTGATGGATGTCGTCGTTCCACTGCGCGTCGCAGCTGTCGCTCGCCCCCGGCTGCGCACCCAGGTAGCGGGTCTGGTTGGCGTCGTTCTCGAGCACCAGGTGCACGTGGCGGCTGCCTCCGACGCGGGCACGCACCGCCTGCGCCAGCTCGGTGAGGATGTGTGGCCGGCTGTCGTCGGCGATAGCGTGCACGGCGTCCAGGCGCAGCCCGTCGATGTGATACTCCTCCAGCCAGTACAGGGCATTGTGGATGAAGAAGTCCCGCACCGTGCGGCTGTCCTCGCCGTCGAAATTGATCGCAACACCCCAGGGCGTGTGATGGCGCGGTGTGAAGAACTGCGGGGCGTAGGCGTGCAGGTAGTTGCCTTCCGGCCCGAAATGGTTGTAGACCACGTCGAGGAACACCATCAGCCCGCGGCTGTGAGCGCTTTGCACCAGGTGCTTGAGATCCTCGGGTGTGCCGTAGCTCGCATCCGGCGCGAACGGCAGCACCCCGTCGTAGCCCCAGTTGCGTTGCCCAGGGAACGCGGCGATGGGCATCAGCTCGACGGCGGTTACGCCCAGCTCGCGCAGGTGGTCGAGCTTGCTTTGCGCCCCCGCGAAGGTCCCCTGCGGCGTGAAGGTTCCAACGTGCAGCTCATAGATCACCGCCTCTTCCCACGGGCGCCCGCGCCAGTTCCCGTCGTCCCAGTCGAAGGCGAGCGGGTCGACCACCCGGCTCGCGCCGTGCACGTCGTCGGGGTTGGCGCGCGAGGCGGGGTCGGGGACCAGCAGACCGCCATCGATCTGGAAGCGGTAACGGCTGCCCTGCGCTGCCTGGGTGCAGTCGAGCTGCCACCAGCCGCCGCCCGCGCGCGCCATGGCAAGCAGCGTGCCCGCGCCGCGGCTTCGAGATGCACGGCCACACTGCCCGCGCCTGGCGCCCACAGCCGGAAGCGAACGCCACCGGCTGCCAGCGGCAGGCAACCGAAGGGCATCTCGTGCAATCGTTTCATACGCCGTCCTCGACCTCCATCAACAGCGCCAGCGAGCGGCCCTGCAGGGGATACTGCGCAGTGCCGGGATAGCGTCCGTCCATCGCCAGCCCTTGCTCGTAGGCGGTGTCCAGCAGCGTCTGCCACGCGGTGCCGGGGCGCGGCGCGGGCAGCGTAAACGGGATAGTCTCGTGGTGGGAGCTGAGCAGAACCAGGAAGTTCTGGTCGGTGACGCGTTGCCCGCGCCGGTCCATGTCCTCCAAGGCGGCACCGGCCAGATACACCCCCAGGCTGCGCGCGAAAGTGTGCTCCCACTCATCATCGGTCATCTCTGCGCCGTCAGGCCGCATCCAGAGGATGTCCTTGACGCCGGCGCCATGGATGGCGCGGCCCTGGAAGAAGCGATGGCGGCGGAACACGGGATGCGAGCGGCGGATGGCGACCATGCGGCGGACAAACTCGAGCAGCAAGCGGCGTTCCTCGTCGAGGTGCCAGTCCACCCACGACAGCTCGCTGTCCTGGCAGTAGGCGTTGTTGTTGCCGCGCTGTGTGCGGCCGATCTCGTCGCCCGCCGCCAGCATCGGAACGCCCTGCGACAGCAGCAGCGTGGCGATGAAATTGCGCTTCTGGCGGGCACGCAGCGCGCGTACCTGCGCATCGTCCGTGGCGTCCTTCCACACCGCAGTTCCACGCCAGGTTGTTGTCGTGGCCATCGCGGTTGTCCTCCAGGTTGGCCTCGTTGTGCTTGCCGTTGTAGCTGACCAGGTCATCCAGGGTGAAGCCGTCGTGGCTGGTGATGAAGTTGATGCTGGCGTGAGGCTTGCGCCCGCTGGTCTCGTACAGATCGCTCGAGCCGGTGAAGCGGCGGGCGAACTCGCCGATCACGCCGCCGTCGCCCTTCCAGTACGCGCGCATGGCGTCGCGGTAGCGGTCATTCCACTCGGTCCAGCCGAGCGGGAACTTGCCCACCTGGTAGCCGCCCTCGCCCAGGTCCCAGGGCTCGGCGATCAGCTTGACCTGCGAGAGCACCGGGTCCTGACGGATGGTGTCGAAGAAGGCGCCCAGCCGGTCCACCTCGTGCAGCTCGCGCGCCAGCGCGGAGGCGAGGTCGAAGCGAAACCCGTCCACGTGCATGTCCAGCACCCAGTAGCGCAGGCTGTCCATGATCAGCTGCAGCGCGCGCGGCTCGCGCATGTTCAGCGTGTTGCCGCAGCCCGTGTAGTCCTTGTAGTAGCGCGGATTTTCGGGCGCCAGCCGATAGTAGGACGCGTTGTCGATGCCGCGCAGGCTGAGCGTGGGCCCCATGTGGCTGCCTTCGGCGGTGTGGTTGTAGACCACGTCCAGGATCACCTCCAGCCCGGCCGAGTGCAGGGTCTTGACCATGGTCTTGAACTCGCTCACCCGGCCGGTGGAGCTGTAGCGCAGGTCCGGTGCGAAGAAGGCGAGCGAGTTGTAGCCCCAGTAGTTGCGCAGCCCCTTTTCCACCAGGTGGCGGTCGTCGACGAACCAGTGCACCGGCATCAGCTCGACCGTGGTCACACCCAGGCGCCTGAGCCAGTCGATCACGGGGGCGACGGCAAGCCCGGCGTAGGTGCCGCGCAGAGCGGCCGGGACGTCCGGATGACGCATCGTAAAGCCGCGCACGTGCAGCTCGTAGATCACGGTGTCGTTCCAGGGCACGCGCGGCCGGCGATCCTCGCCCCAGGTGAACGCGGGGTCGATGACCCGGCACTTGGGCATCCCGGCCGCATTGTCGCGGCGGTCGAACGACAGGTCTTCCTTGGCGTGGCCGACCCGGTAGGCGAAGTGTGCATCGCTCCAGCGCAGATTGCCGGACAGATGCTTCGCGTAGGGCTCGACGAGCAGCTTGTGCGGGTTGAAGCGGTGGCCCTCCTCGGGCCGGTAGGGGCCGTGCACCCGGTAGCCGTAGAGCAGTCCGGGGCGCGCTTCGGGCAGGTAGCAGTGCCAGGTTTCGTCGGTGCGCTCCTTGATCTCGATGCGCTGTTGCTCCTGGCGTCCGGTGGCGTCGAACACGCACAGGTCCACCTTGTCCGCGTGCGCGGAGAACAGCGAGAAGTTCACGCCCTCGCCGTCCCAGGTTGCGCCCCTGGGATAGGGATCGCCCGGCCACACGGTGGTGATGGGGCCGCTCACTGGCCTATCTGCAGCGAAGGTTGGTCGGAGGGTTGGCGCATCGTGTGGATGAATCTGTGGCTAGTGCTCTGCAGCGTGCATCGCCGGTAATGGCGCGGCCGCCATTCCAGTGCGCACGGTCGAGCGCGCCGTGCGCGTGCTTCCTGGACGCGGCGCGCAGGTTGCGTGGCGTGGAAAGTCGGACAGGTGCCCGCCAGCGTGTCCGCGGCCGGCTCCAGCCCGCGCTCTGCCAGGGGGCGGGCGCCTTCGCCGCGCCGTGGCGCAGAGCGAAGGAGTTGGAAGAATTTGCCGGAAATTGTACTACGGGCCTGCTCACCCGTCCTGACCGGCCGCTGTGTGTTCCCGCTGCGCGGGGGCAGCAGCGTCCTCGCCCTGGTTCACCGGCAGCGCATCACGGCGGCCTGTCGACGGGCTGGAGCCTGCAGGTTCGGCAGATGCGGCGTCCCGGCTTGCCGCCGCAGGTGGATCAGCGGCGAGCGCGGCGACGGTCAAGCCGGCGAGCGCCGCATCCAGGGCCTGCTCGATCCGATGCAACGTCTGCTCGACGACCTCCGGCACCGGCAGGGCGGACGGGTTGAGGTAGCGGTCCTCGCCTGCGCTGCGAACTGCCCCGAGCACGGTACGCACCGACAAGGTGGTGAGATCGCGGGCGGGTAGATAGGCGGGCGGGTCGGAGTCGGTGTGCGCCAGGACGCCGGACTGGTGCAGGGCGCCCAGCACGACGCGCATGGCATGGCCAGGTACGTTGAGGTGCTGAGCGAGCTGCTGCAGCGTCCAGGGCGGGCGTGCGTCGCGATGATGCTGTGCGATCAAGCTCATCACCGCCAGTGCAAGCCGCTCGCGCATGCGGTTGCTCAGCCGTGGTTCGCCGCTCTCGGCCAGGATGTATTCTGGATACTGGCGGTAGAAAGCCACGGCAGCTCCGAACAGCAGGATCAGCCAGCTCAGGTACAGCCAGATCATGAACAGCACCAGGATTGCGAAGCCGGAGTAGATCGCAGAGTAGCGGGTCGACGAGGCCACGAACATGGCAAAGGCCCAGCCGCCGGTCTGCCACAGCAGGCCGCCGACGATCCCGCCGGTGAGCGCCGGCCAGAAGCGCACTCGCGTGTTCGGCACGAAGACATAAATGAACGTGAAGGCGGTGATCACCAGCACAACGGGAATGACCTGGCCGAACAGGTACAGCAGCCATCCGCCCGGTTGGCTGGCCAGAACAATCCGCACCAGGTCGATGCGGGTCACCGCTGCGGTCATGCCCAGGGCCGCGAACACCAGGATCGGCCCGACCAGCAGCACGCTCAAGTAACGGCTGAAGCGCTCGCCGATGCTGCGCGGCTCGGCTATGTGCCAGATGTAGTTGAATGACTCCTCGAGCTTCTGCATCAACGACACCGCCGTGTACAGAAGCAGGGCGAAGCCGACCGAGCCGAGCACGCCGACGTTCATGCGCTCGACGAACTCGATGATGTAATCCGTGATCTCGTCGCGCTGGGGCCCGAGCGGCGCGAGCAGTCTGCGCAGCGCGGGCGCCACCTGGTTGTGCACCCCGAAGGCCTTGAGCACGGAGAAGCTCAGCGCCAGCAGCGGCACGATCGACAGCAGCGTCGTGTACACCAGACTCATGGAGCGCAACGTGAGCTGGCCCGACACCACATCGCGCGTGAGCACCAGCGCCAGACGCGTGAGGCGCAACATCGCTGCCCGCCAGCGCGGAAGCGGGGCGAGCGGCGTGTCCCAGATGGCACGCTCGATGGTCTGCACGACGGGGAGTTGCTCCCAGGTCATGGCGGCAGTACGATTCCCGGATGAAGGTGTGCTGTACGGGGTGGCCAAGCTTCAACGATCCGATCGAGGGAGCCATCGAGACATCGGTCGACCGCACCCTTGGCATGGTCCGAACCGAAGTCCACTGCGCAAGTTGCGGGAGCCACCTTGGCCACGTTTTTGAAGACGGCCCCCCTCCGACCGATCTGCGCTACTGCATCAATGGGATCGCACTGAATTTCACTCCGGACTGATCGAGAGCCCTCACGCGGCGGCAGGCCGAGAATCAGCCTGTTCGGATCACATGCACAGGAGCTCAGCGCCGCCCGAGGACGTAGCCGATCAGGAAGGCAGCGCTTGCGACGATGCCGACCGAGTGCCAGGGGTGATCGTGCACGTAGTCATCCACGGCGTGCGCCCCGTACCGCACCTTCCCTTCCATGCGTACGCCGGCCTCGAGCAGGCGCAGACGCGCCTCGCGCAGCGAGTCCTCCGCCCGCGTGCGCAGCTGCTGGACCTTGTCGCCGCCCTGGCCGGCGGTGGCAGCCACCAGCGCCTCGGTGTTGGCGGCGAGCTCACGCAGGTCTTCGACGACCTTTCCGCTAGCGGTTGTGTCCATGCGATGTCCTTTGTCGTGGTCAATGATGCAGCCGGGGCGCGAAGGCCGCGGCCGCATGCCCTAGTCGCGCCGCTGGGCGGCGGCAAGCCCCAGCACCGTGCCCAGCACCAGCCCCACCGCCAGCCCGACGCCCGCTACTTGCCAGGGGTTGTCCTCGGCATAGCGGTTGACGTGCCGGATGGTCCGGCGTGCTCCCCGGTGCAGATCGTGCTCCAGATCGAGCAGGCTGTCCCTGGCCGTTTGCAGGTGCGCGGCCACAGTCTCGCGCGTCTTGCCGAGCCTGTCGCCGCCGGCATCCAGCAGCGCCTGGGTCTGTGCCACCACCTGCCGCATGTCCTTCAGCATCCGTTGCGTGCTCACGTCCATCTTTTCCTCCTGTGACCTGATCGAGCTTCGAAATCATCCGCCGAGGTCGGCGCCCGGGCGTTGACGTTCGTCCATCCGGTGACGAAGCGTCGCGCGGTCATTGCCGCCCCTTCTCGTCCGGCTTGTCCCGGCTCGGCCACCAGCGCTCCATCAGCTGCGCGGCCTTGCTCTGGCCGCCGATGCCAAAAGCCAGCGCCAGGCCCAGCACCACTCCGGCCAGGATGATGAGGAAGCTCTCGCGCACGATCTCGCCGCCCACGCCGAGGTGGTCCAACCCGATCAGCACCACGAATGTGAGGACCGCGTAGCGGGTCAGCGTGCCCAGCAGCTCGGCGTCGCGGACCTGCGCGCTGCGGCAGTAGCCGGTGACCGAGTTACCGATGAACTGCGCGAAATAAGAACCGAAGACCAGGATCAGCACAGCGACAATGACGTGAGGCAGGAACAGCGCGATGCGCCCCAGCAGGTCGGTGATGTAGGTGAGCCCCAGGCTGTTGAAGGCGATGATCAGCGCGGCCAGCATCACCAGCCAGAACATCAGCAGCGCCAGGATCCCGACCGAGTCGGTCTCGACGCCGCCCTGCTTGAGGAAGCCGTCGATGCCGGCGCGCTCGCCGAGGATATGAAAGTTGATGGCGCGCAGCCCGCGCGTGACCGCGAAGCGCACCGCCTTGGCCAGCAGCCAGCCCACCACCACGACGATGACCGCCAGCAGCAGCTTGGGCAGGAACTGGCCGACCTGCAGCAGGAACGCCTTGGCCGGCTCCAGAAGCATGCTCACTTCTTCCTTCATGCGTTACCTCCTAAGCCAAAGAAAGAATCCCGCGCAGCGGCACCACCGCCCAGTCCGGGCGATGGCTCAGCTCGTAGCGCAGCTCGTAGAAGGCCTTCTCCAGCTCGAACAGCTCGAGGAGCGGGCGCGCGGCATCGAACGAGCCGTACACCGGCTGCCCTCGACGCCCTTGGCGTAGGCGCGCAGAAACGCCTCGCGGACCTGCTTCTCCCACTTCTGGGTCAGCGGCTCGAGCGTGGCATAGCTTTCCGGGTGGTGCTCCGTCGCATGGAGCAGCGCTGTGTGACGGGCGTAGTTGAACGAGCGCAGCATTCCCGCAACGTCCCTCAGCGGCGAGTGCTTCTGCCGCCGTTGTGCCAGCGGCCGCGCCGGCTCGCCCTCGAAGTCGATGATGATGAAGTCGTTCTTCGACAGCAGCACCTGGCCGAGATGGTAGTCGCCGTGGTAGCGGATCTTCAGCCCCTCGATGCGCGTGGCCGCGCTGGCCTGGATCCGCGTCAGCAGCCGCTGGCGCGCATCCAGCAGCGTATCGAATCCGTCGCGCACCGGCTCTGGCAAGCCGTCTCGGGTACGCTCCACATGGGCGATAGTTTGCGTCGCTTCCTCGGCGACCTGAGCGACCCAGGCGGCCACATCGGTGCCCGCGATGGGCTCCGGCTCGAAAGCCGGGTCGCCGCTGGGTCTGGCCAGTGCGAGGTGCAGCTCGGCGGTCCGTTGCCCAAGCGTGGCCATCAGCTGGAGGAACGCGCCGTGCACGTCCTCGGGCACCGGCTGGGCGGAAAGCGTGCTGTGCTCATCGAGGAAGTGCTCCAGATGCTCCAGGGCGTAAGCCCAGCCGTCGCCTTGATTGGCCACGTAGCCCTGCAGCATTGCCAGCGTGAACGCTGTGCCGTCGGCGGCGGTGTACTCGAGCGCACCCGCGACCGGAACGCAGTTGCGGAAGCCGGCCACTTCGGTCAGGAACCGCCCGATCTCGAGCTCCGGGTTCACTCCGGGGCGCACGCGCCGGTAGGCCTTGAGGAACAGAAGCTCGCCCAGACTCACGGTGGTGTTGCTGCTCTGCGCGCGGGAGGGTTTCATCGGCAGCGCGCCGGGGTTGCTGCCGGCCAGCGCGGGGTAGGTGCGGGTGGGGACGAACTGGAGCTTGCCCTGGGCGCTCGCCAGCTCGCGGTTCGCGCCGATTGCCTCCACCACCGCATGGCAGAAGGCTTCGTCGGTCAGCGCATCGGCAAGCGCACCGACTGCCGCCTGCTGGCGCACCCGCGCCAGCGTCGCCGGCGCCAGGCTGCGCACGCGCTCCTCTTCACCGTCTTCCCAGGCCAGTGCGAGCGGGATGGAGTAGGTCGCTTTGCCGGCGGGCGTCTCCACGTCCACCAAGGTGAACAGCCAGCTCTTCGCCCCGACCTTCCATTCGGCATGGTCGCCGAGCGTGGTGCGGTCGATATTCTCGCCCTTGGCCGCATACCAGCGCTGGGTCTCGATGAAGCGCGGCAGCGCCTCCTCCTCGAATTGCGCGCGCACCTTCTGCGCCATGCCGATGCGCCAGGGCACCACGCGGTCCCGGAAAAAGCTCGACCAGCCGTCGAACAGCACCAGCACCGGCAGGTCTTCGCGCACCTGGCGCTCCTCGTGCCACTCCGGGGTCGGCACGTCGGTAGCCAGTCGGAACCAGTAGAAGCCGCACGCGGGCAGGGTGAGCAGATAGGGCAGCTCGCCGATCGGCGGGAAGGCGGTGCGGCCCATCAGCTCGACCGGCACGCGTCCGCGGTAGTGCGCCAGGTCCAGCTCGACCGGCTGCGCCGAACGCGCCAGGTTGGCCACGCACAGCACCGCTTCGTCGCCGAGCTCGCGCAGGTAAGCGAGGATCTTGCGGTTCCCGGGCTTGAGGAAGCTGAGCTTGCCGCGCCCGAACGCCTGGCTGGTCTTGCGCACCGCGAGCATGCGCCGCATCCAGTTGAGCAACGACCCGGGCTCGCGCGCCTGCGCCTCCACGTTGACCGCCTCGAAGCCGTAGATCGGATCCATGATCGGCGGCAGGTAAAGGCGCTGCGGATCGGCGCGCGAGAAACCGGCATTGCGGTCCGGGCTCCACTGCATGGGCGTGCGCACGCCGTTGCGATCGCCCAGGAAGATGTTGTCGCCCATCCCGATCTCGTCGCCGTAGTAGAGCACCGGCGAGCCCGGCATCGACAGCAGCAGGCTGTTCATCAGCTTGATGCGGTCCATGTCGTTTTCCATCAGCGGCGCGAGCCGCCGGCGGATGCCCAGGTTGATGCGCGCGCGCGGATCGGTTGCGTAGGTGGTGTACATGTAGTCGCGCTCTTTGCTGGTCACCATCTCCAGCGTGAGCTCGTCGTGGTTGCGCAGGAAGATCCCCCACTGGCAGTTGTCGGGGATGTCGGGGGTCTGCTGCATGATCTCGACGATCGGATGGCGGTCCTGCAGGGCGATCGCCATGTACATGCGCGGCATCAGCGGGAAGTGGAAGGCCATGTGGCATTCGTCGCCGTCGCCGAAGTAGTCGAGCACGTCCTCCGGCCACTGGTTGGCCTCGGCAAGCAGCACGCGGTCGCCGTAGTGCTCGTCGATCACCCGCCGAATCTCCTTCACCACCGCGTGGGTCTGCGGCAGGTTCTCGTTGTTGGTGCCCTCGCGCTCCACCAGGTAGGGGATGGCGTCCAGCCGCAGCCCGTCCACTCCCATGTCGAGCCAGAAGCGCATGGTGCGGATCACCGCCTTGAGCACTTGCGGGTTGTCGAAGTTCAGGTCCGGCTGGTGGCTGAAGAAGCGGTGCCAGTAGTAGGCCTTCGCGACCTCGTCCCAGGTCCAGTTGGAGCTCTCCGTGTCGGTGAAGATGATGCGGGTGCCCGAGTACTTGGTAGCGTGGTCGCTCCACACGTAGTAGTCGCGCTTGGACGAGCCGGGCGGCGCGCGGCGGGCGGCCTGGAACCACGGATGCTGGTCCGAGGTGTGGTTGATGACCAGCTCGGTGATCACCCGCAGGCCGCGCCGGTGCGCCTCGCGCACGAAGGCGTGAAAGTCGTGGCGGGTGCCGTACTGCGGGTGCACGTTGTGATAGTCGGCGATGTCGTAGCCGTCGTCGCGCTGCGGGGAAGGGTAGAAGGGCAGCAGCCAGATGGTGTTGACGCCGAGCTCCTGGATGTAGTCGAGCTTGCCGGTGAGTCCGGCGAAATCGCCGATGCCGTCGTTGTCGGCGTCGCAGTAGGCGCGCACCGGCACCTCGTACACGACGGCGTCCTTGAACCACAGCGGGTCGCTGTGCCAGCCGGCCGCCGCCGTATCGGCAAGGTGCTGAACGCTCTTCTCCCGGTCCATGTGCGCGCTCCTCACATGAAGTAGTCGAAGTCCTGCTCGCTGCGCACCCGGCGGCGCAGGCGGAAGATGTGCGCCGGCGTCTGCTGCGGGTCGAGCGCCACGTAGTTGCGTGCGCCGTGCCAGAGAAAACGCGCGCCCGAGAGCAGGTCGTGGGCCTGGAACGAGCGCGTCGCGTCCAGCCCCAGCTCCTCCAGCGGCAGCTCGACCCAGCCGGTTTGGGTGTGATGCGGGTCCAGGTTGACCACGGTGAACATCATGTTGGCCTCGTCCGGGCTGGTCTTCGAATAGCACAGCAGCGATTCGTTGTCGACCGGATGGAAGCGCAGGCTCCAATCGGAATGCAGGGCCGGGTTGTCGCGCCGGATCGCGTTCACGCGCGTGACGAAATCCCGCAGGCTGTCGGCCCGGCCAAGGTCCCACTGGCGGATCTGGTATTTCTCCGAGTCGCGGTATTCCTCGCTGCCGGGCTCGCGCGGCTCGTGCTCCAACAGCTCGAAGGCCGGCCCGTAGATCCCGTAGCTCGCCGCCAGGGTGGCGGCGAGCACCAGCCGCACCATGAATGCGGGGCGCCCGCCGAACTGCAGGTACTCCGGCAGGATGTCCGGCGTGTTCGGCCACGCGTTGGGCCGTAAGTACTCGCGGCCGGGACCCTGCGTGAGCTCGGTGAAGTACTCCTTCAGCTCCGCGGGCGTGTTGCGCCAGGCGAAATAAGTGTAGGACTGGGTGAACCCGAGCTTGGCCAGCCGGTGCATCACCTTGGGCCGGGTAAAGGCCTCCGCCAGGAAGATGACGTCGGGGTGCTCGCGCTTGACCTCCGCGATCACCCACTCCCAGAACGCGAAGGGCTTGGTGTGCGGGTTGTCGACGCGGAAGATGCGCACGCCATGACCGATCCAGAAATCCAGGATGCTCTTCATCTCCAGCCACAGCTCGCGCCACTGCCTGGATTCGAAGTGGAGCGGATAGATGTCCTGGTACTTCTTGGGCGGATTTTCGGCGTACTGGATGGTGCCGTCGGGGCGCGTGCGGAACCACTCCGGGTGCTCGGTTGCATACGGATGGTCCGGGCTGCACTGATAGGCGATGTCCAGCGCCAGCTCGATGCCGTGACGCCTGGCCTCATCGACCAGGAAGCGCACATCCTCGAGCTTGCCCAGCTGTGCGTGGACGACTTTGTGTCCGCCGCCGTTCGCGCCGATGGCCCAGGGGCTGCCCGGCTCGCCGGGCTGAGCGCGGACGGCGTTGTTTGCACCCTTGCGGCTGGTCTCGCCAATGGGATGGATCGGCGGCAGATACAGCACGTCGAAGCCCATCTGCGCGATGTCGGGCAGGCGCGCGGCGACGTCGCGCAGCGTACCGTGCTTGCCTGCTTCCGGCGCCCACGAGCGCGGGAACAGCTCGTACCACGTGGAGTAGCGCGCCCGCTCCCGGTCCACTGTGAGCGGCAGCCAGGGTTCGTGCCGCGCCAGCAGCTCGAGGTCGGGGCAGCGCCTGACCAGAGCGGACAGCGAGGCATCCAGCGCCGCGCCGTAGCGCTGCTCGGTATCCAGGGCGGTGTCTGCGATGCGGGTCGCCCACTGTGCCAGCCACCGTGCTTCCTCTCCGCCGGCGCGTGCGGCCGCCTCCCTCACCAGTTGCTCGCCGCGCAGGAGCTCGAGCGACAAGTCCTGAGCGGCCGCCTTTCTCTTGCGCAGGTCCCGGCGCCAGGTTTCGAAGTGGTCGACCCAGCCTTCGACGGTGTATTCCCAGCGCCCGGCCTGTGTCACCGTGAAGCTGCCGGCGAAGCGGTCGTTCGCGAGCGCCTCCATCGTCGTGCTGGCGTATACGGTGTCGCCGGCGCGCCGGTACAGCACACGGCACAGCACCGCGTCGTGTCCGTCGGTGAACACATCGGCTTCCACGCATATGACGTCACCCACGACTCGCTTCGCTGCGAAGCGGCCGCCATCGACTTGCGGCGTGATGCCTTCGATCACAGTGCGCACCCGCCCATGCTCGGGGACACCCGCTGCGACGGCGGCCGGATTCACTTGCTTCAGCGTGGCTTGGTTCGTCATGGTCGGCCTCACTACTCAAAGCCTAATGATGCTTGCGCAAAGGCCTAACCACCCCGTCACACTGCGCGTGCCACCCCTCCTTGGAGAGGAGGGGAGGATTGCCTCTCCCCTCCTCTCATGAGGAGGGGTCGGCCGAAGGCCGGGGGTGGTGTGGATCGTGTCAGGCGATGCCGATCAGGTGGACGTCGCATGGAATCATCTGCTCTGTCTGTTTTCTCTACGAGCGCTTTGGTCAGCCCTTCTACTGAGGTTTGAGAAACAACGCTGCGAGCGGCGGCAGCCGCAAAGTCAGAGAATGAAAGCGGCCGTGGGCCGGGAGCGGAGCGGCGTCCACGCCGCCGAGGTTGCCTTGCCCGCTGCCGCCATACAGCGGGGCATCGCTGTTCAGACATTCTTGCCAGTGACCGCCGCGCGGCACGCCCAGGCGATAGTTCTCACGCACCACCGGCGTCAGGTTGCAGATCACCAGGATGAGGTCTTGCGTGCGCTTGCCTTTGCGCAAGAACGAGACGACGCCGGTCTGCGCATCGTTGGCGTCGATCCACTCGAAGCCCTCGGGGCTGAAGTCGAGCTCGTACAGAGCCGGCTCGCTGCGATAGAAGCGGTTCAGGTCCTCGACCCAGCGCTGGGCACCGGCGTGCAGCGGGTATTGCAGCACGTGCCACTCCAGGCTTTCGTCGTGCTGCCATTCGCGCTTCTGGCCGAACTCCCCGCCCATGAACAGCAGCTTCTTGCCGGGATGACCCCACATGTAGCCGTACAACAACCGCAGATTGGCGAACTGCTGCCACTCGTCCCCGGGCATCTTGCCCAACAGCGAGCCCTTGCCGTGAACCACCTCGTCGTGGGACAGCGGCAGCATGAAGTTCTCCGTGAACGCGTACCACAGGCTGAAGATGAGCTGGCCGTGATGGAACTTGCGGTACAGCGGATCGAGCTGGAAGTAGGCCAGCGTGTCGTGCATCCAGCCCATGTTCCATTTCATGCCGAAGCCCAGGCCGCCCCGGTAGAGGGGGCGGGACACCATCGGCCAGGCGGTGGATTCCTCTGCGATGGTCTGCGTCTGCGGGTAGTCGCGGTAGGCCGACTCGTTGACGGTGCGCAGGAAGTTCACCGCATCGAGGTTCTCGTTGCCGCCGAACGGGTTGGGGATCCACTCGCCGCTGCGCCGGCCATAGTCCAGGTAGAGCATCGAGGCCACGCCATCCACCCGCAGACCGTCGGCGTGGTACTTGTCGAGCCAGAACAGCGCGCTGCTGCCGAGGAAGTTGCGGACCTCGGCGCGGCCGTAGTTGAAGATGGAGCTGTTCCACTCCGGGTGGAAGCCCTGGCGGGGGTCGGCGTGCTCGAACAGATAGGTGCCGTCGAAGTAGGCGAGCCCGTGTCCGTCGGACGGAAAATGCGAGGGCACCCAGTCCAGGATCACCCCGATGCCGCGCTGGTGCAAGTGGTCGATCAGGTACATGAGGTCCTGCGGCGTCCCGTAGCGCGCGGTGGGGGCGAAATACCCGGTCACCTGATAGCCCCAGGAACCGAAGAAGGGGTGCTCCATGACCGGCATCAGCTCCACATGCGTGAAGTTCATCCTGGTCACGTAATCGCCCAGCGCATGCGCGAGCTCCCGATACGTCAGCGACCGGTTGCCCTCTTCGGGGACGCGGCGCCAGGAGCCCGGGTGCACCTCGTAGACCGACATGGGCGATGCCAGCGCGTTGGCATCGCCACGATGCTCGAGCCATTGCCCGTCGCTCCAGCCGTAGTCCAGGTCCCAGAGCACGGAGGCGGTGCCCGGGGGCGTTTCGGTGCGTATGCCGAAGGGATCGGCCTTCTCGGTCTGAAAGTCGTTGAAGCGCGACACGATATGGTATTTGTAACGCGCCCCGCGCCGGACACCGGGCACGAAACCCTGCCAGATGCCACTCTGATCCGGGCGTGCGGCGAGTGCATGCATCCCGGGCCGCCAGGCGTTGAACTCGCCGATCACCGAAACCCGCTCGGCATTCGGTGCCCACACCGCGAAACTCGCGCCCTGCTCGCCACCGCGCGTGCCCAGGTGTGCCCCGAGCCGATGGTAAGCGCGAAAGTGCGTGCCTTCGCGGAACAGGTAGATGTCGTGCTCGGTCAGGTCGGTCATGGAGCCCTCGTGAGCGGGGATCGCGACCGCGGCACGCCGCTTGCGCGAGGATGGGTGAGGGTTTGGCTTGAGATGACCGGTTTTCGACAACATCGGCCGAGGATAGGTTCTGGAAAGTGCGTGAGGAGTGAGGGGTGAGGCGTGAGGGGCAACGGCCTCAAACCTTTCCAATCTCACCGTTTTCCCGATTGGATGCGCCCGGCGACCGGGTGGCTCCTGACTCCTTACCCCTCACTCCTCACTCCTCACGTTTTCTTCCTACCCGCGCAGGCTGCGAACCTCCGCGGTACGCGGAATGCGCCCGGGCAACACGCTCTTGAGCTTGTCGCGCGCGTCACGCAGCAGCTTCTCGGTAGTCGGCCAGTCGATGCAGGCGTCGGTGACCGACAGGCCATACTTCAACTGCGACAGGTCGGCGGGAATGGACTGGTTGCCGGCGTGGAGATTGCTCTCGAGCATGACCCCGACCAGGGACTGGTTGCCATCCATGATCTGATGCGCGACGTCGTGCATCACCAGTGGCTGCAGCGACGGATCCTTGTTGGAGTTGGCGTGGCTGCAGTCCACCACGATGTTGGCCGGCAGCTTGTTCTTCGCGAGCTCCTTCTCCACCAGTGCGATGGTGACCGAATCGTAGTTCGGGCCCTTGGCGCCGCCGCGCAGCACGATGTGCCCGTAGCCGTTGCCTTTGGTGCGGATGATGGCGACCTGTCCGCGCTGGTCGATGCCGAGGAAACTGTGCGGATTGGACACCGACAGCAACGCGTTCACCGCTACCGTCAGGCCGCCGTCGGTGCCGTTCTTGAACCCGACCGGCGTGGACAGCCCGCTCGCCATCTCGCGGTGGGTTTGCGATTCGGTCGTGCGGGCACCGATGGCGTTCCAGGTCACCAGGTCGCCCAGATACTGCGGGCTCACCGGGTCGAGCGCCTCGGTGCCCGCAGGCAGGCCGATCTCGCTGATGTCCAGCAGAACCTTGCGCGCCAGCTGGATGCCGTGCTCGATGTCGAAGCTGTCGTTCATGTGCGGGTCGTTGATCAGGCCCTTCCAGCCGGTGGTGGTGCGCGGCTTTTCGAAGTACACCCGCATGACCACGAACAGCGTGTCGGAAACCTCGTCGGCCAGCCGCTTCAGGCGCTGCGCATAGTCCATCGCCGCGATCGGATCGTGGATCGAGCAGGGACCGACCACCACCATGAAGCGGTGATCGCGCCGATCCAGGACGCGCTCGAGCGCGTGCCTGCCGCGCAGCACGGTTGCCTCGGCGCGATCGGTCAGCGGCAGGCGCCGCTTCACTTCCTCGGGCGCGGCGAGCACATCCATCGCCCGTACGTTTACGTTGTAGACCAGCTTCTCGTCCATGCACTGCCTCTCTCAACCCCCTCCCGGGCACTCCCGTCCAGGGGGAGTCGGGCAAACGGCTGCTTTTGTCGTCGAATGAAGGGCTTACCGCCTGTAGCCAGAACCTCTATTGTACGCAAGGCGGCCTGTGGGTGGAATGGCGTCTCAAGGAGCGCGGCAGCCGGGCCGATATGGCCGGTGTGGCATGCCGGGCGGAGGGCGCGTGAGGCGTGGCCGAAGAGCGCTACTGGAGGGAGCACCGATCGTGACGAGTGTGGCAATGCGAATCGTTCTTCTCGCGCTGCTGGCGCTGCCCACAGGCAGCGCGATGGCCGGGCGCTGGATCCCGATTGTCGAAGGGGCAAGCCGAGCCGTGTACCTGGACACGGCCGGTGCCATTCGCGAGGGCGGCGTAGTGCGTACCTGGGTGCGCGAGGTGTTCACGCAGGAGCAGCGCTCCGATCAGGTGGGCGTGTACTACTACAGCGCGAACTCGCTCATCAGCTACCACTGCGCGAGCCGCACCTTCGTGCCGCTATTCCGAGTCTTCTATGGCGGCGACGGCACCGAGCTGCGCCGCGTCAACCTCGACGCCGTGGAGGCGCCGGCCCTGGTGCCCCCCGGCTCCCTGCATGAAGGCCTGCTCGAGCGCGCATGCCTGCCGGCCAAGTCCAAGGGCGAGCCTGCCAAGGCGCCTCCGGTCCAGGTTGCATTGGCCGAGACTTCACCCAGGGCGACAGCGGTGTCGGCGAGCGTGGAGCGTGATGCGCCGCCTGCGGATAAAGAGACGTCCAAACCCGGCGCCGACGCGGCGAAGCACCAGGCGGTCGAGGCGAGGCCCGCCGCGGAGGGTGTGGGGGCGAAGGAACAACCGCATGTCGCGGAAGGCGCCGGCACTAAGCCCGCGCCGAAGCCGCGTGTCGAGGTTCACGAGCCGGACGCGCACAGCGCGGCGCGGCCGCTCGGCAAGCCGCCCAACTACATGGCCGCCAACCGGTCGCGTCCCTCCCGGAGCGCAAAGCCGCGCCCGGTTGCGGCCGAAGACAAAGACGACGCGCAGCCCGAACTCCATTGGAGCTACGAAGGGCCCGGTGCCCCCGATAAGTGGAGCAAGCTCAACGCGCAGTACGAGAGTTGTGCAACCGGCAAGCGCCAGTCCCCAATCGACATCCGCGATGGCGCCAGGCTGGGGCTCGAGCCGATCCGCTTCGACTACAAGCCTGCGCAGTTGCGCATGATCGACAACGGCCACACCGTCCAGGTCAACTACACCGAGGGCAGCAGCATCGTCGTGGCGGGCGAGCGCTTCGAGCTCAAGCAGTTCCACTTTCACAAGCCCGCCGAGGAGCGCATCGAGGGCCGTGCCTACGACATGGTCGCGCACCTGGTGCATCAGAGCGTGGACGGGCGCCTGGCGGTGGTGGCGGTGCTGTTCGAGGCCAGTGATCTGCCCAACGCCTTCATCGACGCGCTCTGGCCGCATCTGCCGCTGGAGCCCCATCGCGAGGTCGCGCCGCTGGAGGTTACCGTCGACATCAATGCGTTGCTTCCGGAGGCGCGCAACTACTACACCTACATGGGTTCGCTCACCACGCCGCCGTGCAGCGAAGGTGTGCTCTGGCTGGTGTTGAAAACACCGGTACAGGTCTCGCGCGAGCAGGTGGGTGTGTTCGGACGCCTCTACGCGATGAATGCCCGGCCGGTGCAGCCCGCGAATGGTCGGCTGATCAAGGAGTCGAACTGAGCGTGAGGCGTGAGGCGTGAGGCGTGAGGCGTGAGGCGTGAGGCGTGAGGCGTGAGGCGGGAGGCGGGAGGCGGGAGGCGGGAGGCGGGAGAAGCTTACCGAACAATCACTACGCCCACCCCCACCAGCGCCACCGCGGCTCCGCTGACCAGCAGACCCAGGTGCAGCCACGCCCACAGGCCGAAGCGGCGCGCGAGTTGCTCGGGCGGGAAGACCGAGATGATGAACTTGCGTCCGTCGGCCGGGCGGCGGATCAGGTTCACCGGGCCGAGCGCGCGGCGCGCGGTGTACTCCCGCTCGATCCTCGCCTTGGCTTCGCGGCGCGCCACTTCCCACTCCTCGTCGCTCAAGGTGCCGTCACGGTTCGCGTCGAAGCGCCGCATCAGCTCCTCCGGGTCGCGCTTCCACTCCGCCAGCAGCGCGGATATGTCCGCGCGCAGTTCGGCGGGAGTGTCGAGCGCCGCGTGCACCGAGGTCAGCTCGCCCAGCACGTAGACGCTCTCACCATGCGCGATGACGGCCTCGTGGTAACGGTACTCGAACTCGCGCCACACCCGCAGCCGCCGGGGCAGGACCTCGGCGCCCTCGGGGTCGACGATGCAGTCCCCGGTGCCGTCGCGCAGCACAAAGCACTGGGTGCTCGCACGGCTCGACTCGGTGATCCACGTGGCGCCTACGCGGCGCTCGATCTGGTAGCGGTACCATGCGCAGGGGGTCTTGCGGATCTGGCTGCGCAGCGGTGGCCAGGCGACGTCGTGGGCCGTCCCCAGCAGTTCGACGTAGCCCATCGCGGCGCTGGTCGCCGTCGAGGTCGGCGTGTCGCGGATCGCATCGCGCCGCTGCAAGCTGCCCAGCCAACCGAAGAACGTGGCCAGCACGAATACCACCACGCAAAGCGCGACCACAGCGACCAGGCCGTTGCGCAGCGCGAGGCCGGCGAGCAGCGCCGAAACTGCCGCCGCGAACGCAAGCAGTCCCGGCCGGGTGAGGGCGGCGAGGGGCCGTGGGTCCGGCAGGGCGAGCATGGCGGGCTGGCTGGAAGTGGCGTGTTAGCATGGATTGGTCTGCCAGTTCCGTGCCAGGCAGCCTGGCGGTGAAAGGTTTGGCCGTAGAGGAGAGATCCAGTGCAAGACCGCCTGATCAGCCGCCGCGACTTCGCATTCGTCCTCTACGAGCTGCTCGACACCGAGTCGCTGTGCAACCGCGCACGCTTCGCCGATCATTCCCGCGAGACCTTCGATGCGGCGCTCGATACAGCCCATCGCATTGCCGCCGAGCACTTCGCGACTCACAACCGCAAGGCCGACCTGAACGAGCCGACCTTCGACGGGACCCGGGTCCACATCATCCCGGAGGTGAAGCGGGCTCTGCAGGTGTTCTGCGAGGCCGGCCTGCTGGCCGCGGACAAGGACTACGAACAGGGCGGCATGCAGCTGCCGGTGACCCTGGCGCAGGCGTGCCTGGCCATCTTCAATGCAGCCAACGTTTCCACCACGGCCTACGCGTTCCTCACCATCGCCAACGCCAACCTGATCGAGGCATTCGGCTCGCCCGAGCAGAAGGCGAAGTACCTGCCGCATCTGCTGTCGGGGCGCTTCTTCGGCACCATGTGCCTGTCCGAGCCGCAGGCCGGCTCCTCGCTGTCGGATATCCGCACGCGGGCCGAGCCGCAGCCCGACGGGACCTACCGGGTGTTCGGCAGCAAGATGTGGATCTCGGCCGGGGAGCACGACCTGTCGGAGAACATCATCCACCTGGTGCTGGCGAAGATCCCCGGCGCTCCGGCGGGCGTCAAGGGCATCTCGCTGTTCATCGTGCCCAAGTACCTGGTGGGCGACGACGGGGCGCTCGGCGCGCGCAACGACGTCTGGCTCGCGGGGCTCAATCACAAGATGGGCTACCGCGGCACCACCAACTGCGTCCTCAACTTCGGCGAGCAAGGTGGTGCGGTCGGCCTACCTCGTGGGCCAGCCGCACCAGGGCCTGGCCTACATGTTCCACATGATGAACGAGGCGCGCGTGGGCGTGGGGCTGGGAGCGGTCATGCTGGGGTACAGCGGCTACCTGCACGCGCTGGCCTACGCCCGCGAACGGCCGCAGGGACGCCCGCCCGCCGGCAAGGATGCGACCCGGCCCGCAGGTGCGGATCATCGAGCATGCCGACGTGCGGCGCATGCTGCTGGCGCAGAAGGCCTACGTAGAGGGCGGGCTGGCCCTGTGCCTGTACGCCGCGCGGCTGGTGGACGACCAGCACACCGGTCAGACCGAGCAGGTGCGGCAGGAAGCCCAGCTCTTGCTGGAGATCCTGACGCCGATGGTGAAGTCCTGGCCGTCCCAATGGTGCCTGCAGGCGAACGACCTGGCAATCCAGGTGCACGGGGGCTACGGCTACACCCGCGAGTACCCGGTAGAGCAGCTCTACCGCGACAACCGCCTCAATCCCATCCACGAGGGAACGCACGGGATCCAGGCCCTGGACCTGCTCGGGCGCAAGGCCGGCATGCAGGACGGGGCCGCCTTGCAGCTGCTGATGCGCGAGATGCACGCGACCCTGCGCGAGGCCCGCAAGTGCGACTCCCCCGAGCTGCGCGGCTTCGCCGAGGACCTGGCGGCGGCGGTGGACCGGATCATGGAGACCACCCGCAACCTCCTGTGCGCGGCCGCCAACGGCGAGGTGGAGCTGGCCCTGGCCAACGCCTCCCTGTACCTGGAGATGACCGGGCACATCGTTGTGGCATGGATCTGGCTGCGGCAGGCCCTGGTGGCGGTCGCGAAGCTGCCCGGGGCGCAGGGTCCCGAGGGGGACTTCTACCAGGGAAAGCTGGCGGCGTGCGCCTACTTCTACCGCTGGGAGCTGCCGCGGACGCGCCACCAGAACCAGCTGCTCAATGACCTGGACCGGACCTGCTTCGAAATGCAGGATGCCTGGTTTTGAGTCGGCCCCAAGCTGTTGCAGTCGCAGTAGACAATGGGAAGATCATGGAAAGCATCGACGAAACCCTCGAGATCTCGGTCCCGCCGCCTCTGGAGCTGCTGCACCCGCTGGTGCCCGAAGCGCGCTGGACCTCGACCCGCCTGGCTGTCCAGCTGCTGACCGCCACGCAGGCGTTCTACGCCGATTGGACCGCGTTGCAGGGCCGGGTGCCCTATGCCGTGTATCACTACACCGACGCGGCGAGCCTGAACGCGATCCTCGAAGCCGGCCGCATCTGGGCGAGCGACCTGCTGTATCTGGCGGGCTCGCGCGAGACCGATTTCGTGCGCGATCTGATCCGGGACCACCTGCGCAAGCGGGCCTACGTCAGCGATCCGGTGCTGCGGGCGTTTTGCGAGCAGAGCCGAGCAGCGGCTCGATCCGCGTACCTGGCAGCGCAGCATTTTCGCCACCTGCTTCTGCCAGAACGGCGACGCGCTCGGGCAGTGGCGTGCCTACGCCGGGCCGCGCGGGGGCTACGCGGTAGGCCTGCGCACCAGGCTCTGACCTATGGCAGCGGCCGCTATTCGGCTGCGGCCCTGCGCCGCGTGATCTACGATCCGGAGCGCCAGAACGCGCTGATTTCCAACCTGCTCGATCGCGCCATGTTTGCCCTGCGCTCGCCGGATGGCCGGGTGAAGAGGGCGATGGAGGTGGTGCTCGACTTCCTCGCCGACCACATGGTCGAGCTGGTGGCCTGCTTCAAGCACATTGCCTTCAGGGAAGACGAAGAGTGGCGTCTGCTGCGTCGTCGCCGACACCGTCTACGCTGGCGAGGGCCTGTCGCAGCTGCGCTTCCGCCATGCCGGCGGGCACATCGTTCCGTTCATGGAGCTGGACGTCTCGCCGCACGGTGGCGGGGAGGTGTCGCCGATTGCGGAGGTGATCTGCGGCCCGCTCGAGCGCGCGGAGCTCTCCGCCCGCGCCATCGAGCTGCTGCTCAAAAAGCGCGCCGTCACCGGGGCTCGCGTGCGGCCTTCGGCGCTGGCTTTGCGCTGATATCCCCCTAGACCTTTTCATAAGGTTGACCTGCCTGCCGCCTAAGGCCGAACCCCTACTGCCCAAGGCTGAACCGCAGAGGCGCAGAGAGCGCAGAGGAAGCGCAGAGAAACTAGACGAGTCGTCCAATGCGCGCGGACTATGCGCGGGCCGAAGCGCGCCGTTCTTCGCGCTCTGTCGCACCTCTGCGGTTGCGTTTGACCGGCTCGGCAGCCGCCTGAGTTCACTGTTCTCTGGTATCGTTATGGCTTCCTCTGCGGCTGTTCTCTGCGCTCTCTGCGCCTCTGCGGTTAATCGGTTGAGCAAGGGGTAGGACGATGGGTGTACGCCAAGCTGTTCGACTTGACCGGCAGGGTCGCGCTGATCACCGGCGGGTCCCGCGGACTGGGCCTGCAGATCGCCGAGGCGCTGGGCGAGATGGGTGCGAAGCTGGCCATCACGGCGCGCAAGCAGGCCGAGCTCGACGAGGCCGCCGCCCACCTCAAGGGCCAGGGCGTGGATGTGATCACGCTGGCTTGCGACCTGCAGGACACTCAAGCCGCCAAGCCGCTGGTGGAGCACGTGCTCGCCGGGTGCGGCCGCCTCGATATCCTGGTCAACAACGCCGGCGCGACCTGGGGCACGCCCGCCGAGCAGCATCCGCTCGATGCCTGGAACAAGGTGATCAATCTGAATCTCACCGCGGTGTTCGCGCTGAGCCAGGCGGCGGCAACCTCGCGATGATTCCGGCAAGCTACGGGCGCATCATCAACATCGCGTCGGTGGCGGGCCTGTCCGGCACCCACGCCGGCTTCATGCGCACCATCGCCTACAACGCCAGCAAGGGCGGCGTGGTCAACTTCACCCGCTCGCTGGCCGCGGAGTGGGCGCGCTACAACATCACCGTGAATGCCATCGCGCCCGGCGTGTTCCCGACCAAGATGGCCAAGGTCATGGCCGAGAGTCGCAAGGACACGATCATGCAGCTCACTCCGCTCCAGCGCTTCGGCGGCGACGAGGACCTGAAGGGTGCGGCGGTGCTGCTCGCTTCCGATGCCTCCAGCTTCATGACCGGCCAGATCATCGCCGTCGATGGCGGAATGAGCGCGATCTAAGCCGACCGTACGGCATTTACCGCAGAGGACACCGAGGTACACGATTCGCTCCGTGGTCTGCGGCATCGAGGTGTCTGCTGCGCGGGTCAGGTACGACGTGCAGCTCACTCGCCGTACGGAGCATACCACTCAGTTCTCCAAAGCTGCGTTCCTCTGTGTTCCTCTGCGGTAGATGAGGTAGCCTTCGCCGTGCAATCGAAAACCTTCGACGTCTACATGCCCTTCGTCGAGCACCTGGGCTTTCGCCTGCTGGAGAAGCCCGACGGTACGGCCAGGGTCGGCTACGACCCCAAGCCGGAGCACTTCAACAGCTGGAAGGCGATCCACGGCGGCGCGGTGATGACGCTGCTGGACGTGGCGTTGTCCTCCGCCTGCCGCGCGCTGGACGAGAACTGCATCGGCTGCCTGACGGTGGAGATGAAGGCGAACTTCATTGCGGCGGCCACCGGCGCGGTGGTGGCCGAGGCAGGGCCCAGCGCGCCGGCCGCTCGCTGATATTCTCCGAAGGTGAAGTGCGGGATGAAACCGGTGCGACTCTGGCCAAGGCGTGGGCACCTTCAAGCTGATCTATCCGCCGGGCAGCAAGGAATGAGCGTCGACGCGGCGCCGCTGCTGCCGGGCGCGCAGGCTGCGCCGAGCAGCCTGCCGCGCGTGGCGGCCGCAATCGTCCTGGCGATGGCCCTGGTGCTGTGGGCGGACGTCCTCTTTCGCACCCGGCTGGTCGGCGTGATCGGCTCGTCGGGCTACAGCACCACCGCCGGACTGGTGATCAGCGCCGTGCGCTCCCGGTTGCCGCCGGGCTGTGGTTTCGCCTCGGCTGGGCCTGGTGGGCCGGTCTGATCGCGGCCGCCTGGCAGCTCATCTCGCACCTGCTGTATATCGTCGTTACCACCGCCAGCGGCGAGACGATAGGCGCGGCGGGCTGGTTGATTGCCCTGCTGCTGTTCGCCTTCCTGGTCGTATTGCTGCTGCCGGCGACGCGCAACGCCTGCCTGCGGCAGGCAGGCGACCCGCCGTGAGCGCGGACAACCCGTACCACCCGCCGGCGGCCCGGGTGGCCGATCGGCAGCCGGACGCACCCAGCATTCTGCCGCGCGTCGCGGCAGTGCTCGCGTTGCTGTTCGCCGGCGCGATTCTGGCAGTGTTCATGCTGGAGATCGCAACTACGCGCGCGCCGGCCAGACTCAGCGAGCACCTGGACAGGCTCACTGTGGTGCTCTCGGCTGTCGTGGTAGGGCTTGGCCTGTGGCGATACAGTGCCTGGGGCTGGTGGATCGGCTTGCTGGGCGGGGGCTATGTGCTGGTGCAACTCGCCCTGCGCTTGAAACTCGAAGGGCAGCTCGCGTCGGACCTCGACCTCTGGTTCTCGGGGGCGTTGGCGGTAGCGTTTCTTGCTGTGCTGCTGCTGCCGCGGACGATTCGTGCTTTCACACGCTGACGCCGTTTCTATTGCCCTGCCTATACGCCTGTCAGATTGAGGAGAACGCATGCCGCTCGATCCGCAAGCCGAGCTCGTCATCGGCCTGGTCAAGCAGTCCGGTCTGCCGGAGTTCTGGCAGCTCACCCCCGGCCAGGCCCGCGAGCAGTACCGGCTGCGCGTGAGCAAGCTGGCCCCCAAGGAGCAGATCTTTCGCACTGCCGACCGGCGCATCCCGGGCCCGGGCAGCGAGCTGCCCATCCGCATCTACCAGCCGCGCGAGGCGAAGCCCGGCGAGCTGTTGCCCGTGCTGGTGTGGTTGCACGGTGGCGGCTTCGTGATCGGCGACCTCGACACCCACGACTCGGCTTGCCGCATGCTGGCGAACCAGGCCGATTGCCTGGTGGTGGCGGTCGACTACCGGCTGGCGCCCGAGTTCAAGTTTCCCGCCGCGGTGGAGGACAGCATGGCGGCGCTGCGCTGGGTGGCGCTGCACGCGCGCGAGATCGGCGGCGATCCCGAGCGCATCGCGGTGGGCGGCGACAGCGCGGGCGGCAACCTCGCCGCCGTGTGCGCGCTGCTGGCCCGCAACGACGGCTACCCGCGGCTCGCATTCCAGCTGCTGATCTATCCGTGCACCGCGCCCGAGCCGGAGACGCCCTCGCACCGCAAGTTCGCCGAAGGCTATGTGCTCACCCGCAACACCATCACCTGGTTCTACAAGCAGTACGCGCGCAGCCCGAAGGAGTTCCACGATTTCCGCTTCGCGCCGCTGGTCGCCGACGACCTGTCCAACCTGCCCCCGGCGCTCTGCTGGTGGCGGGCTTACGATCCGCTGCGCGACGAAGGCGTCGAATACGCCAAGCGGCTGATCGAAGCCGGCAACCGCGTCACGCTGGTGAACTACGAAGGCATGATCCACGGCTTCTATCTGATGGGCGGGGCGGTGGATGCGGCGAAGCGCGCGATTGCGCAGTCGGCGCAGGCGCTGAGAGGAAGCGTTCGCGGCGCGCCAACGGGCGTAGGCTAACCGCAGCTCTCGAGGTCGAGGCTCCGTGTCTGCTTCAAGCGTGGCCTGCCGCAGCGTTCTTTCGAAGGTCTGCGTCGACCCGGACTTGTGCGCCCGAATCCGGCAGCCAATGGCACTCAAGCAGTATCATCCGAAGCAGCGCAAGCCATGAAGCGCGTGTGGAGGAGCGATGGGTCTGGAAGGCAAGATCGCCTGGATCACGGGCGCGGGGACCGGGATCGGCTTGGCGGGCGCCCAGGCGCTGGCCGAGGCGGGCGCGGTCGTGGTCATGTCGGGCCGGCGCGGGGAGGTGCTGGAGCGAGAAGCGGCGCAGATCCGCAAGGGGCGGTGCCAAAGCCGAGATCGAGCCGCTGGACGTGAGCGATCACGAGCAGGTCGGCGCGGGTGGCGGCCGCGATCCTGCGGCGGCACGGCCGAGTCGATATCCTGGTGAACAGCGCCGGGCTGAACGTCACCGACCGCTACTGGCGCAACCAGACGTTCGAGGGCTGGGACGAGGTCATCGGCGTCAACCTCGACGGCTCCTTTTACACGACCTTCGCGGTGCTGCCGTCGATGCGCGCGCAGCACGACGGGCTCGTCATCAACATTTCCTCCTGGGCCGGCGTGTACCACGCCGCGCTCACCGGCGCAGCGTACAACGCCAGCAAGCACGCAGTCATCGCGATGACCGAGACGATCAACATGGAGGAGTGCGTCAACGGCATCCGCGCCTGCGCCATCTGCCCGGCGGAAGTAGCCACGCCCATCATGGAGCGCCGGCCCGTCCCGCCCTCGCGCGGAGGATCGCGCCCGGATGCTGCAACCGGAGGACCTGGGCAACACCATCCGCTTCGTCGCCGAGATGCCGGCGCATGCATGCATCAACCAGATCATCATCAGCCCCACCTGGAACCGGATCTACGCCGGCGGGTTGGAGAAACCGAAGATCTGAAGCGGGCAGGCTGCGTCGCGTCTTAACCTGGCAAGGCTTCGCGTGGGCCCGGATCGATGCCGGATAGGAACGTTGTCTGCGCGAACGGCGCAGGCGGATTGACCGGAGCCATCGGCGTTTCGGCCGAGTAGAACCCCATCGCCATTGACGCAGTGGCGCTGGGGGAGGGTGGGCCCGGAAGCGTGCATTGCGGCGTAGCGACGCAGACTCGAACGCCGAGCGGCCTTCTGGCATGATCTGTCCATGTCTACTCCACCGAAGCTCAAGCGTCTGCTCGACGCATATCGGTTCGCTGGGTTTCGCCCGCTGGGGCAGCTGCGGGGGGTCTTCGGTGATCCGCACGCGCGAGTGGTTCGGCTCGTGCGGTGGTCAAAAAAACGGCCTGCGGGGTGTGCGGTCGTGTGCAATCGGGCTGGTACGACCGCAGGCTGCGGCGGGTGCGCGATTTGCCCTGCGGGGCCTGGCGCCTCTACCTGGAGCTGGAGGTGCGCCGCGTCTTGTGCCGAAGCTGCCGGCGCGTGAAGCGCGAGCGGCTGGAGTTTCTGACCGACAACGCGCTGTACACTAAGCGCTTTGCCTATTACGTGGGCCGGCGCTGTCGCAACAGCACCGTCAAGGAGGTAACCGAGGAACTGCACCTGGGCTGGGACAGCGTCAAGGAGCTGGACAAGCAGTACATGCGCGCGCAGCTGGCCAAAGCGGGCACGCCAGCTCCCAAGGCGATTGGCATCGACGAGATCTCCATTCGCAGGCGGCACACCTACCGCATCGTGGTCAGCGACCTGATTCGAGGCCGGCCGATCTGGTTTGGCGGTGAGGATCGCTCCGAGGCAAGCATGAGCCAGTTCTTTGAGTGGCTGGGAGAGAAGAAAAGCCGTGGCATCCGCTTGGCGGTGATGGACATGTGGAAGCCGTTTCGCAACGCCACCCAGCAGCATGTGCCCAACGCCGCCATCCTGTTCGACAAGTTCCACGTCGTGCGCCATCTGGGCGCGGCGCTCGACCAAGTCAGAAAGAGCGAGTACGCGCGGCTGGCGGGCCAAGAGCGACGCTTCATCAAGGGGCAGAAGTACACCCTGTTGTCCCGGCGCGAGAACCTCACCCTGGAGGGACGCCAAGCGTTGAGGACCCTGCTGGCGGCCAACAAGCGGCTCAATACTGCCTACCTGCTCAAGGAGTCCTTCGGTCAGCTGTGGAGCTACGAGCGCGAAGGCTGGGCGCGGCGTTTCTTCGACAACTGGCGGGCAGCACTCAAGTGGCAGCGCCTGAAGCCCTACGAGAAGTTCGCCGAGATGATCGAGCGTCATTGGGATGGGATTGCTGTCTATTGCAGGCCAGAGAACAAGGTCTCGCTCGGGTTTGTGGAGGGTTTGAACAACAAGATTCGTGTCATTCAACGGCGAGCCTACGGCCTGCGCGACGAGGAGTATCTGCGACTGAAAATCCTAACGTGCATGCTACCAAAGCTCTAAAAACCCTGAAAAACACCCACTCGATTTCCTACAATAATCGTACGGAACAGCTCAGCCTTAGGGAGGCAAGATGAGCCGGATCCTGTTTACCAACGTCGAGGTCCTCGACGGCACCGGCGCGGACGCGTTTGCGGGTCAGGTGCTGCTCGAGGGCGAGCGCATCAAGGAAGTGTGGCACGCCCAGCAGGCACCGCGAGTCGACGACGCGCAATGCATCGACGGCCGCGGCGGCACGCTGATGCCGGGATTGATCGAGCCGCATGCGCATCTGACGTTCACCGATTGTGTGCAGTCGGTCGAGATGGGCTTCATCCCGGTCGAAGAGCACCTGCTGATCACGCTCGCCAACGCGCGCACGATGCTGGAGGCCGGGTTCACCAGCTGCTTCAGTGCGGCGTCGGCCAAGAAGCGGCTGGACATCGTCCTGCGCAACGCAATCGAGGCGGGCAAGTTCCCGGGGCCGCGACTGCTTGCGGCCAGCCCCGAAATGACGGTGACCGGCGGGCTGGGCGACGTGCGGCTGCCGCATCTGTACCGCGAGAACTTCGCAGTTGTCCTCGACGGCAGCGACCAGTTCCGGCAGTTTGCTCGCGAGATGTGCCGGGAAGGCGTGGACACGCTCAAGATCAACGTGTCCGGGGACGCCGGCACGCCTTCGGCGGCCGCCGAGCGCACGGTGATGTCGGAGCCCGAGATCGCCGCCGTCTGCGACGTGGCCCACGACTTCGGCAAGCGCATGGCCGCGCATGCGCGCAGCGCGGAAGCGGTGAAGCGCTGCCTGCACTACGGCGTCGAGGTGATCTACCATGCCACCCTTCTCGACGAGGAGGCGAAGGACATGCTCACGGTAGGCGCGCGAGCGGGTGTTCGTAGCGCCGACGCTGGGAAATCTCTATTCGCCTGGTCCATGACGCCGCGCCCTGGGGGTTCACCGCCGAGATGGCGCGCAGCCGCGGGGTCGAGGAGGAGCTCGAGCGCGGCATCGAGAGCGCGAAGGAGCTGAAGCGCCGCGGCGTTCGGATCCTGCCAGGCGGCGACTATGGCTTTGCCTGGATGCCGATCGGCGCGAACGCGCGCGACATCGTGCATTTCGTCGAGCTGCTGGGCTTCACGCCCATGGACGCGATTCTCGCCGCCACCAAGCTCGGCGGAGAGATCATGCACCGCAGCCACGAACTGGGGCAGATCCGGCCCGCCTTTCTCGCCGATCTGCTGCTCGTGGACGGCGATCCGCTGCGCGACATCGGCGTGCTGTGCCGGCGCGAGCGCCTGTCGCTCGTGCTCAAGGACGGGGAAATACAGGTCGACCGCCGACAGCCCGGATAACATGGACAGGCCTGCGATACTCAAAGCAAAGCAGGACCAACGGGATTTCTGCACGACTGACCGGAGTTCCTCCCTCAGAGGGGTGTTCCTCACGCCAGCCCCTGCCTCTTCACGGGTGCGGTGCTAGACTACGCTGGAGCCACGGTGCGCAGGGCCAGATTCGCTCGCCCTCTGACGCCTCGGCGAGCGGCCGCAGAGCGCAAGGGCCTCGGGCTTTCCGGAGGTGCGGCGCCAGGGTCCCTTCGAATCGTATGCCAAGGGTCTTGCGCATCCGCTTCCACCAGTCGACCGGTTCCAGCAATGCCCCAGCACCAAGACGCGACCTTCCTCACTTTCGAGCAGATCGACGCCATCCTCGCGCAGTCGGTGGACGAGATCCTGCGCCACGAGGATCCGCAACAGTACTTCGCCTGGATGCGTGCAAAGGCCTCGGAGTTCTTCGGGCACCTGCCGTTCATCGACAAGAGCGGGCCGGCAGCCATCGCCGCCGCTGCTGCGCGCTCGATCTGGAACGCCACACCGCTCCCGGGCCACCAGTTCCGCCCGCGGCCGCTGCCTCCGCCCGAGCGCAATGCCCTGTGTCCGTGCGGTTCGGGCATCAAGCACAAGCATTGCTGTGCCGGGCTGCCGGACCTGGATATGGGTCACACCGAGGATCTGTGGCCCTGGGTGATCCGGCATCTGACTCCCGCGACCCTCAACGCCGCGCTGGAGCATCGGCGCATTCCAGGGTGGGCGCTGGCGGCGGTTGCGCGGATGCACCTGGAGCAAGGACACAACAGCAGGGCAGCCGAGCTGCTCGAGCCGCTGTTCGGCGGCGATCTCGCGCGGCTCGACGGGCGCTTCGAGGAAGCGCTGGATGTGCTGTGCGACGCCTACCTCGAGCTTGGCTATGAGCACCAGCGCATGGCACTGCTCGAGCGCGTCGCCGGGAAGGGCGGCAAGGAGCTGGCGCGCGCGGCACACGAGCGCATGGCCTCGATGCTGTTCGATCGGGGCGAGCGCGATGCGGCCTGGGAGTCGTTTCGCCGGGCTCAGCGCACCGACCCCGACAACCCCTCTCTGGTGTTGAACGAGGTCACCCTGCTGGTGGCGGAGCACCGCTTCGAGGAAGCCTCGGCGCGCGCCCGATTCTGGGTGGCCAAGTTGCGCAAGAGCGGGTTGGATTACGACGGGCTGATCGATGCGCTCGAGGAGATGGCGCGCGACCCGGCGCGTGCCGTGGCCGACAGTTATCTGGACGGTCAGGGCCTGGATGCGGCGCGGCTGCGCAAATGGATCGAAACTCTGCGCCAGCGTCCGTTGCCCGACTACACGCTGTCCGAGCCCGAGCCGATCGATTTGTCCAGCCCCGAGCGCGCACGCGAGCATCTGGGACGGGAAGTCGCGCAGATGGGAATCCCGCCGGAGGAGCAGGAAGCAGCTGTGCGCTTGCTGATGGCGGACCTGAAGCGTATGGAGAGGCGGGCCCGCCGCGAGGCGAAGCGCGTGACGCCGGATGCGGACGAGCCCGAATCCGACGCCGCAACAGCGGAGCCAGACCTGTCCAGCACGCGCGGCTTGCTGGCGCCCGAGAGCGTGCGACAGCTCGAGGCGCAGTGGCGCCGCGTGCTGCCTGCCGCGGAACCCGACTCGAACGACCTCTCGTCTCTGGACACCGATCCCTTGGGGCCGCAGGCGTGGGAGCAGTGGCTGGATTTTCTGGAGACCCACCCGCAGGCCGGTGACAGCCTCGATATCCTCGGCGATGTTGCCGCTGCCCTGTCCGAGGAAGAGACGGGCATGCCCGACTCGCTGCACGGCACCCTGATCGGACCGCTGGCGGAGCGCGGCCACGCGATCGTCGTGCGCGCGTTAGGCGACCAGGCGGCGACGTTGCCTTGGCAGTGGCTGGAAAACCGGCCGGGCCTGCGACTGACCGCGCTCCTCATAGATGTGTGCCTGGACCAGCAGGACCGGCGCCGGGCCAACGATCTCATGCAGTGGATGCTGCGGATCAATCCGCACGACAACCACGGCTATCGCCTGGTGCTGTTCAACGAGCTGCTGCGTCTGGAGCGCAACGACGAAGCCCTGGCGCTGATGGCGGACTACCCGGGCGACATGCATCCGGAGACCGCCTATGGCGAAGTGCTGGTGCGACTGCGCACAGGGGACGAAGACAAGGCGCGCGCCGCGCTGGTGCGGGCGCTGCAGTCCAACCGCCACGTGCCGGAATTCCTGTCAGGAGACCACGTGCAGGCGCCGAAGCTCTTGTCGCATGGCGTTACGTTCGGCGGCAGGGACCAGGCCTGGCTGTACCGCGAAGATGCGCGAGACCTGTGGCTCGCCACGCCTGGCTCGTTGGAGTGGCTCGAGCGCACCGCCGCTGCACTGCGTCAGGAGCAGCCTGGGCTGCTGGACCTCAGCGCTGGTCGACGCAAGCGCCGGCGCCGTGACAGCGGTGGGTCCCGCCAAACGTAGTTGCGGATCCGGTAGGGGAGCTGTGCCCTTGGTATGTCCTCGGTTGCGCAGACGATGAGGGCACCCGCCGCATGCGTACTGGCTGTTAGAGGTTACTCGGCATGATGCACGCCACTGTAGCGATTCTCCGCCGGTTCTGCAGGCTGCTGCTGTGTCTCCTGGTACCAGTCGGTGCAGGGCCAGCCACAGCCGAAGATCCGGTTCTTGCGATCGTGGGTGCAACTGTCATCCACCCCGAGCGCGACCTGCCGGCTGCGCTGGAGCCCGACACCACCATCGTGATTCGTGGCGAGCGGATCGAGGCCGTTGGACCCGCTGCGGCCACGAACGTGCCGGCGGACGCTCAGGTGATCGACGCGCGCGGCAAGTGGGTGATCCCCGGCCTGATCGACGCGCACGTGCACTTCTTTCTGTCCGGCAACTACTACACCCGGCCCGATATCGCCGATTTCACGTCCACGGTCCCGTACGCGCAGGAGGTCGCCCGCAACAACGCACGCCTGCCCTTCACATTCCGTACCTGGCTCAGGAGCGGCGTGACCGGCGTGGTGGACGTGGGTGGGCCGATGTGGGTCTTCGACGTGCGCGAGCTTGCGCGGCGCACCGTCGCAGCGCCGCGCGTGGCAGTCGCAGGTCCGCTCATCTCCACGGTTGCGCGCCCTGTCCTCGACCTCGGTGACCCGCCCATCGTCCAGGTCCGCACTCCGGAGCAGGCCCGCGACCTGGCGCAGCGCGAGCTTGCTCTCAAGCCCGACTACCTCAAGATGTGGTTCGTCTACACCCTTGCGGAAGAGCTGGCGGCCCAGGAGGCGATCGCCAGGGCCGCGGCCGAAGAGGCGCATGCGGGTGGCGCGCGCTTTGCCGTCCATGCCACCGAGCTCGCGACCGCCAAGGCCGCGCTGCGCTCCGGCGCCGATCTGCTGGTGCACTCCGTCATGGATCGGGAAGTGGACGCCGAGTTTCTGAATCTGGCCAGGCGGCGCGGCGTGCTGTATTGCCCCACCTTGTTTGTCATGGAGGGCTACCGGCTGGCCCTCTCGAACCAATGGCGGGCGTCCGCGGAAGAGGAGCGGCTCGCCGATCCGGAAGTGCTCCAGGCCATGGGCGATCTCTCCGGCCTGCCGCAGGAGGAGATTCCCCCGGGCGTGCGGCGGAGGATGCGGGAGCGAGACGGCGCGGGCGCGTCCTCTGCTGCGCTCACCAACCTGCGCAAGGTCTGGGATGCCGGCATCACGGTCGTGATGGGAACCGACGCCGGCAACATCGGGACGCTCCACGGTCCCGCCGTTTTCCGTGAAATGGCGATGATGGTCGAGGCCGGGCTCACGCCGCTCGAGGTGCTGCGCTCGGCCACCACGAACGGAGCGAGAGCGCTGGGGATGGAGGATCAGGTCGGCGCAATCGCTGCGGGCAGGCTGGCCGATCTGGTGGTACTGGATGCCGACCCGCTCGAGGACATCAGCAACAGCAGCAGGATCCGACTGGTTATCAAGGGCGGAGCGGTGGTCGCAGAGGACGCTGCGCCGGCTCAGTGAGGGGAGCGGGCGTCAATCTGCTCCTTGCAATCTGGCGGCGATCAAGATGGTTCATGGTCCTTTCGGACGTCGCACGGCGCGGACCTTTCCGCTCGGTCCGCCGCCGCAATAGAACAGGTCCGCCCCGTCGGACTCCATCCCGCTGACGAAGGTGCCGCGCGGCATCTCCAGCCGCTCGAGCACCGCGCCGCTCTCCGGGTTGATTCGGCGGATATCGCTCTCGTCGCCTTCCCAGGTGCCGTGCCACAGCTCGCCGTCGACCCAGGTCACGCCGGTGACGAAGCGGTTGGACTCGATGGTGCGCAGAATGGCGCCCGTCGCGGGGTCGATCTGGTGGATCTTGCGATCGCGGTACTGCCCCACCCACAGGCTGCCCTCGGCCCAGGCGAGGCCCGAGTCGCCGCCGTGGCCGGGCGCCGGGATCGACGCCAGTACGTCGCCGGTGGCGGGATCGATCTTGTCGATGCGCGCTTCGGCGATTTGGTAGAGGTGCTTGCCGTCGAAGGCGGTGCCGGCGTCGCCGGCGCGATCGAGCGTGCGGGCGAGCTGGCCGCTCTCGGGATCGAAGGCGATCAGCTTGGATCCGGTGGCGGCCCAGACGCGGCGGCCGTCGTGGGTGACGCCGGCAATGCGGTCGGCGCCGTCGAACGGGCCGTACTCACGCACGATCTCGGCCGCGCGCGCCGGTGCTTGCGGTTGCGTCTTGCCTGTCCTGCCTCGGGTGCGGGTCATCGTCTGGCTCCTCGCGGCGCGCTTCGGAACGGCGCCGCAAGACCAACTCTACCCGAGCGGCAGCGCGGCGGGGAGTAACAAGGTCGTCGTGAATCCGGCCAGCGGCGGCGACAGCCAGCGCTGTGCGCGCGCGCGCCCGATCGAGCGCACCCGTCCGGCGGCCTGCAGCTCGACGAGCGCGCGCTGGACCGTGCGCTGGCTGGCCCCGAGGGCCAGCGCCAGGGCCGAGGTCGACCAGGCCGCGCCGTCGGCGAGCAGCGCCAGCAGCGACGCCTGATCGCCATCGATGGGCGGCACCAGGACGACGACGGTGCGCGCGCCCCGCGGCGTGAGCGCGAAGCCGCGCGCGCTGGCCTCGATGCGCGCCAGCGGCGCGGCGAGCGCGCGCAAACGGCCGATCTCGACGCGCAGGCGCGCCCGGTGCGACTCGTTGGGTCGGCGGGCGCCGAACGCGCGCGCGATCAGGGCATACCGATCGACGTCGCCGGGCCACGCCTCGGCGAGCGCGCGCGCCAACGCGAACAGCACCGGCCGGCGCGCCAGCGGCCGCCAGGTGGCGCCGGCGCGCATGCCGCGACGGCAGGCGTCGACCACCAGTGCGCCCGAGGCGAGGAGCGCTTCGACCTCGTCGAGGCGCAGCGGCTGCTCGTGGCTGGCGTGGAGGCGCCGGGCGACGGGACGATCGAGCGCGGCACGCGCCTCGGCCACCTCGGCGAGGAGCGCGGGCACGCGCGCGCGTTCGGCCGCCTCGTGGGCGCGGGCGAGCGCCGCCTGCGCCGGTGCTGTGCGCAGCGAGCGCAGCGCCACCTCGGCCGCGGCCAGCTCGGCCACCGCCAGCAGCGACGGTGGCAGGCCGCGCGGCTCGAGGCGGGCCAGGGCGGATGCGGCCTCGTCGAGGCGGCCGAGCAGGAGCAGCCGGCGCACCGCGATCAGACGTGCCTGCAGCGCGTTGGCGCGATCGGCGCGCGCCTCGAGCGTGGCCGCCGCGGCCGCCAGCGTGCGCGGCGAGCCCCGGAGGTCGCGCATGGCGAGGGCCACCTCGGCCTCGGCGACGACGCAGCGGGCGCGCTCCAGCTCCTCGTGGGTGCCGAAGCCGCGGGCGGCGCGCCGGAGCAGCTCGCGGGCGCGCGGGTGCTCGCCGAGCTGGGCCATCGCGATGCCGCGGAGGGCGAGCGCCGGCGGGTCTTCGCGCAGGGCGACGCGCTTGAGGGCGCCGAGCGCGTCGCCGGCGACGAGGGCGCGCGCGGCGGCGGCGATCAGGGAGTCCATCGCGACAGGCTACTCCGCGGCGGCTGATTTCGCGCCGCGCTTGTTACTCATCGCGCTGCATCGAGCCGCTGCATGGGGTCGACACAAGGCAAGTGACCATAGACGAATACTCACTCCCGGCCAACTGGGTCGGTGGCCAGCACTATCACACTGGTTCCGTGTATGTCTACATCTTGGAGGGATCCTTCAGTGTAGATGAACAGGGCAAGCCACGTCAGACTTTCAGCCGGGGAGAGCTGTACTCGGAACCCGTCGGAGTATCGATGCAGGCGAGGAACCCGAGCACCACTGAAGCAACCAGGCTCCTCGTCATACAGGTGACGCCGAAAGGAGAACCGCTGATGTACAAAGCCCAATAGCCAGAGCTATCTGCACTGGATTCGCCGCTTTGTGCGCGTCCACCACCGCCGTCATCCCCGTGACATGGGTGCAGCCGAGGGGCTTCGAAGGCGGCGGAGGTCGACGGGAGACAACCCGGAACCATCACAGCGTGGAATTCAGCCTAAGGGGCTGTCAACTTCACCGAAGGAGGTTCCATCATGACGCAACGAGACACTCAACCCAACGCCACGCAGGAGAGCGCGCTTGAACGGGCGCTCACGGCGCTCGAACAGGATCCCTCGGCTACGATCGGGCTGTCGGACAGCGATCTGGCCAGCATCGTCGGAGGCGCCTACGTGGCGGCAATGCGCACGACCCTGTCGGTGCGCGGCGTCGCCCCGTCTGCCGGAGGGGAGGAAAACTGCGGGCCGGGATCCTGCCATCCAGCCTGCAACTCCTGGTGTCACGACTTCAAGGTATGAGCGGGGCGCCGACGCGGTGCGGGGGTGGCCCGCCTTCGCGCGGCGCGCTCCCGACTCCGCGCGCGCCGTCGCTCACGCACGGCGTCGGCCGGTGGCGCGCTGGAGGGATATGCCCATGCAACTGAACGCACAGCAATGCGGATCTGCTTCAGCGCCCACCTGCCCGCTCGGCAAGGCGCTGAGCTACGAAAACCCGGAAGTGGTGAGCCGGTTCGTGCAGCTCTACGACGTGAGCTTCGAAGAGGCGGCGGATGTCTTCGTGGAAACCAAGAAGTGGCTCTGGCTGGCGAGCCAGGTCGAGTCGGGCGCCCTGTCGATCACGGATCCGCTGCTCATCATCGACGAGATGTGGCACAACTTCGTCCTGTTCACGCTCGACTACACCCGCTACTGCACCGACTGTTTCGGCCGCTACATCCACCATGCGCCGACTACGCAGCATGACAAAGAGCGGCGCCGCAAGGAGTTCGAGGACGACCCGGTACGCGCCGGGCAGGAGCACGCGTCGAGGCTCCAGCGGCAGTGCGACCTGATTGCGGCCAAGCTGGGGGGAGCTACCTTGCTGAAGTGGTATGTCGACTATCCCGCCCGGTACGACCAGGCGTTTTTCGCGAGTGGCCGCAAGGCCGTCTCCCTGGCCTGTTCGCCGCCAGCGTCGCTGCAGAGCCTTGCTTCGTTGGTGCGCAGCGGGCGCGTGCACATAGCCGCCCTCGACCAGTGACGGATATGCAACGTGTCACACGGCACCGGTCTGAATTGACGGCGCGGGTGCTCGGGAAGGGCTATCCGAGTGGGCCGGGTGGGGCTCACCTAGGCAGGTGGGGATGGAATCGCGCGGGCGACCTCGGCGATCACCGGTCCCGTGCATTGTCAGGCTGGCCAGATCCTTCGTCGTAGAAGGCTGTCGACACCGCCAAACCGGAGACGTTGAGGTCGAAGCGATGGTTGGACGCCTGATCGTGGGACAGCAAGAAAGCCAGACGGCAATGGACCAATCATGGTTGAAGCACCCGGGTCTCTTTGCCCTTCTGTGCGACCGAGACCTTGGTCCCTCCACGCGAAGCAAGAAGGTGAACTCCGGGCTCAGTATTGCCATCCAATAGAACCAGCCCGGAGCCATCTTCCGATGCGCCGAGCTTGACGCGAATAGTGCCTTTCGCGTCCATCATGCGGAACACTACGGTGCCGTCCTCTTCTGTTCTGAGGTTGACGCGAGTTAGTCCCCGCTCATCGACGAGTTCGATTGTTCGGGCTCGAAGTACCGTTGGAACTGCCTCCTCACGCGCTTGTGCTTTGGAAACAACCGAGGACGGCATGAAGAGATGGACTGCCAGTAGTGCCACGATCGAGGCGAGCAGAAGCTGAGCTGGTTCTTCCTTCATTGCATCCTCCTCCAATCCACTGCACTCAAAACGATGGGAAGTCGATAGAACCACAGCGATCTCAGCCAGGAGTCCAATCGCTTGTTAGGCCGCATGGCACGGCATCGCAGCTGCCGTCAGGGTGCCGCCGGGTATTCGCAGCCGACGCCGGCGCATGTCAGCGCGACGAACACTTCCGAGCGGATCAGCCATCGTCCTCCGCGTTTGACCCACTGGGCCGCGTAGCGACCCCCTATCACGGTCGGCCCGACCGTGCTGCCGATATGACCCGTCCATGTACCTTCCTCATAGGCGAGAGGCCAGTGCGGACTCACCTCGATCGCAATCGCTTCACGTTGGTAGATCACGCGAGATGTCGGACTTCCCGTTGGTTCGAAGAGCTTCCGATACGCCGCCTGTCCGGTCACCGGCTGGCCAAGAGCGCGACGGATCGTGACATCCTCCGTCCAGAAGCTCGCCACCCGGTCGGGGTCTAGGGCCGCGATCGCCTGATTCTGTGCGATGCGAGCCTCACGGATGTCGGCCTCATCGGCAGCCGAGGACGTCTTGTCATCGGCGTGCAGGCAGGTGCTAGGAAGCGTTAGTGTCGATGCCAAAACGACAATTCCTGCACGGAGTATCAATCGTTGCATGGTCAACTCCTCGGCTTCACATCGACGCTTGCACTTCCCCTATCACCGCTATCCATCCCAGGTTTCGGAGCGGCCCGACGACTGCAATCACCGGGCGGCAACAGGCGGCGCAGCCGGCTGTTGGCGCGCCAAGGTGATAGCGGCGCCTCGGACGATGCCACGAATTGAGAACATAGTGGCCTCCATTCGATCGGTTGCCTGTTCCACTTGGCATGGTCGCCTAGACCCAAGGTTAGGCGGCGTCAGTCCGCAATCTCGCGAACTACGCGACATGGATTGCCCGCTGCAAAGACGTCGGCTGGAATGTCCCGCGTCACGATACTGCCGGCGCCGATCACTGAGCGCGGACCAATGCGAACGCCTGCCAGTATGAGCGCGCCGGCACCAACCCACACGTCCACCCCGATCTCGATCGGTTTGCCGAATTCCTGCTGACGGCGCAATGCCGCATTGGTCGGATGTAGCGGCGTGAGAATCTGAACCCCTGAACCGAACAGCGTGTAATCGCCGATTTTTACCTCGCAAACGTCGAGCACGATGCAGTTGAAGTTGAAGAAGACGCGCGTCCCGAGATGTATGTTCGTGCCGTAGTCGCAGTAAAACGGCGGCTGCATCCAAACTGTGTCGCCTCCGGAGCCAAAGAGGTCGTTCAAGACGGAGCGGCGCTCCTGCTGCTGAGACTCCCGAGTGTCGTTAAGCGTCTGACACAGATTCCGTGCGCGCTCACGTGCGCGGACGAGCTCTGGATCCAGCGGGTTGTAGAGGTGACCCGCGAGCATCTTCTCCCGTTCCGTTGGCATGACGTTCCTGTGTTGTCCGACACGAGTCGAAAAGGAGGAGCGTGAACCCAGTAGCGGAAGACCCTTATCTTCCGGCGAACTGCCTTTGTCCCTTGACAGGCCGAAGCCTCATAGGTGTTGGGCCGCCGATCGCGTGTCAATGAATGTCGTTCCCCGACCAACTACTCTTCCGATCAGCCTCGGAGGCCATGCGATAGTTCTCAAGGGCATTAGTGATCGTCGCGCTTGGCGCGCTTCAGCAATCCATCCGTTATGGGAGTTATGTTCCGCCATTGTTCGCGCTGGCGAGCGTCGACTTCCTGACGAGCTTGCTCAATGTCTTGGTCCGTATATCTCGCTCGGACGAATGCATCGAGTCGTGTCCACGCGTTTGAGAAGCCAGGATCCATCACTGCGCGGTTGATATCAATTCCAGGTTCTTCACCAAAATCCCCTCCAACAGCCTGTAACCTGCGAAAGCAATAGTCTTCCAGCCTCTCCCTACCGGTGTTTCTCTCGGCGAGCAAGGCCTGCGTGTCCCCCGACCAGACTGAGAACGTCTCGCCGAATCCCCTCATAATCAAGATGAGACCCGCAACTTGCATCTGCCACTTCACCCTGTACACGCCGCATCGAGCCTCGCGTTTCGGATCCAAGGCTGTTCGATCGCTTGCTTCCAGTTCCTTGCACGAGGTGCGATATCTTTCATAGTAGCAGCGACAGCGATCCATCTGGCGACGCAAGTTGTCGATCGCGACAATTCCTTCCTCACTAGGACTGGCGGAGAAGGCCCTCTCTGTGGCGTCAACGATGTCTATCCACACGTCTGACCATCTCCTGCGGCCCAACGTAGTGCGTCAGAGGCGCGCCGGCACGTTGCTAGCAAAGCTAGACCACGCTGTTCGGCGCGTCCTCTGCACGCAAATGTTGGGCGTCGCTACGCCAACCATGATCGACATCACTCGATCAGCCCATCTGCGCGTGCGAGTATCGACGCAGGTACCTGTATTCCTAGCGCTTTCGCTGTTCTCAGGTTAACTGACAGCTTAAAATTGGTGATCTGTTCCACTGGCAAGTCGGCGGGCTTGGCACCTTTGAGTATGCGATCGACAAAGTATGCCGCCCTAGCAAAGACAGCCTGAGGCTCAGCGCCATAAGACATCAAGCCGCCGGCCTCTGTGAACTGATGAAACTGAGCAATGGTTGGTAATTTCGCCCTCAATGAAAGCTGAGCGATCTCCAGTCGTCGGATATAGAGGGGAACTGAATCTAGCAGAATTATCGCTCCTACTTTTGCGCTGCGAGCAAGCCGGAACGCTTCTTCAAGATCATAGGGCGGCTTAAGCTCGATCGGGACGATCTCGATTTTCAATGTTTTCGCACCAATGCGTAGGTCGGAAAGCCCGCTCGCGCCTGCTGAGTCATAAAGTGCACCGACACGTGAACGATCAGGCAACGTTTCCTTTAGCAGTTGAAGCCGTTTGGCTATGATCTCGGATTGGCGACCATAGATGCCAGTAGTGTTCTTCCCAGGCCTGCTAAAGCTTTCGATGACGTTAGCCTCAACGGGGTCGGTAGTGAACATCATCATGACTACTGGAACTGTCGTAGTCGCGCGCGCGGCCGCTAGCACTGAAGGGTCTGGTGCAGCAACGACTACATCGACTCCCAGGTGAACAAGCTCACTGGCTAGTGCGGGCAAGCGGTCGGGGTGTCCGGATGCACTTCGAAACTCAAGTCGGATATTCTTGCCCTCGACGTACCCAAATTCGCGCAACTTGCTCCGCAACGCCTGAAGAAGCGGATCATCCGGGCCGAGGGTCATCATCAATAGGCCAACGGTTGGAATTCGGGTCGGACTGACCCGCCAAGGCGGCCCAGCCAAGCGCACCAAGTGCGACAGCAAGCGCTCTGAGCAGAGTACGTCGACTCAACCTTTCCCCCTCATCGACGCCGAACGCCCGCGTTCAGGGGGCCGCAACGGCGGCAGCGCCGCTGTTGGCTCCCCTGGAACGCGAAGTTAGGTTGCATTTCGACGCGGCATCTGTGCTCGCGTCCATGGATGCTTTAACAGATTCAACAAGGGCTTCCAACTCCATTCCCAGTGATGAGAATGGGCATGCGGCAATAGTGCAAATACTCGGATACCAGCTGCTCTGGACCCCAATGACCTTGTAGTTCCATTCATCCGCTATCTTCTTGAGTGCGAACACTGGCCCCCCGCTCATTCCGTCGATGTCCCTGACGTTACCGAGATCTTTAAGGCGCGCGTAGAACTGGTTTTCGGCCTTACGGCCCGCGCCTGCAGGTTCGTCGGCATGCTCGAGGGGCATCACAACTATCCGACCCGTAATGGTGGTCTTCTGGTCGTATGCGACTGTCTCGGAAGGAATTCCAACGAGGGCCCATTGATCATGCTCGGTGACGTAATCTCCCCACGCTACCTTGTCAATCGGAACGGCGCCGCCTGCTTGAAGTAGGAGGCAGTACATCGTTTCGAGCGGGACTATCGCGTAGTCAAGGCCAATTGCCTTATCTTCAAATATGAGCCACTTATTAACATCGAAAGCGTAGGGTATCGCCGCGCCCTTGAACTGATTCCCCGCGGTCTGATCATCAAGGCGCCAAACGTCGAATTGTGCACCACCCCGTAGGGCCGCCTGGATATCTCTCAGTATGTGACCCGCGGTCACGTAGAACCATGCGTCACCGGCCTCGACCAAGAAGCCCGAGAAGACGAGGATCCTTTCCTCGGTCTGTCCAGCTACCCGCTGCACGCATGATAGCGTGACGAAGTGGCGTCCCACCGCTTTGAAGAAACGCTCGGAAAGACTGCTCACCTTAGGGACCTTCGGCGAACGCGATACCACATCCCCATGACGTAACCATGCAACCTAACGTGAGAGATCACGGGCGCGCCATTACGCAGTTGGCAATCCAGATGACGCTGTTCGGGCGTCCCGTGCATCGTCGGGTTGGGCGTCAGCCTGAATCGGAACATTAAGATAGTACTGTTCATCGGACCATCTCATCAGCCCGCAGCAAAATGGAGTCTGGGATCGTAAGCCCGAGCGCGCGTGCCGCCCCAAGATTCACCACTAATGAAAATTCTCTAGGTTGCCTGATCGGCAAGTCACCCGGCCGGGCTCCCCGCAAAATCTTATCGACATACTCGGCGGCATCGCGGTACAAGGTTCGATTGTTGACCCCATAGGCCATTAGTCCACCTGCATCCATGAACTCAAATCCCACATATAGCGCAGGCAACCGATGGTCGGCGGCTAGCTGAGCGATCTGTTTGCGCGCCGTTGCAGTAACTGGATCGGATATTACTAATGCCGCCTGCGCTCTCTGCGCCGCCTGCTTCACGACGCGGCCGAGTGCCGCGGACTCGCGCACATCGTCGAAGCGAAGCTTCACTCCTCGATCTGCCGCGATCGCCTCCAGATTCTTCTGCAGGCTCCTTACCATGAGACTTTCCGGATTCGAGATCACGGCGATGGACACGAGGCGTGGTATCGCTTCGTGTAACAGTTCAAACCACTTGCCAACTAGCTCATCCTGACTCCACTGAGTGGAAATACCCGTGAGGTTGCCTCCCGGCTTGGCGAGGCTCGCCGCGAGCCCGGTGCCCACCGGGTCGCCCATTCCGATGATGACGATCGGGACGGTTTGGGTTGCATTCTGGGCAGCACTGGCCGCCGGTGTGCCAGAGGTAACAAGTACGTCCAGCTTGCGTCCTATCACTTCATGCATAATCGCCGGCAGTCGAGCGACCTGGCCCTCAGCTGAACGCCGTTCCACTACAACGTTGTGGCCTTCGACCCAACCGAGATCGCGAAGGTGATCCCAGAAATGTGTGACGGCGCGCGGAAGGGCCGATTCGGAAAGCGGATTGACAAACCCGACCCGAACAGTGTGTTGTCCGGGCTCCGCTCCCTGAGCATGCACCGCGGCTATTGTGAGCGCGCTTGCGACGACACGTGTCCAGTCCCAAAGAATTGCCGGTCGTATCATTAGAACATACACCTACCGCGCGTCCCTCTTCCTCGATTCGGCTGCGCATACATTACCGGTGACGCCCAACGGTAGCCTTCACCCGCCGCCGGCGCGCGCCGCGCGACGGGCACCAAACGCCGCCGCCGTTTGGCGGTCGGGTGCAAGGCTTGGTTGGGCGGCGTGTTCTTCACCAAGGCTCACCACGGCATGCATCTACTCGCGCCCACACCTCCGGGTCGATTTCGCTTTCCCACACACCGCCGAGAAGATCCTTAAAGGATGCGTCTCCCATTGCCGCTTTCTCGACGCGGTCGATGAACTGCGGGCCGTGGTACACGAGCAATTCTTCCAAGGGGCCGGCGGCCAAAACGGCAGTGACGGAATCGTCATGAGGAAGCGTGTAGGATCTGAGCGATGAGCTCCCAGCACAAATCGGGGCGATTCAGCGACAGGTCGGCCATCGTCTCAAAGGCCCAGAAATTGTCGTCGCTGAGATCCTCGCCCGTCACCATGTCCCGGTCCCTCACGGCACGCCTCGCGTGGTGAGCAATGTAGGCTGCTACAAGACGCGATCGCTCGGCTGCGTTCATGACGTCCAACGTGCCGCTTTACCGGCCGCCAACAGCGGGGCGCAGCGGTGCTGTTGGCGGTCCGTGCCGAAGCGGAGGCTGGGCGTCACCGCGATTCCGCAGTGACCCAGTAGTACCAGTTCCATGACCCCGCAGGCCTCTCCTTTTGCAGCCGGACCGGCGTTGTTGCTTTCTCCCGATCACTTTCTTGAACCCGCCGCCAGGACGAATCACGAACGTCCCCGGCAAGAACACCCTTGACGCTTTCCCTGAATCTCTCCTCGCTCACACCGAGCTCGGCATAGTTTCTTTGAGCCTCCTCGAGGGAGACGCGATTTGCGCCTCCTTCGTACCAGGGATCAAGCAACTGAACAGGATCGTCCTCCCAGAAACATACGTGGCAAATATCGTAGCTGCCCGGACCTTCCTCCAGGGTAACGTATCCGCAGCACGGACATGTGTATCGGAGCGCCTTCATGACGCCCAACGCTCGCGCTCAGGGGCGCAGGCAAGCAAGCGTAGCGCCGCTTGCCTGCGTCCCCTGCAGCGCGCAGTTAGCTTGCTCCCCATCTGGTGCGCCTACTTACGCCTTCAATTCCTTCTTGAGCTCGTTGAAGAAGCGAAAGTCTGTCGCCTGTGCTATTAGTTTCTGCGGGCTGGACTTAATCATCCCCACTTCGTGCAGACGCAGCGCGTAAAACCGGATCGTGTCCTCGGGGTTGGCCTCCCTCCATCGGCGGTATGGCAAGCCGCTCACCACTTCTAGGGCAATGTCCAAGCGGGTTTCGTAGCCCTTCTCGACCATGTACTCAGCTGCGCGCTTGGGATCCTTAGCGCAGACATCAGCGCTCTTGAGAATGGCGCGCAGCGCGCGCTTCACCGCGATGGGATGCTTCGAAACGAACTCGCGATTGGCATGAACGGAGCAGCAAAAATACTGAGACCACGGCCGATCATGCGTGGTGTCTAGTAGCACGTGGCCTATCCCTTTGGCACGCAGTTCTTGCGGCTGAGGTGGAAACGCCACGAGAGCGTCCGCCTTGCCTTCGGAGAAGGCAAGGATGGCATCTGCGCCCACACCCACGGGAAGCCAGCGGATGTCGGTGCGCGGATCGATGCCGATATAAGCCGCCATGCTGGAGAGGAAAACGTGGTCGGAGTTTCCGTAGGCAGTGATCGCGACAGTCTTCCCCTTGATATCATGAAGAAGCTTTGACGCGGTCATTCCCGAAGACTTCTATACATCCTGCGTGTACACCGCCCAAGACGACCACCTTTCCTGAATCCAGAGCCGGCATGGTGCCCGGTGTGTCCCACATCGAGAGATCGGCGTCGCCGGCGGCGACCACGCTCGGTCCGTGTCGTGTGCCTAGGTTCACATATTCGATTTCTGTGAACCCTTCCAGGCGCAGTAGTTCCTCCGCCAAGTACTGCGGCGCGAGGCATATTGCAGGGGCGTGCAGGAGGCGGAGTCGCTTGGTCTCCGGTGACGGTTCTGCTGCCGCCTTCTCAGAAACACTAAGAAATGCGGCAACACCTAAGGCGGATGTGTCTGCGAGGAATCTGCGACGGCTGAACCCTTCAGCCTTGCTTCCACTCAGAGCATTCATGACTTTGCCTCCTTGGCTCATGCCTGATCGTAAGGCTCGCGGTGCACTCCACCTCAATGATACGCTGCGCGTCCTGTGCCCAAACGACCGACTGCAAGCTAACGAGGCTGTCGAAGAACCTGTTTGGACGGCCCAGGATAGCCATCATAAGCCCGCCGCGCTTGGTATGCCGGGCGGCACTGCTCAGCACCGGATGTCCTGACATCGCCTGGCTGGCCTGCTGTGTCGTTTCGATCGGGCTCATCTCGCCCTTGGCTTCCTACTTCGCGTACCCGTTGTGCGCCAGCTTCTCGATGTTGTGCACCAGGCAGTAGAGCTTCCACTGCCCGTCGACCTTCTGCCGGCCTCTCAAGGTGAAGCGGTTGAGCCCCTTGTTGTATCTGAGGTTGCCGAACACCGGCTCCACGGTGGCAAAGCGCCGGGCGATCATCTCGCGGCCCCGCTCGGTGTCGATCTTGCGCTTCATCCGCTCGCCGGCTTTCTCCTCTGCCTTGGCGTGCCGGCCCAGGAAAATGGCCACCTGTCTGACCATGGTGCGCTGAGGATGGCGTAAACACTGGGCCCTTAACGGACAGTTTTCGCAGTCGCGCTGGGCGCCGGTGAACTTGATCGCCTGGCGTCCGCCGATGTTGCAGTTGCTGCCGTTGCGGTACAGCCGCTTGCCCGCCGGGCAGATGCAGTGGGAGTGGTCCTGTGCCACCTTGAAGTCGCGCGGCTGGAACAGTTCGGGTTTGCGTGCCGGCTTCTCGCTCTTGTCCCACAGGGCATCGGGCTTGGCGCTGTGCTGCTCCTGGCCTTCGTAGCGCGGATCGCGCTTTCTGTAGTTGTTGTCGGGGATGAACGCCTCGATGCCCTTGGCTTCCAGCTGCTTGAGGTTGTCTTCGCTGTGGTAGCCGCTGTCGGCGCACACCACGGTGTGCTCGTTGGCCAGGGGCTGGATCGCCTCGCTCACCGGCACCAGCAGTTCTTGCTCCGAGCCCGTACCGTGGGCCTGCGCTTCCACGATGATCTGGTGCTTCTCGTCGACTGCCGCCACCCCGGTGTAGCCCTGCACCACGCCCTTGTCGGTGGGCATCTTGGCCGACTCGTTGTCGGTGCGGTTGGACAGCCGCGGCTTGCCCTTGGCGCTCTTGCGATCGTGGGGATGGTCCTTGAGCCAGTCGCGGATCTTGGCCGCCTCGCGCTTCAGCCGCTCGATCTGGCGCTGCGCTTTGCTGTTCCAGCTGCGGGCTCGGCTGCCAGCTGCATCGTCTGTCGCGGTGCTTGGCCAGGATCTGCTCGACCGCCTTCTCCATCTTGGCCACCTGGCGCAGGAAGTCCTTGCGCTTGCCGCTCTTGGCCTTCGAGGCGTTGGAGGGCAGCTTCACCCCGTCGATGGCGAACAGCTCCCGCCCGATCAGCCCCTGGCGGTCGCAGATCGTCAGCACCTGGGCAAACACCTTGCCGACCGCCTCGCCCAGGCTGCTCACAAAGGTGGCCAGCGTGCTGTAGTGCGGCACGCTGTCCCCGGAGATGGCCATGAACAGCACGATCTCGGCGGCAGGCCGCCTCCATCCCTCGGGAGCTCACGATCCCGCGCGAGTAGGCCAGCAGCACGATCTTGAGCAGCACCCGCGGGTCGTAGGCCGAGGCGCCCACTTCGTCGTTGCTATAGCGCGCCTCGATCGTCGGACAGATCGATCTCGTGATCGAGCAGGTGGTGCAGCGCGTATTCGAAGGTGCCGGGATGAAGCTGGCGGGTGAGGTCTACGGCGAGGAAGCGGGGAGAGTAGTCGAGCGGCTTGAAGCGCGGCATCGTGTGCGATCTCCAACGACGACGATGCCGGCATCATCCTCCTGCGCTGGGCGCCCGGCAAGAGGCAGAAGGGGTTTTTCAACAGCCTCAACGCCCGCGCTAAGCGGCGCGCCGTCGGGGACGCTCGCAAAGCACGACGACGCTTCTCGGCGCAAGTCCCGCGTCCGCTTGAGCGCGAAGTTAGACCCCTACGTACGACACTGCACCTCGCTTGGCATTCGGGAGGCACGCTAGCAAGCTCGAGGGACAAGGGGACGAAGATCAGCGAGACGATTCGAGGCCGCACGGATAACAATGACCGCGATCTCGAAGGCTGGGAGATTCTGCTGAAAGGATAGATTCCGATCGACAGTGACGAATACGTCAAACTCCTTGACGGCGAGGGCAAGTAGCTCGCCGTTCTTGATCGTTGACCACCCCATCTGACGGGCTGTCTTGACCTCGTGACCGACTATGTCGCGCGCCAGCCGCCAATCAACGCACTCGTCGACGAGCACCTTCACGGAGTGGTGGCAACGAGACGGTCTTTAGCCTCTTCGAGGAAGCGGATCACCTGGTCTCGACTGACCGAGGGAAACCCCGCCAGGAACTCGTCGATGGACTCTCCCGCCTCGAGGTAGTCAAGCAGGGTCTGCACCGGTACACGAGTACCCGCAAAGACTGGGGTCCCCCCCATTACATCAAGGCTGCACGATAGAACAGGCTCTTTCATCTCGCCAGATTACTCCCAAGGAGTCGGTCAGCGCAACCGAGGGGTCTAACGTTGTGTTAACCGGCGCGCGACGGAACGCGAAGCGGAGAGACGACGCCGTTCCGCGCGTCCGGTTGAACACGGGGTTGGGCGTCACCTTCGTGAGCTAGATAGCATTTATCCGGCCATTACACTTTCGCCTGCTGGATGAACTCCAGCAGTAGACGCGTAGTAGCCGCGTCCTGTTCCTGTTGCACCCAATGCCCGGCATGCTCCACGAGATGAACACCCAGCATGCGCGTGCACGCCGTTGTCTGCATCTTTTCGAAGCTCCCTGGCATCTGATAGATGCCCCAGTCTTTGGCCCCTGCAATGAAACACGACGGCACATCGATGGTACGGTCAGAGTAAGTTTGGAGCTCGGGTCGATACTTTTGGTCCACCGCGCATCGATACCATTGCAGTCCACCTTGAAACCCGTTCCGGGTGTATTCGTCGGCATACACCTGAAGTTCGGTATCGGTAAGCCATTTGCACGCCTCTATCTCGGCGAGCGACGGCATCTCTGGTGCGACCGTTTCCGCCATGCCCTTGTCTAGATCCATGATGTAGTAGGTAGGAAGCTTCGCCAGTTCGGGCGCTGTCCATGATTTCAAGGGGAATGGATTGTTTTCTTTCCAATCGGCACTTTTGTTGTGGTAGTAGGCCCGCAAGAAGTTATGTAGTCCTTGGTTGGCATAGCGCATGTTTGGATCTGCCTCCCGCGTCCCGTAGTACCAGAAGTAGTGCTTGCGGGGGCGGGGCAGCTTGGCGAGGTCGTCGTGGATGCTGGAGCTTGCTGGCGGCGCGCCCCGGGCAGGCTCATTAGCACTATTGAAAGGGAGCGCCGGGGGACCCGCAAAGGGAGCGCTCATGAGCACCACTGAACGGAACACGTCAGGTCGTATCAGTGAGCACCAAGCGGCGACAGGAGATCCAAAGTCGTGCCCTACCACCGCTGCAACGGACCGGTAGCCCAAAGCGGATACGAGTCCAACGCTATCTCTAACCAGATTGACGTATCGAAACGAAGCGACGTCTCCGTCGTAGCTGCCATCCCAGCCCGTCGTACGTCCATACCCACGTTGGTCAGGCGCAACTACGTAAAACCCTGCGTTGGCGAGGGGAAGCATTACCTTCCGCCAGCTGTACGCGAGTTCTGGGAAGCCGTGCAGAAGCAGGACGCAGGGCCGAGCGTTGTCGCCGAAGCCAGCCTCCAAGACGTGCATCTTGAGGCCGTTGCTGTTGTCCACGAACCGGGAACGGATTCCGCGAGGCAAAGTGTGCGCGCCGTAAGCAACATCGGGGTTGGTCGCCATCTCAACCCCACGATCCGACTCGGCAGCACGCACTGTGGCGGCAAGAGTAGGTTGCAGGATGACTGCGGCAGCGGCCTGTATGAACTGACGACGCGAGCAGAACGGTGGGTCCAAGTTCATTATTTCCCCTTCCATCATCCCCTCCATCAACGGATCGCGGCACGTTGTTCGTGACGCCCAACGCCTGCGCCCCTGCAGCGCGAGGTTATGCGGCATTTCATCGCCTACCGAATTCGTCACTCTATGAACTCAGCCTGCAGGCGTAGCGACTGTGGGATCGCAAGGCTTAGCGCCTTGGCGGACTTGAGCTGATCACCAGCTCGAACTTGGTTGGTTGCTCAATCGGCAGTTCCGCGGGCTTCGGCACCTTCAGAGTCTTGTCCAAGGAAGTCCGCCGCGCGCCGCCAGATCTGACGAGGTCCGCGCTGTAGGAGATCAGCCCACCGACCTCGACATACGGCCGAAGATCATACATTGCAGGAAGCCGGCTCTTGGCGGCCAAGTCCGCGATTCGCTGACGGTGCGGGAAGGCGATCTCGCCGGTGAGCACGAGAAGCGCACCGCACCGCGCTCCCGTCGCCGCTTGGAAGGCCGCTGCGATCTCGGCCGCGTCTCGAATCTCCAACGACAGCAGCTTCCACCCGCGCGCCCGGCCTGTAGCCTCGGCTGCCTGCCAAGACAGGCGCGCACCCCGGTCCCAAAGGACCCTACTGGCGCCACACCCGGAACGAGCTCCTTCAGCAACTCAAGACGCTTCCCCGTCGTGTCCGCGAACTGATGACTCAACCCCGTGAAGTTCCCACCGGGGTGCCCAAGGCTCTCGACGAGCCCCTGAGCCACAGGATCGGAAGCCGCCGCCATGACGATCGGGATCGTCACGGTTACCTGCTTGAGTGCGGGCAGCGCTGGCCCGGCAGCAACGATCACGTCCACTTGCATTCGGACCAGCTCCGCAGCCACGATAGGGTGAGAGTTCGGGTCTTCCCTCTGCGCCGCGCGGCTCGGTGACGAAGTTCTCGCCATACACGTAGCCCAACTCGCGCAGTCTCTGCAGGAATGCCCGGGTGTAAGGGGCTACAAGGCTCGGGCCCGACGTGATCGGAGGACCTGGCGACGCTGGCGAGGCCGACTCGATAGACCTTTCGCCCACGCTGCGCAGCGGCGATGCGTGGCATAACGAGGGTCCCGAGGGCAAGGTTGCCGATGAATGCACGACGGTCCATCACTGTATTAGCTGATTGACGGCAGGAAGCCCAACCATAGCACGGCGTGCCACAAACCTTCACCTTCGCCGCTGCATGGCCGCGGTGCCCACAGCGGCCCGAATACGTGAAATGGTTGGTGGCATTTGCGTGGAAAGGCAGGTGCCACGGGTTAGCCCTATTCATCTTCCAAGCGGATACCGCGAAGCTCGGCGAGTTTGGCGAAGCGGACTTGTTCTGCCGCAATCACACTTCGAAACTCCTCTGGCGAGTTGCCAACAACGTCTCCCCCTCGCGAACGAACATGGCTTGCATCTCAGGCCGGCGGATCACTGCCGCGGTTTCTCGGTGTAAGTGGGTGACAATAGGTGTCGGCGTGCCGTAAGGCGCCGGACTCCAGCCCAAGCGTATATCTCAGCTCCGGGAAGGCCAAGTTCCTTCACGGTCGGCGTGCCGGGAAACGAGGACATTCGAGTAGCTCCGGTCACGAGCAGTGCCCGTAGCTTGCCGGCCTGAACGTGCGCGCTTGAAACGGCTGCGAAGTCAAAGGCGAGGGGCACTTCGTTACCCATGGCGGCAAGAGCCGGCGGGGACTTCTGGTAGGGAACATAACGAAGATGTATCCCGGCTTCAGCCTGGAGCAGTTCCAAGGCGAATCGGGTAGGTGTAGTGATACCTCCGGTGGCAATCTGCAGGGGCTCTTTACTGGATTTGCTTAGCTTGATGAATTCTTGACCCGTCTTCGCCGGGAATGAAGGATGTGCAACCAACACTAGCCCGGTTCTTACGTACTGTGTGATCGGCGCGAAGTGCTTGAGAGGGTGATAGTCAAGCTTCGCCATTAGAACAGGAGCAATGGCCAAGGCGGCCGTGCCCGAGATCGTGAGGGTGTAGCCGTCCGGGCCGCTCTCGCTCCTATGCCCGCCCCGATCGTGCCACTCGCACCGGGACGATTCTCGATGACGATTGGCTGACCCAAAGCCTTGCTTAGGGGGTCGGCGATCCGGCGCGCATGAAGATCACTAACTTGACCTGGCGGAAACGGAACTATCAGCCTGATCGGTCGACTAGGGTAGTTGTCCGCAGAGAAAGACTCCTGGGACCTGCTGGCGCACGACAGGGCAGGCAGGCTCAGCAGAACACGAAGTGCAACTCTTCTCCGCACCACACCTCCTTGCGCTTAGGTGAGGGCCGCCGGTCAGGATACTATCAAGGTGCAGCGTCGCCCAGCAAAGCTATGTCGAGACGCATGCCAGTTGCGTCAATACCGCATAACGCGATGTTCGGCGTCATGTATCTGCACCGATCGCGGCGATTACTTCATGGCAATCGGGGCCACCGTCGAGCCCGTACCGCCCTTGATCTTCAGCGGCAGCACCACAAAGGCGAACTCGGAAACCTTGTCCCGGGCCAGGGCGTCGAGGTCGAGGTTCTCCAGCAGAAAGATGCCGTAGGTGGTGACCAGGATCTGGTGCACCGGGAAGGCGAGGTCCTTGTCGGGGTGCGGCCGCACTTCGATGCCCCAGTTGTCGGCCCCCACCAGGATCGGATTGGCCTTCGCCAGCCATTCCCCCGCCGCAATGCCAATGCCAGGCTGTCCACTGTTGTACTTGGCGTTGTCCTTCATCCACAGCTTGCCCCAGCCGGTATGGATCAGTACTGCATCGCCGGCGCCAATGGTGACGCCTTGCCGCTTCATGGCCTCTTCGAGGTCGGCAACGGTGATCTCATACCCGCCCTCAAGCATCTCCACGCCCTTCACCGCCGCAATGTCCAGCAGCACGCCCCGCGTCACAATCCCCCCACCTTCTCCACCCCCAGCTTGGTGAAGCCGCTCCGCGTGGCCACCTCATCAGTCTTCACGCAGTTGTAGAGCATATCGCCAATGCCAATGTGGGGCAGGGCGTCAAACTGGGTGCCGACCTGGCCCAGCTCGGTGACCACCAGCTCTTCGTTGCCCCGAAGCTGGTTGGTGCCGGTTGGCCCCGAGCTGCGCGCCGTGTGGATACCAAAGCGACGCGTGCCAAAGGTCGGCATGGCGGGTTCGAGCACCCGGCCGAGCTCATACATCTTGCCTTCCTTGACCAGCCGGAGCCCTTTGAGCACCGTTTCTGGCTTCATATGATTGGCTGCCCCGCGCTCGTCGTTCGCTCCCCACGGCGACGGGCAGCGTTTCTCAGGCGGTGGCGGATTCCACTGCTGGCCGAAAGCGCTGAGGCTTCCCAGCAGGACCAGGCTGATAAAGTTAACGAGGGGCCACAACCATACTTTGTTATTCATACCCGCGCTCCTCTTTCAACATAGTTGACCCTCCCCTTCATGACCCGAACGCCGCCCATCACCGGGCGGCAACAGGCGGCGAAGCCGGCTGTTGCCGGTCCGGTGCATGGGCGGCGTTCGGCGTCACTCAGGCACCCTTTTACGTTTCGACGCATGTCGCTTGCCCCACAACACGCCTAGCCTTGGATAGGCCACGCAAGATTTCAAGTCGATTGACAGGGGCGGTTGGTGACAGGAAGTCGGGGATTGTCTTACGGCTACGTCTGGGGCGACTGAGAAACTCGACAGGCCATTCGGTAAGGCGGACCTTCTTGACATGGATGTACCTTCCGGGCTCCGGCTCCTCGATGTACTGCTTCTGGCGAATTAGCGCGAGCGGGTCCTCCGCGCCCCTGGTGCAGCGGGAGAACGCCAGCGCTTTAGGGTAAGTGGGAAAGGAGTAGAAATAGTCATTGCCATTGGCCAGATCTGGAGCACCGCGCTCCGGGTGACACCAGACCCTGTACTCCAGCACCTCATCCCAAACGTAACCGCCTCCGGATGCTGTAACAGCGGGATACTTCCCGACCCGGCGAACGTCGACTGCTGTCGGGAAACGCGCGCGCTTCTTCATGACGCCGAACGCCAGCCTTCACCCGCTGCCGGGGCGCGGAGCGCGACGGGAACCAAACGGCGCAGCCGTTTGGCGGTCGGGATGTCAAGGCTTGTTGGGCATCGCTACCGCACTTCACCACGGTCCGGGGAAAGTCGTTCAATGCGGTGCCATACATCGGGTTCAATGCCCTCATCTTCCAATACCCAGGACAGCAGTTCGGCTGCATGCGCGTCCACGCGAACGTCCGCTTCAATCCTCTCGATGAGCAGCGGGTGTTCTCGCAGAGCCGAGGTGAGGGCGACGCCGAGGAACGTCATCACGTCTTCCCCGGGACGCGCTATGGCCATAGTGCTGACCAAGCGCCAGCAGCGCTCCGGGTTCTCGTAGGCTAGCGCCCCAACATAGTCAACTGCCCAGGGTTTTTCGACGACACGGCGAAAAATTTTGTCTGGGGCTAGAACGATCTGGTGATAGCCGAGATAGCCCGCAATGACTTCGGCGTCCGATGGAGCGTTCATGATTTCATGATGCCCAACTTTGAAATCAACTGCAGGAATGCAGCATATCCCGGAAGCTATTGTCTGTGGTGACAGGCTCATCTGGCAAGCCAGTCAAGGGGTTACCGTGGTTTCCCGTTCAGATCCTCACCGGGATACGCTGCATGGCGTTAAGTTCTACGCCCATCAGCTCCCGCCAGCCGGCCAAGCTCAAGCTGCTGACCGCCGTGGAGTCTTGGACCGACCTGGCTGGGGGTCCAGCGTCCTGCAAGCCGTGGCGGGTTTCCGGGCAGCCGTGGCCCAGCCAAGGCGCCCTTGGCACCGCTTGGCGCCGCTTGGCCCGGTATTGGCCCCGCCTGCTCTCGCTCAAGCTGCCTATTTCAGCGTTCGACAATGGGACTTCGCGGCGCCATCCCGCGCCTATTCCAGCACGAGAGTCGAGCATGAACCCCGATGCACCAGACGCAAATCAGTGCCTGTTTTACTTCCACAACGAATTCGACGACGTGGACGTGGGCCTCGACGACGAGTCATATGATGGGAGCGGGCCCTTCAGCGTGGTGATCCGTCCGCCCGTTTTTCTTGTGTAGGTAGACGCACGCCTAACCCGGTCTACTTCATGGCCACGGGATTGGTGAACGCAAACCGAGTATCGCGTAGGTCTGCCGCCCACAGCAGTTTGTTGGGCTGCAAGCCAGCGCCTTTCTCTTCCTCGGGCAGCATCACCTTCGCGGCACCGGCTCCGCTTTGCACGCCTGAGTCACTGGCGTCGGCCCGGTCGTTGGCGTGCATGGTCGTGCTCGACTATGACTTGTTCATCACCGAGCAGCACTTCTTCTTCGTGCCGCGACGCCTTCATTCTTTAGTTCTACAAGCCGGCGTTCCGTGATATCGGTGATCAGAACGAACAGCCCCTTGACCGAAGCTTTTTCGCTCCGGTCCGGGACCAGTTTGACCCGAACGTATCTGCATCCGCTGTTGCCGATGAATTCTCGCTCATACGTGACCGTCTCACCGGCAAACGCGGCGTCGAGGTGCGCGCTAATCTTGGAATAGACTTCGGTCCCATACAAATCGCGCAAATGGCGACCTAGCAATTGTGAGGGCTCGATACCCAACCAAGCCTGATACGCCTGGTTGGCGAACCTGAATCTTCCTTCTCGATCGACATAGGAAATGAGTGCCGGCATGTGGTCCATGATCTGTCGGATGCGGCCTTCATCCTCGGCGATCCGTTGCTCGATCTGCCCGTGTTTGCCAACATCGCGAATGGCGCTAGAGATCAACAGATCCTCATCCGTCTCGGGCGAACTCGGGCTGGTCTCAATTGAAAATAGGCCTCGGTAGAGCGCTTCGCTCTCCTCCGTGGGTTGCGTGCCCAGCACGATTGAGAATAAGCGGTGCATCCGCTGATACACCGAAATTGCTTCGGCAGGACGATTTAGCGCCCGATAGCAACGCATCAGTCCCTGGTAAAACCCCTCGGCGAGACTTTCCGCATCTAGGCCGCGCTGGTAATGGTCGATCGCCATCGGCCATTGTGTGCGAGCTTCCAATTCTCTCGCCGCGAGACCGAGATGATGGAGGAACTTGCGCCTTAACCTTTCACGTAGGGTAGCGGTCCAGGGCTTGTCCTCATCTTGCGGCAGTAGTGGACCCCGATACAAGCCAAGCGCGCGCTCGATGTCGCGATATTTGCGCGAGGAGTCCAGCAAGCGCTCAAAAGCAAAGACGTCAATCCAGCATACCTTAGAGTTCAAGCTCACCAATCCGTCCCGTACTACGATCGCGTCGGCATGCGCCAGCAGCTTACGTAAGCGGTGTAGCGCTACGTTGAATGTAGCTCTGCCCGCGTCCGCCTCCTCCAAGGGCCACACCGCATCGATGATCCGATGATCACGAACATCGGTGCCGCCTAGGCACACCAATGCCTTTAGCAAAGCAAGCACTTTGCGTGGCGCCTTGGCTGAAAAGTCCATGTGCTCGCCTTCGACATACAACTCGAACCGCCCGAGGGTGTAGAGGCGAACTGGCCAGGGCCAAGACTCCAGAGCATCGTCATCACCGTGCCATCCCCAAGTATCGATCAACGCGCTGGCATACGAAGCGTGAATGTTGGCTTCCAAGGCGGCGGCGCACAGACGCGGCATGTGCGTGGGAATGAACCGTAGTGGAAATCCGGTGCCGTAAGCGGAGGCGCACGAGAATAACTGTTCCAGCATCGCGTTCGCCGCCGTCTCATCCCCCTCGGCGATCGATCTGAGGGCGTGGATTTGCTTGGAAAAAATATGGTACAGGTCGATATTCATCTGACGCCCAAGCTCCAGTGCCTCCTGGCTTGAGTGCGCGGCGTTGTCGAAGTCGCTGACTTCACTATATGCCCAACTCAGCACTGCTCTGCTGAAGAGCCTGTGCCAGGAGGAGCCTGCCTCATCGAACGCTGCGACCGAGCCCTGGGCCGCCCGCAGTCCGGCTTGGCGATCCCCGCTCACTAGACCACTCCACGCCTTAAGGCCCAGGAAGCAGCCGGCGTCGTATGCATTGTCGGGGTCCATCACTTCTTCCAGCAGCTTCAACCAGCGCGCGGCCGGTGTAGTGCGCAGATGACTCATCTCGAGCCAATAGCCGGCTATGGCTGCAGACCTGCGCAACTGAGGCAGTTCCTGTTCTAAGCCGAATCGATCGAGTCGCTCAATCGCTTCTCGCGCCTGCGATTCCCGCGGCACGTTCACATAGAACCACGCTACAAACGATTCGCATAGGCCTCTTCTCAATGGCGAGACATCGGGGTCGGCTAGGATCGGTTCAATGAGCGCAAGGGTTTGCCGGGCAACGCCTATGCAGCCCACCACTGTGCCGTATCGAAGCAGATAAGTGGCCGCTGCAACCTGCAAATTCGCATCACTTGCTTGCTGCAATAGATTCAGTGTGCGTGCCACATACTTTTCCAAAGCCGGAGGATTGCCCTTGCGCTGCAAAATCGCGCCAACCAAAGCGGCGTACACGCGCAATTCGGCATTCGCATCCGCAAACACCGGCGCCCCGGCCAGAAGCTCCTCTAGGACGCTGATCCAGCGGTCGAGCTGCGCAAAGCGCTGGAATTCGAGAAAAACCGCTTCGATGATTCCAGCGACGGTTTGCATTTGACACTGCTGATCACCCGCCGTCGCGGCGAGCAAGAAAGCGCGTTCCAGCATGGTCTTCGCACGGCACGGGTGCGTCCCTATCTGTGCGATGCCTGCCCAGTGCGAAAGCCAAGGGTCCCCCTCCACCAGGGGGCTCGGCAACTGCCCGATCCAAGCGCTTATTAGCTGATGCCGGCCTTGCCGCAACAGATTATTGGCTTCCTCGCGGATCAGCTGAGCGGCGGCTTGCCAGTCGCCCGCTTCAACCCACACATTGAACGCCTGCTCCGTAGCGCCGCTTTCTTGGAGCAGAGCTGCAACGGCCTGTTTCGTGGCAGTGAGCTCGCCCGGAGTGAAAGCGACTGCTGCCTTACTCACGATGAAAGCCCGGAATAGGCTGTGAAACTGATACCAAGGTTCATCGCTCTGTCGACGCTCAACGAAGAGATTTCGGCGATACAAATCGCCAACCAGTTGCCCCGCGTTCTCATCGCCGCTCGCCTGGATTGCCAAATCGCTAGTAAAGTGCCGCACGCAACCCAGGCGCATTAATGTGCGCTGGTCCCGGGGCGGGATGCGATTCCAGATTTCGCCTGCGAAGTAGTCGAACACCTGCTGCAGCGAACCGGCATCACTTAGCTTGGCGGCCGCTGCGCCGCCTCGGCTACGCTCGGTCAAAAGACTGAGACCGGCAGCCCAACCGTCGCAAATGTCTTGAAGCGCTTGCGCATCCTCTTCAGTTAACCCCGCCTGCGCAAATACCATGGCCTGCGTTTCAGCAAGCGTGAATTTCAGGGCATCACCGTCCAAAGTGCCTAGAGCGCGATTTGCACTTAGACGCGCGAAAGCAGCATCTGGTGGTTCACGACTGATCAAGATGAGCTGCGCGCCCTGCGGGATTTCTTCGACCGCGGCTGCCAACGCGGGATACAAGGCTGAGTGGTTAGAGGCCTCCTGCAGATTGTCGAGCACCACTACGGCACTTCCGCCCAGATAAGAAAACAATGCTCGAAAGAACCGGCGCGCGAACGCCGGGACATCGCGTGAGAACTCTGGTGTCAGAAGCGGAAGCGCGCGCTTTTTGCATTTTGCATGATAAGCGGCTTGTCCGAGATAGAAAAAGAAGGTAGCTGCGTCGCTATCCGCGGCATCAATCTGATACCAACTCGCAATCTTCTTGCGCGCGTGCAGCCAGCTTGCAGCCAGCGTGGTTTTGCCAGCACCGGGCGGCGCGCCGATCCAAATTGCCCGATGCAGCGAGAGCTTATCTAGGCAGGAAAACAGCCGCTCCCTTTCCACCGGCGCATACAGGATTGGCGTTGAAATCTTTGCTGGTCTAAATTGCCTTGACATCTCCCCCCCGAGGTGCCCTTAGTATCCTTGCAGTCTTACACTCGGTCTATATTCATGACGGCTTAAGCGCTCATCAGTTTAGCCAAGGGTAATGCGCGTCGGTCACAGATGTGACCTTAGTACCCCAGCGCCATCCCGGCGTGGCCGACTGCGCCAATCTGTTGTCCGACTGCGCCATTTTGTTGTTTTACTCCTGAAAAAGCCGCCGCAAGAGAACCAGAGAACCATTGACGAAGGCTAGCCCGTTCCCCTCATGTCGTTTTGAAGCTCTTCCCAAGGCGCCATGTCATAGACTTAGGCCCTAATTGTCGACAAAAACAATCTGGTACTACCCGCGAGGCCCAGCGTGTGGAAGTTGCGCGAGGACTACGTCGGGACCAATGGCCCGTGGAGGATCTACCTGAGCCCGAGATCGGTTCGAGGTCGCGGATTGGTTCCTGCAGTACGAGAACGCAGGGCGCTAATTCATGCGGTGGGCCGCTGAGGCGGCGTTCCGGCGCGCTCGCCGCGAGAGGGCTGTCGTCCCATTCCGGCGACCATCGCTCCTGAAGAACTTGACCGGGCCCTCGACCGAGGCAGGGTTAGTGGTCTTAGAAGTCCCAGGAATAGATGAGGCCCGTCGTCGGAAATTTTTCAGCGACCGCCGCTGGCCTTCCTCATATAAGAATGTCAGCCCGTCCACCGTCGGCAATCTGCACTGTCTCTTCACGCCGCGCCGTCAACTCGGGGGTGGGTCCCCGCAACTCGGGCACGAGAAGCAGACACGGGTCCTGGCGCAGGTTTGTCTGAGCCCCTCGTGCCGGGATTTCGCCTTCCCTGTGCAGGATGACGATGCGGGTGGCCTCTTTGGTCGTATGACAACTGGTGACCAGCTTCCCCGCCGCAAGCAGCACGGCCGACCCCAGAAGTGCACCACCTCCGTCTAGCCTCGCTCCTACCTTATAGACGGAATAGGCTGCGATTCGCAGATCGGCGGCAGAGACCTCTATTATGGCGACCAAGAGGACACCGATCAGCATCAGCAGTTTCGCGAGTATCCGCGTCGTTTTCATGCCGATGTGCCTCCCCGCACCCTTGCCGGCTGAAGTAGAACAGCTCGTAGGAACCCCGTAGGGATTCTCTGCGAGAAACCCGGGGCGCGCAATCCCGTGAATACGGTATGCCGCACCTCGCAGTTTGCACCGCCGGCTGTTCGCAGCCTCGCCTCGATCTCCGTTGCCCCAAAACTAGCGCATGCTCGAGCGGGCTCGGCGGAGCGGTATGTTTCGAGGTGCGCACCCACTCGGTCCGGTCGATACCGGGGAGCTTTGTGGCAGCGTCCCGATGGGAAAACCACATGGTCAGTCTGGCGTCATCTAAGCCCAGCGCGCCAGCAAGTGGCTGACCAACGGCGAGTTCTGTGCGCCGCGTCGCAGCCCAGGTACGCTTGGAGGCGATCGGCCTCGGCCACGCTGGCCGGGTCGGGATGTTCCCACAGGACGCACTCATGGTTTAGTGGTGCGGCAGATCGTGAGCGGACCGGATCTACATGCGCCGAGAGGGGCTTCGGCGGCAGCGTGGCCGCCGGGCACCCGACCTCTTACGACCGGCAATCGGTCATGCACTACACCTTCGCCGCGTGTGGGACCGACGCCAACTACGCTATGGCGGTTTGTCTACTTCGTCTGCTGGGATCATCCGCGTGCTGCCGGCCGGCGGTACGCTCGCCTGTTGGCCGCGACGCAGGCGGCGGTGCCACTGCTGCTGTACTGATTTGTCCGCACGCATCACGTACGCCCGTAACCGATTGGGTTTGTTTGCACTGTTCTTGTTGGATGCCGATGACGCGGCAGGCTCGGCTGGAGTCCTCCGGCCCGACCGTAGCCCAGGTCCGGGGTTGCAGCTCGTTCTACAGCGCGGGGAGGCGACAAGGGGAAATTGGAGTTCCAAATCGTCACGCTGTCGCGCCCGGCGCGAGGAACGTGGTTTTGGTCGCCGGCAAAGCCGGCTGAGGACAACGCGAGCCCAGCGCCCAGCGCGAGGACCGCGGGTAGAAGAGAGTTATTCATGATGACTCCCGGGTTGGAAACGGTGTCAAGGCTTCGCGCGACGCCGCGTAACGATTGGAAGCGCGGCCGGCCGATGGCGCGGCGATCCGTCGTGGGATCACCACCCAGCTGTCGGGCGGGCGACGGGCCGCTTTGGACGAGCAGGCCGGAGGAAGCGACTTTGCCCTTCCACGGACGCTGCACGTCGCCCATAGAGAACGCTGCGAGAGGAGGCGCGTTCTCCCTCGCAGCGTGGAGCGCCTGCTCCGCAGGCGACCTGCTACTTGTTTGGGGTCGCAGCTTGCTTCGTCGGCACCGAGTTCTTCTGACCCAGCATGTTCGTTCGCTCCTGCACCTGCTGGTCGCGCGCGATGCCGACGGGCTTGGCTGGCTCTGGCGGGCGTTTCATGTTAGTGCGCTCGGCCACTGCCTGATCGAACGTGACGGTCAAATCGGCGGGCTTGGTGCCGTCTCGCGACGGCATGTTGGTGCGTGCGGCCACGTCCTTGTCATGGCCGATTTTGACTTGTCCGAGATCTTCTGCCAGGAGCGCGGCCGAGGAAACGCCGAGCGTTGCTGCAGTCAAGGTTGCCAGGGCGAACTTCTTCATTGAAACCTCCATAACCGACTTGCGGGCACGATGCCCTCCACGCGGTCAGCCTCTAGGGGCCATCCGCTCCCATCGGTCGCGAGAATCAGTTACGCTTCCCTCTGCCCTTCCTTGACGCTTCTCGGTTGTTAGTATTCGTAGCCTAGGTGGGTGATTCTTGTTGCGGGGTGCGCACTCGCCCACGCGACCCGCCTGTGGCGCACTGCGGTTTCCCCGGACGTTGCCAAAGCAGAGGCTTCGGGCGCCCAGTCGGCCGTCAGGAGCGATCCATCAAGCGCCCCAAAAGGCGCCGCCCCGGCCCGAAAGGGCGCCGATCTCGACACCAAAGCCACCATACTCCCAACGAACTTACAAATAGCATACGAATAGCCCAAATTCTCCAGGGCTAGGCGTATCAAGCGCGTGTTCGATATTGAATACTGCCCAAACCGTGGGGGGCCGCTTGCGGATCATCGCCCGCCGTCTTCGCGCATTTGTGTTGCGCGCTGACAACTTCATGCGCGGTCTTTGCCTCGAGCGAGCGCTGAATGAAGTTGGTCGACGACGTGCGGTGGTGAATTAAACGTCGAAGGGTGCGCGCAGCATCTTTCGCCGGTCATGGTGCTGCTGGTGGCCAGTCTGAATTGCGTCGGCGATTCGCAGGAACAGAATCCCCAACTCCTCGCGCAACCAGTGACCGCACACCTGCCTCATCTTTTCCCGGTGGGAGGTCGCAGCTTTGAAGGTGAGACTCTGGGCGCGCCAGCCAGAACCGCTGGCTTGGCCTGGAAGGTGGGCGGCTGGCTGGCCCCCAGGCCCCCGAAGCTGACCCTAGCCCCCCGTTGAGGCTGAACCGATCAGCGGGCGGGGGCGGCCTGTTCAAGTTGCGAGGAGGCTTGCTCGGGAATCGCGGCGGAGCTTTGGGTGATCAGACCCGAGCCAAGCGCTAGGGCCAGCGCGGCGAAGATCAACGCCAGGGTGTTTTCTGACTTGAACATTGTGGTCTCCTTCTGCACTTGGAGTCGTCCACGCTGAGGCCGCTTACTGCTTGCCGTTGACCACGCTGTCATCGCCTTCCGGCTGCCCCAGGATCTGATCGATCAGGTCCTGGGTGCTGCGAAAGCTCGTCGCCGTTCGTTGACGGACGTTCTCGACCATGCCGGATACCCCGTCGGCGTCGCGGCGGTAGACCCGGACGACGTAGACCTCGGCCTCGTGCACGCCATGCTCCCCGTGAGGCAACCAGCGTACTACTCGGTCACTTACACAGGGTTTACATATGGCAAATTCGGTTCGGGCCGCTCAGTTGGAGGCCAGGACCACCGGGGTGCATTGGATCGCGTCGTTGACCAGCACGCACTTGGAGTCGCCCACGCTGAAGGCCGCTTGCTGCTTGCCGTTGACCACGCTCACCTCGATGCTCTGGTCGGCGACGGGCAGCTCGTCTATCGCTTCGCCAAGCCGCTGCCCGATGGGCGCGCCGAGCTGCGGCTTACGCCCCTGGAGCTGATCGACCGCCTGGCGGCACGGAAGGTCCGGCCAAGAAACCGTTCTCGAACGACCGCGAGACAGCCCGCGAAAGTCATATGTTCTCGCTGAGAGCGCGCTGATACGGTCGCTCAATTGCCGCTATCGGCGAGGAGGCAGTATGGCCCATTCAATGACTTCCCAATCTCTGCACAGCGGTCCGGCGATGGTTCTCGCACTCCTGCTGGCCGCGTTCCACGTTCCGGCGTTCTCGCACGAGACCGAGGGCGCGACCCCAGCGTGCCCGACCGGCGCCGCGACTGGTCCCGAGCAGTCTCCGGTGCGGTGCGCCTTCCGCGCCGACCTCGAACGGCTCAAGGCCATCCAGCGCCGCCACGAGGACCGCATCATGGCAGTGAAAGGCGTGCGTGGAATAGGAATCGGGCAGGCATTGGACGAGCCCCGCCCGGTCTTCGTGATTCTGGTCGACCAGTCATCGCCGCCGCCCACTCTGCCGGACCGGCTCGAGGGTGTCGAAGTGCGCCGGGAGCCGCGCGCTCCGGTGCGGCTGCTGGATGGTGCCCCGACGTGCGACCAGCCCTGCCACCGCGATCAGTTCCCGCCACCGGTCAAAATGGGCAACTCGGGCGGTCTGGTCGCGAACCAGGGGGCGTGCACGCTGGGCTTCAAGGCATGCGATCTGACCTCGGGTCGCATGGTGTTCGTGACCAATTCGCACTGCAACGTCGTCACCCCGGCCCCTACATGCGGCCTGGCGACGCCCGGCCTGTTCACGGACCAGTGGGTGCACCCTGGACTGTTCGAGCAAATGGGCTCGCCCTACGACATCGGCAACGTCGCGGGCCATGCCGCACCGACCTGCCCCGGCAGCAACAATCTCACCGATGCGACCAAGGTCACCAGCCCCAACACGCTCACATCGATGGCGATACGCGACGTGCAGTACTTCCAATCGATCAACCCGGGCGATCCCTTGCCGGGCGACCCCGTGCAGAAGAGCGGCCGCACCTCCGGCTTCAGCCAAGGCGTGGTGACTACGGTCAACGTGACCGTGGCGGTGCCTGCGAACGGCGGTTACTGCTGCGGTCCGCTGACCATGAAGCAGCAAGTCGAGTGGCTGCCGGCCGACCCGACGGCGCCGGGCGATTCCGGTTCCGCGCTCCTCTCCACGGAAGCGCCCCCGCGTGTAGTCGGGTTGCTGTGGGGAGCCGACGGCACCTATGCGTACGCGAACCACATCGACAACGTGCTCAGCGCTTTGAACATCTCCTTGAACCCGACCGCGTGCTTGAGCGACTGCATCTATGGGCGCGCTGCACGGACCTTGCCGCCTGCGAACACCAGCAACCCGTTGCTTTCGTACACACCGGCCGCCCTCATCGACCTCGGCCACCGATTCCGCGGCCAGGTGCTTCAGCGCAGCCCGATCGGTCAGCAGTTCGTCGGCACCTTCTATCAGTTCTCCGATGAGGCCATCGCGCTCGCGCAGCGCTCGCCCGCACTGCTCGTGCGGACCGCGCAGACGCTGCTGACGATCGCGTCCTCGGTCAGGGAGCTGGTCGAATCGGGCGAGGCGCGTGTACCGGCTGCCCATATCCGGGCCGTCGACGAGCTCCTCGCTGCCTACCAGCCGGGTGCGAGCCACGAACTGCAGGAAGCCATCCGGGACACCCGCGCACGTCTGAAGGATCCAGCGGTGCTGCGCGCGCTCGGTGTGCTTCCAGAAACCGTCGCCAACTCTCCCGGGGGGTCGAAGCCATGACCCGCGCGCCCGTTGCCACCATCCAGAGATTGGACGCGACACCCTATCGCAGGTCGCTGGCACTGCCGCCTTCATTGCAACCTGGGAAAACCACGGCGAGCCGAACGTTGCTGCGTCTGCTTGGGCTGGCGCTGGTAAGTATCCACCCCATCAACCTTCTCGCTTGTGACGGCGCGTTCGCCACCACGGGTCCCGCCTATTGCTTCCTGTCCGAGGTCGGGGGATGCGCAAACTTGCCCGCGTTTCTCGCATCCCATCAGCCGAGCTTTCCGGTGACGCTGGTCATCGACGAGCAGTGCGTGCTCGCCCAACCGCTCGTGTTGCCGGGCCGCCTCACGCTCGCGGGTGTGGGGCGGGACGGCACGGGGGAGCTGCTGTTCCCCAACGTCGGGCTGAACGAGGCGGCGATCGCGATCGCGCCAGGCCAGGGCCACGTGCAGATCCGCGATCTGCTCATCCGCAACAACGCTCCGGTGCCGCGGGGCATCGGCGTCAGCCTCCACGGCAACAGCCTGATCACGCTCGACCAGGTACGGATCGACGGCTTCCATATCGGCGTGTCCGGACGGGAGGCGTTCTCGGTGCTGGTCGATCGCAGCAACATTTCCCGAAACCGCTACAACCTCTACCTGGGAGATCAAGCCAACACCTGGCGCATCCGGGATACCGTGCTGAGCCAGGCGCTGGCGTGGGGAGTCGTCGTGCGCGGGCCGAACAACGACGTGCTGATCGACGGCAACCGCCTCGAGAGCAACCAGCTCGGTGCAATTCAGGTCTACGGGTTCGGAACCGTGGTCACGCACAACCGCTTCGAGCTCAACGGTGCCGCCGCTCAGCAACAGGGCGTGAGCGTGCTGCCGTCGGCGCAGGAGACGCGCGTTCTGACGAACTACTTCTCTTCCGACATCATCACGGACGCCGGGACGGCCACGCGCTGCGCCCTCAACAGCAACGTCGTGGAACCCGCCAGCTGCTCGTGGCCGTAAGCCGGGTCAGCTGATCACACGTGGTGGGCGCCGATGACCTTCTAGCTGGGATCTCGGCCGGTCAGGAGTCCACGTCGATGCGCCGCGCCTCACCTTCGAGCGTGCGCGTCTCGGGGGGCGTAGCGCGCAGCCGTCGCAGCAGCGGAGCGGCGAGAAGGGCGGCGGTTGCTACAACAGCCGCGCCTATGGCCAGCAGGGCCCATAAGCCCACCACCAGTAGCAGCGCCAGCGGGATCAGCGCCATGAGCGCAGCAGCCACCAGCAGCTTAGGCAACCAGCCGGCGCGCGCGCCCGAGAGCCGATACACCCAAACCCGTCTGACGGGCCGCGGATTGTTCACGTAAGAACTCATTGCCATTCGTTGCAACCTTCGCGAGCAGTATGCTCCAAAGGACATTGGTCCGCCGAAACGTCCAGGTAGTTCCCCCAAGCACGCAAGCCAATGCGATACACCCGGACTCGGTGTCCAACAATGATCTACATTCCCTCCCCCTTCCAGGGGGAGGGCCAGGGTGGGGGTGTAGCGCGTGCACTGCTGCTATGTACGCGCTTGACCCCCATCCCAGCCTTCCCCCTGAGAGGGGGAAGGAGCGCAGTACTTCGCCGCCTTCAGGCGGCTCACGGTGTGTTCGCGCCTTCGAGGCGCTCACCAATCAAGGCCCCGGCTTGCCGGGGGTCGTTGACTAGCGGCTCGCCATGAAGGCCTCGGCCTGCTTCGCCTCCGCGCGGCCGGCGTCGGCGCGATCCATGAGCGCGAGCAGCTTCACGTAGTTGGCGCGCGCGACTTCCGGCTGCCCCGCGAGCTCCGCCGCACGGGCGGCGCCGAAATAGCCGCGCAGTCGATTGGGTTCCTTCGTTTGCGAGCGCTGAAACTCGACCAGCGCTTGCGCCGGCTCGCCCAGGGCCAACAGCATCTCGCCGAGGAGCTCTCGCGCCGGAGCGAGCGGGCCCGGCGTCACCGGATGCTTGTCGGTGGCGTCCTCGCGGTCCGCTGCCACGCGCATCCGCGCCAGCGCATCGCCGTTCTTGCCTTCGGCGAGCAGCAGCCACGCGCTCGCAACGTCGCGCTGAATACCGATCTGCTCGGCCCAGTAGGGCTGCCTGGCGGCCGACTCGAGGGCCTGCAGGCGTTCGATGTCGCGCGCGGGCGCGCGCCGGATTGCCGGTTCGCGCTGCGCCGACTGCACGGGCGAACACCAGCACCGCCTCCGCCTGAGGGAACTTGTGCCAGGACAACTCCTTGGGATGCAGGGTGAGAGCTGCCGCCCCGCCCAGATCACCGCGCTCCAGCGCATAGCGCGCGGGCGATGCGGCCAAAGCGTAGGCGGCCGGAAAGTTTTCCACGTCGAGTTGCGTGATGGCGGCCATCTCGTCGACCAGCTCCTTGGCCCTGCTGTCGCGGCCCTGCTGCAGATAGGCGTAGACCATGTAGTCCATCGCATGCAAGGCGTTGTACGAGCCCTCCGACAGCTTGGTCTGCGACAGCTCCGCCTTCGCCGCGTCCGCGGACAGGCGGTTGGTTTCGATGGACTCGTCCCAGTAGCCCAGGCGCGTGAAGATGTGGGCCGGCATATGCAGCGCGTGCGGCGCCGACGGCGCGATGGACGCGTAGCGGCGGGCTGCCTCCAGCCCCTTTTGCGCGATGGCAGGGTAGTCGTACGTGTGAATGACGTAGTGGGCCACGCCCGGGTGGTCGGGCATCTCGATCAGCAGAGGTTCGAGTATGGCGGCGGCCTTCAGCTGCTGGGCGAAGGTCTTGTCGCTCGGTGCCGCGGTTGCGTCGAGGAGCAGGGCGTAGAGAATGCGAGCCTCGGCGTCGTCCGGATAGCGTTGCGCCATGCGCTCCATCGCCTTCTCGAAAGCCACGGCGCGGGTTCGATGATCGACCTTGCCCGCGTCGTCGTAGAACGCGCCGAGCGCGGCGATGTAGTCGCGCTCGCGTTGCGTCTTTGCCTGCGCGGCCCGCGCCTTGGCGAGCGCCTCTTGCGCGAGGGCGAGAGACTTCTCCGCGGGCGGCCAGGCGAACGGGTTGCCCAGGCGCGTGAGCGCCATTCCCCAGTACGCCATCGCGCAGGACGGGTCGGTCTTCGCGACCTGTGCGAACGCCTGCATGGCGGGATCGAACCAGAAAGAATGGAACAGCGCCATGCCGCGGTCGAATTCCTGCTGCGCGGCTGGATCGCAGGACGTGGCGAAGTGCACCGTGCCCAGCTTCTCGCCTGGCTTGTTCGCGGCGTCGTCTTCCTGGTGCGCCAGGGCGGTGGCCACCGGCAGGGCAAGAACGGCTCCGAGGGCCAGTTTGAGGATGGTGTTGCGCATCGTCGATCCTCCTTGGCGTTCGTAGAATAGCCCGCACGACTGTTCCCATCTTACTGCAATGTCCGCACGACCAAGCCGTCCCGCTCGTCGGTGTGGTCAGCTTTTCGTATCGCAACGAAGCATCGGTTCGGCCGCCGCGGGGGTGCCCGACTGGTCCGCGCCGGTTAACGAACCTTGAGGCAAGCTCAGGCCCGTGATACGGTTGGATTTCGCGCCCGCAGACGGCATGGTTCTCTCGGTGCCGGAGCGGTGGCGACCCGGAGGTGCAGGCGCGATCGGTCGCGCTGGCAACCCCAAGGGGGATGGAGCTGTCATGCAGGGCACCACAGGCGCGAGAACCTCTCATTTCGAGAGGTTTCTGGGTTCCCTGATTCGACGATAACCGTCGAAGCACTTCAGGCTCCTGTTCGATCGCGGCGAGTCATGCTCGCAGGGTTTGTCGTTGTGTTGGCCCGCTCGAGGAAGCTGTTGTCAGTCGGGCCGGTCAGCGCATCGCCGCAAGCAGGTGACAATCCAAGGCATCCGGACAGCCGTTCGCAGTGGATACCGCTTCGGTTCGTACCCCTCCCCCGGACGCCCGGCCGCCATGATGCCGGTCGGGCGATCGCCGGTCTTGGCGCGGCCCAGACTCGGCAGCCTGGCTCTGCTCGTGTTCGCCTGGTGTCTGCTCTGGCTGCATCCGCTCGCGCGCTGCGCCGAAGAATGGGAATACATCGTTGAACCCGGCGACACCTTGTGGCACCTCGCCGAAACATACTTGCTGGATTTCTCCTTCGTGCCACGGCTGCAGGAGCTGAACCAGGTCGCGGATCCGTACCGGATGTTGCCGGGTACGCGGCTGCGCTTCCCGGTGGCCTGGATGAAGAGCACATCGGCTGACGCGCGCCTCGTCGCGGTAGACGGCGACGTGCAGATCGAGCGGGTTGCGGGCGGCGTGCAGCGCAGAGCGGTTGCCGGCGCCACCCTGCACCCGGGAGACATCGTGCGCGCGCGGGCGGATGGCCATGCAGCAGTGGCGTTTTTCGACGGTTCGGTGCTGAGCCTGCACCCGGACAGTACCCTGCTGGTGGACGTGCTGCGTGCCTATGCCGCGGGCTTGAGCAGGATACGTGTGGAGTTGGCGCCGGGACGCGCAGAGGCACGGGTTCGCGTGCAGTCGCAGCAGCCCTCCCGCTTCGAGATCGATACGCCCGCGGGCGTTACTTCGGTGCGCGGCACGGACTTCCGGGTGAACGCACCCGCTGACGAGAATGCTTCGCGCATCGAGGTGTTGGACGGCACTGTAGTCGTGGTCGGAGGCGGAAAGGAGGTCGCCGTGCACGCGGGCTTTGGCACGGTGGTGCGCGCAGGAGACGCTCCGGCCGCTCCGGTCGCGCTGCTTCCGGCGCCGGATCTCGCGGGGTTGCCCGCAACCGTGGTCAGCCTCCCGGCGGAGATCGACTTTCCTGCAGTCCCCCGTGCCGTCGCCTACCGTGCACAACTTGCTCGCGGCACCGAGTTCGAGCAGGTGGTCCTCGAGACCCTGTCCCAAGCGCCTCGAGTCCTCCTGCCCGAGTTGCCCAACGCGCACTATGTCCTGCGCGTGCGGGCCGTCGATGTCGCGGGGCTGGAGGGTCACCACGCGCAGCGGCTTGTCGAGCTCGCGGTGCGCCCCGCCCCACCGGCTTTGATCGAGCCGGAGGACGGGGCTGAAGCCCCGGCCACACCGCTTCGCTTCCGATGGGCTGCGGCCAGTGCTGGATTGATCTACCGCTTTCAGCTGGCACGGGACGCGACATTCTCGGACCCTGTCGAGGACTTGCCGGCGCTGCGCGATTCCACTGTCATCCTCGAGCGCGCGCTGCCGGCCGGCGTCTACTACTGGCGGGTTGCTGCGGCCCATCCAGAGCAGGGCGAAGGAGCGTTCGGCGCCGTTGCAAAATTCCGGCGCCCGCCGCCGGCGCCGGTCGTCGAGCGGGTCGAGTTCACGCCTGCGCAGATCCAGCTGCGCTGGCTCGGCGATGGTCTGGACCGGCGCTATCGCGTTCAGCTCGCCCGCGAGCCCGAGTTCACCCAGGCCGTGATCGATAGGTACGCCGATCAGCCCGCGCTGGAGCTTCCGCGCCCGGTGGCAGGCCGCTACTTCCTGCGGATCCGGGCGGTGGAACCCGATGGATACGAAGGTCCGCACGAGCCGCCCACGACCATCGACGTGCACGGCCCGCCCGCCGCGCCGCGTCCGCTCGAGTCCGGCGCGATCCAAGTGGGCGACGCGCCGCTTGAGTTCCGCTGGGAGCCGGTGGGCGCGAGCTCGAGTTATCACTTCCAGCTCTCCGACAATCCCGCTTTCGATCCGCTCCATGTCGATGCACCGAACCTGACGCGCCCGGGATTCACCCTCGAGCGTGCGCTCGCGTCGGGGTCGTACTATTGGCGCGTAGCGGCAAGCACGCAAGCGGATGGCGAAGGCGACTTCAGCCCGGCGCAGACGTTGCGCCGCTTACCCCAGGTCCCCCACTTGCTGCCGCCGACCATAGACGCTGAGACCGTGGAGCTGCGCTGGGAGCCGGGGCCGGCCGCGCATCGGTACGACGTGGAGCTGGCCCGCGACGAGGCCTTTCTGGACGTGTTGACCAAGGCGAGGGTGGGTCAGGCGCTGCTGCGGATCCCGCGCCCGCCGGGTGGCCGTTACTACGTGCGCCTGCGTGCCGTGGACACGCAGGGTCTTGCGAGCCCCTACGGGCCGGTGCAGCCGGTGGACGTCCGCAACCGCCCTTCCGCCCCTCGCCTCGCTGCGCCGGAGGATGGTGCCGTCGTGCCTGGCGAAGGGGTGCAGCTGCGCTGGCACGCGCAGGAGGCGGCTGCGCGCTACCGGGTGCAACTCGCGAGCGACATCCGCTTCACGATGGTCCTGCTCGATCGGCAAGGCCTGGTAAGCACCTCTGTGAGCGTCGGCCAGACGCTCGCGCCGGGAGCCTATTTCTGGCGCGTCGCGGCCAGCAGCGAGAGCGACGGCGAGGGTGCATTCAGCGAAGCTCGGAATTTGCGGGTGTCTGCGCCCGCACCCCAGCGCGCGGCGCCCGAGGTCATCAGGGGCCAGGGGCCAACTCCGTTCTGGCTGTTGCCGCTCCTGCCGTTCCTGTTCCTCCCATGACCGCTCCCGCGTCCGGCTCCATCCGCCGGTCAGAGAGCGTGCGGCTCGCGATCGTCCTGCTCGGCCTCGCCCTGGTGCTGACCGCCACGGATGCGCTGCGGCGCTGGGACAATCTGCTCTACGACGCGCAGCTGCGCCTGTTCCATCGCTCGCCGCCCGCGGATGTTGTCATCGTCGCGATCGATGAGGAAAGCCTCGCGGCGCTCGGCCGCTGGCCCTGGTCCCGGCGCGTGCATGCCCAGATGGTCGAGCGGCTCACACAGGCGGGCGCGAAGGTCATCGGCATGGACATCCTGTTCGCGGAGCCGGATCGCATGGATCCGGCAGGCGACGAGCTGCTGGCGCGCGCCATCGAGGCGCACGGGCGCGTCGTGCTGGCGGTAGCGCCGCAACCTGGCCCGGGCGATGAGCTGAGCGCGATCCTGCCGATGCCGTTGCTTGCCGGGTCGGCGAAGCTGGGACACGTGGACTTCGAGCTGGACGCCGACGGCATCGTGCGCAGCGTCTACCTTCGCGCGGGCGTGGGCCAGCCGAGGTGGCCAACGCTGGGCCTGGCGATGCTCGAGCTGGGCCAGCCCGAGCGCGCAATCGAGTTGCCCGGGATGCGCCGCGACGCCGGGAGGGCGAACCTTGCGGGGAAATGGGTGCGTGACTACCGCACTCTGCTTCCCTTCTTCGGCGGCCCCGGAAGCTTCGAGCAAGTCGCGTTTTCTCGCGTGCTGGCGGGCGACCCCGCCGTGCTCGAGCGCCTGAAGGGACGCTACGCGCTCATCGGCGCAACTGCGGCGGGCGTGGGTGAGTCCCTCGCCACCCCCGTGTCCGGCCAGAACAAGCCGATGCCGGGGGTGGAATTGAATGCCAATGTACTGGCTGGCCTCGCTCAGCAGATCGTGGTCGGGCCGCTAGGCTGGGGCGCACAGCTCGGTTGGACCCTGCTGTTCTCGCTGCTTCCGGCGATGGTCTATCCGTTGTGCCGCGCGCGTGCGGCGTTGTTCGCGTACGCCGGCCTCCTGGTGCTGGGACTCCTGGCGAGCGTTGTCATGCTGCAGCTCGCCCAGCTGTGGTTTGCCCCCGCGGCAACACTGGTCGTCCTGGCAACCAGCTATCCGCTGTGGAGCTGGCGGCGTCTCGATGCGACCGTGTCGGACCTCACCGGCGAGCGCAACCTCGCCCAGGCGACATTGCACGCCATCGGTGACGCGGTGGTCACGACGGACGCCGCGGGGCGCGTCGAATATCTCAACCCGGTGGCCGAGAGGCTGACGGGGCAGACCCTGGCGGCTGCGCGCGGCCGACCGCTGTATGAAGTCGTGCGCTTGTTCGACGAGTCCGGCCAGAGCACGGTCAGCCCACCCCTGCACGAGTGCCTGATCGAGGGAAGAACCGTGCATCCGGGTCGCTATGATGTGCTGCGCGCCGAGCCCGGCACCGAGCACGCCATCCGCTGGTCCGCCAGCCCCATCCACGACGCCTCGGGGGCGATCAGCGGCATGGTGTTCGCCTTCTCCGACATGACGCAGATGCTCGCGCTCAGTCGCGAGATGGTGCGGCAGGCCACGCACGACGCCTTGACCGACCTGCCCAACCGCGTTCTGCTGGAGGACCGGCTCGAGAAGGCGCTGGCGCGTGCGCGGCGCGCCGCGCAACACGTGGCGGTGATGTTCATCGACCTGGACGGCTTCAAGAAGGTGAACGATGCGTTCGGGCATGCGGCCGGGCGACGCGCTGCTCAAGGAAGTGGCCGTACGACTCAACGGCAGTTGCCGCGAAGAGGACAGCGTCGGGCGCTGGGGTGGAGACGAGTTTGTCGTCCTGCTGGAGAAGCTGGACGGCGCGCGATGGGGTGATGGCGAGGGCAGCCAAGCTGCTGCAGTTGCTGGCCCTGCCGTTCCGCGTGCTCGGCCAGGAGGTCTACGTAACGGCCAGCATCGGCATCAGCCTCTTTCCCCGCGACGCAGACGACGTGGGCGGCCTGTTCAAGCGGGCCGACGCCGCCATGTACCGCGCCAAGCAGGACGGCAGCAACAACTTCAAGTTCTACTCCCGGCAGATGAACGACCACGCGGTCGAGCGCCTGGCGCTGGAGAAAGCGCTGTGGAGCGCGCTGCCGGACGGAGAGCTGATCCTGCACTATCAGCCGCAGGTGGAGCTCGCAAGCGGGCGCGTTTCCGGGGTGGAAGCGCTGATGCGATGGCAGCGTCCCGGAGAGGGGATGATCCTGCCCGGCCGCTTTCTGCCGGTGGCCGAGCAAAGCGAGCTGGTCCACGCGCTCGGGGATTGGGTCCTGCACGCCGCCTGCGCGCACCTCGTGCAATTGCGGCGCTGCGGGCTGCCCGGACTGCACATGGCGATCAACCTCGCGCCGCGCCAGCTGCTCAAGCGCGAGGTGTACGGGCGCATCGCCACGGTGATGCGCGAGGCCCAGATCGACCCCTCGCGGCTGGTCCTGGAGATCAGCGAGAACCTCTACCTGCAGGAGCCCAGCGACATCGGCCAGGCGCTGCAGGGCTTGCGCGAAATGGGCGTGCGCGTGTCGATCGACGATTTCGGTACCGGCTACTCGTCCATCGGCTATCTCAAGCGCCTTCCGATCGATCAGGTCAAGATCGACAAGTCGTTCGTGCGGGACGTGGCGATCAATCCCGACGATGCCGCCGTGGTCCGCGGCATCGTAACGCTCGCTCACAGCCTGCGTCTGGAGGTCATCGCGGAAGGCGTGGAGACCGAAGCCCAGCTCAGGCTGGTCCGTGAGCTGGGGTGCGACGGAGCCCAGGGCTTCTATTTCAGCTATCCGCTCGCGGCCGACGTGCTCAACCCGTTCTTGCTCGAGCATGCCGGCGAGTACGGGGTCAGCACGCTGCCGCCCGAAGCGCGCGCACAGCCTGGATAACTATCGAGGTCACGGATCGCGCCCCAGTTTCCGCCGTCGCAAGGCGGAGCAGCGTGCGTGCCGCGCAGGGAGCTTTGTGGACGTGCCTGCGATGTGCGCTCGCGATGGCGGTGCGCGTTCGGCGCATCACGAGGATTGCATTGCACCCTGAGTGCCGCGCTCGCGCTCGACCGAATTGATCTCGTCCGACACGGTAGTGCGATGCATGTCGCGGCGGTACTTGGTTTCGTCATACGGCCGGCCGCGATGCATGGTGCAGCGATCGTCCCACATGACCAGATCGCCGACGCGCCAGCGGTGGCTGTAGACGAACTGCGGCTGCGTGGCGAGCTCGATCAGCTCCTCGATCAGACGCCACCGCTGGTTTGACCCGGCTATTTCACCAGACCACCCCCGTTCGCTTGGAGATCAACGGCCTTCTTGCAGGCGCTGCACAGCCTTGCGCGCAGGGCCGGCGATGCTCGAGCTATCCACTCCCGTGGCAGGTTGTGGGGAGATGAAGTGATGTATGTGAAGTGAGGTAGAGTGATTTGTGTGTGAGTGGATGGATGTGTGTGATGAGCTGAGGTATGGTGGTAGTTGTGGTGGATGTGTGTTGAATGCTGAAGTTGTGTAGGTTGTGGGAGTAGAAGATGTTGTGTTTGTAATTAGGTTTTAGAGTTGTTTTGTGTTTTGGTAATGTTTGTAGGTTGTAAGTATGTGGGTAAAACTTGGTTTGTGTTTGGGTGGTATTGCGCGTGGATAAGTAGTGAGGTGTGTGTGGTTTGGTATTTGAATGAGTTGTGGTGTGTTATAGTTGATTGTTGAGGTTGTATAGTGTTGTGGGTTGTTGGTGTTTATTATTTTTTTTTTATGGGGATAGAGGTTAGAGATGTGGATGAGTTTGGTGTAGTGTAGTGTGTTGTTTTTGTTTGGTTGTAGATGGTATGGTTAGAGTGGGTTGAATGTGTGGTTGAATGTTATTGTTGTTAGTGTTTGTACTGGTTGGTTTGAAAAGTGGAGTATGTGTAAGAGGTGGAATGTTGTTAGATTTATGTGAATGTTAGTGGGTGAGATTTGTTGGGTGAGATAGATGTTTTGTGATTTAGGTGTTTAGGTGTGGATGGAGTGGGGTTACGTTGATGGTTATGAGGTTGTTTTTTTTTAGTGTTGTGGAGTGTTAATTTGTTATGGAGAAAGGTTTTATTTGTGAGTAGTACTTGACATTTTTTTATTAGGTTGGGAAATATGGAAGTTTATTGTTTTAGGGTGTGAATATATTGTTTAGTGTGTTGGGATTTGTTATATGTTTTGATATATAACTTGTTGGTTTTAGTTTGGTAAGAGAATTTTGATGTAGTAATTTGAATTATGTGGAAGATTGAATTGATTGATATATTGTTTTAAGAGTTAGGATGAGATTTTTGGTTTTGTAAGGTTTTTTAAGTTGTTGTTATGTTACGGATATTATGTGTAAGTTGGGTGTAAATTGGGTGTGGTGTGTGTAGTGTGGTGGAATAGAATAGTGGTTATTTTTTTGATTTGATTAGGTAGGAGTTGTGTTTAGTGTTATGAGTGTATTCTTAAGTTTTTTGTAATATTAATGAAAGTGGTGTTTAGGTTAGGTTAGTTGTGTTGGTGTGTGTTTTAGGGAGAGTTTGTAGTTTGTGAATGGTGTTTTTTGAGTATGATTGGATGTAGTATTACTGGTATTATAAGTGTTTTTTTTTTATGATGATATAAAGTTTTTTTTATTTTTATGTTATAGTAGTATTGTGAATGGATGAAGTTAGAATTTAAGAGAAGTAAGATGATTTGTGAATTTTAGAGTTGATTATTGATTGATGTTTATTTTGTATGGGTGTGATTATAAGATTATGTTAAGTTAGAGATAAGTTTTTGTGCTTAAGGATGGAAAGATGTTTGTTTAATTTTTTTTTTAGTTTTTGTTAGTATGTGTATAAGAGATAAAAATTGATATGTGTGGTTATGGGTTTGGTTTTATGCAGATAGTGTGTTGATTTGTTTATGATGAATTTTTGAAGTTTTTTTTGATACGTTGGATTTTTTTTGGTTAAGATGTTTTGGTATTAGGTAAGTTTTGTTTTTAAAGTTTGTTTTTAGTGATATAAATTTTGAGTTTTTTAATTTGTTTTTTTTTGTTTTTGTTTAGTGGTTTGTGCTTTTTTTTTGATAACTTTGTGTGGTGTATATGTTTGTGAGGAGAATTTTGATAGATTTGTGTGTTGAGGTTTTTTGTGTGAGTAGTGAATTTTTTAAAAAAGTTTAGGTAGTTAAAGGTTGTATGAGTTGAAATTGATAGAATAGGTAGATGGTTATGTTGATGGGTGTGGATGATTTTTGAGAGATTTGATTATGACTGAGGTTATTGAATGGTAATGTTTGGTATGAGAATTTTGTTATGTTTGTGTTAATAGTGGGAAAAGTGATTGAGTTTAAGTTGAGGGTTTTTAGAAGTTTTAGGTATGGATGTGTGGTTTGTGTGATGATTTGTTTTTGGTTAATTCTTTGTGTTTAATTGTGATAGTGTGAAATAGATATTTTGTATGGAGAGAGTTGGTGGTGGTGATGATGATGTGTTTGGGGTTTTTTTAGGAATTTTTTTGGTGGTATTATGCAGAATGCTTTTGTGTTTGTGTGTAGGATTGCAGTGGATAAGTGTTTTTTTATGGTTACATAGGAGTTGTTGGAATTGATAAGAATATGAGTTTCGGATTTGGTTATGTCTTTAAACTAGAGGGTTAATGTGGAATGTGTGATGTGATAAGTATGTTTGGTTACATGTCTCGTAGGTGGGCCTTCAACTCATCCTTCAGCTGGCATCACTTGTGCGGAACAGGTCTGCTCTCGCAAGCTCCAGGAACTCTTTCCTGAACTCATCCAAGTGCTGCTTCGCGGTGTTGGCGGGGGCGCGTTACCGCCTCAATCTGGTGGCGAAGGCGCGGGTTTGGGGCTTCCTGCGGGCCAGAGAGCCTTCGGCGTGGGAGGTGCAGACGCTCGACGCTTCGCGCGATAGGGCATTGAAGAGACTGAAAAACGTCTGTAGGGGAAAACCCGGAGGCGCTGCGAGCTCTGCATAAACGGTGCCCGGTTTTTGCTCGCCCCCAGAATGACGCGGATTCCGATCCCCGTTGACACCTCGAACGGCACACGCGCATCGAAGATGAGCTCGGGTCGCCTGAAACGACACGACCTGTAGCCGATCTGCCTCTGGTGAGCGCGCCTTTAACCTCCTGCCCGTGGCCTTCACCTCGCCGCGCTCAGGGACTCCGGTGGCCACCCACCGCAGCGACGCACCGGCGCCCCGCTCGGGGCTCCCACTCGCTACAATGACGCGTTTGCCCCAACCTGTGGATTTGTGGACGATGGCTGCGCAACAAACCGCGCAGCCACCGGCTCGCGGGGGTGGATAATCGATAAAGCCGTTATCCACCCCCGCGCGCCTTCGCCCACAAGCTCCACAGGTTCCCCGTCCCGTGGACGGCGCAAAACAACCGCGCCGTCCACCGGCCTGGGCCTGGCAAGCTATGCATGTACAAATGCACAGCAGAGACACTTGGTTTGTGTAACCGATGTCTCCGGACTATTCTCTGTTGGCCTCAGTGACCCTGAAGTAGTTCACGAAATTCCTGAGACTTTCGAAATCTTATGAATTGGGCATCCTTGGCAATGACCTCACGGAAGCTGGGATCTATCTCAAGAACACGCCGTACTGCAGCGATAGCGTCTTTATGCCGGCCAGCTTCCCAATAGGCGAGCGCCAAGTTGTATGAGGCCCATACGTACTCTGGATCTTGCTGGACCGCCCGTTCGAGCGATTGAACGGCATTCTCTAGGTCGGTTGGTTCCGTGCCGCGCTTCAGTTGAGCGCGGCGTAGATATGCATATCCCAGGAGTTGATGAGCAACAGGGCTCTCTGGGTTAAGTTGAATGGCTTCGGTGTAGCGCGCTATGGCATCGGATATTCGCCCCGTGGACGCAAGCTGTGCGCCCTCGATGATAAAGCGCTCGGCCTCGGACTGACGCGCGAGTCTTTGCTGAAGCGCCTCCGCAATGGCGGCTTGCTGAGCGGCCCGCTCGCGCTCTAGCTGTGCTAGGTAGGCCGTGCGCCGATACTCAATAGACACGCCGAGGCCTGCCAATAAGCTGAACACGAGCCCTAGCACCGCGATTCGTCTCCGTGACACCCATCCGGATGGCTGAGGACGCATCTCGACTGACGCTGTAGCGGTGGGTGGCGATGGCCGCACGCCGAGCGCAGCCGCAAGGTGATCTAGTTGCTCTTGAACTGTAGGCGATTCAACGTCAAGAGCAACGCTGCGCCGATTGGCGACGAAAGGCCAAACCCAGTTGTCCTTTGCCTCGGCATCTAGGAGGACTGGTACGACAAGCTTCTTGCCCTCGAGTGCGGTCTGAACTTCACTCTCCACCCACGTGCCCTTGCGAGAGTTCGTGGATAGCAGAATAACGACGGCGCTTGCCTCCTGCATCGCGCGACTCAGTTGCGCCGACCACATTCCGCCGGCCACAAGAGAAGCTTCGTCGACGAACACGGACAGACCATCCTTCCGCAGCCGATCCGCTATTAGCCGCGCGGCGGCTTGGTCATCGCGCGCGTATGAAATGAGTACATTACGCATCGCCATTCCCAGAAACTCGAACCTTTAACTGAGAGACGTACTGGTTGAGGTCCTCCATCCGCAAGAGGGTCTTGGTACCAAGGAGCGAGAGCACGCCCAGGTCCTGAAGTTCTGCTTCAGTGAGCCCATAGCGGACCGCAACAACTCGCTTGCCGCGGACGAACATGGCGCCTATCTCAGCGAAGACCCACGGTCGCTTGATTGATGAATGGGTTAGTAGGACCAGGATCTCGTCTGCACTGGCTAGTTCGCGAAGGATAATGTCGCGGAAGTCATCTCCAAACTCTAGGCAGCCATCATCAACGAAGACCGTCGCGCCAGACGACTCAACCTTTGGGCGCAAGAACTCCCGAACGATGTAAGTATCGTCGCCTCCGTGGGAGAAGAATAGCCGGTACGGTGACGTACCCACTGATACACCGAACAAGTCAACAAACAACGTCAGGAACCATGATGCCGCCTAACTAGAAGTAGACCCTATGATAAACCTCCGGAATCCCGGGCGCTTATGCCGATGGGTTTCTTCCGGGGTTTCCCGCGAGGTCTCTCAGCGGGTTTCCTATGATAAACCACAGGGCCTGACGCCAAGCCAAGGGCAACGGCAAATAGCCGATCCCCCAATTGCGGCCGCCTCGCGGCGGCAAGCGAAACGCCCACAAGCGCAGCTCGGACAGGCATGCCCGCCCGCCTGATGGATCTGCCGCTGCAGCGCCTGATCCTCAAATGCTACGCGCACGAGGCGGCTCCTCCTTCGGATCGAACAGAACCCCCCGTCGACCCCCCACTGGCAAGTCGTGCGCGTTGCAGGACGATGACTTCCAGTCTCGCGTGCTTCCTGCGCCGCGAGCACGGCGAAGTGAGCGGTCAGAGCCTCCTTATCTACCGGCCCCGTCGATTGGGCGAACCCGGCCGATCCACAACTCTTTTCCAAAGCCCTCGTCGCTGAGATCGACCAGCTTGCCCTCGACTTCGAGCCAGCGGCCCGTGAATGGTGCGAGGTCCTTATCCACCCCGGCGGCGTAGACGGGATAGGTGGCCTGCGTGGTGACGAGCGCGAAGGTGAGGGCGGTGCGGCTGCCGGGCCCTGCGACCACTGGGCGCACCCGCAAGATCCCCCGCCACGGGCGCTCGAGCTCGGGCCGGGACCGATACCAGTCCGCGTCGGCGTGGATGCGAACGAAACCCGTGTCGGCGTCCTTCACCGAGTCGGCGCGCGCGATGGCGGATTGTGTCGAAAGAACGCTGGCCGCCAGGATCCTGCAGGCCAGCTGCCAGGAACGCGTGCCCGTCCACCAGCGGGTGGCGCGTTGCATCAGTTGAGCCGGACGTGAGCGGCCCAGTAGACGGTTTGCGAGCCACCAGGCACGTTGTAGCCGCGGATGCGGACCTTCCAGGTACCCGCCGTCACCGGCCCGGATACGCGCGCGCGCTCGAACACGCTCGGAATAGAAATGCTCGCGTGGCGTGCCGTGCCGCTGGGATCCACCAAGGTGAGATCGACGTCGTTGTGCGACTGGGACGGCGTTTCCGGCCACCACAGGGCGGCGTCCAGCGTGTTCGGCGCGCCGCCCGCAACGCCGATGGGGATATCGATGGTCGCGCCGTTCGTCACTGTGACCTTGCCCCACCACGCCCAGCCGTCGGTGGGCAGGCGCAGTGGACCGGCGCCGCTCGTGTTGTTGAACGGATAAGCTTGCTGGCCGGAGAGGATGAGCTGCGCGTAAACCTGTCCCGGATCGATGCTGAAGCTGGTGCCGCGCAGCCAGTTGCGCAGCAGCGCCGCAGCACCCCCGGCGTCTGGCGTCGCGCCGCTGGTGCCGCCGAACGAGTCGATGGCGGTGTCGGAGCCGCCGGCCGTGCAGTTCTGCTGCCAGCTGCAACCGTTGCTGGCGGTCTCGGTGTTGGTGGGCGCCTGGATGTCGGGCTTGAAGCGGTTATCCGGAGCGGGGGCCGCGGCTCTGGCTGTCGACTTGATTGAGGGTCTGAACGTCGAAGTTGCCGACGCCGATGACCTCTTGTGGGCGATGGACGGCTCGTTGACTGTGTTCGCACCCGGCTGTCGGTCAGCGGCGTTGCAGGCGCTGAACAGCCTTGCGCGCAGGGCCGGCGATGCACGAGCTATCCACTCCCGTGGCGAGCAGGGCCTGGTAACTGGCCAGTGCCTGCGCGCGGTCACCCGCGCGCTCCTGCAACTGCGCCAGCATGAAGAGATAGGCGTAGCGGTTGGAGGACTGCGCGTACTTCGGGAACAGCCATTGGAACGTGGACACGTGATCCTGTGGTGACAACGCGGCGAGGAAATCGTCCCTGTCGTGGTTCCCCACCAGCCGGCCGTAGTACACGTTCCAGATCGTCGATACCGAGTCCGGCGCTTCACCCTGCAGCCGCATCTCGTTGGCGACGCGGGCAACCTCGTTCTGCAGCTCGGGGCTGCTGCGCCACGTCAGCGCGGCCAGCTGGAGCGTGCGCAGGAACGGTTTCGGGACCTGCGAGCTCAGCGCCTTGGCAAAGTGTGCCTTCGCCTCTTGCAGGTCGCCACCTCCGGTCAGGATGTAGTGGCCCCAGAAGGCGTGTGCGTAGGGGTTCTGGGGATCGCGCTGCAAGGCCTGCTGGTAGTACCGGACCGGATCGAGTCCGCCCCGTCCATCGCGCGAGCGCAGGAAGTCCGCCCAGCCGAGGTGCGCGAGCGCGTCGGCGGCGCGCCGGTCGTCCTTGCCTACGGCGGCCCTGGACAGCACGGGCTGCACCTTGACGGCGATGTCGGTGAAGGTCTCCTTCCCTTGCGTGACGCGGATGTTTTCCAGCCAGTCCATCGCCAGCCGCTCTTGCCCCTGCAGGGCTGCGCCGCTGCCTGGGCACATGGCGAGCCCGTCGGCGTAGCGGTCCCACGCGGCGGCGTAGTCGCCCGCGCCTTGCTGCAGCTTGGCCTCCTCCACCAGATGCTGCGCCTGCCCGCAAGTGCGCGAGATCTCGACTGCGCGCCAGGCTCCGAAGCCGCCACCCACCAGAACGAGTATGCCGAGCGGGAGCGCGACGCGGCGAGCCAATCGAAGCCAGCGCGGCTTCGAGAGGCGCTCCACCGCAGCAACCACCTCGGCGGGGACGTTGCCCGCCGGCCGCAGCATGACCACCGCACGCAGATAGGGCGGAATGGACGCTGCATCTGTCGGCCGTACCATGACCGGCAGGACATGGCCGGTCGGAGACGGCCATTTGTCCTCGGCAAACCCGAGCTCGGTGAGCGTGTAGCGCCCCTCCTTCATGGCCTCGGGACTGACCAGGAACACCAGCAGATCGCTGGCGTCGATGGCCCCGCGCAGCGGAGCGTTGTAGGCATCGCCGTCTGTGAGCTGCGTGCGGTCCAGGAACACCTGGTGGCCCTCTGCGCGCAACGCCAACGCGATCTCCTCAGCGAGCGTGCGTTGCTCGGAGGCATACGAGATGAAGATGTCCACAAGCGTCCCTCAGGTGACGGACGGGGTCCACCTTACCCGGATTGCCTGGCGAGCGGGGGGCGCCGTGGTGCCCCCCTCTGAGGAGCACAGCACTGCGCGGCCTCGGGCCCCTCACGCGGGGCGATAGTTTGCGGTCGGCTCGCTCACCGCCCATCGGATCTTACGCGCCAGCGTCGGGCCCAGCCCCTCGACTTGAGCGAGGGCTTCGGGTTGTGCGGTGATCGCGCCTTCGACGGTTCCGAAGCGATCGATGAGACGGGCCGCACGGGTGGGCCCGACGTTGGGCAGTCCCTGCAGGATGTGCAGCTGCAGCGCCCGCCTCGCCTTGGGACGATACCCGACGCGAGGGAGGGCTCCGCTGGCGAGCATGGCGGCCTGGCGCGCCGCGAACACCATCAGCCGCGCAGATTCCGCCGGGTCGCGTGAGCGAAGCAGCGGGATTCCGAACATGACCGTGACGGTGATCAGCGCTCCTTGGATGGCTTCCCGGCTCATACCGGTTTCTGCAATGTCGCGACCGGTTCCTTCGAGGAGAATCAGGGGTCGCAGGGGTCCGCCGATGAAGCGGCGCGCCTGACCGAGAAACCTGCCGTCGATGATCGACACCACCAGATCGCGCAGCGTTTTCCGCTCGACCAGCAACCGATTGTCGATCTGGTAATCGCCAAGGCGCAGGCGCCTCACCTCGAGCTCGCAATCCGGGTGAAGGCTCAGAGCCTCGATCACGCCGCTCGCCGCCTCACGATCGTCGGCGACTACACGAACCGTGCTGTTCATCCTGCAACCTCCGTCACGGGTTCAGCTCTCTGGATCGGCTTTCATTCCTTGTTTGATCCGCATCAAGACTTGCTTGTCCAGGACATCCTTTTCACGGTAATCGGTCTTCGTGCGCAACAATCCGTCGATGTTCAGGACGCGGACCGCAACGTTCTCGATCACGAGCTCCCGGACGAAGGGTTGAAGCGCGCCAGAAGTTTGAGGAGGAGGTCCTCAGCACTCACGGTTCATTGAGTTTCCGCGCCGCCTGGACCATGCGTGCTTCGTCCATCCGGGCGAAAGCCTCGAAGGTGCCTCGGTAGATGCCCCGCCGGGGGGCAGGCAGAGCGGACCGCAGCATTGCATCCAGAATTCGCCCGCGGCGGTACGCTTCTGCCGGTTCGAGCTCGATCTCGGTGCGATCGCGATAGGGTCCAATGGTGCGCATGAGCCTTGCATCCTCGCGAGGGGCGAGTAGCCGTTCTACATCGACCGCCCGTATTGTCCCAGATCCCCGCCTTCGCGGGGATGGGCGGACGCCCGCCGCTCTACATCGAGCGGCGGTATTGTCCGCCCACCTCGAACAGGGCGTGGGTGATCTGGCCCAGCGAGCAGACGCGCACCGCTTCCATCAGCACCTCGAAGACGTTCTTGTTGTCGATCACCGCCTGTTGCAGGCTTTGCAGCATCGGCCCGCTCTGGGCCTGGTGGCGCTCGTGGAAGTCGTGCAGCCGCTTGAGCTGGGACTGCTTCTCCTCGTCGGTCGAGCGGATCAGCTCCAGCTTCTCGGGGATTGCGTCGCCGTGGGGATTGCGGAACGTGTTCACGCCGATGATGGGGTGGGAGCCGTCGTGCTTCTTGTGTTCGTAGTACAGCGACTCCTCCTGGATCTTGCCACGCTGGTATCCGAGCTCCATCGCGCCGAGCACGCCGCCGCGCTCCGCGATCGCTTCGAACTCCTTGAGCACGGCTTCTTCGACCAGGTCGGTGAGCTCCTCGATGATGAAGCTGCCCTGGCTGGGGTTCTCGTTTTTGGCCAGGCCCCACTCGCGATTGATGACGAGCTGGATGGCCATGGCCCGGCGCACGGATTCCTCCGTGGGCGTGGTGATCGCCTCATCGTAGGCGTTCGTGTGCAAGGAGTTGGCGTTGTCGTACGTGGCAATGAGCGCCTGCAAGGTGGTGCGGATGTCGTTGAAGGCGATCTCCTGGGCGTGCAGGCTGCGGCCCGAGGTCTGGCAGTGGTACTTGAGCTTCTGTGAGCGCTCGTTGGCCCCGTACTTGGTCTTCATCGCTACTGCCCAGATGCGCCGCGCCACGCGGCCGATCACCGAGTACTCCGGGTCCATGCCGTTGCTGAAGAAGAACGACAGGTTGGGCGCGAAGTCGTCGATGTGCATGCCGCGCGCAAGGTACGCCTCGACGAAGGTGAAGCCGTTGCTGAGCGTGAAGGCGAGCTGGCTGATGGGGTTGGCCCCGGCCTCGGCGATGTGGTAGCCGGAGATCGAGACCGAGTAGAAGTTCCTGACGTTGTGATGGATGAAGTAATCCTGGATATCGCCCATCACTTTCAGGCTGAACTCGGTGGAGAAGATGCAGGTGTTCTGGCCCTGGTCCTCCTTGAGGATATCGGCCTGCACCGTGCCGCGCACCATCTCCAGCGTCCACTGCGAGATCTTCTCGGCCTCGTCCTCGGTCGGTTCGCGGCTGTTGTCCCGACGGAACTTGGTCAACTGCTGGTCGATGGCGGTGTTCATGAACATCGCCAGGATGGTGGGCGCCGGCCCGTTGATGGTCATGGACACGCTGTTGTCAGGCGCGCACAGGTCGAAGCCGGAGTACAGCACCTTCATGTCGTCGAGCGTGGCGATCGATACCCCCGAGTTGCCGACCTTGCCGTAGATGTCGGGCCGCAGATCCGGGTCGAATCCGTACAGGGTCACCGAATCGAACGCGGTGGACAGGCGCTTGGCCGGCATGTCCTTCGACAGCAGGTGGAAGCGCGTGTTGGTGCGGAAGGGATCGCCCTCGCCGGCGAACATGCGGGTGGGGTCCTCGTTTTCCCGCTTGAAGGCGAACACCCCGCCCGTGAAGGGGAAGGAGCCGGGCACGTTCTCCAGCATCAGCCACTTGAGGATCTCGCCGTGGTCCTCGAACCTCGGCAGCGCGACCTTGCGGATCTCGGTGCCCGAGAGCGTGGTGTAGGTGAGTTTGGTGCGGATCTCGCGATCGCGGATCTTCACCACGTACTCGGCGCCGGAATAGGCCTTTTGCATATCGGGCCACATGTCGAGCAGCTTCTTGGCTTTCGAATCGAGCGCCGCATCGCGCCGCGCGATCAGCGCGTCTAGTTGCGCGGTGAGCGCAGTTCCCTCCCCTTCAAGGGGAGGCGCAGGGTGGGGATGGGTATGGTGGGCTGCCCGAGGAGAGCCCATCCCCTCCCGCCTCCCCCTAAGGGGGCCTCCCCCTTGAAGGGGGAGGGATCCGGTCCCCGAGGTCTCCTGCAGCATCCGCTTCGCTTCGCTCAGCTGCTGGCGCTCGCGCGCGATCCGGGACTGCTCGACGGCGCGCTGCTTATAGCTGCGCACGTTCTCGGCGATCTCCGCCAGATAGCGGGCACGTGTGGCCGGAACGATGCTGGATACGCGGGAGGAAGCTCGCACGCTCACTGGGGACAGCCGGCCCGGCTCCATCTGCAGCCCCTTGGCCTTCAGCAGGGCGGCGATCGCCTGGTACAAGGCGGTGACGCCGTCGTCGTTGAAGCGGGCGGCCATTGTACCGAAAACGGGCATCTGGTCCGGTGCCGCCGAGAAGGCCTTGCGGTTGCGCTGGTACTGCTTGGACACATCCCGCAGTGCGTCCTGCGCACCGCGGCGATCGGACTTGTTGATCGCCACGAAGTCGGCGAAGTCGAGCATGTCGATCTTCTCGAGCTGGCTGGCGGCGCCATACTCGGGCGTCATGACGTACAAGGATGCGTTGACCAGGGGAACGATGGCGGCGTCGCCCTGCCCGATCCCGGAAGTCTCCACGATCACCAGGTCGAACCCCGCGCACTTGCAGGCGGCGATGACGTCCGGGAGACACGCGGCGATCTCGCTGCCGCCGCTGCGGGTGGCGAGCGAGCGCATGTAGGTGCTGGTGCCATTGATGGCGTTCATCCGGATGCGGTCGCCCAGCAGGGCGCCGCCGGTCTTGCGGCGCGAGGGATCGACTGCGATCACCGCGATCTTCAGCCGATCGGACTGGTCGAGCCGGAAGCGGCGGATGAGCTCGTCGGTGAGAGAGGATTTGCCCGAGCCGCCGGTACCGGTGACCCCGAGCACTGGCACCGCCGCGTGCTGCTCGGCACCAGCCAGCAGCGCCTTGTGCATTGCTTCCGGCAGAGCTGCGGCTTCGAGCCCGGTGATCACGCGGGCGAGATCCCGCTGCTCGCCCGCCATCAGCTGGTCGAGCGACGCAGGCAGGCTCGCGCACAGGTCCTGGTTTGCGGTCTCGAGCATGTGGTCGATCATGCCCTGCAGGCCCATCCGGGCACCGTCCTCCGGCGAGTAGATGCGCGCCACGCCGTAGCTGTGCAGCTCGGCGATCTCGGCGGGGACGATGACGCCGCCGCCGCCGCCGAAGAGCTTGATGTTCGCGCCGCCGCGTTCGCGCAGCAGGTCGATCGCGTACTTGAAGAACTCGATGTGTCCGCCCTGGTAGGAGCTGACGGCGATGCCGTGAGCGTCCTCCTGCAGCGCAGCGGTGACGATTTCGTCCACCGAGCGGTTGTGCCCCAGGTGGATGACCTCGGCGCCACTGGCCATGAGCATGCGCCGGATGATGTTGATGGAGGCGTCGTGGCCGTCGAACAGGCTGGCGGCGGTGACGAAGCGCAGCCGGCGGGTGGCCTGGTGCACGGTAGAGGAGGGTCTGACGCTGAGATCGGTCATGTCGAAGGTCTCTCTCGCAGAGTCGCAAGCCCGGCGGGTCCGGGTGCTGCCCGGGTCGGACGCAGCGGGCTACAGCCCAGGGCGACCTCGGCGGGGCGGGTCGTGCCGGCCGGTTCGCCGGCCAGAACCGTGATTATTGCCTTGCGGCAGCGTTCCGTAAACAGCTGCAGGCCCGGTCTTGGGAAGGGCGTCCGCTTTGCGGGACCTCTGCCGCCTTGCGGTCCTCGTGTACGCTGGTGACAAGGCTGTGCGGCCACGGTAGGCTAGGACTCCCGGCGCTGCATGCGCCGATCCCAAGGCGGAGAGCGCATGGCATCTTGTTCACCGACGTCCATCGCAGCCAGTGCAGGGCTGTTCTCGGTGCTGGCGCTCGGAGCCATCGCCCAGGCCGCAGAGATCAAGGTGTTGAGCACTGTCGCCGTCAAGTCGGTGGTGGAGGAGCTGGGGCCGCAGTTCGAGCGCGAGACCGGCCACAAGCTCGCGGTCACCTATGGCGTGGCCAACATCATGAAGCGACAGATCGAGGCCGGCGAGAGCTTCGACGTCGCGATCATGACCGCGCCGGTTGCCGATGAGCTGATCAAGCAGGGCAGGATCGTCGCCGCTACGCGCACCGACGTCGCCCGGGGCGGAATCGGAATCGCCGCGCGCACGGGCACGCCCAAGCCGGATATCGGCTCGGTCGAGGCCCTCAAGCGTGCGCTGCTCGCCGCGGAGTCGATTGCCTACTCCAAGGAAGGCTGGAGCGGGGTCTACTTCGCCGGTCTGCTCGAGCGGCTCGGGATTGCGGAGGCCATGAAGCCAAAAACCCGGTACGGCGCTGCCAATGTCGGCGAGATGGTTGCGGCGGGCGAAGCACAGATGGGTGTGCAACTCATCAACGAGCTGATGGCGGTGCCCGGCCTCGAGCTGGTCGGTCCGCTCCCGGCGGAGGTGCAGAACCACGTCATACTGACTGCCGGCGTAGGCGCGCAAGCCAGGGATCCCGCAGCCGCTGAGGCGTTCGTGCGCTTTGTGACCGCGCCCGCCGCCGCGCCCCTCATCCGATCGAAAGGCCTGGAGGCGGGGCCGAGGTTCTAGGGCCAGCAACCCCCGAACGACTTGATGGCCGCCAAGACGCCAACGACGCCAGGGAAAAGCGTCTGGCTCGGGCTCGGTGAGAGGCCCACCGCAACACGATGGGCGACGCCAGCTTGCGCCCCTTCCCAGGCCCTGCGGTTTTCTTGGCGCCTTGGCGTCTTGGCGGCCCATCATGAGCCTAGAAAAAGCTGCCGGGCGGAGAGCCCGGCAGCCTTGGATACAACGATGTTGCCGGTCTACTTGGCGATGCAGGTCGCCTGATTCTCAGGCGTGCAGACGTCGAGCCCGGTATACATAGGATCGGGCACTTTCTTCTTGTTCACCACGTCCTGCAGCACGAACATCGACTTGTAGCCCATGTCGAAGGGGCGCTGGCCGACCTGACCGTGGCTGTATCCGGCTTTTAAAAGATCCATCTGCATCGGCAACGTGTCGGCAACGACCAGGATCGTCTTCTGGCTCTTGATGCGGTCCATGTTTTTCTCGACGACCTGCTTGTAAGCGTTGGGCACGAACTGCGGGAACCCGCCGGTCGGCACGAAGGCGGTCAGATCCGGATACTTGGCCAGAATCTCGCCCATCTGGGTCGCCGCCAGCGGGAAATCGTCGTTCGTATACAGGGGGCAGCCGTCGACTTCCTTCCAGCCGTTCTGGCCGGTCAGACGATCGCCCGGCGGCTCCTTGGATTTCTGGCCCGCAGATGGTGTCGCGGATTCCCTGCATGCGCTCATTGTGGTTGGCCGCCGCCGCACCGCCCGACTGGATGCAGATGGTCCCGCCTTTGGGCTTGAGCTGCATGACGATCTTCGCCAGGTTCACGCCGATGTCGTAGTTCTTGGTGCCGACGTACGCAACGCGCAACGCCTTGTCCTTAGGCAGCAGGTCCGAGTCCCAGGTGGTCACCGGAATCCCCGCCGCCTTGGCGCGCTCCAACACCTTGGCCATGGCCGGGGCGTTGGACGGCGACACGGCGATGCCGTTGACTTTCGCGGTGATCAGGTCCTGCACGACCTTGACCTGCTCGTCGCCCCCGCCATGCTCGCCCGGGCCGATGTACCGGCACTCGATCTTGCCGCCGCTCTCCTTCTCGGCTTTCTTGCACCCGTCGCGTGCCTGATCGAAGAACGGGTTGTTCATGTTCTTCGGTACCAGCGCGAACACCATTGTGCCTTGAGCGCTGGCGACGGTCGGCAAACCCAGTACTGCGACCGCTGCCGCTGCCAACATCATGTTCTTCATGGACCACTCTCCTCCAGGGTTGATAAAACGCGGGGGATTACCCCGACCGCAACTCGCGGAACTTGCTCAACAGCACCGCGAATACTATGAACAGCCCGACAAAGGTCCCTTCCCAGTTGGCGTCGACACCGGCAAGCAGCAGGCTGTTGCGGATCACCTCGATCAATGCTGCGCCGATGAAGGTGCCATAGGCGCCGCCCGCGCCGCCCATCAGGTCGGCTCCGCCGATGACCGAGGACGCGATCGCCCGCAACTCGTAGCCGGTGCCCATGGCGTTGATGGCGGCGCCCTGATAGCCGACCAGCAGCACCGCCGAGATCCCGGACATCAAGCCCGACAGCACGTACACGGACACCTTGACCCGGTTGACCGCGACGCCGGTCAGGCGCGCCGCCTGCTCGTTGCCGCCGATGGCATACACCCAGCGCCCCCAGGATGGTGTAGCGGAAGGCGAACATGAAGACCACCATCAAGACCAGCAATACGACGAACGGGTTGGCCATGCCGAACAGCATGCCGCCCCCGATCGTGGAGAAGATCTTCTCGTCCGGGCCGAACTCGTAGATCATCCGGTTCTGCGACAACACCTGCGCCAGGCTGCGGGCCACCGCGAACATGCCCAGCGTCACGATGAAGGAGGACAGGTTCAGGTACGCGATCAGCACGCCGTTCACCAGCCCGCAGGCGAGCGCCGTAAGCAGTCCGGCGAGCATCCCCCACCACCAGGTGTGGCCGGCGTAGAGAACCATGCCCGTCACCATCCCGGAAAGCCCCACCACCGAACCCACCGACAGATCGATGCCGCGGGTGATGATGACCGCCGTCATCCCCAGCGCGATGATGCCGATGAAGGAGAAATTGCGCGTGATGTTGAACAGATTGTCTTCGCGTCCAGAACACGTTGGAGACCTGCGCCATCACCAGGCAGATGATGGCGAGCGCGATCGTGACCCAGATCGACTGATTGGCGAGCAGCGCTTTCATCGGGCGTGTGCTCGCGCTGGCGTGCGACCTGCTCCAGGGACGCGCTCATGGGCTTTCCTGATGCGTGGTCACGCGAATTCGATGGCGCCGGTGATCAGGCCGGTCACCTCCTCCGGAGAGGTGTCCTTGATCGGCTTGTCGGCGACCATCGCGCCGCGGCGCATCACGGAGATGTGGTCGCACACCGCGAACACGTCGGGCATCCGATGGCTGATGAGGATCACGGCGATGCCCTGGTCGCGCAGACGCCGGATCAGATCCAGCACCTCGGCGACCTGGCGCACGCTGATGGCGGCGGTGGGCTCGTCCATCAGCACGATGTCGGGGTCGGAGAGGCGGGTGCGCGCGATCGCCACGGCCTGCCGTTGGCCGCCGGACATCTGCCGGACCAGGTCGCGCGGGCCGCGTCTCGGACTTGAGCTCCGCGAAATGGCGCGCCGCCTCGCGGAACATCGCCGCATAATGCACGAACTCGAACGGCCCGAACTTGAGCTTCGCCTCGCGCCCGAGGAACACGTTCTCCGCTGCGGTGAGGTTGTCGCACAGCGCGAGGTCCTGATACACCACTTCCACGCCCTTCTTGCGCGCGTCCAGCGGATTGTGGAACTCGACCTTCTCGCCCTTGAGCAGGATCTCGCCGCCGGAAGGCCGGAAGTTTCCCGGCCATGATCTTGATCAGCGTGGACTTGCCCGCGCCGTTGTCGCCCATCAGGCCGAGCACTTCGCCGGCGTCGATCTGCAGGTTGACCTTGCTCAGCGCCTGGATGGCGCCGAAGTGCTTCGAGATGTTGCTCAGCTCGAACAGGCGCATTGCTCTCCTCCAGCCCGTATTGCTTGGCGAAGCTAGCCACAGAGAGCACCGAGGGCACAGAGAAGTTCGCCGGTCGTTCGCGACGGTTCCATCGGCCCCGCGCTTTCCGCACGAAATGCTTGCTTCTCTGAGTCCTCTGTGTGCTCTGTGGCCAGACTTCTTTGTTCTAGGTCCTGGCAACCCGCCGAGCACACTCCGGGTGCTCGGCGACGGCGATCAGGTTACCATCATTGCACGTCAACAATCGCTCGAGTCCGCCCGGGCGCGCTCCTCGAGCATACTACCGATAGCCAACGGGGAAGACTATGGACAGCTACGCGGTTTATCCGAGCTTGAAGGGCAGGGCCGTGTTCGTCACCGGTGGGGCGACGGGGATCGGCGAGAGCATCGTCACGCAGTTCTGCCGGCAGGGCTCCAAGGTCGCATTCGTCGACATCAACGCTCAGGCGGGCGAAAAGTTGCGCTCGCGGCTGGCCGAGGAGGCCGGCAATGCCCCCGAGTTTTTGCAGTGCAGCGTGACCGACATCGACGCGCTGCAGGCGGCGATCCGCGAGGTGCAGCAGCAAGCTGGGCACGATCCGCGTGCTGGTCAACAACGCCGCCAACGACGATCGCCACAGCATCGAATCGGTGACGCGCGCAGTACTGGGACGAGCGCATGGCGGTGAATCTGCGCCATCAGTTCTTCGCCGCGCAGGCTGTCATCCCCGGCATGAAGCAGGCCGGCGGCGGCTCGATCATCAACTTCGGCTCGCTGAGCTGGAAGGTCGGCATGGGCGGCATGCCCGCCTACGTCACCGCCAAGGCCGCGATCGGCGGCCTGACCCGCGGGCTGGCGCGCGACGTGGGCAAGTTCAACATCCGCGTCAACACCGTGGTGCCCGGCTGGGTGATGACCGAGCGGCAGATCCGCCTGTGGCTCGACGCGGAAGGCGAGCGCACCATGGACCGCATGCAGAGCCTGGCCGGGCGGGTCGATGCCGGACGACCTTGCGCGCATGGTGTTGTTCCTCGCCGCGGACGACAGCCGCATGTGCAGCGCACAGGAGTTCATCGTCGATGCCGGCTGGGCCTAGCAAGCCTAGCCCAGGCTAATCCTGTTAGTCCTGAAAATCCTGCTAATCCTGTCCATTGTCTTACCCGCCCTAGTCCTAGGCTAGCTATGCCGGCGTTGCACTGCGGGAGGGCTCGCTCGAGGCGATCGTGCTGCCCGAGACCGGCGGTGGTCTGGCCGCGTTCAACTGGATCGGGGCAGGCGGGCCATTGCCGCTGATGCGCCCGCTGCCGCCGGGGGGACCGCGCCCGAGCCCAACCTGCTGGCGTGCTATCCCCTGGTGCCATGGAGCAATCGCATCGGCCATGGCCGCTTCACCTTCGAAGGCAATACCTTCCAGCTCGCGCCCAACTATCCCCCGGAGCCCTACCCGATCCACGGCGACGGCTGGCTCAGCTGCTGGAGCGTCCTGGATCGCGCGCCTGGCACGGTTTCGCTCGGGCTGGACAAGTCTGCGAGCTCGCCCTTCACCTACTGCGCCGGGCTGTCCTACGGCCTGCAAGCGGACACGCTGGTCGGTCGAGCTGTGGGTCGAGAATCGCGGGGCGGCGCGCATGCTCGTTCGGCCTCGGCCTGCATCCGTGGTTCGATCGTACCCCGGGCGTGCGGCTGCAGGCCCCGGCTGCAGGGATGTGGGTCGCAGGGCCCGATGTGCTGCCGGTCGCCCATGCTGCGCCGCCTGAGGATGCACGCTTCCAGCGCTCGCCCCGCTGCCACAGCGGCTGGTCGACAACTGCTTCACCGGCTGGAACGGGTCGCGCAGATCGCGTGGGAAGACCGCGGCGTGGGCTTGCAGCATCGAGTCGTCTCCGCGCCTGCCGTACTACGTGCTGTTCTGTCCGCCGCTCAAGCCGCTTGTTCTGCTTCGAGCCGGTGACCCATCCGATCGATGCTTTCAATCTTCCCGAGCCCTTTGCGCGCGCCGGCCTGGCGGTGCTGGCGCCCGGCCAACGCCTGTCCATCCACGTGACCTTTCGCGCGCTGGTGGCGCGCTAGCCCGGGCGGATGATGCCTTTCTTCAGGATGATGTTGCCGTAGAGCCGGCGCTCGCCCGTCACCACCACGGCGAAGCAGCGCTTGACCCGCTCGTAGAACGCGAAGCGCTCGATCGACCCGAGCTTCGCGGCCTGCGGTTCGTGCTTGCGCAGCAGATCGCGAAACTCCTGGAAGATCGGCTGCTCGCCGGCGGGGTCGCCCACCACCTGCATGTGGAAGGCGGCACAGGCCTCGAACTCGTCCAGAGGCAGGACCGACAGCACAGCATCCAGCACCTGCGTCGTGGATGCAGCGTCCAACCGCACGATCGGCACGCCACTGGAGACGGCAGGATAGTTGGCATCGGCGATGGCGATCTCGTCGCCGTGGCCCATGGCCCGCAGGGCGGACAGCAACTCCGGTGAAAGGAGTGGATCGATGTTCTTGAGCACGGTTGTAGCCTCCCCCGCTATGGTAGCCTGCATTGTCAGGAGGATGCATCGGTGACCATCCAGACCAAGGTCCTGGGCCGCAGCGGCCTGCCGGTTACGGTGCTGGGCTTCGGCGGCACTGCGCTGGGGAACATGTACACCGCCATGTCGGAGCGCGAGGCCGGCGCTGCGCTGGATGCCGCCTACGCCAGCGGCATCCGCTACTTCGACACCGCTCCGCTGTACGGCCACGGTCTGTCGGAGCTGCGCACCGGCAGCGGGCTCCGGGCGTTTGCCGATCCGCGGGTCATCCTGTCGACGAAGGTCGGCTGGCGGCTCAAGCCGGCGTTCGGTCAGCCCGCAGGCGCCGGCCTGTTCCAGGGCATCACCGCTTTCTCCCGGTGCAGCGATTACAGCTACGACGGCGTGATGCGTTCCTTCGAGGACAGCCTCAACCGCCTGGGCGCCGATCGCGTCGAGATCCTGCTGATCCACGACGCCGACCGCCGCAACCAGGGCGAGCGTTATCCCGACGTGTTCCGGTCCGCCATGGACGGGGCCTACCAGGCGCTCATCGGGCTGCGCGAGCAGAAGCTGGTCAAGGCAATCGGCTGCGGCCTCAACGAATGGGAGTCGTGCCAGGACTTCGCCGAAGCTGGCGACTTCGACTGTTTCCTGCTGGCGGGCCGCTACACCCTTCTGCACCAGGAGTCGCTCGAGACCTTCCTGCCACTGTGCCAGCAGCGCGGCATCGGCATCATCCTGGGCGGCCCCTACAACTCAGGAATTCTGGCGAGCGGGGCGGTCAAGGACGCCTGGTTCCACTATGCACCGGCACCCGAGGAGGTGCTGATGCGGGTCGCCGCCATCGAAGCGGTATGCGCCCGGCACCGGGTGCCGCTCAAGGCCGCCGCGCTGCAGTTCCCCTTGCACCACCCGTGCGTCGCAACAGTCATCCCGGGCATGCGCAGCGCAGCGGAGATCGCGGAGAACCTGGCGATGCTGCACGCACCGATCCCGGCCGACCTTTGGCGCGAGCTGAAGGCCGCGGGTTTGATCGAACATTCGGCGCCGACGCCGTAGATCGGTGACTGGTGACTTAGTGACTAGTGACTAGTGACTGGTGACTGGTTGTGCGTTGTGGCTCGTCACCTGGTGACTCGTGACGCGATCCCTGATCAGCGATTGGAATACCCACCACCAGTCACCAGTCACCAGTCACCAGTCACCAGTCACACCAGTCACCAGTCACCGCAATGATCATCGACGCGCACCACCATCTATGGAGAGTCGCGCGCGGCGACTACTTCTGGATGGATACACAAGCCAATCCTGCCGTGGCTGCGATCGCCCGCGACTTCCTGATCGAAGACTACAGCGCATTGGCGGCTGCCAACGGCGTGGACGGCAGCGTGCTGGTGCAGGCGGCGCAGACGGTGGCCGAGACCGAATGGCTGCTGGGCCAGGCGCTCGCCAGCCACGGGCTGATCCTGGGCGTGGTCGGCTGGATCGACATGGCGGCGGCGGATGCGCCCGAGGTGCTCGAGCGGGCTGCGGGCAACCGGTTGCTGCGGGGCATCCGGCCGATGCTGCAGGACATTCCCGATGTGGAGTGGGTGCTGCAGCCGGCCCTCGATGCTGCGTTTCGCGCGCTGATCGCGCGCGACCTCGCCTTCGACGTGCTCATCAAGCCACCGCACCTTGCGAGCGCCTTGGCGCTGCTCTGCCGCTACCCCGAGCTGCGGGCGGTCGTCGATCACGGCGCCAAGCCCGCGATTGCGCAGGGCCAGTGGCAGCCCTGGGCAGATCAAATGCGGCGCATCGCCGGCGAAACCAATGCCTGTTGCAAGCTGTCCGGACTGGTGACCGAAGCGTCACCGCGATGGACGGTCGATGATCTACGCCGCTATAGCGACCACTTGATCGAGTGTTTCGGGCCAGGGCGGCTGATGTGGGGGAGCGACTGGCCGGTGGCGCTGCTGGCGAGCGACTATGCCGGCTGGCTGGATGCTGCCCGTCAGCTTCTCGAAGGGCTTGCGCCGGATCAGCGCGCCGATGTGATGGGTGAGAACGCGCGGCGGTTCTACCGCCTCGGTTAGCAGCCAGTCTCTACCCCTAACCCGCAGAGGCGCAGAGGCGCAGAGGACCCGCAGAGGAAATCTGAACGGTAGATTGTCCATCTCGAGAACTCCCAGCTGTTTTCAGCTGCGACAGACCTCCCGTACCTCCCGGCCAAGGACGTGCAGCACGGATTTGCCTTCAACCTCGCAATGCATCTCCAGGAGACGGTTTCTCTGCGGGTCCTCTGCGCCTCCGCGCCTCTGCGGTTAGGCTAGTCCACCGAGACCCACGCCCGCTGGCGCGACGAGCGCAGGATGGCCTCCACCACCTTCTGCACTTCCCAACCCTCGCGGAAGTCCGGCCCGACGACCGGCGCCCCGGACACCGCGAGGAGAAAGTCGCGCACCTCGATGGTCTTCAAGTCGTTGAAGCCGAGCTGGTGGCCCGGCGCGGGACAAAACGCGCCATAGGGCGAATGCTCGGGCCCGGCGAGGATGCTTCGAAAGCCGTCGCGGCTTGCCACCCCCGCCGACTGGTACAGGCGCAGCTCGTTGAAGCGCTCCTGGTTGAAATGCAGCGCGCCTTTCGATCCGACCAGCTCGAACTCGATCTGCATCTTGCGGCCGGCGGACACCCAGCTCGCTTCCAGCGTCCCGCCGCAGCCTCGCGCAAAGCGCACTATCGCGCGGGCGATGTCGTCCACCTCCACGGAGCGTGTCTGGCTCGAGCCTGCGGATACCGGGCGTGCTTTGACGACAGTCTCGACCTGTCCCGACACCTCGACGATGGGACCGACCAGGTGACGCGCCATGGCGATGATGTGGCTGCCCAGGTCCTGCACCACGCCACCGCCGACTGCCGGATCGAGCCGCCAGTGCCACGGCGTGTCGCCGCCGGCCATGTAGTCCTCGGCGTGGATGCCGCGGAACGAGACGACCTCTCCGATCTCGCCGCTGGCGACGATCTCGCGGGCCAGCGCGATCATGGGGTTCTTGAGGTAGTTGAAGCCGATCTGCGTCTTCACGCCGGCCTGCTCCGCCGCGTCGAGCATCCGTTTGGCGATGGCCGCGGTGGGCGCCATCGGTTTCTCGAGATAGGTGTGCTTGCCGGCCGCGATCGAAGCCAGCGCCATCTCGGCGTGGAGCTGTGGCGGGGTGGTGATGTTGACGATGTCGACCTTGGGATCGCCGACCAGCTCGCGCCAGTTCCCGGTCGACCGCGCGAAGCCCAGGGTCTGTGCCGCAGTCGCGGCGAGTTCGGGCGTCGCGTCGGCCAGAACTTCCAGCACCGGCGCAGCCGGCAAGCGGAACACCGCTCCCGCGTTTCGATAGCCCCAGGCGTGGGCCCTGCCCATGAAGCCCGAACCGATCAGACCGATGTGGAGTGTTTTCATCTTAAGAACCGCAGAATCAGCCACGCAGCGCAGGAACGCGTGCCGCGGGCGGGCGAAATCAAGGAAATGTCGTGTCTGAGCGCACCAACCCGTCTACGCTGCGCGTGCTGCAGGTGTCCGCGCTCCCGCCGCCCCTCGCGCTGCGCGCGCCACCCAGGGCAGGAGGGAGTAAGACTGCCATCGGCGCGCTCGGCGCAGGCAGGAGGTGAATTTCTTCTCCCACCACCCCGTCGCGTGCCGCGCGCCACCCCTCCTCGGGGAGCAAGGGAGTCTGTTTCTGAGTCCTCTGTGAGCTCTGTGGCTCGCTCTTTTCTTCTAGAGCTTCACCGCCTTGCCGCTGCGCGCGGACTCCAGCGCCGCGTCGGCCAGCATCAACGCGCGGCGGCCATCCTCCCCAGTCACAGGCACCGGCTTCTTGTCCAGCACCGCCTCGATGAACGCGTCCAGCTCGCGGCGGTAGGACTCGGCATAGCGCTCCAGAAAAAAGTTCAGCAACGGCTCGCGGCTCTCGGTAGTCTCGGCGTCGTAGCGCCGCAGGGTCGTCGAGCGCAGGTTGTCGTTCAGCAGCATGCCGGCTGAACCAAACACCTCGAGCCGCTGGTCGTACCCGTACACCGCCTGCCGGCAATTGTTGATGTGGCACTGGCTGCCGCTCGCCGTGCGCATCACCACCATGGCGGTGTCGTAGTCGTTGTGGCTGGAGAGGGCGGGGTCCACCAGACAGCTGGCGCTGGCATACACCTCGACCGGTTCCTCACCCGAGCAGCCAGCGGCCCATGTCGAAGTCGTGGATCGTCATGTCGCGGAACAACCCACCGGACGTGACCACGTACGACAATGGCGGGGGACCCGGGTCGCGGCTCGATATGATGACCTGACGAACCTGTCCGACCTCACCGTCCACGATGGCGCGCTTGAGCGCATCGGCGCTCGGGTCGAAGCGGCGGTTGAAGCCCACCAGCAGGGGGACCGGCGTCTTCTTCAGGTTCTGGAGGCAGCGGTTGACCTTGGCGATGTCCAGATCGATCGGCTTCTCGCACAGCACGGCCTTGCCCGCTGCCGCCGCCTGCTCGATCAGATCGATGTGCGTGTTGGTCGGCGATCCCACCACGATCGCGTCGATGTCCTTGCCTGCGATCAGGTCCTGCGCCTGCGTCGCCCACTGACTGCCGTGCTGTTGCGCCAGCGCCCTGGCGCCCGCCTCGACTGTGTCGACGACGGCGACGAGGCGCGCGCGCGGATGGCTGGCGACGTTGCCTGCGTGGATCTTGCCGATTCGACCGGCGCCGATGACAGCGATGCGTAACATGGGCCCTCCCGCAAAGTTTGTTTGCTGGCCTTGCGATCCTGCCCGAGTCCCTGGCGGGCGCGGAGACGTCTTCTCCCAGCTATGTAAGAAGTTCTGCCACGCGCGCCCTCTGCCCTTGCGGGAGACGGCTGGTGGGGTCGGACAAGCCACCATTCTCAGCAGCTTATTCCAATCTTAGTAGTCTAATCGACCGGCGCGGTTGACGCGCTCCACGCGCAATGAAAGACTGTTCCGCTCGAGAACGCCATCGACGCGCACCACGAGGAGACCCTGATGAAGACAACGCGCCTGACCATGGCTCAGGCCTTGGTCCGCTACCTCTGCGCCCAGCAGACCGAAATCGACGGACGTCCCCAGCCGCTGTTCGCCGGGGTGTTCGCGATCTTCGGGCACGGCAATGTCACCTGCCTGTCCGAGGCCCTCGAAGCGGCGAAGGACCAGCTGCCGACCTGGCGCGGCCAGAACGAGCAGTCGATGGCGCTGGCCGGGGTGGGCTTCGCCAAGGCCAGGTTGCGCAGGCAGATCGTGGTGGCGACCAGTTCGATCGGACCGGGCGCCACCAACATGGTGACGGCGGCAGCGGTGGCGCATTCGAACCGGCTGCCGCTGCTCCTGCTGTCGGCGGACACGTTCGCCAGCCGCTTCCCGGATCCGGTGCTGCAGCAGGTGGAGCACTTCGATTCACCGTCCACCACGGTCAACGATGCGTTCAAGGCGGTGACGCGCTACTGGGACCGCATCGTGCGGCCCGAGCAGATCCTGCAGTCGCTGCCGCAGGCGATCGCGACCATGCTGGATCCCGCCGACTGCGGGCCGGCCTTTCTCGGTCTGGCGCAGGACGCCCAGGGCGAGGCGTTCGACTACCCGGCCGCATTCTTCGAGCCGACGCTGCACCGCATCCGCCGCCCGCGCCCGGACACGTCCGAGGTGCAAGCGGCCGCCGCTGCGCTCGCGCAGGCCCAGCGTCCGCTCATCGTCGCCGGGGGCGGGGTCTTGTATTCGATGGCTGCCGCCGAACTGGCTGCGTTTGCGCAACGCCGCAACGTGCCCGTGGTGGAGACCATCGCCGGCCGGGGCGTGCTGGTGCACGAGCATCCCATGAATGCGGGGCCGCTCGGCGTGATCGGCTCCAGCTCGGCGAATGCGCTGGCTGCCGAGGCCGACGTAGTGGTGGCGATTGGCACGCGCCTGCAGGACTTCACCACCGGTTCGTGGACGGTGTTCGGCAATCCCGACATGCGCCTGATCGCAATCAATGCCGCGCGCTTCGACGCCAGCAAGCATCGCGCGCTGGCGGTGGTGGCCGACGCGCGGGAAGCGCTCGCCGACCTGGACGCGGCGCTCGGTGGCTACCGCGCGCCGCAGGCGTGGAGCGACAAGGCGAAACAGGTCTACGCCGCGTGGAACCGTACCGTGGACGAGTTGACCGCGCCCGGCAAGCAGCCACTGCCCAGCTATGCGCAGGTGGTGGCAGCGGTCAACCGCAAGGCGGGCACGAAGGATCGCGTGCTCACCGCAGCGGGCGGCCTGCCGGGCGAGCTGGTGAAGAACTGGCGAGTGAAAGCGGTGGGCACGTTCGATTGCGAGTTCGGCTTCTCCTGCATGGGCTACGAGATCGCGGGCGGGCTCGGGGCGAAGATGGCCACGCCCGATGCCGATGTATGGGTGATGGTGGGCGACGGCTCCTACCTGATGATGAACTCGGACATCTACAGCTCGGTCATCACCGGGCACAAGCTCATCGTCGTCCTGTGCGACAACGGCGGTTACGCGGTGATCGACCGGCTGCAGAACTTCAAAGGCGTGCCCTCGTTCAACAACATGTTCGAGACCTCGCGGGTGAGCCAGCGGGTCGGCGTGGATTTCGCCAGGCATGCCGAATCGATGGGTGCGCGGGCCGAGACGGTCAGTACCATCGCCGAGCTGGAACAGGCCCTCGACCGTGCCAAGGCGGCCGATCGCACCTGCGTGGTGGTGATCAAGACCGACCCGGTCACCTGGACCCCAGGCGATGCGTGGTGGGACGTCGGCGTGCCGCAGGTGAGCGAGCGGGCCCAGGTGCGCAAGGCCGCGGCCGAGCACGCCGAGGGCAAGAAGAAGCAGCGGCTCGGTGTCTAGCCAGTGAGTCCCTGTGCAGCGAGCAGTGCTCCCTCTCCCCTCGCGGGAGAGGGGTCTATGACGATACCGTCTCCACTGGAAGTGCGTACATGAACATCCGATTCGGCGTAGCGCCCATTGCGTGGACCAACAGCGATCTGCCTCAGCTGGGCGGGGACACCACGCTCGAGACCTGCCTCGTGCAGAGCAGGCAGGCGGGCTTCAGCGGGACCGAGACTGGCGTGAAGTTTCCGATGGACGCTGCCCAGCTCGCTCCGATCCTTCAGCGCCATGGTCTGAAGCTGGTGTCGGGCTGGTTCTCCGGTGAGCTGCTCAGCGGCTCGGTCGAAGCGGAGAAGGCGCGCATCGAGAGCCAGCTCGCCACGTTCAAGGTTCTGGGCGCGCCCGTGCTGGTGTACGCTGAGACCACCGGCAGCGTGCAATCGCAGATCGATGTGCCGGTGTCCCGGCGTCCGCGCATCCCCGACGAGCAGTTCCGCGCCTATGGCCGCAAGCTCAGCGCCCTTGCCGAGCACCTCGCCGATCGCGGTGTGGCCCTGACTTACCATCACCACATGGGCACCATCGTCGAGACTCAGCGGGAGATCGACCTGCTGATGGACAACACCGGGCTGGCGGTCGGGCTGCTGGTCGACACCGGCCATCTCACCTATGCGGGCGCGGATGTGATGGACGTGACTCGGCGGCACGCCAGACGCATCAACCACGTCCACTGCAAGGATGTGCGCTTGGACGTGCTGAAGAAAGTGCGGCAGGAGGATGCGAGCTTCCTGTCGGCGGTGCTGGCGGGCGTCTACACGGTCCCCGGCGACGGCTTCGTCGACTATTTCGCCTTTGCGCGGCTGCTGGCCGATATCGGCTACCAGGGCTGGGCCGTGGTCGAGGCCGAGCAAGACCCGGTCAAGGCCCCGCCGCTCGAATACTCCCGGATGGGGCGCGACCACTTGGCCGCTGCCTTCAGCGCCGCGGGATACGACATCGTACAGTGACCAGCGAGGATACGAAGATGGCGCAGACCGCAGGCGCGCGGATGGATGCCCGGGTGGCGATCGTCACCGGCGGGACGCAGGGCCTGGGCGAGGCAATCGCCGGGTTGTTCGCCGAGCGCGGCGCACAGGGGCTGGTGATCTGCGGCCGCAACGCCGAGAAGGGCAGGCGGGTGGCGGAGCGGTTGAGCGGGCGCGGCTGCCCCACCGAGTACGTGCAGGCGGATCTGGCCATGGTGGAAGACTGCCGCAAGGTGGTGGCCGCCGCCGACGCCAGGTTCGGCCGCGTGGATGCGCTGGTCAACGCCGCCGCGCTGACCGACCGCGGCACGATCTGGGATACCTCGCCCGAGCTGTGGGACCGGATCCAGGCCGTCAACGTGCGCGGCCCGTTCTTTCTGATGCAGGAGACGGCCAAAGTAATGCAGCGCGAGAAGATCCGCGGCACCATGGTCAACATCCTCAGCATGTCGTCCCATGGCGGGCAGCCGTTCATCACCGCCTATTGCACGTCGAAAGGCGCCCTGCTCACGCTCACCAAGAACGTCGCCTTCAGCCTGCTGCGCCAGGGGATCCGGGTCAACGGGCTGAATATCGGCTGGATGGACACACCGGGCGAGGACCGCATCATGCGCGCCTACCATGGCGCCCAGGACGGCTGGAGGGATGCGGCCGAGGCGAAGCTTCCGCTGGGGCGCCTGGTCAAAGTGGAGGAAGTTGCGCGCGCGGTGGCCTACCTGTCCAGCGACGAGTCGGGCCTGATGACCGGGTCGATCATCGACTTCGACCAGTCGGTGGTCGGCTGCTACGAGGCCGCGCCGCAGCCCTCGGTGTGAGGGCGCAGGCAGACGCACCGGTCGTTCGCCGGGAGCAAGGGAGACATCACCCCGCTCGCCCTATCCATGGCCGGGCTACTGGAATCGGTAGAACCGGTCGTTCAGATACTTGATGAGGTTCTGCGTCTCGGCAGGCGAGAACTCTTTCTTCGCCATGTGGCTACAACCTTCCAGCTGTTCCTTCAGCCCGGCGAGCGACCGGACGACGTGGTCCTTGCGGGTGTAGACCGCAGCGTCATGGCAACCCGTGCAGTAAGCATCGTGCAGGCGTTTGCCCTCGGCACCATCGCCCGGCAGGGCCGCGTGGGCGGTTGCCGTCACGAGCAGCACTAGCGGGACGTACAAGGTGGCGTTCACGGCGTACCTCCGATCGAATTGCACTGCGTAACGCGGGGCTTTCGGCGCATCCCGGTGTCGCATGGACAATCATACGCACGATCCCGTTCGAACGTCCCGAGGAAACTAGCCAAGGACGGGCTGGGCCGCCTGTCGCCACGCGGCGCGCCTGCGGCTAGAATAAAGCGACGCTCGTAACCCGATCCTATGGGAGTCCACCGCCGTGTCCCTTACCCCCACCAACGACTCCGGCCTGGTCGACGCCGCCGGTAAGCAGCACGAGGTAGCGGCAGCCAACGCCCGCATCGTCTCGCTGGTGCCCAGCATCACCGAGCTGCTGCTCGACCTGGGCCTGCAATCGAACGTGGTCGGGCGCACCGGCTTCTGCATCCACCCGAAGGACCTGGTGCGCAAGGTGCCGAAAGTGGGCGGCACCAAGACCATCGACCTGGCGCGTATCAAGCGCCTGCATCCCACCCACCTCATTGTCAACATCGACGAGAACCCGCGCGGGATGGTCGAGGATATCGCGAAGTTCGTGCCGCACGTCGTGGTGACTCATCCGCGTGCGCCCCGCGACAACCTTGACCTGTTTCGGCTGCTGGGCGGGATCTTCTCGCGGCAGGAGCAGGCCGAAGCGTTGTGCCGGCGTTTCGAGCACGCCTATGACGAAGTCGCCACGATCGGCGCATCCTGGCCGCGCCAGCACGTGGCCTACCTGATCTGGAAGGCGCCCTGGATGACCGTGTGCAGCGATACCTACATCTCGCGCATGCTGGCCACGGTGGGCTGGGACACCGTCGCGCCGAACAGCAGCTTGCGCTACCCTACCGTCGACTTGACGCCGCAGTTCCTCGCCAAAGTGGATTTCGTGCTGCTGTCGAGCGAGCCTTACAGCTTCCGTGAGCGGCACTGCGTGGAGGTCCTCGATGCCCTGCCTGAGCGCAGCCGCACCCGCGTCGCGCTCATCGACGGGTCGATGACTTCCTGGTACGGCAGCCGGGCGATCCCCGGGCTGACCTATCTGCGCGAGTTCCGGCAGAGCCTGAATTGAGTGAAAAGCGTGAGGGGTGAGTGAGGGCTGAGGAGTGAGGAGCCGATTCCAGCCAGCACCATAGGGCGCAAATAAGCGCAGCGCATTGCGCCGAACGGGATAGCCCGACCCCATGCGGCCGGTTCACGCTTCGCCTAACCCGCCCTACGCTGACTGCCGGCGCTTTTGCTCCTCACCTCCTCACCTCACTCCTCACGCTTTTATCGCGTACACCGGCGCGCCCGATTCCAGCGCGACGAAAGTCCCGCCCTGATAGCGCTCCACCGCAGGGTTGGCGTCGTCCACGTGCCTGGCAAGGATCTCCGCGGCGTAGGGCTCGCTGTCGTCCTGGGGACGATAGCCCAGCCGCGCGGCGTTCGAGTTGTCGTACCACGAGCGCCGGTTTCCCGACACGCCGTAGACGATCTCGAAGCGGATATCGGGATGGTCGACACCGATGCGCACCAGTTGCGCAAGATCCCGCGGCGACAGCCAGATCGACAGCCTGCGCCTGTCCACCGGCCTGGGGGTGAGATTGCCGATGCGCAGGCACAGCACCTCGAGGCCGTACTTGTCTGCATAGAGGCTGGCGACCTGCTCGCCGAACACCTTGGACAAGCCGTAGCGGCTGTCGGGGCGCGGGTAGACGCGATGGTCGATGGTTTCGTCGCGCCGGTAGAAGCCCACCGCATGGTTGCTGGTGGCGAAGAGCACGCGCTTGACGCCGTTGCGGCGCGCGGCTTCGAACACGTTGTAGCAGCCGATGATGTTGGCCTCGAGGATGGGCTCCCAGCCGGCCTCGGCCGAGACGCCGCCCAGATGCAGGACGGCGTCCACGCCTGCGGTGACCCGCAGCATGTCCGGCATCTGCGCAATGTCGCCCTGGATGAAGGTCTCGCCCGTCCCCAGCGCCTGGAGCGGGCGAAAATCCGAAAGGCGAAGGTTGTATGCGCCGGCAAGCTCCCGGCGCAGGTGGGTGCCGATGTCTCCTGCGGCACCGGTAATCAACAGCGTTTTCATTACTGGACTCCCCCTTGTGCGTTCGCCGGCCAGCGCGTGAGCATGCACGGCTTCCCGGCGGATGTGCAAGCTTCGGCCGACCCCGTGGGACCGCGAATGGGAATACACGCGCCGTGGCGGCCAGGGGAACCCCTCGCACGCAAGTTGCTCTATAGCGGTACTCGCTCAGATCGCGGACGCATCCGGTTCTTCTGCCCCGCGTACAACGAGAAATTTGATGCTGCGTTGCGGGAACACAATTCCCATGCGACGCGGGCTCCCCCGGCGCCTCCCATGTCAGGGCCGAGGGCCGACATCCAAGAACACGATTTTTGGAGGCTTTGGTCATGCGATTGCTCGAAGCGTCGCTGGACGACAAGTACTCGGTCCAGCGCGGACGCGTCTATCTCTCGGGGGTTCAGGCCCTCGTCCGCCTCGCCCTGCTGCAGCGCCAACGCGACTTGGCTGCGGGACTGAACACGGCGGGGTTCGTTTCCGGCTACCGGGGCTCGCCCATCGCGCCGCTCGACAAGGCGTTGTGGAGCGCAAAGGCGCATCTCCAGGCCGCGCATATCCACTTCTGGCCCGGCGTGAACGAGGATCTTGCCGCCACCGCGGTGTGGGGCAGCCAGCAGGTCAACCTCTACCCGGGTGCGCGCTACGACGGTGTGTTCGCGCTCTGGTATGGCAAGGGACCAGGCGTGGACCGCTGCGGCGACGTGTTCAAGCACGCCAACTACGCCGGCACCTCGAAGCACGGCGGTGTGCTGGTGGTGGCAGGCGACGACCACGCCGCCAGCTCGTCGAGTCTGCCCAACCAGAGCGATCACGAGTTTGCCTCGGCCATGATGCCGGTGCTCGCACCCGCCAGCGTGCAGGAGTACCTGGACCTGGGCCTGCACGGCTGGGCGATGTCGCGCTACTCGGGCTGCTGGGTCGGATTCAAGGCGCTGGCCGACACGGTCGAAAGCTCTGCCTCCGTGATCGTCGATCCCGACCGCGTGCGCATTGTCCTGCCGGAGGATTGCGAGCTGCCCGCCGACGGCCCGAGCATCCGCTGGCCCGACACCGGTTTCGCGCAGGAGCGCCGGATGCAGGACTACCGCATCTACGCCGCCCTGGCCTATGCGCGCGTGAACAAGCTCAACCGGGTGGTGCTCGACAGTCCGCGGCCGCGGCTGGGCATCATCGCCTCCGGCAAGGCCTATCTGGATGTGCGCCAGGCCATGGACGACCTGGGTATAGACGAGCGCCTGGCCGCCGTCATCGGGCTGCGTCTGTACCAGGTGGGGATGACCTGGCCGCTGGAGGCCGAGGGGGTGCGTCACTTTGCCGAGGGGCTGGAAGAGATCCTGGTGGTGGAGGAGAAGCGCCAGGTGATCGAGTACCAGCTCAAGGAGCAGCTGTACAACTGGCGCGAGGATGTGCGCCCGCGCGTGGTCGGCAAATTCGACGAGCAAGGCGAATGGCTGCCGGGACGCGGCGAATGGCTCCTGCCGGCGGTGGGCGAGCTCACCCCCTCCATCATCGCCCGCGTGCTGGCGGGGCGGATCGCCCGCTTCTATACCAGCCCGACGATCGAGCGCCGCCTCGCCCTTCTGCAGGAGAAAGAGCGGGCGCTCACACAGTCGCAGGTCGATCTGCAGCGCATTCCGTTCTACTGCTCGGGTTGCCCGCACAACACGTCCACCAAGGTGCCCGAAGGCAGCCGCGCGCTGGCCGGAGTGGGCTGCCACTACATGGGGGTGTGGATCTATCCGGAGTCGAACCAGACCTTCACGCAGATGGGCGGCGAGGGTGTGCCCTGGCTCGGGCAGGCGCCTTTCACCGACACCAGGCACGTGTTTGCCAATCTCGGCGACGGTACCTACTTCCATTCCGGAAGCCTGGCCATCCGTGCCGCGGTGGCGGCGGGCGTGAACATCACCTACAAGCTGCTGTTCAACGATGCTGTGGCGATGACCGGCGGCCAGCCGGTGGACGGCCAGCTCAGCGTGCCGCAGATCACCCGCCAGCTGGCCGCCGAGAACGTCGCGGGGCAGATCGTGGTCACCGACGATCCGGGCAAGTATCCGGTCGGCTGCGACTTCGCCCCGGGCGTGACGGTCCGCCATCGCGACGAGCTGGACCGGGTGCAGCGCGAGCTGCGCGAGACGCCAGGCGTCACCGTTCTGATCTACGACCAGACCTGCGCGGCGGAGAAACGACGCCGGCGCAAGCGTGGCAAGATGACCGACCCGCCCCGGCGGCTGTTCATCAACGAGCAGGTGTGCGAGGGGTGCGGCGATTGCAGCGTGAAGTCGAACTGTGTGTCGGTGCAGCCGGTGGAGACCGAGCTCGGCCGCAAGCGCCGCATCGACCAGTCCGCCTGCAACAAGGACTACTCCTGCCTCAAGGGCTTCTGCCCGAGTTTCGTCAGCGTGCACGGCGGCAAGCTGCGCCGCGCGAGTGGGCGCTCACCTGACCCGGTCAGCGTGGGGCGCCTGCCGCAGCCGGTTCTGCCCGCTTGCGAGCGGCCGTACAGCATCCTGGTCACAGGAGTCGGCGGTACGGGCGTCATCACCATCGGTGGCGTGCTCGGCATGGCCAGCCATCTGGAAGGCAAGGGCATCAGCGTGCTGGACATGACCGGGCTGTCGCAAAAGAACGGCGCCGTGATGTCGCATGTGCGCGTGGCGCAGCAACCCGAGGCCCTGCACGCAGTGCGCATCGCGACCGGCGACGCCGACGCCGTGATCGGCTGCGACATCCTGGTTGCCGTGGCGCCGGAGGCGCTGTCGCGCATGCAACTGGGCCTCACCCGCTGCGCCGTCAACGCGGCGCAGGTCATGCCGGGCTCCTTCACCCAGAAGCCCGACCTGGTCTTCCCGCTGGCGCAGATGCGCAGCCAGCTCATCCAGGCCGTGGGCCCCGAAGCCGTTCGGTTCCTGGATGCTACCCGGCTCGCCACCGCCTTGTGCGGGGACGCGATCGCGACCAACATGTTCCTGCTCGGGTATGCGTGGCAGCTCGGTCTGGTCCCGCTCAGCGAGGCGGCGATCGTGCGCGCGGTCGAGATCAACGGCGCCGCCGTGGTCATGAACACGGACGCCTTCCGCTGGGGCCGGCTGGCTGCGCACGACTTGCCGCTGGTGGAATCGGCGGCCGCCGAGGCCGCGCCCGGCGAGCTGCCCAGGCCGCTGGCGCAGACCCTCGACGAGATGATCGCCGTGCGCGAGGCGTCGTTGGTCGCCTACCAGGATCGGAGCTATGCGCATCGCTACCGTGACTTGGTGGAGCGCGTGAGGCGGGTCGAGCAGGAGCGCGTCCCCACCAGCACGGCATTGACCGAAGCGGTGGCGCGGGGCTATCACAAGCTCCTCGCCTACAAGGACGAGTACGAGGTCGCGCGGCTGTACAGCGACCCGCAGTTCCGCAAGCAACTCCAGGACAGCTTCGATGGCGAGTACAAGCTCAGCGTGCACCTGGCCCCGCCGCTTCTGTCGCGCGTGGACGCGGCCACCGGCGAGCCGCGCAAGCGCGAGTTCGGCCAGTGGATCTTCCCGGTGCTGCGCGCGCTCGCGGGTTTGAAGCGCGTGCGCGGCACGCCCTTCGATCCGTTCGGCTATACCGCCGAACGCAAGATGGAACGCCGCCTCATCGTCGACTACGAACGCGAGGTGGAAGAACTGCTGCGCCGGCTGACGCCCGGAACCCATGCGCTGGCGGTCGCCATCGCGAAGCTGCCCCAGACGATCCGCGGGTTCGGGCACGTCAAGCTCGCGAGCTTCGAGCAGGCCCGCAAGCAGCGCAGCGAGCTGTTCGCCGCGATGCTGAAGGCCGAGCAGGGCGCGCGCGAGGCACCGCCCTGCAAGTCGGTGGCGACCGACGAGCGCGCCAGCGAGGAGGCAGTCGTTTAAGGAAACTCTGATTGGTCGTCATCCCCGCGTTGTGCGGGGATCCAGAAGTGCTCGAGTACCCTGGGTTCCCGCCTCCGCGGGATCGACAATGCATCAGCGTCTCCTTACGCGTAAGTTAGACCACCCTATCCGGCGAGCAGGTCGAATCGATCGGCCCGCCACCGAGTTCAGTACCGCACCTCACCCTGCTCTCTGCGACAATCGACGGCCGCCACACGATAGTGAAGACACGAGATTGCGTTTTCACGGAGTACGGGAAGAGGTGAACGGGGTAGACTAGTACGTTAGACCCGAAGTTCGCAGGGTTGCCTCGAGTCCCTGCGAACTTCGGAAACCGGACCACTGACTCTCATTGGGACGGACCATCCACGCCGGAGATCGCGTCACCCAGCGCCAACGATCTCTTCCCCCAAAAGTCGCATACCGGCCTCCCGCATCGATTGTTCGCTTTCCATCGCGAGCGGGGCACCGCCCGCTAGGCTTCTTTCAACTTCGCGTGGCCCCCTCGAACGAGCCCTGCACCCACCTCTCCGAAGCAAGGAAACCCACGGAGGCCCCCATGAGCACCACACCGATGAGCAATGAACACGCAACCCGAACCCCGACGGCCGGGATAGTCGATATGAAGCTCGAGGTCGTCGTCATTCCGGTGTCCGACGTCGATCGCGCCAAGCGCTTCTACGGCGATCTGGGTTGGAGGCTCGACGGCGATTTCGTCGTCGGCAACGAGTTTCGGGGCGTCCAGTTCACACCTCCAGGCTCGCCATGCTCGATCCACTTCGGCACGGGACTCACGTCGGCCGCGCCGGGCTCGGCACGCGGTCTGTATCTCGTCGTCTCCGACATCGAGGCAGCGCGCGCCGAGCTCGTCGGTCACGGTGTCGACGTGAGCGAACTGTTCCACCGCGCCGGTCCGGGAAAGCCGCCTGTCAGCGGCCCGGATCCAGAGAGGCGCAGTTACGCCTCGTTCGCCACGTTCAGCGACCCGGACGGCAACAGCTGGCTGCTCCAGGAGGTCAAGACGCGACTTCCCGGACGAGGACTCAGCAGCATGGACACCGCGACCCTGACCGACCTTTTGCGAGAGACAGAGGAGCGCCATGGCGAGTACGAAGCCACCGCTCCGAAGCACCACTGGTCGGGATGGTACGCCGCCTACATTGTCGCGCGCCAGCGCGGCAGGACTCCCGAGGAGGCAGCCAAAGACGCCGCGCTCCACATGCAAGGTGCCCGGCAATGAGGTCCGACCTCGTTCCCGGCGCCGTCTTTCCCGACTATGAAGCAAATGGTTGTGTTCCTCACCCACGTGGCTGCCGACAGCGAGGCAACCCAAAAGGCCTGGGCCGCAGTGTTTCCTCTCTATGACGCCGGCAACATCGGGGAGATGCGAGCGGCGTTCAGATCACTGCATTGATCGGAGAGGGGTGTAAAGGGGGCACGCGGCGCGCACTTTCTCAACCTGGAGCAACCCATCAATGAAAGCCATCAAGACCTACCCGACGAGGGTCGAAGCCGACTTAGCGAGGATCGCGTTGCAGGCCGCCAACATACCCTCGGTCGTCGTGGGTATAGGCGTGGGCATGGAAGGCGGAATGGCGGGCGTGCAGTTGCTCGTGCCGGACGATCACGTCGAACCGGCGCTGAGGGTGCTTGAAGACGCGTGAAATCTGGCGGCTGGCTACAATCGTATGGAAGGCATTCGTCATGAAAGCAACCCAGCTCTTGCTCGTCGCCACACTTGCCGGCGCAATTGAGTCTCCGATCGAAACCTCAGCCGAGGACAAAAGCGTGGTGCAGGCCAAGAGCGACAGGCGGGCCGCGCGAGGTCCTGCGCACGGTCAGACAGTGGCTCGAGCAGCTTGGGTAAGGCACAGTACGCGGAAGCCTGATGATCGAAATCAACGGAGTCGCTCACGTCATCTTGACGGTCAGCGAATGGCCGGCGTGTCGTCAGTTCTATGAACGGCTGCTGGCTTTCCTCGGCCTGACCCAGGTCTTCGCGGGCGAGGACACGATCTACTACGTGGGCGGCCGCACCGCGATCGGCGTCGGCAAGTGCAACCCGGTCTATGAAGGGCAGCGCTTCGTGCAGAACACCATCGGCCTGCATCACGTGTGCTTGCGCGCCCGCAGCCGTGCTGACGTCGATGCCGTGCACGGCTTTCTGCAGTCGATCGACGCGCACATCGTGCATGGGCCGGAGGAGGGGGGCTGGGCCCCCGGCTACTACTCGGTGCTGTTCGAGGACCCGATCGGCACGCGCCTCGAGGTCAACCACGTGCCCGGCAAGGGCGTGCTCGGCGACGGCGTGAACTTCAACCCGGGAGCGGACTACCGCTGAGAAGCCCTTGGTCGCGCTGACCGTGAGATGCGCTCGGACGGATCTGGTCTCGCCTGCGCGGATCGGCGCTGATCAGACCACCGGATCGACCAGCGCGCTCACGTTGCGGGCCGCCGCCGGCGTCATGGCAAAGCCCCGATAGCCGGCAGCGACGACTTCGCTGCATCTTTGCACGTACGCGGGAAAGCCGCCGATGTAAGGCATGAAAACGCGCGGCTTGCCTGGAACATTCGCGCCGACATACCAGGAACTGCACGTCGAGCGCAGATTGGTTCCCGCCACCTCGTTGACGTGCGCGACCCATTCGTCCTCTGCTTCCAAGGTGGCCTCGATCTGGGTCATTCCCCGACCGCGCAGGTAGGCGAGGCAATCCGCGATCCAGTCGACGTGCTGCTCGATGGACGGCAGCATGTTGGTGAGCACGGACGGGCTGCCGGGCCCGGTGATGGTGAACAAGTTGGGGAAGCCCGCGATCATCAGGCCCAGGTACGCGCGCGGCCCGCCGTGCCACTTGTCGCGCAGCGCGTGGCCGGCCTTACCGCGAACGTCTATGCGCGTCAGCGCTCCCGTCATCGCATCGAACCCGGTGGCCAGGACGAGGCTGTCGAATTCGTATGCCCGGCCGCCGGCCAGCAAGCCGCCCGGCACGATCGCTTCGATCGGCGACTTGCTCAGGTCGACGAGCGACACGTTGGCGCGATTGAACGTGTCGTAATAACCGGTGTCCACGCAAAGGCGCTTGCAGCCGATCACGTAGCGCGGCGACAGCGCTTCGGCCAGCGCGGGGTCGCGAACGATCTCGTGGATCTTGTGGCGAACGAACTCCGCCGCGGTAGCGTTGGAGCCCTCGTCGAACAGCAGGTCGTTGAACGCTCCCATGAAGGTCACGCCGCCATAGGCCCAGCGCCCTTCGTATTCGCGCTGCCGTTCCTCGTTGCTCGCCTGCATCGCCGACTTGTCGTTCAGGTGAAAGTCGATGCCCGCGAACATCTGCTTGGCGCGGCTTCGCATCGCCGGATACTCGGCCTTGATCCGACGCTTGTACTCGGGATCGAGGGGCGCATTGTGGGCCGGTACGGTGTAGTGCGCAGTGCGCTGGAACACGAAGAGGTGCCGGGCCTGCTCGGCGATGAGAGGGATCGATTGAATCGCGGAGGAACCGGTGCCGATGACGCCGACACGCTGGCCGGTGAAGTCGACCGGCTCGTGCGGCCACCGGCCGGTGTGATACAGCGACCCGCCAAACGACTCGAGACCGGGGAACTTTGGCGTATTGGTCGACGAGAGGCACCCCGTCGCCATGATGCAGAACCGGGCCGACACCCAGGCTCCGTCGGCGAGGGCGATCGTCCAGCAGCGGCGCGCTTCGTCGAACACGGCGCCGCTCACGCGCGTATCGAACTGGATGTCCCTGCGCAGATCGAAGCGGTCGGCCACGTGCTCGGCATAGCGCAGGATCTCGGGTTGCGCTGCATAGCGCTCGGTCCACTCCCATTCCTGCTGAAGCGCGTCCGAGAACTGATACGAATACTGCACGCTCTCGACGTCGCAGCGCGCGCCCGGGTACCGGTTCCAGTACCAGGTGCCGCCCACGCCGCTTCCGGCTTCGTAGACGCGCACGGAGAAGCCCAGGCCGCGCAGCCTGTGGAGCATGTACAGGCCCGCGAAGCCGGCCCCGACAATCACCGCGTCGAAGTGGCTGCACGTATCTGCTCGGGGCATCGGTTGCGGATCGTTCATGCCGAGGTGCCTGCTGTGAGATAGATCCTGGTCCGGGGTCGAAGCAGCCCGAATCCTACCATCCATGGGGCGTTCGAATGCGTTCGCGGACGGCGTCGACAGGGCCGGGAGCGACGCAGTCATGTCTGGCTTCCCCGAACCCCGGGTTCTGTCGAGTCATTGGTCCCGCTCAACTGCGCTTCGGCCGCAAGCAGGCGCTCGGAAGGACGCGACTGCCCGCTCGTTAGTCGATGACGGTAGTAGACCATTAGGGGTTGAGGGAAAAGGCTGCCCAGCGAGACCAGGTGCGAGATGTCCACGCCGTCCTTCAGCCCGCTTTGCACGAAGCCCACGTCCACGCGCTCCCCGGGATTCGCGAGCCGCTGCAGATTGTCGTAGCCGAACCCTGGGAGGAATAAGCTTCCACCGTGACGCCCTGCGACCTCGCATCGGCGCCCCTTGCCGCTACTTCACGGACCGTGCTGCGGGGTGACGTGCTGCCGTCTGGGCCGCTGATGAGCCGGATCGATGGGAGGCGGCCGGTTGCGAGGAACTTCACCACCAGCCAGGCCAGAGCCGCGGTCACCGCCAGGACCGGCAGGCCGATCAGCAGAAGGTCTCGCCAGGATACGGCGACGAGGCGTGCCGGTAGTCGCGGACGCCGGAGCTTCCCACTAGACACGGGGCGCATCGGTAAGGATCGCTGATGAAGTGACGTTCCAGCGCGCTGCCTTGCGGATCGGAGCGCGAGAACGCTATTGCACGGTATGAGGGAAACCGTAACACGGCTTGCTCAGGGGCTCAAGTCACCCCTCCGACCGAACATCGCCGCACCCAGGCAGTGAGGCTATCGCGAGCATCGGAACTGGGCCGCCGACATACGCAAATTGCCGATATAGCGTGCTGTTGACAGCCGCGTACACTAGGCGTAGGCCCTCGAAGCGTGAACGGCCGGCTGCTACCATGTCGAGACACCTCGGCGCGGGCTCGGGGCACCGAACACGATCTAGGGGAGAGACGACAATGGATGCATCCGGCAGCAGGCGAGCATTTCTTCAGACCGCACTGGGCCTCGCCGTGGCGGCACCCTATCTCTGCCGTTTCGGTCGCGCAGCCGCGGCCGATCGGTCCTTCGACCCCAGCTTCGGCACTGCAGCCGAAGCGGCGCGTGCCATCCGCGCCGGCGTCATCTCCTCGCGTGAGCTCACGGAATATGTCTTCGTGCGCATTCGCAAGCACAACACCTCGATCAACGCCTTCGTCACGCTCACCGAAGAGCAGGCGATGCAGCGGGCGATGGAGGCGGACGCCGCGCTGGCCAAGGGCAACTCATGGGGGCCGTTGCACGGCGTTCCGGTGCTGATGAAGGACCTGCATCCCACCGCCGGCATCCGAACTACCTACGGCTCGAAGCGCTTGGAGCACAACGTGCCCACGGAAAACACCCTGGCGGTGGCGCGGCTTCTGGGCGCCGGCGCGATCATCGTGGGCAAGACCAACACGCCCGAGTTCGGCGCCGATCATCAGACCTTCAACGAGGTCGCCGGCACGACCAACAATCCCTGGGACCTCAGCCGGAGCCCAGGCGGCTCGACGGGAGGAGGCGCGGCGGCGTTGGCGGCGGGCCTCGGGTTCCTGGAGCTGGGCAGCGATCTCGGCGGGTCGATTCGCAACCCGTCGCACTTCTGCGGGATCTACGGCCACAAGCCCTCGTTCGAGCTGGTGCCGCGCAACGGGCCGCTGCCGCCGGGAGCGGTCGCCGCATCCCGCGACAATCAGTGGGTCAACGGCCCGATGGCTCGCAGCGCGCACGATCTGCGCTTCGCTCTGGGGCTGCTCGCCGGGCCTCCCTCGTCGGAAGCTGTGGCCTATCGCCTGGAGCTTCCGGCGCCGCGCGCGATGACGACTCAAGGACTACCGGATCGGCTACGTCCTGACCGATCCGTTCTGCCCGCCCGACTCGGAAGTGTCGAAGCTGCTGGCGAGGGCGATCGAAGCGATCGGCAAACAGGGAGCGCGGCTCACGGAGGGATTCCCGGCCGGTGTGGACCTCAAACGCACCGCGGACGACTGGTTCTTCCTGGCGGTCAACAGCTGGTACGTCAGGGAGGAAGATATTCGCAAGCGGATCGACTCGCTCAAGGGCGTCGACGACTACTACTCACCGAAGGTGATCGAAGCGCTGTCGGCTTCCTATCACCAGTGGCGGCTGCGCGACGGCGGGCGGCTCGAGGCCCGCGCGATCTGGCAGGAGTACTTCCGCGACCACGACGCCTTCCTCATGCCCGCCAATTTCTCGGCGGCCTTCCCTCACGACCAGCGCAAGGTCTGGACCGAGCGCGCAGTCGTCACCGCCGACGGCAAGCGGCCGTACCGGGACATCGGACGCTGGATCTCGATCGCCACCTACAGCGGCTGCCCGGCGACCATCGCGCCGGTCGGGCGCACCAGCCAGGGCCTGCCAGCGGGGATCCAGATCATGGGCCCGTTCCTGGAGGACGCGACGCCGATCAGCATCGCGGGACTGCTCGCGGACCTCCTGGGCGGGTTCGAGGCGCCGCCGGGTTACGCAGGGTAGAACCGAGAAGCTCTAGTCCGACTAAGCAAATAGAATCTCGACGGCGCATAGATGCGGTCACACGCGTTGGCGATCGTGATGCCCTCGTGGGCGACCTCGATCGTCTCAACCGCTACTTCGTTGCCTTCGGCCTTGAGATCGGTACCGGTAATCTTGGTCGGCCACGCATTCGCCACGGCTAGGTTGCTGTGCTAGTCTTCGAGCGCGCGCGACTTTCAGCACAACGATCGCGCATGCGGCAGAGCAATGAACCAGTTTGCCGGAAGGAGATCAGCAGATGATGCAACGGCGTGAGTTTCTGACCATCGGGAGCAGCTTGGTGGCGGCCACGAGTCTCCTTCCGCCCTGCCTGGCCGTGGGAGCTGCGGACACGCTCGACATCCGTGCGGTAGGCTTCGGGACAGGCCTGAGCAAGAAGAAGTTCGAGGCGCTGCTGAACCAGACATTCTTCATCCACACCGAGACCGAGGGCATGGTGATCGTGCAACTGGTTCGGGTGACAGGGCGGCGCCGGCCCGCGAACCCCGAACAGTTCTCACTGTTTTTCCGGGGCGGCAGCCTGCCGAGATTGCCGGCAGGATGCTACGAGTTGGAGCACTATCTCGCAGGCAGGTTGTCCCTGTACCTCGAGCCCTTGCCCGCAGCGGGGCCAGACTCGGGCTACCGCGCGGATTTCAGCCTGCTGCGCTGAGCGTTGCGTGAGGATGGGCGCTATCCTGCAGAGCCCGCACCTGGGAGGACGTCATGGCTGAGCCATTCTTGGGGAGAGATCCGGACCTTCGCTGGTAACTTTGCGCCGGCCGGGTGGGCGCTGTGCCGGGGGGACTCTTGGCGATCGACCAGAACAATGCGCTGTTTTCGTTGATCGGAACGACCTACGGCGGTGACGGGCAGACCACCTTTGCCCTGCCGAACCTCGCCAGCCGCATTCCGATCCACCAGGGGACGGGACCCGGTCTGACGCCGCGAGCGATGGGTGGAGCGGACGGCAGCGAAACCGTCACGCTGAGCGCCCAGCAGATGCCGCCTCACAGTCACGCCGCGATCGGCTCCAGCACCGGCGCGAACAAGCTCGGCCCGGCCGGAAGCTTCTGGTCCACCGATCCGGGTGGAAACACCGCGGCGTACAGCAATGCGGCCGGAAGCCAGATGGCTGGCGCCGCGATCGGCAACGCCGGGGGAGCACAGCCACATGACAATGTGCAACCGTTCCTGGTGATCAACTACATCATCGCGCTGGAGGGCATCTACCCTTCCCAAAGCTAAAGAGCAATGCGCCTGACACGGGTGAACAACAAGAGACAGGAGACACCTCGATGAGCGAACCGTTCGTTGGCGAGATCCGGTCATTCGGATTCAACTTCGCCCCGAGGGGCTGGGCCCAGTGCAACGGGCAACTGCTCCCCATCGCGCAGAACACCGCATTGTTCTCCCTTCTCGGCACCACCTACGGAGGTGACGGGAGGTCGACTTTTGGGCTGCCGAATCTGTCGGGGTCGGTGGCGATGGGAAGCGGCCAGGGCAGCGGCCTCACGCTGCGCGAGCTCGGCGAAACCGGAGGCGCGGAGACTGTGACCCTGTCCACCCAGCAGATCCCTGCGCACAGCCATCCCGCCAATGCCTACGCGGGGAATGGAAATCAGGCCACACCCGCCGGCAACTTCTGGGCTCAGGATGTCGGCGGCAGCAAGCAGTATGGCGACGCCGGCCCGGCGCAGATGGCCGCCGGCGCCATCGGGCCCGCGGGTGCAGGTCAACCGCATTCCAACCTCCAGCCATACCAGGTGCTGAACTTTTGCATCGCGCTGCAAGGTATCTACCCCCCGAGAGGTTAGCCCCGGATACCAATTAGAACCGGCGCAGCGCGCACCGAGGAGACAACAGCATGAGTGAACCGTTTCTTGGCGAGATCCGGCCGTTCAGCTTCGCCTTTCCGCCCAGGGGGTGGGCGAGGTGTGACGGACAACTGCTGCCGATCAACCAGAACCAGGCGCTGTTTGCACTGCTGGGAACGATGTATGGCGGGGATGGCCGAACCACGTTTGGCCTGCCGGACCTGCGTGGCCGTGCCGCGATGCATGTGAGCCAGCAGCATCTCCAGGGCGAATCGGCAGGGGCTGAATCGATTACCCTGAGCATGGCTGAACTCCCCCTGCACAATCATCCGGCCCGTGCCAGCGACGTCGTGGCGTCCCAGGCCAGCCCGGCAGGGAAGTTCTGGGCCCAGGACTCGGACGGGAATGTCGTCTTCAACGGCACCGGCAACGCACCGATGGCCGCCAGCGCGATCGGTCCCGCTGGCGGCGGCCAGCCGCATCCCAACATGCAGCCGTTGCTGGTCGTGAACTACTGTATCGCGTTGCAGGGCATTTTCCCGAGCCGGAACTAGCCGGTATGGCGATGGGTCTCAGCCCGTCTTGCGCGCCGGCCGCGCGCGGCTCGACGCGCGGACAGGCTAGCCTGCGCCCCGAACAGGCCGGCGACGAGCCGTTCGTCTACCGGCTGTTTGCGCAGACGCGTGCAGCGGAGGTTGCCCAGCTTCCCTTGGCCCGGTGGAGCGCGAGGCCTTCCTGCGCCAGCAATTCCAACTTCAGGCTGCTCACTATCGGAGCTGTTTTCCGGCCGCCTCGTTCTGTGTCGTTGAACTGGACGGGTCCCCTGTCGGACGGCTGTATGTCGACCGGTCGGGGCAGGACATCCGAGTGATCGATGTGACGCTCCTGCCGGAATACCGAAACCTGGGGATCGGTCGCGGTTTGCTTCAGCCCCTTCTGTCCGAAGCGACGACAACCGGCCAAGCCGTCAGGTTGCATGTCGAGCGCTGGAGTCCCGCGCTGCGGCTATACCGGCGTCTCGGGTTCCGCGAGATCCAGGACAAGACCGTCTACCTGGAAATGGAATGGCGACCCGGTCGGTACGCCGTTGACGTCTGCGGCTTTTCCCTGCAACTGCTATGCCGCCAAATACCGGCGACATTCATGCCGTAGTAATCCCCGGAGTGGGCGTGAACGGGCACCACAAAACCAGCAGGCATCTTGAGCAGCATCGCGTAGTCGCTAGAGGATCGATCTCCCCAGAGGAGCACAGCCTTGAGAGGTGAACCGGGCGCCACTTCCTTACAGTCGATCTGATCGGCTGCCCGCATTTCGCTATCGGCGGCGAAGCGTTCTGGGTGGCGGCAACTAGCAGGATGCTCAGCACAACAGCTTTCTTGTTCATGTTCGAATCTAGTCCCTTATATTAAGTGGTTACGGCTGACATGCTGGCTCGGCCTAGCCAGAAGAAGGCGACCACAATCACAAAATTTATGATGGCGGGAACGAGCGCAATGCTCGGTGCACCAGCGCAGACGACGGCTAGCACATCCAAGATTCCCGCGAAAGAAAACCAGACGATATTCGCCAGGACGATGGCATCACGAGTCTTGGAAGCCTCTGCGTTTAGAGCCAGCTAATTCAATAATGCAAGGGCAATAAATAAGCTGGCTGGGTGGCGAAGAGTTGCAATCAGCGCCGCGAAGACCTCGGCTCTACCGTTCCGAACATGGAGGCAGCTGGAGCGAACAAGAAACCTAGTCCAGCAAGCGCGAGATAGATTGCGGATATGACGAAGAGAATTTTAAGTCTCATGGAAGTTTTCCTTTCGATTGATGACTAATGCCGTGGCGTAAAGTGTTGGACTTCAATTTCTCCGGCTAGGCCGCGACAGGGATTCACTGGAGTAGTTGAAGGCGCCACCTTATAACTAGTGACGATGTTGTCAATAGTCACTATGAGACTAGGGAACCAGGCTGCGTAGAACGAGGTTGGCAAGCTGGACTGGCGCATTGTCCACGAGGTCCAGGTTGTGCTGGAGCAGCAGCGGATTTAGATAAGGATGCATAACCAAATAGATCGCACGCACCGTCTCGTCCAGCGGCGTTTTGCGTTCGAACTCTCCGGTTTCACGACCTTGGCGGATAACGTCTGTCAGAATCTGCATTTTGCGCTCCCCAAAGGCGCGGGCGCATGGCCATCTCTCGCCGGCGGCAGCGGCGGCGATGTCGTACAGCTTGCGATCGTTGAAAAATAGACTCACGCTGGTCGTAGTTGCGGCCTTGAACATATGGCGGAATTTTTCCGGCGGCGTACTGGCCCCAGCCACGGCTTCTTCAATCGCCGCGACGATTGAGCTGAACGTCTTGGTGCAAATAGCCTTGATGGCGCAGCCCACTGGCAACCACAGGCGAAAACCTCTGGACAATTCAGAAGTTGCGGGCTGGCTGACTCAAGCAACCAATGGCAGATCCAGGTCACCCGCATAAGGTTCGAATCCCCGTCGGGACGACAGCGAAGCCCCGACGGCCGAGTGAGCGCCCATCGCGGCAGCGCTGGTTCGCATGCGGACTCTACCGCGGCAACCGCGCGCTCATCCGCCGTGCGATGACGAGCCCCAGCAATGCCAGCGACATCAGAATGCCTGTCGCCGGTTCCGGCACTGGAGTCACGCTCAGCGTCGAGAAATCCAGTGCCGCCCCGTTGAATGTCGTCTCGCCCAGGACGCCCAGGCCGGGCCCCTGCAACGACAAGGAAAAGGTCGCCATGCCCGTCCCTAGCGCAGCAAAGGTCGGGCTCGAGAGCGTCAGCAGGTAGACGTTGTTCTCCCGGCTCGCTCCTCCACGGGACTCCAACAGCACATCCAGCGCGCTGGTCAGATCGATTCCATTCAGCGTGAACGACGCGACCTGGTTACCCGGCGCGGACGATTCGTGATCGGCGATGCCAAGCGTCAAGCTGGCGCCGAGGACACTGGGCTGGGCCGCATAGGAGAACGTCCAGGTCGTGGAGAAATTCGGACCGCTGCCATCGGAACCGCTGAAGACGCCGTCGAACGGAACCGGTTCGCCGGCGCCCGCCGCCAGGATGGCTCCCGAGGTCGGTGTCGCTCCATCGGCGAAATCCTGCACACCCAGCGTTACGGTGACGTTCGCCGAGGCGATCTGTGTCCCAAGCGACAGCACGGCGAGCGCGAGGAGCTTGAAGCCTGGCCATGATTGCATCGAATCCTCCCGCCTGGGTCACTGCACGAGCAGCGCAGCCATCCTACTCTCCCCGCGGAAAGCATTCCAGTCGTCTTTCACGGCTGTTTCACGCCCGCCTGACGGTCTGTTTCACGCCTCCAGCGCAATATTCGCCTCCCTGATGGCGTATCCCGATCACAGCCCGCTGCTGACGGAGGAATCAAGAATGGTGTGGAAACGCAAATTGATCACTGTTGCCTCGATCGGCGCCGGCCTTGTCGGCGCGCTGGCATTCGACGAGTACCAGGCGGCGCGCACCGACCGCGCGTCCTTGCTGCTATCCACAATAGGGGCGCCGTTCTGCGCGCCGCAGCGCAGCGGTCCGCAGTACAAGACGTTCTTCCGGCTGGCGATGGCGCAGCCGGAGAGCAGCAGCAAGCCGGCAAAGACCGAAGTCGGTCCGTTCAGCCGGGCGATCCCGACTGCGCAATCCGTGAGCAGCGCGGACGCAAACCCGTGGCTGGCCGACGACCTCGGTACGCTGCACTACCCGGTCACCACCTCGGTGCCGCTGGCACAGCAGTTCTTCGACCAGGGCCTGCGCCTGGCCTACGCCTTCAACCATGGCGAGGCGCTGCGCGCGTTCCGCAAAGCGCGCTCGCTCGATCCGGGCTGCGCGATGTGCTACTGGGGTGAAGCGCTGGTGCTCGGGCCCAATATCAACGCGCCGATGGATGAGGCCTCCGTCGCCCCCGCATTCGACGCGACGACCCGGGCGAGAGGCGTCTTGTTGAAAGCGAGCCCCAGGGAACGCGCATTGATCGAAGCGCTGGCGGCGCGCTATTCGGCCGACGCAAAGGCCGACCGCGCGGCGCTGGACAAGGCCTACGCGGAGGCAATGCAGGTCGTCGCGGTGAAATATCCCGGGGACGACGAGGTCGCGCTGCGGTACGCCGAGGCGCTGATGGATCTGCAACCCTGGGACTACTGGGAAGCGGGCACCAAGCCCAAGGGCCGCACCGAGGAAATCATCGGCTTGCTCGAGCAGGTCCTCGCGAGATCGCCGGACCACCCGGGCGCGATCCATTACTACATCCATATGGTGGAAGCCTCCAGCGATCCCAAGCGCGCGTTGCCCTACGCGCAGCGCCTTGGCCGCGTGATGCCCGGCGCGGGGCACTTGGTGCACATGCCGTTTCACATCTTCTTCCGCGTGGGCATGTTCAAGGAGGCGGTGGAATCCAACAGGCAGGCGGTGGTGGCGGATGAAGCCTTCATCGCACGATCGACGCCGGCAGGCATCTACCCGCAGGCCTACTACCCGCACAACGTCCACTCGCTGCTGGTATCCGCGCAGATGGCCGGCGATGGCAAGACGGTCATCGAGGCGGCCGACAAACTGGAAGCGATCGTGTCCGATGCCGCGGCCAGGAACATCGCCTGGGTGCAGCCCATCAAGGCCGCGCCGTACTTCGCGCATGCTCAGTTCAGCGATGCGGCGACGATTCTCGCGCTGCCCGACCCCGGCGCGGATTTCCCCTATGTCAAGGCGATGTGGCACTACGCCCGCGCGGGGGCACTTTCCAGCACAGGGGATTCGACGGCGGCGCAGTCCGAGGTCGAGGCGATCGCGAGACTCCAGGAGAGCGCCGACTTCTCCGCGCTGACGGCGGGCGGCGTGCCGGCGAAGGACGTGCTGCAGCTCGCTCAGCACGTCGCCCTCGGGCGCATCGCGCAAGCGAAGCAGGACTTGCCGCAAGCCATCAAGCACTATGCAGCGGCGGTGGCGGTGGAAGACACGCTGGCTTACTCCGAGCCGCCCTACTGGTACTACCCGACGCGCCAATCCCTCGGCGCCGCGCTGCTGCTCGCCGGCGACTTGGACCAGGCCGAGCAGGTGCTGCGCACGAGCCTGTTGCGCACGCCCAACAACGGTTGGGCGCTGTTCGCCTTGATGAAGGTTTACGAGCAGCGCGGCGACACGCGCGGCGCCCGCTCCGCGAAGGAGCTGCTGACTCAGGCATGGATCGGGGAACTGCGCGACCTGGATCTCGCGCGGTTGTAGAGCGATACGCTGAGAGGCCCAGGGGCACCCGGATGCCCGACGACGCAGCTTTATGGCTCATCGGGGCCGAAGGGGGTCAGCTGCGTGCACGGTGTCGGTCATCACCGTGCAGCAGGCGATAGACGTGGCCGCTCCCTGGAACGCCCAGGGACGAGCCGCTTCACGGCTTGTTGCGGGGCTTCCTGGGCGCTGGTGAGGAACCGCCTCGGCCGCCCGCTTTCTGTTCGGGCGGCGCAGGACCCTCTGGTTTCGCCGCCGCCGCTGCGGCGAGGAGATCCAGGGGGGAACCCGCGCCCGGATCGTTCGCTGCCCGGATCCCCGGCTCCGGCGCGCCGGCCTTCGCGGCCGGCTCGCCATCGGCCGGGGTGTTCTTCTTCGCGTCCAGCCGCAGCTTCGCGTAAGACCCCGGCGCATCCTCCAGCGCTTTGAGCTTGCCTTCACCCGGCACGCGTGCGGGCACCTTGTCGCCGCCGAACTGGCTCACCCAGGCGTTCCACTCCTGCCACCAGGAGCCGTCGTGCCGGGTCGCGCCGGCCAGCCATGCATCGGCCGTATCGGCGAGCTTGCCGTCGGTCCAGTAGTTGTACTTGTTGGCCGCGGGCGGGTTGACGATGCCGGCGATGTGGCCGGAGCCGCCGAGGATGAACTTCACCGGCCCGGGCAGCAGCTTGGCGCCCAGGTAGGTGCTCTTCCATGGCGCGATGTGGTCTTCCATCGTCGAGACGAAGCAGGCCGGCACCTTCACGTTGTTCAGATCGATGGGCTCGCCCCCCAGCGTGATCGCGCCGGGCCGCGCCAGCAGGTTCTTGATGTACATGTTGCGCAGGTAGAACGTGTGCATCTTCGCCGGCATGCGGGTGGAATCCGAGTTCCAGTACAGCAGGTCGAAGGGGAACGGGTCCTTGCCGAGCAGGTAGTTGTTGACCACGAACGACCAGACCAGGTCGTTGGCGCGCAGCAGGTTGAAGGTGCCGGCCATCTCCGAGCCTTCCAGATAACCGCGCTCGGCCATTTTCTTCTCGAGGTTGGCGAGCACGCCCTCGTCGACGAACACGCCCAGCTCGCCCGGCTCGGTGAAGTCGATCATGGCCGTGAAGAAAGTCGCGCTCTTGATGCGCTTCTCGCCCTTCATCGCCAGCCAGGCCAGGAAGCAGGCGAGCAGCGTCCCGCCCAGACAGTAGCCGATGACGTTGATCTCGCGCTCGCCGGTGGCCTGCTCGATGGCGTTGAGCGCCGCCCACGGGCCCTCCAGCATGTAGTCCTCGAAAGTCTTGCCGGCGTAGCGCTCGTCCGGGTTGACCCAGGAGACCACAAACACGGTGTGGCCCTGCGCCGTGGCCCAGCGGATGAAGGAGTTCTTCTCGCGCAGGTCGAGGATGTAGTACTTGTTGATCCAGGGCGGGATGATCAGCAGCGGCGTCTTCCAGGTCGTCTCGGCGGACGGGCTGAACTGGATCAGCTGCATGAGATCGGTCTGATACACCACCTTGCCCGGCGCGGTGGCGACGTTCTTGCCCACCTCGAACGCCGAGTAGTCGGTCATGCTGATGGCAAGCTGGCCGCCGCCGCGCTCGAGATCGTCGAGCAGATGATGCAAGCCGTCGATGAGGTTGCGCCCCCCCGAGTCGACGGTGGCTTTCAACACCTCGGGGTTGGTGAACACGAAGTTGGTCGGAGCCAGCGCATCCACGAACTGGCGCGTGAAGAACTTCACTTTGCGCCCGGTCTGCGCGTCGAGCCCCTGCACCTCGCCGACGGTCTTCTGGATGTTGTCGGCCGCGATCAGGTAGGACTGCTTGATGTAGTCGAACAGGAAGTTGTTCTCCCACACCTCGTTCTTGAAGCGGCTGTCGGACTTCGCCGCCTGGGCCACCGGCTCCGGCTTCTCGCCCAGGAGCCGGGACATCGAGCTGTGCCACAGGCGCATGTAGTCGTGCCACATGCGCATCTGCGCCTCCGCCAGCTTCATGGGGTTGGACCACATCTTGGCGGCCAGATCCATGAATGCGTTGGTGACGCCAAGGTCGTCCTCGGGCAGGACCTGCTTGCCCGCAGCGGTGCGGGCCATGAAGTCGGCAGCCACCTTCTGGCTGTGTTCGGCGATCCCGGCGAAAGCCTTGGCCAGCTCCTCGGGGCTGGGCGTATTCGATTGGGGTTGGTCTGCCATGGTTCTTAAGCCTTATGCACGGGGTCTGCGCAGACTATCATCTTTACTGCGGCAGTCCAGCGTGTCCACGGTACGATCCGTGGCTCACGGCTGGTCGCGCCTCTACTGACTAATTAGTTGACCGTAGCAGCTGACTCGGTAGTGCCCTTTATCTGACCCCTCTCCCCAGCCCTCTCCCGCAAGGGGAGAGGGAGTGTTCGTTGGGGCTCCTGAAGGGTTGTCACAGTCCGCTGGCTGCGAAGCGCATGACGCCGTCGGGACCGGTTTCGCGCGTGACCGCGCCTCGGTACATGAGATGGTTCAGATGGGCGATGGCCTCACCCATGGCGAACAGCATCTGATGGCTGTCCAGCTCCCGCTGAAACAGCACCCGCAACACCTGGGCGGCGGCCACCGGACGGGCGCACGCCTCGAGCAGCGCATGCAGCCGCTGCTCGTGATGCTCGTGGAGTTGGCGGGCACGCTCTCGCAGGCCATGGAACACCGGCCCGTGAGAGGGCAGCACGCGCGTTGCCGCGGGCAGGCGGGCATAGCGATCCACCGACTCCAGGAACAGCTTGAGCGGATCGCCGTTCGGCTCTGCCGCCCAGACACTGACGTTGGTGCTGATCTTGGGCAGCACCATGTCGCCGGCGATGAGGACCCCCAGATCGGCGCAGTACAGCGCGGCGTGCTCCGGCGCGTGGCCATAGCCCATGATGACCTGCCAGCCGTGCCCGTCGACGCGGATCAGGTCCCCGTCCATGATGCGCCGGAACGCCCCCGGCGGCTCGCCAACGCCCAGGCCGTAGGTGTTGCCGCGCGAGCGCTGATGCGCGACCTGTGCGGGGTCCAGCCCGTGCGCGGCAAACAGATCGGCGGCGCTGGGGGTGCAGTATCCCGGCAGGCCCAGGATGAAGGCGCGGGCGGTGAGATACTCCCCTTGGCTCATCCACAGCTCAATACCGAACCGTTGCGTCAGCCATCCGGCCAGGCCGAAGTGATCGGGGTGGTAGTGAGTGACGATGAGACGGCGGATCGGGCCCTGGGGCAACGCCCAGGCAAAGATCTGCTCCCACAGATCGCGGGTGGGAGCGGAGTTCAGACCGCAATCCACCAGCGTCCAGCCGGCCTCGTCCCGCAGCATCCACAGGTTGATGTGATTCAACGCGAACGGGAGCGGCATGCGCAGCCAGAACACCCCAGGGGCCACCTCCAACGTAGTGCCCGGTGCCGGAATCTCTGCGAAGGGGAACTGAAGAGGTGAGGCCGCGGGAGGATTAGGCGCGGCGAGAACGCTGGGATCGTTCATGAGGACGCTGGCGACGGCGCGGCGTCCGGCCGTGCCGAACGATTGCCCGAGGTGGCCGTATGGTAGCCGATCCGCGGGCCGGACGCAGGGTGCGCCGGCCTGGCCGGGAAGCGGCAGAGGGCGGACGAACCGCGCGGGGGCCGCCGCCGGTTGCCGCTGCCCTCCGGCCTCAGGAGGGGTCGAGAGTGATTGGCCGGATCGCTACTGGTCGGTCTTGCCGGGCTGCTCCGCTTCTGCCTGCGCCGGTTCCTCTCCGGACCCCTCGTCCGCGACCTCTTCCCCCGCATCGGCTTCGGCTGTGTCCTCTTCCAGTGCCCCATCCTGAGCCTGGCTCTGCTGCTGAATCTCCTGCGCCATTCGCGCTCGCTCCGTATAGCTCTGGTAGGCGGGCAGCGCGATGGCGGCGATGATCCCCACGAAGAACAGGATCGGGAGGATGAGCGCGAGCACCACGACTCCCGTCGAATTCGGCGGAGTCGGCGCGCCGAAGCGGTTGTCGCCCTTGGTTCCAGGAATGATCCAGAACAACAGCGGCGCAACCGGCACGATCAGGAGCAGGGACAGCCAGCCCGATACGTCGAAGTCGTGGCAGCGCTGGATGGTCAGCATGACCCCGACGACCAGCATTCCGATCACGGCGGCAACGGTGATCGCGCCACCGAGCAACCCGAGGTCGGCCCCTGCCGCCAGGCCCGCGCCCAGGGCAATGAACAGGTAGAACAGCAGCGACATCCCGACGGAGTAGCCGATATAGCGGACCCGCCCGAGGCGGCCGGCGACCGACAAGACCTTGACCTCGGAGAACTCCTCGGGTCCTTGGTCGGACACGGGCGCCCCGGGCCGCTGGTAGGGGTTGGCGGCGGTTGACTGCTGCATGACACCTCCTGTGGGTTGCGGGCGTGCGCTGCGCAGCTTGCCCGATGACGGCCGAATAGGCGGGCTTTAGCGCAAATCCTCGCCCAAAGTATCGGCGCGAATGGGCTAACATTGAGCGTTCCACCCCCTTCGTTCGGGAGCCTGCCATGAACCCTGCCGACGCCAAGATGCTGACCCGCCTTCCCGGCCTGGATTTCGGCCTCGGGGAAACCCTGGACATGCTGCGCGAGACGGTGCAGAGCTTCGCGGCCGGCGAGATCGCCCCGCGCGCGGCGGAGATCGACCGCAGCAATGCCTTCCCGATGGACCTGTGGCGCAAGCTGGGCGACCTCGGGCTGCTCGGGGTCACTGTCGAGGAGGAGTACGGCGGCGCCGCGATGGGCTATCTCGCCCATATCGTGGCCGTGGAGGAGATCAGCCGGGCATCGGCCGCGGTTGGGCTTTCCTACGGCGCGCATTCCAATCTGTGCGTAAACCAGATCCGCCGCAACGGCAGCGAAGCCCAGAAGCGCAAGTACCTGCCCAAGCTCATCTCGGGCGAGCACGTGGGCGCGCTCGCCATGAGCGAGCCCAACTCGGGGTCCGACGTCGTGAGCATGAAGCTGCGCGCCGACAAGAAGGGCGGGCGCTACGTGCTCAACGGCAACAAGATGTGGATCACCAATGGGCCGGACGCCGACACGCTGGTGGTCTACGCCAAGACCGACGTCAACGCCGGACCCCGCGGCATCACCGCCTTCCTCGTCGAAAAGGGCTTCAAAGGGTTCTCCACCGCCCAGAAGCTCGACAAGCTGGGCATGCGTGGCTCCAACACCTGCGAGCTGGTGTTCCAGGAGTGCGAAGTGCCGGAGGAGAACATCCTCGGCCAGCTCAACCAGGGCGTGAACGTGCTGATGAGCGGCCTGGACTTCGAGCGCTCGGTGCTGGCGGGCGGCCCGCTCGGCTTGATGCAGGCATGCCTGGACGTGGTCGTGCCCTACGTGCACGAGCGCGTGCAGTTCGGTCAGCCGATCGGCGAGTTCCAACTCATGCAGGGCAAGCTCGCCGACATGTACAGCACCTTGAGCGCCTCCAAGGCCTACGTCTACGCGGTGGGCCGGGCATGCGATGCTGCCAAGACGCCCGGGGCGGTGCGCGCGCTGCGCAAGGACGCTGCCGGCGCGGTGCTGTTTGCGGGGGAGAAGGCGACCTGGATGGCCGGCGAAGCGATCCAGGCGCTGGGCGGCAACGGCTACATCAACGACTACCCGACCGGACGCCTGTGGCGTGATGCCAAGCTGTACGAGATCGGCGCCGGCACGTCCGAGATCCGCCGCATGCTGATCGGGCGCGAGCTGTTCGACGAGACGAGATAGTCCTGCCTTCGCCTCACACCCTGGAGATCGAGAATGTCTGTCAAGCCCTTCGAGCCCAAGTTCATGAAGGTCGGCGTGCTGACTGCGGCGCTGCAAGAGCTTACGCCGCGTAACGTGCGTGACCAGGATCCCGATCGCGCCATCGAAGATTGGCTGCAATTTGCTCAGGAGCTCGGCGCGAGCTACATCCAGATCTCGGCTGCCCTGCACCCGTCGCAGGCGGATATCCCGCCGGAGGCGATGCTCGACCCGGTGGCCAACACCCTGGACCTGCGCGAGGCGTTCTCGAAGTCGCGGGCGCAGCGCGTGAAGGCGGCGATGCAGGCGACCGGCGTGGGCGTGTCCGATATCGGCTACTTCGACAACATGCTCCACGACGACAACGATATCCGCAGGAAGAAGCACGAGTTCATGAAGCGCGCCTTGGACGCTGCCGTGCTGTTGGGTGTGGATGCGGTATGCGGCTTCGTCGGGCGCAACCAGGCGCTGTCGATGGATCAGAACCTGGTGTTCTTCGAAGAAGTGTTCATTCCATTGCTGAAGGAATGCAAGGCGCGCGGGCTGTCGTACCGGGTCGAGCAATGCCCGATGCCCGGCTGGACGGTCAACGACAACTTCCACAACAACATCGCGTACGCGCCGGGTCCGTGGATCGCGCTGCACCGGATCTGCGAAAAGCACGCCGTCGGCGACCAGCTGCGCATTCACTACGACCCGTCGCATGCAATCCTGATGGGACAGGACACGCGCTCGCTGTTTCAGTATCTGAAGGACGAGGGCTACGGCTTCCTGATCGGCGGCTTCCACGTCAAGGGCCAGGTCATCGATTCGAAGGGCGTATCGGCGTGGGGCTACGGCGGGCAAACCCTGGAGCGCGGCGACTGGATCGGCGGCAAGCCTTCGCCGCGGCCGGCCGATCACCTCAACGCGTGGAAGAAGCAAGTGGTGCTGTGTGAGCACGAATTGCCGGGCACCGCCCGGCACGACCCGCTGGCCTATCTGCAGAACCGCAGCGTCGACTGGCTGGATCACCAGCTGGCCGCGCGCGAGCTGTTGAGTCTCGACGTGGCGAACACCCACCTCGTCGTCGAGCACGAATATCCCAAGGCGCGCATCCAGGACAAGGACAAGCTCAAGCCGATCCTGCAGGGCTCGATCGCCTTCACGCGCAAGATCGACGAGGCGGCGGCGTGCATGTTCGCGCTGCAGCAGGAGGTGCTCTCCGCGCAGGGCATTCCGGTCCAGGGCGTGGGACGAGAGCCGTACCGCAGCTAGGTGGGCCCGCGACATAGTGCGCGGAGACGGGGGCCGTTCCTCCCCCTTCAAGGGGGAGGCTAGGAGGGGGATGGGGGGAACGACGACTTCGACCCCATCCCCACCCCACCCTCCCCTTGAAGGGGAGGGAAGCAAGACACCGATCATTGCGCACTATTTCGCGATCGGGTCAAATACCTCGAACCTGCCTCGCAGAACGGGAGAACGAAAAATGGCCAAGAAGAGACTCAATGTCGCGATGATCGGTTACGCGTTCATGGGACGCGCACACAGCAATGCCTGGCGGCAGGTGTCCCGTTTCATGGACCCGCCCGCGGAGCCGGTGTTGAAAGTGATCTGCGGCCGCACCGCTGACAAGGTGAAGGCGGCCGCCGATACGCTCGGCTGGGAAGAAGCGGCCACCAGCTGGGAGGAGGTGATCAACCGCAAGGATATCGATATCGTCGACGTGGCCACGCCGGGCGACAGCCACGCCGCCATCTCGATCGCGGCGGCCAAGGCCGGCAAGGCGGTTCTTTGCGAGAAGCCGCTGGCCAACACGGTGGCCGAGTGCGAGCAGATGGTCGATGCGGTGAAGCAGGCCCGCGTCGTCAACATGGTCTGCCACAACTATCGGCGTGCGCCGGCGGTCGCGCTCGCCCGGCAGCTGATTGCGCAGGGCAAGCTCGGGCAGCTCTATCACTACCGGGGGACTTACCTGCAGGACTGGCTGGTCGACCCTGGAGTGCCGCGTTTGTGGCGCATGGTGAAGGCGCAAGCGGGCTCCGGATCGCTCGGCGACATCGTGTCCCACACGCTGGATCTCGCGCTGCACCTGGTGGGCGACGTGTCCGAGGTGTGCGGCATGATGGAGACCTTCACCAGGGAACGGACCATCCCCGGCACCGACAAGAAAGGACCGGTCGACGTCGACGACGCGACCCTGTCCCTGGTGCGTTTCGCCAACGGCGCGATCGGTTCGCTGGAAGGCACGCGCTTCGCCACCGGGCGGAAGAACTACAACCGCTTCGAGATCAACGGCAGCAAGGGCAGCGTCGCGTTCAACCTCGAACGGTTGAACGAGCTCGAGGTCTATCTCGAAGAGGGACCGGACAGCGGCTTCAAGAGCGTGATGGTCACCGACGCCAGGCACCCTTACGCGGGGGCGTGGTGGCCGCCCGGGCACATGATCGGCTACGAGCACACGTTCACGCATACGTTCCTCGATTTCGTCAAGGGCGTGATCGAGGGCAAGTCCCCGGCACCGGATTTTGCGGATGGCCTCAAGACGCAGCGTGTCCTGGAAGCCATCGAAACCTCGGCGCGCAGCAAGAACTGGGTCAGCGTGAAGGCGGGTGCATAAAGCCGATTGCCTTGACCCCGCCACGGCGATCCTGATCAAGGCCTCCTCAAACATTTCTGGATCCCCGGCCTTGCTTGGGGATGACAAGCAGCCTGTCGTTCCCGCGGAAGCGGGAACCCAGCGTCTCAAATCACTTCTGGATCCCCGCCTGCGCGGGGATGACAGTGAACAGACAATTCCCTTCCTTCAATTGAGTCGGTAGGGACAAAGCGTTTCGGGTTGACGGGCAGACTGTGCTGGCTACGCCAGGAGACCTCCGTAGATGATCGGGCCCCTTAGGGAGACTCCCCCGCTGACTTCCTTGGCCTGCTCAGCCGTCAGCTCGGTGGCAGCCTCGCGCACTGCGAGCGCGCGTTCGCTGCCCTGCTTGGCGAGGCGGGACACGTCGGCGCCCTGGATGTGAGCTGGTTGTTTCAGTGACTTGTCTTTCATAGTCATCGTTCCGCACATGTGGTTCGGCCCAATGCCGTTCCTCGCATAGCAAGATAGTTTCCGGCGGAAGGGCTGGCTACTACCTGCACAGGTAGGATCTGAACGCGTGCAGGGCGCAGACCGGAAGCGCGCGGGGCCGCCTGCCTGGAGGCATATGCCGGGAGCCATACAGGCTCGGCGGTGTTCTCCGACTAGACTCGTCCGTGCGAGCGTCCGGCGCTGAGCCGCGTGAGCCCCGATCGGCCGAACACAGTCGCGCCATCGCCCGTCAACCGCCTCGATTCGCGTGAGTCATGAAACACACTGCCGCTATCGCGGATCTGCGCCAGCTGTGCTGCCTGGGCCTGCGCGCGGAAGTGCTGATGCCCGCGCTTCTGCGCGAGCTCCACCAGGTGGTCGGCTGCGACTCCGCCGCCTTCTTCTGGGCCGACCAGGCCGGCGAGATGACCAACCTGTACGCCGAGCGGCTGCTTCCTGCGGACGTGATGCAGCTCTACTTCTCGCGCTTCTACGCTGGCGGGGAGTATTCTTTTCGCACCGCCTTTGCCAACCTTTGCACGAACACCGCTCCTGTTACCGTCGCCAGATTCCGCGAGAGCTTTTTCCGCAGCGACTACTACAACCTGATCTGGCGTCAACTCGACGCAGGCCAGGGCCTATACGCCGTGATCCGCGGGGACAGCCGGGCGCTCGGCCAACTCAGTCTGTACCGCACACCGAAGGACCCTGCATTCTCGGCGCAGGACCAGGAGCGGCTGGCGGCGGTAACGCGCTATATCGCCCACGCTCTCACCGCACCGTCCAATTCGAACTGGGAAGGTCGAGACCGGGAGGGCGAAGCGAGCGGCCTGATCATCCTGGACCGGCAACGCAGACTGGTCCATTGCTCAGCCCAGGGCCGCCGCCTGCTGTTTCTGGCCCACCATCCGCGCATCTCGAGATCCAGCCTGGGCTGCCACAGCGCCGAGGTCCCCGCGCTGTTGTCCAGGCTGTGCGCCAACCTCGATTCGACGTTCAGGCACGAGGCGAGCGCGCCTCCGGTGATCGAGTTCCACAGCGCCTGGGGACGATTCGTGTGCCGGGCTTACTGGCTAGACGGGGATGGGTCCGAGGAGGGCCTGATCGGCGTCACGGTTCAGCTGCAGACGCCCTTGCCGATCCCGCTCCTCGCGGGCGCCAAGAGGATGCACCTGTCAACCCAGCAGAAGCGGGTCGTCCTGCTGCTGGCTCGCGGACAGTCTCACTCCGTAATCGCCCGTAACCTGAACGTCAGCATCAACACCGTCGGCTACCACGTCAAGCAGATCTACAACAAGCTGAACGCCCATGACCACAATGAAATGGTAAGCCGATTGCTGTCCAGTACGATGCCACACCGGCTGACGCCGTGAGTCAGGTCCTGCGCCGGGCACGTTGCCGATGCCCGCTACTTGGCGGGCACGTCGAATTGTGCTGAAGTTGACGATCGAGGAGGGCGCAGCCATGCCGAGAACCCATCTGAAGTCTTTCATCGCTACCGCATTGCTTGCAGGCACCGGCAGCGCCTGGGCGCAAGGCGACGATCTCAAACCCTTCCCGGCGCCCGAAGCCGGCATGCAGCGGTTCGTGATCCGGGTGCCCGTCGTGCCGGTGCCGGAGGATCACAAAGTCGAGGTGATGGTCGGCAAGACGCTGGAGGTAGACTGCAACCGGCAGGTCTTCGGAGCCAAGGTGACACGCAAGGTCGCGCAAGGCTGGGGCTTTGAGTACTACATCGTCAGCGCGCTGAAGGGCCCGGCGAGCACTATGATGGCGTGCCCGCCGGGTACGCTCAAGCGCGAGGAATTCGTGCGTGCCAATGCCGCCGGGCTGGCCGGGCTGCGATACAACCCCAAGCTGCCGATCGTTGTCTACGCGCCGGCCGGCAGCGAAGTCCGCTTTCGCGTATGGAGCGCCGGCAGCGCGATCGAGAAGGCGGCGCTGGAATGAGCGCCGCAGCAAAAGTCGCGGACCCGCAATCGATGCCGCTGCGGCGCGGACCCGCGACGGTTGGGACACAATCGCTGTCCATCCAGGCTCTCGCGCAGGAGAAATCAACCGCCGGAATGCGGCTGCATCACAACGCCTACGACGTCGCCCTTGCGCACACGGCCTGAGCCCGGCGCCATCCAGATGGTCCCGTCACCGCGAAACGTGACAGGAACCGGAGGGCGGGCCCACTCCTCGATGAAGTGCAGATATCCGGCGAGCTCCCCCGCCCGCACCTGCGCGCCGGCCAGATGCAGAGGCTCGAACAAGCCCTCGCTAGGCGCGAACACGTAGCTCTTCTGGTCCCGCACTTCCATGTGTCGCGTGCCCGGACTGCCATCGCGCTGCGCAGTGTCGGGTTTGCCCTCGATCATGCCGAGCCACTTCAGCACGTTGTCAAGCCCGCGCTCGGCCACCCGCACGCCTTCGACGCTGACGCGGCCGTAGCCGCCGATCTCGCTCGAGATGGCGAGCACTCCACGCCGCTCTGCGGCAGAGGCCATCGTGCCGCCTTCGTCCACGCCCCAGAACACCACGTTGTAGGGAGCCGCGAAGCTCTCGGCGAGCGCCTTCGTCCTGTGCACGACCGCCGGGTCTTCGACCCAGTGCATCGTCGAGCTGAGCGCAGCCTCCATGGCATTGCCTGCCGCATGGACGTCGACGGAGATCTCGACCTGCGGCAGCAGGACAGTGTCGATGAAATGCGCAAGCATCTGGCAAAAGCTGCCACGCGGATCGCCGGGCAAGCAGCGGTTGAAATCGCGCCCGTCGATCGGGCACATCCTGCGTCCCGCCAGCGCAGCGGGGAGGTCGACGGCAGGCATCATGATCACCTTGCCGTGCACGCTCTGCGGATCGAGCCGGCGCGCCAACCGCGATACCGCGATCTGGCCTTCGTACTCGTCGCCATGGACCCCGCCTGTGAACAGGACCGCCGGCCCCTGGCTGCCGTTCACGACCGCGATCGGGATCTCGATCGTGGACCAGGCGCCTCCGTCGCGCGACTGCGGCAGGCGCAGATAGCCGATCTGCTTGCCAGGCTTGTCGAAGTCCAGCTCATGGAAGATGCGGCTGGTGGCAGCGGAGGTGGCGGTTTCGAGCATGATTTCGATCTTCCAACGCAAGAGAACTGGTCAGGGGTTCAACGTGCGCGGCACACCGGTGCCTGTGCGCATCCGGTACCGGTCAGCAGCCCGTTGATGCAGGCGAACTGAGTCTGCTGGTTGCTCAAGTGCACATCGATCAACTCCCGGGAGCGGGCCGACAGCGACCAGCCGAGCGGCGGCTCGATGTCACCGCCTCCGAGGCTGAGCTCGAAAACGCAGCCGTCTCTGCATTGCGGCGACTGCACATCGCTGGTGCCGTAGTGGAACCTGCGCACAAGGTCGAGCGCGTTGCGTTCGGCCAGACGGCCGCGCGCCACACGGGTACTGAGCAGCGCGCGCACCGGGGAGAGGAGGTCGTTGAGGTTGCTATTGGCCTTGGGCGGCCCGGGCTCGCGCAGCGCCGGGTCGCACACGCTGGGAGCCGCGGGGTCGTTGCGGATCAGGATCAGCATGAGTGCGATCTTGCGCGGCTGCTTGTGTTGTTCCCGTTCCTGCTCGACCTCGTCCGCCACTGCGCGCATCCGCTGCATCAACTCCATCGCCGTGACTGCGCCCGAGTTCTCGAAGTAGCCGCCGTCGACGATGTGACCCCACACCTTATCCTGCGGGGTGCGGATCGTGCCGGCCGGGCTGACATAGGCGAAGCGCGCGCTCAGGTGTGCAGCCGTGCTCAGTGGCATGTCCTGCGTGCGCTTGTCGCCGGCGAGCAGGTCCACGCTATCGGAGAAGGTGTAGTCGATCTGGAGGTTCGAAACGATCGCGCGCTGGCCGGTCTCCACGACGGTGGTGTTGAGCAGCAGGGCCGGCACGCGATACGCGGTCGCCTCGGCCCACAGCTCGACGAAGCGACGGGTGAAGCGATCGCTGTTCGCGCCGGCCGGGTTGGCCGCAGCCGACTCCAGCGCCCGCTCGATGGCGCGCGCCCGGTCGGCGAAGGAAAACGGGTAAGGCACGAACCGCTGTACCAGGTCCGGGAACAACAGGTAAGACACCACCGGCGACAGGATGTCGCTGTCCAGGGAGTGCTGCGCGCCGGCCAGGAACGCGGCCGGCGTGCCGCCCGGGGAGGTCGGTGGGGCGGACAGAAAATCGGCGATCTGCGCGGCATGCAACGCCGCGCCGACACTGCCGCCCGATACGCCGCTCATGGCATACAGGTGATCGGGCCAGGCCCCGCCGCTTTCGTCGGCGATGCGGCCGAGCACGGACGCCGTCCAGTACGCGGCACGGATGCCGCCGCCCGCCGCCGCCACCACGAAGACGGGATACGGGCGATCGGACGGGCCCTCGCCCAGATGCGCCTTGAGCCAGTTGCGGAAGTGCTCGCCCGGGGCCTCGCGCTGCGCGCCTGCCGATTTCGCCTCGGTGCTGCGGATGGTGTGGTTGTCGTTCCACCAACTCATCACCAGCGCGGCGAAGATCAGGGGCAGGGTCAAGGAGGGATAGCGGTTGGCGAGCGGCCAGTAGGTCATGATCATGCTACCGAACACGACCCAGGACGCCGCGGCGAACATCACGACGGCCGGCGCGCCGAGCAGGGTGGCAAGGCCGACCGGGAAAACGAGGAACAGGCCGAGCAGTCCCCACGACAGCACGAGCGCAACCGCCACTACTTTCCAGGACCCGTTCGGCAGGCTTTCCAACTCCCGGTCGGCGCTCGGCGCGGTGCGCATTGCGGCGACGAGTTCGCGGCGCTTGGTGAGGAACGTGAACAGGGCCGCGGCGACCACCAGGTACAGCGCCACCAGCCCCCAGGGAGCCCATCCCGGCCCGCGCCACATGGCGACCCGGAAGAAGCCGGCGGCGACGATCAAGGCCACGAGGCCCCCCTCCACGCGCGGCAGCCAGGTGCGCAGGCCGCGGGTCCGGTCGAAGAAGGCCTGGTCGGTCAGCGGGAAGCGCCGCGTGAGCAGCAGGCGCGCGCAGTACCAGGTCGACAGGCCCAGCGCCAGCACGCCGAGAAGGAAGAAGAAGTTCGCCAGCGCGCCATGCCAGCCGCGCGTTTCCACCAGCCGGCGCAGCAGGTCCAGGCCCTGATCGTTGAGGAGGAGGAAAGCGGCGCCCACGCCGAGCAGCACGGTGCACCAGCCGGTGAGCCAGAGCACGCGCAGCGGGTTCATCATTGGCTGGACCAGGCGTCCCACCCAGTCCAGCATTCGATCGACCCAGCGTCGCATGGCGTCATGCGCCTGCCGGTGGTCCTGAGCGCTCATCGCCCCCTCCTGTGAAAGCGCTGCAGCGGATGCGCGATATCGCCGCGCACACCGGCCAAGGCTAACGCGCCGGCGCAGCGGGTTCAACCATACCAAAAGGATAAGACCGGAGTACCCCTGCGCGGGTCTGGATCCTGAGCTACCGCCCCAGCCCCTGCCGGAATTCCTTGGGCGTGACGCGGAAACGCTCCTTGTAGGCGCGGCTGAAGTGTGCGGCGTCGTTGAAACCCCAGCTGAAGGCGATGTCGCTCACGCTGCGGTGACGCAGGGCGGGATCGGCGAGGTCGCGTTTGATGGCATCGAGCCGCTGGGTCCAGATCCAGTGCCCGGCGGAACAGGGTTCACCCTGGAAGGCGCGATGCACGGTGCTGGGCGAGAGCTTCAGCGCAGCTGCGATCATGCCCACCGACAGGCGTGGATCGCGCAGGTGCCGGAGCACGAAGGCGCGGATCTGGTCGCGATGCAGCGCAGTCAGGTTCGAGACCTCCGAGTGCACAGCGGCCGGCAGCGTCCTGAGCCCGGCCACGAGGATGTTCAGCACACTGTCCGCCACCGCGTCTGCCGAGGCGGGCTCGAGCGCGTCGATGTCGCGCCACAGGGTTTCGATCATGCCGATCATCAGGTGCCCCGCTCCGCGCCGTCCCGAGACCGCGCTCGCCGTCATGCGCTCGGTGGCCTTCAACCGCGTGCGCAACGTTGCGCCGGGCAGCATGAGCACGAACTGCTGGAAGTCCTCCTCGAACAACAACTCATACGGGCGGGTGCTGTCGTAGAGGGCGAAATCACCGGGCCGAAGCCACGCCTCGCGCCCGTCCTGCCGGACCCGGCCGCTGCCCTGGGTCTGGATGCTGACCAGGAAATAGTCCTCGGTTGCCTTGGCGATCTGCCGCGAGGTGCGATGCACGTCCTGCGGACGGGACGTGACTTGCGAGAGGTCGAGGGTGGCGAGCCGGTCCTTGCGGATGTCGCCCTTGAACGCATCGGGAGCGACCAGCGCATCGCAGTCGAGCTGAACGTAGACGTCGCAGATCAGGTCGGTCCAGAGGGCCAGCCGCTCCCTCGGGACGACCGCATCCGTGGACAGGACCTGCAACATGGCTGCTCGGCGCTCGACGTTTCTTCGCCGGGCGAGTCTGAGCGCGGCCCTGCGCCCTGTCAACCACCGGGGCCGGCGGGGCGTATTCCACGCGCAATCAAGTTTCGTGCGACGGACAGACAAGCCGCAGGCCAGGCACCCGGCTAGGATGTGACGGACACTGGCAAATACCTTCTTGAGGAGTCTGCTACCGTGGCGACCCAGCATCCGAAGTTCCGCGCGGCCGCGATTCAGGCCGCCCCTGTGTTCCTTGACCTCGACCGCTCGATCGACAAGGCCATCGGCCTGATCCAGGAGGCCGCCCGCAACGGCGCCAAGGTGATCGCCTTCCCGGAGACCTGGCTGCCGGGCTACCCGTGGTTCGCCTGGCTCGATTCGCCCGCCTGGGGAATGCAGTTCATCCAGCGCTATCACGACAACTCCCTGACTTACGGCACGCCCGAGGCGGCGCGCATCGCCAAGGCCGCCAAGGACAACAGCATCTACGTGGTCATGGGCCTGAGCGAAAAGGCCGGCGGCAGCCTGTACATGGGGCAGTGGATCGTCAACCCCGACGGCACCACCCTGGCGGTACGGCGCAAGCTCAAGCCGACCCACGTCGAGCGGACGATCTTCGGCGAAGGCGACGGGAGCCACCTGGCTGTGCACGATACGGCGCTCGGCCGCATGGGAGCGATGTGCTGCTGGGAGCACCTGCAGCCGCTGTCCAAGTACGCGATGTACGCCCAGAACGAGCAGATCCATATCGCCGCGTGGCCGAGCTTCTCGCTGTATCGCGGCGCGGCCTACGCGCTGGGACCGGAGCTCAACAATGCGGCGAGCCAGCTGTACGCGGCCGAAGGGCAGTGCTTCGTTCTGGCGCCCTGTGCCAACGTCTCCAAAGAGATGGTCGAGATGCTGTGCACCGACGAGGTCAAGCGCCAGCTCCTGAAAGTGGGCGGCGGCTTCACCCGCATCTACGCTCCGGACGGCTCGCCCCTGGCCGAGCCGATCCCCGAGGACCAGGAGGGCATCCTGTACGCCGACGTCGACCTCGGCATGATCCCGCTCGCCAAGGCGGCCGCGGACCCGTCGGGCCACTATTCCCGGCCGGACGTGACGCGCCTGATGCTGAACCAGACGCCGGGCGACCGGGTGATCCAGTTCTCGATGCCGGGTATGGTCGTCGGGGAGAGCAGTAGCGCCAGGATCGAGCAGGCGGCCGTTGCGGCCGAGCGCGAGGCGGCTGGGGCAGCGAAGAAGGCGCCCGCGAAGGCCTAGCCTGGCATTGTCGTTCCCGCGCAGGCGGGAACCCAGGCGCTTCTGGATCCCCGCGCGCGCGACGCCTGGGCGCTCGCTATATTTCATTTCTCGGAATCGAGCTGTCAATCTAGGATGATGCCTTTCGACTGAACCGAAGACCTCTTGCGCACCCCCTCTCCGCTGCAACTCGCGATCGCTGGCATGCTGACGCTGGCTGCCGCCATCGGCATCGGCCGCTTTGCCTTCACTCCGGTACTGCCGATGATGCAGAGGGACTTGGGGGTGTCTCTGCAGGCGGCCGGCTGGCTGGCGTCCGCCAACTATGCCGGCTACTTCCTGGGGGCGCTGTCTGCGGTCTGGCTGCGGCTGGCGCCGGGGACGATAGTCCGCGGCGCGCTTGCCGTCACCGCCGTGCTGACCGTGGCGATGGGCTTGACCCACGACCTCTACGCCTGGCTCTGCCTGCGCGCGCTTGCCGGCGTCGTCAGCGCCTGGGCGCTGGTGTTCTCGTCGGCGTGGGTGCTGCGGGCCCTGGCGGCCAGCGGCAACGGGCACCTGGGTGGAGTCGTGTTCGGCGGCGTGGGCCTGGGGACTGCGCTGGCGGGCGCGCTTTGCCTGGCGTTCCTGGGGGTGGGGTGGTCCGCCGACCAGGCGTGGATTGCTCTGGGCCTGCTGGCGCTGCTGGTCGCTGTCGCGATCTGGCCGCTGTACGGCCACGCCACGGAGGCGACGACGACGGCCGCGAGATCACCCTCGGCGCTTGCAACGGCGCCCTCGCGGGAGAACGTTCGGCTGATCGTCTGCTACGGTTGCTTCGGATTCGGCTACATCATTCCTGCGACATTCATTCCGGTGCTGGCCCGGGCCGCCGTCCCCGATCCGCAGATCTTCGGTTGGGCGTGGCCGGTGTTCGGCACTGCGGCGCTGCTCTCGACGCTGGCGGCGGGCCCGCTGTCGGCGCGCGTCGGCTATCGCACGCTGTGGGCTTGCGGACAGCTCGCGATGGCAGCGGGCGTAGCGCTCCCGGCACTGTGGCCGGGCATGACGGCGGTCGTCGCCTCCGCGCTGGGTGTGGGCGGCACATTCATGGTCGTCACCATGGCCGGCATGCAGGAGGCGCGCCGGGTGGCGCCGGAACATGCCAGCAGCCTGATGGCCTGGATGACGGCGGCCTTTGCCGGCGGACAGATCCTCGGCCCGGCGCTGGTGAGCCTCGCCGCCGGGCACCCACGCGGTATGCAGTTCTGCCTGTCCGTGGCGGCCGCCGTCCTGGCAGTGAGCGCTGCTCTGCTCGCTCGCGGTCGGCGCAGGGTCAGAGCCGACTGACCAGCGCGCCGTCCGCTACGATTTCTCGACGACCTTGCGATACACCATCTCGACGTTCAGCCCGATACGGTCCCGGTACTGCCCGAGAGGATACTTGGACATGCCCTTTTCGTACTTTGGCGCCAGCTGATCGCCGAGGCTCTTCTTCATCTCGTCCAGGGTCGCCCCTTCCGCCGCTGTCTTCTTCACCGCTGCGATGAGATCGGTGATGTATCCTCTGAAGAATGCCAGGTGCGCCCTCGGCGCCACTTCACCGTGCCCGGGGATGACGCGGTCGAAGTCGTATTTCTCCAGCGCGTCCAGAGTCTGGATCCAGTCCTCCGGATAGCCGTCGTTCATGAACGGCATCCAGTCGATCAGGGCATCGCCGGTCGCGACGACCTTCTCCCTGGGCAGATAGATGAATACATCGCCGTCGGTATGGCCGCGACCCAGTTGCAGGATCTCGATGTCGCGGCCTCCCTCGGTGAGGGTGACCGAGGTCGACAGCGTGCGCGTGGGCAGCGCCGGCTTGAGCTGTCTCAGCTCCCCGAGATACGCCTCGGTCTGACGCAGGTTGGCTTCGAGCCTGGCCTTCTGCCCGGCGTCGCCGGTCCGCATGATGTCGTCCTTGAGCTTCTCGATCTCCTTCGGCACTGCGACGAGCTGCTTCTCGATGTATGCGATGCCGCCCGAACCGGCGTCCGGTCTGACCAGGTGCTCGCGCGTGCGTTCCGAGGTGATGATCTCCAGGTCGGGGAAAGCTTCGGCGTACACCTGGTTGCCCTGCCAATGGTCCCAGTGGAAATGGGTGTTGATGACCTTGCGGACAGGCTGCTTCGTGATCCCCTGGATTTCGCGGTACAGTGCATACGCGGCAGACGGCTTGGAGTGGGAGTCGACCACCACCACGCCGTCGTTGGTGAGGATCACCGCGGCATTGGAGTTGACCTTGTAGCGGGGCGCGGCAATCGCGGCATACACGCCGTCCGCCACCGGTTTCAACTCGAACAGGTCCTTGTCGACCGTCTCGGCGTCGGCCGCCAGTACGCAACAGGGATCGAGGTTCTCGAACGTTTGAACGGCCGCGACGGCGACGCCGGCACGGGTGAGGAATTCGCGGCGTGTCCACGATGAGCGCATCGGGCACCTCCTCCGACAGGGAACGTTCGGTTCACGCTCTATACTGCACGGCGCCAGTCGGCGTCAAGCGGCGGCGCCTAGGCGGGGCCTGTTCTGCCAGACCGGGCAACCAGCCAGAGCAACAGCACTACTCACGTCGGCGCGCCGACGTCCCTGTTGTCTGGCTGGCGCATTGCTACTCCGGGAACATGCAGCCTCAGCGGCGGACACCTCACTCGCTCACGGCAGTTCCCATTCACCTTTCCAGGCCGAAAAGCCGGTGATGACCGGCCGATCGGGCGGGCCGGCGTTGGTCTGGATGAAAGTACTACGGCCCTTGATCCCAGCGTACTTGCCGGTGCCATTCGTCCAGTGAAACTCCCCTTTGCCGCCATCGCAGTCGGTGCATTTCCACAGCAGAGAGATCTGGTCGCCGTCCCGCTCGCGCGCCGCCGCTCCATATAGGCGTGGGCGGGTGAGCTTGGCGAGTTGCACACGAGTGGGCGGCATTTCCCTCCCTCACAATAGGACCGGACGGAGAAATTCTTAGGCGGTGTACCCCGAGGTCATGAAGGACTGTACGGCTACGGATAGTCGATACGAGATCCAACCGTATCACGCCGGCCGGGAGTACTCAAGGCAGCGGGCCTGGCGTCATGAGCCGAGGAAGCGGTAGCTATCGCCCCAGCCCAGCCACGCTTGCTGGCCGCCCGACAGGGAGAGTATCCTCATGCTCTCGCATCGAGCACAGGGGGAAAGGATGAGCGCACCCACCAGCGCAAAGCGCCCGGGCCAGAGCGGAGCGTACCGGTTCACCGTGAGCCGGGCCGAAGGCGCGCAGTACGAGACCGACGGCCTGCGCGAGGAGTTCGTCTATCGTGATCTGGGCGTTGCCGATGCCACCAAGGGCGACGTACACGCCCACATCATCCGGGCCAAACACCTGCATGGCGGCCACAACGGACTGCATCGCCACGTGCTTGGCTTTCAATTCGCGCTCGTGCTGGAGGGCTGGGTCAGCTTCTACTACGAGGACCACGGGGAGGTCCTGTACCGCAAGGGCGACGCCGTTATGATCCCCGGCAACACGCTGCACGAGCTGCGCGAGTATTCCGAGGATCTCGAGCTGCTCGAGATCACCATGCCAGCCGTCTACGACACGATCAAGAAAGACGGCGCGCGCATGCCGACGCCGGGCCAGAAGCAGCGCATCGGCGAGCGCGTCGCCGGCGACGATTAAGAAGGGAGGGATGGGCACTGAGACCCGCCGTCTGGCGCGGCTACGACCAGGCCGGGCTCGACGCCCAGTACAACAGCGCATCCGGTCAGCGATCGCGGAAACCTCGACCGGCCTGCGCGACTCAAACAGCAACGCTCCTGGAACGGTCCCGGAGCTTGTTTTGAGAGGAATCGAGATGTCCAGCCCTGCCCATGCCGCCGCCGGCGCTCCGGCGAAGATGCTGAAGGTGACGTCCGTCGAGCTGCCGCCGCCACATACCCCTGAGCACGACGAGTGGCTGCTCGACGAAGCGCTGATCGAAACCTTCCCCGCCAGCGACCCGATCGCGGTATCGCCGAATTCTCCAGGGTCAGCCGCCCACGTGGACGTCTGAGCGCGAGCCGGAACGTTCGCGTTTGACCATGAGGGCATGAATGAGATGCTCGTCGTGGAAAGCGGCGGCGCTAGTCACTGGTTTCAGTGGTAGTCCTCCTCACGCTGGTGCCGTAGAGCGAGGATGTTCACTGTGTTGCTGGACTCGATTTCGAACAACGCTACGTGACCGGCCGACCCGAATGGAATGATGAGCTCTCGCAGGAACGGATTGTCAGGGAGCGCCTTGCAGCAAGAGAAGGGCGAGAAGCGCAGGACCTCTATCGCATTTCTGATTGCAGCCAGAGCACGTTCGGCGGCAGACAGGTTCTTCTCCAGCAGGAAGTCGTAGAGCCGCACCAGATCGTCTACCGCCTCCGGCGTGAAACGTACCTTGTAGCGCTTCACCCTCTCTTAGCCCGCGCGTTGCTTCGCTTTGGCCAAATTGCACGTGAGCTTCTCGATGACCTTGCCGGCCGGCACATACTTGCCGGTTTTCTTCGTCTGCGCAGCGCTTGCCAGCCCTCTGGCAATGAACTCCTGCCGGGTCTTGCGGTACTCAATGCTGCGGGTCAGGGCATCGAGTACGAAGCTGGACAGGGTTTCTCCCTGCTCGAGCACAGCTTCGGCTCGCTTGCAAAGCTCCGGCGAGACGCGAAGCGGCGGGATGCTGGTGGTTTTCATCGTGTTGCCTCAGGTGCATTGCAAATGCGATGCATTGTAGCCTCTGTTCCCGGCGCGGCGAACGCAAAGGCGGGGCCGCAACCGACGAGCCTGGAGCAGTGTCGTGCTAGGGAGAGCGGAACCTGCGCTATCATCCCGGGAGACGGCTCAATCCGGCTCTAATCGGGCCCTACAGGGGTTTCGCTGTGGATCCGGAGGCCCTCGAGGGGTTGTTCAGGCATGCAAGTAACCAGCTCCGACCTGCGCGGCGACCTGGCGCTGGCCATCGCGCGCGCCCTGCTGGAGGGCTTCAACAAGCACTACCGGCTGTTCCGCCAGTCCAGCCGCGAGGCCAAGCAGCGCTTCGAGAGCGGCGACTGGGCGGGGGTGCGGCGTGCGCACGCCGAGCGCATCCTGTTCTACGACGAGCGTGTGCGCGAGACGGTCGAGCGCCTGCAGACCGAGTTCGAGACCGAGTCGCTGCCCGACGCGCTCTGGCAGGACATCAAGCTGCAGTATGTGGGACTGCTCACCAACCACCGGCAGCCGGAGCTCGCCGAGACGTTCTTCAACACGGTGAGCTGCAAACTCCTGCACCGGACCTATTATCACAACGATTTCATTTTCGTGCGGCCGGCGGTGTCCACCGAGTATCTCGAGGGAGATCCACCGTCCTACCGCAGCTACTATCCGCTGCAGAACGGCTTGCGCACGGTCCTGCATCAGATCCTGCACGACCTGGACCTGCACTTGCCGTTCGCCGACTGCGATCGTGACTTTAGGTTTGTGCTGCGAGCGGTACGCGCCCAGCTTCCTCGCCGCATGCGGCTGGAAGCGAACCATCAGATCCAGGTCCTGTCCTCGCTGTTCTTCCGCAACCGGCGCGCGTACCTGATCGGCAAGATCATCAACGGCAATCTGGAGCAGCCCTTCGCGGTGCCCATCGTGCACGAGGCGGAGGGCCGCAGCCTGTGCCTGGACGCCGTCCTGCTCGACCCGCGGGAGATCGCCGTGCTGTTCGCTTTCAACCGCGCGTACATGATGGTGGACATGGAGGTGCCGTCGGCCTACGTGGAGTTCCTGGCCAGCCTGCTGCCGGGCAAGCCGCGCGCCGAGCTGTATACCGCGCTGGGGCTGCAGAAGCATGGCAAGACCCTGTTCTACCGCGATTTCCTGCATCACCTGAAGCACTCCACCGACGCCTTCGTGCTGGCGCCCGGGATCCGCGGGCTGGTCATGATCGTGTTCACGCTGCCGTCCTACCCCTACGTCTTCAAGGTCATTCGCGACACCATTGCGCCGTCCAAGAACATCGACCGCCAGACGGTGAAGGACAAGTACATGCTGGTGAAGCGCCATGATCGCGTGGGGCGAATGGCGGACACGCTGGAGTACACGGACGTGGCTTTCCCGCGTGCGCGCTTCACACCGGAGCTGGTCGCCGAGCTCCAGCGCGAGGCGGCATCGCTGTTCGACCAGGACGCCGACACGATCGTGGTGAAGCATCTGTACATCGAGCGGCGCATGACGCCGCTCAACCTCTATCTGGACCAGGCCGCGGGTGCGCAGGTCGAGGCGGTGGTGCTCGACTACGGCAAGGCGATCAAGGAGCTGGCATCGGTCAACATCTTCCCCGGCGACATGCTGTTCAAGAATTTCGGCGTGACGCGCGGCGGGCGCGTCGTGTTCTACGACTACGACGAGATCACCTACATGACGGAGACCAACTTCCGCCGCATCCCGCTGCCCCGTACTCCAGAGGACGAGCTGTCGGCGGAACCTTGGTATCCTGTGGCGGCCAACGACGTGTTTCCCGAGGAGTTCGGGCCGTTTCTGCTCACCGGCGGCAAGGTGCGCGAGGCGTTCCTGGCGTTGCACGGCGATCTGCTGGCGCCGGACTATTGGAACGAGGTGAAGGAGCGGGTCGCGGCCGGGCAGATCGCGGATGTGTTTCCCTTATCCCGAGGCGGCGCGCTTCGCGCGGCGCTTTGCTCAAGGCCAAGGGCAAATGACTAGCGCAAACCTTTCACCGCCAAGGACGCAAAGGGACGCCAAGGAAAACCAATGACCATCACCCGAGTAGCGGGGGGCCCATCGTGGGCCGGGGTCATAGTTTTCGATTCTGGTTTTCTTGGCGTCCTTTGCGTCCTTGGCGGTGAAAGGTTCTTGAATTTGGAGGTGTAACCGATGGCTGCTGATCCCGTTGTGATCGTTGGAGCTGCCCGCACGCCCATGGGAGCGTTCCAGGGCGAGCTGAAGGACTTCGCCGCGGCGGAGCTGGGCGCGGTGGCGATCCGCGCGGCGGTCGAGCGCGCCGGCATCAAGCCCGAGGACGTCGAGGAGGTCATCATGGGCTGCGTGCTGCCGGCCGGGCAGGGCCAGGCGCCGGCGCGGCAGGCGAGCCTCGGTGGCGGCCTGCCGCTCGGCACGGGTTGCACGACCGTGAACAAGATGTGCGGATCCGGAATGAAAGCGGCGATGCTGGGCAACGATCTGCTGCTGGCTGGCAGCAACGGCATCATGGTGGCGGGCGGCATGGAGAGCATGACCAATGCTCCGTATCTGCTGCCCAAAGCCCGCGCCGGCTACCGGATGGGGCACCAACAGGTCCTGGATCACATGTTCCTGGACGGCCTCGAAGACGCCTACGACAAGGGGCGCCTGATGGGCAGCTTCGCCGAGGACTGCGCGTCGAAGTACGCTTTCACCCGCGCCGAGCAGGACAGCTTCGCGATCGCGTCGCTGGAGCGGGCCCAGAAAGCCAACAACGAGGGCTGGTTCGCCTGGGAGATCGGGCATGTGGCTCTGAAGTCCGGCAAAGGCGACCGCTTCATGGACAAGGACGAGCAGCCCTTCAAGGCCAACTTCGAGAAGATCCCTCAACTCAAGTCCGCGTTCCGCAAGGACGGAACCGTGACTGCCGCCAACTCCAGCTCCATCTCGGATGGCGCAGCGGCGATGGTGCTGATGCGCCGGTCACGGGCCGAGAAGCGCGGCCTGACGCCCATCGCCACCATCGTCGGCCACACCACGCATGCGCAGGAGCCCGGCTGGTTCACCACCGCGCCGGTGGGCGCCATTCGCACGCTGTTCGAGAACACCGGCTGGAACGCCCGGGACGTCGACCTCTACGAGATCAACGAAGCTTTTGCGGTGGTGACGATGGCGGCGATGAGGGAGCATGGCCTGCCGCACGAGAAGGTCAACGTGCACGGCGGCGCCTGCGCGCTGGGCCACCCCATCGGCGCTTCGGGGGCCCGCATCATGGTGACGCTGCTGGGCGCGTTGAGGAAGTACGGGCTCAAGCGTGGGGTCGCCTCGCTGTGTATCGGCGGCGGGGAGGCGACGGCTGTCGCCGTCGAGATCAGTTCATAAACACATGAACCGCAGAGGACGCAGAGGATCGCAGAGGAAGACGATACGACCGTTGCTTGAGGCAGCGCGACTTCTTGGGTTTTCGGTTGGGTGGGCCATATTGCAGTGTCCTCCTTCTGGTCTCGACGAGCTGTTCCCTCTGCGACCCTCTGCGTCCTCTGCGGTCAATGAGGTTCGGGTTTGACGGAGCCACCCGATCGGGGTCGAGGGCAAGCTTGCGGTAAAGGTGAGGTGTTGCGATGAGCGAACGAAAACTGATCTCCTCGGGGTCGAGCTTCGAGAAACTGGCCGGCTTCAGCCGGGCGGTGGTGGACGGCGAATGGGTGTTCGTGTCCGGCACTACCGGCTACGACTACGGCACGATGACGATCTCGCCCGACCTCGAGGCACAGACGCGCCAGACGTTCGCCAACATCTCCGCCGCGCTCGCGCAAGCGGGCTGCACTTTGGACGATGTGGTGCGGGTGCACTACTACCTCACCGACCAGGCGTACTTCGAGAAGGTTGCGCCGATCTGCGGGGAGTACTTCAAGAACGCGCGACCGGCCGCGACTGCGCTGATCTGCGGGCTGGTCACACCGGCGATGAAGATCGAGATCGAGGTGACGGCCCGCCGCCGCGGCGCGGCTGTTGGGTCGCGTCGGGGCACAGGACGCCTATCCATCGGGAAGAGCCTAGAAGCGGATAGCCGCAGAGACGCAGAGAGCGCTGAGAAGAGCTCGAAATACTCGTGCTGGTGGACGAGTTACGGGACGCAACTATTCTGAGTAACGCCAGACGGAGCGGCAGGCTTCATGCCCCCAAGAGCAGTTCTCTGCGCTCTCTGCGTCTCTGCGGTTCCGAATTGGAGGAGTAGCAGCATGCCAACGCCAATCGAGTTCTACTTCGACTTCTCCTCGCCCTACGGCTACATCGGCGCGACGCGTATCTCGGCCCTCGCAGCCCGGCACGGGCGCAGCGTGCAATGGAAGCCGATGCTTCTGGGCGCCGTCTTCAAGGTGACCGGCAGCGGCCCCTTGCCGAGCCTGCCGCTCAAGGGCGAATACGCTTTGCGCGACATGCCGCGCACGGCGCGCTTCCATGGTGTTCCTTTCAAGATGCCCGAGCCGTTCCCGATTGCGACGCAGGCCCCGGCGCGCGCCATCTGCTGGCTGCAGGATGCCACGCCGGAGAAGGTCGAGGCCGCGGTGCTGGCGCTGTATCGGGCCTACTTCGTGGACGGCAAGGACATCTCCAGCCCGGTGGCGACGGCAGAAGTGCTGAGCAGCGTGGGCGTGGAAGGCGGTGCGCTGCAGGCCGCGCTCAACGATCCGGCGATCAAGGAACGCCTGAAGACGCAGACCCAGTCGGCCATCGAGCGTGGCGTATTCGGCTCCCCGTTCGTGTTCGTGGACGGGGAGCCGTTCTGGGGGACCGATCGATTCGAGCAGGTCGAGCGCTGGCTCGGCCAGGGCAAGTTCTAAGTGAACGGACTGATCGCGCGCTTGGCTACCCTCTCCCCGTGCGGGAGAGGGCGCGCTGGAGCGCGGAGCAGGGGCCCCGCCCGGCGGGATGCGACCGCGAAGGCGCGCGTGGCCCTCGACCGCACGAGCAGCACCCCCTCTCCCCGCGCGGGAGAGGGCAGGGTGGGTGATGCAGCCCTTCAGGCGCATCTGTGTCTTCTGCGGCTCCAGCGCAGGAACGGACCCGTTGTATCGCGATGCTGCGCGTGCGGTCGGCCGGCTGTTCGCGGCACGCGGAATCACCCTGGTGTTCGGCGGCGGCCGCGTTGGCATGATGGGCGCGGTGGCCGAGGCTGTGCTTGCGGCCGGCGGACAAGCGATCGGGGTGATCCCGGAGGGGCTCAAGCGCAAGGAGCTCGCCTGCGGCGACCTGACCGAGCTGATCGTCACCACGACCATGCACGAGCGCAAACAGCGCATGGCCGATCTCGCGGACGGCTTCATCGCCCTGCCCGGGGGCTTCGGGACGTTCGAGGAGTTCTGCGAGATCCTCACCTGGGCGCAGCTCGGCTTGCACGAGAAGCCCTGTGGCCTGCTCAACGTCAATGGCTACTACACGCCGCTGCTGGCCCTCTTCGACCATGCCCTGGCCGAAGGTTTCCTCAAACCCAGTACCGGCAGCTCGTGATCACCGAGGACGAGCCGCAACGGCTGCTGCAGGCGATGGGCAGCTACCGGCCGCCCGGCCTGGAGAAATGGCTCACGCCGCAGACGGCATAATCCTGCGAATTCGCCATGACCCAGATCCGTTCCAGCCTCAACCCGCGCGCGTCCGACTATCGAGCCAGCGCCGATGCCATGGCGGCAATGGTGGCGGACCTGCGCGAGAAGGTCGAGACCATCAGCCAGGGCGGTGGCGAGGCCGCGCGCGAGAAAGCACGTGGCGCGCGGCAAGCTGCTGCCGCGCGAGCGGGTGCGCAACCTGCTGGACGTCGGCTCGCCGTTCCTCGAGCTGTCGCAGCTCGCGGCCTGGGGCATGTACGACAACCAGGTCCCGGCCGCCGGCATCATCACCGGCATCGGGCGGGTCAGCGGGCGCGAGTGCATGATCGTGGCGAACGACGCCACCGTAAAGGGCGGCACCTACTACCCGGTCACGGTCAAGAAGCACCTGCGGGCCCAGGAGATCGCTCAGCAGAACCGCCTGCCCTGCATCTACCTGGTGGATTCGGGCGGGGCGAACCTGCCCAACCAGGACGACGTGTTCCCCGACCGCGAGCACTTCGGGCGCATCTTCTTCAACCAGGCCAACATGTCGGCGCAGGGCATCCCGCAGATCGCCGTGGTGATGGGCTCGTGCACCGCGGGCGGCGCCTACGTGCCGGCGATGTCCGACGAGTCGATCATCGTCAAGAACCAGGGCACCATCTTCCTGGGCGGCCCGCCGCTGGTGCAGCGCGGCCATCGGCGAGATCGTGACGCGCCGAGGAACTGGGCGGCGCCGACGTCCACGCGCGCACTTCGGGCGTGGCCGATCACTACGCGCTCAACGACGTCCACGCGCTGGAGATCGCGCGCCGCATCGTGTCGCACCTGAACCGCAGCCAAGCAGCTCGGCGTCGCGCTGCGCGAGCCGCGCGAGCCGGCCTACGATCCGCGGAGACTGTACGGCGTGATCCCGACCGATCCGCGCAAGCCCTACGATGTGCGCGAGATCATCGCGCGCGTGGTCGACGGCAGCGAGCTCGACGAGTTCAAGCCGCTCTACGGCACGACGCTGGTGACGCGGCTTCGCGCATATCTACGGCTATCCGGTGGGCATCGTCGCCAACAACGGCATCCTGTTCTCCGAGTCGGCGCTCAAGGGCGCGCACTTCATCGAGCTGTGCTGCCAGCGCGGCATCCCGCTGGTGTTCCTGCAGAACATCACCGGCTTCATGGTGGGCAAGAAGTACGAGGCGGGCGGCATCGCCAAGGACGGCGCCAAGATGGTGACCGCGGTGGCGACCGCGCAAGGTGCCGAAGTTCACGGTCATCGTCGGCGGCAGCTTCGGCGCCGGCAACTACGGCATGTGCGGCCGCGCCTATTCGGCCGCGCTTCCTGTGGATGTGGCCCAACGCGCGCATCTCGGTGATGGGCGGCGAGCAGGCGGCCAGCGTGCTGGCCACGGTGCGGCGCGACGGCCTGGAGAAAGGCCGGCAAGACCTGGAGCGACGAGGACGAAGAGGCTTTCAAGGCGCCGATCCGCGAGCAGTACGAGCACCAGGGACATCCCTACTACGCCAGCGCGCGGTTGTGGGACGACGGCGTCATCGACCCTGTCGAGACCCGGCGCGTGCTGGGCCTGGCCATCTCCGCCAGCCTGAACGCGCCGATCGAGCCGACCACGTTCGGCGTGTTTCGGATGTAGGCGGACGTCACGTCTTTTTTGGGCGATCTCCCACCACCCCGTGGCGCTACGCGCGCCACCCCTCCTCGCGCGAGGACGATAAAATAGCGGATCCGACCATCGCGCGGCAGATCGGGTAGGGCGGTCGCCGCAGCCTGGCTCCTGGCACCATGGACCTCACTCACCCGAGCAGCGCCGAAAGCGTCTACCTCACCAGCGAACACCTGGCTGCGCGAACAGGTGGCGCGCTTCCTCGCCAAGGAGGTCGAGCCGTTCGCGCAGGCCTGGGAAGAGCAGGGCTGCGTCCCGCGCGAGGTGCTGCGCAAGATGGGCTCATTGGGCCTGCTCGGCATCACCTATCCGCAGGAGTACGGCGGGGCTGAAGCCGATGCGCTGACCTCGCTGGTGTTCGCAGAGGCGCTGTCGCGCTCGACCTTCGGCGGCTTCGTCGTCACGGTACTGGTGCACACGGACATGGCCTCGCCCCATCTGGTGCATGCCGGGACGCGCGAGCAGCTGCGCGGTATCTGCCCGGGATCATCGGCGGCGAGCTCATCACGGCGGTGGGCATCACCGAGCCGGACGCCGGCTCGGACGTGGCGGGGCTGCGCACCAGGGCACGGCGGGAGGGTGGCGAGTGGGTGCTCAACGGCGCCAAGATGTTCATCACCAACGGCGTGCACGCGGATGTCTACTTCATCGCCGCGCGCACCGATCCGCGACGCGAAGGGCTCACGCGGGATCTCCATGTTCATCGTCGAGAAGGGCACGCCCGGCTTCCGGGTCGGGCGGGCGCTGAAGAAGACCGGCTGGCTGTGCTCGGACACCGCCGAGCTGGTGTTCGACGACTGCCGGGTTCCCGAGGCGAATCTGCTGGGCGAGGAGAACAGGGGCTTCTACGCGGTGATGAGGAACTTCCAGACCGAGCGGATCGCGCTGTCGGCCATGGCCGTGGGGCATTGCATGACCGCGCTGGCGCTGACGCTCGACTATGTGCGCACCCGCAAGGCCTTCGGTGCGACGCTCTACGACAAGCAGACGATCCGGCAGCGGCTGGCGATGCTGCAGGCCAAGACCGAAGCCGCAAGGCAGTTCATGTACCACTGCGCCTGGCTGTGACCCAGGGCCGCGACTGCGTCAAGGAGGTGTCGATGCTCAAGGCGCTCACCGGGGAGCTGGCCAACGAAGTCATGTACGCTTGTCAGCAGTTCCACGGCGGCATGGGTTACATGCGCGAGACAGCGGTCGAGCGCCTGACGCGCGATGCGCGCGTCCTGGCCATCGGCGGCGGCGCGACGGAGGTGATGCTCGAGGAGGTGGCGAAACGCTCATGAGCGAGGCACACGTGCAGAGCGGCAGCGAACATCCGATCCAGCTCAGCATCGACGCCGAGGGCGTGGCAACGCTCACGCTCAACCGGCCCGAGGTGCACAACGCGTTCGACGATCACTTGATCGCGGGGCTGACGGCGCGGCTGCGGGAGCTGGACCATACCAGCCGACATTCGCGCAGTCGTGCTGGCCGGCAACGGCAAGAGCTTCTCGGCCGGCGCCGACCTCAACTGGATGAAGCGCATGGCCGGGTTCTCGGAGGGCGAGAACCTGCGCGACGCGGTGGCACTCGCCGATCTGCTGCACACATTGAGCGCGCTCAGCAAACCCACGGTTGCGCGGGTACAAGGTGCGGCCTACGGCGGCGGGGTGGGCCTGGTGGCGGCCTGCGACATTGCGGTGGCGAGCTTGTCGGCGTCCTTCTCGCTGTCGGAGGTGCGGCTGGGACTCATTCCCGCGGTGATCAGCCCCTACGTCATCGCTGCGATCGGCGAGCGTCAGGCACGGCGCTATTTCCTCACCGCCGAGCGCTTCGATGCGCAGGAGGCGCTACGCATCGGGCTGGTGCACATGGCGGTGGAGGAGGCGAGCTCGACGAGGCAGTGCGCGGCATCGTTGGCCATCTCTCGAAGGGCGGCCCCAAAGCCCAGAGCGCCGCCAAGGCCCTGATCTCGGCCGTGACTAATCGCCCCATCGACCGCAGACTGGTGGAGGACACCGCCGACCGCATCGCCCGCATCCGCGTCACGGCCGAAGGCAAGGAGGGCGTTGCGGCTTTCCTCGAGAAGCGGCCTCCCGCTTGGGTGAACCCAGAAGAATGAACCGCCAAGGCGTCAAGCACGCCAAGAAAACCCGAGTGGGCCGCCAAGACGCCAAGACGCCAAGAAAAGCGATGCGCGTGCGATGCATCGGTTATTCCCCGTACCCCCTAACCGTGAGCAAGCGACTGCAGGGGCTGTATGGATTGGCCGCCGCCGACCTGCGCTTGTTTTTCTCGGCGTCTTGGCGTCTTGGCGGCCAAATCTTGCTTTCCTTGGCATCCTCGGCGCCTTGGCGGTTCCCTCGCGGTAGATGTTCGACAAGATCCTCATAGCCAACCGCGGCGAGATCGCGGTGCGAGTGGCGCGCACGTGCAAGCGCCTGGGCATCCGCACGGTCGCGGTGTACTCCGAGGCCGACGCGAGCGCGCTGCACGTGAGTGTGTGCGACGAAGCGCACCTGATCGGCGCGGCGGCGGCCAGGGAGAGCTATCTGCGCGCGGACCGCATCCTGGAGGTCGCCAGGCGTACGGGCGCACAGGCGATCCATCCGGGCTACGGCTTCCTGTCGGAGAACGAGGACTTCGCCGAGGAATGCGAGCGGGCCGGCATCGTCTTCATCGGCCCGCCGGCGAGCGCGATCCGCGCGATGGGCTCCAAAAGCGCGGCCAAGCAGCTGATGGAGCGGGCCGGCGTGCCGCTGGTGCCCGGCTATCACGGCGAGGCGCAAGACCTCGACACGCTCGCGCGCGAGGCCGGAGCGCATCGGCTACCCGGTGCTGATCAAGGCCTCCGCGGGCGGCGGGGGCAAGGGCATGCGCGTGGTCGAGTCCCCCGCACAGCTCGCAGGCGCGCTGGCGTCCGCGAAACGCGAGGCGGCCTCCGCCTTTGGCGACGACCGCGTGCTGATCGAGAAGTACCTCGCGCGCCCGCGCCACATCGAGATGCAGGTGTTTGCGGACACGCACGGCAACACCATTCACCTGTTCGAGCGCGACTGCTCCGTGCAGCGGCGCCACCAGAAGGTGCTGGAGGAGGCGCCCGCCCCGGGCATGACTGCGGCCAGGCGCCGTCAGATGGGCTCTGCCGCGGTGGCCGCCGCGCGCGCGGTGGGATACGTGAACGCCGGCACCGTGGAGTTCATCGCCGACGAGCGTGGCGAGTTCTACTTCATGGAGATGAACACCCGGCTCCAGGTCGAGCACCCGGTGACCGAGATGATCACCGGGCTGGACCTGGTGGAGTGGCAGCTGCGCGTTGCCTCGGGGGAGGCGCTTGCCGCTGGTGCAGGAGCAGCTTGCCATCAACGGCCATGCGATCGAGGCGCGCGTCTACGCGGAGGATCCGGCGCGCGATTTCCTTCCCGCGGCCGGCCGCATCGAGCACCTGCGCGTCCCGATGAGCTCCGCGCATGTGCGCATCGACAGCGGCGTGCGCGAGGGCGACGAGATCGGCGTGTACTACGACCCGATGATCGCCAAGCTGATCTGCTGGGACGTGGATCGCGACGCGGCCCTGCGGTGCCTGCGCGCCGCGTTGGCGGAATACCAGGTGGTCGGGTTCGCCACCAACCTGCGGTTCCTGTCGGCGCTCTGCGCCCATCGGGCATTTGCGCTGGCTCATCGCGAGCCCGGGCTGCTGGACACCGGTCTCATCGGCCGATACAAGGCGGAGCTGCTGCCCGACGGCGCAGCCGGCGTCCAACCAGATCCTCGCGCTCGCGGTGCTGGCGGAGCGCACGCGCATCGACGCGCAGGCACAGGCTGCTGCGAGCACGTCTGCGGACCCCTGGTCGCCCTGGAACGCCCGCGACGGCTGGCGCCTCAACGAGGATAATCATCACACCTTCACGTTCCAGGACGGGGAGCGGGAGGTCGCTGTGACGGCGCACTACCGCAGAGGCGGGTACCTTCTGGACCTGCCGGGTCGAATCGATCATGGCGCGCGCGGAGCAGCGCCGAAGGCGCTGACTTTGTCGCGGACCTCGACGGCGCTCGCCTGCACGCCAGCGTGGTGCGCGCCGGGCGAGGCGCTGACGGTATTCGCCTTCGGCCTCAGCCATCGGCTCGAGCTGCAAGGAGTTCGAGACCGTGGCCGACGAGGATGCCGGCGGGCGCCTGACCGCACCCATGCCGGGCAATGTCGTCGATGTGCTGGTGAGCGCGGGGCAGAAAGTGGACAAAGGGCAGCCGCTGGTGATCATCGAGGCGATGAAGATGGAGCACACGATCGCCGCGCCTGCCGACGGTGTCGTGGCACAGGTGCTGTTCGGGAGGGGCGATCAGGTCAAGGAAGGCGAGCAGTTGATCCGGTTCGAGGCTGAAGTGTCACCGTCTGCGAGCGGAGGTCGAGGGGGTCGCGCTCCCTTCCGCCCTCGCCGGGGCAGCGGCGAGCGGGCGATGAAAGGAATGCGCTTACCGAAACGGGTCAAGATGGTCGACGTGGGTCCGCGCGATGGGCTGCAGAACGAGACCGGGTGTGGTTCCGACCGATGCCAAGGTGGAGCTCGTCGATCGCTTGAGCGATGCCGGACTGCCGGCCGTGGAAGCCACCAGCTTCGTGTCGCCCAAGTGGGTACCGCAAATGGCGGACGCAGCCGAGGTCATGGCGCGCATCCGCCGCAAGCCCGGCGTAAGTTACCCGGTTCTGGTGCCGAACATGAAGGGCCTGGAAGCCGCCATGGCCGCACGCGTCGAGGAAATCGCGGTGTTCGCAGCGGCGACCGAGTCCTTTTCGAGGCGCAACACGAACTGCTCCATCGCCGAGTCCTTCGCCCGCTTCGAGCCGGTCTGCAAGGCCGCGCTGGACCAGGGCATCAAGGTGCGTGGCTACATTTCGGTCGTGCTCGGTTGCCCGTACGAAGGCGACGTAGCTCCCAGGGCCGTTGCCGACGTGGCCCGGCGGCTGTGGGACCTGGGCTGCTACGAGATCTCCCTTGGCGATACCATCGGCGCTGGGACGCCCGCCAAGGCGCAGCGCATGATCGAGGCGGTGGCGGCGCATATCCCGGTCGAGAAGCTCGGCGGCCACTACCACGACACCTACGGTCAGGCGACCGCAAACATCCTTGCCTCGCTCGAGATGGGGGTGGCGAGCTTCGACAGCTCGGTCGCCGGGCTGGGGGGCTGCCCTTATTCGCCGGGCGCCACCGGCAACGTGGCCAGCGAGGACGTGCTGTACCTGCTCGATGGCCTGGGAATCGAGACTGGGCGTGAGCATGGATCGTCTGCTGGAGGCGGCCGAGTATATCTGCGGTGTGCTGGGCCGCCCCACCCAGCTCCCGCGCCGGGCGCGCGATCCTGGCCAAGCGCAAGCGGGAGGCGAAGGCCGCGTGAGCAACCGGCATGAGCCTTGCACCGGCCGCGTCCCCTCGCCGCGCGTGAACGTATGCGCGCTGGACCCCGGCAGCGGAGTGCCACGACTGCTTCCGCTCGCTGGAGGACATTGCGGACCAGGATCGAGCATGACCGCCCGAGCTACGTCGCTTCGACCGTGTGTGAAGGTCTGCGCGCTGGATCCGGCCAGCGGGCTGTGCCGGGGCTGCTTTCGCACCCTGCAGCGAGATCGCCGACTGGCTCGAAATGACGGCCGAACAGAAGCGCGCAACCGCTGGCGCCGGGCGCACAAGACCCGAGCGACAGCCGCTCGCTTCTGGACGCGGGCCGATGCCTCAACATGCTCACTACCGCCAACACGCACTGCCGCCGGTCCTCGTCAGCGCGAAGCGCCTTTGCGTTGAGATCTTGCTTTCGACTTGCGACTCGACTAGAACCGAAATGCCGCTGAGCAACCCAGCCCCCCGCAAGCCGATGCACACTCGCACCGTCGAATGCCGCGGCTATCTTCGAGAGACGACGGCTTGTGGGACATCGAGGGCCATCTGACCGATACCAAGCCGTTCGCCATTCCCAATGAGGATCGCGGCGGAGAGATTCCAGCCGGTGAGCCGCTGCACGAGATGTGGATCCGGCTGACGGTGGACACCGACCTGGTGGTCCAGGAGGTGGAGGCGTGCACCGACCACAGTCCCTACTCGATCTGCGGCAACGTCGTCGAGAATTTCAAGGCGCTCAAGGGCCTCACCATCAAGGCGGGCTGGACGCAGAAGACGCGCGAGCTCCTGGGCGGGACCAGGGGCTGCACCCACCTCGTTGAGCTGCTCGGACCGATCGCGACAACCGCCTTTCAGACCGTCTACCCGCCCGGATCAAGCGCGACAGCGCCAGCCGCTGACCCATCGGCCCGGGCCTGATCGATTCCTGCCACGCGTACGCGTCGGACGGGCCCGATCGTGATGCGGCGCTGGCCGCAGTTCTATACCGGCTCCGAATAGGGTCGCCCGCGCGCGAGAGGGCAGCGTCCCTCGGCGCTAACAGGCTGCCCCAGGCAGCTGACACGGCAGGGCTCGGCGCCGCTTCGTGAGGACCACCGTAATGCTCCCTCTCCCCTTGGTGGGAGAGGGCGCGCAGGAGCGCGGAGCAGGGGCCCCGCTTGCGGGGAGGCGACCGCGAAGGCGCGCGTAGCCCTCGACCGTGCGCGCGACGGTCCCCTTCCCCTGCGGGACGAGGGCCGGAGGGGGTCAGCCAGCGCTGCTACCCAGTTACCCGCAAACGGGGCAGCATGGCTCTCGACTGTCGCGGGACGGCCGGCCGTGAATTTCTCACATCCCGAGCCGGTACCAGTTCGACGCGGAACGGGGGCTCCAGCCGTACAGTGCTTACAACACAAACGCACTTACGAACGGACCCAGACCATGACGACCAAGACCCTCCAAGCCCTGCTGATCGGTGCCCTGCTGGCCTCCAGCGCCGCCTTCGCCGACCAGAGCATCGAGGTGAGCATGGTCAACGGCAAGCAGCAAGCAGCCTTCAGCGTGGGCGACTCCAAGTGCGTGCTGGTCAACGACGTGATCAAGTGCACGCCCGGTGGTCCTGGCCTCCAACTGAGCCGCGCCTAGATCGATTTCTTCTCCGTCTCCTCCCCTTCGGCCCGCCTGATGGCGGGCTTTTTTTTTGGGCTCCGGCGCTACCGCTGCGGTCCGACAGCAGAAGCAAGTGCCTGTGCCAACAGGACTACATCGCCGCGAGGCGACATCCCGGTGGCACCACTCTTGCAGACCGCTTTCCCTGGACGCGTCCACCTGGACGCGTGCAGCGATGAGGCAATTTTCTCTGCTTGTTTGCCGCGGGACCGGCGGGATAGCAGCGCAGGTCAGCCGTGGTCTGCCGACCATGAACGAATCCCGAGCCTTACGGCTGGTGGCCGCGACCCTTGTTGCCTGGATGTGGGCGGTCGCTTGCGCGCCGTCGACCGCGCAACAACCCTTGGCGGGCGCGGACACGCGGCCGCGCCCTGCCGACGGGCCGGGCCGGGAAGTCAAGCGGCACAATCGAGTTGAAGCCATTTTGCCCGTCCCTGGTCGATGGTCAGGGCGAGCGAGTCCGCAGCCGAGGGACTGGAGGGGCGGCGGAAGCCTCGTTTGCACGAGACTGTCCCGCAGCGATTCCACAACGCGCCCCTGTCGCACAACCCGCGCCGGTCGCACAGGCCAGGCAGGCCAGGCTCTCAGAGCCGAGCCTGGCAGTGCGGGGCCTGGCTGCAGGGTCTGTCCAGGCTGATCCGGCCACCGCCCAAGACTACGCCGACGCCCCGTTCGTCGTTCAGGTCACGCCTGAGCGGCTGAGCGCGACAGTCCTCACGAGCGGCACGACCTTGTGGCTGCTGCACTCGGGCTTCTGGACCTATCTGCTGATACTCGGGCTTCCGCTGTGGCGGCACGTCGATCTGCTGCCCATCGTCGACCGCGCCGGCAGTGAAGAGGAGCATCCTGCCGACGCCGCCACGGCGGGAGCCGACGAGGAGCGGGCCGTCGCCCATGTGCTGCAGGCCCAGGGCACGCCGCCGCCTGCCGACGCGGGGGCGCGACGCTGATGCGCATCCGCCCGACGGTACAGATGTCTTTGGGCTTGGCGCTGCTGACCAGCGCGGTCCTGCTCGTTGTCGACCTCCTGTTCGACGTTTTCACCGATCCCGACGTCCAGCTGATGCGCCTGCGCAAGGCGCTCGCCGAGAGCACCGCGACCCAGGTTGCAGTCCTCCTCGAGCGGGGCGACTACAAGACGCTGGGGCTCACGCTCGCACGCATCCGCGAGCAGGATCCGAGCATTCGGTCAGTTGCGGTGCGGCGGGCAGACGCAACCCTGGTTATGCAATCCGGCAAGCACAAGCAGACCTGGAAGGAGCTGGAGGGGGATCATTCGACGCTCACCCAGCTGCTCGTCCCGCTCGGGGTCGGCAGCGAACGTTGGGGCAGTTTCGAGGTGGCCTACCACCCGGACGAACGCAGCGCAGTGGAGCGGACCTTCGGTCATCCGCTCGGGATCACCCTCCTGGGCATCGCACTGCTGGGAACGCTCGTCTACTGGCAATACATCCGCCGCGCCCTGGTGCATCTGGATCCCAAGGCGGTCATACCGGAGCGCGTGAGGCTGGCCTTCGACGTGATGACCGAAGGGGTGGTGGTGCTGGACAGCCGCGGCCGGGTGCTGCTCGCCAACCGTGCCTTCCGTGGGCTGCCGGGCGACGAAGCCCTGGACGTGGCGGGCAAGCAGCTGTCGGAGCTGCACTGGCTCGCGGCGGGTCTGCCTGCCAATGCCGCGGAGCATCCATGGATGCGCGCAATGCGCATGCGGCAGCCGGTCATGGACTTCGCGATCGAGGTCGCGCCTCGCCCCGAGACCGCGAAGCGACTGGTGGTCAACTGCGCCCCGATCAGCGATCCGCGCGGGGCCGTGCGCGGCTGTGTGGCGACCTTCGACGACCTGACCGCGCTGCATTTCGCCAACGAACTGCTGTCCGATACCCTCGCCGAGCTGCGCGCATCCCGAGACGAGATCGCCAAGAAGAACGTGGAGCTGGAGCACATGGCCACGCACGATGTGCTCACCGGTTGCCTCGGCCGAGGCGCGTTCTTCCAGCGCATGGCGCAGGCATGGGAGGACGCGCGCCGCACCGGCAGACCCTTGAGCTGCCTGGCGCTGGACATCGACAAGTTCAAGGCGGTCAACGACGGCTTCGGACACGCCGCCGGCGACCGCGTCATTCAGCAAGTCGGCAGCACGCTGGTCTCGTCGTTCCGGGCGGCCGACATCGTCGGCCGCTACGGCGGCGACGAGTTCTTCGTCGGCATGCCGGGCTGCGACCTCGAGCAGGGCCGGGCCATCGGGGAAAAGCTTCGGCGTGCGATCGAGGAGCGCTGCCAAAGCAGCATCGGTGACATGAAAGGGCTGCACGTGACGGTGAGCATCGGCATCGCGACCTTCCAAGGCGGCGACGGCGATCTCGCCGATCTCATCGAGCAAGCCGACCAGGCCCTCTACGACGCCAAGTCGAACGGCCGCAACCAGGTGGCTGCGGCTGCGCCTTCTAAGGGAGCTCGGCGGAGGTCCTCTGCGGTGTCATGAGCTGAGCACGGCGAAGATGCGCCCGCGGATGTCCTCCACGCTGCCGCTCCCCGAGACCTTGTGGTACTTGGGTGCGCGCGGATCGCCGGTGGCGGCCCAGGCCGAGTAGTAGTCCACCAGCTGCCGGGTCTGTCCGTGGTAGATCTGGAGGCGCTTGCGCACGGCCTCTTCCTTGTCGTCCTCGCGTTCGATCAGGTCCTCGCCGGTGACGTCGTCCTTGCCCTCCATCCTGGGCGGCTGGAACTGGACATGGTAGACGCGCCCCGAGCCCGGGTGCACCCGCCGTCCGGACAGGCGCCTGATGGCCTCGGCGTCATCCACGTCGAGCTCCACCACGTAGTCCAGGTCCAAGCCGGCCTGCTCCATCGCCTCGGTCTGCGGGATAGTGCGCGGGAAGCCGTCGAACAAGAAGCCGCTGGCGCAGTCGGGCTGGGCGATCCGGTGCTTCACCAGGCCGATGATCACGACGTCGGGCACCAGGTGCCCGGCATCCATGTACGTCTTCGCTCTCAGTCCCAGGGGGTGACCGGCGCGTGCCGCGGCGTGCAGCATGTCGCCGGTGGAAATCTGCGGGATGCCGTACTTCTGGCAGATGGCGGCGGCCTGCGTGCCTTTGCCGGCGCCCGGGGCGCCGAGCAGGATGAGTTTCATTCGCAGGCTCTCCGGTAAGCCGTCTGATTGTGCGGCACGGGCCGCACGCCTGTGGCCCGGCGCGCCGCGAGGAACGCTTCTGTCACCGCCTCGAGGTGCTTGGGCTGCGGAACGCCTGTGCGGCGCATCTTTCCCCGCCTGGACGAGGCGGCAAGCCCCACAGGCGCGCTGCGGCAGTTTGCCCTCTTCCGGGCACCGCCTCAAGAGAAGTAGCTAGAAGCGGGCCTGCGGAGCGCCTCGGGTTTGAGCTTGTGGGGTGGTAGCCGTTGAGTTCATCCCCACTGCCTGGCCTCGAAGGAGGGGACCGTTGGGTACCCCCGCAAGCGCCGGGTTTGCTACCCCTGCGCCGACACCGCGGTGTCACCCCGGCGGCCGTGAATAGCGCACACCCAGGCCGGTACCAGTTGGGCGCGGCGGCGGGACTGGAATCGTACAGTGCTTACAACACGAAACGCACTTACGGACGGACCCAGACCATGACGACCAAGACCCTCCAAGCCCTGCTGATCGGTGTGCTGCTCGCCTCCAGCGCCGCCTTCGCCGACCAGAGCATCGAGGTGAGCATCGTCAACGGCAAGCAGCAAGCGGCCTTCAGCGTGGGCGACTCCAAGTGCGTGCTGGTCAACGACGTGATCAAGTGCACCCCGGTGGTCCTGGCCTCCAACTGAGCTGCCGCCCGATTCTCTTCAACCACCCGTTAACCCGCGCAGAAAGGAGACCGCAATGTTCCAGTCCAACAGCTCCCTTGCGTTGATGGTGGCCGCGCTTGCCCTGGCGCTTGGCTTGGGCCTGATCGTCGGCGAAAGCCAGGCCGCGATTCCCGAGCAGGCCTCCTCGCAACTGGAGCGCGCCGCCTCCGCGCGCTGATCGATTCGTCCTGCCTCGGCTGGGCTGCGGGTGTGAATTTCTCACAGCCGTTCCGGTACCAGTTGGGCGCGGCGGCGGGGCTGGAATGGTACAGTGCTTACAACACAAACGCACTTACGAACGGACCCAGACCATGACGACCAAAACCCTCCAAGCCCTGCTGATCGGTGCCCTGCTGGCCTCCAGCGCCGCCTTCGCCGACCAGAGCATCGAGGTGAGCATCGTCAACGGCAAGCAGCAAGCGGCCTTCAGCGTGGGCGACTCCAAGTGCGTGCTGGTCAACGACGTGATCAAGTGCACCCCGGTGGTTCTGGCCTCCAACTGAGCTGCAAGCATCGATTTCTTCACCGTCTCCTCCCCTTCGCCCGCCTGATGGCGGGCTTTTTTTGGGCTTGAAGAGACTCCCTCTCCCTTGACGGGAGAGGGCGAGGGTGAGGGTGAGGCAAGCCGCCGCATGACTGCGACGTCGTGCCTTCGTTCCCTCTTCCTTACCCCTCACCCCAGCCCTCTCCCACAAGGGGAGAGGGGCGTAGTTGCGCTTCGCGTTTCCCTCACCCCAGCCCTCTCCCACAAGGGGAGAGGGGGCGTAGTTGCGCTTCGCGTTTCCCCTCACCCCAGCCCTTTCCCACAAGGGGAAAGGCCCATCGCGGCGGTTGACCTCCGAAAACCGGTCCAACCATGCTCGGTGACGAGGCCTGCAGCGGGGCGGAAGCCGACCCCACCCGTCTGTGGCAGGATACGCGTCCGATCCGCTTCCGGGAGCCGTCCCCTTGTGGGTGGCCGTCGTGGACGATGCGTGATCGATCCCCTTCCACTGCAGGCGCGCATTCAGATGAACCACGAGTTCAAAGGCATGTTTCCCGCTCCGCCCACCCCGGTGACCGGTGATGGGCGCATCCACGAGAAGGCCCTGCGAGCGCTGCTCGAGGACAACATCGCGCACGGTGTCAACGGCTTCTGGATGGCGGGCACCACCGGGGAGGGGCCGATCCTCACGGACGAGCAGCGCGACGCGGTGGCGCGAATCTCCGCCGAGGTATGCAAGGGGAGGGTGCCGGTGATCATGCACGTCGGCGCCATCAGCACCGCGAGCGCGGTCCGCGCCGCCAGGACCGCCCGGTCGGCGGGCTGCGCGGCGGTGTGCTGCCTGCCGCCGTTCTTCTTCCCCAGCAGCGAGCGTTCTCGCATCGAGCACTACAAGGCGGTGGCGGATGCCGCCGGCGATCTTCCGTTCTTCGTCTACAACCTGCCGCAGCTGACCCAGGTCGAGACGGTCCCGGCGCTGATGGAAAAGTTCGTGCGGGCGATCCCGACGCTCAAAGGTCTGAAGCACTCGGCACCGAACTTCGCCGACCTCCGGGTGTTCGCCGGACATGGGCCTGATCTGCTTCTCCGGCAACGGTGCGTTTCCCCTTCCGGCCCTGACGATGGGGGCAGTGGGCACCATCGACGCACCGCTGTCGCTTGCCCCCTGGCACTATGCAGAGCTGTTCAGCGCCTGGGAGGCCGGCGATATCGCCGGCGCCAAGGCGCTGCAGGATGGCGTGCGCAAGTACGTTGACCTGGTCTGGATGTTCTATGCCATGGCAGATGTATGCAAAGTGGTCCTCTCGGCGAGGCTCGGCATCGATTGCGGCCGTTCGATTCCGCCGGTGAACAGCCTGACCGACGACGAGAAGCGGGAAGTCCTGCGGGTCGCCGAATCGCTCGGGGTGACCAGGCCAGGGCCGAGTCAAAGTCAGAATCTCGGCGCAGCGGTACAGCGGACACAAAGGGCGCAGACAGAGCGATAGACCGAGGAAATCCGCTGATCCTCTGGTTGTGCGGGCGTGGGCCCAGCGAGCGATTTCCGGCACGACGTGCGCGTGCACCGGAGCGCTTCCAGGCGAAGCTGTTACAATCGCGCGAAATCGAGGGGGATTCGAGCCAAGTGGCGAAGAAGTGGTACAGCTTTTTCGTCGTTGCGGATGACGAGGCGCAACCCGACGCCGATCCGCTCTCGCAGCCTGGCCCGCTCAGCTCGTCCAGACGAGTCGTGGATGTGGTTCCAGACGCCGCGCAGGACGCGGCTTTGGCCGCCCCGGCGACCGATCTGACCTCGCTCGAGGAATCTATGCCTCCGCCAAGATCGCCACACCCGCGCATGGCTATAGCATCCTCAAGGTCGCGGAGATGCTGGAGAGCGAGCACATCCGGGCGCTGCCCGCCGACGTCAAGCGCAAGTCCATCCTGGTCGCACTCGACGCGGCGGGCGTGAAGCTGCAGGAAATCATCGAGGATGCCGTCCAGCGCGACCGGGCGCTCGACACCTACGAGCGCGTTCTGGAGAAGAACCTGGAGGATCTTCGCCGCGCGAAGGACCTCGAGAACCAGCGTCTGGAAGAAGAGATCAACCAGCGCTTGAGCGAGCTGCGCGCGCGCATCGCGGAGAACAACCGGGAGGTAAGCCGGGAGCAGGAGAACCTGTCGGCCTGGCGGACCGGCAAGACGGGCGGAAGAAGAAAGGATCGCGCAGGCGGTGGGCTACTTCGTCACCGAGAATCCGATCACCGCCGGGCCAGGACAACCAAGGAGGCGCCGAGCATGTACGCTAGGCTGGCTCGACTGCTGCGGGCATGGATGGGTTTCTTCATCTCCATGGCCGAGGATCCCGAAGTGATGCTGCAGGATGCCATCGAGGAGATGCGCACCACGATGCCCAAGCTCAACTCGCGTCCTCGTGGCCACCCGTGCGACGGTCATCCGGCTGGAGGAGGAGCGCGACCAGCTCGCGCGCCCAGGACCGCAACCTCACGGCTTCGATTCAGGCGGCGTTGCGGGACGGCTCGCCGGCGGCGCGCGCCGTGGCGGAGGAGGATGCCATCCAGCTTCAGCAGATCCGCATCGATCTCAACAGCACCGAAGAGCAGCTGGCTGCCGCTCAGAAGGCGCATGAAGCCTCCCAACTGTCGGTGGACGCGCTCAAGGCCAAGCTCAAGGCCAAGATCGAAACCTGCCAGAAAGCCTGAAGGAACGCCAGAAGGCCCAGGTCATGCGCAGCGCCGCCGACGCCATCGTGGAGCTGCAGTCCTACGGGGTGGCGTCCACGGCCGACAAGTTCCTGGAGCAGATCAAGCAGGAGGCCGCCGAATCGAAGGCGGCGGTGGAGATCGCGACCGGATCGATCGACACGCAAGTCGATCGAGCGCGAGCGCACGTCGCGCAAGATCAAGGCGGCGAGCATCCTGCAGCAGTTCGAGGTCGAGATGGGCATCGTCAAGCCGCCGGCCTGCTGCCAGCGAATCTCCGCGTCGCCGAGCGTCGGTGCGCGAACCGGAGAAAAGACGCAGGGCTCCTAGCCGAAGCGCCTGGGCTCTCAGCCGGAAACAATGGCGTCGCCGGGCGAAGATCAGCGTTCGGACAGCTCGATCCTGAAGGAGCTGCTATTCAATCAGTACCAGGCTATCGTGCTGGGCGGGGTGGCCGCAGTCTCGCTCATCAGCCTGAGTCCGCTGCCGCTGCTGGTTTGGCTCGGGCGGCGAGCTCGCGCTGCTGCCGCTGCTGGACTCCGCGCCGTTGCGGCGCCTGGTTCACCGCAGGCGCCGGGCGCGCACGCGGCGAGGAGGCTGAAGCCGATCGCACGCGCACCTCGACTCGTTGGAGCCCGAGCTACGCCAGGCGCTACGACGCGATGGAGCATCTGTGCCGGCTCATCGAGAGCGAACTATCAAGGGCTGCATGGGATCTCCCAGGCCTACCTGTCCGAGCAGCGCGGCAAGCTCGACATGATCCTGGACGGCTGCCTGAACCGCATGCTCGCGCTGCAGCGCTACGAACGCATGCTGTCGCGGAAGACGCTCGGCGAGCATCGAGAGGGAGATCGAAGCGCTGCAGCGAGGAGCTGGGGCAGCCGGAGCTGCCCGAGCGCGCGCGCGTCGCGCTCGAGAAGAACATCGAGCTGAAGCGGCCGCCTGCTCGAGTCGTATGCCGAAGCGCGTGGCACGATGAAGGCGCTGGAGACCGAGCTCGATTCGATGGCCTCGCTGCTCGAGGTGCTGCACCAGAACTCGATCTCGATGCGCGATCCCGACGCCATCTCGCAGGAGCTCGACACGATCGTTCGCCAGTCCGAAGATTCCGAGCGCGTGGTGCGGGAGATGGAGGCGCTGCTGCGCTCCGGCGCCGCCGATTGGAGCGAAGAGTGCGCCTGCCGACGCGCGGTCGCCGAACGCCGCACGCGAGCGTCCCGCGGCCCGCGACGTCCGCGGCAGAAGGAGAAGCGCCGGTGAGCGACCTGGTCGAGCAGTATCCGCGCTGGGCGCGCAAGCTGGCGCATGGCATTCGCGCGCGGCTGGGGAACACGTTCGTCCTGCACGGCAACACCCACGACCTGGTGCCGGTCCCCGCAACGTCCGGCCGCGCCGGGGCGCCGGAGTTCGTCCCGCTGACGCGGTTCTTGAGCGACTGGGTGTTCGGCCAGCGCGACGTCGTGATCGAGTATCAGCGCGCCAACGGCGCGATCTTTCACACGCCGGAGTCGCACCAGCACTTCGTCGGAGGCGGTCGAGGTGGTGGACAGCGTTCACGGCACCGACACGCCCGCTCGCTGCCGCGCGAGCCCGGGCCTTTCCTGTCCCTGCTCGATTCTTTCCTGAAGCAGGCGATTCTTCGCCAGCAGCCGCTCGGCGTGGCCATCCTGTTTCCCTATGCCGAGACGCTGATCCCGGAATCCGCCGGCGAGTTCAGCGCGGAAGACCGTGCCGTGCGTGTGTTCATTCAGAAGTGGGCGACGGATCCCGCTCTGCTGGCGGCGAACGTGTCGTTCGTTCTCGTCACCGAGAACCTCGCCGATCTCGAGCACGCGCATCATCCGCTCGCCGCAGACGGTCGAGATCGAGGTCGAGCGGCCGGACGAGCGCGGAGCGGCTCGCCTATCTGCAGGCGCTGCGCAGACGCGGAGTGGTTTCAGACAGCAGCTCGGAGCTCCCGCCGAACGGCTCGCCCAGTTCACCTCGGGGCTCACGCGCATTCAGCTTCGCCAGATCGTGTCCTCGGTGGACCAGAACAAGGGCGCGGCTGGATGCCGCGCACGCTGCGCGAGCAGAAGAAGGCCGTCATCGAAGCCGAGTGCTTCGGTCTGCTGGAGTATGTCGAGTCGACCTTCACGCTCGACATGGTGGCGGGCCATGAAGGCGTCAAGGAACGGCTGCGGCGTGCGGCGCGGGCGATCATGGCGGGGCGGCTGCGCGGCGTGCCGATGGGCTACCTGATCGCCGGCCCGGTCGGCTCCGCCAAGACCTTCCTGGTGAACTGCTTCACCGGCGAGATCGGGTTTCCCTGCGTGAAGTTCCTGAACTTCCGCTCGCAGTGGCAGGGCGTCACCGAAGGCAACCTGGAGAAGATCCTCAAGCTCCTGCATGCGATGTGGCCGGTCGGCGTCATCATCGACGAGGCCGACGCCTTCCTCGGCGACCGCAACCAGCAGGGCGACTCCGGCACGTCCAACCGCGTGTTCGCGCAGTTCGCCACGTTCATGGGGAATACCGAATACCGCGGCAAGATCCTCTGGTTCCTGATCACCTCCGGCCGGATCTGCTGCCCATCGACCTGAAGCGGCAAGGCCGCGCCGAAGAGCACCTGGCGCTCTTCTATCCGGAGACCGACGAGGAGTACGAGACCCTGTTCAAGATCATGCTCAAGAAGAGCGGGCTCAAGACCTCGGTGCAGTCGATCAAGGAAGTCGTTGACGACCCCGGCGGGCTCTCGGGCGCCGACATCGAGGCGATCCTGGCCCGCGCCGCCTTGATCTCGGATGCCGGCGCAGCCGAAGGCGACGGCTCGGTGTCCGGCGGACATTCTGCGGCGGACCTTCGAAGACTTCATTCCCGCATCGAGCCCGCTCGAGCGCGAGCTGCAGATCCTGGTCGCCGTGCAGGAATGCACGTCGCGCGAAGTCCTGCCCGCCGCCTACCGGAGCATGGACCGCGCACGAGCTGCAGGCGCGCATCAACGAGCTGCGGGCTCTGCTCGGAGCCTAACCAATGGACCGTATCAGCGCCTTCGGAAGTATGCGGTGGGGTCCCTCTCCCCTTGCGGGACCTTGCGGGAGAGACCCCATGACGCGTGCGCGCCACGAATGGAGCCCATGAACCAGCGCCTCCTCCAGTCCCCTCTCCCGTCAAGGGAGAGGAGAGCCGTTGTTCGCGCGCTCCGTGCGGGGAGGTTCATGGGTAGGGCGGGGGAGACGGATACAACTGAAGCGTGCGCTTATGGTTCACTCGGGATGCAACTGATGCTCAACGATCCTTTCCCAAGGCGGAGGTGTGCGTGGCTCGTAGCCCTCTCTTCGGTTCTCTTCATCGCGCACTGCGCATCGCCGCTGGCTTCGGCCCGCGGTGAGCCGGGCACCCCGCCCATCGACGAGCTGCTCGACATGGCGTACACGCGGCGGCGGTTTCTGCGCGATTCCGCAGCCGCAACCGGCCGCGCTCGCGACCGGCGCCTGGACCTACGGCTTCGACAGCCACGCCGCGCCGATCCGCCACCGGAAGGCGTGCGCATCGCCATCGTCGGGGCCGGCCTCGCCGGACTGAACACCGCCTACAAGCTGCAGAAAGTGGGGCTGCGGGCGACGGTCTTCGAAGGCTCCGACCGCATCGGCGGCCGCACGTTCACCGCCAAGGATCTGCTGGGGCCGGGCCTCACCACCGAGCTCGGCGGCGAGTTCATCGACAGCGGCCACGAGGAGATGCTGGCGTTGATGGACGAGTTCGGCCTGCAGCGGCTGGACACGCTGGCGCCGCGAGGCCGCTGCCCTCAAGAAGGAGACGTACTTCATCAACGGGCGGCACTACACCCAGGCTCAGGCTGCGCGCGAGTTCGTGCCGCTGGCGAAGCAGATTCTCGAGGCACTACGACTCCATGGGTGAGGTGGTCAACTACGAGACGGAGGGCGGCGGGAGCGGCGTTCGACCGGATGTCGATGTCCGAGTACTTCGACAAGATCGACGCCAAGGGCTGGATGCGCGAGCTGCTGGAGGTGGCCTACGTCACGGAGTACGGCCTGGAGGCCGACCGAGCAATCGGCGCTGAACTTCATTTTCCTGATCGGCAACCGGCGAGCTGGACGATCCCCAGGCGTTCGAACTGCTGGGCGAGAGCGACGAGCGCTACAAGGTCCGCGGTGGCAACCAGCGCATCGCCGATGAGCTGGCGCGCCGCCTCGAGCAGCAGATCCAGCGGCGTCACCGCCTGGAAGCCATCAAGAGCAAGGGCGAGGGATTCACGCTCACGTTCCAGATCCGACGGCGGCGTCGTGGACGAAGATGCGGACATCGTCGTGCTGGCGATCCCGTTCACGCTGCTGCGGGAAGTGGACATGCGGGTCGATCTGCCGCCTTTGAAGAAGACCGCCATCCAGCAGCTCGGGTACGGCACACAACGCCAAGGTGCTGGTGGGGTTCAAGCTCGAAGCCGTGGCAGAAGCAGGGCTACAGCGGGTCCACTTACACCGACGAAGCGTTCCAGCTCGCGTGGGACAACAGCTTCCTGCAACGCGCCACGGCCGGCGGGCTGACGCTTGTACTCGGGCGGCAAGCGCGGCCTCGATGTGGGCAACGGCACCGCCGAGCAGGTAGCCGCGAAGCTGATGACCGGGAATCGAGCGCGCCTACCCCGGAACGACGCGAGCGCGCAACGGCAAGGTGGCGCGGTTCCACTGGCCGACGTTTCCGTGGACCAAGGGAAGCTACTCCTGCTACAAGCCGGGGCAGTGGACCACGATCGCGGGATCGGAGGGCTTGCCGGTCGGCAACCTGTTCTTCGCCGGCGAGCATTGCAGCTACGATTTCCAGGGCTACATGAACGGCGCCGCCCAATCCGGCCTCGATACCGCGAAGGCGGTGATGGCGAGGCTGAGCGGCGCCAAGGCGGCGCGCGCGCTGCTCAGCCGGCAGCGGATTCCAGTGGGATGAAGGGGAGTCAACGATGAAGACGCGAAAATCGCAAGCGGGTGCAATGCGCCTCACCGGTGCGGGGAAAGCTGCTCTTGTTCCTGGTCGGCGCTGGCGATTCTCGGCGTACGCGGCCTGGATCTACCGGGACCGGCTGCCCTTCAAACTGCCCGGCTCGGGAACCCAGTCCCAGGACCCGCCGCGCAGACCGCGCCCCAGCCTCAGCCGCAGCCCGAGTCCGGGCGGCGCAGGCGGCGTCGCTCGCGCACATCAAACAGACCGGCGTGCTGCGCGTTGGGATGGAGCCCGACGCCGCGCCGCTGCACTTCATCAACGACCGCAAGCAGGAAGACGGCTTCGATTTCCGCCTGGCGGCGGTGATCGCGGAGGCGCTCGGCGCGAAGCGCGTCGAAGTGGTCGAAGCCGACTACGAAGAACTGCCCGACAAGCTGCGCGGCCGGCGAGATCGACGTCATCATGGCCGGTTACGTTCCCGATCCTTCGATCCAGGGCGTCGACTGGTCGAACGGCTACCTCGACTTCGGGCTGTGCATGATCGTCCACGAAGGCATGGTGTCGAGGTTCCGGAGTCCCGGCGACCTCGCAGGCAAGCGCATCGCGATCTACGACGATCCCGCGGCCGAGCGCTGGGTCAAGGACAACATCCCGAATGCGCGCATCAGCAAGTTCTCCGGGGACGATGGCTGGTTCGAAGCCCTGGAGAAGGACGAGGCCGACGCGCTGATCTACGACTATCCGTTCGCGGCGGAAGAGATCAAGGAGCATCCGCGAGACCGTCATCGTGAAATACAACCTCAACCAGTCGAAGTACGCCGTCGGCGTCCCGAAGGGCAACTACGACCTGATCTACGAGATCAACAGCGCGCTGGACCGCTTCAAAGCCACGCCGCAGTACTCGGACCTGATGCGCGAATACCTGTCAAGCTCCTCGGAAGTGTTCATGAAGCCGATCGCGGGAAAGAAGACCTACACGGTGAAGGCGGGCGATACGCTGAGCAAGATCGCAGCGGCGCCCAGCTCGGCGACGTTGAGCGCTGGCCGGAGATCTGGGATCTGAATCGCGACCGTGTCGCCAACGAGAATCTGATTTATCCGAGGCTGGTACTTGTTGATGCCGTAGCTCCGACTAAGATCGATCATTTGGTAGGGACCACGCATTCTCGCCCTTGGATCGCACACTCCCGATATAGACTTCGATCCGGATGCGACGGATTTCAAGCAGCCAAGATTGCCGGGAGCACAATGACGTCTCTGAGGCCGTCCGTCCGCATTTGTAGTGATAGTGCGAATCGAGTGACTGCTGCAGAGGAAATACTCGAGTGTTGCCCCCTGGCCGCACGGCGACATGGATGATCGGCTGAAGCCGACCCAAACGGGCCGTCAAGGTGTAAATTAGCGCGCTATCGGAGGAGGAAGCGATGGTCAAGACGATCAACTACAAGCGGCCGGACGGCCAGAGCGTTGTCGGCTATCTCGCAGAGCCTGCGAAAGGCACGGCCGCGCCTGGCATGGTAGTGATCCAGGAGTGGTGGGGTCTCAACGATCAGATCAAGGGCGTCGCCGACAGGCTGGCGGCGGCCGGCTACCGGGCTTTGGTGCCGGACCTCTACCGAGGGAAAGTCGCGCTCGAAGCCAACGAAGCCGAGCATCTGATGACCAACCTCAACTTTGGCGATGCCGCCGGGCAAGACGTGCGCGGTGCGGTCCAGCATCTCAAGGCGTCGGGCAGCGCTAAGGTCGGGGTGACCGGCTTCTGCATGGGTGGGGCACTCACGCTTCTATCGGCGGTGAACATTCCGGAGGCGGACGCCGCGGTCGTCTGGTACGGCTATCCGCCGCTCGAGTACGTTGATGCGTCCCAGATCAAGGCACCGCTGATGGGTCACTGGGCAACCGAGGACGTGCCGTTCCCGATCGCCACGGTCAACGAGCTGGAGAAGAAGCTCCGCAGCGCCAACGTGAATTTCGAATTCTACCGCTACCCAGCGAAGCACGCCTTCGCAAACGAGACTGCGGATTCGAAGAACCTGCCGATCCTCAAGTACGACGCTGCCGCGGCCGAACTCGCCTGGCGCCGGACGATGGACTTCCTCGCCAAGCACCTCTCATAGCTGCCGGATTGGGAGCGTCAGTGAATCGTCCGTGACCGGACAGGCAGGTCTTAACAACGGTGAACAAGGACAGAGCCGATGACCAGGGTACTCCGAAGCGGTCGTTGAAACCTATGGAAGCCGCCGTTCGAGCATTGCCTCGCCGCTCAGCGACCCCCGTCCTCCCAGTCCACCCAATCCACCGGATGGGTCGCGAGATAGCTGCTGACGGCGGCACCCATTGTCGGAAAGAACGCCGTTTCGCCAAGCCGCGCGAAAAGCCCGAATCGCTTCAGCTTGTCCTTGACGGGGTCCTTCATCTCGGCCACGCACAACTCGATGCCAGCCGCGTGCAAGGTTTCGTCGAGCTCGGCGAGCATGTCGGCGGAGGTCACGTCCACGCTGGTGACCGGTCCCGCCGCAACGACCAGCCAGCGCACTGGCGTAGGCGATGTAGCCACCGCGTCCAGCACTCGGTCCTGGAACAACTCGGCGTTGGCAAAAAACAAGGGCGCATCCCAGCGAAACAGGACCAGGCCGGGGATGAGGCGCGCGTCGGGATAGCGCTTGATGTCATGGTAGCCCTTGACGCCCTCGGCGCGTCCCAGAACCGCGGAGTACGGGCGCCAGCCATCCCACAGGAATTCGATGACGGCGATCACGATGGCCAGGCCGATGCCCGGAATCGCGCCCAGCACGGCCACGCCGACTGTACAGACGATCGATAGCCAGAACTCCCAGCGCTGGATGCGATAGATTCGCCGCAGGTCGGTGACCTCGATCAGGCCGATGGCCGATGCGATCACGACCGCAGCCAGTGCGCTGGTGGGTAAATTCGTCAGCAGGTCCGGCGCCACCACCAGCAGCAGGGCAACAGCAAGCGCGCCGACGACTCCGGTCAGCTGGGTTCTGGCGCCTGCTGCCTCAGCCACGGGGGTACGTGACGAACTGCTGCTGATCGGAAAGCCCTGAAAAAATCCGGCGGCCAGGTTGGCGACACCGAGCCCCACCATCTCCTGGTTCGGGTCGACATAGGTACGGGTCCGCGCCGCATAGACACGAGAGAGCACGCTGGTGTCGGCGAACGAGACGAGGGCGACGGCGCAACCGCCGATCAGGACGGGGACGATATCGGCGGTGGTGATCCACGGGATGGCGAACGCAGGCAGGCCTTGTGGGAGGGAGCCGAGGACCGACACCTCAGCGCGCGCTGCAAGGTCCAGCACGCCAACGACGGCGGTCGCTGCTATCACGGCGATCAGGATGCCCGGCAAGCGCTTGTGGCCCTTGAGCAGCAGGATTACCGCCAGGGTGCCTGCGCCGACAATGAACGTGGTCCAGTTGGTCTTTCCATCCATCACCGCTGTGGCGATGGCCCATACGTTTCTCAGCGGTCCCTCGCTTTCGATCGAAAAGCCGAAAAGCTTGGGCAGTTGGCTGATCAATACCGTCAGCGCGATGCCGTTCATGTATCCGTAGCGGATCGGCTTGGAAAGAAGCTCGGTGACGAAGCCCAGGCGCGCTACGCCGGCCAGGATCAACACCGTCCCCGACACGACCGCCATCATGCCCGCAAGGGCGACCGCGCGAAGCGGGTCGCCGCCGGATAGTGGCAGGACGACGGCGAGAATGATGGCAGCCAGCGAGGAGTCCGGCCCCAGCACCAGAATCCGACTGGGTCCGAACAGCGCGTAAACGAGCAGCGGAACGATGGTCGCGTAGAGGCCATAGATGCCGGGTACGCCCGACGCCACCGCGTAGGCGATGCCGACGGGCACCAGCATCGTGGTCAGCACCAGTCCGGCCACGATGTCGTGCCGCAACCAAGCCACTTGGTATCCGCGCAGCGTGCGCAGTCCCGGCAGCCAGCGGCCCCAGCCGGTCTGATCGGCGGCCTTCGCCCGGCGCGCAATCCGGCCCGGTTCCGGGAGGGGGGACGAAGAAACCGAATTGCTCATAAGACCGTGGCCGCTTGGTGGACAGCGCAGATGCGCTTAGAGAAAGAAAGGCAAGGGGAAGATACAGGTCTTGACGTTGGGGCTTCGACAGGACCGCGCAAGATGTTCGCCGAACCGCTTGATTCGTGCGACTCTGCCAAACGGTAGGCCGCGCAGTTCTTGATAAAGCGCCACTTCCCGGATTGGTCAGTCCGTGGCAGCACGTCAGCGCCCCTTGAACACCGGCTCGCGCTTCTCGACGAAGGCTTTCGCTGCTTCGCGGTGATCCTCAGTCGTGCCGGCGTGGGCGTGATGGGTGACTTCCAGGTCCAGGCATTCGATGAGGTCCGCACCCATCGCGGCGCGGTTCAGGTTCTCTTTCATATAGCGGTAAGCCACGGGCGGGCCCGCCGCTAACCGGCGCGCCAGCGCCATCGTCTGTTCCTCCAGCTGGTCTGCCGCGAACACGAAGTTGGCGACGCCCAGGCGCTCGCACTCTTTGGCGCTGATCCGATCGGAGAGAAAATACAGCTCCTTCGCCTTTGCCGAACCGACGAGCTGCGACAGGAAGAACGTCCCGCCGTAATCGCCGCTGAAGCCGACGCGCGCGAAGGCGGTGGTGATGAAGGCCGTATCCGCCATCGTACGCAGGTCCGCTGCGAGCGCGAGCGACAATCCGGCCCCGGCCGCTGGACCCGGCAGCATCGCGATGACCGGCTTCGGCATGAGGTACATGCGTCCGGCCGTGTTGCGCTGGCTCAAGCGCTGGGCATGGATGCGTTCGTCGAGCGTCGCTGCATCCGTGGCGTCGCCGGCCGCCATGCTTTTGACGTCACCGCCGGCGCAGAACGCCCCCCCTGCGCCGGTGACGATAACCGCGCGCACACTCCTCGAGCGCTCCGAATACTCGAGCGCTTTCTCGAGGCCGGCCAGCATCTCCTTCGTGAGGGCGTTGCGCGCCTGCGGACGGTTCAGCGTCAGCACCGCCACGCCGTTGTCTTCGCAGGCCAGGCATTGGTCGGTGCCGGTCGGTATCTCGGTTCTGCTCATTTGCCCGCTCTCCCTGACGCACAGCAAAGGAAAAGTTGCCAGTGGCAACCATACCATGCCGCCGGGCGGCGCTCTGCCCGCCTAGAGAAGCGGTCAAGCCGCCGCGAGCTGCGGGCTGTTGCCCGCTCAAGGCTTCGGGATCACCGGCAAGAGGATGTGGGAAGGGCGCGGGGGGTCGAAGAAGACGGTATTGACGGCGGCCTGGGGGCGCACGCCAGTCTCGGGGCTCTCGCCGGTGTTCAGATTGCGGTCCCAGCGCGGGAAGTTGCTGCTGGTGACGCTGACGCGCAGGCGATGCCCGGCCTTGAACACGTTGCTCGTCGCCCACAGGTCGATGTCATAGCGGTACACACGGTCCGGTGCGATCAGGGCGGGCTCGCTCATCGAATCGCGGTAGCGGGCGCGCAGGATGCCGTCCACGATCAGGATCGAGCGGCCATCCGGGTAGACGTCGCTCAGCCGCACCACCCAGTCGGTGTCCACGGCCGAAGACAGGGCGTGGAGCACCGCCTTCACCGGGCCGGTGACCTCCAGGTCTTCCTGCAGCGGCTCGCTGGTGAAGGTGAGGGAGCGCGCCTCGGCCTTGCGCTGGTCGGTGGGACCGGTGGCGATGTAGAGGGTATTGCCGCCGAGCGTCGGCACCGGGTCGCGCGGATCGTAGCTGTAACTGGCGGGCTCCTCCGCGCCGCTCGGGGGATCGACGGAAAGCCGCCCGTCGTAGAGCGTGGTTGCGGAGCCTTTCGACCCGGCCAGGAGGTAGTAGGGCGTGAAGCGTGCGCGGGCCGGCGGCCACTCGTTCTCCGTGCGCCAGCGGTTGGCGCCCATGACGTAGATCAGGATCGGAGCCTCGCGCGTGACCCCGGTGTCCATGCCTTTCAGCCAGTAGTCGAACCATTTCAGCCGGGTCCCGTTGATGTCGAACTCGTCCGCGCCGGGAAACTTCAGCTCGCCCACTTCGACCTTCCCTACGTTGGTTGGGCCATGCACCCACGGGCCGATGACCAGCTTCTGGTTGTCGCGCGCCAGCGCCGTGCCGGCGTTCTTCCGCAGTCCCTGGAAATTCTCGATCGTGCCCTTGAGAAAGATGTCGTACCAGCCGCCCAGGTGAGCGACCGGGACCTGGAAGCGTTGATGGTTGCGCCCGACGCTCTGCTGCCACCAGAAGGGCCCGTCCCGGTTGTGATCGATCCAGTCGTAGAAGTACTGCCACTCGGGGACCCAGCGCAGCTGCGGATAGGTCGCGAGCGGCAGATGCTGGAGGTCCTTGTCCTGGTCGGCGATGGCGGCGTCGAGGCGGCGCTTGGCGCTCTCGCCGGCCTCGCCCGCGAAGGCGCGTGCGACGATATCGGGACCGAAGGTGCGGGTGGACCAGGTCGCGATGAACCCCAGCTCGAAAGCGCCACCCCGATAGACCCAGTGATCGAACAGGTCCGAGGCCGACTCGCGCACGAACAGCGCCCGCAGCGCGGGTGGTTGCGTGGGAGCGATCATGTACGCGGTCTGGCCCGTGTAGGAGCCGCCCAGCACGCCCACCTTGCCGTCCGACCAGGGCTGCTGCGCGATCCACTGCACGGTGTCGTAACCGTCCCGGTTGCGCAGCCAGCCATCGTCGAGGAAGGGGTAGAACTTGCCCGCGGAGGCGAAGCGCCCGCGCGTGTCCTGGACCAGGAACACGTAGCCGCGCTCGGCGAAGAAGGTGTGCGCGCCGACCTGGATCTCCGAAGACTTGGTCTTGTCGTAAGGCGTGCGCTCGACCAGCGCCGGGAATCTGCCGGCGGCATCGGGGCGGTAGATGTCGATTGCCAGCCGCGTGCCGTCGGTCATGGGCACCATCACATTGCGCTCGGTGATGACCTTGTAGGTCGCCTGCGAGAGTTGCTGTGCGCGGCCGGTGCGCTCACGCCGACCAACAAGGCGAGGGCGAAGCGGCTTGCGAGGCGGCGGAGCCGGAGCGGCACGGTCATCGGAGCACCCGAGAAAAGATTGCGGTCAGAGCACCCAGCGCCGTGATCGCGCGGGATGCACCCGCGCTCACGCTACGCGGATCGGCGGGCAGGCGCAACGCCCGAGGCGCCTCCCAAAGGCTAGAATCGCGGACAATCACCCAGGCCCCTGCACTGTGAGCAACGACAAGTCCTGGGCCGCGCGCAAGCGGCCCGCGTATCCCATCGATCTGGCGAACCGTGCACTATTCGCAGCTTCATACCGAAGGAGACACAAGCATGTCGGACACCATTCTGCTGCAGCGTGACGGGCCCATCGCCACGGTAGTGCTCAACCGCCCCGAGAAGCTCAATGCACTCACCCGGTCGATGTGGCAGCGCCTGGGCGAGGCGATCGCCGGGCTATCTGCCGAGGACGGCATCCGCTGCATCGTGGTGCGCGGGGCCGGCGACAAGGCTTTCGCTCCCGGCAACGACATCTCGGAGTTCGAGACCGAGCGCGCCAACGTCGAGCAGGCGCGCGCCTACGGGGCGGACATGCATCGGACACTCGGCGGCCTTCGAGCAGTGCCGCCATCCCCTGGTGGCGATGATCAAAGGCATCTGCGTCGGCGGCGGCCTCGAGATCGCCGCGAACTGCGATCTGCGCATCTGCGGCAGAGTCGAGCCGCTTCGGCGCACCCGTCAACAAGCTCGGGCTGGTCATGGCGCACGCAGAGCTGCGCGGACTGCTCGGCGCTGGTCGGGCGTGCGACCGCATTGGAGATCCTGCTCGAGGGACGGGTGTTCGGTGCGCACGAAGCCAAGGACAAGGGTCTGGTCACGCGCATCGTGCCCGACGACATGGTCGAGGAAGAAACCTACGCGACGGCCCGGCGCATCGCCGACGGTGCACCGCTGGTGGCGCGCTGGCACAAGCAGTTCGCGGCCCGGCTGGCCGATCCGCGGCCGTTGAGCGAAGCGGAGATCGACGAGGGCTATGCCTGCTTCGGCACCGAGGATTTCCGCATCGGCTACCGGGCATTCCTCGCCAAGAGCAAGCCCGAGTTCAAGGGGCGCTGACATGGGCCCGCTCGCCGGCCTCAAGGTGATCGAGCTCGCGCACGTCATGGCCGGCCCGACCTGCGGCCTGATGCTCGCCGACATGGGCGCCGACGTGATCAAGCTGGAGAAGCTGCCGGACGGCGACGACAGCCGCCGCTCGATCCCGCCGGTCATCCAGGGCGAAGCCGCGGCCTACCTGATGATGAACCGCAACAAGCGCGGGATCGCCGTGGACCTCAAGCACCCGGAAGGGCAGGAGATCGGGCGCCGGCTGCTCGGCACGGCCGACGTGGCGATCGAGAACTTCCGCAAGGGCACGATGGAACGCCTCGGCCTGGGCTACGACGCGCTGCGCGAGGTCAATCCGGGCCTGATCTACTGCGAGGTCTCGGGCTTCGGGCGCACCGGCCCCTATGCCGAGCGCGGCGGCTTCGACCTGATCGCGCAGGGAATGTCCGGGCTGATGAGCATCACCGGAGAGGCGCCCGGGCGCCCGCCGGTGAAAGTCGGTGCGCCGGTGACCGACATCACCGCCGGCATTCTCGCTGCGATGGGCGTGCTGGCTGCGTACGTGCACCGGTTGAAGACCGGCGAGGGCAGCGCGTCGATGCCTCGCTGTTCGAGGCGGGCATCGTGCATACCTACTGGCAGTCTGCGATCGCGCTTCGCCACCGGCATCGCGCCCGGCCCGCTCGGCTCCGCGCACCCGCTGAGCGCGCCGTATCAGGCGTTCGAGACCGCCGATGGCTGGATCACGATCGGCGCGGCCAATCAGTCCAACTGGCTCAAGCTCACGGACGCGCTCGAGGCCGGCGCGCTCAAGAGCGACCCGCGCTTCGCCAGCAACGCAGGCGCGCATGGCGAATCTGCCGGCGCTGGTGGCGCCCTCGCACCGCTGTTCAAGCAGCGCAGCTCTGCGGACTGGCTGAAGCGGTTCGAGGCCGCCGGCGTGCCGGCCGGGCCGGTGCTGACGTTGCTCAAATGCACGCCGATCCGCAGGCGCAGGCCCGCGAGATGGTGGTCGAGGTGCCGCACAGCCGCCTGGGGAAGACCAAGACGCTCGGCACGGCGGTGAAGTTCTCCGCCACGCCGAGCGATGTGCGGCGCGGCGCGCCCGTGCTCGGCGAGCACACGCGAGAGGTGCTGCGCGAGTACGGCTATGCTGATGCGCAGATCGATGCGCTCGCCGCGGCTGGCGTGGTGAGCGTCTGCAGCTGGTAGGTGCCGGCCTTGACCAACGCTGCGTCGAAGGTATGCGTCCAATCGATCTTGAAGCGCTGCGCAGCTTCGAACGCGTAGCCCGGCTTCAAGAAGGACCTGACGCCCGCGATCTACGCTCACAAGGGCGGCACGGCCTGGCCCCCCTTACGCGGGTGCCGATCACGGCTTTGCCAATCTCTTGACTTTTGTCGCGAGGCTGTACATATGCACAGTAGTCTATCCGGCTGTTACCAACCGGATGCACCTGTCGCATGGACCTCGCGGTCGAGACCCCGGCCCGCTGCAGCGTCTACCGCCGGCGCCGCCCCGAGCGCACACCCCTGTACCGCGCGGTGCAGGCCCATCTGGAGACCTACCTGGCGCTCGCCCGCGACGGGCACAACGATGGCGGCAGCATGCCGCGGTACGTGGAGGGGGAGTTTCGCCGCTACCTCGAATGCGGCATTCTGGCCCACGGCTTCGCCCGCGCTCGATGCGAGGACTGCGGACACGATTTTCTGGTCGCGTTTTCTTGCAAAGGCCGCGGGGTATGTCCGTCCTGCAACGCGCGGCGCATGGCCGAGACAGCTGCCCATCTGGTCGACCAGGTCTTCCCGCCGCTGCCGGTGCGCCAATGGGTATTATCGGTGCCCAAGCGCCTGCGCTACTTCCTGCAGCGCGATTCCGAGGCACTCGGCGCGGTGCTGCACATCTTCCTGCGGGTGATCGAGGTGCGGCTGCGTCAACGCAGCGGCTGCCCTGGCGGCCGGTTGGGGGCGGTGAGCTTTGTGCAGCGCTTTGGCAGCGCGTTGAATGCGCATGTCCATTTCCACTGCTGCGTGATCGACGGGGTGTTTGCGGTGGGCGAAGACGGGCAGGTCCACTTCGCCGAGGCCGCCGCGCTGACACTCGAAGACCTCGCCGCAGTGCAGCAGCAGGTGCGCGCTCGGGTGCTGCGCTGGTTCGCCCGCGCTGGTCATCTCGAGCAAGCGGATGCGCGCGACATGGCCGGCTGGCACCACGGCGGGGGCTTCTCGCTGGATGCCTCGATCAGGATCGAAGGCCCCGACCGCGCCGGCCTGGAGCGCCTGCTACGCTACTGCGCCCGACCCCCCTTCGCCCTGGAGCGGCTCGAGCGGGTCGCTGACACCCAGCTCGTCTATCGTTTCCCCAAGCCCCAGCCCGATGGCAGCACGCAACTGCGGCTGACGCCTCTGGAACTGATCGAGCGGCTGGCCGCGCTGATCCCACCCCCGCGCCTGCACCGTCACCGCTACCACGGGGTGCTCGCACCCAACGCGCCCCAGCGCGCGCAGGTCATCGCACTGGCGCGCCAGCCCCCGCCGCCCATGCCCAACGCAGCCGATGCCTTGCACGCCCCCGCGCACTCGCCGGCTGGCTATTTGTGGGCGCTGCTGCTGGCGCGCATCTACGAGATTTTGCCCCTGCGCTGCGCGCTGTGCGGGGCCGAGATGCGTATCATTGCCTTCATCACCGACGCCCCGGCGCTCCAATCCATCCTCACCCACCTTGGCGAGCCCACCTCCCCGCCCGAGGTAGCCCCCGCACGCGGCCCCCCGCTGTGGGAGCAGGTGGCCCAGCCCCTGGCCCACTGGGAGGACGCCCCGGCAGCCGTGCCCGAGTTCGTGTTCGACCAGCGCCTGAGCTGGTAGCCCGGCGCACCTTCCCCGCTGCTCGCCTAGCCCCTCCCACAGGGCTGACGGCCAGGTTTTGCCGCACCGGTCCAAACCCGTGAACGCTGACCCCCCAGTCATCGCGCTTCACCACCGTTGGCCCCCCGCGCCACCTTTCCCGACCGCTTTCCGAGCCGGCGCCAACCAACCCGAGACCCCGCTTGAGCCCTCCCGCAGCACGTGATACGGTTGAATCTTCCTATCCGTCCGATCGGCTTTAGTGGGCCTTCACGAAGTTGTGCAGCAGCTCGTGGCCGAGCTCGGTCAGCACCGACTCGGGATGGAACTGCACGCCCTCCACCGGCAGACTCTTGTGCCGGACACCCATGATCTCGCCGTCATCGGTCCAGGCCGTGATCTCCAGCGCCTCGGGCAGCGAGTCGCGCTCGATGACCAGCGAGTGGTAACGGGTGGCCTCGAACGGCTCGCGCAGGCCCTTGAACACCCCCTGGTCCCCATGACGGATGGTGGAAACCTTGCCGTGCATGACCTGTTTCGCATGCACGATTTTGCCCCCGAACGCCTGCCCGATGCTTTGATGTCCCAGGCAGACACCGAGGATCGGAATCTCCCCGCGAAGCGCCGGATCAGGGGCACCGATATGCCGGCTTCGTTCGGCGTGCAAGGCCCGGGGGAAATCACGATGTGCGCGGGCCGCAGCGCCGCCACCTCCTCCAAGGAGACCTCGTCGTTGCGGAAGACCACCACTTCCTGCTTCAGCTCGCCGAAGTACTGCACCAGGTTGTAGGTAACGAATCGTAGTTATCGATCATGAGCAGCATGTCAGGCCCATCCTATTGATTTGTCGGCCCTGCTTGAAGCGTTCTGGCTTCTGGTACCCCACCGGGTACGCCCGAAAGCGTGGGCTAGGGTCGACTTTGTAACGGGGCGCCGCACTATGCCGGCGCGCGAGCGAAGAGTCTAGGCGGTTGGCGGGCGCCAACGCCAGAGGGAAGCTGAGGGGGATACTGACTTCGCGTTGCTCATCATGGACTAGGATTATTCAGGCAACCGCGGGAGAGAGCAAGCGAGACTCGCAGCTACCCACAAAGCTCCCCACAACCCACGCAACATCATCGTCGTGAACAGCGGCCACCGCGACTTCGTCTTCGCCACGCGCAACCGCGCCCTGCAGCTGCGCTATCTGGTACGGCTGTACGTGAAGGAGCTGGTGCTCAAGAACTTCCCGGGACTGCCCCCCGAGCAGCTGCTCGAACGCATGATCGAGCTCTCGCTCTACACCGAAGAGAAGCTCAAGCCGGCTTGAGGCACTACGCCAACCGCCGCGTGGCGTGCAATGCTCGCTCATGCGCGCGCGACTCGTCTCTAACACTTTCGACATATCCCGCGCGGCTTAGCCAAAGTACGTGATGGGCAAACGCGTTCTTGGGATATTCGTGCCACAGCGTTCCTCCTAGACTGCGCAGCGTTCAGTCACGCCTCACCGTGTCGAGTTGACCGGTGCGGCGGATGGTGAATGCAATGCCTCGTCTCGATCTCCGTGAAAGCGACGAGGCGATCCTATGATCAACTGAAGGAGCGCAGCAATGTCGATATTCCGATTTTTGAGAGTAGCCCTTGCCGTCATCGTCTGGTCGGGCTTGTGTATGTCCCAGGCACATTCCGACTCCGGTATCCGCAACGAGATGGCCGCGACACATCTGGCGGCACTGCAGGAACTGGATCCTGACACCGGAAACACGTCCGTACCCTGCGGCGCAGACGGCAAGTGCAACGCCGGCGCCTGCAACAAGGACCCGGACTGCCCGGACTTCGGTACGCCAACGTCGACGTCCACGGACTCATCCCCTGCGCAATCCTCTACGGAGGTGATCGACTGCGCCTCGGGGGAAAGGGCCGAAATGAGGGAGACGGTTGCCTGGGGCGCGGCGAACTGGAACGCCTTTGAAACGGCGATGGAGAGCTTTTATGGCTGGCCGGTCAACATCAAAAATTGCCTGGAGAACCGGTTCAAGGATAACGGCAAGATCGTCTGTGAGGACGATATGAATGGCAACTGCAAAGGAGCCAATGCCTGGGCCAGCCCGCTCAACAAGCGCTGCCATCTGTGCCCGGTCTTCGTCAACAAAGTAAATGGACTCACCGGCTCCGCCAACAAGGACAATCGAAAGGCTTGCTACCTGGCGATCCTCGCGCACGAGTGGTCTCACACCTGCGAGCGCTCGCACAAGACGATCGAGATCATCGACAACGTCGCATTCGATTTCTACAAAGACCGGCACCAACCGGAGGTCACGATCGATCTGAGCGATTGCGGGATGAACTAGGCCCTGCGCGGCTCGAGGGGCGTTTCCCTCGAGCCGCTTGCGCGAAGCAGCCGCGAGCTCAACTCCAACATCGACGTATGGGCGGCGCGGACCAAGGGCAGTGCAAGCGGTAGCGTTGCCATCCCTCTCTATCGCAGCCGGCTAGGCTGGCTGCTTCACTCTGTCGTTCGAGCAAGTGCGCGACGACATGACCCTCGCCGATGCACCGGCGCAATCCCCCGGGTGCCGGGCCATCTGGGCGGGGGTATCGAACTCAGTTGGACAACCTTGGATACCGATGCCGATTATCGATCATGAGCAGCATGTCAGGCCTCCCGGTGCGGCGCTGCGTTGAGCCCCGCCTGTGCCATTTCGGCCGCGCGCAGCACCGCACGCGCCTTGTTCTGCGTCTCGGTCCATTCGCTGGCCGGTACCGAATCGGCGACGATCCCCGCGCCCGCCTGAACGTAAAGCTTGCCGTCCTTGAGCACCGCGGTACGGATGGCGATGGCCAGATCCATGTCGCCGTTGAAGCCGAGATAGCCCACCGCACCGGCATACACCCCGCGCTTGCTGGGTTCGAGCTCGTCGATGATCTCCATGGCCCTGACCTTGGGCGCCCCGGTGACCGTCCCCGCCGGAAAGGACGCGCGCAGTACCGACAGGGCATCCAGCCCGGGCTTGAGCTTGCCCTCCACGTTGGAGACAATGTGCATGACGTGGGAGTAGCGCTCAACCACCATGTTTTCGGTCACGCGCACCGTTCCTGTCTTCGCCACCCGCCCTACGTCGTTGCGCCCGAGGTCCATGAGCATGACGTGCTCGGCCCGCTCCTTGGGGTCCGACAGCAAGTCTTTCTCGTAGGCCAGATCGTCCTCGCGGGTCTTGCCCCGCGGGCGAGTGCCGGCGATGGGGCGCAGGGTCACGGTGTCGCCCTCGAGCCGGACGAGAATCTCCGGGGACGCACCCACGACGTGGAATCCCCCCATGTCGAAATAGAACATGTAGGGCGATGGATTGAGCGCGCGCAACGCTCGATACAGCGATAGCGGCGACGCCGTATAGGTGTGGCTGATCCGCTGCGACAGCACCACCTGCATGATGTCCCCGTCGAAGATGTAACGCTTGGCGCGTTCGACCGCCTCCAGGAAGGCGTCCTCGCTGAACTCGTGCTGCACCACACCGGGTTCGGTGGGCTTTTCCTCCGGCATCGGCACCGGCTGGCGCAATTTCGCCGCGAGCTCCGCGAGACGCACCTCGCATTTGCCATACGCGTTGGGCTCGCGCGGATCGGCATAGACGATCAGAAACAACTTGCCCGACAGATTGTCCACCACGGCCAACTGCTCGGACAGCAATAACAGAATATCCGGCGTTTCCAGGGCGTCGGGCTTGGCGGTCGTGGCCAGCTTCCCCTCGATGTAGCGCACCGTGTCATAGCCGAAGACCCCAACCAGGCCCCCGCAGAAGCGCGGCAACCCCGGCGGCACCGCGGCGCGGAAACGGGCCTGACAGGATCTCACGTACTCGAGGGGGTCCTTGTGCTCGGACTGCTGCAGGAGCTGGTTGTGCCGATACTCGGCGCACGAGTGTCCGTGTACTTCGAAACGGGTATCGGCGGGTAGCCCGATAAAGGAGTAGCGCCCGAACCGCTCGCCCCCTTGCACCGATTCCAGCAGGTACGACCAGGGACGATTGGCGAGCTTGAGATAGACCGACAGCGGCGTATCGAGGTCGGCGAAAGTTTCCAGAACCAGGGGGATGCGCGTAAACCCCTTGGCCGCAAGCTGGCGGAATTCAGGAGCATCGGTCATGACGACTCCACAGGTACTGGTGAAACGGGAAAGACGAAGCTAGATCGCTTGTCCATTTCCACTGCTGCGTGATCGACGGGGTGTTTGCGGTGGGCGAAGACGGGCAGGTCCACTTCGCCGAGGCCGCCGCGCTGACACTCGAAGACCTCGCCGCAGTGCAGCAGCAGGTGCGCGCTCGGGTGCTGCGCTGGTTCGCCCGCGCTGGTCATCTCGAGCAAGCGGATGCGCGCGACATGGCCGGCTGGCACCACGGCGGGGGCTTCTCTCGCTGGATGCCTCGATCAGGATCGAAGGCCCCGACCGCGCCGGCCTGGAGCGCCTGCTACGCTACTGCGCCCGACCCCCCTTCGCCCTGGAGCGGCTCGAGCGGGTCGCTGACACCCAGCTCGTCTATCGTTTCCCCAAGCCCCAGCCCCGATGGCAGCACGCAACTGCGGCTAACGCCTCTGGAACTTGTGGGTGGCGAATTCCCAGTCAAGCGGCAATCGGGGTCTGGAACAGACCGCGGCAATGCTGCCGCCAAGCGTAGCGATCAAGCGAGGCAGGAGCAGGTGAGGATGCGCCGGCGCGTTGCGCGGGCGTCGTGCCATCGAGCGAGCGGTGGACGCGATGCGCGTTGTAATAGTCCCTGAATTCGTCCAGCTTGCGCGCCAAGTCCACGGCGTTCCAGAAGAATACCCGATCAAGGTACTCGCGCCGGATAGTTCCGATCAGCCGTTCGACGAACGGATGCGAGACCGGGGCGTACGGAACCGACTTGATCTCCTCGATCTCGAGGACGCGCAGGTTGGCGAGCCAGCGGTGGAAGCGAAACAGCGGATCGTGATCGGTACTGACGTGTTTGGGCAGGGGCTGGCCCGCGCTGGCGCGATTGAACATCCGGCAAACCGAGACGCCATCGATGCGGGCGGGTTCGACGCCGAAGCCGATGATGCGGCGGGTGAAAACGTCCATGACCAGCATCACCCAATGGCTGCGCAGGAGGATCGATTCGCAGCGGAAGAGATCGATGCTCCAGAGGCTATCCTTCGCGTGGGCGATGAATGTCAGCCAGGACGGGCCCGCGGTGCCGGAGTCGCCTGGTCGGTAGTGTTTGGCGAGGACGCGACGAACGACATCTTTGTCGATCTCGACGCCGAAGGCATGAGAGATCTGCTGGGCGATGCGCACGCAGCCGAAACGCGGATTGCGCCGCTTCATCTCGACGATGGCCGCGATGAGTTCCGCGGAAGGACCTTTCGGACCGGGTTTGCGGCGATGCGACGAGGAGGAAAAGAGCAGGCGGTATTTCCGATCCACCAAGGCCTTGTGGAACTTGAACAGCGTTGCAGGCTTGACGAGCGCGCCAAGCTTCGCAATCCGGCGCGGGCTCACGAACAGCGTGGTCAGTCCGAGCACGAAGCGATCGATTGAGGTGAGATTCGGCGCGCGATGTCGGGAGCGATTACTGATGAGCAGCTGATGCTTCAGCAGCAGGGACTCTGCGGCGACGGCACGTACGCCACCTGGGCGGAGCAGCTTCGCGAAGGTGACCAGCAGGTGGATGGCGAGGATGAGGAGTTCGCGCATGGAGCGAACGGTACCATGACCGCCGGTGCGTGCAAGACTGCACCGCACAGGCGAATTCCCTCATACTACGAATTCGCCACCCACACG
>CAWHCG010000002.1:0-39256 GCA_963827575.1 uncultured beta proteobacterium
TCTGAAGTCTGCGGTTCGACTCCTGCAACTGCTTCGGGCTGGGTAAGGAGAGTGCCTTTGGGATCAGGGGCCACAGCATGATGGCCGTGGCGACTGACGCCGCCGCAGTGGCCATCTTGATGCCGGCATCAAGCCAGTACACCGGCCGCCAGAGGTTCCAGATCGCCATCAGATGAGTCGTGCCGCAAGCGAAGATAAACACCGCGAACATGAGGAATACCCATGTAAACGGCAGATCGAGCCTGCGGCGCGCGAAGTACCACAGCGCCACGGGGATGGAGTAGTAGGCGAACCCGATTAGCGAGTCGGATAGAACATAGGTCCACAACAACGCCGGGGTCCACAGGAAACAATGACCGTGGGGCATGAAACCTGTCGACCCAAAGTAGTCGATCAACGCATTCATGTTCGTGTCCCCGGTGTCGAAAGGCCCACACTCTACGGCCTACCTCATCCTCGGGCAATCTCCGTGGAAGCACGCGGTGAAGTTCGTGAAAACCTCCGCGCTCATTACGCTGCGGCGCCTATCTAACGTCGTGAGGCTACGGGGGCAATGGATGTTAAAAGCCCCTCTGAACGATCGCTTTCTCGGAATGTCTCATAACGGTAGATTTCTACCGTCTCCAGTGGCCAATGTTCGGGGCATAAAGGACATTCAAGCTCGATGAAAGCTATTAAATCGAGAGGTTTGTGTCGACGGCTTGAAGAGGGTGTGATATGGTTGAAATCTTGTCCGTCACCGCTGGGTTTCAACTCCCAAAGTTGATGGGTTGCGGGACGATAGGTAAGGGCATCCCATTCGCCCCAGCGCTGGCCGGGCTATGCGCCATAAAACAAAGAGTTATTTCCGCCCGGCACATTAGTTGCGGCGCGGCAAGGGCGATAGCAGAGGGAGGGGCCGCCGTTGCGCTTACTGTTGCTGGAGGACCACGACGACAGCGCCGATGCCGTCGCCGCCGCATTGACGCAGATCGATCCGCGTTACGAGATCCAGCGCGCGCGGCAGCTTGCAGACGCGCTACATATCGTGCGCACGGAGCCGATCGACATCGCGCTGATTGATCTCACGCTACCCGACGCGGATGGGCGCGACGCCGCGTTTGCCTTGAAAGTGGAAGACCCCGATTTGCCGCTCGTTGCGTTCACGGGACGCGACTTCGACGATCTCGCGCTCGATCTTGTGCGCTACGGCGTCCACGACTTCCTGGGCAAGGGCGAGACCTCGATGCAGCGCATTCACCAAGTGCTGCAGCTCGCGATAGAGCGCCACGAGCAGGAGCGTGTATTGAGGCGGCAAGCCAGTTACGATGCCTTGACCGGAGTGCTGAACCGCTCGCAATTGCGGTCGCATCTGATCTGGGCGATCAGCCACGCGAAACGCGGTCAATCCCTTGGCGCGGTAATGCTGCTCGACATCGATGACTTCAAAATGGTCAACGACCGCTTCGGGCATCACGTCGGCGACGCGGTGCTGAAGGAGCTTGCGGCGCGATTGTCCTCCGTCGTGCGGGTCGGCGACAGCGTGGGCCGCATCGGCGGCGATGAATTCGTGGTCGTGCTCGAGCAGACCGACACCGCCGAGCACGCAATGGCGGCGGCGCGCAAGATGCACGAGATCACTTGCTTCGAGTTCCCGGTGGACGAGGTGCGCGTGCCGGTCACGACCAGCATCGGCGTAGCGCTGTTTCCGCAGCACGCGGACGAGCCTGGCACGCTGTTGAAGGTCGCCGATCGGGCAATGTACGACGCGAAGCGCAAGGGCAAGAATGCGTTTGCGTTCTACACGCCTCCAACCGCGAGCGCGAACGTCGCGATCTGATTGTCAGCCCGCTCCAGCATTAAGCCCGTGCTCGGTGGATCGGGATGACTGGACCCCTCGCCGCACGCCCCCGCTGCGTCAGCCACCACGGCCGCGAACCCCAGGCGTGTGCAGATCCGGTGCCGCAGCTTGTGTTCTCGCCGACGCCGGCGCGTCGTTCGACCAGATCGCTGCTGCGCCCGCACGACTGATCTATCTGCATATGTCAGCCAGTCGACCGAATCGCTTCTGGCCGCGACGGCCGCACCCTTATATGAGGAAAGCCAACGGCCGTCGGCAAAAAACTTCCAAGGTAGGGCCTCATCCCGATCGACCTTATTCCTAAGACTAACAACCCTGGCTGGCCTAAGACTAACAACCCTGGCTGGACCTGGAGAGGCTATTTGGCCGGCAGTTGAGCTGAAACTCTGTAACTCGAGAGCGTGATGGTCGCACGCCGCTTACCGGGTGGCGCGCTGGCAAGCTGCCAATCTGATTTGTACGGGCCGTCGGCCGGTGTAAGGCGTGCGTACACGTAGGCATGTCTACGGATTCTTCTCGGTCAGAGGTGCGAACCATTACGCGGATTGGCTTTTGACTTCAAACGGCGGGTTGTCCGTCGAGCTATAAGGCAATCCGCTGGCGAGGGCGAACGATTGACACCATGTAAAAGCGACGGTTTGATCCAACGGGCAACGTCAGATCAACTTCGCTTCACCGGCCGAGATCGGCCAATTCCTGTCATTCGGGTCTGATCGGATTCGTCGCCGAGAGCAGCCAGTCGCGACACCCGATTTCAATCGTTGGGGCTGCGCCCTGTTCCAATCCGTATTTGGTCCCGGATGCCGTTCGGAGTCGGCGAATCTATCAAATCGGAAGATTTGCCGGTGCTCTGTGAGCTGACATTGCGCACCGGTCTGCGCTTTGACGATAGAGGAATCTTTCAAATCGATAGATTTCGCGCTCACCATCGGTTTGCTAGACAGAAGAAGGATCGCCCGTTGGTTGACGAACCGCGAACCGCTTTCGAAGAGTTCCCACAAACAGGTCTTGAGCCCTCCCGCGACAAGTGATACGGTGCAGCTTCCTATCCATTGTCGGTCGGAGGCACATATGCCTACCCGAGTCCGCTCCGTGCTGGCTGCTTCGGCGCTGGCTTTCTCCGCCCTGATATCCATGCCTTCGTTTGCGGCGGTCTTCTCCGAGGCCGGCGCGACGGCCGCCGACATTCAGGACACGGTTGACGCGTTTCGGACCGCCCTGGGAACCTTGAACCCGAACACGCCGGGATCCTTTGGCAGCGGACGACGCGAGATCAACTGGGACGGCGTGCCCGATGCTTTCTCCTCGCCCAATGCGTTCCCGGGAAATTTCTTCAATGGCAATACACCGGGGCGCGCGCGCGGAGCGGAGTTCACCACACCCGGCACCAGTTTGGAGGTCAGTGCCGGAGCGGGAAATCCAACGGCGACTCCCACGCAGTTCGGAAATCTGCACGCGGGCTTTCCTGCGATCTTTGAGCCGTTCAGCCAGCAGAAGTTGTTTACGGCGATCGGCAGCAACATCGTAGACGTGCATTTCTTTATCCCCGGCACCAATACCGCCGCTCTGACCAGCGGCTTCGGCGCCGTGTTCACGGACGTCGATCTCGCCGATGTTTCGTCGCTCAGCTTCTTCGACGCCGCCGACAATCTCCTGGCAACCCGTTTCATCCCCGCCACGTTAGGCGACGAGACCTTGTCCTTCCTCGGAGAGACCTTCGCCAGTGCGGTCGTGAGCCGCGTCCGGATCGTCTCGGGCAGCACCACGGTTTCTCCGAACGTCACTCTCGACACCAATGGGGACTATGTCGTGATGGACGACTTCATCTACGGCGAGCCGGTGCCCGAGCCCGAGACGTGGCTGCTACTCGCGGCTGGTTTCGCAGCGCTCGCCTGGCTGCGCCACAAGCGGGCCGCTTTGTAGCGTCTCCTTCCGCCCTTCGCCCCGTCGGCGGTTGCGGGGGTCGTTGGTCGGGTCGACGAAAAGTCGTCGCGGCCTAACCATCGCGATGCTTCTCGCAGTCACCGACTCCTCGCGCGTCTCCGAATAGCACCCGAAGAGCTGTCGCGGCTCATGTAGCCGCTTCCGGCCAATAGCGGTCCTCTGACTATCTCCCCGATAGCGGTCGCTCAGCTTGGCTGCGATTGTTTTCAGGCCAGCCCGGGAGGACGCGCCTATATCGTGGTCGAGCCGCGGTGACCTGCGCGGTAGGACCGACGCGGGTACGTGGCGTCCGCGTTCGAGCCCATAAACGCCCAGGTGCCCGGCACTCGCGACCTTGCAGCAAGAGCGCTGTTTGGGGGATTGGAGTACCCTTTCACTTCGCACGTGAGAGAACCTCGCAATGCTGACGGAGACCCGATACGCCAAGAGCGGCGACGTCAACATCGGATATCAGGTGCTGGGGAAAGGGCCTCCTGACCTGGTTCTTGTGCCGGGGTGGGTGTCGAACATCGATGTCTTCTGGGAGGAACCCACGCTCGCGCGGTTCCTCACCCGGCTCGCGTCCTTCTCCCGCCTCATCCTATTCGATAAGCGAGGTACTGGGCTTTCCGACCGGGTCGCGGATATGCCCAACCTCGAGGTCCGCATGGACGATGTCCGGGCCGTGATGAATGCTGTCGGGTCGGAGTTTGCGGCGTTGTTCGGCTATTCCGAGGGCGGCACCATGTGCGCGCTGTTTGCCGCGACCTACCCTCAGCGCACCTCGGCGCTGATCATGAACGCCGCCTTCGCGCGCCGTACGTGGGCGCCTGACTACCCTTGGGGTCCAACCGAAGAGCAGAGACAGGCCTTCGTCGACCAGGTCGAGCGCGATTGGGGGGGGCCAGTCGGGATCGATTTGCGAGCCCCAAGCATGGCACAAGACGAGCGATTCCGCCAATGGTGGGCCCGCTTCCACCGGGCGAGCGCGAGTCCCGCGGCCGCCGCGACGCTGCTGCGCATGAACGGAGAGATTGACATCCGGCACATTCTGCCTGCGATCCGGGTGCCGACGCTGATCCTCCACAGCGTAAACGATCGCATGATCGATATAGGCGCGGCCCGATACATGGCTGCGCGCATACCGGGAGCGAAGCTGGTCGAGTTAAATGGCATCGATCACAGCCCGTGGGGGGACAACAGCAATGCCATTCTCGACGAGATCGAAGAGTTCATCACCGGTGTTCGCCACAGCGCGGACCATGACCGTGTTCTAGCCACAGTTCTTTTTACCGACATCGTCGGCGCCACCGAGAAGGCCGCCAGCCTCGGCGACCGCCGTTGGGCGGATCTGCTCGACAATCATCACGCATCGGTCCGTCGCGAACTCGCACGCTTCCGCGGCCGTGAGATCGACACTGCCGGCGACGGCTTTCTCGCCACCTTCGACGGCCCCGCCCGGGCCGTCCGCTGCGCTTGCGCGATCTCGGACAGCGTCCAGTCGCTCGGAATCGAGGTTCGAGCCGGCCTGCACACCGGGGAGTGCGAGGTCATCGGCGACAAGCTCGGCGGGATCTCCGTTCATATCGGAGCCCGCGTCGCGGCCCTTGCGCACCCCGGCGAAGTGCTGGTGTCCGCCACCGTGAAGGACCTGGTTGCGGGTTCCGCATTGTCCTTTCGAGACCGAGGAATCCAGTCCCTCAAAGGCGTGCCAGGTGATTGGCGGCTCTTTGCAGTAGACCGCTGAGACGCAGCAATGTGTCGTCTTAGAGGCTGGCCCCGATTGACACCATAGCCCAACAAGAGCCCTGCAGCGGACGCGCGGAACAGCGTCGTAGTGCTTGCCGGTGCGCGCAGTGTCGAGAGTGGAACGGCTGCTTTGAGGCACGCGAACGGCCGGTGTGGGTCGTGAGCAGACCTTCCCCCGGACATTCACAACCGAGCCTGCTTGCTCTGGGTGGATGGCTGGCGGCCACTCCTATGCTGCGTGAGAGCGCGTTCGCGCCCGCGGCAGCGTCGGGGTCCAGCTGCTGGTTGCGGTACTGCTGGCGCAGCGTGTCGCGCGTGGTATCCAGCAAACCGGACAGGTTGATCGTCGAGCCGCTGACGTCAAGCAGGTCGTTCATGGGTCCTCAGTGCGATCAGCACATGATCATGGAGCAAGGCGACGCACTCGATCGCCAGGTCGAACGAATCGGTCAGCAGTTCCCAATCGTCGGCGTCCAACCTGTCGTCCTTGTCGACCTCTGCGCGCCCCTTGAGCAGGGCCTCATAGCGCCGGCGCACGTTGATCTCGCCGGCGGTCAGCTGTTCGGGGACCAGAAGGGACTTGCAGCGTCGTCTGATCGTTTCAACTACGACTACTCGGACGCTGAGCTGAAGGAAATCGCAGGGAAAATCAAGGAGATTTCGAGAGCGGTGCCGGTCGTCCACGCGGTCCTGAATAACAACTACTAGGACCAGGGACAACGAAATGCCCAGACGCCAGCAGGATTCCTGCAATAGCGACCAGCGGTACCGGCAGCCGTGCGAAGCCAACCTTGCATCGGCTTGATGGTCTAGGTGTGAGGGCGCGTGTTGAGCTAGTGGACAGGCGCCTCTCCATCGTCTTCTTCCATGTCCCGAACGGTGCCGAGATAACCGACGAGGATCGCCATACCGTCCCGCAACAGGTTCGTCTGTTGCTCGGTCAGCTCGACCACGCCGAGGAGCTCCGGTAGGTTCTGACGCGGGATGTCAACGTGGTGCTATGCGTAGTTGGCTAGAGCCACCAGCCGCGCCGCCTCGGCAAGCTGCTCTTTCGAGATCTGGCGGATCAGCTGGGTACTTCGCGCGCAATGGCGCTGGGTCCTGACGCTGCTCTCCGTGTACGTTTTGTATAGCGCTTCCTCGCGACTGCCGCAGGCGGAAAGCCTGAGCAAGGCTGCCATCCTGCGCCGCCGCGCTTTAGGCATGCCCACCGACTGTTGTGACGCTGACCGAAGTGAGATGACCAAATGATCGAATCAGAGATAAAAGGCAAGAGCTGGCCCCGTCGCTGGCCGCATCGCCGACGTCCAGGCCTACTTGCACTTGTAGAAAGGCGCCCCCGAGCACTCTCCAGACTTGCACTTGTGGTCGTTGCCCACCGATAGCGGCTTCCCGCACGTCTCGCCCTTGTCGAGCTTCGCCCGGCACACATTGGTCTTCGTGTCGGCGCCTCCGTCGCACCAGTTGCCCGCTGCGCAGTCCGAATCGTCCTGGCACACGCAGGTCCCCCGGGCCCCGTCGACTGCGCTGCATTTGCCTTCCTTGCAAGCGTCGTCCATGTAGCAGGTTCCGCCCATGGCTACGGAGTTGGGCGTGTAACAGCGCGAGAACTTGCATTGCCCGCTCTTGCACTGGTGGCCACCGCCGACCAGATCACACGTGTCGTTGTCGTTCTTGAGCGCGAGGCACGCGTTCTTCGTGGTGTCCGCTCCGCCATTGCACCACTTGCCGGAATCGCAATCGGAATCCTCCTTGCACACACACGTTCCCTTGGTGCCGTCGATCGCGCTGCATTTGCCTTCCTTACACGCCTCGTCCACGTAGCAGACGCCGCCCATCGCCACCGAGTCGGCCGTGTAGCACCGCGACGACTTGCATCGCCCGCTCTTGCACTGATGGCCGCCTCCGAGGAGGTCACACGTCTCGTTGTCGTTCTTGAGCGTGAGGCACGCGTTCTTCGTGGTGTCCGCTCCGGCGTTGCACCACTTGCCGGAATCGCAGTCGGAATCGTCCTCGCAGACGCACGTACCCTTGGTGCCGTCGATCGAACTGCACTTGCCCTCCTTGCACGCGTCGTTCACGTAGCAGGTACCACCCATCGCCACCGAGTCGAGCGTGTAGCAGCGCCCCGCCTTGCACCTGCCCGACTTGCATTGCCGGCCGCCGTTGACGAAATCGCACGCCGCGTTGTCCGCTTTCAATGCCACGCATTCGTTGCGATTGGTGTCGACGCCTGCGTTGCAGTACAGGCCCGCGCCACAATCCGAGTCCTCGCTGCACCGGGGTACGAGCGGCCCGGTCTGGTTGACGATCCCATAAGCCACCTTGAATGCCGTCACCACGGCATCCGCCAGCGTGTGGCCGCCGTACTTCTCCTTCTGGCGCCACCATTCGCGATCGCCGTTGACGAGCACGACAATGCCTGCGTTCACGGTACGATCCGCGTAGAACTCGATGGCGAACCCCTGATGCGACCCGCCGTGCGAGAAGCGGGTCGTGAGGCCGTCGGTTCCGAGTTCGTCTCGGAGCGACACGCCGAGACCATACCATTCGCCACCGGAAGGAATCGGCGCGCCGGTATTCTTGTTCTCACTGGGCGTGAGCATGGTCACTACGTCATCAGCGGGAATACGCTGCACACCGATGCTCCCGGGAAGATAGTCCTTGCCCTTGCCCATCATCAGCGCCACGAGCCGCGCGTAGTCCACCGGGTGACAGATGAGGCCGCCCGCCGCCTTCACATCGAGCGTGCGCACGTTGTACAGGCACACCCCGCGGCTGCACCCCCACGCCAGGTTCGGCGTGTCCTCGTCGGCGGTCTCGAACGTGCTCTGCGTCATGCCCAGCGGATCGAGCACGTTCTGCTTCAGGTAGTCCTTGAACTTGGCCCCGGTCGCGGTTTCCAGCCACTGCTCGGCCACGATGTAGCCGCCCCCCGAGTAGTCATACACCGTCCCGGGCTCGTGGACAGGCTTGACCGCCTCCTTGAATATGCTGTTGCCAAAGAGAATGTTCTTCAGCGGGTCATTCGAGGGCAGCCAGGGGGCGGCCGAGATTCCGTGCACGCCCATGCCGGCCGAATGGCTCAGCAGTCGTCGCAGCGTCACGTCCTTCGCCCAGGCCGCGGTGTCGCCCTTGAAGTACTTGTCGACCCATTCCGCGAGCAATGCGTCGGGGTGCGCCTTGTTGAACTCGGTGATCGGCTGGTCCAGCTGCAGCTTGCCCTGGCGCGCCGCCGTAACGACGCCCAGCGCAGCGACCATCTTGCTCGTCGACGCACATTGATAGCGGGTGGCGTCGTTGGTCTTCAGATCCTTCCTCTTGACGCGCAAGCCGTAGGTCCGATGCAGCGCCGGCTTGCCGTCGTGGATGAGGACGACGGACATGCCCGCCACCTCGTTCTTCTCCAAGGCTCCGGCGATCGAGTATGGTTTCGCGTCGTACAGGAAAATGGATTTCTCGATCAATCCGAACTTGGCTTCGGCATCCGGACTGGGCAGGAGCTGCGCAGCGCACTCGTCCATGGTCGCGAACATCCCGCTGCCGAGCAGCACCACTCCAAACAAGGCGCAGCGTCGCCAGCATGCCGATGCATCGAAAAGAGCGCCCTCACCCATCCGACGGCTCGGAACGTGGTCATGCTTCTTCATTACAGCTCCCCCTTATTCAAGGGCGTTGTGCACTGAATGCTTGCGGCCTACGCGTGTGATACTCGACGACGCAGCCACGGGCGTCAATTGGCCGAACGGGTATGTCCGCGCAGCAGCGTGAATGGATACCTGCCCCTATGGGCAGGGGACGCCAGTCGTCTCGGATGGACCGACATCCGCTCGAGTTCGCGACATCGAGCAGTCATTCGCTGGTGGGCACCAGTCCGCCACCGACTCCCACACATTGCCGACCATGTCGAAGGCCCCGGCATTGGAGACACAGCCCGGCGTCCATGCTTTTCGGCCGGATCACTCTGGGAGCAGGCTCTCGGGCTCAGGCTCGGGCCGGCTGAGCACAGGTTGCAGCTCGTTCGCCGCCTGCTCCAGGCAGGCATCTGCGGGACGCTGCGCAAACGGGGGCTCACACACCTGTGGTGGGCGGGAGCCGGGCGGGCGGCGTGGGCCGATTGCGAAACTAGGTCTTATATGGCACATTATGGCTTATATCGTGCCAAATAAGGCTATCTCGTGCGCCGCACCGAAGTACATTTCGCATCCCCGGCCACCGCCGGCTTGGCCAAGGCGGCGGGCGCCTCCCTGCGCGCCGCTCGGGTCGCGCGTCGACGCACGTTGGACGATGCCGCCCAGCGCGCCCGCGTGAGCCGCCGCACGCTTCATCGCATCGAGAGCGGCGACGTGGCCGTGGCGTTCGGCTCCTGGCTGGCGGTCATGGAGTCGCTGGGGCTGCTGCAGCTGGCAGCGCCGCTCGCGAACCGCGCCAGCGACGCCGTGGGCGAGGCGCTGCGCGCTGAGCGCGCGCCAAAGCGCCCACGCAAGGCGCCGAGCGAGGACATGCATGATGACTTCTAAGCGCACGAACACCACGGTGTTCGCGACGTTGCCTGGTGCCGTTACGGCCGTACCGGCAGGCACGCTGTCGCTGTTCGAGGAGGGCGCAGTGGTGCAGGCGTCACGCTTCCGGTACGGCACGCGTTACACCCAGCGCGCCAACGCCATAGAGGTCGATCCTGTATCGCTGCCCCTTGCGGGGCCCGCGGAGCGGCAGCCGGCTTATGAGCTGGCCGAGTTCGGCGCCATCCGCGATGCAGCGCCCGACCTGTGGGGGCGGCTCGTGATCGAGCGGAAGCTGGGCCAGACCGGGCCGCTGCCAGAGTCGGTGTACCTCGAGCACGCGGGCGGGAACGGTGTGGGCGCGCTGGAGTTTCGCGCACGCCCGGACAGCGCGCCGCGCACCACTGGCGTAGCGCACGCGACCCAACTCACCTACTTAGTCGAGGCGGCGGCGCGCATTGAAGCCGGCGAGCCGGTACCCGCCGGGTTGGAGGCGATCTTCGACGCTGGCTCGTCAGTCGGCGGTGCACGGCCCAAGGTTGTGGTGCTCGACGACGATCGCCAGTGGCTGGCCAAGTTCGACAGCCGCGGTGACCGCTGGAACGTCCCGGCGATCGAGTACGCAACCCTGCAGATGGCTCGCGAGTGCGGGCTGAACGTGCCGGAGGTGCGGTTGCTCCGGCTGGCCGGGGAGAAGAGCGTGATGCTCATCGAGCGGTTCGACAGGCGAGCCACCCCTGCCGGGTTCGAGCGCGTGCACTTCGTGAGTGGCCTCACCATGCTGGGCATGCACAGCACAGAGATGTCCCGCGCTACCTATGCAGACCTGGCACGCGTGATCGAGCAGCGCGGCGCAGCGGGCGCTGTGGCGGCCGATCGCGTCGAGCTGTTCCGTCGGATGGTGTTCAACATTCTGGTGTCAAACGACGACGACCATCTGCGGAACCATGGATACCTCCTCGACGCACGCACTCGCGGATGGCGCCTCTCGCCGCTCTACGACGTAGTCCCCAGGCCACAGGTTGCGCACGAGCGTTACCTGCTCCTTGGCGTCGGGCCGCGCGGACGTGCGGCCACCCTCGACAACGCCGTGGACGGCAGTGGCCAGTTTGGCCTCAGGGCGCGCGCGGCCGCGGAGATCGTGGATCAGATGGCGCGCGTAGTCCGGCAATGGCGGGTCGCATTCGCCACCTATGGCATTGCGGAGCGCGAAATGGAGCCCGTGGCAACGGCCTTCCGTCGTTACACTGAGATGGGGGGCGAAACTGTGGAGCAGCTACTCCGACAACCCGCGTGATGGCGCAGTCAAGTCTTCGGGGGCATCCTCACACGCCTGTGCGCACCTTCAGTGAGCCTCAGCTTCCAGCCTTTCAACGCGTCCCCACCCGCGGCGCCGTCTGCACCCACCACCGCTTCAGATGTTCCGCAATCGGCTGTGGGTTGAACATCTGGGGCAGCGAGAACTCATCGGAGTCTGCGTCGCTCGCGTCCTTGCGATCGGCCAACTCCCGTGCTCTCACCAGCTGCTCGGCCTTGACGAAGGCGTCCTGGAACGAGGCACTCTGCGGCAATGCGTCCTTGAGGAACGCCTCGCCGAAGTAGGTGAACTCGCTGTCGTCCGAGCGCCAAAGGAGCGCCTGTCGTGACGCGCCGCCGTGCTGAGAACGTCTCTTAGTACGACGCAATGGCTTTTTGCCGGTGGTTGAGTAGCAAGTTGCGGTACCAGGTCCGGCTGCCCACTGAATCCCAGTGGCAGCAGGCAGCAAACGGGGGCCGCTCCGATCATGAATACCCTTGGGGCGCCGCCTGGGTCGATACGTGCGCGAACACGGACGAGGGTCGTCTGGGGCGCACCACTGCGGTGGGGATGTACCCATGCGGCAGCTCAATACAGGGCGCGCTGGACCTTGCGGGCAATGTCTAGGAGTGGTCCCTGAACAAGTACAGAGAACCCAGCGACATTTCACTGAGTGGTGAAGACCTGCGTGCCGTTCGGGGTGGGTCATGGCTCTACGGTCGAGGCCTCGCGCGCTGTGCGTCTCGGCACGGCCGAGACGATCCCGTCAACCGCGGACTAAACTTTGGTTTTCGGTTGGTTTGTGTCTCCCCCATAGTGCCACGCAGATGAAGGAGCGCGGGCGGGACGCTGGCGATGGGTCCGGAGACTGTCTGGACACGCGAGATGCGCTGCGAGCGCGAGCAACCGCAGCGATGGCGTTGGACCGCTGGGTTACGGGTTCGCGCACACAAGAACCGCCGCCTTGTCCGAATGGTAGCGTGACAGATCCTCTACGCCAGCTGAGCTAGAATACCGACCTACGTACGGATCCAAGCCTCTGACCAAGGAGCCCCGAGCCGTGAGCAAGTTCGACGATCAGCTGAAGAAGATCAAGAACGACGAGGGCTTCATTGCGGCGCTCGATCAAAGCGGTGGCAGCACACCGAACGCCCTGAAGCTGTACGGCATCAACAAGGACGCGTGGTCGAACGAGGAAGGGATGTACGACCTCGTGCACACGATGCGCACCCGGATCATGACGAGCCCGGCGTTCACCGGCGAACGCCTGATCGGTGCGATCCTGTTCGAGAACACGATGGATCGGACCGTCGAGGGTAGACCGACGCCGATGTACCTCTGGGACGTCAAGGGCGTCGTCCCGTTTCTCAAGGTGGACAAGGGCCTCACCGAGGAGAAGGATGGCGTCCAGCTGATGAAGCCGATCGACGGACTCGACGCCTTGTTGAAAAAGGCGAAGTCGAAGGACGTGTTCGGCACCAAGATGCGTTCGGTTATCAAGCAGGCCAACCCGGCCGGGATCGACGCGGTCGTCAAGCAGCAATTCGACATCGGGAAGCAGATCATCACCGCGGGCCTCGTACCAATCATCGAGCCCGAGGTCGACATCAAGACGCCGAACAAGGCGGGCGCCGAGGAGATGCTGAAGTCCGCGATCACGAAGGAGCTGAACGCCCTCAAGCGTGACCAGCAGGTCATGCTGAAGCTCACGATTCCGGACGTGGATAACTTCTACGCGGATCTCATCAAGCACAGGAACGTGCTGCGCGTCGTCGCCCTTTCGGGCGGCTACTCTCGCGACGAGGCGAACAGTAAGCTAGCTCGCAACAACGGCATGACCGCGAGCTTCTCGCGCGCTCTTGCCGAGGGCCTTACGGCACAACAATCAGACAAGGAATTCAACGCGACGCTCGATGCTTCCATCGAGAGCATCTATCGCGCATCGATAACTTGAAAGCGACGTGCACCACACGTTGACGGCCCGGTATCGCGCCAACGGCGCAGTACAGCCCCGGCTGTGCCCGAACCGGCCCGAAGTCCTTGTCCCTCTGGTCACCGCGTACCAACACCTAAGAGTCGGGGGCGTGCCGCTGCGCAGCAGGAGTAGAAATTGGCCGATGCGAAGAACCGGGAGGGAAGTGCCCATGAGTGCTCGTGTCGCTATAGGGCACGACGCAACTGGACTCAGGAGGTCCAGGCGCGCGCCATGTCAGGTCCCGGGTGCGACGCGAAGCAAGAAGACTTAAGCCTCTGCTCCACGACCACGCGGAGATCGCAGCGGGCCGCTAGTGGCGGCCTGAACGAGCCATCATCGCGGGTGAATTGGTGAGATCCGCGGGCGCGGCGCTGTCGATCGTTCCCTGCCGGCCGCCGCTCGCATCCGCTTCGCCGCGCACACTCCAAGAGCGGCGCGACTCGGCGCTTGCTTTAGTCGTTGACCGTACGCTGCCCCGCCGCTTTTGCGGGCTCTTGGACGGGGCGTCGGCCTTCTCCGTGAGGAGTTGCCTCTGAATCTGATTGGCTTCCCGCATCGCACTTACCGACCGCCAGGTGGCGATAGTGGATGCCAGCAGGACAATACACACGATGATCAGCAGGATCTGCTGCCGAGCCTGTGACTTTGCGATCTGCTCGAGCTCTCTGGAAGACGACGTCATCGTTCACCTCCGCGTGACGTAGCGGCCGGCGCAGCATGTCAGTGGATCAACCTGCTTGCGCCCCGCGCCACTATCAGTCGGTAACGTCACTCCGCCAGCTAACTTGAGCGGGCTACCGGGATGTCGGTCGACAACGACGCAGGGTTGGTGCGCGCTCCGGCTCAAGGCCCTTGAGACTTCGAGAGAAAACAGATTGCGGTTTGACATCTCCGAGCAGCAACGACAGCTCGGCGATCATCGCGTCGAACAAGCGCGGCCGTTGGCGCTTCCCGAGGCCGAAGGATTGACACTCCGCGCACTTTCCAGCAAACGGGTTTGCGATCCGAGTGCCGGATGTCAGAATCGAGCGCGCACGTGGCGCCGGGGTTACGCAGACCCCCGGCGCGACGGCGCGCCGATGTCTTCAACGCTCCTTGCATGCGCCTGGATGATCCAGTTGGATCCCGGCGGCCTGCCGTTCGCAGTCGTTGCCATAGGTCACGCCGTCGCATCCACATACCGGGTCATAGATCTTCAAGCACACCCGAGGAGGAACGCGGCAGATGCCGAAAAAGTCCGCACCGTTACAAGCGTTGGCCTCGATGTCGCAGAACTGGCCCTCGGGACAAGGTAGCCCTTGGATGCCGCCGCAGACCTCGCCTTCCGGTGGACTCTTGGCCACTACGGGCAGGTAGAACTCGCTGGTCACGAGCTTGAGTCCCCTGCCGGCGGGGCCGGCAATGACATGGTGCTCGCCTGCGGCTAGAATGCCGGCGGGCTCGGAGAGTGCCTGGTAACCCGCCTCGATCTGCTCCTTGGCCGCGCCGGATGCCGCCAGGTCGATCTCCGCGATCAAGCGCTGGATCCGGAAGTTGAGCGTTCTCTCGTGGATCGACGCGCACGGGTAGGTGATGCAGACGATTCCGCTGGCCCTGGCGCCGTAGAACGTACCGATGGGCTTGCTCAGAGCCTGCCCCTGCCAGCCCTCGTCGACCACCAAGACATCCGCCTTGAGCGAGCCGCGCTCCATCTGGCGCAGGTTTCCTCGCACGAGGGCGTGCCGTTGTCCGAACTGCTCGTTGAAACGGGCCAGCTCGTCATCGCTCCAGCCGAGTGCGGAGGCATCCAGCTCCACGGCGTGGCACTCTCGCTGCCAGGTTCCGTCCGCGCACTGGGTCTTCGGCTTGTTGACCGCTTTGACGAAGTACCCGCCGCAGAAAGGAAATGCGCACCGCCGAGATCGGGCGGTGTGACGATGAAGTAGCTCGAGGCTACACCCGGCTCGATGGAGATCTTCGACGAGGTCGCTTCCGCGGAGCTGTTGCTCATCATGACGACGGCTGCACCCAGCAGCACGACGATTCCACAGGAGACGATCTTCAACTTCTTCCACATGGCGAGCTCCTCCCTGGTGATGCAAGAATATGAAGTTCTGTGGTTCACATTTCGAGAACCGGTTGAAGTGCCGATCTTACGGTTACCCGATGACATTGTCACGAGACCGCTTTGCTGCGATGTGCGTTGCCGAGCCCATATGTCGCACAATCCAACCGAAGGTCATACCAGCCGAAAGTCATAGCACTCGGCTCGCCTGCCAGAACCTTTGGCAGAATGCGTTTGGAAGCCATCGCTCAGCAAGCAGGGCGGCAGCATTTCGGATGGGCGCCGAAGGGACGCAAGCACGGGAGAGGGGGTGTTGTTGAGCTTCGCGTGTCCCCTCACCCCAGCCCTCTCCCGCAAGGGGAGAGGGGGTCTCCTTCTCTCAAGGGGAGAGGGGGTGTTGTTGCCAGCCGGTGCTTGCGGCGCGAGTATTACCCGCGGCTTCGATACAACACGTAGCCGTCTGAGGAGCCCAAGGCCACATCGTAGCGGCCATCGTAGAGCCAGCTTTCCTCTTCCTCTTCGTCCTCGCTCTCCACTTCGAGCTTGTCCAGCAGATAGACCGAGGCGATCCCCGTGACGAGGGTCAGGATGAACGGCACTTTGATGTCGTGTTCTTCATCGCCCCAATGCGCGAACATGAAGAAGATCGAGGCGGGAAAGAAGACGAAGCTGGCGATGGCGTACAGCTTGCTGACCGGCCAGATCTTGGCGACCACCCAAAGGTTTCCGACTACGGAGACGACTGCGCAGATCAAGAACAGAAGCATAGTTGCGAGCTCCTCTAGTGGGTTTGCTGACCCGGCGGGCTTGGGCGAGCATCACGCTGCCTCAGCCGACCGATTGGTGGACCGCCAGCGGCCGTGGCCGCGCCGCCTTTCGCCTCGGCGCGGTGCCCGCTCCCTCGATCGAAGACAACGCTCCTGCGACCCCGCCTTGCCGGTCCCGGGGTTATCCCATTGGCAAGTCATCCCGCGGAGCACTTCCTGTGCCCGGACGCGCGCTTCGCCCGGCCCCGGCGCGAGCTCGCTCTCAAGCCACTTCCCGGTGCGCCGTTAATCCGCTACGCTGACACGTCGATCAGCCCGGCAGGCCCGCACCCATGTACATCACTCCAAAGGTTTGTCCCAAGTGCCGGTACGAACGCCAGTCCACCGACACCGCCCCGGAATGGCAGTGCCCTTCCTGCGGCATTGCCTACAGTAAAGCCGAGAGCGCTTCCCCTGTGGCGCAGGGCGACGCCCGGCCCAGTGCGCGGGCAAGGTCAGACGGCAATGGCGGGTGGGCAAAGTGGATCGTGACGGTCCTCGCGGTCGTCGGCATCTACGCGGGTTTTGCCCGCCCCTGGCAAGGAGCCGGGGCCGAACGCCGCGTCGCAGTTGCGCAGGCCAGCAGCGAACAGCCGGAGGTCATCATGTACGCGACGACCTGGTGCCGCTATTGCAAGCAGGCGCGTAAGTTCTTCGACCGCCATGGCATCGTCTACGTCGAGTTCGACGTCGAGCGCAGCGGCAAGGCATGGCGGGAGAATAAGAGACTGGGCGGGGGTGGCGTGCCGACCATCGTCGTCGGCGACGAAGTAGTGAGCGGCTTCAGCGAGCGGGAGCTGAGCGAGCTGCTGGGCCCGTGGATGGATTAGCACATCCCCCTCTCCCCTGCCCTCTCCCGCCAGGGGAGAGGGAGTTCTTTTCCCAACCTGAGACGGTTCCGGGCTGACTTACTGTAAGTCTTGCGCCTCCAGCCTCACGCGGTCCCACCAAGTCTGTGCATCTTCTACACGCCGCCGAGTGCGCGAAGCTGCTTCTCGAGCACGGCGCGGACCCGAACTCGGCAGACCCAAATGGCAAAACCGCCTTGACCACCGCGGCGTTCGAGGGTGATCTCGAGCTGGTGGAGACACTTCTGTCCGCCGGGGCGGACCCCAACGCTCGCGACGGCGACGGGCTCACCCCTGTCATGGGCGCCGCCAAGGCGGGACACCCGGGCGCCATCCGCCGACTGGTGTCCAATCGCGCGGACCCAAGCGCCGTCGACTTGCGCGGACGCACCGCTCTGCACTGGTCGCTCACGCAAGAAGATCACCCTGAGGCGGTAGCGCTTCTGCTCGAGCTCGGCGTGGACCCGATGGTGCGGACCACAGACGGCCTTCGCGCGCTTGACTATGCAGAGAGACTGGGCAGGCATCGAAGCAAGGCAGTGCTGCTCGGGCATCCGCACTGAACCGCACTACCGAGCGTCATGACGGCTCACTGCGCCTGGCATCCTGATCAAAGCTTGACAGGTGCGCGTGTATTGCTCGGCACGGCCGAAGGTCCTCACGCGAGGTTTCGAGTATCAGGCGAACCCGTCTGCGCCGCGACTTGCCGGCCTGGAAGGCGAGCTCGAGTTGGCAGTTGTCGAGATGTGTATACCACAGATCTGCTGTATCCGCTCAGACGGGCGCTTCCGCCTGCGCGTGCGAACGTGCCGGGAGATCCGGACGCGCGTGCCGTGCAAGTACGAACGGGTAAGGTCAACTCGGTTTGCCGATCGCGCACTATTGTGGGGCTGACTGTGGGCGGACCTCCCAAACACTGACTACACTACTTCTACAGGACTGAAGACCTCGTCTGCCTGATTTTTGCTTGCGTTCACAAATCCGGATGCTCCACCTCACGGGAGCCGACCCGAAAATGTTGTTTCGAAGCGACACCTGTCACTGTTAGACTTCCTGTAACAGTCACCTTCTAGAGTGTTGAGGTCCACCACGTCTTCCCGCTTCCGACCCGTGCTCCCCGGCACCGATGCCGCTCCATTGGCTTTTCGGCGGCAACTGTCGGCACCCGCGCTCCTGCGCCTGTCGCTGGACGCAGTCATCGCAGTCGGCTCGCTTCTCGCAATTGCTTCTTATTTCGGCAAGCCCTTCGAGGGCCCGTACCTGATCCTGGCCCTGATTGTCTTTTCCCTGACCTTCCCCGGTGCGGTCTACAACCCGCGCACCGTGCTGGGGCTGGCGCGCGACGTATTGCTGAACTGGTTCATCGTCCTGCTGATCCTGCTGTTCTTCGGCTACGCCAGCGGCTATCTGTCCCTGTTCCCGGCCAGGATGGTGCTGGCCTGGTCGGTCACGGTGCCGGTCCTCGTGTTCATCGGTCACGCTACGATCCCCTACCTCCTGCCCAAGGTGCTCGCTATAGAGGGAATGCGTCGCAACGCGGTCATCGCCGGGGGCAACGAGCTGGGCGCCAAGCTGGTGCAGCAGATCCACGGGGCGCCGCTGCTCGGCATCCAGGTTGCAGCGGTGTTCGACGACCGCAACATGGAGCGGCGGGCCAAGGTCGATGGGGTGCCTACCCTGGGCAAGCTCTCGGCGCTGGCGGAGTACGTCAAGTCCCATCACGTCGACCTGATCTACATCACCCTGCCGATGGCCTCGCAGCCGCGCATCCTGAATCTGCTCGAATCAGCTGCGCGACACCACCGCGTCGATCTACTTCGTGCCGGACATCTTCATGTTCGACCTGATCCAGGCGCGCGTCGACACCATCGGCGGGATGCCGGTGGTCGCGGTGTGCGAGACGCCGTTCTACGGCTTCAACGGCGTGATCAAGACGCTCAGCGACTTCGTGATCGCGCTCCTCGTGCTGATCCTTACCGCGCCCGCTCATGCTGGCCATCGCCGCCGGCGATCAAGCTCGACTCGCCCGGGCCGGTGCTGTTCAAGCAGCGCCGCTACGGCCTGGACGGCAGGGAGATCACGGTCTACAAGTTCCGCACCATGACGGTGCTCGAGGACGGCGGCGAGGTGCGCCAGGCGACGCAGCGACGACAAGCGCATCACGCGCGTGGGGCGGCTCCTGCGCCGGACCTCCTGGACGAGCTGCCGCAGTTCATCAACGTGCTGCAGGGGAGCATGAGCGTAGTCGGGCCGCGCCCGCACGCCGTCGCCCACAACGAGACCTATCGCAAGCTGATCGATGGCTACATGGTCCGGCACAAGGTCAGGCCCGGCATCACCGGCTGGGCGCAGGTGAATGGCTTCCGCGGCGAGACCGATACCGTCGAGAAGATGAAGCAGCGGATCGAGTACGACCTGACCTACCTGCGCAACTGGTCGCTGCGGCTGGACCTGCATGATCATCCTGAAGACCGTGCTGGTGGTGTTCGGCGACCGCAAAGCGTATTGATGCAGGGCGGTCAGACCAGCCATAGTCGGCTGGAAGTTACGGAGGGCGCTGGATAGGCGTCAGGCCGCTCGAGCGGCGACCCCGGTGTTGGGCCGTTCGAACGGCGGTGCGCAGTGAGTCGAGGGCGCGATTCCACCGCACCCAGCCGGGGCAGCGCACCAAGACGGGGCAGTTCGATCGTTCAGTGGGGTCCGAGGCGACGCGCGCGCAACGCACCGATCGCCAACAGCCCAACCCCGAGCATCAGATAAGTGTGAGGTTCGGGAACCTGCAGCGTGATCTGCATCGCGAAGGCCCGCGTCGTTCCCAGATAGGTGCCTTCGCCGACGATCGTACCGATCTGCTGGTTGCCCGAGGCGACCTGGCTGTAGGCATCGTAGACGGCCGTGATTCCTGTCCAGCCAGCCGGGAGAGCCAGCGCAGATAGATCGAACATCTGGCCATTCGCCCAGAGGAATCCGCTGTTGCCAGAGGGCGCCTCAGCGTCTTTCAAGAACCCGACCACCCAGCCGGTGTCGCTGATGCCGGCGGCGAAGCTCTCCTCGAAAGTGCCCACCACACCCAGGTCGATAACCCTGGCGCCACTGAACAGGACCGCGTGATTAAGCGCCGTGCCAGCGAGTTGCGTGGCAGCTACTTGACCGCCTTGGTTGATGGAGAGCGCATCGTATGACGAGCGCCAGAGCGGCGGGGTCTCGCTCGGGTTTCCCACTGTGATCGAGCCGAGGTCGGTGACGGCGCCTCCGCTGTTCACGTCGTAGATGAAACCCCGGGAGTCGGTAGAGCCGTTCTGGATCGAGTACCCGACGATCTTGCCCTGGTCGTTGATGCCGAGTGCGCGGCTCTCCCGCACTAAGCCGGACGGGAACAACGGCCGCGCCTGGGGTGCCCCTGGAGCGAGGTAGAACGCTTCAATGCGCGGGGTGAGGGTACGCCAACCCACGACTTGCCCGCTGTTGCTGATACCAGTCGCCTCGCTCTCGTCGCTGGCGGGTGGGCCGAGCAAGCGAGCCGCGGGGTTACTGTTACCGAAGGCGAACCGGGTCGTGCTGGTGTTTGTACGGCTTTGACCGACGATCACACCGTCGTCGTTGAGGTCGTATGGCTGAACCCAGGCGAGTCCTGTCGCCGGCGTGGGAAACCTCGCGACCGTATACCCACCTGTGCCATTCGGGGTGGCAGTGAATGCTGCCGGGTTGCTGGCTTCGGTGGGGCCGGCCGGGAACCAGCCGACGATGCGACCCTGCGCATTGATGGCCCTGGCGGTGCTGAAGGCGTCGTTCGTGGTTCCAGGTACATCTAGGAGTTGCAGGTTGTAACTGAGAACTTCGACAGCACCGAACGCGGCCGATGTCCCGGAAACCAATGCCAGCGCAGCTACGATCCCGATCCGCGTCGAAGGGCGCATTAGATTGTCAATGCTTTGAAAAATAAAAGTTTCTGGCCGAAACACCCATCCTAGACGGCCTTGCAGGCCGCGTCAAACCAAAAACCACCTACTCCAATCTGCGCGTCTCCAAACGACGACAGCTTACCCTGAAGGGCGGGCAGTTAGCAACGCTTCTCTGCGTATAATCCGACGCACGACCTGAGACGCCAAGTTCTACCACGGGCCCATGACGTTACACGTATCACTGGCTGCGACCCTGGCCCTTGCCGGCGCTGCGAGCGCGGCGGGCGACCTCGACACAGAGCTCAACCGGATGGTTGAGGAGAACGCCTCGTCGGCCGCCTACGCGCGCATCTGCGACGAGGAGCCGGTGTCCGAGCAGCTCAAGGCCAACACCATGATGCTGCTGGCGGTGACTGGAATGGAAGCGCACAACGTGCAGCTCGGCAGCGGCAAGTTCAACGACATTATGCGCGCGGAGATTGCCAACCTGCACAAGGCAAAGGGCGTGGACTGCCCGGCCAGGGTGCAGGAAGCGCGCGAGCGTCTCGCCGTCACGCAGAGCATCATCCGCAGCAGCCATCGCAGCGGGCCGTCGGGCAACTCAGCCCTCAACTGCCCCGATATTTCACCAGACCACCCCCGAATGCGTGCAACCGATCGTGGGGATCTGCCTCGCGTGCAACTCGGTGGTCGTGGTTACGAGGATTCTGGCGGGTCCTGGGCGCAATACGCGCTACACGATTCCAGCGTCGCGCAGCGACACCAGCTCTGCCGGCGCCATCCCCAGAAGTTCCGTCAGCACCGCATCGGTGTGTTCGCCCAGCAGCGGCGGAGGCAGGCGGTAGCTCACCGGGGAAGCCGACAGCCGCAGCGGGCTCGCTACCAGCGCGAGCGTTCCGGCTTCGGGATGCTGCACCTCCATTTGCATCTGCCGCTCGCGCACCTGGGGATCATCGAACACCGCCGCGATGTCGTTCACTGGACCGCAGGGAACTCCCGCTGCGACCAGCCGATCGACCCACTCCTTCACGGTGCTCCGCGAGAACACCGACTGCAGCAGTTGGGTGAGCGTGTCGCGATTGCGCACACGCGCGGCATTGTCTGCAAAGCACGGCTCGTTCGCGAGGCCGGGCATCCCCACCGCCTCGCACAGGCGGCGGAACTGCCCCTCGTTCGCCGCCGCCAGCATGATCAGCCCGTCGCTGCACCGGAAGGACTGCGATGGCGTCACGCTCGGATGCTCGTTGCCGTTGCGAGCGGCGACCACACCCGCCGACAGGTAGGCCTGCGCGATGTTGATCATGGATGCGACCTGCACGTCCAGCAGAGCGAGGTCCAGATGCTGTCCCTGGCCGGTCGCATCGCGATGGCGCAGGGCGGCAAGGATGCCGATCACGGCGTGGGTCGCCGTCAGGACGTCGACCAGCGCAACACCGACGCGCTGCGGCCGGCCATCGCGCTCGCCGGTCACGCTCATCAGCCCGCCCAGGGCCTGGGCGATCGGGTCATAGCCGAGGCGCTGCGCATAGGGCCCGCCCTGACCGTAGCCGGTGATCGAGCAATACACCAGGCCCGGGTTGAGCTTGCTCAGGGCGGCGTAGTCAAGGCCATAGCGGGCCAGATCGCCGACCTTGTAGTTCTCGGTCAGGACGTCGCATCGCTGTGCCAGCCGCCGGACGATCTCCTGTCCCTGGGGCCGCGACAGATCCACGGTGACCGACTTCTTGCCGCGGTTGCAGCACAGGAAGTAGGTGCTGTCGCGCATCGGCCGCTTCTGGCGGTCCGCCAGGAACGGCGGGCCCCAGGCACGCGTGTCGTCGCCGGCCTTCGGGCGCTCGATCTTGATGACCTCGGCACCCAGGTCAGCGAGCATCTGCGTGGCATACGGGCCCGCGAGGATGCGGGTGAGGTCCAGCACGCGGATGCCGGTGAGTGCTCCTGACATTTTGCGGCTCAGCTCCGTGGTGAGCGGTATCGGAGTAAGAAGTACACGCTATTCCACGGTGGCACCGGAGGCCTTCACCACCTTGCCCCACGAAACCAGCTCCTCGCGGATACGCTGGGCGAGCTGCTCGGGGGAGCTCGACTGCGGCTGGAAGCCGCGCTCGATGAGCGCCTGGCGCATCGCTGGATCGGCAAGGATCGCGACCAGCTCGCGGTTGAGCCTGTCGACCGTCGGCCGGGGAGTTGCCGCCGGCACCAGGATGCCGAGCCAGGATTCCGCCCGGTAGCCCGTCAGGCCGGACTCGTCGAGGGTCGGGACGTCCGGCAGAACGCTCACGCGCTGCGGGGTCGGCACGCCGACCGGCGTCAGTTTCTCGGCACGGATGTGCGGCAGCGTGGAGGCCACGCTGTCGAACATCATCTGCACCCGTCCGCGCGAGCAGATCGAGCACCGCGGGTGCGCTGCCCTTGTACGGTACGTGCACCATCTGGATGCCGGCCATCTGCTGCAACATCACCGCCTCCAGGTGGGAAACCGTTCCAGTCCCCTGAGACGCCACCGTGAGCCCGCCGGGAGTTTGCCTGGCCAGCGCGAGCAGCTCCTTCAGCGTGCCGGCGTGCACGGCGGGGTTGACCACGAGGACATGCAGTGCATTTGCAACCGAGGAGACGGGCGCGAAATCCTTCACTAGATCGTATCCGGGATCCTTGTACAAGGTCATGGCGATCGCATAGATCGAGGTAGGCGCCATGAGGAGGGTATAGCCGTCCGCGGGCGCCTTGGCGGCAATGCGCGCACCGATGTTGCCGCCGGCCCCAGGCCGGTTCTCGATGATGATCGGCTGACCCAGCCGCTTGCCGAGCGCGTCGCCGACCATACGCGCCAGCACGTCCGTCGCACCGGCGGGCGTGAACGGGACCACCATCCGCAGCGGCCGGCTCGGATAGCTGTCCGCGCCGGCCGCCCCGGCGATCAGCCCGACCAGAATGGCGACGCAGCAGCGCCCGAACATGGACGCCAACCGGCCTGCAGGTGCAGGCTGGCCGCAGAGGAGCCGCGAACGCGCTGTCATCCGGGCGGAACCGCCCCTACTTCATCATCGGGCGCAGCTTGGCCATGACCACCGCCGCGTCCGGCTCGGTCCTGGTGGTGAAGCTGTACACCTCGGTGCCGCCTGGCGCGATCAGGTATTTGTGGAAGTTCCAGCCGGGCTCCGTCCCGGTCTCCTCGGCGAGCTGCTTGAACAGTGGGTTGGCGGTCCCACCCTTGACCGAGCTCATCTCCATCATCGGAAAGGTCACGCCGTAGTTCACCAGGCAGAACTCGCCCACCTCCTGGTTGGTGGCCAGCTCCTGCCGGAAATCGTTGGAGGGAAACCCCAGCACCACCAGGCCCTTCGCCTGGTACTGCTGATACATCTCCTGGAGCTTGGTGAACTGCGGGGTGAACCCGCAGCGGCTGGCTGTGTTCACCACCAGAATCGGCCGGTCGGCATACTGGCAAAGATCGATCTGCTTGCCCTGGACGGTGGTGAACTTGTGATCGAGCAGGGCCGGGCAAGCCTCAGCGAAGCGCGGAGCCGGATACGAGCATGGCGGCGATCAAAAGCGGGAGCAGTCTCATGGGCGGATCCTCTCGTGGACAGTTCACTGCTGGAGGACCGAGCATACAACACGCGGCGCTTTCGGGTTGCTTGCTCGCCGGCGGCCCGATCGCTCCCTGGCGGAACCATCTCCGGGCGCGTCTATGTCTTTGTAGGGATGCCGTTGGCAGGCGGCCTGCCCTATAGTAATTTGCACGATGGCCGACAGCCGCTCCTACGCCCGCATCACCCGAAGCGACCTCAAGCGCCTCGTCCGCCTTGCTCAGGACGAGCGCGACGACTTCTTCACGCGGCATCCGGAGTGGGCCATCCTCTACCGCAAACGCATCCTGTGCGTAGCCCTCTGCGGGGAGGGCGCGCTGCACTACCTGAACGGCATCACCGGCGTGAGCGAGTTCCAGGTGTGGACCTTCTACGCCGAGAACTCGGAGGCGGCCTTCCCTCCTTATCACCTTTCGCACCTGGACTACGGCGAGTCCAAGTTCGGCCGCAACGCCGGACTGCCGGAAAGCTACAAGGGACTGCGGGTCGAGCTGCAGGGGCGCTCGCTGGTCGCCCGGACCGGGCGACGACCCCCTGGAGGTCCTGCAACGCTACCTGCAGGGACGCGCATCGCCCTCCGCACGCGAGCTGGCGAGCAGGGCAGTGGTGCTGCTCGAGCCGGACGAGTTCTTCGGCGTCGAGGCGTGGCCCTCGCTGGTGCTGCCGCCGCGGCGCTGACGCTGACTAGGGCAATTCACAGGATTGACAGGATTTCGCAGGATTAACAGGATTCACAAGCCCGGGGCGAACCGTGTGGATTATCTGAGAGGAAATCCTGTTGATCCTGAAAATCCTGTTGATCCTGCGAAATCCTGTTAATCCTGTGAATCTCTTTGCGACCAGGCCTAGCCAGCCAGCGCGGGCCGCGGCTCGAACCGGCCGCGGGCGAGCGCAAAGCTCACGGCGTCGTCCACCGTCTCCAGCCAGACGAAGCTCAGCTTCTGGCGCGCTTCCTCGGGCACGTCGTGCAGGTCCTTCTGGTTGCGCTTGGGCAGCATGACGGTGGTGATGCCGGCACGCATCGCCGCCAGCACCTTCTCCTTGATCCCGCCCACCGGCAGCACCAGCCCGCGCAGGCTGATCTCGCCGGTCATGGCGGTGTCGTTGCGCACCGTGCGGTTGGTCAGCAGAGACGCAAGCGCCATGAACATCGCCACGCCCGCGCTCGGCCCGTCCTTGGGGATGGCGCCCGCCGGCACGTGCACGTGGATGTCGGACTTTCTCCAGCACGGCCACGTCGATGCCCAGCGACTCGGCGCGCGACTTGACCAGCGTCAACGCCGCCTGCGCGCTTTCCTTCATGACGTCGCCGAGCTGGCCGGTCAGGATCAGTCGGTCGTTGCCCGGCGTGCGGCTCGCCTCGATGAACAGGATGTCGCCACCCACCGGCGTCCAGGCCAGTCCGGTCGCAACACCCGGCACCGCGGTACGCGCGGCAAGCTCCGACTCGAACCGGCTCGGCCCCAGCAGTTCCTCCAGGTCGCCCGCATCGACGCGCACGCGCTCCACAGCACCCTCCGCGATGCGCACGGCCGCGCTGCGTGCGAGCGACGCCGATCTCGCGCTCCAGGTTGCGCACGCCGGCCTCGCGCGTGTAGTCGCGGATCACCGCCGCGATCGCCGCATCGGTGATCTCGAACTTCTCCAGCCGTCAGCCCGTTCTGCTCCATCTGGCGCTTGACCAGGTACTTGCGGGCGATCTGCAGCTTCTCCTCCTGCGTGTAGCCCGGTAGCTGGATCACTTCCATCCGGTCGCGCAGCGGACCCGGAATCGTGTCGAGCATGTTCGCGGTGGCGATGAACGTCACGCGCGACAGGTCGAAGGGCACGCCCAGGTAGTGTCGCGGAAGCTGTGGTTCTGCTCCGGATCGAGCACCTCGAGCAGCGCCGACGACGGGTCGCCGTGGAAGCCGCCGGCGCCGATCTTGTCGATCTCGTCCAGCATCATCACGCAGTCGCGGCTGCCCGCCTTCTTGATGGACTGGATGATGTTGCCCGGCAGCGCGCCCACGTAGGTGCGGCGGTGGCCGCGGATCTCGGCTTCGTCGTGCACGCCGCCCAGGGACACGCGCACGAACTTGCGCCCCAGCGCCTTGGCGATGCTCTGGCCGAGCGAGGTCTTGCCCACGCCGGGCGGGCCGACAAAGCACAGGATCGGCGACTTGCCCTGCGGGTTGAGCTTGCGCACCGCCAGGAACTCGAGAATGCGCTTCTTGATCTTGTCGAGCCCGAAGTGGTCCTCTTCCAGGATACGGCGGGCTTCGGCGAGGTCGATCTGCGCCTCGCCTTCGAGCTTCCAGGGCAGCTCGATCAGCCAGTCGAGATAGCCGCGCGCCATGGAGTACTCGGTGGAGGCCTCTGGCATGCGCTGCAGGCGCTTGAGCTCCTTGCGCGCGTGCTTCTCCACCTCCTCCGGCATACCGGCCTCGGCAACCGCCTTCTCCAGCTCCTGGCCTTCGGCTGCGCCGCCTTCCTCGCCTTCGCCCAGCTCCTTCTGGATGGTCTTCAACTGCTCGCGCAGGATGAACTCGCGCTGGCGCTTGTCCATCGTCTCCTTGGTCCGCTCGTCGATCTCGCGCGAGAGCTTGAGCACTTCGATGCGATGCGCCGAGCAGCGCCAGCAGCTTGTCGAGCCGCGTCTGCACGTTCAACGTTTCCAGCAGCGCCTGCTTCTCGGCGGGCTTGATGTCCATGAAGCCTGCGACCATGTCGGCAAGCGCCCCGGGAGAGGTGAAGTTCTCCACGGCGGACACCAGCTCCTGCGGCGTCTGCGGCAGCAGCTCGAGCACTTCGGCGGCCCGCTTCTTGAGCTGCAGGAAGCGCGCCTCCACGTCCTGGCTTGCCGCGCGTGCCGTCGGCGATGCGCTCGACACGCGCGACCAGGAACGGATAGCCCGGCAGGAACTCTTTCACACGGAAGCGCTCCTGTCCCTGCGCGATGAGGTGGTGACCACCGTCCTGGGTGGTGATATAGCGCAGCACCTGCGCCACCGTGCCGATCTGGTAGAGATCCTCAGGACCGGGGTTGTCGTTGGTAGAGTCCTTCTGCAGGACCAGGCCGACCGGCCGCTCGCTTTTGACCGCCTGCTGGGCGGCGGCGATCGAGCCCTCGCGACCGATAGTCAGCGGCAGGATCATGCCCGGGTACAACACGAGGTTGCGCACCGGCAGGATGACGAGCGCATCCTCGGGAAGGGCGAGCACGCCGCCGGACCCGTTTGTCGGTGCGGGCTGGGATGCGGGGCGAGGCTGATTCTGATCCATAGCGTAGGTCATGATGTTTCCTCAGGTGCGGCGCAGGTGCAGAACCAGGCAACCGTTCTCGAAGCGCTGCTCGGCCAGCTCGAACTGACCGGATGGGACGGCGATGCGACGCTCGAATCGCCCGTATGGCAGCTCCAGTCGCCGGATCGTTCCGTGGTGATACTCAGCCGGGAGTATCCGCTCCCCGCGTACCGCCAGCATGCCGCCCTCGAAGGCCGCCTGTGCCCGCCCCGGCGGCACGCCCGGGAGGGCGACGACGATCCAGACCTCGCCGCCGCTGTCGACCACGTCGATCGGCGGCTGCCAGCTTGGACCGGCAACCCGGGCCGGGCCCGGCTCGAAGAATTGCCGGTGCAGGCGGTCGGCCTGCTCCAGCATCTCCAGGGCCTGCGCCCACATCCAGGTGCGCGGATCGCGCGATCGCATCGGTTCCTTCCCCTTAGGCAAGTTCCGGCCGGGTTCGGCACATGTCGTCGGGATATCAGGGCCGAGAGGGAGAATTCAAGGCGCCGAGGCACGAGGCGCGAGACCCTGAACGACTTAGAGGGTGGGCAAGCCAAGAACCGTTCACTGCGACGGACGCGAAGGTATGCGAAGGAACGCGAAGGAAACCCGAGACGCGAACTACACAGACACGAGCGTGCGGAGAGCGATAGCCAGGTCGTGGACACGTCGCGCCTCGAGCGCCTCGTGCTGCACTCCTGCGGTCCTTCGCGCCTAGCGCTTTGCGTCGCGTTCGCGGCAGAAGCGTCCTACACCCAGACCTGGAGCACGTAGTCGAACGCCGCTTGCGCGTTGGTCATGTCCACGCGCTGGAGCTTGATGCGGTAGCCGTCCCTGGGTCTTTTTCAGGTGATGCACGTAACCGCCCGCGAAGTGGCGCACGTTGTCGCGGCGCAGCTCCAGCATATGGAACCGGGAGCGGGCGACGACGTCGCCGTTGGCGGCGATCCGCTCTACGATGACGTTGCCGACTACGTGGTTGGTGCCCCAGAGCGGACGCTGCGACCAGGCATCGGGGTGCTGGACACGGCCCCTTCGCACGTTCATCAGGTTCTTGTCCTCGGCGAAGATGGAGGGCACGCCGTCCCAGGTGGTGTCTTCCGGCCGGGCCGGCATCCAGTAGATGCCGTCCTCGGCGAACAGGTCGACGTAGTCCTGCCAGCGCTTCGCATCCAGCAGCTCCGCCTGGCGGTAGAGGAACTGCTCGATTTCGTGCTGAACCGCGTGGCCGTTCGGCGGCGCTGCGGCGCGTGTGCTGCCGACCCGAGCCGACCTGCTTCGCTTTCGCGGGCCGCGCGGAAGGTTTGCGCGCCGCACCGCCGGTCTTCTTCGTCGCGGAGCGCAGGAGGTTTCCTGCGGCCGGCCGCTTCTTCGCCGCCATCTAGCGCTCCGCCGCCATGAACTGCGCCCAGGCCTTCATCTGGTTGCGCATGGGCGCCTCGGACGTGCCCATGTCGGGAGCGGTCTCCACGACACCCGCCCGCTCGATGTCGCGCCCGAAATGGCGATGGAAGCTCACCCAATCGCCCCCGTCCGACGACAGCCCCTGATGGACCTTCCAGAAGTTCTCCAGGTCGTCGGCGTTGATCATGGTCGAAGGCGAGTTGACCAGGTTGTAGTAGGCGAGCGCCCGCCGGTAGATCGGCTCGGGCGCGCCCTTGAGACGGAAGTGCCAGATCTCGGTCAGCGTCTTATCGACCCCAAGCGGCCGCACCGCGCGCAGCTGCTGCAGGGGCGACTGCACCGAAAGCCCCGGGTAGATCAGCACGTGGTGGATGTTCACGCCCAGAATCTGCTCCGTGCGCTCCTTTCCGTACGCCTTGTGCCATCACCCGCTCGTAGTCGAGCGTATCGGGGTCCTTGGGGCGCAGCCCCATGTAGCCGGTCAGAATGCAATGGCCGTTCGGATAGTTCAGCGTCTGGAAGCCATCCCACTTGTCGATGGTCACCGTCGCGAATGCCGACAGCATGTGATACGACAGCGGTGCCTTGCCGGTTTTTTTCTCGATCGCCAGCTCCACGTCCCGGGCGGCGCGGCCGGTAGACTGGTGCGTCACGGACGGATGCAGCGCATCGAGCTGGTTCTCCAGGAAGATCTTCCAGTTCGAGTTCTGGATCACGCGGAAGCAATTGGGCACCACCTCCACTTTGCCCTCCGGCGCACGGTCGCACATGTCGTCGAAGGCGATCCGCGACTCCCCCAGGAACTCCTGCAACGTCGGGCCGTCCGCGGCCAGGCTGGCGAACACGAACCCGCGGTAGCTCTCCGTGCGCGCCGCGCTGCGCATATGGCAATCCGGGTTGTCGCGCCCCCAGCGCGTGCCTGCGTAACCCGAATCCATCATCGGGATGTTGCGCAGGCTGCCGTCGTGATGGAAGGTCCAGGAGTGGTAGGAGCAGCGGAAGAACTCGCCGGTGTTGCCGTGACGGTCGCCGCACATCATCGACCCGCGGTGCGGGCAGCGGTTGTACAGCACGTGCACCGCGCCGTCCTGCCCGCGCACCATCAGCATCGGCTGGCGGCCGATCTGCACCGTGTAGTAGTCGCCCGGTCTTGGCACCTGCGACTCATGACCGCAGTAGATCCACACCCGCTCGTGGATGCGCTCCATCTCCAGCTCGAAGACCCGCGGGTCGGTATAGACCTCCTTGCGCACCCGGTCGGGCTCGACGAACTTGGCAAGATCGGGGATGCGCTCGTGAAGCATGCCTGTCTCCTTCTGAATTGGCTCCGGGCCGGCCAGGCGGGCGCGCTGCCCGCGACCGATCGATGCCCTGTGCAATAGCCACTGTACTGCAAGGCGGCGGAGGCGTCATGCCCGCGAGCGGCGACCGCGCCCCAGGCCCCGACCCGTCAGTGGCAAAGCACGGTGTGGCATGATCCGGGTTCCCGCGCTTGCAACCCCTCGTCGGCCCCAGACCACATTGCCGCGCTGCGAGCTTACGGCGCCATCTGATGCAAATCTTCCATGCCCGGACTCTTCGCGTGAAGCCATGACCTTCGAGCACCTGCTGATCGCCAACCGCGGCGAGATCGCCATCCGTATCGCCCGCTGCGCAGCCGAATCCGGCATTCGTGCTCACGCGGTCTACTCGGAGGACGACGAGCAGTCCGATCACGTCAACAAGGCGGACGAAGCCCATCGCCTGACTGGAACGGGACCCGTCGCCTACCTCGACGCAGAGCAGATCCTTCGCCTTGCGCTCGAGGCCCACTGCGACGCCGTTCACCCCGGCTACGGCTTCCTGAGCGAGAACGCAGGCTTCGCACGCAGATGCATCGAGGCGGGCCTGTGCTTCGTCGGACCGGCGCCGGAGGTGTTGGAGGCCTTCGGTGACAAGGGAAAAGCGCGCCGCCTCGCGCTGGAGTGCGGCGTGCCGGTCTTGCCGGGAACTGACGGCCCCACGTCCATCGAGGAAGCTCGCCGCTTCCTCGAGTCTCTGGGCGCGAACGGCGCTGTCATGATCAAAGCCATCGCAGGCGGCGGGGGCCGGGGCCTCCGGCCGGTGCACAGCGTCCTCGAGCTGGAATCGGCCTATCACCGCTGCAGCTCCGAGGCAATGCAGGCGTTCGGCAACCGTGACGTCTACGTCGAGCAGCTCGTTCACAGAGCCCGCCACATCGAAGTGCAAGTCGTGGGCGACGGGACCGGGGCGGTCACCCACCTGTGGGAGCGCGAATGCAGCCTTCAGCGCAATCGGCAAAAGCTGGTCGAGATCGCACCCGCGCCGGGATTGCCGGACGCTCTGCGCGAGCGCCTGTTCCAGGCAGCGTTGCAGATGGCCCGCGCCGTCAAGCTGCGCAGCCTCGCCACGTTCGAGTTCCTGGTGAACCAGGACCAGCCGGGCTCCGGTTTTTGGTTCATCGAGGCCAATCCACGCCTGCAGGTCGAGCACACCGTCACGGAGGAAGTGACCGGGATCGATCTGGTCCGCACACAGCTCGACATCGCGGCGGGGCGCACGCTGGAGGAGCTGGGACTGATCGCCGGGCGCGTGCCTTCGCCGCGCGGCATTGCGCTGCAACTGCGCGTCAATGCCGAAACCATGTCGGCGGACGGCGTGGTCCGCCCCGCGAGCGGGCTGCTGGACGCCTTCGACCCGCCCGCAGGCCCCGGCGTCCGCGTGGACACCTGCGGCCACGGCGGCTTCCGCGTCAATCCCCGCTTCGACTCGTTGCTGGCGAAGGTGATCGTGCATGTCGCACCAGGGGACTTGAACCAGGCGGCAGCCAAGGCACGGCGCGCGCTGTCGGAGTTTCGGATCTCGGGCGTCTCCACCAACCGGGAGTTTCTGCTCAACCTCCTGTCCTTGCCCGGCTTCGTCGGCGGGCAGTGGTACACGGGATTCATCGACGACAACCTCGCGTCGCTGTGCGCGCCCAGCCGGCACCCACGTCTGTACGGCGAGCCCTCGAACGCAAGCGCCCCCGCCACGCCAGTCGATCCCATCGATCCGCTCGCAATTCTGGCGCATGGCAAGCGGGACATGGGAGCCGTGGCGGCGCCAACGATGCGCCCCTTGCGCAAGGCATGCTGCGCCGTCTGCGCAGCCATTTCCGGAACGGTGGTAAGCATCGATGTCCGCGTCGGCGATTGCATACAGCGGGGACAACAGGTTGCGGTCATGGAAGCGATGAAGATGGAGCATGTCCTCGTTTCCACTGCTACGGGAGTCGTCCGCGAGATCCGGGTCGCCCCGAATCAGACCCTGCTCGAGGGTGCTGCGCTGCTGACTGTCGACGTCGTCGAGGACCAGGCGGGCGCGGTCGCGTCAGCGCAGTCGATCGATCCCGGCCAGGTTCGTCCTGATCTGGCCGAGCTCCAGGAGCGGCGCGCGCTGACGCTCGACCCGGCCCGGCCCGACGCTATCGAGAAGCGGCATAAGCTCGGCCTGCGAACCGCCCGCGAGAACATCGCCGAGCTCTGCGATCCCGGAAGCTTTCACGAGTACGGCGCCTTCGTCGTCGCGGCACAGCGCAGCCGGCGCTCGATGGAGGACCTGATCGCCCGCACGCCCGCCGATGGCCTGGTGATGGGCATCGGACGCGTCAACGGCGGGCTGTTTCCCGATCTCGATGCGCGCTGCGTGGCCATGGCGTACGACTACACCGTGCTGGCGGGTACGCAGGGCAGCAAGAACCACGAGAAGAAGGACCGCATGTTCGAATTGGCGGCCCAGTGGCGCCTGCCCGTCATCCTGTTCGCCGAAGGCGGCGGCGGACGCCCGGGCGATACCGACGCGATCACGGCCGGCATGTTGCAGATCAAAGCCTTCACGCTGCTTGCCAAGTTGAGCGGCCTGGTTCCCCTGGTGGGCGTCGTGTCGGGACGGTGCTTCGCCGGAAACGCGGTGGTGGCCGGTTGCTGCGATGTCATCATCGCCACCGAGAGGACCTCGCTCGGCATGGGCGGCCCCGCGATGATCGAAGGCGGCGGACTGGGCGTGTTCCATCCCGATGAGGTGGGCCCCACCTCCGTTCAGCGCCGCAACGGCGTGATCGACGTGGTCGTGGCCGACGAAGCCGAAGCGGTGCGGGTCGCCAAACAGTATCTGTCGTATTTTCAAGGTCCCATCGAGGCGTGGAAGTGCGCCGACCAGCGCGAGCTGCGTCAGGTGGTCCCGGAGAATCGGCTGCGCGTGTACGACGTGCGCCGGGCCATCGATCTGATCGCGGATCAAGGTTCCGTACTGGAGCTGCGGCGTGACTTCGCTGCCAACATGATCACCGCCTTTGTCCGCATCGAAGGACGGCCGCTGGGCCTGCTCGCGAACAATCCGATGGTGCTGGGGGGCGCGGTCGATGCCAATGCCGCGGACAAGGCGGCGCGCTTCCTGCAACTGTGCGACGCCTTCGACATCCCGGTTCTATCGCTCTGCGATACGCCGGGCAACATGGTGGGCCCCGAGGCCGAGCGCACCGCCCTCGTGCGCCACTGCTGCAGGCTGTATGTCGTGGGTGCCAATCTGACCGTTCCCATCTTCTCCGTGGTGCTGCGCAAGGCGTACGGGCTGGGATCGCAAGGGATGGTCGGCGGCAGCTTCCATCTGCCGATGTTCTGCGTAGCGTGGCCGACGGGCGAGTTCGGCCCGATGAATCTGGAAGGCTCGGTCAAGCTCGGCTTCCGCAAGGAGCTCGAAGCCATCGCCGACCCCGCGCTGCGCAAGGTCAGGTTCGACGAGATGGTCGCCGAGGCCTACGAGCGCGGTAAGGCGCTCAGCACCGCGACCTTGTTCGAGATCGACGATGTCATCGATCCGGCGGACACCCGGTCGTGGGTCATGGCGGGACTGCGCTCGCTGCCGGCGCCCAAGCCACGGACGGAGAAGAAGCGGGCTTGTGTGGACACGTGGTGACTCGCGCGGCGCTCGGAGACAGCGGCACGTCTTATCCGACATCGCCAATCGTTACAAGTCTGGCTGCAATCGGCCAAAAGCGGGCTGTACAGCCAAGTCTCTGGGAGCGGTCGTTCACCAATGTCACCGAGCCGTTCCGCTGTCCTCTCGCGCCAATGTACAGATGCTTCAACCGGCGGCAGCTGCTCCGCCGCTTGCGAGGAAATGAAGGCCGAGGCAGCGCTGGCTAGCTTAGCTAGTCGGAGCGCGGAGCAATCGTACTCTGCAGTCGTGACGCAAGGTGGGCATCAAGGCGTTCTACTCGCACACTGGCATGGACGAACTGGTCGACGAAGCCGATACGATGATAGGCCACGGCTAGCCAGTACCACGCGCGTGCATGCTGAGCGGTCCGAGAAACAACGTTGCGCAGGGCGAGCACAGCTTCCGCGGAGGCCCCCAGCTCGAGCTTAGCCCGCCCGAGCGCTAGCCATGCCTCTGGATCGTCCGGCTCATTTAGGGTCCAATCGAGGGCTACACCGTGCAGCTCGGCCCAAGCTTCCGCCTTCTCTAGCCATGCCGCTTCCAAGAAGATCGGTTGTGCAGGGGCGTTATCCTGCCAGAAGGCCGTTGGGGCCGTCTTAGGTTCATGCGGGATCGCGTCGGCCTCCAACAATGGTTCAACCCACTCGGTGGGTACGGCATAGTTGAGTTCCTCGCCCAGAGTCGCCCGGAACGTGAGCACGCCAACCAACCGACCTTGTTCGTCGAAGAGGCCTCCGCCACTTGCACCTCGAGGAAATCCGGCAGTTGTCCGAATCACATAAGCGCCGTCCAGTTGATACAGCGCGGTGATTCGGCCCTCGCTGATGTACGGCTGATAACCCTCCGCGTAGCCGACGGCGATGACTTGCTCGCCGATCTGGAGTTGAGACGACGGCCGTCGCTCGGGGACGGGGCCCTGCAATTCGGGAGCGAGAAGCAGGCACAGGTCTTGACGCAGGTTCATCTGCGCCATTCGTGCAGGAATTTCGCCCTCCCGGTGCAAGATAAGAATCCGATCTGCGTCCCTCGTCGTGTGACAGTTGGTGACCAGCCTACCTGGGGCAAGCAACACGGCAGAACCAAGAGCGGCGCCTCCTCCATGCAGCTTCGCTCCTATCTTGTAGACGGCCCGCCGCGCCGTCCTCACGTCAGCGGCAAGTGCATCCGCGACCAGCGATAGAAATGCGATAGCGAAGAGCAGGCCTTGGAGAACTGGCTCGAGCCTCATTCCTTTACTCCAAATCCAATGCGTCGGAAGTTTCTGGCCTCATTCTTGAGAGCTCCTCATGTAGTGCATGTCGCCTGCCGAATGTATCGGATCGTCGTCGACGGCGAGGATACGCGCCAACGCGGTCCATAGCGCTTGAGCGCTCATCATTCTCGCAAGGGTAATTCGCGTCGGTCACAGATGTGACCTTGGCGACCGCGCCGCTGGCCGGCGTCAGGGCTTCGGCGAGCGTCTGCTTTGCTCGGTGGCGAGAGGCTGCTCAGGGTCGATCGCGGCCAGTCAGGGAGCGGCATTGTGGTGAAGGATCGGGGCCGGGAATTCCCAGGGCGGAAGTCGAGCGCGAAAAGCGACCTTCTAGGCGACTCGCCGAGCCCGCGACCGAGCGCCGGTGATGCCTTTGAGTGATGGTCCGCGGCGTCCAAACCGCAGCTAGTCGGCATTCCATGCGCGACTCGACAGTCGCGTTCCCATTTCATCGACGCATCGCTGCGAGGTGTGGCGCAGTTTCAAAGGGCGTTCCGCAGCACGACTCAGCCGTTATCTGCCCGGAGCTGATTGTCTCGCTCATCCCGGTCCCGGGTTGCAAAGAGGTCGGGGGATTGCTTCACCTGCCTCGGGTATGCCTCACGCTCGAATGCGGACGGCGATGCACTTCTTACCAGCCTGTGCCAGAATTTGCAGAGATGCGGTAGAGCCGCGCTGCATCTCGGCACTGTGCTTGCGGCGTGCGGGGCTTGGTACGCGGTATGCCGGCTCGTGTATCAGCGGCGCTATCACCTCAAACGGAGAGCATCGCATGAGACGCCATCACACTATGGGCGCGCTGGCGCTGGGCGCCGTCCTTTCGTTGGCCGGGTGCGAGAAGGCCGAGCAGACCCCACCCGCGGCGGGCACACCGGAGCAGCCCGCGACTCCCGCACAGCCCACCACGCCCGCGGCGCCCGAAGCTGCTGCTCCCGCCGCCCCGGGCGACGCAGCGGCGCAAGCCAAGGACATCTTCAACACTCGCTGCGTGACATGCCACGGCGCGGACGGCAAGGGCAGCGGCCCCGCCGCGGCAGCGCTCAACCCGAAGCCCCGGGACTGGACCAACGCGAAGTGGCAGAAGTCCGTCACCGACGACCACATTGCCAAGGTCATCGTAGAGGGTGGGCAGGCGGTGGGGCTCAGCCCATTGATGGCCGCCAACCCGGACCTCCAGGGCAAGGACGCGGTGGTGGCCGAGCTGGTGAAGATGGTCCGCTCCTACGCGGCTAAGTGACCCCGGGCTCTTCCGCCGGTGCGGACGGTCGCGCTGGCGCTGCTGCCGCTGAGCGCGGGCGTTTGAATGTCCGCTTAGGAGGCGATCGGCTGGCTGGTTTGGGTCGTCTTCAGCCAGTCGTTGGCTTGAGAGTGGACGCTGACCGGAATGCCTCTGAGGGGGATCCTGATCGGCAGGAGTCGACCAGTTCCGGTCTCCATGACCAGTCCAGGGCAGTGCCCGAAAGCTGACGTTGCCCACACGTGTGAGGAGCTAGCACCGCCGTGATAGCGGTGGCGGTGCAGGCGCGGGGGCGGGATCAGGGTGGCCAGACGCTCGATCAGTTCCAGAGGCGTGAGGGACAACTCGGTGCGCCCATCGGTCTGTGGGCTTGGGCGGAGCGATAGACGAGTTGGTCGTGGGCGAGCTGCTCGAGGCGCTCCAGTGCGAAGGGCGGGCGAGCGCGATGGCGTAGCAGCCGCTCCAGGCCGGCGCGATCGCGGCCCTCGATGCGCACCGCGGCATCCAGCGAGAAGCCCCCCGCCGTGGTGCCAGCCGGCCTGGCTGCAGGCTTCGTCGGAAGTGCGCGCGTTCTCTTGCGTTCAACGCAAGGGCGTTAACGAAGGCGACGATCCGACTGACTCGCGCCCCCCTAGCTCTTTGCGACTCCCACTTGACCTGAAAATCACCCATGGCCGCTGCCAACGATCACCCTTCTCGGTTCAGGATGTTGCCTGCCTTGTGAGGCGCAGGTTTGCAGGGCATGGTGAAGTGCAACGACTTCCCATTGATCGTTGTAGACGGGCGAGCCGGAGGAGCCAGGAGAAGTATCCGCCACATAGGCAACAAACTGGTTCGGGGTGTCGACGAGTTCGTTGTTGCGTAGAACCAGTTGCTTCGGCTCGCCGTTCGGATGCTGGATGATGTAGAGCCCACTGACCGATGATGGCTTTGCCTTCGTCGGGTTGTAGGAGTGAAACAGTCCTCGAGAAGATCGCCAAGGTGCCGGCGCACGCGGGCGCCGACGAGGGCGAGCCCGGCCAGCGGCGGGGCATATGTGCCCGGCTCCGGCACCGGCGGTGTGAAGTCGCCGGTGTAGACCGAACGTGTAGCCTGCCGAGCGAGATCGCGGCTGAGGTTCCCGCTGATGCTGCTGGTCGACAAGGCATACATGCCGGCGCCCAGCGGCGTGAAGCCGCCGAACAGCTGCTTGGCCTGCGGCACCGCCAGCGAATCGCGTCCGAGTTCGGGTACCGACGGGCCAGGCAGGCTGAAGTCGAACAGGCTCCAGCCCACGTTGTCCAATTCGCCCGTGCCGTCCGCCTTGCCACATGTTCACCACGATACCGGTGACCTGCAGGCCGTAGGGAGCGGGGAACGTGGAAGGTGTCGAAGTCGTCTTCCAGGCCGACGACATTGGCCCAGCTTCATGTATCCGGAGCGGCCGTTGTAGACCCCGGCGTCGATGTTCACGATGGGCGCGGTCGCATGCTACCGGTGGTAGGGCGGCAGATCGCCCTGCGCGGCTTGGTCGGTCGTTGGCGGCTTGCGCCGCGCAGACGGTCAGGGCTGCACAGGCCGCGACGGCACGAAGTAGCGGTGTACCCATGGAGGTTCTCCCTTGGTGCGGCAGCGCCGGGGATGGGACAACGCGCTCGCGTCGCCCCGTCTGCAGCTTAGCGGTTTCGTCGCCTCGACGGGGTGGCGACTACGGTCTTCAGCTTCATCCGCTGTTCCTGCACCTGGGAACGGATAGGGGAATCCAACCGTATCACGTGTCGCGGGAGGGCTCAAGGCGGGGTGTTGGGTTGGCGCGCGGGCCCTGGAAAAGGGGTTGGGGGACCGCCTGGGGCAGTTAACCGTGGTGAACTGCGATGACAGGCGGATCAGCGTCCCGGTGTTGGGCGAGCCAGACAAAGCGTGGGCGTCGAGCCCGCGGGAGGGGCTCGGCAAACGCAGCCGGGAGCGTGCGCCCGGACTTGCCCCGGCTTCACGCGCTGATCGAAGACGAATTCGGGCACCGGTGCTGGCGAGTCATCCCAGCCGGGCACAGGGTCAGCCACCTGGTCCCAGAGCGGGGGGATTCCAGTCGGTGGTGGGGCTCACCCAGATGCTCAAATTGGCCTGATTTTTCGCCTCCAGAGGAGTGGGTTCTTGTCTTCGATGGCCCGAAAGGAGACACTCGTCACCGTCTGGTCAGGGTCGTCTTCAGCCTGTCGCTGCGCTCGAAAGCAGACGCTCACAGCAATGTCTGCTGACGGGCATCGTGATCGGCAGCTCTTCGGCCACATGTTAGGAGTGAACTATGTATAGTTGGCGACACCAGATCGCGCACGGCCCCTGCGCCAGCGGGCAAAGGGGCGTGCGAGGTCTATGCATAGTTACAGCGCCTGAAGGAACTGCGTCAAGGCGTCGTGCGTGCGATAGCGGCGCATCTCGGTGCCGGGTCTCAGGCGGCTTACTGCGGTGAAGGGGTTGCGTCCAGTCCGTAACGATCTCGTGCACTGGGGTCGCCACCTAAGAAGACGGCAGAACTATGTCTAGTTCACCGTCGCCCTACCTCGCCGCACGCCAGGCAAGGCGGGACTCGCGACGATCGAGCATCCGCCAGCTATACATAGTTCGCATCTATACATAGGGGTCGCAATGTATAGCTATACATTG
>CAWHCG010000003.1:0-64863 GCA_963827575.1 uncultured beta proteobacterium
CAGCCAAATAAAATGACATTAATCGATAATATGTAATGTTGAACGGACTCGAGGTTAGCGTCCGACAGAATACCGAGCAGAAGGAGGACGAATATGGGCTTGCTGGACAGGATCTCCTCGTTCCTTGCCCGCCTGTTTCTGGTGATCCTGTTTCCGTTCAGCGGCATCAGCAAGATCCTGGATTGGAATCTGGCGATGCAACAGGCGGAAGCCTGGTATGTGCTGGGCGCGCCTCTGCTCGTCATCGGCATGATCGTAGAACTGGCCATGCCGCTCCTCATCCTCGGTGCGGGTCTGGGACCGCGTCGCCGCTTTCGTCCTCGCCGGTTTCTGCGTTGCGACGGCGGTGATGTTCCACGATTTCTGGAACTATACCGGGCTGTTCTCACCCGGAGGCGGTTTCGCGCTCGATCACTTCTGGGAGTTCCTGAAGAACTTCGGACTGGCCGGCGGCCTCATGTTCATCATGCTCGACGCGCGCCCTCGTCCGTTCAGTGATTTCGCGCCGGTATCTGTTCCGGTCGACGCGGGAGGAGCCCGACATGTCGACGACAATCGCCCACTAGCCGGAGTGCCTCGCGATGTCGGTCATGCGGATGTTTCGCGTGCTGCTCGTCGCCATCCTGCTCGCGTCCGTCGCCGCTGGAGCGGACGCGGGGGCGGTCAAGATCGATCGATGAACCGTCACCGTTGCTGATGTCGCGCGCACCGAAGCCTTCTTCCGCGATGCGCTGGGGTTCGAGACGGTGCGGCAGGTCGTCAGCAGCAATCATCCCGCGGCCGCCCGCTTCGGCGCGGGGTCGAAGAAGCGCGAACCTGCATGTCCTGACCATGTGGCTCGGCGCCGAAACAGGGTCCAATTCGTCCAGTTCAACTGGCAGGGCAGGCCGCATTCCGGCAAACTCGCAGCAGCTCTGAATCCGTGGTTCCAGCATTTCGCTATCATCGTTTCGGACATGGACAAAGCCTACCAGCGGCTGATGCGCTTTCACCCGCGGGTGATCAGCGTCGGCGGCCCGCAGACGCTACCGCCTTCGACCGGCTCGGTCGAGGCCTTCAAGTTTCGCGATCCGGACGGACACCCGCTCGAATTGCTCTACTTCCCGCCGGGTCAGGGGCGTCCGGTGTGGCATGAACAGCCGGACGGCCGGATCTTTCTCGGCATCGACCATTCCGCCATCGGCATCGCCTCGACTCCGCGGAGCACGGACTTCTACACCCGGTTGCTCGGCCTCGGCGTTGCTTACGAGAGTCTCAACCGGGGGCCAACCCAGGAAGGCCTGGACGGCACGTTCAACGCCGTCGTCGAGATCACCGGCATCCGGCCGGCACAACGCCCCCGGCCCGGGCATCGAATTCCTCGATTACCGGGCGCCGCCGACCGGACGGCCCGCGCCGGTTGACGGGGAAAGCAACGACATTGCGCATGTGCACCTGAACATCGTCGTCGACGACATCGAGGGTCTGGCGAAGACGCTGTGGGATGCGCGTGTTCCGTTCGTCTCGCCGGGGATCGTCGACCTGAACACCGGCGAGTACGGCCGCGCGATGATGGTGCGCGATCCGGACGGTCACGCACTCATGCTGATGCAATGACCGGAGCCGACCTCGCCCCGCCGCGAGCGGTTCGTCAGCGCGCCGGGGTCTGTTCCGTCTGCGGGGATTTCGCCTTCGTAGGGAATCTCCAGCGGCTCGAGCGGCGGATCCGCGCGCGAGGCGAACTCGCGGAAGGTCGCTGACTCGCATTCGAAAGCGCGCACCAGTTCGGGCGCCGGCGGTGCGCCGTAGAGCAGCAAGTAGGACGTGCGATAGAGTGACTGAAAACGACCCCTTGCTGCCTGTCGTGCTCTAAAGAAGCGGACCTTCTCGGACTTCGCTCTACGGGCCTTTAGCAGGCCTTGGTAGATCCAAGATGATGTGACCCCACGGCATTGCCATCGCGCGGAGCTTGGTTTGACAATTGCATGACGGTAGTGTATAGATCCCAGCTGGGATACCAAACAAATCCCATGATTCCGCTTTCCTTCGGAACAAGAAAACCGATCGTCATCCAGGCGGGGTGTTCAATCCCTACCGGCCCGAATCCCTTTCCTCAGGGCAGGTGGATCGGGGAATCTGGCGCACACGCGCCACCCTCGGCGTATTTCGTCGCCAGCAAGCAGCTACCGTAGTCGACCGATCAGCCATCTGGACCGCATCCAGGTGCGTGCGGGCGTTGCTCCGCTCGCGCGCAGTTGCAATCGTACGCACACACTTCCAAGGAGGTGCATCATGCGCTGGCTAACAAATAGATTGGTTATTCCAATGCTCATCAGCTTCGCCGCCACTGGCGGTTTCGGGATACTCGAAACTGCGGCAGGCCAAACCCCATGCGAGCGCGTCGAAGGCTGGGTGCTGTTGTTCAAGGCGACGGAGGGTTGCACCAGCCCGGTCCCGCTCTGCACCCAGGGCATTTTCCTCAGCACCAACCCGAATTGGAACGGAGCCAATTGGTTTTTTACTATGCTCGGGAGTGCTCCTTCTGTAGGGTTGAGCGCAGAGATAGTGCCATCTTCCACAGTCTCCTATGCCGGCAAGGTGCGCATTACGACCTTAGCAAACGGTAGCATCGAGACGAGTAACACAGGAGTATTCGACCCCGTGGGCGGCGCTTTCAGTCAGTTGGACCGCGTCACCGGGGGCACGGGTCGCCTAGGCGGGGCAAAGGGCTACATCTGGCTTACCGGTACCGGAGCAGATTTGATCGCAGGCATTCGCGGCGAGGTTCGCGGAAACGTGTGTGTATCGGAATAGGCGCTGTCCGATCCGATGCCACCAAGCTTACCGATGTAGGACCGCGCTACATTGAGCAGTATCGAAAAGCACGCCGCCAACATTCAACCGCTCAACTGTCTCCTAAGCACCGATAGCGCCGTCGAACGACTACTTTCAGCGATTTGGTGGGCGGCAGCTTCTGGCCGGGACTGAGTCCGTCATGTAGCTGGCGCTATCGACCCTGACCGGCTGTTCAGGGCCCCCCTCATGCAGCCACTGAACACCATGGAAGCAACCGTTCGCTGTGAACGCCCGCAGGCCCTGAGCGGCCCGACGTTCCGCAGCAGCCAGTTCCATCGAGAATCACCGCTAGGCGGCACGACAGGGCGTCGGGATTCCCTACTTCACCGGCTTCACTTCAAGAGTGACCTTGTTGATCGTGCCCGTGAATCGAATATCCGCGCCGATGCCGATACCCTCCGCGACCGGGTCTGGTTGTCGATGCCGACATCGGTCGTCTCATCCGCCGAGAAGATATTGGGCTGGGTTCTCTCGACGCGTCCCTCGGCGACAGTTATTCCATTCACATAGAGTGTCGCCTTGCCACCCGACGTCAGCTAGCGAAGTGAAACACCTTCAGGAACTCGCGCCGCGTCTTCGGCCCGTAGGTTCTGAAGTGCGGATCGGGACTCTCGAGGTAGGTGGCGCGCTGCCACGCGACCGCGTCGCGTGCGGTGTACCGCTTCACGTCTGTCGGGGTGAGGCCGTACACCTTCGCGGCGTTCAGGCCGAAGATCTTTGCCCGCAGCGCCGGGGTGATCTCGGGATAGCCGTGCCGTTCGCGCAATTGCGCGGAGATCTGGAAGGTTCGGAAGGCCTGGATCTGGTCCTGCGGCGAGCCGTACCAGATCGAGTCGGTGCCCCACAGCACGTTGTTCTCGCCGCACGCCTTGATCAGCTTGCCCAGCGCGTGTGCCGCCTGATCGGGGTCACGCATCAGAAAGCGCCAGGTGCTGCCCAACTCTGCATACACATTGCTGTTTGGCTTGACCTGATTCTTCTGCAGCGAAGTGACGAGCGTGTCGATGCCGTCGCTCTTTCCGCTCGTGTCATAGGCCTTCTCGGTCACCGTGCTGACGAAGCCCGAGTGATAGATGAGGAAGTTCACGTCTGGATAGCGCCTGGCGACGACGCCGATGTCGCTGCACTGGCTGTGTTCATAGGAGCGGCTGCCGAAGGGAAGCCCCTTGTGGATACAGATGTTCTTGACGCCGAGGGCGCGCGCTTTCTCGATGAAGCGAATGCCGACGTCGTCGTACAGAAAGTAGCCTTTGCCGTCCGGACCGTACTGCGTGTAGGTCTTCCAGGCGCTCACGCCCCACTTCTGCTGCAACTCGTCCATACCCTCGAGGTCGCCGGGCTGGTTCGGGTTGACGCGGCCGTGCAGCAGCAGCCGGTGCGTGCCTTCGAGCTTGTCGACGAGCCGGCGCACTTCGTCGGCGGCCTGAATGGTCACCGGCTCGGCATCGCGGGCGGAGGGGACGAAGGACAGCACCATCACATCGGTGTCGCTGTCCATGAACACGTCCTTGATGAACACCTCGGCGCTCTTCGGGTTGCCCTTCGGGGTGTCGATGAAGTGGCCCTGCACGTCTAGGATGAACTCCTGCTTGGCCGGTCCGACCTGCGCGCGAGCGAGCTGAAGGTCGACGGCCGATTCTTTCGGCAGGTCGAAGAACCCGCCGGTCTTTCCGGCTGCGGCGTTGGCCGCGTTGAAGGCGAGGAGGGTGCTGGCGGCGCCACAGGCCGAGGTCAGGAACGTCCTCCTGGAGTAACCCAGACGCCTCGAATTCTCCGAAGCCTCCTCGTGCGCGAGGCGGTTGGCTTCGAGATTTGCCGGCCACAGCGGCACCGGCGCAAATTCGCCGTTCGAGGTGCTGTCGAGCTTGATGGGAAGGCGCCTGCCTTCGGGGTCGATGCCGGGCATAGTGGACCTCCTGTCCGAACAAGAAACACCCTCGGTTCGCGGGGCGACGCCGCCCGCGCGTCGCCCTCTCCGGCGGGTTCGACATCGGCGCCAATGCTTTGTTCCCCGCGTCGCCTGGCGGTTGTGGCATCGCCAAGCGTGTTGCGAGGCCAGCTAGCTGCCTCGTTCCACAACATAAACAGAACCGTCTCTCAGCTACCTACCACCAGCTGCTCGCAGCCATTTACCGCGCGAGCGGTTTAGTCCTTTGGCCGACAGGCGTCACTCGCGAATGGCTCGATTCGACCCGTTGCTGCTCCTCGTGCGCCACTAGCACAAATCCAAGAGCCGAAGCACCGCTGTTTGAAGCGGCGTTTGAATGTCTACTATTGAGCCGAGACATCCGGCAGTAAACGCCCGCCTTCGACCGATTCCGCATCGTCCATGGCTCGAAGCAGACCTGCGGTGACGAGCGTGTGCGCTGTTGGTTCTGCGCGTTGACAAGCTCCCTCCGCTTCTTTATGTTCGCCGCGTTACTCCATCGCCGGGTGTCCATCCGTGAACTCCGCCGACTTGCACCGTGACCTGACTGTTTTCGACGGCTTGATCGTGGCCGATTTCGGGCGGCAAGTGTTCGAGGACATGCGGCTAGGCGGGCTCACGGCGGCGAACTGCACCTGCTGCATCTGGGAAGGCTTCCGCGACACCATGAACAACGTGGTGCGCTGGAAGCGCTGGTTGCGCGAGCATTCCGACCTGATCACGCAGGTCTATAGCGTCTCCGATATCGCTCGCGCCAAACGCGAGGGCAAGACCGGTATTGCGCTCGGTTGGCAGAACCTGACGGGCATCGAAGACCAGATCGGCTATCTGGAGCTGTTCAAGGAGCTGGGCGTTGGCATCATGCAGATCGCGTACAACACCCAGAACCTGGTCGGCACTGGCTGCTACGAAAGCCGCGACGCCGGCCTGTCGGATTTCGGGCACGAGGTGGTCGCCGAGATGAACCGGCTCGGCATCCTGTGCGACCTTTCGCATGTGGGCGCCAGAACCAGCGAGGACGTGATCACGGCATCTAAGCAACCGTGCGCGTATACGCACTGCCTGCCGGCGGCGTTGAAAGCACACCCGCGCAACAAGAGCGATGAGCAGCTACGCTTTATCGCCGAGCGCGGCGGGTTCGTCGGGGTCACGATGTTTCCGCCGTTCCTCAAGCGCGGCACGGCAGCCACGGTCGACGACTACGTCGAGGCGATGGAGCACGTCATCAATCTGTGCGGCGAAGACCAGGTGGGTTTCGGTACCGACTTCACGCAGGGCTACGGGCGCGACTTCTTCGACTGGATCACGCACGACAAGGGCTATGCGCGCAAGCTCACGGAATTCGGCGACATCGTCAATCCCGCGGGCATGCGCGAGATCAAGGACTACCCCAACCTCACAGCGGCGATGGACCAGCGCGGCTGGAAGGAGGCGCGCATCCGCAAGGTCATGGGCGAGAACTGGGTACGGCTCCTCAAGGAGGTCTGGGGAGCCTGAGCATGGGTCAACCTCAGGTCCCGATCGAGGTCGATGACGCGACCGGCGCATGGAGCGTCGACGGCATGCCGATGATCCTGGTGCCGCGCCACTTCTTCGTCAACAATCACCTGGCGATCGAGGGAGCGCTCGGCATGCCGAAGTACGCGGACCTGCTGTTCGGTGCCGGCCATAGGTCCGCCTACGTCTGGTGCGAAAAGGAGGCGCGCACCCATGGCCTGAAGGACGTCGAAGTGTTCCACCACTATATGAAGCGGCTGTCGCAGCGCGGCTGGGGGCGATTCACGGTCGAGTCGATCGATCCCGCCAACGGACGAGCGCGAGTGCTCGTCGCGCACTCGATCTTTGTGAAGGCGCACAGCGGTGCGCCGCGCAAGGTTTGCTACATGTTCCGCGGCTGGTTTGCAGGCGCGCTCGAGTTCGTGGGCACGTTGCTCGGAAGAGGGGCCGACGCTTGCATCCGATGAGATCCAGTGCGCGGCAGAGGGTCGCCACGATTGGTGTGTCTTCGAGACCGCCCCTAGCGCACACCCACAGCCCGGTCCCGGATAAAGCTGTGCGTTGTTGGCGCGACGCTGGCGGGGGTGTGCCTCGTGCAGATGAATTCGGAGATGTCCAGCACTAGGTCGTCAATGACCTGTTCGAATGTTCGCTCTTCGCCGAAACCGCCATTCATTGAACGGCGGCCTTCGACCCTGAGGCGTCGTTCATGACCGTCCGCTTTCGGAGGTTTCGAATATCTCCAGATCTCCCCCTCCGCTTAGGTCGCTCCGAAAGCACATGCCGCCGAGGCCCTGGCCCACAGTACCAGGCACCCGTGGAAGACCGTGCCGCCTATGCTGCGGCAGAAGACCAAGCCATGACCGCCGTTCTGCGCAAGAGTGCGCGTCACAGCCCAATTGCGCCATACTGCGAATTCGCCACCCTGTTCTTAGACGCCTGTTTGGCTTTAATTCTTCAAATGAGCGGCCACCGAGAAAGTGAGACTGCAGCCATGGCGCGGATTGCTCTACTGCTACTCTTAGCGTCTCCAGGGATTTTCTACAGTGAAAGGGGCGTGGCTAATCGTGACAACATTCCATATTACAGTTACGACGAGGCCGGGCTCAAACTCGAGCACGTCAGAGAATTTATCAATTCGGAAAAATGCAGTGAGACTGCGGATCAATTTGCAGCCTGCCTTTACGTTCTGGATGTCATGGCACGAGCGCAAGCAGTGCCGAAAAAACTCATTCTGCAGCCCTCTGACAAAATTTCTGTACCGTTTGGGAATCGAATCTCATTTCACCCGCTAGATATGGGGGACTCGAAACCTGAAGTGCTCGCTGATAACTTTGGCAAGATCACCCTCGCGCTTCGAGAAACCTTGCGGACGAGAATTCAACAGTTCAAAGATTACTTTTCGAACTCTCGTGATATTCCTACCAACTCATTGCTTGATTATTTCTTGGCAGGCCTGCAACCGTGGGAGGGCATGACTGCCGGTGAAGCCGCAGCGACTCTGATCAATTTGTATTTACAGATCAGCGCCACTCCCCACGATAGAATCGTGACAGAAGGATCCTACAAAGAGGATCTGGCTCCACTCCCAATGTTTTACGGAATTGGTATTGAGTTCGTTGGGAGAAACGGCCATTTCACGATTGCTGGAACCTACCGTGATCTACCGGGTTATCGAGCAGGCCTTAAAAAAGGCGACAAGATGCTCATGGTGAATGACACCCGCGTCGACGTCGCAGGAACGAGGATGGACAAAGTCATTGACCTATTAAGCTCGTCAGACCCCAGTGTTGAAGGCTCACCTGTTTCCCTGACGGTAAGACGGGACGGCATTGTTTTACCGCCGTTTCGCATGAAGCGGGAAAAAATAGATCCGAAGCCACTCTATGTGCAAACACTGGCCTCCGAACATTCCAAATTTTTGCTGCTGGAATATAGGGAGTTCGAAACGATGGGCTGCCAATTGATAGAACAAGCCATTAACAATGCAACACAGGTGGACGGTTGGATTCTGGATTTACGAAAAAATTTGGGCGGCTGGACGGACACAGCCCTCTGTATCACCAATCTGTTCCTCGATGACGGCAGGGATATTGTTCACTTTAAAGACATGAAGACCAATGAATTTACGCCCCTCAAATTTGAATCTAAGGGAAAACAGGGATTAACCGTAAAGCCGCTGAAATTTCAAAAACCAATGGTGATCCTGATGGATTCCAAATCCACAAGTTCATCAGAAATTGTGGCTGGATCATTACAAGAATATCAGCGAGCTTGGATCGTCGGTGAACGTTCATTTGGCAAGGGAACAGCTCAAAGTTATTCCGCAGATCCCATCTTCGAGCACATCTACAAGGTCACAACAAAGTACACGGTGCATCGGCCCCTTTCCAAGATCAGTAATCAGATTGTCGGAATCATCCCGGATTTTCCGGTTCCCCTGTTGCCGCAAGAAGTGATTCAGACAGATGAGCCCGCCAACTGGACTTACGAAGAAGATCTGTGTTTCAACCCGACTGCTGTGGTCGATAACTTGGAGTGGAACAATCCCCGGACGGGGGCCATTGCACAAATGGAAGTCTGTCTATTGGAACATCCGCGTCCTGCCCTGGAGCGAACCAAAACGGGACATGTTCAAAGAGCAGTGGATTACCGCCTGGAATTTGCCATGGATGTCTTGGATTGTGAAATTGAAATAAAATCCGGCCTCTTCGAGTGATTCGCGAAACTTAAACCCAACCCACTGAACGTGAAGCGCTGCGAGTCAATTTCGAAAAACCGCGTACGAATTTTTCGCTGCAAAAAAACTGACAGTCGAGAGCCTAGGAAATTTCTGCTGCCGCCCGCTATCGGGGAGATAGGCAAGGACTCCTGGAACAGGTTGCCGAACTGATCGAGGCCGCGGACGGCGCTCGCGTGGAGGCGAAGCCAATTCAAGTCGCCCCCGGCGCCAGCCGGCACCGGAGGCGACGAGCCGATGCTTACTTGGGCACCATCGCGAAGGCGTTGATCGCCGCGCCGGTCATGCCGCGCAGCTTCGGCGGGTTGATCACCAGGGCGAACTCGTAGTTCTTGCGGCGGCGAGCACCGGGGCGAGCTCCTCGAGGTTCATGTTCTCGACGATGTAGATGCCGTGTCCGCGATCACGATGCGATGGCACGGGAAGATCGTGCCTTTCTCGGGGTAGACCTCATAGGTGAGCTGGTCGGCGGCGGTCAGAAAGACTTCTTCGACGCCAGCCAGGCGCAGGCGCTCTCCCCGGCCCTGGCCGCAGGCCCATGTACTTGGCCTTGTCGCCGAAGAGCTTGCCGGAACCGGTGCGGATCAGCACCGAGTCGCCCGCCCGTACTTCGACGCCTTGCGCCTTGGCGGTGCCCTCGAGGTCGGCGGGGGTGATCTCGTAGCCCGGCGCCAGGGCGTCCACGCCCTTGAAGCGCGCGACGTCGAGGAGCACGCCGCGATTGACGTACTTCTCCTTCGGATAGGTCTCGATGCCCAACGCCGCCAGCCCACTCGGTCCCTTCGCTCTCCTCGGCCGGCAGGCCGCCGAACATCTTGCCGTCGTGACTGATATGGCCGAGAGCGTCGATGGTCGGCGCGCCATGCTGGCCGCTGAAGAACATCATGTCCGCGGCGAAAGTGATCTGCGGAATCCAGCCCTTCGTCTGCCGGTGGCTGTTGACCAGAGAGGCCGCGAAGGGCGGGTTGAAGGCCAGCAGCGGCGAGCGCGAGTCCCAGACGAAGTTCAGGTCCACGACCTGGGCCGATTGCAGAGAGCTCAGCAGGTCGGCCTGGGCGTGCGCGGCAGGGATGCCGGCGGCCGCGACGGTGGAGCAGCGCAGACAAGTCCTTTGCTGAAGCGATGAGTGGTCATCAGTGTCCTCCCGGTAAGGCTTTGGTGTTGGAGCGGGCTACTATAGCATCAGGCATCGCCGCCGCGGGTCTGCGGGGCGTGCCTGCTCCGGCCCTATAATTGAGGGTCATCGAACCGGGAGGCCGGCCAACGCGCCGGCAGCCAGCAGGAGCAGGCATGATCCGTATCTGAAGTCCGGCATCAGCGCCGAGCAGGATGCCGCCGACGTCGCCAAGGTCCGCCAGACCGTGGAGGCCATCCTGGCCGACATCGAGAAGCGCGGCGACGAGGCGGTGCGCGAGTATTCGCGCAAGTTCGACAACTGGGACCCGCCGGCCTTCGAGCTGAGCGCGGCGCAGATCCAGGCCTGCGTCGAAGCCATGTCGCCGCGCGAAGTCGACGACATCAGGTTCGCGCAGGCGCAGATCCGCAATTTCGCCCAGATCCAGAAGGACGCGCTGCAGGACGTCGAGGTCGAAACACTGCCCGGCGTGATCCTGGGCCACCGGAACATTCCGGTGAACAGCGTCGGCTGCTACGTGCCCGGCGGCAAATATCCGCTGCTCGCCTCTGCGCACATGACCATCCTGACCGCGAAGGTGGCCGGGGTCAAGCGGGTGATCGCCTGCGCGCCGCCCTTCCAGGGCAAGCCCGCGGCGGCCATCGTCACCGCCATGCATCTGGCCGGTGCGGACGCGATCTACTGCCTGGGCGGTGTCCAGGCAATCGGTGCGATGGCGGTCGGCACGGCTTCGATTCCGGCCTGCGACATGGTGGCCGGTCCCGGAAACGCCTACGTGGCCGAGGCCAAGCGGCAGCTCGCCGGCCGCGTCGGGATCGATCTGTTCGCCGGCCCCACGGAGACGCTGGTCATCGCCGACGATAGCTGCGACGCGGAGATGTGCGCGACCGATCTGCTGGGGCAGGCCGAGCACGGCCCGACCTCGCCGGCGATACTGCTGACGGACTCCGAGAAGCTCGCGCGCGAGACCATGGCCGAGGTGGAGAAGCAGTTGAGGACGCTGCCCACTGCCGCCATCGCCGGCCAGGCCTGGAAGGACTATGGCCAGGTGATCGTGTGCGACACGTACGAGGAGATGGTTGCAGGAGGCCGACCGCATCGCCTCCGAGCACGTGCAGGTGATGACCAGGGACCCGGACTACTTCCTGAACAACATGACCAACTACGGTGCGCTGTTCCTGGGGCCGGAGACCAATGTCTCCTATGGCGACAAGGTGATCGGCACCAACCACACGCTGCCCACGCGCAAGGCGGCGCGTTACACGGGCGGGTTGTGGGTGGGCAAGTTCCTGAAGACCTGCACGTACCAGAAGGTGAAGCCCGAGGCTTCCGCCATGATCGGCGAATACTGCTCGCGGCTGTGCGCGATCGAGGGCTTTGCGGGACACAAGGCGCAGGCGGATCTGCGGGTGCAGCGCTATGGGCATCTGCAGGAGCCGGCGCACCGGTAGCTTCGACCTTCACCTTATCACCCTCACCCTGCCCTCTCCCGTCGAGGGAGAGGGGGAACCGATGGGCGCGGAGGGATCCGCGCAGGGAGGAATCCTCTGCCACGCGGGCGAGGGCAGGGTGAGGGGGCGGGGGCGACGGACAAAGACCGAACGAACCGATCTCAAGTTCACAACAGTCGAGGGACAACATGGCAAAAGTGGCATTCCTGGGTCTGGGCGTGATGGGCTATCCGATGGCCGGCCACCTGAAGAGGAAAGGCGGTCACGACGTCACCGTCTACAACCGCTCCCCCGCGAAGGCAGAGCAGTGGGTCAAGGAGTACGGCGGCCGCAGCGCGGCGACGCCTCGCGAGGCCGCTGCGGGCGCCGAGCTCGTGCTGATGTGCGTTGGCAACGACAACGACATCCGCTCGGTGGTCTATGGCGATCAAGGCGCGCTCGCCGGCATGAAGGCCGGCTCGATCCTCGTCGACCACACTACCGCCTCGGCCGACATCGCCCGCGACCTGCACGCCAAGGGCAAGGCAGGCGGCATCGGTTTCGTGGACGCACCCGTCTCGGGCGGACAGGCCGGCGCGGTCAACGGTCAGCTCGGCATCATGTGCGGCGGCGAGGACGATGTGTTCGCGCGCGCGAAGCCGGTGCTCGACGTGTATGCCAAGAGCTGCGTGCTGATCGGCGGGCCCGGGTCGGGCCAGCTGTGCAAGATGGTGAACCAGATCGCAATCGCCGGCCTGCTGCAGGGGCTGGCGGAGGCCATCAACTTCGGCAAGAAGTCGGGTCTGGACATCGAGAAGGTGATCTCGGTGATCTCCAAGGGCGCGGCCCAGTCCTGGCAGATGGAGAACCGCTGGAAGGCGATGAACGAAGTCAAGTTCGACGGATTCGGGTTTGCGGTGGATTGGATGCGCAAGGACCTCGGCATCTGCCTGGACGAGACCAAGCGCAATGGCGCGCGTCTGCCCGCGACCGCGCTGATCGATCAATTCTATGCGCACGTGCAGGCGCGCGGCGGCGGGCGTTGGGATACCTCCTCGCTGATGAACCTGCTGGCCAAGGATTGAGCGCGAGCTCCGCTCGGCCCGGGCCTGTGCCGCACGCGCAAGGCAACGCGCTGCTGGCGGGCCGGGTGGCCGTGGTGACCGGCGGCTCCGGCGGCATCGGATCGGCGATCTGCCGCTCCTTCGCGCGCGCCGGCGCGACGGTTGCATTCACCTACCGCACCGGACGTGAGGCGGCGCAGCGCCTGCAGACCTCGCTGAGCGGCAGCGGGCACTGGGCGAAGCAAGTCGCCGTGGACGACAGCGCCGGGCTGAAGGTCCTGGCGGCGGAGGTGGAGTCGAAGCACGGCCGCTGCGACGTTCTGGTCAACTGTGCGGGCATCACGCGCTTCGTGCCGCATGCCGAGCTCGATGCGCTCGACGACCAGATCATCGACGACATCTTCCGCGTGAACTGGCGCGGTGCGTTCGCGGCCGTGCGCGCGTTTCGCCCGCTGCTGAAGGCGACGAGCGACGGTCTGGTGGTGAATATCTCCTCCATCGCAGGGGTGACGGGCATGGGCAGCAATGTGGCCTACTGCGCGTCGAAGGCGGCGCTGGACTCCATGACCAGATCGCTGGCGCGTGCGCTGGCGCCGGAGGTCCGCGTCGTCTCGGTTTCTCCCGGGCTGGTGGACACCGACTTCGTCCGTGGCCTGGACCAGAAGTGGCGCGACGAGCAGGCGGCTCGCACGCCGCTGCACCGGCTCGCCACACCCGATGAGGTTGCTGCCGCGGTGCTGGCGGTGGCCACCGTTCTGCGCTACTCCAACGGGTGCATCATCCCCGTGGACGGCGGCCGGCCGCTCAGCTGAGCCGCAGCGATGCGCCGCTGTCTTGCCGCGCTGCTGAGCCTGGCCCTATGCGTGCCGGGCGCACAGGCCTTGGAGCCCGGCTCCGAACTGGCCGGCGCGCTGCAGACCCAGCGTCGCCAGGCCGCAGAGCAGGCAATTGCGCGGGCCACACTGCGGATCGAATCCGGCAGCCTCGATGACAAGCAGCTCGCCGCGGCCTTCCAGGCGCGCGCCGCGGCACGCAATCGCCTTCTCCAGTACGCCGAAGCGATCATGGACCTCGCGCGTGCCGTGGAGCTCGACCCGTTCAACCCGCAGTACTACGAGGACCGCGCGATCACCCACCTGAAGCTGCGCGAGTTCAAGCAGGCGGATCTCGATCTGGAGATGGCGCTGGGGCTGGACAGCAATCGGCTCGCCGCCCAGCGGGAGAAGGGCAGGCTCGCCTTCTATCGGGGCGACTATCAGCAAGCCGCGCAGGACATGACGCGAGTGGCGCAAGCCGCCGAGGGTCAGGCCTTCGTGTACAGCGTGCTGTGGCTTGACCTGGCGATCCGGCGCGGCAGTCTGCCGCGCCAGTCCCGCCTCGGTCTGGCCGAGCAGGAGCTCGGCGCCGGGCAATGGCCGGCACCCCTGGTGCAGATGTACCAGGGCAGACTGGAGCCCGCGGAAGCGATCGCCGCGGCCGCCGCTCCCGATCCACGCGTTGCGTTGGAGCAGCAGTGTGAAGCGTACTTCTATGCGGGCCAGGAGTACCTGATCCGGCATGAGCCGCAGCAGGCGCGCGCCGCGTTCGAGGCAGCGGTTGCAACCGGCATGACCGATTTCCTCGAGTACGACTGGGCGGTGCGGGAGCTGGAGCTGATGGCTGACCGGTGAAACTGCAAAGACAATGGACAGGGCTAGACCGGATTGGGGGCGGTTTCGTCAGCGGGGGTGGGCCATAGCCGCGTCGACCGCCTCCCGCGTCAGGTGCGGCGCGAACATCTCGATGAAGTCGTAGACGTAGCCGCGCAGGTAGGCGTTGCGCGGGATGCCGATCCGCGTGACGCTGGGCGCGAACAAATGGCTCGCATCGATGGCGCGCAGGTGCCCGTCGCGCTTGGGGTTGAACGCCATCATGGCGAGAATGCCCACGCCGAGCCCCAGCTCCACGTAGGTCTTGATCACGTCCGCGTCGATGGCGGTCAGCACGACCTTCGGCGAGAGTCCCTGGGCGTCGAAGGCCTTCTGCATGGTGGTGCGGCCGGTGAAGGCGAAGTCGTAGGTGATCAGGGGATACTGCGCGATGTCTTGCAGCGTCAAAAGCTTGACCCGCAGCAGCGGATGGTCGGGCGGCACCGACCACGCAGCGGTTCCACTCGTAGCAAGGCAGCATCACCAGCTGCTCGTAGAGCGCGAGGGCTTCGGTGGCGATGGCGAGATCGGCCTGGCCGCTCAACGTCATCTCCGCGATCTGCGTGGGACTGCCCTGGTGCAGCGACAGGTGCACCTGCGGGTAGCGTTTCATGAAGCGTCGGATCACCGGCGGCAGCGCGTAGCGCGCCTGGGTGTGGGTGGTGGCGATGGTGAGCGAGCCCACCGCCTCGCGCCGGAACTCCTCGCTCAGCTGCTTGAGGTTGCGGGTGTCGGCGAGGATGCGCTGGGAGATCGACAGGACTTCACGGCCCGGCTCGGTCAGGCCGGTGAAGCGCTTGCCGCTGCGCACGAAGATCTGTACTCCGAGCTCGTCCTCGAGCTGGAGGATCTGCCGGCTCAAGCCCGGCTGCGAGGTGTGCAGGGCCTCTGCCGCCTTCGACAGGTTGAACTTGTGGCGGGCGACTTCGCAGACCGTGCGTAGTTGTTGGAGCTTCATCGTGCACGAATCAAAGCACGGCTGGCTGGCTTGTGTCTAGAACCAGGACCGCAAAGGCGCAAAGGAAGCAAACCGATGACCGCAAAGGCGCAGGCAACGCAGAGGATGAGGAGGCGCCCGGGTCAGCCCCCCTCACCCCGACCCACCCCGACCCTCTCCCGCGAGGGGAGAGGGAGCCGCCTGGGCCGGAGCGCCGCACGGGCTCACCGCGCTGCGTCCCGCGCAGGCGTGGCTTCCAGGCGCAGCAGCGCCCCATCGCACCATGTGGAAGTGTTCTGGGCGTCACGCGCGTCGAGCAGCTCGTGCTCGATATTGCCGCGTGCCGCCATCGCATCGATCTCAGGCGTCCAGCGCATTTGCAGATCGTGCTTGAGCTGAGCGCGAATGTCGTCTTCGGTGCCGAACAGGATCAAGTCTTCGTAGTGGGTTCGCATCAGACGCTCGACCTCGCTGGCGGCCTCCATCAGGGTCTCCTGGTGAATCGCGAAGTGGCGCAGCTCGTGGTGCCATACCGCCGCCACCGCGCAGTCGTTGCCTACCAGCTCGCGTGCGACGTAAATGTGGGCGCGGTGAAGCGAGATCGTGAGCTCGATGTCTGGCCGCGCGCACGCGCGGCCGTCGCCGGTCGATCGAAGCACGGACAACGACGTACGGTTGTCGACGCGCGTCTCGACCTGGGTGAGTCCGAGGCTGACCCCGGGCAGGCTGATCCCGGAGATCGCTTTGATCTCGCTCGCGCTCAGCGCGAAAGAAATGGCCGGCTCCGCGAAGCTCGCGCGGACCCGGATGTGGGACGGTGGCAATTGCCGATTGCACAAATCCGCCGGCGGCTCCGCCAGCAAGGAGAACGGCGCCAGCCCCAGCAGCACCGCGAACAGCATACGCATGGCGGCGATTCTAGCTAGCGGTACAGGGAGCAGGCAACGCAAACTGCTACGGCTTCGGCCCGGAGCCCTTCATTTCACGCGCCAATACCCAGGCCATCCAAGCCAGGAGCAGTACGCCGAGCGCCAGGCTCGCCCAGAGCGCCCAGGTCTTGTAGTCCGGCACCGCCCGCAGGGCGCGCGGGCCGGCCAGCGTCTGCTGCGGGCCGGCCGTCGCGATCGCAGCCTTTAGCTCCGCATCGCTGCGCCAGCCGGGGACGAGCGTCTGAATCGGCAGGTCTGCCGATTTCGCCCGCGCGTTGCCATAGGCAAGCACAAACGGCCCCTCCCCGCGCGCGACGAATACGAGTTGCCGCGGCACCCAGCCCACCTCGACCTGCGGCATCCCTGTGCCGACGCCCCCTCCGCGCCAATCCAGGCGCAGCAGCCAATGCTCCCACGCGCTGCCGCTCAGGCTGAGATCCGGATTCACGACCTCGCGTCCATCGTGTGCCAGTCGGTAGAGCACGCCGTTCGTCACAGCTGCCCGCCAGGGCTGGTCGTCGGCGCTGCGTGCCAGAACCTGCGCGGGCACCAGCGTATTGGGCTCGGGCAGCCCTACGCGCAAGCGGTCCATCGGGATCCGCCCGCCGGGCTCGAAGCGGTATTCGCCCGCCTTTTCGCCTGGTCGGACCTGCACCTGTTTCCACTGGCGAGCCGGCTCCAGCAGCGTGTCGCCGGGGCGCACCGCCAGGCCCGTAAGCTCGATGGGCTCCTGGCCGGCCGGCCAAGTCAAGCGCAGATACTTGTATTGAGCGGCCGGCAGATCCACCGTCTTCTGCACCAGCTTGTGTCCACCGAACTCCAGGCTCACCAGTGGCGCAGCGGACACGAGCGTGTGCCAGTGCTGAAGATCATCGCTTGCCTCCACTCGCAGGCTCCCGCTCATGCCCGCGCCGGATGCAACCCAGTCGAGATCGAGCGCGTGCATGGGCCGTTTGAAAGCGGTGGCATCAACCACGTACCCCAGGAGCGCCGGGGCGATCTTGCCCGTCGCGCTGCTGATCACTCGGACGATGGTTCCCGCGGCCGAGCGCTCGGCGCGGATATCGAGATTCTCGGCCGGCGTGTCGGGTGAACCACGCAGCGGAAAGAAGGGCAGCTCGACCCAGGCAGAGGGTGCACTGCCGGGTGCCGGGCGGGGCTTCCACGCGTGCGGCACGATCTCGCCGCGCCCGTTGAACACGCGGACATCAGCGAGGTCAGCGCGGGCCACGCCCTCGTAGACCGGGCGGGGTACCTCGAGCTGATACAGCGCGCTGTCGCCCGCGAGCTCGAGCGGCACCGAGTAGGCGAACTCGTCCGGGTCCTCCTGGGCGGCGGCGCCCAGCGACGCGAGCATGCACAGCAGACCGGGCAGCTGTCTCACTTGGTTTGTTCCTGAATGCGGGGCGGAACTGGTGACACGTAGCCGATCAGCAGCATGAGCAGGCCCACACCGATGAAGGACACGATGCGCTCCACGCCGCCCACGTTGGACAGGTCGACGAGGAACAGCTTGACCACCACCACGCCCATCAGCGCGGCGCCGGTGATCCACAGCGCGCGGAGCTTCAGCCGCGCCGCGACGGTCATGATGCACATCGCCAGCACGCTCCAGAAGATCGACAGCGCTGCCTGCACGAGCATGGACCGCAGCATCGTTTCGAGATGGAACGGCACGCCGGCCCAGTGATGCAGGGTGCGCAGCAGAATGCCGTTGGCGGCGACGAACGCCGCCGCGCCGACGCACGCGTACTCACCGCCCAGATTCACCAGCTGCATGCGCCGCAGCCGTTGCAACCAGAGCACGATCACCAGCAGCGCGCCGATCTGGGCCAGATCGAGCGGGCTCAGCACCGGGAGATACGGCAGCGGCGCCGGGTCGCCGTTGCTGGTGGCGTTCGCATAGATGACCCATCCCCACAGAAAGACCGCCAGCGGCGCGGCCCCATTGACCAGGTAGGCACCCAGATGGGCGCGTACCGGCCAGGCGATCCGCTCCCCGCGCAGCGCCAGCAGCACCAGGAGTGCGGCGGGCACCAGTGCCCACGCGATCAAGGGCCATACCGCCTGGCCCGCAACGAGCTGGTCGATTGCCCACGCGACCTGCCAGGCGCCGACGGCGGCGAGCAACCAGACCAGGCCCGCATGCAGATGGTCCAGCCAATCGATGCCGGGGGCTGGAGCATGCTCATCGGTGCTCTCGTGCCGGTGCAGGAGCCAGAGGTGGACGCCGAAAGCAACCGGCCAGGCGAGCCAGCCGAAGCCTGCAAAGGGATGCGTTCTGTCGTAGATCAGCGCCGCGGCCAGCGCGCTCGCGGCCATCAGCGGCAGGAGGGCGAGCGCCGGGTAGCGTGCCAGGCGCCATTCGATGCGCTGCCACAGGAGGCTGAAAACCGCCGCGGAGCCGGTGAAGAACGCAAGCGCGAAATCGGGGTGCAGCTCCCATCGAGCGTGCTCTTCGATCTCCAGCAGGCCGCCGAACGTCCACCACGCCAGGCCCCACGCGAACGCCACCGGCACAGCCCAGCGCTCCTGCGGTTTCAGCGCCTCGCGATGCCGATCCAGGTACCAGTTGGAGAACAGGCCTGCCAGCGCGACCAGTACGCATCCGACATAGAAGCTGTTGAACAGCGGCAGGTCGCCGTAGGCGGCCGATGCTGAGCCCAGAAACGAGAGACCCGCCCCCAGTTGCAGCAGCAGACCGAATGCGCGCGCCGGCCAGCGGTTCTGGCGCAAGCCCACCCAGACCACCGCGGCGCCTTCCAGCGCCCATGCGGCGGCGGTCCATCTACCGTCCAGCGCCAGCGGGATGGCCAGCGTGACGAACACCACGCCCAGCGCGAGGAAGGCCTCGACCAGCATGCGCAGCACCTCGCGATGGCGCGTGTACAACAGGCGTGCCAGCCCGACATAGACCAGGCTCATGCCCAGCGCGCTGAATGCTGCACCGTACTCGATGTCGCGCATCAGCCTGAGCTGGAAGCCGAACGCGAGCAGCGGCACGCCGAAGACCAGAGTGGCGTCCAGGTAGCGCTCCAGGCGCGTGGCCTGGCGCCGCGCGAACAGCACGGGGATGGCGAGGTACATGAAGAAGAACACCAGCAGGAACGGTTGGGTGCTGGCGTACAGCTCGGGGCGGTAGAAGCGCATGCCCCACGCCGCGCCGATGCCGAAGGTGAAGGCGAAGCCGACCAGGTTCAGCGGCCGCCACGACCGGTACCAGGCGACGGTGAGGATCCCCGCGTTGAGCACCGCGTAGTAGCTGAACAGCATGACGTGGCTGCCGCCGCCGGTCGAGGTGAGGATCGGCGCGAGAAAGCCGCCGCTGGCGCCCAGGATCGCGAGCGACTGCGAGTTCTGCAACACAGCGAGCGCCGCCGACAGCACCGCGATCAGCAACAGGAGAACGAAGGCGGCGCCTGGGGGCAGCAGTCCGAACAGGCGCAGCGAGGCGAACACGGTGAGGTACAGCACGCCGATCCCGCCGCCCTGGAGGGCCAGCGCATAGCCGGCGCGGCGCAGGCGCAAGCGCCAGCCCAGGAACAGCATCGCGATCGCGCCGGCGGCCACGCCGATCAGACGCACCTCGATGGGGAGGTGGGTATGCTCGTAGGCATACTTGAGCAAGAAGGCTACCCCGAAGAACAGCACGATCACGCCCACGCGCACGACCGTGTTGCCGCCCAGCAGCCAGCTCATCCAGGCCGGCCGTTCGGCGGGGGCAGCGCTCCACTGCGACGAGGCCGTTGCGTTCGATACCGGCTCGCGCTCGATCCTCGGTGCAGGCTCGCCTTCGGGCGTTGGCTCCGGCCCAATCTCGAACTCTGGGAATGGCGTTGGGACCGTGGTTGCTTCGGCTGCGGGTTGCGCCGGTGTGACCGGCAGGGGCAGGGCTGGGGGTTGGACCGGTCGCGTGTGCCAGGCACGCCGCAGGTCGGCCACCTCTTGCTCCAGCGCGCGCAGCCGCTCTTCGGTGGAGCGGCCCAGCGCCAGCCGCAATGCGTAGCCCGCCAGGGCGCCCAGGGCGGCGCCATAGAACGCGCCCTCGAAGTCCTCGACGGCTGCGCCTATGACCAATCCGACGATCAGGCCAATGAACCACATGGACGAGCGGTCCTCGCAAGGGGAAACAAACCCCGGCATGCACAGGTCATGCCCAGGCCGCCTGCACTATGCGTTCGCTCACCCCTTCAGGACCCTGCAAGGAACAGCGCACGACCAGGCGGCGTCCTTCGTGTTCCTTCGTGGTGGATGAGTTGCTCATCCGTGTTCTCTGTGTCCTAGCGCACATGGTAGCGTTGTTGCCCGATCCCATGAGCCCTTACGCGGGCCCGTAGCGGTCGCCGACCTTTGCCTGTTCGTTTAGTAGCGCCCCGACGCGCCGTTTTGCATCCTCCAGCGATTCCCCTCAAAACCTGCTAAGTCCTTGGCTTTGCGGGCGTCCTTCCCGAGCGCCGGCGTTGGGCATATCACTTGCGTTCTACAAAGCGAAAGATCGTCAACTCTCGCAGATGAATTTAGCTCGCTCGGGGAGCCCTCGATGCCCGTTCTGATCGCCTTGACCGCCGTCATCCAAGCGTTCTTCATCTACCACGTCTATCGCAGCGGGCGCCCGTACTGGTGGGCGTTCATTATCCTGTCGTTCCCGGTAATCGGCTGTGTCGCGTACTATATGCTGGAGATCTTCCCGGGCTCGCGCGAGCATCGCTCCGCGCGCCGCGCGGCGATGGACCTCGCGCGAGCCTTCAATCCCTCCGCGGAGCTGAAGCGCCGCCTCGAAGAGCTCGCCACATGTCCCAGCGTAGCGAACCGGATCGCTGCCGCCGAGGAGTTCATGCGCTGCGGCATCTTCAACGAGTCGGTGCGGCTGTATGCCGAAGCGATCGAGGGGCCGCATGCGGACGATCCCAGCCTGCGTCTCGGCCTGGCCCGTGCGCACGTCAACAACGGCACCTTCCGCGAGGCGCAGGAAGCGCTGGCGAGCCTGAAGGTGTTGGACGCGCGCTACCGCCCCGAGGAGGCCCGGCTGCTCTACGCGCGCACTCTGCAGGGGTTGGGAGACAACCAGCAGGCGCTGGCGGAATACGAGGGCCTGGTGCCGGTGTACGTGGGCCTGGAGGCGCGCTGCCGGTATGGGATGCTGCTCAAGCAGCTCGGCTTCACTACCCAGGCCACGCATGTGTTCGAGGAGGTCCTGGAATACGCGCGTCGCTTCCGCATCAACCTCGACACCGAGCGTCCCTGGATCGACGCCGCGCGCCGCCACGTTGCGGTCGAAGCGTAAGAGGGTGACTTGGTGACTGGTGACTGGTGACTAGTGACTGGTGACTGGTGCGAAGGCTCCGGGGTTGGTTGAAACATTGGCAGAGCAGCGGAAACTCCGGTGACCAATCACTAGTCACCAGTCGCTAGTCACCAATCACCAATCACCACCTGACCGTCTTTTCCTCGCGCGTCCAGGCCGCTGCACGGGCCTGCGCCTGTTCGACCTGCCCGGGCGTGAGGTGCTGGGTGATGACGTGGAGGAGCGTTTGCACTTCGGCGCTTGCGTCACCTTGCGCGGCGAGCAGTGCCCACTTGCCTGCTTCGACCGGGTCAGGCCCGACGTCCTCGCCGCGCAGCAGCAGCAGGCCGAGGCTGTACATGGCGTCGTCGCCGCCCAGTGAGATGGCAAGCTCGAACAACTCGCGGGCCAGCCGAGCGTCCTTGGGTACGCCCTTCCCCTGCGCATACAGAATGCCCAGGTTATGGGCTGCACCGGGATGCGCCCGACGTTCGGCCAGGCGCCGGTACCACTTGGCCGCTTCCTCGGGATAGGGCCGGTCGAGCCGCATCCCGACCTCGAGCATGAGGCCCAGGCTGAACTGGGCTTCGATGTGACCTTGCTCGGCTGCCTCGTGGTAGTAGTGCATGGCCTGGAGGGCATCGGCAGGCAAGCCGTCGCCGACGCGCAGCCGCCGAGCGATCTCGTACTGTGCCTGGGCAACGCCCAGGTCGGCTGCCTTCGCCATCCACCTGAGGCCGTCCAGCCGATCCTGCGCATCGCTGCTCGCCTGCAGCAGCAGCGCGAAATTGAACTGGGCGTCCCCGAGACCCTGGTCGGCGGCAGCGCGATACCAGTACGCCGCCTGCTCGCGGTCTTCCTCGAGCCCCGAGCCGGTGAGATAGCAGCCGGCCAGATTGAACTGCGCCCGCGCGTCGCCGAGCCTGGCGCCACGCCCGAAGGCGGCCGCCGCCCGCACCGGCTCGGCAGGCAGGAGCTTGCCCTGCGAATAGATCAGGCCCAGCTCGTTGTATGCGGGCGCATGGCCGGCGTCGCCTGCACGCTCGAGCCAGTGCTCGACCTGGCGGAGATCTGTGCCGTCACCCGCCATCGAGCAGCATGCGCGCCATGAAGAACATCGCCTGGGGATCGCCCTGGTCGGCTGCGCGCCGGAACCAGCGGCGCGCCTGCTCGGGATTCTTGCTGCCTCCGGCGCGCGCGAGGTCTTCGATGAAGATCACGCCCAGATTGACTTGAGCGTCGATGTGGCCTTGCGTGGCCGCCTTGAGGTACCAGCGCATGGCGGTCGGCAGATGCTGCTCGATGCCGCCAACGCCCAGGTGATAGGCGTTGGCAACCGCGTACTGCGCGTCGGGATCACCGGCATCGGCCCGGCTGATAAGGGTGGGCAGGTCGGGCATTGGGGTGGGTCGGTGCTGAATCGACCCTACGGCAGCGAGAAGCGTGCCAATAAGAGGCGCGAGGCCGACAGAGCAGGCACGAGGCTCGAGGCTCGAGGCACGAGAAAGGAAACCCCCTCCCTTGCGACCGTAGGAAGCGGGGGAGGGATTGGGGAGGGGGCAGGCGAGGCGGGCTACGGTTGAACGTAGACTTCGACCCTCGCACCACGACCCTCGGGTCTCTAGTCTCGAGCCTCGTGCCTCGAGCCTCGCGCCTGCTCTGTCGGCCTCGCGCCTGTCACTTGTGCACGTACAGCGTGACGGTTTCCGGGTCGGAAAACAGGAAGTTCAGCCCCTTGCCGTAGATCGAGGCGTCCGGCTGGTCCACCCTGACCCCGACGGCCAGGGGAACGTTGCGGCTCCAGCGCTGAGACGGGAACGGCTTGCCTGGCATCACCAGCGCCACCATCCCGCCGTAGATCGCAACCACCGGCAGGCCGCCCGTGGCCATGTCGCGTGCCTTCGTCAGCGCAACCTGATCGGAGGCGCTCCCTAGTTCGATCCAGCTGCCGCCCTCGAGGACCGTCTCGGCGACTTGCCAGTGATTGACGCAGGCTTCGCCCTGGCACATCTGCTCGATCCCGAACAGCCGGTCCAGCGCCCGGGCCGGGAAGTATCGGCAGGCGTCCGGGTCCTCGCCGCCGGCGCAATCCCCGACTTGCTCCTGCAGCCAGGTGGCGTTGCGTTGCCAGGTGGTCTCGCCCGCCAGTACCGTGGGGGAAGCGGCAAGCAGATACGAGAGGATGGCTAGAATCCTGACCGGCATGGGGACCTCCGAGAGCCTTACCTGGACCCGGATGCAATCGGCATTGTCGCCGCAACCTTGATACCAGGTCGAAGGCGGCAAACCTAGACAGCGTCAGGCAGGCGCGCTCGGTTCGCCCACGATCTCCCGCAGCCGGGCGACGGAGTCGATCACGGCCATGGCAGCGGCCCGATCGACGGCACGCGCCTACTTCATCGTCGGCATGACGAACTCCGCGCCCTTGCGGATGCCCGTGGGCCAGCGCGATGTGATGGTCTTCAAGTGGGTATAGAAGCGCACGCCCTCGGGGCCGTGCACACAGTGATCCCCGAACAGCGATCGCTTCCAGCCGCCGAAGCTGTGGAAGGCCATCGGCACCGGGATGGGCACGTTCACGCCGACCATGCCGATCTGCACGCGCGTGGAGAACTCGCGCGCGGCGTCGCCGTCGCGCGTGAAGATGGACACGCCGTTGCCGTACTCGTGCTTGTTCACAAGGTCGACCGCGGTCTCGAAGTCCGGCACGCGCACCACCGACAGCACCGGGCCGAAGATCTCTTCCTTGTAGATGCGCATGTCGGGATGCACGTGGTCGAACAGGCATCCGCCCAGGAAGAAGCCCTGCTCGTGGCCGGGCACGCTTGCAGTCCGCGGCCGTCCACCACCAGTTTCGCGCCTTCGGCGACGCCGGTGGCGAGGTATCCGGTCACCTTATCCAGATGCTGCGCGGGTGACCAGCGGGCCCATCTCCGCAGCTTCGTCGTGCCGGCGTTGATCTTCAGCGCCTTCGCGCGCTGCGCCAGGCGTTCCACCAGCGCGTCGGCGATGCCGCCGACCGCTACGGCCACCGAGATGGCCATGCAGCGCTCGCCGGCCGAGCCATAGGCTGCGCCGATGAGCGCGTCGACCGCCTGGTCCAGATCGGCATCCGGCATCACCACCAGATGGTTCTTGGCGCCGCCGAGGGCCTGCACGCGCTTGCCGGTGCCGGTGCCGGTGCGGTAGATGTACTCGGCGATAGGTGTGGAGCCGACGAAGCTCACCGCGGCATGCGCGGATCGTGCAGCAGCGCATCCACGGCGACTTTGTCGCCATGCACGACGTTGAACACGCCGTCCGGCAGGCCGGCCTCCTGCAGCAGCTTCGCGAGGTAAACGCTGGCGGATGGATCGCGCTCGGAAGGTTTGAGCACGAAGGTGTTGCCGCAGGCGATCGCGATCGGGAACATCCACATGCGGCACCATCGCCGGGAAGTTGAACGGCGTGATGCCGGCGCATACGCCCAGCGGCTGGCGCATCGAGTAGCTGTCCACGCCGGTGCCCACCTGCTCGCTGTACTCGCCTTTGAGCAGGTGCGGGATGCCGCAGGCGAACTCGACGACTTCCAGTCCGCGCGTGACCTCGCCGCGCGCGTCGGACACGACCTTGCCGTGCTCGCTGGAGATCAGGCGCTGCCAGCGTATCGAGGTCGCGCTCGATCAGCTCCTTGAACTTGAACATCACGCGTGCCCGCCGCAGCGGCGGGGTGGCGGCCCACGCCGGGAAGGCGGCTTGCGCGGCGGCGACCGCCGCGCCCACTTCGTCGGCGCTGGCGAAGGCGACGCGCCCGCTCGACCGCGCCCGAGCGCCGGGTCGTACACGTCGCCGAAGCGCCCGCTGCGTGCCGGCGACTTCCTGCCCGCCGATCCAGTGGCGGATGTCTCTGACCTGCAGCGCGGCTCGCTCCAGTGGCTTGTTCATGATGCTCCTCCCTCATCGTCCAGTGCGAAAACTTGTTAGTCAGGGTTGAGGGTCCGCTTGCCTCCACCACCCTGCTGCCTGCTGCGTCTCCCCTCCTCTAGCAGGAGAGGGGAGGGCTTAGCGGTGCTCGGCGGGAAACTCGTCCAGCGGATAAATCGGCCGGCGCAGCTTCTGTACTCGAACTGCGTCCAGTCCGACGAGCCCACGCCGGTGCTGTCGCAGAACACCATGCCCTTGGCGATCGGCAGGAACACCGGGCCGGAAGTACATGCGCGACTTGAGCAGCAGGAAGCGCTTGGCGGGCGGGGTCGATGCCTACGCTGGTGAACACGCCGCGATCCCACGGCTCCTGGTTGCGCTCGATGACCACGATCTCTGCGCGCGCCCGGTGTCCAGCACGGCGCGTGCGGCCCATGTAACAGCGCATGCCCTGGAACTGCGGGCCGGTGATGGTGTACTCGCCGTCGGTGATGGCGCGCACCACGCCGGTCAGCTCCAGCGGCTCGCCCTTGCGCGTCGGATCGCCGGCATGTCCATCTTGCCGCCCGACCGTTAGCGTGACCTTGGCGCCCACGCCGGCCTCGATCATGCTGTCGCACGGCCTCGGGATCGCGCATCGGGCCGACCGCGATGCCGGTCAGGCCCTGGCGCAGCGCCTCCTTCAGCACGTACATCGTGTCCTGCGTGGCGCCCGGACGCGCAGTTGTCGGCATGATCGAGCAGCAGGATCGGCCCGCCGCTCTCTTCGGCCATGCGCTTGGCGCGCGCGATCGCCTGCTCGAGCGGCTCGCCGCGGTAGATGAAGTCCTCCTTGTGACGCCAGGCGATGTCGAGGATGCCTTGCAGGCGGCTCTGCGGCATGGGCGCGGTCGCCGTTCGCGACGACCACCGCGCTCAATCCGGCATCGTGGATGTCGGCCTGCTGGAACCCACCGAACGCGGTTGCGGCGAGCAGGCCGCTGCGCTCCGCGGCGCGAGCGGCGTCGACGCAATCCTTCATGGGGCTTTCGGCGGTGTTCTGCCGCAGCGTCTGGGCGAGCAACGGTACGTTGCCCCACGCCATCACCGGCTTGACTTCGCCTTTGAGCGTAGCGCAGCAGGATGCTGCCGGCGAGCTGGCCGGCCTCGTACTGGTCGACGTGCGGATAGGTCTTGTAGCCGGCGATGACGTCGCAGTTGCGCACCATGCGCTCGGTGACATTGGCGTGCAGGTCGAGCGACACCGCGATCGGCGTGCGCGGCGCAACTGTCGCGGATGCGTCTCCAGCAGCGTGCCTTCGCCATCATCGGTGCGCTCGGCCACCACCATGGCGCCGTGCAGGTCAAGAAACATCGCATCGCAGCCCTTCGCTACCGCGTCGCAGATCGGTCTCGCAGATGCGGTCGTAGGCGTGGCCATCGACCGGGCCGCTCGGGTTCGCCCAGGCGGCGACGGGCGTGACGATCTGCGCGCCTGCGGCCTCGGCGAGATCGAGATAGGCCGCCATCGGCAGCCGCGTGCCCTTCATCGCCTCATACGCGGCCGCGCCCAGGAACGGACCGCCGTTCCGCCCGAACGCCTCCCACGGCGTGGGCACGGGCGAGAACGTGTTCGTCTCGTGCTGCATCTGGGCGATGACGATTCGCACTTTCAATTCTTCAACACGCGTTTACGCACAGAGGTACAGAGGAACCAGGCGCAACCGTCGGTCGCAGGGTTTCCTCTGGACCTGTGTCCTTTCAAGAGCCTCAGGGAAGCGTCTTCAGGATCTCGCGCACGGTCTCGAACAGCTGATCGATCTGGTTCTTCTCGACGATCAGCGACGGCGACAGCGCGATGGTGTCGCCGGTGGTGCGGATCAGCACGCCTTTCTGGTAGGCGCGCAGGAACGCCTCGAACGCGCGCGCGCCGTCGGCTTGCCCGGCATAGGCTCCAGCTCGATGCCGGCGATCAGGCCGATGTTGCGGATGTCGATGACGTGGGGCAGGCCGCGCAGCGCGTGCACGCCCTGCTCCCAGTACGGCGCCAGCTCGGCGGCGCGCTCGAACAGCCCTTCCTGCCTTGAACAGGTCCAGCGTGGCGACGGCCGCCGCCGCGGCCAGCGGGTGCCCGGAGTAGGTGTAGCCGTGGTACAGCTCGATGGCGTTCTCCGGGCCCTGCATGAAGGCGTCGTAGATCTCCTTGCTTGCACGATCACCGCGCCCATCGGGACGGCGGCGTTGGTGAGCCCCTTGGCGCAGGTGATCATGTCCGGCGTGACGCCGAAGGTCTGCGCCGCGAACGCGCTGCCGGTGCGGCCGAAGCCGGTGATGACCTCGTCGAAGATGAGCAGGATGCCGTGCTTGTCGCAGATCTGGCGCAGGCGCTGCAGATAGCCTTTCGGCGGGAGCAGCACGCCGGTGGAGCCGGCCACCGGCTCGACGATGACCGCGGCGATGTTCGAAGCATCGTGCAGCGCGACCAGCCGCTCCAGCTCGTCCGCAAGCTCGGCGCCCCACTCCGGTTGCCCGCGCGAGTAGGCGTTGTTCTCCAGGTCAGTGCGTGTGCGGCAGGTGATCGACGGCGGGCAGCAGCTGCCCGTTGAAGGTCTTGCGGTTGGCGGTCATGCCGCCCACCGAGATGCCGCCGAAGCCCACGCCGTGGTAGCCGCGCTCGCGGCCGATCAGCACCCGGCGCGTGCCTTCGCCGCGTACGCGGTGGTAGGCGAGCGCGATCTTGAGCGCGGTGTCGACCGCCTCCGAGCCCGAGTTGACGAAGAACACATGGTCCATGCCCGTTGGGCGTGATCTGCGCCAGGCGATCCGCGGCCAGGAAGGCGGCCGGGCTGGTGCATCTGGAAGCCGGTGGCGTAGTCGAGGCTCTCGGCCTGCTTCTTGATCGCTTCGACGATCGGCTCGCGGCAGTGGCCGGCGTTCACCGCCCACAGGCCCGCGATGCCGTCGAGGATCTGGCGCCCGTCGTGGGCGGTGTAGTACATGTCCTTGGCCGCCACCAGCAGGCGCGGTGCGGCCTTGAACTGGCGGTTGGCGGTGAACGGGATCCACAGCGGCTCGAGGTTGAGTTGTGCGAGCAGTTCCTGTTCGCGCGTACCCATGCTTTGCCTCCTCGGGGAGTGTGTGCCGAGGCGGACGGTGGGATTGCGCGATCTGATCGAAAGCGCAATTATAGCTCCCGCGGCCGGCAATCGCCGAGCCGCGCCGGGGCCGAGCTCGGATGCGACGCAGCGCCGTTGCCTCGGCCCAGGCTTCCCGTATTCTCCTCGGTCTCACCGGCGCCGAGTCCGCGCCGCATCCGGAGTGCGCCAGCCATGGATCTCGACTACACCCCGGAAGAGCTGGCTTTTCGCGAACAGGTGCGCGCCTTCCTGGGCGAGCCGCCTGCCGCCACGACATCAGCCGCAAAGTGCTGGAGCACAAGCGCCTCGGCAAGGACGATCACGTGCGCTGGCAGAAGATCCTGCACGAGCAGGGCTGGATCGCGCCGGGCTGGCCGCGGGAGTACGGCGGCTGCGAGCTGGAACGCCGTGCAGCAGCACATCTTCGACGAGGAGTGCGCCGAGGCCGGCGCCCCGCGCGTGATCCCGTTCGGCGCTGAACATGGTCGGCCCGGTGATCATCGCCTTCGGCAGCGAATGGCAGAAGCGGCCACTACCTGCCGCGGATCCTGTCCAGCGAGGACTGGTGGTGCCAGGGCTACTCCGAACCGGGCGCCGGCTCCGACCTCGCCTCGCTCAAGACCCGCGCTGAGCGCCAGGGGGATCACTACATCGTCAACGGCCAGAAGACCTGGACCACGCTGGCGCAGCACGCCGACATGATCTTCTGCCTGGTGCGCACCGCCAGCACGGGCAAGAAGCAGGAAGGCATCTCCTTCCTGCTGATCGACATGCGCACGCCGGGCGTGACCGTGCGCCCGATCATCACGCTGGACGGCGAGCACGAGGTGAACGAGGTGTGGTTCGAGAACGTCAAGGTGCCGGTCGAGAATCTGGTCGGAGAGGAAGGGCGCGGCTGGACCTATGCCAAGTTCCTCCTGTCGCACGAGCGCACCGGCATCGCGGCCGTGGGTGCGCTCCAAGCGCGAGCTGCGCATGCTCAAGTACATCGCCTCCCAGGAGCGCAAGAACGGCCGGCCGCTGATCGAGGATCCGCGCTTCCGCGACCGCATCGCGCGCGTGGAGATCGACCTGATGGCGCTGGAGATCACCAACCTGCGCGTGACGGCTGCCGATCGCGCCGGGCGCGCGCCGGGACCCGAGGCGTCGATCCTCAAGATCAAGGGCACGGAGATCCAGCAGGCGCTCACCGAGCTGATGATGGAGGCGGTCGGGCCCTACGCGCTGCCGTATCTGCCGGCGGCCTGGGGCGACCACTGGCTGGGCGAGCGCGTCGGCCCGGAGTACGCGGCGCCGCTCGCCGCGCGCTACTTCAACTACCGCAAGGTCACGCATCTACGGCGGCTCGAACGAGATTCAGCGCAATATCATCGCGCAGCACATTCTCGGCTTGTAACCCCGAACACCTCTCACCGCAAAGGACGCCAAGGACGCAAGGGAACGCGAAGGAGACCAGGAACGGTTTTCTTGGCGCATTGCGTCTCTGGCGGCTCGATACAAATGGACTTCGACTACACGGAAGAGCAGCAGCTGCTGAAGGACTCGATCGAGAAGTTCCTCGCCAAGAACTACTCCTTCGAGCAGCGGCGGGCAGATCGTCGACTCGCCGCGACGGGCATGAGCCCGGCGGCGTGGGAGGGCTTCGCCTCGCATGGGGCTGCTGGGCGTGCCGATCCCCGAGGAGTTCGGCGGCTTCGGCGGCGGCGGCGTGGACACGATGATCGTGATGGAGGCCTTCGGCCGCGCGCTGGTGGTGGAGCCCTATCTGTCCACCGTGGTGCTGGCGGGCAGCGCGATCAGCCTGGGCGGCAGCGATGCGCAGCGCAAGATCCTGCTGCCGAGGATCGTGGACGGTTCGATGAAGTTCGCCTTCGCGCACACCGAGCCGGGCACTCGCTTCGAGCTGAACCGGGTCGAGACCACCGCGCGCCAGGCAGGCGGAATGTGGGTGATCAACGGGCGCAAATCGGTGGTGCTGCATGGCGCCGTCGCCGATCTGCTGATCGTCACGGCGCGCACCAGCGGTGCGCCGGACAGCCCGCACGGCATCACGCTGTTCTTCGTCAACCCGGGCGAGCAGGGCGTGGCGGGCCGCGAGTATCCGACCTACGACGGCATGCGCGCGGCGGAGGTCACGCTTCGACAACGTCACCATCAGTCCCGAGTCGGTGATCGGCGTGCTGGACAACGGCTACCCGTTGCTCGAGGCGGTGATCGACCGCGGCATCGCCGCGGTCTGTGCGCGAGGCCGTCGGCTGCATGGGTGCGTTGCAACGCGGCCACGCTGGAGTATCTCAAGACGCGGCAGCAGTTCGGCGTGCCGATCGGCCGGTTCCAGGCGCTGCAGCACCGCATGGTGGACATGCTGATGCAGTACGAGCAGGCGAAGTCCATGGCGCTGCTGGCGGCGGTGAAAGTGGATTCGGCCGACGCCGCCGAGCGGCGCCGCTGCCTGTCCGCGGCCAAGGAGCTCATCGGGCGGGCCGGGCGCTTCGTCGAGCCAGCAGGCGATTCAGACTGCACGGGGGCATGGGCATGACCGACGAGCTCAACGTCGGTCACTACGTCAAGCGGCTCACCGCCATCGACGCGACCTTCGGCGACGCGCGATCTGCACCTCGACCGCTTCTGCGCCGGCGCCGTAGCCGCGCGACCGAAGCCCCGCTGCGCCAGCCGGCCAAGAAATGGAAGCAGCTGGTCTAGCCAGGCGAGATTGGTCGGCTGGTTTGCTGCTCGGCGCGCTTGCTGCGGCGCTCGCCGGTTGCGCGCCGGAGGAGTCGCCGGACGAGCAGCTGATCCGTGCGGTGCGGCAGAAAGATCTCCCCGAAGTGGAGCGCCTGCTTGCCGACGGTGCCGATCCCAACGCCGACAAGGTGCCGGGCTTCGAGGGCCGCCCGGCGCTGTTCCATGCCGCCATCTTCGGCTACACCGATATCGCCCAGGAGCTGATCGACAAGGGCGCGAACGCCGACTATGGCGCCGACCAAGGGGCGGTCACGCCGCTGATGGTCGCTGCCCTGAATGGCGCAGCCTCGACCGTGGAGCTGCTGATCCGCAGCGGCGCCAACGTCAACGCCAGGGCCCGCAACAGCACGGCCCTGACCGAGGCAACGCGGCGCGGCTATGCCGACGCGATCGCATTGCTGCTCGCCGCGGGCGCCAATCCGAACGTGCCGATGGACGACGGCAGCGCGCCGATGTGCTATGCGAAGAGCCACGACTACACGGAGGCGGAGCAGCTGCTGCGCGCGGCAGGCGCTCGTGGAGAGTGCTGAGGTAACTTGGCCGGAAGCACGCCTCGGGGGTCAGGACTACGTAGTACGTAGTAAATAAGGACAACCCATTCGAGTAACCGGGCGTTCGAGTAACCGTAACCGGAGTAACCGTAACAGTAACCGGGGACATAACCGTACCGGTAACCGTAACCGGGTAACCGTAACCGGGGACAGACCACGTTTTTCTGATAGTATCTGACTACACCTATCACTCCGCTCTTGCCTTGCCCCGCCGCGCCCGACTCTGCCTGCCTGGCGTCCCCTGGCACATCATCCAGCGGGGCAACAATCGCTCGGTGTGCTTCTTCGCCGAGGAGGACTACCGCTTCTATCTGCACCACCTGGGAGAACTCGCGCGCCGCTTTGGCTGCGCCGTGCACGCCTATGTGCTCATGACGAATCACGTTCATTTGCTGTTGACTCCGGAAGTCAGCCCCAGCGCAGCGGTGCTGATGAAGCACCTTGGTCAACGCTACGTCCAGTACGTCAACCGCGTCTATCGCCGCAGCGGCACGCTTTGGGAAGGTCGCTTCCGTTCCTGCCTGACTCAGAGCGAGGAATATGTGCTGGCCTGCTACCGCTACATCGAGCTCAACCCGGTGCGAGCCGGAATGGTGCTCCATCCGCGCGAGTATCGTTGGTCGAGCTACCACGCCAATGTGTTGGGCAAGCCCGATCCCTTGGTCGTGCCTCACGAGCAGTATCAGCGTCTGGACCGCGACGAGAAGGCGCGTCGCGCGATGTACCGTGATCTGTTCAGCGCGCATCTGGATCCTGAGATGATCCAGCAGATTCGCAACGCGACCAACGGCAACTTCGCTTTAGGCAAAGCGAAGTTCGTCAAGGAGATCGAGCGGGCGCTCGGTCGCCGCGCGAGACCAGGCAAAGCGGGCAGACCGGCACGGCAAGACCGGGAGAACGCAGATCAGCTTGACCTGTTGTGAAAGCGCCTGAGAATCGTGGTCTGTCCCCGGTTTCCCCGGTTCCGGTTTCCCCGAGTTTCTCCCGCGCCGGTTTCGCCGCGCGGTTTCCGGGCCACCGGTTTCCCCCGTGGTCTGTCCCCGGTTTCCCCCTGCGACAAGATGAGAACCCAGGTGCATTGGCGGCGAGGGCTTCGATCGCCGTGCAGTGAAACGGATCGACAGGGACTACTTTTCTTCGAGCACGGACAAGATATTGCCGGCGGGGTCCTTGAACCACGCGATCAACGGTCCCTCGCCCCGATGGATTCCTTTCTCGTCTGTTTTGAGATTGCCTTCGTAACGCTCGAAGCGCACGCCGGCCTTCCGCAGCCTGTCCACGGCGCCTTCGATTTCGTCGACGGGGAAATTCAGGATCGTGAACGTTGCCGGAACATGGTTCGCCTTGGGGTAGATCAGCACCGTTGCGCCGCCTGCAAGGCGCAGCGTCAACAGGCCATGAGATGGCGTGACCTCAAGGCCGAGCGTTCCACCATAGAACTCCTTCGCCTTGGAAATGTCGTCTACCGAAAAGCCACTGAAAGCCTTGCTATGCCTTAACATGGTGTTGCTCCTTCACTTGTCCATGTGCGATTCACCGCCGGCCCGCGCGTCGTAGCCGCGAGCAGCGCTCCCGCCGTGGCGACGTGCTCAACGCTGTCGTGTGGGCGCGATAGCGAGCACGTGGGAGCGGGGCGGCAAGCCGTGAGCGGCCTGCCCATAGTGTTTGGTCCGCCCAGGCGGGCCGAGGTTCGACCCGATCATGACTGCGAAGATCGAAGGTACGATCGCGGCATTCGCATCGACTGCCGTTCTATCTGGCTAAGTATAGCTCTTTCTGACCTTGTAGAGGGCTTCGCCCAGATGACGAATGATGTGGAACTTGTCGAACAGGATGGCTGCGTTGGGGGCGTGCTGCTCGGTGACGGTACGAAACGGCTTCCACATGTCCATCACCGCCAGACGTATACCCAGGCTCTTCGCGCTCCCAACCAGGCGAAGAACTCGCTCATGCTGGCCTCGGAGCGGTCCTGGCCGCCGAACCAGATAGGCACGGCCTCGGCTCAGATCGCTGACCACGATGCGGTAGATGTGGCGCTTGCGCACCGGGATCTCGTCGATGCCGATCACCTTGGGAGCGGGGATACCCGCGTGGGCGAGCTGTGCGCGCATGCACTGCTTGTCCAGCTCCTTGACACTGTGCCAGTCCAGGTGCAGCTCTTCGGCTACCTCCTTGATGGTGCTGTTGCGACAGCGCCGACCCACTGGGAGGCAAAGCGCTTGGTGTGCAGCGCAGTGTCGGTCAGAAAGTGCAGCGACTCGCGTTTTGTTTATTCACAACAGGGGCTTACGAATTGTTCAAGTACTATTTCGAAGACTTCAAAGTCGGCGACACGGCGCCAATGGGTGAGAAGGTGCTGGACAAGGACGAGATGATCGCCTTCGCCACGGCCTACGACCCGCAGCCGTTCCACACCGACGAAGCGGCTGCGGAGCAGTCCTTCTACGGCGGGCTGATCGCGAGCGGCTGGCACACTTGCGCGATGGTGATGCGGATGATGGTGGACTCGTACCTGCGCGACTCGGCCAGCCTCGGGTCGCCGGGGCTCGAGAATGTGCGCTGGCTCAAGCCGGTGCGGCCCGGCGACACCATCCGGGCGCAGCGGCACGTGGTGGAGACCCGTGCCTCGCAGAGCAAGCCCGACATCGGCATCGTCAAGAGCCGGTGGGAGGTGTTCAACCAAGACGGCGATCTGGTCATGACGATGGAGGGGTATGGCATGTTCAAGCGGCGCAACCCGGGGGCGTGATGCTGGTCCACTTGAATCACAAGGTGCACGTGCTGTTCCGTCGCCAGGACCTCGACATGGTCAAGCTGGAGGGCAAGATCGTCGTGGTGCTGGACGTGCTTTTCGCGACCTCGACCATGATCGCGGCGCTGGGGGGCGGCGCCTCGGAAGTCATTCCGACCCTCAACGAAGAGCAGGCCCGCGAGCAGGCCCGCAACCTGCCTGCCGGCTCCTACGTGCTGGCGGGGGAGCTGTTCGCCGACACCATTCCGGGCTTTGCACCGCCGACGCCGCTCGCGCTGCTGGAGCACGACGTCGGCGGACGCACTCTGATCTACGCGACCACCAACGGGACGGTGGCGTTGAAGGAATCGGCCGGTGGCGCCCACGTGTTCGCGGGCGCGCTGCTGAATGCCGACGCGGTGGTCCGTCACATCGCGCACCGCCACCCGGACGGCACCATTCTCATCGTCTGCTCAGGGTCCATGGGCAATCCCAACCTGGAGGACATGTATGGCGCGGGCTACTTCGTCGAGCTGATCGCGCGTGAGATCGGCGAGCACCGGGATTTCTCCGACGCCGCGTGGGCGGCGCGTGCCCTCTACCGTAGCGAGGCAGCGGAATCGATGCTGCTGCGCTGCAGGGTCGGGCAGATGATGCAGGAGCGGGGCCTCACGCATGAGGTCAGGTATGCTGCCCGCCTCGGCGTGCTGGATGTCGTTCCGGAGCTGATCGACGGGCGCTTGACGCCGGTGGCGGTGGCTTGAGCGCACCGCATCGTCACGCTGGGCAGGCAGGTCACCCGCGCTCCTCGGGCAGGCTCCCACCACCCCGTCGCGCTGCGCGCGCCACCCTCCTCGGGCGGGGGATCTCCCACCACCCCGTCGCGCTGCGCGCGCCACCCCTCCTCGGGCAGGAGGGGAGATCACCACCCTTGAACGCAGTTCCCTGAAGCGATGAGCATGACGGGCTGAGCGCGCAAGGATCTGTCCCAACGCAAGACGCTGTTCGTCCAAGGAGGTCCCAACGGGTGACCGCAAACCGCGACATGCACCTCGAGCGCCACTACGCGGCGCTCTCCAACGGGATCGAGCTGCACTACGCTGCCTGTGGCGAGGGTCCGTTGATCCTGTTCGTGCACGGCTTCCCGGAGTTCTGGTACGAGTGGAAGGACCAGCTGGTCGAGTTCGGGCGGGATCACCTGGCGGTTGCGCCCGACATGCGCGGCTACAACCTGTCCTCGAAGCCTGCGCAGGTGTCCGCCTACCGGGCCAAGCACCTGATCGAGGATCTGCGGCTGCTCATCGATCACCTCGGTGCCCCGCGTTGCGTCATGGTTGCGCACGACTGGGGCGGAGCGATCGCCTGGAGCTTTGCCGCACGCCATCCCGAGCGGCTCGAGAAGCTGGTCATCATCAATGCGCCGCATCCGGTGATCTTTTCGCGCGAGCTTCGCCACAATCCGGCGCAGCAGGCAGCCAGCGCGTACATGAATCTGTTCCGCAGCGACAAAGCGGAGCGCGTACTCTCGGAGCACGGCCACGCGCGCCTCGCGCGGATGACCTTGGAAGTGTGGGGAGCCAATGGCGGCGCGGCAACCGAGGACGATCGCCGTGCCTACATCGGCGCGTGGTCACAGCCGGGCGCATTGACCGGCGGGCTCAACTGGTACCGGGCTTCACCCCTGCATCCGCCGGAGGCCGGCGCAGCAGACCTGTCGCCGCAACTCGACGCCGACGCGTTTCGGGTAGCGGTGCCCACGCTGGTGATCTGGGGCGAGCGCGACGAGGCGTTGTTGCCCGCCAATCTCGACGGGCTGGAGGCCTTGGTCGAGCACCTGCGGGTCGTGCGGATCCCCGACGGGTCGCACTGGGTCGTGCACGAGCAGCCCGCCAAGGTCAACGCGTTGATTCGAGCGTTCCTGTCCGCCGCCGGACCAGCATGAAGCGGATGCTTGCATACCTGCTGGCGATGGCCCTGTGGCCATGGGCGTTGCCGGCGGCGGCGGTCATCGACTGCAGCAAGGCCAAGACCAACATCGACCGGCTCATGTGCTCCAACGACAAGCTGGGGGTAGCCGACCAGCTCATGGCCGTGGCCTTTCGGGGCGCCTTCTATCGCACGCAGGACAGGGACGCGCTGATCAAGGAGCAGGAGGAGTGGCGCAAAAACGTTCGCGATACCTGCAATGACGTGCCCTGCCTGCTGGATGCCTACCAGAGGCGCACCTCCGAGCTGGAGACGTACTGAGGCCCCTAGACGCGACTTCGCTCGGCCAAACACGCCTAAACCGCATTTACCGCAGAGGACGCGAGGGACGCCGAGGAAAACTACCGCAGAGCCGCCCGGCCGGTAGATCGCTATCAAGGCGGAGTGCGCATCCGATAACGTATCGGTGTGCCGCCGTTCCTCTGCGTCCTCTGCGCCCTCTGCGGTGAGATCTGGTCTAAAGCGCCAGCGGCCTCGTGATGTCTGCGCCGGGCAGCACCTGCTCGATAAGCTGCCGCAGTTGCGTCGCCACGGCAGGCTGGATGGTTGCGCCCGGGTGGCGTGCGCGATTTCCGGCGATGGCGCCGCGCAGGCGCAGGACTTCCTTGCGGATCGCCACGCCCGGCTGCTGCTCGAACACGATGAGGGGCAGGAAGCGCGAGTAGATCTGCCGCATGCGCGCGAGGTCCCCGGCACGCGCTGCCTTCGCCATGGCCATCAAAGCCTCCGGGAACGCGAAGCCGGTGTTGAAGCCGCTCGAGCCGGCTTCCAGGTCGAACTGCCCGTACAGTGCGCCCAGGCCCGTCAGGATCGGCACGCGGCGCGCCTTCATGCCCTGGATCAGGGTGCGGATCTTCGCGGCCGTGGGCAGCGCTTCCTCCTTCATCGCTGCAATCGCCGGCAGCTCGTCGACGATGCGCAGCATCAGCGGCGCGCTCATGTGCACGCCGCTGGAGGCCGGGTGGTCCTGCAGCACCACCGGGATGCCGGTCCCGGACGCGATCGCGCGGTAGTACTCGAACACCCGCTCCTCGCTGGGGACCGCTTCCGCGTGGGGTGTGACCATCACCGCGTCCGCGCCGAGCTCCTGCGCCATCCGGCTGAGGTCGAGCGCCGCCCGCGTGCCGCTGTGACTGGTGCCGACGATGACTGGCAGGCCGGCGGCCGCCTTCACCGCCGCCTTGATCAGCGCCTCGCGCTCGCGGTCCAGCATCCGGTTGGCTTCTCCCAGGACGCCGAGGATCGTGATCCCGTCCACGCGCAGCCCCGCCATGAAGCGGATCAACCGTTCCATCGATTCGAGGTCGACGCTCTCGTCGTCGTGGAACGGCGTGGCAAGGATCGGATAGACGCCTTCGAAGGAAAGTTTGGCTGCCATGGAGATGACCTCGGGGTGAAGTGTGGAGTGAATTGTCCCCTGTGGATCGGTGCCCTGTAAACGCCGAGGGAACGTTACAATAGCGCCGCTCCGCCCTTGACCCCTCACGCCTCGCGCCTCACGCCTCACGGATTCTATGGATTTTCCAATCAACCACCTGAAACGCAACCTGCGCGCCGGCAAGGTGCAGACCGGCTGCTGGCTCAGCCTGGCCAGCCACACTGCCGCGGAGATCTGCGCCAGCGCCGGCTTCGACTGGGTCCTGATCGACATGGAACACGCGCCCGCCGACCTGCCGCAGGTGCACCAGCAGCTGCACGCGGCCGCCGCCTACCCGAGCAGCATTCTGGTGCGCGCACCCTGGAACGATACGGTCCTGATCAAGCGCCTGCTCGATGTCGGCGTGCAGAGCCTTCTGCTGCCCTACGTCCAGAACGCGGAGCAGGCGCGCCGTGCGGTGGCCGCAGTGCGCTATCCGCCGCACGGGGTGCGGGGCGTCTCGGCCGGCTCGCGCGCCAACCGGTTTGGGCGGGTCAAGGACTACTTCACCCGCGCCAACGACGAGACCTGTCTGCTGCTGCAGATCGAGACGCGCGCGGCCATGGCCGAGATCGAGACGATGGCCGCGATCGATGGGGTGGACGGTCTGTTCATCGGCCCTCAGGACCTCGCTGCAGATCTTGGGCACCTGGGCAATCCCGGCCACCCCGAGGTGCAGGCGGCCATCGGCGAGGCTATCGCCCGGATCCAGCGCACAGGCAAGGCGCCAGGGCTGCTGAACTTCAATGAAACCGAGGCCAAGCGCTGGATCGAGCAGGGCGCGCAGTTCGTCGCGGTCACCAGCGATCAGTTCCTGCTGGCGCGCGAGACCGCGGCGCTGGCCGCGCGCTTCAGGGGCTAGCCGGCGGCTTGCGCCGCTTCAAACCGGCGAGCATCAGCGTGACCAGGCCGAGCAGCAGCTCGTCGGCAAACGGGATGAAGTCGGGGATCAGCAGGTCGAGGAGGAACAGCGCGCCGGCGATAGCGAACAGCGTCGGGAAGCGCAATCCACCTGCGAACCGCAGCATGGAGCCGATCAGCGTGTTGCGTACGATGGCGATGGGGGAGCCTCCGGAGGAACAGGGCTTGCTTTTGCGAGCTTACTCCGAGGCGAGCGGACCCCGCAGCGTGAAAGAGTTCGAGATCTTCTGCCCCAAGTGCGCCTGGCGGCCTGCGCCCGAGGATCGCTGGGAATGCTGGCCGGGCTGCGGCACGGCCTGGAACACCTTCTGGACCCGAGGCCTGTGCCCGGGCTGTGGCAAGCAGTGGGGCGTGACCCAATGTCTGGCGTGCCGGCAGATGTCTGCCCATGAGCATTGGTATCACGTACCCGAGCGGCAGCCGGGAGCGATTCGAGAGCGAGAGCTGGCGCCCGAGGAGGGGTAAGCCTCGCAGTGCCTGCACGCCCGTGCCGCGCGAGGCGGCAGGCACGCGAGTTGATCTGGGGAGCCGCGCAATGTCTACAATCGTCGTTGTCCGCAAAGGCCGTGTCGCTTGCATCGGCTGCGATACCATGGCCACCATCGGCGCGCTCAAGCAGAGGGCCCATTACGTCGAGGTGCCGGACAAGATCTTCCGGTTCCAGGACGCCTACATCGGGACCGTCGGCTACGCAGTTCACAACGCGGTGCTGCAGAGCTATTTCTCCCGCCACCCCGAGAACGTCACCCTGGACAGCCCGGCCGGGATCTTCGAGACCTGGCGCGTGATGCACAAGGTCCTGCGCGACGAGTATCACCTCAATCCGCGCAAGGACTCGGAGGATGCCTACGAGACGACGCGCATGACGGCCGTGGTGGCGAGCCCCCGCGGCATCTACGGCATCACGCCCTCGCGGGACGTGGAGGCCTTTCCGCGCTTCTGGGCCATCGGCTCGGGTACCGACTTCGCACTCGGCGCGATGTTCGTCATGTATCAGCGCAGCGACGATGTCGAGGAGATCGCCCGCGCCGGCGTCGAGGCGGGCGCGGAGTTCGATGACGGCAGCGATGTGCCGGTGGTGCTGCACCGGGTCGAGCTGCTGCATCTCGGCTGAAAATCGGCAAACCTGAACCGCAGAGACGCAGAGGCCCGCAGAGGCAAAGCGGAAATGCGTTCACTGCAAAAGCGTTGCGATTACCGCGCACGCTCCCTCCCTGGCCCTCCCGCGGTCGCCCCTTCTCCGCGGGTCCTCTGCGCCTCCGCGCCTCTGCGGTTCAGGTTTAGCGAGCAGTAGGCTCTAAAGAGCCGCGGATGCGGGCGGCGAGCACCTCCGGCGCATCGGCGATGTCGACGGTCAGGGCAGTGCGGGGCTCTTCCAGCGTGTCGAACTGGGACTGCAGCAGAGAAGCCGGCATGTAGCGGTGCTTGCGCTGCTGCAGCCGGGACATGATCAGCTCGAAGCTGCCCTTCAGGTGCACCCAGCGCACGTCCTCGAGCCCCTGTGCGAGTCGGTCGCGATAGATCTGCCTGAGGGCGGAGCAGCCGACCACGGCGCTACTGCCTTTCGCGTCCTGAGCACGCAGCAGTTCGTTGAGCCGATCCAGCCAAGGCCAGCGGTCCGCGTCGGTGAGCGGACGGCCGGAGCGCATCTTCTCGACGTTCGCGGGAGGATGGTAGTCGTCGGCGTCGAACCACGGCCAGCCGAGGTCGCGTGCCAGGATCTCCCCGACCGCGGTCTTCCCGGAGCCCGACACTCCCATCAGGATCACGATCATTCGTGCTCTCCCCCGAGTCCGTCACAAATCCCGCCGGCTTGCTCAGTGCAGCTTAGCATTGTGACTCCAACCCGGCCGGTATAATGCAGGCTTTGCGCACAGGAGTATCGGGTGTCCGAGACCGCGCTTTCGCGCCTGGGCAGGTCGCCCAACCGGCGCGAACGGAATCGCTGAGGCTTCACGAGACCGCATGGCGCGCGGCGACTTCACCTTCTGCCATCCGCTGCGCGTGCGCTGGGCGGAAGTAGACCGGCAGGGGATCGTGTTCAATGGCAACTACCTGCACTACTTCGACGTCGGCATCACCGAGTACTGGCGGGCGATCGGCTGTCCCTATCCGGACGGGTTGGTTGGCCAGGGTTCGGACCTGTTCGTGAAGAAGGCAACCGTCGAGTACCACGCCCCCGCCGGCTACGACGACGTGCTGGACGTGTGCGTGCGGGTCGCGCGCATCGGACGCAGCAGCCTGCAGTTTCGTCCTCGAGATCCGCCGCGGCGAAGAGCACCTCGTGGGCGGCGAGGTCATCTACGTCAACGCCGATCCCGCGACACGCAAATCGGCGGCGGTGCCGGCGTTTCTGCGCGAGGCGATCCTGCGCTTCGAGCGCGCGCGGCCGGAGGGTGCCTGAGGTTGCCCGCATTGCGCGCTCAGGCAAAACCCGCTACATTATCGACGCCCCTCCGCAGCATCGCGGCGTCGTGCCCCGAGCTCCCGGACGCGCGCACAAGAACTCCACACCATGCAGCTTCGCGACAAGCTCTACATCGGCGGCCGGTGGGTGGCCTCTGCAGCTGCCGATCTCCTCGATGTTCGCAGCGCTTCCACCGAGCAAGTCATTGGACGCGTTCCGGCCGGCTCGCCCGCCGATGTGGACCCGGCCGTGTCCGCCGCCCGCCTCGCGCAGGACGGGTGGTCCGCGACTGCGCCGGCGCAACGCGCCGCCTGCCTTTCCCGCATCCACGACGGGCTGAAGGCGCGCGCCGACGAGATCGCCCGCACGATCAGCGCGGAGGTCGGCACGCCGCTCAAGATGGCGCAGCCGCATCCAGGCCGGGCTGCCGCAATCGAGCTTCGCCCTGTACGCGCAGCTGGCCGCCGAGTTCCCATTCGAAGAGCAGGTCGGCAACTCGCGCGTAGTGCGCGAACCCGTGGGAGTGGTCGGCCGCCATCACGCCCTGGAACTATCCGCTGCATCAGATCGCCGCCAAGGTTGCTCCGGCGCTCGCCGCCGGCTGCACCGTGGTGCTCAAGCCCAGCGAAGTGGCGCCGCTCAACGCCTTCATCCTGGCCGAGATCATCGAGGCCGCAGGACTGCCGGCCGGCGTTTTCAACCTGCTCTGCGGGACCGGGCGCGTCGGTGGGCGAGGCGCTGGTGCAGCCACCCGGATGTGGACATGGTGTCCTTCACCGGCTCTACGCGGGCCGGGCGCCGCATCGCCGAGCTCGCTGCCGGTACGCGTCAAGCGCGTGGCGCTGGAGCTGGGCGGCAAGTCCGCGTCGATCGTGCTGGACGACGCAGACCTGGCGGCCGCGGTCAAGACCACGCTCAGCGTCTGCTTCCTCAATTCGGGCCAGACCTGCAACGCGCTTACCCGCCTGCTCGTGCCGCGAGAGCCGCTACGAGGAGGCGGCGCGGCTCGCGGTGGAGGTGGCGCGAGACCTTCACGGTCGGCGACCCGCTGCAAGGCGAGGCGAAGCTGGGCCCGCTGGTGTCGGCGGCGCAGCGCGAACGGGTGCGCGGCTACATCCGCACCGGCATCGACGAGGGCGCGCAGCTTTTGCTTGGCGGGCCGGAGGCGCCCGCCGGGCTCGACCAAGGCTACTACGTCATGCCCACGGTGTTCGGCCGCGTCGAGCCCGACGCCGTCATCGCCCAGGAAGAGATCTTCGGTCCCGTGCTGTCCATCATCACGTACCGGGACGAGGACGACGCGGTGCGCATCGCCAACGGCACCATCTACGGTCTGGCGGCGGCGGTGTGGTCGAGCGACGAGGCGCGCGCCGACCCGGGTCGCGCGCCGCCTGCGTGCCGGACAGATCGACATCAACGGCGGCAGCTTCAACATCAACGCGCCCTTCGGCGGCTTCAAGCAGTCGGGGCGCGGCCGCGAGCTCGGCAAGTACGGGCTCGAGGAGTTCCTCGAGTACAAGTCCCTGCAGACCCGGGCGCCGAAAGCCGCCTAGAGCGCAAGAGGGGCGAAGCAGCGGAGACAGCATGGATTTCGCCTACACCGACAAGGTGCAGAAGCTGCAGGCGCAGGTGAGCGCCTTCATGGACCGGCACATCTACCCCAATGAAGCGCGGTTCTTCGCGGAGATCGAGGAGAACCGGCGCAAGGGCAACCCCTGGGTGCCGACCCGCATCATCGAGGAGCTGAAGCGGTCGCGCGCCCGCAAGGAGGGCTGTGGAACCTGTGGCGGCCCAAGGAGCACGGCGGCACGCTCACCAACCTCGAGTACGCGCCGCTGTGCGAGATCATGGGGCGGGTAGGCTTGGCGCCGGAAGTGTTCAACTGCTCGGCGCCGGACACCGGCAACATGGAAGTGCTGCTGCGCTACGGCACGCCCGGAGCAGCAAAAGCAGTGGCTCACGCCGCTGCTCGACGGCGAGATCCGCTCGGCGTTCCTGATGACCGAGCCGGCAGGTGGCCTCCTCGGATGCCACCAACATCGAGTGCCGCATCGAGCGCAGCGGCAGCGACTACGTGATCAACGGCCGCAAGTGGTGGTCCTCGGGTGCGGGCGATCCGCGCTGCAAGATCTATCATCCTGATGGGCAAGACCGACCCGAGCGATGCCGACAAGCACAAGCAGCAGTCGATGATCCTGGTGCCGGCGGAAGCCGCCGGGCGTGAAAGTGCTGCGGCACCTGACGCGTGTTCGGCTACGACGATGCGCCGCACGGCCACATGGAGGTCGACTGCTCGAGGACGTGCGCGTGCCGGCCTCCAACCTGCTGCTGGGCGAGGGCCGCGGCTTCGAGATCGCGCAGGGCCGCCTGGGGCCGGGCGCATCCATCATTGCATGCGCATCATCGGGCAGGCCGAGCGCGCGCTCGAGCTGATGTGCAGGCGGCTGAAGAGCCGCGTGGCGTTCGGCAAGCCGGTGGCCGAGCAGAGCGTCTGGCACGAGCGCATCGCCGAGTCGCGCATCATGATCGACACCGACGCGCCTGCTGACGCTGAAGGCCGCCTACATGATGGACACCGTCGGCAACAAGGCGGCGCGAGGCGGAGATCGCCATGATCAAGGTGCTCGCGCCGAACGTCGCGCAGCAGATGATCGACTGGGCCATCCAGGCGCACGGCGGAGGGGGCGTGTCGGACGATTTCCGCTGGCGTGGATGTATGCATGGAACCGCACGCTGCGGCTGGCGGACGGTCCCGACGAGGTGCACCGCAACCGATCGGCCAAGCTCGAGCTGCGCAAGCACGATCATCGCTGAACGCCGCGCACCCGAGTCGGACCTCGATGCTGAAGCTCTGCGGCTTCGCCGCCAGCAACTACTACAACAAGGTCAAGCTGGCGCTGCTCGAGAAGGGCTGTCGCGTTCGAGGAGGAGACCGTTTCCCGTCGCGCGACGAGGAGCTGCTGGGCGCTGTCGCCGATGGGCAAGGTGCCCTATCGTGCAGCACCGGACACGGCGCGCTGTCCGAATCGCAGGCCATCGTCGAGTACATCGAGGAGGTCTTCCCGGCACGCCGCTGTATCCGCCGGATCCGATGGCGCGCGCGCAAGTGCCGCGAGCTCATCCATCTGATCGAGCTGTATCTCGAGCTGGCCGGCGCGCCGTCTGTATCCGCAGGCTTACTTTGGCGGCGACGGTGAGCGAGGAGACCCAAGCGCGAGGTCGCAACTCGCGCTTGCGGCGCGGCGTCAAGGCGATGGCGCGGCTTGACGCGACTTCGAGCCATTCGCGTGGGGGACGGCTTCAGCTACGCCGACTGCACCGCGCTGGTGCATCTTGCCGGTGGTGAACGGGGCGTAGCAAGGCGGTCTACGGCGAGGATCTGCTCGCCGAGCTGCCCGGGCCGCTGCGCGACTATCTTGCGCCGCGTGGGCAGAGCGCCCGCACGTGCAGCGGGTGAATGCGGACCGCAAGGCCGGATCGAAGCCTTCCTGCCTATCGCGCGCGGATGGCATCTGAGGCGCCGCAGGCCGCGCACGCACGGGTGCCGCGTAGCAGCACACCGCGATCCGGCAGCCCTCTGCCGCGGATGCAGCCCAGCGCCGCGGTCGCAGCGTATGCTGCGACGCAGCACGAGAAGCCTGCAGTGCAGGCGCGCCGCCTGCAATCCCGGAACAGCCTGCGTCGGTGAACGTGAGCGGGCGCGAAGTCAAATGATTGAAACCGGTATATCCCTTAGTGTATTTTCCCTGTTGTTGTACCTGTAGTTGTTCCGTCCCAACCTACCTCGAAGGGGGAGCTTGTATGAACATCACTTTCAACGTAAACGGTAAGAACCAGACCGTGGACGTTGCGCCGGACACCCCACTGCTGTGGGTGCTGCGCGATACGCTGGGCATGACCGGCACCAAGTTCGGGTGCGGCAAGGCTCTGTGCGGCGCGTGTACGGTGCATCTGAACGGGATGGCGATCCGTTCCTGCCAGACGCCGATCGGTTCCGTCGCCGGGCAGAAAGTCACCACGATCGAAGGCCTCAACATGAACAACGTGCAGAAGGCCTGGATCGCGCTCGACGTTCCGCAGTGCGGCTATTGCCAGCCGGGTCAGATCATGTCGGCGGCGGCGCTGCTGGCGGCGAACAAGAACCCGACCGATGCCGACATCGACGCCGCCATGTCCGGGAACATCTGCCGCTGCGGCACCTATCCGCGTATTCGCGCCGCCATCAAGGCGGCCGCGAAGAGCCTAAGGAGGGGCTGACACATGGAAACCATCAAGAACGAATCCCGCCGTGATTTCATCAAGTCGAGCGCGGCCGTCGGTAGGCGGGCCTGACGCTGGGCTTCTACCTGCCCGGCAAGGTCGGCGTAGCGCAGGCCGAGCGGGCGGCGCCGCCATGCCCAACGCATGGGTCAAGATCGGCGCCGACAACCAGGTCACCATCCTGGTGGCGCGCTCCGAAATGGGCCAGGACGTGGCCACCTCCATGCCGATGCTGGTGTGCCGAAGAGCTCGACGTCGACATCAACAAGGTCAAGGTCGAGTTCGCTCCGCCCGTCCGAGGTCTACATCAACTAGCCTGCTGGGCGGTCAGATCACCGGCGGTTCCACCTCGGTGCGCGATGGGTGGGAGAAACTGCGCAAGGCCGGCGCGTCGGCCCGCATGATGCTGGTCGCGGCGGCGGCGCAGGAATGGGGTGTGGACGCCGCGCAGGTGCGGGCCGAGAACGGCAACCTCATCGGGCCCGGCGGCAAGCGCATGACCTACGGCAGGCCGCGCCCAAGGCCGCCCAGATGGAAGCCGCCGAAGGACGTGCCGCTCAAGCCCGTGTCGCGCGTTCAAGGTCGTGGGCAACGTCAAGCAGAAGCGCCTGGACACGCCGCGGCAAGGTGAAGGGTGAGCCGATGTTCGGCATCGACACCCGCGTGCCGGGCATGCTGTACGCCGCGGTCGCCATGAGCCCCTATCTGGGCGGCAAGGTCGAAGAGCTACGACGACTCGCGCGCCAAGAACATGCCCGGGCGTGAAGGCCGTGGTGCAGTACAGCCGCGGTGTGGCGGTGGTGGCGGACTCGTACTGGCAAGCCAAGAAGGCCAAGGATCTGCTGCAGGTCGAATGGGACCAGGGCGCCGAACGCCGGCCTGAACATGCAGAAGATCTGGGCCGGGCTGCGCGAGGCCTCGAAGCAGCCGGGTGCGGTGTTCCGCGAGAACGGCAATGCCGACGAGGCGATGCCGAAGGCCGCCAAGACGGTGACGGCGACCTACCAGCTGCCGTTCCTGTCGCACTCGCCGATGGAGCCGCAGAACACCACGGCGCACGTGACGGCCGACAAGGCGGTCATCATCACCCCGACGCAGTTCCAGCAGCTGATTCCGCATGTGGTTGCTGGCGCTACCGGGCTCAAGCCCGAGCAGGTACGAGGTGCAGACCACCTACCTGGGCGGCGGCTTCGGCCGTCGCGTGGAAGTGGACTACGCCATCGACGCCGCGGAGATCTCCAAGGCGGCGGGTGGCGTGCCGGTCAAGATGGTGTGGAGCCGCGAAGACGACATGACGCACGACTCGTACCGTCCGGCGGGCCTGTACACGCTGACGGCGGGGCTCGATCCGAGCGGCAAGATGGTCGGCGTGCGCTTCCACTCCACCAGCCCGTCGATCTCGGCCCGCCTGTTCCCGAGCGTCGTGAAGGACGGCATCGACCCGTTCGCGGTCGAAGGCATCGACAACTTCCCGTACGCCGTGCCGAACATCAAGTTCACCTACCAGATGCACGACTCGGGGGTCACGCCGGGCTACTGGCGCGCGGTGTCCCACAACCTGAACGCGGTCGCGCTGGAGTGCTTCATCGACGAGTGCGCGAGCGCCGCGGGCAAGGACCCGATCGCGTACCGCCTGGTCGAGATCGACATGACGGAGTCGAAGCACGACTGGTCGGGCCTGTCCGCCGGCGTGTCGGTGGGTCCGCGCATCAAGACGGCGCTCGAGATGGTGCGCGACAAGTCCGGCTGGGGCAAGCCGCTGGCCAAGGGCAAGGGCCGTGGCGTAGCGGTGATGGAAGGCTACAACACGCGTTATCGCCATCGTGGCCGAAGTTACCGTGTCTGCCGAACCTACGACGTGGCAGCTGGATCGGGTCGTCGCGGTGGTCGACGCCGGCCCGCTGGTGCATCCGGATCAGGCCATGGCGCAGATGGAATCGTGCATCAACTTCGGCCAGTCGGCGTGCATGTGCGGTGAGATCACGGTGAACAACAACATGATCGAGCAGACCAACTTCGACATGTACCCGGTCGTCCGCATGAACGAAGCGCCGAAGAGCATCGAGGTCCACTGGATCAAGCCCGCCGCCAACCAGCCGCCCGGAGGCCTGGGCGAGCCCGGCACCGCCGTCGTCCAGCCGGCGATCGCCAACGCGATCTTCGCCGCCACCGGCAAGCGCGTGCGTGTCGCTGCCGTTGACGCCGGAGAACATCCGCGCGGCGTGATGGACTGATGTAGCGAACAGTCGGTCACGCAACCCCCTGCTCGTCCGCCGCCCACGGCGGGCGAGGCGAGCCGGGGGTTTTTACACCGCGGGGTTATTTCCGGCGGGAATAACGCCCTCTCCCGAGAGGGCATCCAAGCAGTCGACAGGCAGGACATGGATAGTGTGGATCTGCAGGTATTGAAGAGCAGTGCTGACTGGCTCGAGCAGGGCCATCGAGTGGTGCTCGCCACCGTGGTCGAGACCTGGGGATCATCACCGCGCCCCGCGGGCGCCATGCTGGCCATCCGCGACGACGGGCAGGTGGCGGGCTCGGTGTCCGGCGGCTGCGTGGAAGACGATCTCATCGACCGGATCCGCAACCATCAGCTCGCCGGCGACAAGCCGGAGCTGACGGTGTACGGCATCAGCAAGGAGCAGGCGGCGCGCTTCGGCCTGCCCTGCGGCGGGCCAGCTGCGAATCGTGCTCGAGCCGTTGCGCGATGCCGCGTGGCTCAGAGCAGCTGCTCGCGCGCATCGCGAACCGCGAGCTGGTGGCGCGCGCAGCTCGACGTCCGAGACCGGCGAGGTCGCGCTCACCGCGGCCAGCCGTGCGCAGACAGCATGAGCTTCGACGGCAAGCGGCTGCAGCACCATACACGGTCCGCGCTGGCGGCTGCTGTCATCGGCGCGGGTCAGCTCTCGCGCTATCTCGCGCAGATGGCCATGGCGCTCGACTACACGCGTCATCGTGTGCGACCCGCGCGAGGAGTATGCCGACAGCTGGGATCGTGCCGGGCGCGGAGCTGGACCGCGGCATGCCGGACGATGTCGTCGCCGCAGCTGGATCTGGACGCCACAGCGCGGTGGTGGCGCGTGACGCACGATCCCAAGCTCGACGACCTGGCGCTCATCGAGGCGCTCAAGTCGGCGGCGTTTTACGTCGGTGCGCTGGGGTCGCGGCTCGAACACCGCCAAGCGCAAGCAGCGCCTGGCCGAGTTCGATCTGTCGCAGGCGGAGCTCGATCGCCTGCACGGTCCGGTGGGGCTGCGCATCGGCAGCAAGACCCCGCCCGAGATCGCCGTCGCGATCCTGGCGGAGATGACCGCGGTGCGCCACGGCGTGGACCTCGCTACGGTCGGCACCAAGGAGAGCAAGGAGGTCCGGCGAGCAGGAGGGGCCGGTGTGCGTCGGCCACCGCGCGCGCCTGAGCCTGCTGCTAGCGCAGTACACTACGAGGGAGCCTGACGGCTCCCTTTGTTTTCCGACTTTGAACCGCAAAACCGCAGAGGTGCGGAGGAACGCCGCAGAGGGAACGGAAGGAGCTCATGGCAAATGCAGGGATCTACCGGCGCTCGCTTTAAGGGACCAGCTTTGTTCTCGCTGTGCTCTGCGTTCCTTCGCGCCTCTGCGGTTGCCGTTAGACGCCTGTGCGCCTTGTGCGATTAGAGCTGATGGAGGAAACGAATGAGACTGAAGGACAAGATCGCGATCGTGACCGGCGCCGGCTCCGGGTTCGGCGAAGGCATCGCCAAGCGCTTCGCCCAGGAGGGCTGCAACGTCTGTCGTCAACGACATCAATGTCGAAGGCGGCGAGCGCGTCGCGAAACGAGATCAAGCTGCCGGCGGCAAGGCGCGCCTTCTTCAAGGCCGACGTGGCCAAGAGACGCCGACTGGGCGGCGATGCTGAAGTTCACGCTCGACACGTTCGGCGGCCTGACACACGTCGTCAACAACGCGGGCACGACGCATCGCAACCAGCCGATGCTCGAATGTCAGCGAAGAGCAGTTCGACCGCATCTACGCGGTGAACGTCAAGAGCATCTTCCACAGCGCCATGCATTGCGTGCCCTACTTCCGCCAGAAGGGCGGCGGCGTGTTCATCACCATCGCGTCCACGGCCGGCGTCCGGCCGCGGCCGGGGCTGACCTGGTACAACGGCAGCAAGGGCGCGGCGATCATGACCGGCCGCTCGATGGCGGTGGAGCTCGCGCCCGACCGCATCCGGTGTGCACGTCATCAATCCGGTGGCCGGAGAGACCGCCGTTGCTGTCCGAGTTCATGGGCGGGCAGGACACGCCCGAGATCCGCGCCAAGTTCATCGCCACCATCCCGCTGGGACGCCTGAGCGGCCGCTCGATATCGCCAACGCCGCGCTCTACCTGGCCTCGGACGAGGCGGAGTTCATCACCGGCGTGTGCCTGGAGGTCGACGGCGGGCGCTGCGTCTAGGTCTAGGGCTGAACCGCAGAGGCGCTGAGGCGCAGAGGACCCGCAGAGAAAACCACTAAGAGCGGCGAACCGGCACGGGAAGGAGTACCACCGACACTCCCTCTCCCCTTGTGGGAGAGGGCCGGGGAGAGGGGTGAGACCGAGCGCACTCAAGGAGTCGCCGGTTACAGTCGACTATTAGTTCGCGCTTTAGGGTTCGAGTCCGGAGGAGAAGGGCTGCGCCCGCGGGTCACGCCGCGGGGGCGTAGAATCGGTCAGGGTCCCGGCCAGGCATACCGGCAGGCGTGCCGGGCTCGCTCTCGGGCAGGAGGCGGACGATGAAGATCCTGATGGCCTACGACGCGACCGCGGACGGACGAGCGGGGCTGCTCACCACCCCCGAGCTCGCCTGGCTGCCGCACGAGCACATGCACCTGCTGGCGGTGATGCCCATGCCCAGCGGACTGTTCCTGGGCGAGGGCTATGTCCCCGGAGAGATTCAGGAAGAGGATCGCGCCCGCGCTCAGGCCGAACTGGATGCGGGGGTCGCGGAGCTGGCGCGGCGAGGATTCAACGCGCAGGGGCTGCTGAGCTTCGGCGAACCGGTCGACGAGATCTGCCGGACCGCCCGCGAGCTGGGATCCGACTTGATCCTCGTGCGGCACCCCCGCCGCATCTCCTTCGCGGCGCGCTGGTGGAAGGGCTGGGTGGGCGCCTCGCTGCTGGAGCACGCGCCCTGCAGCATCCTGATCACCGTTGCCCACGACGGGGGTTGAGACCCAACCGCCTGAGTCGAAGTCTTTCACCGCAAAGGACGCCAAGGTACGCGAAAGGAACGCCAGAGGAAGAGCGGAAGCGAAACCGTGGAGGCGTTCTCGGATCCGTTCCGACACAGTGCGATCGCGTTGTAGTCGCTTCGCAGTCCTTTGCGTACCTTAGCGTCCTTCGCCGGTGAAAGTTCTCTTCCGTTTGCTCAGTCAACCCGCAGGCTTCTGAGCGCGCCGGCGGCAGGCGTCCAGCCCGTCCCGCCACCCGGTCGCGTACTGGCGGTCGTCTTCGAAGCGCTTGCTGTCCCGGTGCATCTGTCCGGCCGCGCTCGCGCAGCCGTCGCCATAGCCGTCGCGAAACGCCGGCGGGAAGCCGGACAGATTTACTGGTGCGGAAACGGGTTTGGGCGGCGCGCAGCCGGCCGTGACGAACAGCAGCAGCGCGGCGAGCACGCATCCCGCGCGCCGGAAAAAAAAGATGCCCGACAAGGGAGGCAATCGGGCATTAAAGAGAGCGCTAACGCGCACGAAACCAATCGGAGGTGTTTCAGCTGATCGCAACTGATCGTTCGTCGTCCCCCCGGCTAACCGCCGCGGCGCCTCACCGCACAGTGTGATTGGGCCGCTTGGAAACCTGCAGTGCCTTGGACGTCTGCGCTTCCACCAGATCGACCTGTGCCACCAGTCGCGCGCTCGACTGCTCCAGTGCGTCATAGTACGTCGGGGTGTCGGCTGCATCGCTTGCCGCCGGCGCATCGATGCGCGACAGCGGCAGAAAACCCAGAATAGCCACGATACCGAGGCAACCGAACACGGTTACCGTACCGGCTGCAACCACCATCACCGGGAACAACCAACCCTGCCGCCGCTCCATTGCCATCTCCGCATCGCCCGCGCGCGGCTCTCCCGGCCGCTGCGCAACTCACCTTGCGGTTCGCATTGCAACTCGCGTACCAGCTTGACATTGTTTAGCAATCAGTAAGTTACGGAGTCTGGCCGGACGGCCTTGTCACTGACCAACGACGTCCCCTCGAGGCTCGGAGTCAACGATCTGATCTGGAACGCATTTCGGGGTCGTTGCCGAATGACATGCGCAACCGACCCTCGAGGAGGTCTCCGGCAGGTAGAGAAGAAAGCGAATTCACAGGATTAACAGGATCTCTCAGGATTTACAGGATTAAGAACAAAAAGATCAGACACCTTCAGTGCGCGCCGAAGGGCTCCTGGCGAGACACCGCCGCTGCAGGCGCGGCCCTGCTACATCCGAGCACTAATCCTGCTAATCCTGAGAAATCCTGTTAATCCTGTGAATTGCCTTCCGCTGCACGCCTGTCGGCTGCCGGGAGACCTCCCCGGGCTAGCCTGGGCTAGGCCGCTCCCGGCTTGAACATCGACGGGTTCAGGTGGTGGCGCTGGAGCAGCTTGTAGAACTCGGTGCGGTTGCGCTTGGCCAGGCGCGCTGCCTGGGTGACGTTGCCGTTGGTGATCTTGAGCAGCTTGGCCAAGTAGTCGCGCTCGAAGTCGAAGCGGGCCGACTCGAATGAGGACAGGTTGCCGGTCTCACCGCGGATGGCGGTCTCCAGCAGCCCCGGGGTGATGATGGGCGTGGTGGCAAGCGCCACAGCCTGCTCCACGACGTTGTAGAGCTCGCGCACGTTGCCCGGCCAGGAATGCTTGACCAGCACCTCCATGGCGTCCTGGGCGAATCCATTGAGGACCTTGCCGTAGCGCTCGCCCAGGGTATTGAGAAAATGGGTGACCAGCACGGGTATGTCCTCGCGCCGGGAGGACAGAGGCGGAAGGGACAACGCCACCACGTGCAGGCGGTAGTACAGATCCTCCCGGAAGGCGCCCATCTTGATCGCGTCTTCGAGATTGCGGTGGGTGGCCGAGATGATCCGCACGTCGACCTTCACCGATTGGGTCGAGCCGATGGGCCGCACCTCCTTCTCCTGCAGCACGCGCAGCAGCTTGACCTGCAGCGGCAACGGCATGTCGCCGATCTCGTCGAGGAACACCGTACCGCGCCCGGCCGCCTGGAACAGTCCCTTGTAGTCGGATGCGGCGCCCGTGAACGCGCCTTTGACATGCCCGAACAGCTCGGACTCGAGCAACTGCTCGGGGATGGCGCCGCAGTTCACCGCGACGAACGGCTGGCCGGCCCGGGAGCTCGCCCGGTGGATGGCGCGCGCCAGCAGTTCCTTGCCGGTGCCGCTTTCGCCGAAGATCATCACGCTGGCGTCGCTACCGGCTACCAACCGGGCTTTGCCCAGGATCGCTTCCATCTCCGGGCTGCGGGTGATGATCTCCTCCCGCCAGGAGTTTTCGGCGCTGCCGTCGTTGGCGGCTGCCCGGCTCACGCCGAACTGCAGGGCTTTTTGCACCTGCGTGAGCAGGGCCTTGCCGTCAAAGGGCTTGGTGATATAGCCGAACACGCCGCGCTGTGTGGCCGCGACCGCGTCGGGAATCGTGCCATGCGCGGTGAGGATGATCACCGGCAAGGCCGGGTTCTTCTTCTTGAGCGATTCGAACAGCGCAATGCCGTCCATCCCGCCCATGCGCAAATCGGTGATAACCAAGTCGGGGCTGGCGATCGACAGCTGCGACAGGGCGGCCTCGCCGCTTTCCACCGCAGTCACGCCGTAGCCCGCGCCTTGCAGGCGGATCGACAGCAAACGCAGCAGATCGGGGTCGTCATCGACCAGCATTACACGGGCTCGTTGCGTATTCATTCGTTCCTCTGCGGTTTTACCTGCGTTCGAGCAGCTTTCGCTCGGTCTCGACGAGGGCATCGAGCTTCTGCTTGAGCTCGTCGCCGCGTCGCGCTTCGTCCCGGAGCTTCTGCCCCTGGGCCTGGAGCTGGGTCTCCAGCTGTTGGTTATCGGTCAACAGGCTGCGCAGCATCAGCCCCATCGCGCGCAGTTCCGGGGAGCCGTCCTGACTCTCCTTAAGGTACGAAGATAACATTTCCTGAGCCTGGGCGCGGTCCTTGGGGCCGGCGCCGGGCAGGCAGCGCAGCAGGACCAGCTGCATCAGCGCGAACTCGGACCGGTGCTGGCCGTAGAAGCGCAGGGTGCGTTCCTGCTCCAGGGCGAGCTGGTCCGGCGGCAGGTTCAGGGCAAAGGTCGTAGTAGGTCAACAGGCGCTCGGCGTCGCTGACCCTGAGGGGCGCAGCGGGAGCGGGCGGAGCAGCCGGGGGCGCCGGTGCCTTTTGCGGTGCCGAGGGCGCCCCCGCCGGCGCCGGTTTGCGGGGAGGAGGCTGGATGCAGCCTGCCAGCACGATCACCAGGCAAAGCCCCGCCCCTGCGCGTGAGGCGTTGAGGTGCCGGCCGGGCCGACCCACAGCCGAGGCGCACAGTGGTCTGGATTTCCCCATCGAGCCGCCGGATTGGGTCCGCAGTGCCCAGGGCAAAGCCGAAAGGCGCCGGGACCGCATCAGCGTCCCTGGGCGGTATGCGCAAGGGGCAGCCGCAGCTGGAAATGCGCGCCGGAGACGGCTCCATCCACGACCTGGACCTTGCCGCCGTGAGCGGCCACGTACTCGCGCACGATAGCCAGACCGAGCCCGGTGCCCTTGATCGTTTCATGGGGGCGCGCCTTGCCCTGGTAGAAGGGGTCGAAGATCCGCTCACGGTCGACGGGAGCGATGCCCGGCCCCTGGTCCATCACGTCCACGATCACCTCGCGGCCGCGTACACGTGCGGTTACCAGAATCTCCCCGAAGGGCGGCGAGAACTTGACTGCGTTGGACACGCAGGTTGTCGAGAATGATCTCGAGCTTGTTCTCGTCCGCCTCCAGCGCAATGGCCGGGCAGCTGATCTTGAGCCTGATGTCCTTGGCCTGCATGGGGAGTTGATGGGACTCCGCCACGCGGTGGATCACCGGCGCCAGCTCGACGCGCCGTAGATGCACGCCGGAGCGCTGAAACTGAACTGTGTGATAGTTTAGCAAATCCTCGATCAGCCGCTGCAATCTCAGGGTGTTGTCGCGCAGAATGCGGGTGACCTCGACCTGCGACTGGGACAAGGGGCCGACCGAGCCGTCCGTCATCAGCTCCGCGCCTTCCCGGATGGCGGACAGCGGGGTCTTCAGCTCATGGGAGACCTGGTGCAGGAAGCGGGTCTTCTGGTCCTCGAGCTCGATCAGCCGCAGCCGCACCCAGTCGATCTGCCGCCCCAGATCCTCCAGGTCCTTCGGGCCGGACACGCTCACCGGATAGTGGAAGTCGCCTTCGCCGAGCCGTTTCAGCGCTGCCTCCACCTGGCGGATCGGTTTGAGGATCAGGATCGTCGCGCCCGAGACGAGGAACAGCGCGACCGGGATCAGGGCCACCAGCTGCCAGTAGATGAAGGTGTTGACCTCTCCGGACAGCGCCTGCATCGCGGTCGGTTTCCGCGTCCCACGGCTTCCCGGCCCGAGGCGTCGAGCGCCCGGCCCAGGCGCCCGAGCTCGCTGTAGTCGTCCGCCAGATCGACCACCAGGCGGGGCTGCTGGCGCAGCGCCGCCACCCCTGCGTACAGCCGGTTCTCCGCTTCCACCATCTGTTTGAGGATGCGCAAGCTGGCCGGGCAGCAGGTCGCAGGGTCTGCATGCGCCGGGCCGTTTCGGAGAAATCCCGGTGGGCGGTCTCGAACAGCGCGTACAGACTCCGGGTCGGCCAGGATCGCAAACTGGCGCGCGCCCCGCTCCATGCCGGTGATCTGCTCGATCAGCAGCCGGGTGCTCTGCGTGACTTGGACGGCGTTGATCACCGCCCGCTGGCTCTTGCTGGCCAACTCGTGGATCGAGATCGCGTTGTTGATCAGGGCGAAGATGAGCGGCAGCACCGCGAGCGCAAAGCCGGCCAGGATCAGCATCGGGAACGACTTCGGGTAGAACCGCCAACCGGGTCGCAACGGCTGCTCTCGCCGGGTGACGGCGCTGGGCTCGGCTCTCGTTGACATGCGCAGGTCAGTCCTCGAAGCGCGCCTCGACCCCGCCCAACGTGCCGAAGTCGGCTCGGACCCAGTCGCCTGATTGCAGCTCCAACGGGGATCATGCAGGTTCCAGTCGTGACTACCTGTCCCGATCTCAGACTCAGGCCCAGCTCCCGCAACTCATTGGCGAGCCAGGTCAGCGCCACGCGCGGGTCGCCCAGCACATTGGCGCCCTTGCCCTCGCGCGCGTAGCGTCCACTGACTTCGGCATGCACGCGGATGCTCGGCCAGGTCCAGCGTCCGCCAGTCGACCGCCGCCGGCGCTCCCCAGCACGAAGTAGTGGGCGCAGGCGTTGTCCGCAATGAGCTGCGCAGCACCTACCCGGGCGAAGTCCTCGTAGCGCGAGTCCGGTACCTCGATGGCCGGATGCAACGTCCCGGCCGCCGCCAGGACCTCACCCTGCCCATAGGGCTGGCTACGAGGAAGCAGATCCCGGGCCATGCGGAACGCGAACTCCGGCTCCGCGACACGCATGTGGTTGCGGGCGAGTGTGAATGTGCTCCCGCTGGGACCGCACCCGCCTCCCGAGCAGGCGTCCGGCGAGCGGCCCGTCGACGCCGATATGGGCCTGGCCGGCGGGGCTGGTGGCGGCGATCTTCCAGCCCACCAGCGAGTCGCCGGTGAGGCTTTGCAGCGCCGACTGCACCGAGTAGCCGTCGATCCGTGAGGTCGGCCGGCAGGGCCGTGGCAGTGCGCTGATGCGTGTGCCGGCTTGCCAGCTCGACAGCAGCAGCTGGGCCGCGGCGCGCGCGGCTGCATCCTCCATGATGGGCTCCTTCGGGTCGAACGCTGGCGACGGGTGGGCAGGGTGCCGGCAATCGGCGCGGGTCACTGCTGCGCAGCGTACCGGTGCAACCTCGGCTCTTGTTGGTGGCGGCGTCGCGTGCCGCCACCATGATAACCGCATCGGCCAGCTAGCGCGGAGTCACCGGCGCCGGCACGATCGTCCCTACGAGCATGGGCGGCGCGCCCGGACCGGGTACGAACCCGCGCTGGCCCGCCGCGAGATGCAGTGCCCCAGCCTGGTTGCGGATCTGGGCATCGCCGGCACCGACGCTGACCTGCAGGCCTTCCCCCGCGAGCGCGGAGAACTCGGCCGTGCCTGCGTGCAGCGTGCCGAACGGCGTGTTCAAACGAAAACGGCCCTCCGGCAACTGGGCGATCGCACCGGTCATGAAGCGCACGCCGCCCCGATAGAGCGTGAAGAAGGCGGTATTGCGGGGGCCAGGCTGCGGCGAGTAGCGGTAGGCGTCGATACGCAGGTCGGACTCCGGCATCATCGACGCATAGGTTCCGTCGGGGAACTGCAGCTGAAGCTGCCCCTGGCGCGTGCGCAGCAAGTCGCCGGGTCCGACCAGCTGGCCCTTGGCGAGCCGGGCGGTTCTGCCGCCCTTGTCGACCAGCGTGACATGCCCGGTGCTGAACACAACCGTGCCGTTGTCGGCCCGGACCGGGGGACAAGCGCTGCCGATGGCGGCGATCAGCGCGAGCGCAGCGAATCGGCCTGGGTATGGGCGGGCGGGCGGATGAGGCATGGCGCAGACGATAGCAGAGGCCGGCCGCGCCGGAGCCCCTCGCACCGCATTGCCGCGCCCGATTCTTTTGCGGATAATCGCACCCCTGCCCACCCTGCCGGGATGGCGGAACTGGTAGACGCAGCGGACTCAAAATCCGCCGGTGGTGACACTGTGAGGGTTCGAGTCCCTCTCCCGGCACCACGATCCCATGGGAGAACTACGCCGGCGGATTTCGGCGCAGGCTAACCTGATCGCCCCGCGATCAGGTTAAGCGAAGCGGGCCGGAGCCTCAAATCCGCGAGTGACACTGTGAGGGTTCGAGTCCCTACCCATGAACCTCCCCGCACGGAGCGCGGACAACGGCTCCCTCTCCCTTGATGGGAGAGGGCGGGGGAGAGGGTGAGAACACGCTAGCCGGCGCCCCCTCTCCCTGGCCCTCTCCCGCAAGGGGAGAGGGATGTCGTCGCCCGCACGGTCGAGGGCCACGCGCGCCTTCGCGGTCGCATCCCCGCACGGCGGGGCCCCGCTCCGCGCTCCAGCGCGCCCTCTCCCACGAGGGGAGAGGGGACTGGAGGAGGCGCTGGTTCATGGGCTCGATTCGTGGCGCCTGCGTCATGGAGTCTCTCCCGGCACCAACTATAATGCGCCGCCATGCAGCTCGATGCTTTCGACTTCGACCTGCCGGCCGGGCTCATTGCCCAGCATCCGCCGGCGCAGCGGGGCGAAGGCCGCCTGCTGACCCTGGATGCCGCCACGGGCGCGCGCGCGGATCGCCGCTTCGGCGATCTGCCGCAATTGCTTCAGCCCAGGGACGTGCTGGTGTTCAACGACACGCGCGTGATCAAGGCGCGCCTGTTCGGGCACAAGGGCAGCGGTGGCAGGGTCGAGGTCTTGGTCGAGCGCGTGCTGGATGCCCGGCATGCGCTGGCGCTGGTTCGCGCGAGCCATGCCCTACACCCGGGTACGGTTCTCAACCTGACGGGCGGAGTTGCGGTGCGTGTGTTGAAGCGTGACGGCCCGTTCTACCGGCTGGAGTTTCTGGGCGGGTCGGAGGTTCTTGACAGCCTGGACAAGCACGGCGAGGTGCCGCTGCCGCCCTACATCGAGCGGGCCGCCCGAGGCGAAGACGAGGAGCGCTACCAGACTGTCTATGCGCGCATGCCCGGGGCGGTGGCGGCGCCCACCGCAGGTCTGCATTTCGAGCAGTCGATGCTGGACCGGCTCCGCGAGCAAGGCGTTGCGCTCGCGTTCGTGACCCTGCACGTGGGCGCCGGGACCTTTCAGCCGGTGCGCAGCACGCGCATCGAGGAGCACGTCATGCACAGCGAGCGCTACACGGTCCCCGCTGAAACGGTAGCCGCCATCGAGACCGCGCGCGCCAGCGGCGGACGTGTCGTCGCGGTAGGCACCACCAGTCTGCGCGCCCTCGAGTCGGCCGCCGCGGGGGGCAAGCTGGTCGCCGGCAGCGGCGAGACGCGGCTGTTCGTGACACCCGGATACCAGTTCCGGGTCGTAGAACGACTGCTGACCAACTTTCACCTGCCGCGCTCCACGCTGCTGATCCTGGTGGCAGCTTTTGCCGGGCTCGACTTCGTCCTGAGCGCCTATCGGCATGCCGTGGAGCACCGCTACCGGTTCTTCAGCTACGGCGACGCCATGCTTGTCGACCGCGCGGGACTTCTCGAGCCATCGGGTCCCACCGGGCGCGGCGGACCGATCGAGCCCACTGGGCGGGTTGCCCGGTAAGGCGATGCAGTTCGAGCTGCTTGCCGCCGATGGCGAGGCCCGCGCGGGCCGTTTGACTCTGGCGCACGGCGCGGTCGAGACGCCGGCTTTCATGCCGGTGGGCACCTATGGCGCGGTGAAAGCCGTGGGCCCCGCCGAGCTGCGCGAGGCGGGCACCCAGATCGTACTGTCCAATACCTTTCACCTCTGGCTGCGGCCCGGACTGGAAGTGATCGAACGCCATGCCGGGCTGCACCGCTTCATGGGCTGGGGCGGTCCCATCCTCACGGACTCGGGCGGCTTTCAGGTGTTCAGCCTGGGGCCGCTGCGGCGAGATCAGCGAAGCGGGCGTGGAATTCCGTTCGCCGGTGAACGGCGACCGCAGCTTTCTGTCGCCGGAGGAGTCCATGCGCATCCAGCGTGTGCTGGATTCCGATGTAGCCATGATCTTCGACGAGTGCACCCCCTATCCGGCGGACGAGCGCCAGGTCGCCGAGTCGATGCGCCTGAGCCTGCGCTGGGCCGAGCGCAGCCGCCGGGCGCACGAGGGCAACGCGAATGCGTTGTTCGGCATCGTGCAGGGCGGGATGTTCGAGGCCTTGCGCGACGAGTCCCTGCGCGGGCTGCTGGGCATCGGCTTCGACGGCTATGCGATCGGCGGGCTGTCGGTCGGTGAGCCCAAGGAGGAGATGCTCCGCGTGCTGCGCCATGTCGCGCCGGGGTTGCCGGCCGAGCGCCCGCGCTATCTGATGGGTGTGGGCACCCCCGCGGATATCGTCACCGCCGTGCAGGCGGGGATCGACCTGTTCGACTGCGTGCTCCCGACGCGCAATGCGCGCAACGGGTGGTTGTTCACCCGCTCCGGCACGGTCAAGCTGCGCAACAGCCGTTACCGGGACGATCCGCGCCCGGTGGATCCGGAGTGCGCCTGTTATGCCTGCCGGCACTTCTCGCGCGCCTATCTGCACCACCTGCAGCGCATCAACGAGATGCTGGGCTCCCGCCTGAACACGCTGCACAACTTGCACTACTACCAGGAGCTGATCGCGGGCCTGCGCGCGGCCGTGGCGCGGCGCGAACTGGATTCCTTCGCAGACGGCTTCCACCGCCAGCAAGCCGGAGCGGCTGAAAATAAGTGCTAAACTTCGCGCTTTTCTGCCGGTTGGCGCCTGTTGCCGATTCTCGTGGCGCCTCGCGCCGGCAGCAACTCAAAAAAGGCCGGTGGCTCGCGCTGGCGGGAGGAGGAGAGGTTGCCATGATCAGTTCTGCCTTTGCCCAAGCGGCGCCGAGCGGCCCCGGGGGAATGGACCTGATGGGCATGCTGCCCCTGGTCCTGATGTTCGTGCTGCTGTACTTCTTGCTGCTGCGCCCGCAAATGAAGCGCGCCAAGGAGCACCGCACCATGCTCACCGCGTTGCAGAAGGGCGATGAGGTGGTAACTGCCGGCGGTACCCTCGGCAAGGTCACCAGCGTTGCGGACAGCTACGTCCGCCTGGAGATCGCGCCCAATGTCGAGGTCACCGTGCAGAAGCAGTCCGTCCAGACGCTGCTGCCCAAGGGCTCCATCAAGAATGCGGGCTAACGAGGCAAGAGACAAGAGGCAAGAGGGTCGCGCGAGATGAGGGCTTCACCAGCTCGATCAGCCGTACGGGTGCCTGCGCGGCGTCGGGAGCGCGTAGGTGTTCGGGTTTGCCGTTTCGCCTCTCGCCTCTCGCCTCTCGCCTCTCGCCCGGTTTGCTTATGAATCGCTTCCCTCTGTGGCTCTATGTCCTGATCGGCGTGATCGTCCTGGGTGGTGCGCTCTACGCCCTGCCCAACCTGTTCGGGGAGTCGCCGGCCGTGCAGATCTCCTCGGCGCGCCCCGCCGCCAAGGTCGACGAAGCCCTGCTCAAGCGCGCCGAGGACGCGCTCAGGCAGGCCGGCGTCGGGTTCGAGGCCAGCTTCCTGGACGAAACCAGCGCAAAGCTGCGTTTTGTCGACACCGATACGCAGCTCAAGGCCAAGGATGTGATCGAGCAGCGCGTTGGGCGAGGACTACACCGTCGCGCTGAACCTGCATCTCCAATTCACCGCGCTGGCTTGCGGCGATCGGCGCCAAGCCCATGTACCTCGGGCTGGACCTGCGCGGGGGTGTGCATTTCCTGCTCCAGGTCGACATGCAGGGTGCGATCACCAAGTCTCTGGACAGCCTCGGCGCCGGCATCCGCAGCACCCTGCGGGGCGAGGACGCAGCCCGCAGCAGCGGCATCAACCGCGAGGGGCAGCAGCTGGTGGTGCGCTTCAAGCAAAGCGCCAACCGCGACAAGGCCCGCTCCCTGATCGAGAGCAACTTCCCCGACCTGCTGCTGCGTACCGAGGAACGGGAGGGCGAGTATCTGCTGATCGGCGCACTGCGGCCGCAAGCACAGAAACGCATCCAGGAGTTCGCCATCCAGCAGAACCTGACCACGCTGCGCAACCGGGTGAACGAGCTGGGGGTAGCGGAGCCGATCGTCCAGCAGGCCGGCGCCGATCGGATCGTGGTGCAGCTGCCCGGCGTGCAGAACACCGCGGACGCCAAACGCATTCTCGGCCGCACTGCGACGCTGGAAGTGCGGATGGTCGACGAGGAGCACAGCGATCCCGCCTCCCTGCAAGCGGCACTGCAGGGACAAGCCCCGTTCGGTTCTGAACTGCTGTACGACCGCGAGGGCCATCCGATCCTGCTCAAGCGCCAGGTGGTTCTGACCGGCGACCGCATCTCCGACGCGCAGCCCGGGTTCGACAACCAGACCGGTGAGCCTGCGGTGCACATCACTCTCGATGGCACCGGTGCCGCGCATCTTCCAGCAGATCACGCGCGAGAACGTGGGCAAGCGCATGGCCATGGTGCTGGTGGAAAAAGGCAAGGGTGAAGTGGTGACCGCGCCGGTCATCCGCCAGGAGATCGGCGGCGGGCGGGTGCAGATCAGCGGCCGCATGTCCACTACCGAGGCGCGCGAGGTCGCGCTGCTGCTGCGCGCCGGGGCCCTGGCCGCGCCCATGGAGATCGTCGAGGAGCGCACCGTCGGTCCAAGCCTGGGCGCGGAGAACATCAGGCGCGGCTTCCACGCCACCTGGATCGGGTTCGCCGCGCTGTCCCTGTTCATCATCGTCTACTACAGCCTGTTCGGCGTGGTGTCGGTGATCGCGCTGGCGGTCAACCTGATGCTGCTGGTGGCACTGCTGTCGATGCTGCAGGCCACCCTGACGCTGCCGGGCATCGCCGCCATCGCGCTGACACTCGGGCATGGCCATCGACGCCAACGTGCTGATCAACGAGCGCATCCGCGAGGAGCTGCGCGGGGGTACCACGCCGCAGGCGGCGATTCACGCGGGCTACGAGCGTGCCTGGGCCACGATCCTGGATTCCAACATCACCACGCTGATCGCCGGCATCGCGCTGTTCATGTTCGGAAGCGGGCCCGGTGCGGGGCTTCGCGGTGGTGCACTGCCTGGGCATCCTCACTTCCATGTTCAGCGCGGTGGTCGTGTCCCGCGCCATCGTCAACCTGACGTTCGGCCGCCGCCGCAAGCTCGAGCGCCTGCCGATCGGCAACACCGAATGGAGCCGGCGGGCGCCGAAGCCCGCCTGATCCTCCGCAGCAGCCGGCGAGATCCGACCATGGAATTCTTCCGCATCCGCAAAGACATCGACTTCATGCGCTACGCGATGGTGTTCAACATCGATATCGTTCGCCGTCGTTCGTGCTGGCGGTGTTCTTCCTGCTCACCCGCGGCCTGCACCTGGGCGTGGAGTTCACGGGCGGTACGGTGATGGAGCTCGCGTACGGTCACACCGCCGACGTCGACAGCGTGCGCTCGACGCTGGAGAAGATCGAGCTGGGCGGATGCGACGGTGCAGAACTTCGGCAGCTCCGACAAGGTACTGGTCCGGCTCCCGGTGCGCCAGGATGCCACCGGCTCGCAGCTCAGCGAGAAAGTGATTGAGGCGCTGCGCGCCCAGGACCCCAGCGTGGAGCTGCTGCGGGTGGACTTCGTGGGCTCTCAGGTCGGCAAGGAGCTGGTCGAGAACGGCGCCATCGCGCTGCTGCTGGTGTCGATCGGCATCGTGCTGTACCTGTGGCTGCGCTTCGAGTGGAAGTTCGGGGTGGCGGCCATCATCGCCAACCTGCACGACGTGGTCATCATCCTGGGGTTCTTCGCCTTCTTCCAGTGGGAGTTCTCGGTGCCGGTGCTGGCTGCGGTGCTGGCGGTGCTGGGCTATTCGGTGAACGAGTCGGTGATCGTGTTCGACCGGATCCGCGAGAACGTGCGCAAGATGCGCAAGGCCTCGCTGCACGAGGTGATCAACAGCGCCATCACGCGCACCATGTCGCGCACCATCATCACGCACGGCTGCACGCAGATGATGGTGACCTCGATCCTGCTGTTCGGCGGCGACGCGCTGTTCTACTTCGCCCTGGCGCTCACCATCGGCATTCTGTTCGGGATCTACTCCTCGGTGCTGGTGGCGAGCCCGCTGCTCATCTATCTGAGGGTCACGCGCGAGGATCTCATCAAGCCGGAGCGGCCCAAGCAGGAAGCGGTTGTCTGAGGCCTACTGGGAACCGCGTCTAGAGCCTACTGCATAACCGCAGAGGCGCGGAGGCGCAGACCCGCAGAGAAAACCAACTAAGGCTAGTGCGCACCTGATCGAAGAACGTCCTGCTCCGCGGGTCCTGCGCGCCCCTGCGGCTCAAAAGGTTTCGATGGGTCTCGTCTGCCTCGCCACAGATTAGGGTGCACTTAATGCAAGCAAATGTTCTCCTCCGCGGGTCCTCTGCGCCTCCGCGCCTCTGCGGTTCAAGGCTGTAGGCTCCAATGGAGCTAGTCCAGGGGTTCATCGACCTGATCGTCCACCTTGACCGGCACCTGCTGGAGCTGGTCGCCACCTACGGTGGCTGGGTCTACGCGATCCTGTTCCTGATCGTGTTCTGCGAGACCGGGCTGGTGGTGACCCCGTTCCTCCCGGGGGATTCGCTGCTTTTCGTGGCGGGGACGGTGGCGGCTACGGGTGCCATGGACGTGCACGCGCTGGTTGTGCTCCTGACTCTGGCGGCGGTGCTGGGCAATTCGGTCAACTACGCCATCGGGCGCTGGATCGGGCCGCGCGTATTCCGCTTCGAGGACTCCTGGCTGTTCAAGCGCGCATACCTCGAACGCACGCACCGCTACTTCGAAAAGTATGGCGGGCGGACCATTGTGATCACCCGTTTCGTGCCGATCGTGCGGACCTATGCCCCGTTCGTAGCCGGTATCGGCGGCATGGCCTACTGGCGCTTCACGCTATTCAACGTGGCAGGGGCCCTGCTGTGGGTTGCGGGGCTTACCTACGCAGGCTATTTCTTCGGCAACCTGCCGCTGGTGAAGAACAACCTCTCGCTGGTCATTCTCGGGATCATCATCCTGTCGATCTCGCCGGCGATCATCGAGGTGGCGCGGCACAAGTTCCGCGCAGCAGCCCGGTGACTGGTGACTGGTGGCCAGTCGCACCGCCATATCCAATATGGCTTGATACCCGGACCGATCTCGGATTGCCGGCCAGTCACGAGTCACTATTCACCAGTCACAGTCACCCTCCTAGTTCAACGCGGCGGCGAGTTGACGGCGGTACTTGGAAACCAGCTCACCCTGGCCGCCGAGAAGGTCGAACACGGCCAGCATGGTCTTGCGCCCGGCCTCCCCGTTCCACTTGCGGTCGCGGCGGATGATCTCCAGCAACTGTTCCATCGCAGGCTCGTAACGCTGCTGCGTTACCAGCGCTTTCGCGAGCGCCAGCCGGGCCTCGAGGTCGTCGGGGTCGCCGGCGATGCGGGTCTCGAGCGCGGCGGGGTCGGCCGCCGCGGCGTCCGCGAACTGTAGTTGCGCCAGCAGCGTGCCGATCCGCGGATCCTGATTCGCCAGTGGTCCCATGCGGGCCGCGGCGGCCTTGGCTTC
>CAWHCG010000004.1:0-117792 GCA_963827575.1 uncultured beta proteobacterium
GGACCTACGCTGGGATCCATTCGTATCGGCCTATCGAGCATGAACAATGTCGGCGGATTCGTGCGTCGAGCGTTCAGACAATCTTTCTTTCAATCGCGGCGCCGCGAAATCGAGGAAGGCTCGCAGTTTCAGTGGCAGGAGCCGCTGACCGGCGAAGACGAGACTGACGGGCCAGGGCGACGGCTCGAATTCCGTAAGTGCGATGGTAAGCGCGCCCGACCGAATCGCGGTTGCGACTTGGTACGAGAGCACACGGGTGAGCCCCAGACCCGCGATCGCTGCGTCGATCGCGGCTTCGGCGGTGTTGACGATGAGTCGCGAGTAGATCTCAACCGACGCGTCTGCCTTGCGTATCCTGAACGTCCAAGCTTCGGGCGACGCCAGGCCATCGAAAGTGATGCAGTCGTGAGCGCCGAGTTCCGAGGGACGCTTGGGAATGCCCCGTGCAGCGAAATAGGCTGGGCTCCCGCATACCACCCGGCGGATCAAGCCGACGCGGGTCGCGATGAGGCTGCTATCGGGCGGCTCGCCAATGCGGATGGCGACATCGATCTGCTCTTCGAACAGGTTGGTCACGCGGTCGGCCAGCACCATCCGGATGTCGATGTCCGAATAAGTCTTGAGGAATTCAATCACGATCGGCAGGACATGCAGGCGGCCGAAGACAATCGGTGCAGCGATGATCAGGTTGCCCTTAGGCGCGCTGTACTCGCCTGATGCTGCGCGCTCGGCTTCTCCGATTTCTTCGAGGATCCGCTTGCAGGCCGCGACGTAAGATCGGCCCGCTTCGGTCAGCGTGAGTCCCCGCCTCGTGCGGGTCAGAAGCCGCGTCCGAAGATGTGACTCCAGTTCGGAAACCTTGCGGCTCACGGTGGCGAGCGGTGTCCCGAGGCGTCTGCCAGCGGCGGAGAGGCTCCCCGCTTCCACGGCCGTGATTAGAACCTTCATCGATTCAAGGCGATCCATCATCCATTCCATAATTCGGAAGATTAACTCTCATTTATACCGTCTTCCCATCATTTGTGGAAGGCTCTACTCTTCGGTTCATCGGCCACTCACGGCCGCTAACCCTGAAAGAGAACCCGATGTCTCGCATACCGACCCCTGCAACGATCGACGCCGCTCCAACCGCTTCGCGCCCGTTACTCGAAGGCGTCAAGAAGCAACTCGGCGTCGTGCCGAACATGTTCCGACTCATCTCCAACAGCCCCGCCGCCCTCGAAGGCTATCTCGGCCTGTCTGGCGCGCTGAACAAGGGACGTTTGCCGGCCCCCACGCGCGAGCGTATTGCGCTGGCGGTCGCCGAGGAGAACGGCTGCAGCTACTGCTTGTCAGCCCACAGCTACCTGGGCAAGAACCTCGCGAAGCTAGACGATGCTGAAATCACGGCCAACCGCCAGGGCGCGTCCTACGATCCCAAGGCGGATGCCGCGGTGCGCTTCGCGACCAAGCTCGTGCAGGAACGCGGCCATGTCAGCGAAGACGACGTGCGTGCGGTCAAGGCCGCCGGCTACGACGATCCGCAGGTCATCGAAATCGTGCTCCACGTCGCGCTCAACACCTGGACGAACTTCATCAACGTGGCCGGCGACACTGAGATCGATTTTCCCGTCGTGACCGCCGGCAAGTTCAACTGACCGTCGTGCCTGTGGCAGGTTTCGCCGGCAACGCGCGATTCGCTGCCGGCGATCGCCTCACTCAAACCGTTAACCAGGGAGCAGATTCATGAGTCGCTCGCCGCTTCCACCCTTTACCGCGGAGACCGCCGCGCAGAAGGCACGCCTGGCCGAAGACGCGTGGAACACCCGTGATCCGGCTCGCGTCGCGGCCTCGTACACGACCGACAGCCGCTGGCGAAATCGGGCCGAATTCCTGCAGGGTCGCGAGGCCATCGAAGCATTTCTGACGCGCAAATGGAACCGCGAGCTCGATTACCGGCTGATCAAGGAAGTCTGGGCCTACCGGGAGAACCGCATCGCCGTGCGCTTCGCCTACGAGTGGCGCGACGACAGTGGTCACTGGTATCGCAGCTACGGCAATGAGAACTGGGAGTTCGACGAGCAAGGGCTGATGCGACTGCGGATCGCCAGCATCAACGACGCCCCGATCAAGGACAACGACCGGAAGTATCACTGGCCGCTCGGCCGGCGCCCGGACGATCACCCGTCCTTGAGCGATCTCGATCTCTGAGGACGCCATCGTGGACAACACTCGCTGCTACTCGAGCGACGTCGCGTTTACTCCTACCGTCAAAGCACTGCAGACGCGCAAAGGTTCACGCCGCGCGTACGGCCGGCTGGAAGAGCGGGGCGCCTGGAACACGCGCATCACGCCGGATCTCGCTGAGTTCATCGCCGCGCAGACGAGCATCTTCCTCGCCACCGCAAACACGGAAGGTCAACCCTACATTCAACATCGTGGTGGCCCGCCCGGATTTCTGCATGTGCTCGACGAGCAGACGATCGGCTTCGCCGATTTCGCCGGCAATCGGCAATACATCACCCAGGGCAATCTCGCCGACAATCCTAAGGCTCATCTCTTTCTAATCGACTATGCACAGCGGCAACGCGTCAAGATCTGGGGTGAGGCGCGCGTCGTGGAAGGCGATGCCAAGCTGACGGCGAGCCTGATGCCAGAAGGTTACAAAGCGCGTGCCGAACAGGTGATCCTGTTCAAGGTTTTCGCTTGGGACGCGAATTGTCCGCAGCATATCCCACAGCGATTCGAGGCCGCCGATGTTGCCGCTGACCTCGCAGAGCGCGACCGACGCATCGAGGCGCTCGAAGCCGAGCTGCAACGCCTGCGGCTTGTCGCGACGCCGTCGCCATGACTGGAGGACGGACTGAGGAAAGCGACCTTTGGCCGGCCTCGCCAGCGTACGGATGGTGCTTGCTCCTTGACGAGCTGAAATCGGCCGGTCAACGACAACTACGATTTGACAGCGCCACCGGCCTGGGTCTATTGGTTTGCCCCTTGCGGACGACCGCGATCTATTCAGCCAGTGAGCGGCGCTATCCCATCACGCGAGCGGGTTGGATACCCGCAAGCTTCGGTCCTGACTGTCTGCAATCGGGAGCTACGACTGTCTGGAGTGGGTCGATCGCGGCCAGTCAGGGAGCGGCATTGTGGTGAAGGATCGGGGCCGGGAATTCCCAGGGCGGAAGTCGAGCGCGAAAAGCGACCTTCTAGGCGACTCGCCGAGCCCGCGACCGAGCGCCGGTGATGCCTTTGAGTGATGGTCCGCGGCATCCAAACCGCAGCTAGTCGGCATTCCATGCGCGACTCGACAGTCGCGTTCCCATTTCATCGACGCATCGCTGCGAGGTGTGGCGCAGTTTCAAAGGGCGTTCCGCAGCACGACTCAGCCGTTATCTGCCCGGAGCTGATTGTCTCGCTCATCCCGGTCCCGGGTTGCAAAGAGGTCGGGGGATTGCTTCACCTGCCTCGGGTATGCCTCACGCTCGAATGCGGACGGCGATGCACTTCTTACCAGCCTGTGCCAGAATTTGCAGAGATGCGGTAGAGCCGCGCTGCATCTCGGCACTGTGCTTGCGGCGTGCGGGGCTTGGTACGCGGTATGCCGGCTCGTGTATCAGCGGCGCTATCACCTCAAACGGAGAGCATCGCATGAGACGCCATCACACTATGGGCGCGCTGGCGCTGGGCGCCGTCCTTTCGTTGGCCGGGTGCGAGAAGGCCGAGCAGACCCCACCCGCGGCGGGCACACCGGAGCAGCCCGCGACTCCCGCACAGCCCACCACGCCCGCGGCGCCCGAAGCTGCTGCTCCCGCCGCCCCGGGCGACGCAGCGGCGCAAGCCAAGGACATCTTCAACACTCGCTGCGTGACATGCCACGGCGCGGACGGCAAGGGCAGCGGCCCCGCCGCGGCAGCGCTCAACCCGAAGCCCCGGGACTGGACCAACGCGAAGTGGCAGAAGTCCGTCACCGACGACCACATTGCCAAGGTCATCGTAGAGGGTGGGCAGGCGGTGGGGCTCAGCCCATTGATGGCCGCCAACCCGGACCTCCAGGGCAAGGACGCGGTGGTGGCCGAGCTGGTGAAGATGGTCCGCTCCTACGCGGCTAAGTGACCCCGGGCTCTTCCGCCGGTGCGGACGGTCGCGCTGGCGCCTTGCGTGCCGCTGAGCGCGTCCGATCGTGCCTCTTTTGCTCTCCACGCCGCGATGACAAAATGATATGAACGGGCGCAATGATGGTACTAGCGCCACAAACGAATTGTCGCAACAATTCGCCGTAATTCATGCACGGCGGATGCTGAACGACGCCGTAAAAGAGATCGAGCTTTACAAGTTGCCGCGCGGCACTCTTTCCTTCCGCGATTCACGCCCTTGCATTTTGCGGGATGAATTTTAAAGAGAATGGGGGAACCCGATGGCTACGGAAATACTGCTTCGCACAATGAGAGCCACAATTTGCTCTTTGATTCTCGCGGCGATTTCGCTGGCCGGCCTCCGGGCGCAGATGGTGACGGGACTCGATTCAATCCGGGTTGCTTCCGGTTTGACTCGGCCGGTCTTCGTCACAGCGCCACCGGGAGATTCCGGGCGACTATTTATCGTGCAGCAGAACGGGCAAATTCGAATCCTCAACCTCGCCACCGGCACGCTCAACGCGACTCCCTTTCTCACCCTCACTGGCTTGGCGACCGGAGGCGAGCAGGGTCTGCTGGGCATGGCGTTCGATCCAAGCTACGCCGCAAATGGAAAGTTCTATCTCAACTTCACCGTTCCTGGCGGCGCTTTTGGCAATGGCGTGACCCACGTCTCGCAATTCACGGTCTCGGCCAATCCTAACATCGCGGATCCTGCCAGTGAAAGAATCCTGCTCGTGTTCGATCACCCGCAAGCCAATCACAACGGAGGATGGATCGGCTTCAGTCCGCGCGCTGGCGACGCGAACAATCTGTACATCGCCACCGGAGACGGCGGCGGCGCAAACGACCAGGGAACGGGCCACATCGAACCGGGCGGCAATGCGCAAAGTTTGACGACTTTGCTCGGCAAAATGCTCCGCATTCACATCAATTCCGCGGCCGGGACATACACGATTCCGCCGAATAATCCTTTCGTCGGCATCACTGGAGCGCGAGGAGAAATCTGGGCGTTCGGATTGCGTAATCCATTCCGGAACAGCTTCGACCGCCAGACCGGCAGGATGTTTATCGGGGACGTCGGGCAAAGCGCACGCGAGGAGATCGACGTGCAACAACCAACGAATCCCGGTGGCGGCGAAAATTACGGCTGGCGTGTTCGCGAAGGAAGCATTCAGAATCCTGCCTTTCCTGGAATACCCAGGCCGCCCGGCGCGGTCGATGCGATATTCGATTATCCACGGACGGTCGGTCAGACAGTGATAGGCGGTTATGTCTATCGCGGTCAGCAGATCCCGAATTTACGTGGCGTTTATGTCTTTGCCGATTACCTCGGTGGTCCGAGCGCCGGTCAAATATTCACTCTGAATTACAACGGCATCATTGCTTCAAACTTCCAGAACATTACTGCGCAGCTTTTTCCGACAAGAGCCGGGGGCTTTACGCTCAGTAATCCCTCCTCCCTAGGCGAAGATTCGAATGGCCAGCTTTACATTACCGACATCGGAAACGGGAGCGTTTTTAAAATCGTGGGGGCGCCCGTGAAGAGCGACTTCAATGGCGACGGTAAGGCAGACATTCTTTGGCAAAACAGCTCTACTGGTCAGCGCCTTGTTTGGATCATGAATGGCACCACGCATATATCCAGTGTCAATTGGGGAACTGTGGCGACATCGTGGAGCATCGCTGGTTCGAGCGACTTTAACGGCGACGGCAAACCGGACATTCTCTGGCAAAACAGTTCTACTGGCCAACGCGTCATTTGGATCATGAATGGCACCACGTATCTATCCAGCGTCAATTTGGGAACTGTGGGGACATCGTGGAGCATCGCTGGTTCAAGCGACTTTAACGGGGACGGTAAACCGGACATTCTTTGGCAAAACAGCTCTACTGGTCAGCGCCTTATCTGGATCATGAATGGCACGACGCATACATCCAATGTCAATTTGGCAACCGTGGCGACATCGTGGAGCATCGCTGGTTCGAACGACTTCAACGGGGACGGTAAACCGGACATTCTTTGGCAAAACAGTTCTACTGGCCAACGCGTCATTTGGATCATGAATGGCACGACGCATACATCCAATGTCAATTTGGCAACCGTGGCGACATCGTGGAGCATCGCTGGTTCGAACGACTTCAACGGGGACGGTAAACCGGACATTCTTTGGCAAAACAGTTCTACTGGCCAACGCGTCATTTGGATCATGAATGGCACCACGTATCTATCCAGCGTCAATTTGGGAACTGTGGGGACATCGTGGAGCATAAGAAATTATTGATCGTCAGCACCGCAGTTTTCAGACCATTACGCACAGGCACGCACGCGCGGGAGCGATTTATGTGCACTTCCACTGCTGCGTGGGCACGCGGCTGGGCAGTTAACGCAGGGCGACGCCCGCCTGGCCCCGGTGGGGTGGACTACGCGCTGGCGCATGCGATCCCGGGAAGCTCAAGATGCCGACTAGCAGCCGTTCGTAAACGACCGCATCGGGTCGACAAGAGCCGGTCACGGATGTCGAAAGCAGACGCCCACCGGAATGTCCGGTGTCGGGAAGCGTCATTGGCAGGAGTCGGCCACGAGTGGCCTTCAAGTCAGCCTGACGACCGTTCTCCGGTGCCCGGGATTCATTCTGCCGGGCGTACCCTAACGCGCCGTCGCCACCGTTTCGATCCCTGAGTTTACGCCCACCCTCCGAGCGGCCGTCGTTTCTGCGGACTATCCACGGGCTCGGCCGTGAGCCTATCACGCTGCTTTCACAGCGCTCCGAACGCTCTGTTCACGCCGCTGGCGGAAGATACCCGCAGCGTTGATGAGCGGCCACTCCCGATACCTGCAATTGAGTTGCGCCGCTACTTTCTGCGTATCCGTGAGATTCAAATGTCTGCCCTACAACCGCGCACAGAGCGCAAAAGGAGAATAGTTTGAAGACCTGCAATGCACCGAAGAATCAGACCGCCCGTCGCACCCTACCCATCGCGTGCGCCACTGCTGTCGCCGTAGCTTTCACGGTCTCGCTGGCGCAGCCCGTCCATGCCCAAGTCGCACCGCCATCCGTGCCCGCCGGCATTGAGGTGGAACCGGGCAATGAGTTGTTCCTGGTGGGTCACGGCGTCGGCACCCAGAACTACATCTGCCTGCCCTCATCGGCCTCACCCTCTGGCTTCGCCTTTACACTGTTCACGCCGCAGGCCACGCTGTTCAATGGTCTTAAGCAAGTCACCACCCACTTCTTCAGCCCCAACAACCACCCGGATGACCCCGCTGACAAGGGCGTTATTCGCGTCACGTGGGAGCACTCGCGGGACACGAGCACCGTCTGGGCCGAACTAGTCAAGCAATCCTCCGACGCAAACTTCGTTGCCCCCGGCGCGGTTGCTTGGCTCAAGCTTAAGAGAGTTGGAGCCCAGGAAGGACCCGGCGGCGGCGACACGCTGACGGCCACCAGTTTCATCCAGAGGCTGAACACTCAGGGCGGGCTCGCGCCCGCGAGCGGTTGTGCCGCGTTGGCCGACGTCGGCAAGAAGGCGTTCGTGCCATACACCGCCGACTACTTCTTCTACACGAACGAAAACGCCCAATAAGGCGACGCGGACGACGGCAACTAGTGGCCCGTAACAACTGACTCGGGAGTGACCCGTAGTCGAATTGCCGTCGTCCGTCACTACGGAAGCCACTGTTGCGGGTCACCTAGGCGGAACGCCGCTGCGTCCTTGTACGCGACGCAATCCGCGCCGCCAGTGTCTAGCCACTGATTCGTATCTCGTCGAACGTCCGCTTTTCGTAAGGCTCACCGGCCGGTTCGGGTCGACTCCGGCCTGTCGCGGCGCTTGAAAGCAGACGCTCACCCGAATGTCTGCTGACGGGCATGGTCATCGGCAGGAGTCGGCCAAAAGGAGCCGTCCGATCACTCACCAGATAGCGGTCATTCGATGGTCGACTGCGGGGACAGTCGCTACAGAAGTCAACCTGCGATCTCGCGTCGGTAAAACGGCTCGCCGGTGCACCGACGTCATGCGTCCGTACTAATAGCGGTTATGCGGACACGCTGTCGTTGGGTCCGGTGAATACCTGTTCGGCCTTAGTGAGAGCCGGTTATGGCGATACTTCTGCTCAACGGAGAAACGTGACCTGACGACAGGTACTGGACCCCTCTCCTGTCGAACCGTTTCCGCACAAATATGAGAAGAGCAACACCCACACCGATAAAAGCGTAGCTCGCAGGCTCTGGTATGGTTGTGACACTGCCGGACCTCATAGGTACAGACCCGCCGAATTCCTCGAAAAGTAGTACGCTCGAGGAACCAAGGTTAAGGCCGACAGTGCCTCCAGCGATTGGCAGCGGAGCGTCGAATCCAAGCCCTAAAATAAAGTTAGACCGCATGAAAAAAATATAGAAGATGTGAGGCCCACCCTGTACACCCGCCAAACTGTCTTCCTGAGACCACCTCCGGGTATGGTACGCATCTGTCGTTGAGGAGATATCGAACATCGGAGGAGGCGTCGCGGTCCAGTTGTTGGTCTCGTTGTCGAACCCGATAGTTTCTGGATCAAAGGCGAAGAACCCGCTCGCAATACCTCCATCCTCGAACCTGACATCCTGTAAGTACCAGGTGAGGAGCTTGGCTTGAGCGCATGATGCTGCGACAAGCAGCGCAGCAGCCAGCGCTGCACGAATGACCTTACCCATACACGGCTCCGCGATGTCTGTTGGTACGAGTGCTAAGTATAGTGAGATTTTCTCGGTGTTTCTCGCAGGACAACGAAACTGTGGTGAAACCAACCGTATGACGGAAAAGTCTTCACTGTGGGTAACGGCGCTTTAACGCGCAGTTCCAGGGAAGTGGACCGGCCGCTTTGGGTCGTCTCCAGCCAGTCGTTCGGCTTGAGAGCGGACGCTCACCGGAATGCCTGCTGAGGGGGATCCTGATCGGCAGCAGTCGGCCAAGAAGAGTCGTTGGCAATTGCGCCGCAAAGCGGACATTTGATCCAACGCGAGCCCTGTAGGCGGTCGGCGAGAGTGCGAATAAACTGGGGGTTGGCTCAACTAGAGCCAGCTATGGCAGCCTTGCGAGGAGTTTTTTTCAACCACCCAACCGGAGACGAACAATGCTCAAGACTTGCGTCCCCGCGCTGGCAGGATACTTGGGCAGTCTGTTGCTTGCCAGCGCCGCATCCCAGGCTCAAGACGACAGGTTCGCTCAATGCCCCGACCCGGAAGCCGCTCGCCAATATGTAAAGGAATGCTTGGCGGCCAACCCTTACAGAACCAAGGAGGTCTGCGAAGAGCTCGCGCTGGAGAAACTTTGCAAGAAAAAGTAGTGGGAGGCGAGGGGCTACTCACGAATGAGCTCAGGTATTCGATAGGCCTGCTACCGGGCAGAAGCGGAGTTTGCTGCACGGCGTGAGCCACACTCGTGGAGCGACCACAGCGGGATTGACGGCCAGAAGCGCACAGGCCCGGCCGACGCGAATCCTGGACAATGATCATTCCACGGGTGCCTGCGCATTTAGCGCCTTCATGCGCCGCAGGTGTGAAGGTGCGCATCGCTCGCCAGCGTATGGTCGGAAGAATTCGCCCGACACAGTGATGCGGACATAGCAGCCGGGGTAACAGCCGGCCACCCGTGACCTACACTCGATGCTTTGCAAAGATCGAGGCGCTGCCCCTCACCGCGAACGTCTGCACGGGGGCGGGAGCTGCCGGTCGCCAATGTCGGCTCGCGGCCCAAGAGCTGACGGTCGCTCTGATTTACCACAGCTCTCCGCTCGACTACGTCCGTGCTTGCTGTTCCGCCAGAACAGGGACCTTGCGGATCGGAACGCGAGTACAGAACTCTGGCATCCCGTAGACTGACGGTTACCGCCTCAGCGATCCCGCTGGGCGATATGATGAAGTAGCACAATAAGCCGCTGATTTGGTTGCTAGATAAGCCAAAATCCCGGAACAAGTCCATCCGGGATATGCTGCATTCCTGCAGTTGATTTCAAAGTTAGGCTCTTCTACAATGAAGCAGAACTGACCGAAGTCTCCGGAGTGCGTCAAGATCCAGACGAACCGCATCGGAGGTGGTTCTGGTCCAATGACTTGGAGTTGATGGTATGGTTGAACGAAGGAGGTTCTCCGATCGGGTTCCAGCTCTCCTATGACAAGGGTCGAGGCGAACGCGTACTAACCTGGAAAGCGGAGAGAGGCTTCTCGCATACAGCGGTAGATGACGGTGAAGAAGACATCGGGTTTCGGCATAAAGCCACACCAATTCTCATTGCGGATGGGTACTTTGAAGCGGACCGGGTGTTGAAGACGTTTGCAGCGTTCAGTGAGCATGTACCGCTGGAGATTGCCACGTTCGTGATGGAAAGGCTCAAAGAGCATCCAAACTATGAATATGAGCTAACTCGGGGGTGCAGGCGACGCCAGATTAGCGTGGTCTTGCTTTGCGAACGTGTTGCCGGCGCGCCTGAGCCCGATCGATGAACGTCCGCTTTGCAAATGCCGACCGACCGCTTAGGGTCGATGGCGGCCAGTCAGAGAGCGGCATTGTGGTGAAGGATCGGGGCCGGGAATTCCCAGGGCGGAAGTCGAGCGCGAAAAGTGACCTTCTAGGCGACTCGCCGAGCCCGCGACCGAGCGCCGGTGATGCCTTTGAGTGATGGTCCGCGGCATCCAAACCGCAGCTAGTCGGCATTCCATGCGCGACTCGACAGTCGCGTTCCCATTTCATCGACGCATCGCTGCGAGGTGTGGCGCAGCTTCAAAGGGCGTTCCGCAGCACGACTCAGCCGTTATCTGCCCGGAGCTGATCGTCTCGCTCATCCCGGTCCCGGGTTGCAAAGAGGTCGAGGGATTGCTTCACCTGCGTCGGGTATGCCTCACGCTCGAATGCGGGGGGCGATGCACTTCTTACCAGCCTGTGCCAGAATTTGCAGAGATGCGGTAGAGCCGCGCTGCATCTCGGCACTGTGCTTGCGGCGTGCGGGGCTTGGTACGCGGTATGCCGGCTCGTGGTATCAGCGGCGCTATCACCTCAAACGGAGAGCATCGCATGAGACGCCATCACATTGTGGGCGCGCTGGCGCTGGGCGCCGTCCTTTCGTTGGCCGGGTGCGAGAAGGCCGAGCAGACCCCACCCGCGGCGGGCACACCGGAGCAGCCCGCGACTCCCGCACAGCCCACCACGCCCGCGGCGCCCGAAGCTGCTGCTCCCGCCGCCCCGGGCGACGCAGCGGCGCAAGCCAAGGACATCTTCAACACTCGCTGCGTGACATGCCGCGGCGCGGACGGCAAGGGCAGCGGCCCCGCCGCGGCAGCGCTCAACCCGAAGCCTCGGGACTGGACCAACGCGGAGTGGCAGAAGTCCGTCACCGACGACCACATTGCCAAGGTCATCGTAGAGGGTGGGCAGGCGGTGGGGCTGAGCCCATTGATGGCCGCCAACCCGGACCTCCAGGGCAAGGACGCGGTGGTGGCCGAGCTGGTGAAGATGGTCCGCTCCTACGCGGCTAAGTGACCCCGGGCTCTTCCGCCGGTGCGGACGGTCGCGCTGGCGTCTTGCGTGCCGCTGAGCGCGGGCGTTTGAATGTCCGCTTAGGAGGCGATCGGCTGGCTGGTTTGGGTCGGAAGCCGGCGTTCGCCAATGACTGTCATGCAGATGCCGCCATGACCGCCTGCTCCGTTCTTGAGCGGAACTGCCCAAGCGGCCCTGGAGACAACGAAGTGCATCCTCTCCTTCGCACGCGAGAACCCGACGTTAGGCCGCTGCATCTTGAGCGCCTCCAGGACGCGGTCGCCGGCGTTTTCCAGATCGACCGGGAAGATGTAGCTCAGCCGGTCGCTCTGCGGCGTTGCCAACATCGAGCAGTACACGATGTCGTGCTCCTCACCCTGGCAGGTGTCGAGGGTCACTATCGCGAGCCTGAGGCGATCTTCGTATAGTTGCGCGTTCCTGCGCTTGAACAGCTCGCGCGTGCGCAACTACAAGCCCTTCGGCTTGTTGTCCCCGGAACGGAAGGAGCAGGACGCCTGGCGTCACACGCCCAGGTACCGGTGCCACACTCCATGGTCGGCAGCCAGGGCTTCCGAAGTCCCGGACCACACCACCCGTCCGCGCTCCAGGATCGTGTGATGACGGGCGAGCGCGATCAGGCGCTCGACGTACTTGTCGATGATCAGGACGGTCTGCCCGCTGCGCGGTCAGCCCCTGCAAGCAGCGCCAGATCTCTTCGCGGATCAGCGGGGCCAGCCCCTCGGTTGCCTCATCGAGGATGAGCAGGCGCGGGTTGGTTACCAGCGCCCGCCCGATCGCCAGCATCTGCTGCTCGCCGCCGGAGAGCTCGTTGCCCATGTGGCGGCGCCGCTCGGCCAGGCGCGGAAACAGCCCGAATACGCGCTGCGGCGTCCACGGCTCGCGGGCTGCCCTACGGTTCGCCGCGAAGGCGGTCAGGTTCTCCTCCACGGTGAGATTGGGAAAGATCTGCCGCCCTTCGGGCACCACCGCGATGCCCCGCCGCGCGATGCGGTCCGGCGGCCAGCCTTCGATGCGCTCGCCGCCGAACGCAACGCTGCCCGCGCTCATCCGCACCAGCCCGAGCACGGCGCGCACGGTCGTGGTCTTGCCCATGCCGTTGCGCCCGAGCAGAGTGACCGCCTCGCCTGCCCGGACCGTGAGGTCGACCCCGAACAGCACCTGGCTGGCGCCGTAGCCGGCTTCGAGACCGCGGATCTCGAGCAGCGTGCTCATGCCGTCTGGCTCAACTCGTCACCGAGATAGGCGCGCCGTACCTCGGCGCTCGCTCGAATCTCCTCGGCGGTGCCGGTCGCAATCACCCGGCCCGACACCAGCACAGAGATACGATCCGCCAGCTTGAACACGGCGTCCATGTCGTGCTCGATGAGCAGCAGCGTGACGTGCTCGCGCAACTCTGCAATCAACGCCACCATGCGCGCCGACTCCTCCGGTCCCATGCCCGCCATGGGCTCATCCAGCAGCAGCAGCCGCGGGCGCGTGGCGAGCGCGAGCGCAACTTCCAGCTGGCGCTGCTCGCCATGCGCCAGCCTGCCGGCTGTCACATCGGCTCGCTGCCGCCAGGCCGACGCGCGCAAGCACTTGGCGGGCCTCGTCGAAGAGCGCTGGTTTCGCTGCTCGCCGGTGCCCAGAAGCGCAGGCTCGACCCGGCGCCGGCCTGCACCGCGAGCGCGGCGTTCTCCAGCACCGTGAGGCGCCGCAGGATGCTGGTGACCTGGTAGGAGCGCGCGAGGCCACGCTTCACGCGCTGATGCATGGGCAGCGCCGTGATGGCCGCGCCGGAGAAATGCACCTCGCCCGCGTCGGCGCGCAGCGCGCCCGAGATCAGATGCACCAGCGTGGTCTTGCCCGCGCCGTTGGGCCCGATCAACGCATGGATCTCGCCCGGCCGCACCGCGAGATCCACGCCGTCTGCGGCCGCGAGACCGCCGAAGCGCCTGACCACGCCATCGAGCCGGAGCAGAGGGTCAGCCATCCGCGGGCTTGCGCTGCATCAGCGTCGACAGCCCGTTGGGTGCATACAGCACCACGGCGAGCAGCACCAGCCCGACGCCGAGCTGCCAGTGGATGGTATAGCTCGAAACCACTTCCTCCAGCAGCAGCAGCACCGCGGCGCCGAGCACGCCGCCATACAGGAACCCCACGCCGCCGAGAATCACCATGATCAGCAGCATGCCGGATTGGGTCCAGTGCAGCAGGGTGGGACTGGCGAGCTCGTTCTGGTTGGCGAGCAGCGCCCCGCCCAGGCCGGCGAGGGCACCCGCCAGTACGAAGGCGATCAGCTTGAAGCGGTAGACCGGATAACCCGCTGCCTCCATCCGTGTCTCGTTCTCCCGGATCCCCTGCAGCACCCGACCGAAGCGCGAGTTCACCAGCCGGGCCAGAAAATAGAACGCTGCCGAGAAGATCGCCAGCACGACGTAGTAGAAGGTGACGTCTGACTTCAGATTCAGGCCCAGGCCGACCAGCGAGCGCCCCGCCATGGGCAACCCGTCGTCGCCGCCGTAGACCTTCAGCGACACGAAGATGTAGTAGACCATCTGCGCGAAGGCCAGGGTAATCATGATGAAGTACACGCCGCGCGTGCGCAGGCTGATCGCGCCGATGGCAAGTGCCGCGGAAGCGGCGACCGCGACGGCGGCCGGCCACGTCACCCAGGCCGAGGACACGCCATGCAACATCAGGATCGCGACCACGTAGGCGCCCGCGCCGAAAAAGGCGGCATGCCCGAAGCACACCATGCCACCGAAGCCGACGATCAGGTTGAGGCTGCTCGCCACCAGCGCGAAGATCAGAATGCGGCTCGCCAGCACGACATAGAAGGGCTGGTCCAACGCCTGCATCGCGAGCGGAAATCCGATCAGCGCGATCAGCCCGGTCAGCGCGATCTTCGCGTGCAGCGGATGCTCGAGGATGGAGGCCATCAGCCGCCGCGCGCCGGAAACAGCCCCTGGGGCCGCCAGAACAACACCGCGGCCATCAGGACGTAGATGAGGATGGAAGCCAGCGAGGGACCGAGATTGGCGGCCATCTGCGGCGGCAGCACCGCACGCAGCGACATCGGCAGCAGGGTGCGGCCGAGCGTGTCGACGATTCCCACCACCAGTGCGCCGGCGAAGGCACCGCGGATCGAGCCGATCCCGCCGATCACGATCACCACGAAGGCGAGGATGAGGATATTCTCGCCCATGCCCACCTCGACCGCCAGCAGCGGGCCGAGCATCCCGCCCGCGACGGCGCACAGGGCCGCGCCCACCCCGAACACCGCCGTGAACAGCCGCTTGACGTCCACGCCCATCACCTGCGCCATCTCGCGGTTGGACGCGCCCGCCCGCACCAGCATCCCCACGCGCGTCTTCGCCACCAGCAGATACAGCAGCACGGCCACGGCCATCCCCACGGCGATGATCAGCAGACGATAAGCCGGATAAGTGAGCTCGGGCAGCAGCTCCACCGGGCCGGCGAGGGACTCCGGAATGTTGAGCATCAGCGCCTGGGATCCGAAGATCAGACGCACCGTTTCGTTGGCGATCAGAAGGATCGCGAAGGTAGCCAGCACCTGCGACAGGTGATCGCGCTGGTACAGGCGGCGCAGGATGGTCATCTCCAGCAGCATGCCCACGATCGCCGTGCCCGCCACCGCGCCGGCGAGCGCCAGCACGAAGGAGCCGGTCAGCGTCATCAGCACCGCCGCGAAATAGGCGCCGAGCATGTACAGCGAGCCGTGCGCCAGGTTGATCATGTCCATGATCCCGAACACGAGCGTCAGGCCGGCAGCGAGCAGGAACAGCATCAGCCCGAACTGCAGCCCGTTCAGGGACTGCTCGAGGAAGAGGATCCAATCCATTCGTGAGGCGAGAGGCGTAAGGCGTGAGGCGCGCAGGGCAAATACGCCTATGCACCGCCCTGCATAGGAAAGAGCGAGCGGCGGTTGGTCTTTCGCCTCACGCCTCTCGCCTCACGCCTCACCGTTATTTCATCCTGCACTCCCCGACGTACGCATCGGGATGCGCCTTGAGGATGGTGCCGATCAGTTTGTTGGTGATGCGCCCGCTGGGCTCCCTCACGACCTCGCGCAGGTAATAGCTCTGGATCGGCACCTGGTTGACGTTGAGCTTGAAATCACCGCGGACGGACTTGAAGTTGGCCGCCCGCAGCGCTTTGCGCAGCGCATCCTTGTCCTCGATCCTGCCTTTGACGTCGCGGATCGCCGCGTCGATCAGCTGCGCCGCCTCGTACCCCTGCGATGCGTACAAGGTGGGCAGGCGCAGGTACTGCTTCTGGAAGTCGGAGACGAAGCGCTTGTTCGCCGGGTTGTCGAGGTCATGCGCCCACTGCGAGGTGTTGTACATCCCCAGCATGGGTTCACCCACCGCCTTGATGATGTCCTCGTCGGCAGTGAAGCCGGGGCCGACCAGCACGATCTGCCGGTTCAACCCCGCGGCCACGTACTGCTTGATGAAGTTCACCCCCATCCCGCCGGGCAGGAATGCATACACCGCCTGCGGCTTGGCCGCACGGATCTGTGCCAGCTCGGCGGAGTAGTCGAGCTGGCCGAGCTTGGAGTAGATCTCGTCGCTGATCGCGCCCTTGTAGAAGCGCTTGAAGCCGGTGATGGCGTCTTTTCCGGCCGGGTAGTTGGGGGCGATCACCGCGACGCTGTTGTAACCTCTGTCGGTCATGTACTTGCCCGCGGCTTCGTGCACCCCGTCGTTCTGCCAGGACACGCTGAAGAACCAGGGGCTGCATCCCTCGCCCGAATACAGCGAAGGCGTCGCGTTGGCGCTGATCAGGAAGGTCTGCGCATCGAACACGGCCGGCGCGACCGCCAGCATCACATTGGTGAAGACGATGCCGGTGACGAGGTCGACGCGGTCCTTCTTGAGCAACCGTTCGATCAGTTGCTTGCCGGTATCCGCGTTCTGCTGATCGTCGCCGACCACGACCTCGGCGGGGAGCCCGCCGAGCTTGCCTCCATTCTGTTGCAGGAACAGCGTGAAGCCGTCGCGGATGTCCAGGCCGATCGCGGCCGAGGGCCCCGACAGCGTGCTCAGGAATCCGACTTTCACCTCCTTGGCCGCGTGCGCGGTACCCGCGAGCAGCAGCGCCGCCAACCCCATCCAGACTATTCTTCTCATGCCGGCTCCAAGTGTGATAGAAAAACCGAAACCCGCATCGAGCGGGGTCGACCCCGGCCAGCAGGCCGTAACGGCAGGCCCCGCAAAGCGCTGGGCACTCCGCCCTCTCCCCTTGCGGGAGCGACGCTCGCCGGGCGCCCGCCAGCCAGGTCGTCGCCGCCGCGCATTCTGCCATGGCGACACGCGCCTCGTGGCTGGCTGCGGATCATGCCTTGAGCGTCTCGCGCGCGATGATGAGCTTCTGCACCTCGCTCGCGCCCTCGTAGATGCGCAGCGGCCGGATCTCCCGGTACAGCCGTTCCACCACCTGCCCGCTCCTCACCCCGAGCCCGCCGAACATCTGCACGGCACGGTCGATGACCTGCTGGGCACCTTCGGTGGCGGCGAGCTTGGCCATCGCCGCTTCGCGGGTCGTGCGGGCGCCTTTCACGTCACGCAGCCAGGCCGCGCGATAGGTGAGCAGGGCGCTCGAATCGATAGTCGTGGCCATGTCCGCGATACCCGCCTGGGTGAGCTGGAAATCCGCCAGTGCCTGTCCGAACATCCGCCGGTTGCGCACCTGCTCCAGCGCTTCCTGCAGGGCCCGCCGCGCGAATCCGAGCGCCGCCGCGGCTACCGAGGCACGAAAGATATCCAGCGTCTCCATCGCCACCCGGAAGCCTTGTCCCGGCTCGCCCAGGCGTTGCTGCACCGGCACCCGGCAGGCGCGAAAGCGCAACGTCGCCAGCGGATGCGGCGCGATCACATCGATACGCTCGGCGATCTCCAGGCCCGGCGCGTCGGCGTCCGTCACAAAGGCCGTGAGCCCCTTCGCGCCCGCTTCACCGGTACGCGCGACCACGGTGTAGAAATCGGCGATACCACCGTTCGAGATCCAGGTCTTGGATCCGTCCAGGACGTAGTGCGTGCCATCGAGGCGCGCGGCGGTGGTCATCGCCGCCACATCCGAACCCGCCTGCGGCTCCGATAGGGCAAACGCGGCGATCCACTCGCCGCTCGCCACGCGCGGCAGGTAGCGCTGCTTCAGCGCGTCGCTGCCGTGCAGGGTGATCGCCCCGCTGCCCAGGCCCTGCATGGCGAAGGCGAAGTCCGCGAGCCCCGCATGCCGCGCCAGCGTCTCGCGGATCAGGCACAGGCTGCGCGAATCCAGGTGCTCGAACACCCCGCCGTAGGCAGACGGCACGGCGTAGCGCAGCCAGCCTGCCGCCCCGAGCCGACGCACGAGCTCGCGACAGACGGCGTCGACGTCGCCCTCGTGAGCAACGTTCGCGAGATTGTCGCCGGCCCACTGCTCGAGCGAGTGGGCCAGCTCGCGGTGGCGCTCCTCGAAGAACGGCCAGTCCAGGTGCGCTTGCGTCGGATTCAACCTGTAACTTCCCCCAAGGAAAACCGAGATATGGCCGCCAAGACGCCAAGACGCCAGGAAAACCGATTCGCCGCCCTCCGGCGAGCGCAATGCTCTCGCGAGCGAAGAGCGGAATACTCGCGGAGCAGGGCATTTCTTGGCGTCCCCCGATCGTAGTCGAGGGCAAGCTTGGCGTCTTGGCGGCCCATGCTCTTGCTGTTCGTATTTCAATCCCCTTCGAACTGCGGCTTCTGCTTCGCCACGAAAGCGCGGTAGGCACGCTTGAAATCCTCGGTCTGCATGCAGATGGCCTGGGCCTGCGCCTCCGCCTCGATGGCCTCGTCGATGCTCATGCTCCATTCCTGGTGCAGGCATTTCTTCGTCATCGCGTGGGCGAAGGCGGGCCCCGCTGCGAGCTCCTCGGCGAGCTTGTGCGCCTCGGCGAGCACCTCCTCGGGGGGACACAGGCGGTTGAGAAAGCCCCACTGCAGCGCTTCCTCGCCGCGCAGCGAGCGGCCGGTATAGAGCAGCTCGGCGGCGCGGCCCTGGCCGACGATGCGGGGCAGCAACGCGCACGCGCCCATGTCGGCGCCGGCCAGGCCTACGCGCACGAACAGGAACGCGGTTTGGCTCCGCGCGGTCCCCAGCCGCAGGTCGGAAGCCATGGCCAGAATCGCCCCGGCTCCGGCACACACACCGTCCACTGCGGCTACGATCGGCTGCGGACAGGCGCGCATGGCCTTGACCACGTCGCCGGTCATGCGTGTGAAGGTGAGCAGGCCGCTCATGTCGAGCTGCGTGAGCGGGCCGATGATCTCGTGAACGTCGCCGCCCGAGCAGAAGTTCTCGCCGGCCCCGGTGATCACCACGGCACGCACGTCGGTCGCGTACTGGAGCTCACGGAACAGCTCCCGCAGCTCGGCGTAACAGGCAAAGGTCAGCGGGTTCTTGCGCTCGGGCCGGTTGAGCGTGATGGTGGCCACCCGTGCCTCGACGTGCCACAGGAAGTGCTTGGCCTGGTAGCCCGCGAGCGTGCGCTGGTTGCCTGCCGTCAGGGCCGGATCCATCGTGGCCGCCATAGTCTTCAGCTCCTTCGCCTCACGTTGGGTGCGCCGTCGGCGGTGCGCGCGGCGAGCGACGCCTTCAGCTTCGCCAGCAGCCGGTAGATCTGCGCTTTCTCCGCGCCGCTCAGTCCGCTCAGCAGCTCGATCACCCACTGTTCGTGGACGGCCGCCATGCGTGCGAACAGCGTGCGGCCGGCCGGCGTGAGCTTCACCGTGCACGTGCGCCGGTCGGCCGGATCCTCCTCGCGCATGACCAGGCCCTCCTTCTCCAGCTCGTCGGTGAGCCCGGTCACGTTGCCCCCGCTCACCATCAACCGCTTGGAGAGCTCGCTCATCTTCAGCCCGTCCGCGCCGCGCTCGAGCTGCGCCAGCAAGTCGAAGCGCGCCAGCGTGATGCCGAACTCCGCGCGCAGGCGCGCCCGGATCTGCGCTTCGACCCGGTTGGTGCAGGCGAGCAGCCGCAGCCACACCTTGAGCGCCTGATGGTGCTCGTCGGTGACGCGTGCCTCGAGATCGACCGCAGAGGCCGATCTCACATCACCTCCCCGCCCGATACCGAAATGCTCTGCCCCGTCACCGCCTCCGCCCCCGGCAGGCACAGCCACAGCACCGCGTTAGCCACCTCTTCGGGGTGGATCAGGCGCTGCTGCGGGTTGCGCTCCGTCAGCGCGGCACGCGCCTGCTCTTCGCTCTTGCCGGTCTTCGCGACGACGTTGGCGACGGCCTGGTGCACCATATCCGTATCGGTATAGCCGGGGCACACCGCGTTGACCGTCACCGCGCTGCGCGCCGTCTCCAGCGCCAGCGCGCGCGTGAGCCCGATCACCCCATGCTTGGCGGCGCAGTAGGCCGTGACATACGCATAGCCGGTGAGCCCGGCGGTGCTCGCCACATTGACGATGCGCCCGAAGCCTGCTGCGAGCATTCCAGGCAGCCCCGCCCTGCAACACAGGTAGGTGCCGGTCAGGTTCACCGCGAGCATGGCCTCCCACAGCGTGCTGTCGGTCTTGTGGAACGGGGCGCTGCGCGCGACGCCAGCGTTGTTGACCAGGATCTGGACCGGCCCGAAGCTGTTCTGGGCGCGCTCGAAGCCGTTGGCCACGGCCCGCTCGTCGCTGACGTCCATGACCACACTCTGCGAGCACTCCCCCAGGGCCCGCACCTGCTGCGCGAGCACATCCGAGTCGCGCCCGGCCAGCGTGACAACTGCACCCGCGCCGCTCAGCGCGGCGGCGATAGCCGCACCGATGCCACGACCCCCACCCGTGACCAGCGCGTGTCTGCCCGTGAGTGCGCCCACCCCGCCTGCCTTCATTGTGCTTGTGCAGGTCAGCTTATAGTCAATGGATAATTCACCTGTCAAGCATTCCGGGCGGGACGCCCGGCCCCGCTTGCCGCGGGCGGCGCACCGATGCTACCTTGCGAACCCACTTACCACAGGGGCCAAACATGGTTACAGCTATCGTTCTTCTGACGGTGTCGCGCGGGCGTGTGTCGGAGGTGGCCGAGCAGCTTGCGGCCCAGGAAGGCATCAGCGAGGTCTATTCGGTCGCCGGGCGCTTCGACCTGGTAGCAATGGTGCGCGTGAAGGCCAACGAGGACCTGGCTGATGTGGTTACCAAGGGGCTGCAGCGCATCGACGGCATCGAGAGCACGGAGACGCTGATCGCGTTCCGCGCCTACTCGCGTGTCGACCTGGAAGGGGTGTTCGCGCTCGGGTTCGACAAGAAATAGGGGCTGGGATCTAGGGGCTAGGGGGTGTTGAAGCGGCGGAGCCGCTGCCTTTCTCGTCCCCAGGCCCTAGGCGCTAGCCCTAGATCCTAGCCCCTAGATCCTGGCGCAGCCTCTAGTCCCCGAACCGCTCGCAGTGCAGCCGATTGACCTCGGCCTCGAGCGCCTCGATCCGCTCGAGCAGCGCAGCGACCAACGCCACGCCCGGGACACCGAGGTCGAAGTCCGAACGCAGGCGCGAGGCGCTGCGCCCCAGGGTGATGGAGCGTGCGCTGAATCGCCACTCCACCCCCGCGCGGCCGAGCGGTTCGAACACACCGTACTCGACCAGCTCGACGATCTCCTCGACGGTCAATCCCGTGGCGCCGGCGAGCTCGTCCAGTTCGACCTCGAACTGCTCGCCCAGCAACGACGGAAAGCGCTCTCCGCTCACGTCACGGTCTCCTATTCGAAGTGCGCCCTGGGGTTGAACGACGAGACCTCGGCGAGCTGCCGGTACAGCTCCTTCTCGCGCTCGCTCGGCGCTGGAGGCGTCACGACCTGCAGCACCGCGTACAGGTCGCCCGGTTCCGCGTCCTTCGGCCTCGGCAGTCCCTTGCCGCGTACACGCAGCTTCTGCCCGGAGCGTGATCCGGGGGGCACCTTCAACGTCACTTTGCCGTCGAGGGTCGGGATGTCGATACTCGCGCCCAGGGCCGCCTCCCAGGGGGTGACCGGGACTTCCAGGTAAAGGTCGTGACCGTTCACCTTGAAGCGTTCGTGCGGCTGCAGCTCGATGTTGATATACAGATCGCCAGCCGGCGCGCCCCCGATCCCCGGCGCGCCTTTCCCGGGCACCCGCAGGCGCTGACCCGCGGTGGCGCCCTTGGGTATGCGCACGCGCACGTTGCGCGTGTTCCGGCGCAGACGGCCTTCGGGATCCATCTCGGTCGTAGACATCGGGATCTCCACCTCGGCACCGCGGCTGAGATCCTCCACACCGGCATGCATGGTCACTTCATGGTCCTGTCCCGGCATACGGAACTCCCCGCCCCCGCGCCGGCTGCCCGCGGCCCCCCGCCGCATCCCCAGGCCGGAGAGCAAGTCGAACAGGTCGATATCGCCCAGATCCTCGAAGCCGTGCGCTGCGCCCTGGCTCCCGAAGCGCTCGCCCCAGTCGGGCGGCGGACGGAAATCCTGGCCGGGCTGATAGGAGCCCATCTGGTCGTAGGCGGCACGCTTTTCTTTGTCCTTCAAGACCTCGTAGGCCTCCGCCACCTCCTTGAACTTCTCCTCGGCGCCTTTCTCCTTCGACACATCCGGATGATATTTGCGCGCAAGCTTGCGGTAGGCCTTCTTGATGTCGGCCTCGGCGGCGTCGCGCGGGACGCCGAGTATCTCGTAGTAGTCCTTGTATTTCATCCAGCGACCAGGTTTGTGGCGTGGAACAGGCGGGTGCCAGACGACGGCGGGCAGGGGGACACGGACGTTCCTCTCTGTTGTTTCGGATGCGACGAGCCGGCCGGGTCCGGCCGTGCTTCCGGCTACCGGGTGGATATCTGGGCGGCTTTGATCGAAATCAACGCCTGCTGGGAGGGAAGGGCTCGGCTTGCGAGCCGCTCAACGCGGCGACCGGTCGCCTCGCCCCCCGAGCCCGGGCTTCGCCGCGCGTCAGCTCGGATGCAGCCGGCTGTGCCTGGGTACCCGCGCCATCAGGTACTCCATCTGGTCCTGGAGGATGCGGCGATTCTGCAGGATCAGGTGCTCGTAGCGGCTCGGAACGTAAGGTGCATACAGCAGCGGCATGCGCGAGGACTCGGGCGTGCGCCCGCCCTTGAGCGTATTGCAGCGCCGGCAGGCGGTGACCACGTTCATCCAGCGGTCGCGGCCGCCCAGGTGCATCGGAACGACGTGATCGCGCGACAAGTCGTACTCGCGGAAGCGGCCGCCGCAGTAGCCGCAGACGTGCCGGTCGCGGCGGTACAGCGCGTGGTTGGTCAGGTGCGGTTCGTTCTTGTGGTCGCGGACAAACTCCGCGGCCCCTTTGATGGCGATGATGCTCTTGGTCGAGAGGCTGGAGCGCTCACCGGTGAGACGCGAGACGCCGCCGTGGTAGGTACAGACGACTTTCCCGAGCGACCACGCGACCATGTCGCGCGCGTGGTAGGTAATCGCCTGCTCCACGAACAGCCAGCGATTGGGCATCCCCGACATGTCCAATCCCAGGATGAAAGGCACCTCTAGCTCCTCTGCGCTCTCCGACCGCTCAACTTGCCGATTTTAGGCAATTTTTCGGCCAAGGTGAACCCCCGCAGGGCAGGCGAGAGTTTCGCCCCTTTCAGCCCGCACCTGAAGGCGACCCCAGGGGCGGTCGCTTTCCGCGCACATGGCTCGGTTCCATTGCGCGTCTCAGGCCGTCCTATTCCACGTCATCGGGCTCGAAAAATATCCAGCGCACCTGCGGGAAGGCACGGCGCAGATCGGCCTCTACCCGGTTGATCGCGTCCACCAGGTCCTGCGCGCTGGCGGCATCCATCCGCGCCTTGGCTGCAACCATGATGCCATCGCCCATCTGCAAGGTCAGCAGGGACAGGACTGCGGCCACTTCCGCACGGGCGGCGAGGAACGCCCGCATCTCGGCCTCCACCGCCGGCTCGGCACTCTGGCCGGTGATGAGGGCCTTGATCTCCACGGATAGCAACACGGCCACCACGATCAGAAGCACCCCCACGGCGATGCTGCCTGCGGCGTCGAAGGCCGGGTTGCCGGTAGCGAAGGCCAGCACCACAGCCGCCAGGGCGATGAGCAGCCCCAGCAGGGCCGCGATGTCCTCGCCCAGCACCACGATCAGCTCGGTGTTGCGGGACTCCCGAAAAAACCGCCACAGGGAGCGGCCGCGCGCAACCTTGCGGATTTCGCGAACGCAACCGAGCAGGGAGAAAGACTCCAGGACGACCGCGATGAGAAGCACGGCGACCGCAACCCCGGGCCAGGCCAGCGGCTCAGGCGCCGAGAGCTTGTGCGTGCCCTCGTAGATGGAGAACACGCCCCCCACCGTGAACAGCAGGACGGACACCAGAAACGCCCAGAAATAGACCACGTTGCCGTAGCCCAGCGGGTGCTCGGGGTCGGGCGGCCTGCGGGCCTGGCGCATGCCCACCAGCAGCAGCCCCTGGTTGCCGCAGTCGGCCAGCGAGTGGATGGCTTCGGCCAGCATGCTGCTGGAGCCGGTGATGACTGCCGCCACGCTCTTCGCGACGAAGATGCCGAAGTTGGCGGCCAGCGCGTACAGCACTGCTCGCAGCGAGGAAGCCGATCCCGACATGGTTATCCCTGAATTGGGCTGGCGCGACACGTTAGCTGTACGCAGGCATGCCGTCAAACGCGGCCTGCCCGATCCCGGCCACAGCCGCACCGGGAAGCTAGTTAGCTAGCGGCCGGTCGGCGGCTGCTCGCCGCGTATCTGGTAGTACAGGCTGGACTCGCGCTTGTAGAACCCCTCGGTGTGGAAGGTCTCGGGCAGCTCGTACAGCTCGTAGTCGAGGTGATGACACAGCTCGTGCAGGATGGTGCGCAGGAAGGTCTTGAACGCCACCACCTGCTTGCGCGCGACCGTGCGCATCCACACCGTGATCAGCGGCGGCGTGCCGTCCTCGAACGGCTCGTAGAGCCCATGCAGCTCGCCCCAGTTGCCGCTGGGCCGCACTGCCAGGACACGCAAGCGCACTCGCGGGACCTGCAGGCGCGTCGTGAGGTCATTCAGCAGTCTTTGTCCCAGGCGCTCGGCCTCGCCGCGATTCTCGCAGGCCAGCGCGCGCTCGAGATCGCCTGCCAGATCCTGCAGGGCCGGCCCCGGCGGCAGATCGACGCGCTCGATGGCGTCGCTGCGGCGGTAGATTCGCTGGCGGGCCGGCGACAGGCGGTCGAAGTAGGCGAACGGCATCGAGACGAATGGTACATGCACTGCCGCAGCGGGTGCGCGAGCCGCCGCCGGCGCGACGGGTAGTTGCTGTGGCGACCGGGGCCCTGCCATCGATACGGCTGGGAACCGCTGACTGACGGTCGTCCCCCACCCCCGGTCGGGGGCGGGAGGGTCGCCTCTAACGCCCGCGACCGAGCGCGCTCGGATCGGGTTTGGGGCGACCGCCTTCGAGTCCACCGCTGGCGCCGTGGGCGCCGATCAACTCCTGCGCCCAGGCCAGGATCGGTTGCAGCCGCGGCGGCAGCAGGCGCTGAGCGTCGCGGGAGTCGACCCAGCGAAACTCATGGTGCTCGGGGCGGCCCAGCTCGGGGTTGACGGGCAGATGCACCTGCTGCCCCGGGCTCGCCGCGAGGAAATAGCGCGCCACCTTGCCCGCACTGTAGGGCTCGGTGTCGCAATACAGGCTCGCCCCAGCGGAACTCCAGGTCGGTGAGCGCGGTCTCCTCCTCCACCTCGCGGAGCGCTGCCTGCAGGGGCGTCTCGCCCGGCTCGAGGCCGCCCTTGGGAAAGTCCCAGGTGCGGTAGACGCGCAGCAGCAGGTAGCGCCAACCGATGGCGACGGGCCGCACCAGGACCGCGCCCGCCGAGAAGCGCTCGCGGCATGCGCGCTCAACTCGTGCCTCCCGGCCCGCCGTCCTCCTCCATCTCCGAGAAGCGCACCGCCAGGATCTCGCGGGTGTGGGTGCGCCCGCGCTCGTCCCGCTCCACCAGCAGCAGCTGCTGCTGATCGGGAATGCCGGCCGGGATCATCATCTTCCCGCCCGGCTTGAGTTGTTGAAGCAGCACGGCGAGGAATCAGATCGGGCGCGGTGGTGACGATGATCCGGTCGAACGGGGCGTGCTCCGGCCAGCCCAGGCGGCCGTTGCCGACGCGCAGGTGGATGTTGCCGTAGCCCAGCCGGGCCAGGCGCCGGGACGCGGCCGCTCGAGAGCTCCGGAATCATCTCCACGCTGTAGACGCTCCCGCACCAGCTCAGCCAGGATAGCCGCCTGGTAGCCCAGCCCGGTGCCGATCTCGAGCACCCGGTGCCCGGGGTCCAGGGCCAGCAGCTCGGTCATCAACGCGACGATGAACGGCTGCGAGATGGTCTTGCCGCAGCCGATCGGCAACGGCGTATTCATGTAGGCGAAGGGCTTGACCTCGGCCGGCACGAACTCGTGCCGCGGCACCCGCTCCATCGCCTGCATCACGCGATCGCTCAGCATCCTGCAGCCGAGCTGGGCTCCCAGCACGGTGAGCTGCGCAGCGACCTCGCTCATCAGCTGCCGCCGCAACGGCTCGAACAGGTCGTCACTGCTCATGGTCCTCCGCGCTGCCGGTCCCAGGCTTTTGCTAGCATGCGCTGGATGGGCTACTCCGCCGTCCCGACAACGCTCACTCTACCCGACTACGCGGGCGGCAGCATCGTCAACTTGATGGCCTCCATCGCCGTTGCGCTGGGCGCCAAGCATTGGCCCTACGCGCCGCTGCGCCTGCTGGCACCGGCCGCGCTGCGCCAGCGCAGCAGCATCCTGCTGGTGGTCGTCGATGGGCTCGGCTACCGTTACCTGGCGCGAGGCCCAGTCGGGCAGCCTGCTGCACCAGCATCTGCGCGGCAGCCTCACCTCCGTCTTTCCGTCCACCACGGCGACAGCGATCACCGCATGCATGACGGGCTCGCACCCGCAGCAGCACGGCCTGACCGGCTGGCACATGTATTTCGAGGAGATCGGCGCGGTCGGCGCGGTGCTGCCCTTCCGCCTGCGGCCCAGCGACCAGGGCTCGCCGCAGCTCGGCCTCGAGCCCGCGTCGCGTGTTCGCCTACCCGAGCTTTTTCGACCGCTGCCGGTGCACGAGCTTCGTCGTCTCGCCCGCATCCATCATCGAATTCGGAGTTCAACGCCGGCGCACAGCGGGCGCGCACGGCGCCGCGCCTACGGATCGCTGGAGCAGTTCTTCCGCACCATCGAGCTGACCCTGCGCACTGCGCGGCGAGCGCAAGTTCGTCTACGCCTACTGGCCCGAGCTGGACACCATCGCCCACGAGCATGGCATCGGCGCGCGCCGCAGCGCCGAGTCCTGTCGCCGCTTCGACGCAGGGCTTCGCGCGCCTGTTGCGGGTCTTGCCGGCGTCGACGCACCGTCCTCGTCACCGCCGACCACGGCTTCATCGATGCGCCGGCCAGCCGAGCGGGTCGAGCTCGACGACCACCCCGAGCTGGCCGCCATGCTCGCGCAGCCACTGTGCGGCGAGCGCCGGGCCGCCTACTGCTATGTGCGCCCCGGACAGGCGCGACGCCTTCGAGGACTACGCACGCAGCGAGCTTGCCGAGCGCGCGCTCCTGTTCGACAGCCGCGCACTGATCCAGGCGGCTGGTTCGGCCCCGGCGAGCCGCACCCAGGCTGCAGTCGCGGATCGGCGACTACGTGCTGCTGATGCGGCAGCGCGCGACCATCAAGGACTGGATGCCGGGCGAGAGGCGTCATACCGCTGATCGGCGTGCACGGCGGCGCGCAGCGCCGACGAGATGCTGGTGCCGCTGGTGGTGATCGAACCGTTGACGCTGCACCGGCGAGTCACAGCGCAATGAACCGCGCTACGCCTGCAGGCGAGGCTGCCAGGAACTGGCTGTGAAGGGCCGCTTGACGCCGTACTGCAGCTCTGCGGCAGAACTGCCTGGTGTCAGTAGTCTGACGTCGGCGTGGCCGCGATCGTGGCGGTTCACCACATGAGCCAATCACCCGGGGCACAATGCGCCCTATGAGCGTACTCGACACCTTTCATCCCGCCGTCGCCAACTGGTTCCGGCGCACCTACACCATGCCCACGCCGCCGCAGGTCGAGGCGTGGCCGCTGATCCAGTCCGGCCGGCATGTCCTGATCGCAGCGCCGACCGGCTCGGGCAAGACGCTGGCGGCGTTCCTCGCCGCCATCGATGCGCTCGTGCGCCTGGGCGTGCGCAACCAGCTGCGCGACGAGACCCGCATCGTCTACGTCTCGCCCCTCAAGGCGCTGTCCAACGACATCCACAAGAACCTGGAGGAGCCGCTGGCCGGCATCCGCCAGGAGCTGATCGCGCTCGGGCTATCCGGATGTGCGAGATCCGCACGCTGGTACGCACCGGGGACACGCCCCAGGCGGAGCGCAGAAGATGCGGCGCAAGCCGCCGCACATCCTGGTGACCACCCCCGAGTCGCTGTACATCCTGCGTCACCAGCGAGTCGGGGCGCAAAACACTCGCCTCGGCGCGAACCGTGATCGTGGATGAGATCCATGCGCTCGCGCCGAACAAGCGCGGCGCGCACCTCGCGCATCTCGCTGGAGCGGCTCGAGGAGCTCACCGGGCAACGGCTGACCCGAGTGGGCCTGTCCGCGACCCAGAAGCCGATCGAGGAGGTGGCGCGCTTCCTGGTGGGCAGCGCGGAGCGCCCCGCGCGCGGGCTGCTGGACGAGCTGGGTGCGCCAGTGGATCTGTTCGACGCCGACCCGCCCGCCGCTGCACTGCCGGTGAGCGAAGCGCCTCGGGTTGAGCGGGCACCTTCGGCTCGATCAAGGCTCCCTCTCCCTCGATGGGAGAGGGCGGGGAGAGGGTGAAGAGGAACGTGCTCCACCTGCAACGGAGCAGGCGTCGGTCGAGGGGGAGGACTCAACCGATAGTGCACGCGTTGGTCTCGCCCGCGCTGCCCAGTCACCGAAGCTCGTCTCCGGCTGCGCCATCCTGGACACGGGCCACACGCGCAAGCGCGACCTGGCGATCGAAGTGCCCGAGTCTCCCTCGAAGCGGTGATGTCGGCGGAGGTCTGGGGGCAGGTCTACGAACGGCTGGTGGAGCTGATCAACGAGCATCGATCCACTCTGGTATTCGTGAACACCCGGCGCCTGGCGGAGCGCCTGGCGCGCGCGCTGTCCGATCGTCTGGGAGAAGACCAGGTCACCTCGCACCACGGCAGCCTGGCGCGCGAGCAACGCCTCAACGCCGAGCAGAGAGCTGAAGCGCGGCGAGCTGAAGGCGCTGGTGGCGACCTCTTCGCTCGAGCTCGGCATCGACATCGGGCACGTCGACCTCGTGTGCCAGATCGCCACGCCGCGCGCGATCTCGGCGCTGCTGCAGCGGGTCGGCCGCTCCGGCCACGCCGTCGGCGGGCTGCCCAAGGGCCGCCTGTTCCCGCTCTCCCGAGACGATCTGGTCGAGTGCGCCGCGCTGCTCGACGCGGTGCGCCGCGGCGAGCTGGATCGGCTGCGCATGCCGGACAAGCCGCTGGACGTGCTGGCGCAGCAGATCGCGGCGGAGGTCGCCTGCCGCGAGTGGGAGGAGGACGAGCTGTTCGCGCTGGTGCGCCGCGCCTGGCCCTACCGCGAGCTGAAGCGCGAGGAGTTCGATGCGGTCGTGCAGATGCTGGCCGAAGGGTTCTCGACGCGCCGCGGCCGCAGCCGCGCGCTATCTGCACCGCGATGCCGTCAATCGCAAGCTGCGCGACCGCAAGGGCCTGCGCCTGACCGCAATCACCTGCGGCGGCACCATTCCCGACACCGCCGACTACAACGTCGTGCTGGAACCCGAGCAGCAGATCATCGGCACGGTGAACGAGGATTTCGCCGTGGAGAGCATGGCCGGTGACATCTTTCAGCTCGGCAACACCTCGTACCGCATCCTGCGGGTGGAAGCCGGGCGGGTGCGGGTGGAGGATGCGCGCGGACTGCCGCCGTCCATCCCGTTCTGGCTCGGTGAGGCGCCCGCGCGCACCGACGAGGTGTCCGGGTCGGTGTCGCGCCTGCGCGAGGAGATCGAGCGCGGCTTGGACCGCAGCTCCGTGCCGCACCCCAGCCCTGCCCCTTCGCAGGGCGAGGGACGCAGCGAACTCGCAGGGACCGGCGCTCTCCCATGCTCGCAGGGCGAGCGAGCAAGGCGCGCTGCAGTGGCTCACGGACGAGGTCGGGATCGCGCCTGCTGCCGCCGCTCAGATCGTCGATTACTACGCTGGCGCGCGCGCCGCGCTCGGCCTGCTGCCTACCCAGAAGCACCTGGTGTTCGAGCGCTTCTTCGACGAGACCGGCGGCACGCAGCTCCTCATCCATTCGCCCTTCGGCAGCCGCATCAACCGCGCCTGGGGCTTGAGCCTGCGCAAGCGCTTCTGCCGCAAATTCAACTTCGAGCTGCAGGCGGCCGCGACCGAGGACGCGATCATCCTGTCGCTGACCGCCACGCACAGCTTCCAGCTCGAGGAAGTCGCGCGCTATCTGCATTCGAACAGCGTGCGCGCGCTGCTCGTTCAGGCGTTGCTCGATGCGCCCATGTTCATGACGCGCTGGCGCTGGAACGCCTCGATCGCGCTCGCGCTGCTGCGCTTCAAGGGCGGCAACAAGGTGCCGCCGCAGCTCCAGCGCATGGAAGCCGAGGACTTGATCGCGGCGGTGTTCCCCGACCAGCTCGCTTGCCAGGAGAACATCGTCGGCGACCGCGAGATCCCCGATCACCCGCTGGTGAACCAGACCATCGCCGACTGCCTGCACGAGGCCATGGACATCGACGGCATGGAGCGCCTGCTGCGCGCTCTGGAATCCGGCGCCATTTCGGTGACCGGCCGCAATCTGCACGTCGCCGTCTCCGCTCGCGCTGGAGGTGCTCGCTGCGCGGCCGTACGCCTTCCTCGACGACGCGCCGCTCGAGGAGCGCCGCACGCAGGCCGTCATCGCCCGGCGCTGGCTCGATCCCGACAGCGCCGCCGACATCGGCCGGCTCGATCCCGAGGCCATCGCCCGCGTGCGCGAGGAAGCCTGGCCCGCTGCCGAGGACCGCCGACGAGCTGCACGACGCATTGTTGTGGCTCGGCTACATCACTCAGGGCGAGCTCGCGGCCAACCCCGGTTGGGAGCGGCTGGCGTTCGAGCTTGCGGCGCTGGGGCGCGCTACCGCGCTGGCGCGCGAGGCGCGAGGCGCGAGGCGCGAGGCGCGAGATGCTTTGGCCCCCTCTCCCTCGATGGGAGAGGGCTGGGGTGAGGGTGAGGGGACGGTGCATGGCGCTGCAGAGGAACTAGATTCTCGCGCCTCGCGCCTCGTGCCTCGTGCCTCGGTGCTATGGGCTGCGACCGAGCGCCTGCCAGAGCTGCTGGCGGTCTTTCCGGATGCGACAGCAGAGCCACCGGTCCAGGTGCCGGCACAATACGCGCAGCGCGCGTGGACCCGCGAGGAAGCGCTGGTCGAGCTGGTGCGCGGGCGGCTGGAAGGGCTCGGTCCGACAACCGCCGCCGCGATCGCCGGTTCCGCTGGGCGTGCCGCAGTCCGACATCGACCTCGCGCTGCTCGCGCTGGAAGGAGAAGGCTTCGCCATGCGCGGCAGCTTCACGCAGGACGCCGTCGGCACACAATGGTGCGAGCGCCGCCTGCTGGCACGCATCAACCGCTACACGGTCAAGCGCCTGCGCCAGGAGATCGAGCCGGTCGGCAGCGCCGATTTCCTGCGCTTCCTGTTCGACTGGCAGCACGTCACGCCGGACGAGCGCATGGAGGGGCCCGATGCGGTCGCCGCCGTGATCTCCCAGCTGGAGGGCTTCGAGGCCGCCGCGGCTGCCTGGGAAGCGGAGATTCTGCCCGCGCGCGTATCCGGCTACGAGCCGGCCTGGCTGGATGATTTGTGCCTGGCCGGTCGCGTGCTGTGGACGCGGCTCGAAGCGCCCAAGCCCGCACCCGACCGGGAGCGCGGCCCCAGCCCTGTGCGCGCTACCCCGGTCACGCTGCTCACGCGCAAGAACCTGCCGGTCGTGGTCCGCGCTGGTGAAAGCGGGCGGCGCGGAGGATCTGCATCTGAGCGCACGCGCCCGCGCGGTGGCGGATTTCCTGGCTGCCCAGGGCGCCTCCTTCTTCGACGACATCGTCCACGGGCTGGACCTGCCGCGGACCTTCGTCGAGGAGGCGCTGGGAGAGCTGGTGGCCGCCGGCCTGGTCAACTCGGACGGCTTCAGCGGCTTGCGCGCGCTGCTGCTGCCCTCCAGCCAGCGCAAGCCCTTCGCCGGCAGCGGCCGGCGCCGCCGCACCGCGCTGCTCGGTGTCGAGGATGCCGGGCGCTGGACGATCGATCCGCCGCCAGCCCAGCGTCATAGAGGCGCAGCCGCGCAGCCTGCCGCGCGAGACCGTCGAGCAGATCGCGCGCGCTCTGCTCAAGCGCTACGGCGTCGTGTTCTGGCGCCTGCTCGCGCGGGAAGCGCGAGTGGCTGCCGCCCTGGCGCGATCTGCTCATGGCCTGCCGGCGCATGGAGACGCGCGGTGAGATCCGCGGCGGGCGCTTCGTGGCGGGCTTCTCCGGGGAGCAGTTCGCGGTGCCCGAGGCGGTCGGCATGCTGCGCGGCGTGCGCGGTGAAGACAAGGCCGGCGCGCTCGTCTGCGTGAGCGGCGCCGATCCGCTCAACCTCGCGGGCATCCTCGTGCCCGGCGCCGAAGGTGCCGGCCCTTTACAGCAACCGCGTGCTGTTCCGCGACGGCGTACCGGTCGCGGCGCTGGTCGCCGGCGAGGCGCAGTACTTCGTCAAGATTTCCCCGGAGGAGGCGTGGGAGGCGAGGAACATTCTGTTGCGCGGCGCGGCTGCGCTATCGGCGTCCGCCGATTCTTGATGCTACCCCTGAACCGCAGAGACGCAGAGGAGCGCAGAGCACTGCCAACTGCAGTTCAGCTGTAGGGTTCAAACGAAGCCCGCAAGGGCAAGACGCTCAGTACTCGCTGGCGTGGTCGTCCGCCGCGGTCTTGTAGCTGACCCAGCCCAGCCGCCAGCGGTTGCTTCCGCAATTCTCGCTGGCACCTTCCTCGGCCACGCGGCGCACGCGCTCCTCGTAGCCCTTGGCCAGCACCAGCGAGGCCAGGGCCTCGCGGTTGCGCTCGGACAGGTGCGCGCCCAGGAAGCGCATCGCGAACAGCTTGAACTTGACCGCATCCTCGGCGCTGGTCCAGCCGCAGACGTTGGCCGTCTCAGCGAGCCAGAACAGCTGGGTGATCTCCTGGGCGGCCGCCGGGAAGTCGTAGCGCGGCGCTTCGCCGGCTCGGCCGGTGGACGTGACGGCGAGCAGCCCCAGGCCGAGCACGGCAGCGAATCGTTTCGAGTACTTCGAGAGCATGGCACAACCTCCTTCACGATCAAGGACCCACCCAAGCCAGGGCTCGGAGCAGTTCTTTGTATTGCGCCATGCGTCGCGGCAGAGGAGCGGCATCGAGACGCCGCTCCGGAGTCGGACACGCTTTGGTGCGTCGCTCCTGAGCATGCCTACGGCAAGTTGCGGGCCAACTTGAGCGGTCACGACGACCAACGGTCGTTTCCCGGCAGCGAGCGGCTGCACACTTTCCGCGCGGCGCGGGCCGACTCACGTCGCGGCCCTGCACCTTGCTCCTCCACCGGCTCTCGGGCGCAAGGTCAAAACTTCCTTACACTGTCCCGCCAGTGTGCCAATCCTCCTGGAATGGCGACGCGCTGTGTACTGTCCCCACGTCATATGTCGAGCGACATACGACTCGAAACTGCACGCCTTACTGCTGCAGGGCAGCCTCACAGCTCTGTTGATGCATGCGTAAAGGCCTAACCACCCCGTCACGCTTCGCGTGCCACCCCTCCTTGGAAAGGAGGGGAGAGTTGTCTCTCCCCTCCTCTCATGAGGAGGGGTCGGCCGAAGGCCGGGGGTGGTGTGGATTGTGTCAGGCGATCATGCAAGAACGCAGAGTCGCACAGGCGCGGAGGACCCGCCGAGGAAGGTGAACCGCGCCGTAGATCAGGCGCGCGATGGCGATGAAGTTCGACTTGATCCGGACCCCAATTCCGAGGCACGCAGACACCACGGCGGCAATTGCCATCCTCCCAGATCGCTGTAGAACTCGGGGCGGAAGCTGGAGGTGAAGAAAGCGATCGCTGAACAAGCGGCGCGACGCATTGAGAATGAACACCTGAACCTGAGAAATCCTGTTAATCCTGTGAATTCGCTCTTCCGCGACGAGTGCTCAATCCCTGCTTCCAAGTCGGCCTGGCTGACGTGGAACCGCGCTGCAGGTATCATCTACGCCATGAAACTGCACCAGATCAAGATCGAGTTCAACGCCGAAGAGGATCGGCTGATGCTGCGCGTGTCCACGGTGAGCGGAGAGGAAGCGCTGCTGTGGCTGACACGCCGTTGTGTCCTGCGCCTCTGGCCGTTGTTGGTAGGCGGCGTGGAAGCGAGTCCGGACGTGGCGCAGCGCGTGGTCGACCCGGAGACCAAGAAGGCGCTGCTGGAGTTTCAGCACGAGAAGGCGCTGAGCCAGGCCCAGTTCGGCAAGCAATATGCAGATACACCGCGCACGCGTCCGCTCGGCGACAACCCGCTGCTGGTCAGCAAGCTGCAGCGCCGCACCGGCCAGGACGGCAGGCTGGTGATCGGTCTGCTGCCCACGCAAGGTGAAGGCATCTTCCTGACCCTGGACGAGCCGCTGCTGCACGGCTTCATCAAGCTGCTGCAGAAGGCGGTCGAGCGCGCCGAGTGGGGTTTCAAGCTGGATCTGCCGTGGGGCGAGGCGGGAGAGCCGGGCGGGGAGAGGACCTTGCAGTAGCGCTCGGGCGCAGCCGAGCCCGGGGGTGAGGGAGGCCGCCGTGCTGAGCACGCGCATGCGCAGAAGCAATCAGTAAAGGCGATCCGCGCTGGTAGACATGCGCACCTCCACCACCCACGGCTCGCTGGATGCATATGCCTGCAGCAAGGCAGGTGCGAGCTGTGCGGCATGCTCCACGCGCGTGGCCCGGCAACCGAAGCCGCGCGCCACGTCGCCGAAGTCCACCCCGGCCACGTCGCTGCCGGGCATGTGCACCAGGCCCATCCGTGCGGCAAGCGACTTGACCGCCCCGTATCCCGAGTTGTTGAGGATCACGAAAGTCACCGGCAACCGATGCTGCGCAGCCGTCCACAATCCCTGGATCGTATACAGGCTCGACCCGTCTCCGAGCACCGCGACAACCTTGCGCGATGCATCGGCCAGCGCAACTCCCACGGCGGCGGGCAGCCCGAACCCGAGGCCGCCGCTGGCGCACGCGAAGAAGCCGCCACTGGTTCGGATCGTGAGGTGATCATGCAGCGCGTTGCGATGCGAGGGCGCTTCCTCCACGATCACCGCGTCTGCAGGCAGGGTGCTCGAGAGCGTGTGCATGAGAAGCTCTCCGCCGATCGGATCCGTGACCGGCGGTGCGGGTGGTCGCGGCCGCGGGCGCGGCGCCGCGCGCTGCACCTGCGACACCTGCGCGAGAAGCTGCTCCATTCCGAGCTGGATGCTGCTCAGGATGCTGGTGCCGACGGGAGCGCGCGCGGCCTGCTCCGCGTCGTCGGTGAGATGGAACAGCCGCGTGCCCGGGGAGACGAAGGCGCCTTCCACGTGCACGTGGTAAGTGAACACCGGCGCCCCGATCACCAGCACCACGTCGTGCCCCGCCAGGCGATCGGCCAGCGGTTGCCGCAGCGGGGGCAGGAAACCTGCGAACAGCGGATGGTCCTCGGGGAAGCTCCTGCGCCCCGCCATCGGGCTTTCCCACACCGCCGCGTTCAACCGCTCGGCGAGCTGAACCGCGAGCGGCCAGGCGCCATCCTGGTCCACTGCGGCCCCCAGCACGAGCGCGGGCGAACGGCTCGAATTCAGAGCGTCGGCGAGGCGGTCGAGCGCACCCGGGTCGGGCGCGAACTGGACGTTGACCTGGCGCGGCTCGACCGCGGCGGCCGGCGCGTCCCAGTCGTCCTCCGGCACCGAAACGAAGACCGGACCACAGGGACGCTGCAGAGCCGTGTAGACAGCCTGCGCGACGGCCTGGGGCACATCCTCGGCACGCGCGGGCTCGATGCCCCACTTCACGTACGGCCGCGGAAACTCCACTGCCGAGCGCGCGGACAGGAAAGGATCGGTGGGCAGCATGGCCCGGGTCTGCTGGCCGGCCACGATCACCAGCGGCGTTTGATTGCGCCAGGCGGTGAACACGCTGCCCAGCGCATGCCCGACCCCACCGGCAGAGTGCAGGTTCACGAGCACCGGGGCACGTCGGACCTGCGCATAGGCATCGGCCATTGCCACCACGACGCTTTCCTGCAACCCCAGCACGTAGCGGAAATCTTCCGGCCAGTCGCGGAACATGCGCAGCTCGGTCGACCCGGGGTTGCCGAACACGGTGGTCATGCCGAAAGCGCGCAGCAAGCGGAAGACCGCCTCGCGCACACTGATTGTGGCACGGCCGCCGGCATGCGCAGTCCTGCTGGCCCTGGCTGCGAGTCGGCTCCTGTAGCGACATTCCTCGGCCCCTCCCTGCCCTGTCAGCCGTTGTCCGGCGCGCGCTCCTTGCCATCGAGCAGTGCGCTGACGTTGATATCGCCCATCACGTTGATGGTGGTGCGGCAGCGATCCAGGAACCAATCGACGCTGAGCAGGATGGCGATGTACTCGATCGGCAGGCCCACCGCGTTGAACACCATGGTCATCGTCACCAATCCGGCTTCCGGAATCCCGGCCGCACCCACCGAGGCCGCCACGCTCGTCAGCACGACCAGGATCTGCTGGTAGAGGCTCAGATCCAGGCCCAGCATCTGGGCGACGAACAGCGCAGCCATCGCCTCGTACAGCGCAGTGCCGTCGTTGTTGAAGTTCGACCCCACCAGCGAGCCCAGGCTTGCGGAGCGCTCGCGCAATCCCACGCGGTCGCGCAGGCAGGCGTACGTCACCGGCATGGTTGCGGTCGAGCTGGCGGTGGAAAACGCCGTGACCAGGGCATCGCGCGTGCCCCTCAACACCTCGAGGGGGCGGGCCCATGACAGCAGCCGGATCCGCGCCAGGTACCAGGTGGCCTGCAGCAGGAGGGCCACGATGACGGCCACCACGAACCCGCCCAGGGGAATGAAGGCGGCGAAGCCCTGGGTGCCGACGATGCTGGCGATGATGCCGAAGATGCCCAACGGAATGATCTCGATGATCCAGCGCAGCACCGCGATCAGCGCCGCGAAGCCCACGTCCACGGCATCGCGCACGTTGCGCAGCGGATGGTCGCGCAGGCCGCGCAGCGCCACTCCGAAGGCGATGGCGATGAAGATCACGCCGATGACGTTGCCTTGATCGGTGAGCGGCCCCACCAGGCTGCGCGGCACATTGTCCAGGAACAGCTGGATCGGCCCCGCGGAGGTCTTGGAGGTCAGCCCTGGCGGCGTGGGCGTGAGCTCGTGCCACTCGCCCGGGCGAAGCAGGTTGGCGACCGCCAGCCCGATGAAGATGGCCACCAGAGTGTTCAACAGCAGCAGCCCCGCGAGCCTGCGGCCGGTGCCGCTCGGCAGCTCGGCGTTGGTCAGCGCGCGGATGATCGCGAACAGAATCAGCGGCGGCGCAATTGCGGTCAGCAGCCGCAGGATCAGCTTAGCCGGTTGCGCCAGTGGTGCGGCGGACTCGCCTAGCAGCGCGCCCACCGCTACGGCCAGCAGCAGGGCGCCGATGATGCGCAGGTAGAGCGGCGTGCCGGTCCACCAGGCCCAGACGCCGCGCCGCTCAGTGGGAGTTGGCGCCGATTGCTCGTGATCCACGGAGCTAGCCGGCCACAGAAGCAGCCACAGAGCTCACAGAGGACACAGAGAGGACAGATGCCCCCAGGCGCTGTGCACGCATCAGCCGGACCCGCACACGCACAGAGAGCCAAAAAGACCTCTCGGTGTCCTTCTGTGTCCAGTCTTGTTCTGTTCGCGTGCAATCATTGGACGCCTATCCGGAACGGGTTGGCGTAGACGTTGTGGCGGCCGTCGCGGGCGAACCCGACCAGGGTCAGGGCGGTTTCCTCGGCCAGCCGGATGGCGAGGCCCGTGGGCGCGGAGATCGCCGCCAGCACGGTAATGCCCGCGGTCGCCGCCTTCTGCGCCATCTCGAAGCTGGCGCGGCTGGTGATCACCGCAAAGCCGGCGTCGGGCGCATAGCCAGCGCGCATCAGCGCACCGATCAGCTTGTCTAGCGCGTTGTGCCGGCCTACGTCCTCGCGCACCAGGAGCACCTCTCCCCCAGGCGAGGCCCAGGCCGCGGCGTGCACTCCACCGGTCTTCGCGTTCAGCGGTTGGCGTTGCGCGAGCGCAGCGAAGGCGCGGTGCAGGGCCACAGGCGCGACTCTCACCCCGGCGCCCACCCGTGGAGGATGCCGTACCGCCTGATCGATGGTCTGGGTGCCGCAGAGCCCGCAACCGCTGCGGCCCACCAGGTTACGGCGCTGTTGCTCGAGCGGGAGGTAGCGCTCGAGCGGGATGTCCATGCTCACCTGGATGCCCTCGCCCGTGGGCAAGACTTCAATGGACAGCACCTCGTCGGGCGCGCGCACGATGCCTTCGCTCAAGCTGAAACCAAGCGCGAAGTCCTCCAGGTCTGCCGGCGTGGCCATCATCACCACGTGCGGAAGCCCGGCGTACATCAGGGCCACCGGAACTTCCTCGGCTACGTGCTCGGTGCGCGGTGAGCTGGCATTGCCGTCCCAGCGCTGGGCCGCATATTCCCCGTGCGTGTCGATATTGTCGTGGGTTTGATCGTTCATACGCGTGTTGGACCGAGCGGCATGCCCTCGAGACAGATGGGGCCAGCCGGCAATGCTAGCATGGCGGAAGAGAGTGGGAGTCGAACCCACCAAGAATCGGCTGACGACCCTTCCTGGATTTGAAGTCCAGTCGCCCCACCGGGGAACGCTTCCCTTCCGTGTGCGCTCTGCGGGCAAGGCATCGAGGCAGCACGCAGCCTGAAAAACCTGTCGTCTCAAGTCGCGGGATCAACAACAACCAACCAGAAAACTGCGTAGTGAAGGCCGGGACCTCACGCAGGGATTATCCCACGCGCGCCGCCACCTCGGCCGCGAACAACCCCGGCTGGCGCAGGCGATGCGCGTCACCCACGCGGCGCGTGTAGCCGATGCGGTCGAAGAACTCGAGGATCTGGATGGCGAGCTTGCGGCCGGTCCCGATGCGGTCGCGGAACACCGCCGCGCTGGCATCGCCGTGCCGCTGTTGCAGCTCGCGCAGGACATTCGCGAGCGCGGTGACGGCGCTGCGCGTGAAGTAGTGGTCGTGAGCCACCGGGTAGACCTCGCCCAGCCGCGCCACCCGCTTCAGGAGCTGGCGCACCGCGTCCTCCTCGACCAGCAGCGCGCCGGCGAGATCGCGCACGCGGGGCGGATGAAAGGGCGTGACTTCCAGCAGCGGTTGCACCTTGCCCCACAGCTTCTCCTCTCCCGAGGAGAGGTGCGCCTGGTGGTCCGGACGATGCAGCCACACGCCGCTCTGCACCACGCTGCCCTCGTCCAGCAGCTCCTCCAGCGCCGCGTCGCAGGCCGCGGGCAACAACGCTGGTGCAGCCAGGCGTCGCAGGCGTTCACGCCCCACCCCGACCATGTCGGGCGAGCGCCGATGCTCTGCGTCCAACGCTTCGATGAGCCGGGTGCGTACCCCTTCCCAGGTCTGCGCCGAGAAGCCCCAGAGGAGGGTTCCGGCTTCGACCCGACGCATTGACGTGCGCCTGTACAGCTCCCGCATCTCCTCGACGGGGAGGTTCCAGGTCTGCCCGAACCCGGCCAGATCGATGCCCAAAGGGCTGGCAGCAAGCGCTGCCGCCAGCGCGGCAACCGGGTCGCCGCCGTCGTAGGCCCGCAGCAGCGCGAGCCGTCGCGCAGTGCGACGGCCGCGCTGCGGAGGGAAAGGGTCCAGGACTCGACCGCCGCCCAGCGTGCGCGTAGCGGACTGATCGCGAATGACGAAGCGGTCGCCGTTGAGCGCGCCGGTCGGCCGGTCGAGGACCGCTTGGGCAAGTGCGCAGGCCCCCGGCTCGAGCGTATCGCCCTCCAGCAGCGCGATACGCCCGGGCACATCGGCGGTGCCGAGATGGAAATGCACCGGGGTCCAGTGTCTGAGCGCCCGTGGCTCCGAGCCAAGCACACGCAGACACAGATCGAAGCGCTGCACGGGCGCGTGCACGGGCGCCTCAAGGACCCAGTGCCCGCGCTGGACCAGGTCCTTCTCGAACCCCGCTCCCGCGAGGTTGAGCGCACAGCGCTGCCCGCTCAGGCCTTCCTGAGCCGGTTGGTCCTGGGCATGGATACTGCGCACGCGCACTTCGATCCCGGGAGGCGACAGCACCAGCTGGTCGCCCACGCGCACGCGGCCCGAGTGGACGGTGCCCGTTACGATCGTGCCTGCGCCCTGCAGCGTAAAGCGGCGATCCACGGCGAGGCGGAAGTGGCCCCGCGCGTCACGCGGGGGCAGCGCGCGCGCCTGACCGTCAAGATGCGCACGCAACTCTGCCACGCCCTGTCCAGTCACGCTCGACACCGCGAAGATCGGCGCCTCGCGCAGGTCCGTCCCCTCCAGCAACGCACGCACCTCCAGACGAGCGGTCTCGGCTCGCTCGGGCGCCACCGCGTCGATCTTGGTCAGCGCGACCGCGCCGCACAGCAGTCCGAGGAGCTCGAGAATCTGCAAGTGCTCGCGCGTCTGCGGCATGGGGCCATCGTCGGCGGCCACCACCAGCAGCACGTAGTCGATCCCGGTCGCACCGGCCAGCATGTTGTGGACGAGCCGCTCGTGTCCGGGCACGTCCACGAAGCCCAGCACGCCGCCTTCGGGCAGCGGGCTGTACGCATACCCCAGGTCGAGCGTGATTCCGCGCGCTTTCTCCTCAGGCAGGCGATCCGCGTCGACCCCGGTCAGCGCTTTCACCAGCGAGGTCTTGCCGTGGTCGATATGGCCGGCGGTGCCGATGATCATCTTAGGATTTGAACCGAATTCACAGGATTAACAGGATTTCTCAGGATTAACAGGATTACTGCAGAAGCCAATGAGAAGTCTGTTGCGGATATTGGGCGCGAGTTCGCTGTCCAGCACCCCGAAGGGCAGTAGCGCAGCGTATTGCGCCGCATGCGTAGGGCAAACCATCCGGGGGGTTACGCTGCGCCAACCCGCCCTACACTTACCGCCCTTACGCTCACCGAAGTCGTGAGTGAAAATCCTGTTAATCCTGAGAAATCCTGTTAATCCTGTGAATTCGTTTTAGTCAGCTGCGCAAGAAACCCCGCCTCGTCCTCGAGGCAGCGCAAATCCAGCCACAACGCGCCGTCATGGACGCGGCCGACCACGGGAACCGGCAGATCGCGCAACTTTTTCTCCAGGGCCTTCAGTGCGGTGCCCTCGCCCTTGCCTTTCTTCAGCGGCACGATCACCAGCGCGGCGCTGGGCAGGCGATCGACTGGCAGAGACCCGCTGCCGATCTGGCTCTGGCAATCGCGCAATCCGACCTCGGCATCCCCCGCCAGCGCGGCCTGCAGCGGCGCCAGCAGACGCTCGCCGAGCCGGCGGATCGCCTCCGGCGACCGCGTCAGCAACCGCAGTGTGGTGAGCCGCTGTGGCAGCGTGTCGGGGTTGCGGTACAGGCGCAGCACCGCTTCCAGCGCGGCCAGCGTCATCTTGTCCACGCGCAATGCGCGCTTGAGGGGGTTCTTGCGCAGCTTGGCGATCAGCTCGCTGCGGCCCACCACGATGCCTGCCTGCGGCCCGCCGAGCAGCTTGTCGCCGCTGAAGGTGACAAGGTCGGCGCCGGCCCGCAGCGATTCGCCGGGCAGCGGCTCGTGCGGCAGGCCGTAAGCGGCAAGATCCACTAGCGCACCGCTGCCCAGGTCCACGGCAAACGGCAGGCCGTGCCGGTGCGCCAGCTGCGCCAGATCGTCCTCCGCGACCGCCGCGGTAAAGCCTTCGATGGCGTAGTTGCTGGCGTGCACCTTCATCAGCATCGCGGTCTTCTTACCGATCGCCTGCTGATAGTCGTGCAGGTGGGTCCGATTGGTCGTGCCAACCTCGACCAGCTTGACGCCGGCGCGCGCCATGATGTCGGGCATGCGGAAGGCCCCGCCGATCTCGATCAACTCGCCGCGCGAGACGATCACCTCGCGGCGCTGCGCCAGCGCATTGAGGCTCAGCAAGACCGCGGCGGCGTTGTTGTTCACCACGGTCGCAGCTTCGGCGCCGGTCAGCTCCCGCAGCCATCCTTCCACCAGTTCGTCGCGGTCGCCCCGGTCACCGCGCGCGACGTCGTATTCGAGGCTGCACGGCGAGGCCATGGCCGAGGCGACCGCTTCGATGGCCTCAGCGGGCAGGAGCGCGCGACCGAGGTTCGTGTGCAGCACGGTGCCGGTCAGGTTGAACACCGGCCGCAGCCTGGGCCGGGAAGCTGCTTCCAGCCGAGCGCGCAGATCGCGCTCGATCCACGCTTCCCCCGGCTGCCATGCCGCCTCGGGGGCGGCGCCGGCGAGGATGGCGCGACGCTTGTCCTCCAGCATGGCACGCACGGCCGCCTGGAGCGCCGCGCGGCCGTGCCGCTGCAGGAGGGGAGCAAGGCACCCGAGCCCGACAATGCGATCCACGGAGGGCAGCGCAGCAGGACCCGGGCGGGGAGAAAGCAACGTTGGCAGCGGCTCGTTCACGACGAAGCTCGGCGGTGGAGCCATGATTCTACCGCGCGTGAGGTGGTCGCAGCGGTTACTGCGTTCGCATCGGCGGCATTCCCTCCCCCTGGTCAGGGGGAGGGTTAGGGTGGGGGTCGAAGGCGAGTTACTCTTGGTCGCGGCGTTTTTCACCCCCATCCCGGCCTTCCCCCTGAGAGGGGGAAGGGGCAGCGGGAGGAGGCGGTGGTGGGCGCCGTATCCGGTGGCCTGCTGGTAGGCTTATTGCTCAGTTCGAAGGTTCGCCATGCCCCAGACTCAAGCGCAAACCAACCAGTTCCGCCTGCTGGCAACCCGCCGGTTCGGGCCGCTCTTCGTCACCCAGCTGCTGGGCGCGTTCAACGACAACCTGTTCAAGAACGCCCTGGTGCTGCTGGTCACCTATCAGGCCGCTTCGGTCACCGCCATCCGCCCGGAGGTGCTGGTCAATCTGTGCGGCGGCGTGCTGATCCTGCCCTTCTTCCTGTTCTCGGCCACCGCCGGGCAGCTCGCCGACAAATACGAACGCTCCCGTATCGTCCGGCTGGTCAAGCTGCTGGAAGTGGGAATCATGCTCCTGGGGGCGGCGCGGGTTCGCCTTGCACAGCCTGGGGCTGCTGCTGGGCACGTTGTTCCTGCTCGGCACCCACTCGACCTTCTTCGGGCCGGTGAAGTACGCCCTGCTCCCCCAGCATCTGCGCGCCGAGGAGCTGGTGGGCGGCAACGGGCTGGTCGAGTTCGGCACCTTCGTGGCGATCCTGGCAGGAACGATCGCCGGAGGCGTGCTGATGTCCGGTCCCAGCGGGACTCATCTTGCGCCCGCGTGCGCCATCGTCGTCGCGGCGCTCGGCTATCTTGCCAGCCGTCTGCTGCCACACTCACCCGCGCCAGACCCCGGCCTGCGCCTGAACTGGAACCCCTTGAGCGAGACCTGGGCGACCCTGCGCTTCGTCTGGCCGAACCGCGCGGTGTTCAATTCTCTGCTGGGCATCAGCTGGTTCTGGTTTCTCGGTGCGCTGGTGCTGGCTCAGCTCCCCGCCTACGCGAAGGACTACCTGGGGGGTGCCCCCGGTGTGGTGACGCTGCTGCTCGCTACGTTCTCGGTGGGCGTGGGCACCGGTTCGCTGCTCACCGAGCGTCTGTCCGGGCACAAGGTCGAGATCGGGCTGGTGCCCTTCGGCTCCATCGGCATCACCGTCTTCGCCCTGGACTTGTTCTTCGCCAGTCCGGGCAAGGCGACCGCCAGCGCGCTCAGCGCGATCCAATTCCTGTCTCACCACGGCAGCGTGCGCATCCTGCTGGATCTGCTCTTTCTGGGGATGTTCGGCGGCTTCTACGCGGTGCCGCTGTACGCGCTGATTCAGAGCCGCACGCAGCCGACCCACACCTCGCGCGTCATCGCGGCGAACAACATTCTCAACGCGCTGTTCATGGTGGTCGCCGCTGCGTTCGGCGCACTCCTGCTCGAGCGGGGTTTGAGCATTCCACAGCTGTTCCTCGTCACGGCGCTGCTCAACGCCGCGGTGGCGCTGTACATCTACCGCATGGTGCCCGAGTTCCTGATGCGCTTCATCGTCTGGCTGCTGATCCACTCGGTGTACCGGCTGCGCACGCGCGGCCTGGACCACATCCCGGAGACCGGCCCGGGCGTCGTGGCGTGCAATCACGTCAGCTTCGTGGATGCGCTGGTCATCTCGGCGGGCTGCCGCCGACCGATCCGGTTCATCATGGACCACAGCATCTTCCGGATCCCGGTGTTGAACTTCGTATTCCGTCGAGGGGCGTGCCATTCCCATCGCCTCCGCCAAGGAAGATCCCGCGGCGCTGGAGCGTGCCTACGAGCAGACCGCCCAGGCGCTGCAGGACGGCGATCTGGTGGGTATCTTTCCGGAGGGCCGCCTGACACCGGACGGGGAGCTGCAACCGTTCCGCGCCGGGGTCAAGCGGATTATCGACAGCACTCCCGTCCCTGTGATCCCGGTGGCTTTGCGCGGATTGTGGGGCAGCGTGTTCAGCCGCAGCGGCGGGCGCGCGTTCTTCAAGTGGCCGCGCGGCCCCTTCTCCAGGATCGAGTTGGTCGCCGGCCCCGCCGCTCGCACCCGAGACGGTATCGCCCGAGGGGCTGCAGCAAACGGTAGCTGGGCTGCGGGGGGACTGGAAGTAGGGTGAAACGCTGTGGCGGCTGAACGTTCGAACCTGTTCTGATGAGGTACCGTGCTATGAGATCGATCCTATTGGCTGTGTTGGCGGCGCTCGCTCTGAATGGGTTCGCTGCCGATGCCAAGTCCGAGCCCGAGAAGGAAAATTGGTTCAAGCGCGCCGGGCAAGGCCGTCGGCAGCGACGCGAAGGCCGGATGGAAGAAGGCCAAGAAAGGCTATTCCAAGGGCGGCAAGCAGATCGGCCAGGGCACCGCGAACGCGACCAAGCGCGTGGGCAAGGAGATGAAGGAGAGCGCGAAGCGGACGGGACAGGCGGCCAAGGAAGAGTTTTGAGAAAAGCGTGAGGCGCGAGGCGTGAGGCGGGCGCCGCAGGCCCCTCTCCCCAACCCTCTCCCACGAGGGGAGAGGGAGCTTCTCCTCCTGCCTCCTGCCTCCTGCCTCCTCGCTCCTAGCTCCTACCGCTCACCCCGTACCTCCTGCCTCACGCCTCACGCCTCTCGCCTCACGCCTCACGGCTTCTCGCCTCACGCCTCACCAGCAACAGCGAGCAGCAGATTCGGCCCCACACGGTTGTAACCCTGCTCGTCCACCAGCATGTCCAGCGTGAGCGTGGCGAGATCGTCCGCGGCGGGTACGAGCCGGGTATCCTTCTCGAGATAGAAGATCTTCAGGTAGGTCCTGCACTCGTCGCATGCCTCCGCCTTGATGGCTTCGGACGCGCCCTCGACGCTCAGGTAGGAGATGCCCTTGGTGGCGGCGCAGCCGCTGCACTTCACCCGCACGGCGTGCCACTCGGACGCGCACAGCGAGCACACCAGGTAGCGCAGGCCCTGCTGCGCACCGCCGATGCGAACCACGCTGGCTACGGGATAGGAACCACAGACGGGGCAAAGCCCGTACTGCACTTGCGGGCTGAAGCCCGCCTCCCCGAGTGCGTTCGCCATCTTGACCCAGTAGACCTGGAGCCCGGCGGCGATGAATGGCCCTTGTCCCGCATCGATCTCTGCAAACGCGCCGGCCAGCAGACAGCCGGCTGCGGACTCCAACGCATCGGCCGGCGCAGCGCGCAGAGCATCGACCACGGACCGGGCTTGCGCCGGGACGGTCTGCATGTCCAGGGCGCTCAGTAACCTGCGAAGCCCCGCGTGCCAGGCTGGGTCCCGCAGGTAGCCATCCACCGAAAGCGGCGGCAGGCCGTGAGCACGACATTGCTCGAGGGCCTGCGCGTCCGCCAGCGGCACTGTCGGGAAATCGCGCACCACCTGGTCCTGCGCACGGCTCAGCGCCGCCGCAAAGCGCAGGTACGCTTCGAGGGAATGGCCGGGCGCGAGCACGGCGAAACGCTCCGCGCGTTCAATGAAGACGTCCAGAACGACCGGGCGGAACTGCGGGATGCCGGGGATGCCGCCTGCGAGGGAGCCGTCGCGGATAACGTCAGGCACGAGGCACGAGGCGCGAGGCGCGAGACCCGAGGCGCGAGGGATGGGGCACCGGCCCGCGCAGCGCCGAAACATCCAACCCCCACCCTGGTCCTCCCCCTGGGTGGGCGAGGGAACACGGTTTAGTCGGTTTCGCGGCTCGACCAGTACCGCAGGGGTTTGCCAGAGCCGGGGGCGTACCCGTTCGCATCGGCGTTTTGATCTCGTGCCTCGCGCCTCGTGCCTCGCGCCTCGAGTTCAGCGGCGCTCGCCGCCGACCTCGCGATACCACGCCGGGTGGTGCTTGCGCGCCCAGGCGCGCGGCACGTAACCGCGCGTCATCGCTCCGATGGTGCCCTTGACCCAGATCGCTGCATAGATGTGCACAATGATGCCGAGGATCAGGATGAAGGCGGATATGGCGTGGATCAGCACTGCCCACCGCACCAGCGTGATGGAAAACGACGACGCGAAATACGGCTGCCAGATCACGAAGCCGGTGACGAGCAACAGCAGCAGGGTCAGCACCATCACCCAGAACAGCATCTTTTGCCCGGCGTTGTAACGCCCCACTTCCGGCAGCTTGTCCTCCCGGTTGTTGAGCACGTCTTGCCATTGAGCGAGCCACTGGCGGTCGCTGCCTGTCATCATGTTGTGCCGCCAGAATCGCAGCGTCAACCCGAAGAAGGACAGGAACATCACCACGCCGATGAACGGGTGCAGGATGCGCGCCCAGGTCCCGCCGCCGAGCAGATGGGTCAGGAAGAACATGGACGGATGGAAGAACGCCAGCCCGGACGCCGCCAGCAGAATGAAGCACAGGGCGGTGAACCAGTGGTTGATGCGGTCCGCGGACTTGTAGCGCTCGATCAGGTCGGCTCTCATCTGCTCTTCTCCTCCTCTTCGTCGACCTCGTTGGGCCCGACCTTCACGAAGTGGAAAAACGAGCCCACCGCCGCCACACCGAGCGCGAGCAGCGCCAGGGGTTTGCCCACGCCCTTCCACAGGCTCACCAGGGGGCTCACGTGCGGGTCCTTGGGCAGGCTGTAGAGCTCTGGACGATCGGCGTGCTGCAGCACGTACATGACATGGGTGCCGCCCACGCCGGGCGGGTCGTACAGCCCGGCGTTCTGGTAGCCGCGCTCCTTGAGGTCGACGATGCGCTCCTCGGCGTGAAACTTCATGTCCTCCTTCGACCCGAACACGATCGCCCCGGTGGGACAGGTCTTCACGCAGGCCGGCTCCAGACCTACCGCCACACGGTCGGAGCACAGCGTGCACTTGTACGCCTTGTTGTCCTTCTTGGAGATGCGCGGGACGTTGAACGGGCAGCCGGTGATGCAGTACCCGCAGCCGATGCAGTTCTCCTCCTGGAAGTCGACGATGCCGTTGGAGTACTGCACGATCGCCCCGGGCGAGGGACAGGCCTTGAGGCAGCCGGGGTCCGCGCAATGCATGCAGCCGTCCTTGCGGATCAGCCATTCGAGCTTGCCGTCTGGCTCGACCTCGAAGAAGCGCATCACCGTCCAGGAATTCTCGGACAGGTCGGGCGGGTTGTCGTAGCTGCCGGTGTTGGTGCCCACCACATCGCGCAGGTCGTTCCACTCCATGCACGCGCTCTGGCACGCCTTGCAGCCGATGCACTTGGAGATGTCGATGAGCTTGGCGACCGGCATCTGCTCGCGCACGTCCGGCGGTTGCGTGGTGGTGGCGGAGCGGCGCCTGACGTCGAGTGACTGTAGCGGCATCGCGGCCTCCTAGGCTTTCGCGACGTTCACCAGGAACGCCTTGAACTCGGGCGTCTGGGTGTTGGCGTCGCCCACGTATGGCGTGAGCGTGTTGGCGAGGTAGCCCTTCTTCGCCTCCCCCTTGAAGCCCCAGTGGATCGGAATGCCCACCTGGTGCACCTTCTTGCCTTCGACGTCGAGCGCCTTGAGCCGCTTGGTGACCACCGCCACGGCGCGGATCTCTCCGCGCTTGGACCACACCCGCACCTTGTCGCCGTGCGCGATGCCCTTCTCCCTGGCCAGCTCCTCGCCGATCTCCACGAACTGCTCGGGCTGCAGGATGGCGTTGATCTTGGCGTGCTTCGTCCAGTAGTGGAAGTGCTCGGTCAGGCGGTAGCTGGTCGCCACATACGGAAAGTCCTGGGCGGTGCCGAAGGTCGGCTTGTCGTCCTTGAACACGCGCACGGCCGGATTGTTGGTCGCGAGCGGGTTGTTCGGGTGCAGGGGATTGCTCGACAGGGGAGACTCCAGCGGCTCGTAGTGCTCCGGGAACGGTCCCTCCGCCATCATGCCCACCGCGAAGAAGCGCGCCACGCCCTCCGGGTTCATGATGAACGGGTTCATGCCCTCATCGGGCGGTGAATCGACCTTGAAGTCGGGCACGTCTACCCCGACCCACTTCTGCCCGTTCCAGCCGATCACCTTGCGCCTGGGATCCCACGGCTTGCCTGCTGGATCCGCCGACGCACGGTTGTACAGAATACGGCGGTTGGCGGGCCACGCGAAGGCCCAGCCGAGTGTAGCGCCCAGTCCGCTGGGATCGGCGTTGTCGCGCCGCGCCATCATGTTGCCCTTGCTGTTCCAGGCGCCGCAGAAGATCCAGCAGCCTGAGCTGGTGCTGCCGTCGTCGCGCAGGTGGGCAAACGTGTCGAGCTGGTCGCCCGCTTTCGCCAGCACCGTCTTCGGGTCCTTCGGGTCGAGCACGTCGGCGAGCGCCTTGCCGTTGAACTCGCGTGCGAGCTCGTCCGGCGACGGCGACTCCGGCTGCAGGTGGTTCCAGGTGAGGTTGAGGATCGGCTCGGGGAAGGCGCCGCCTTCCTTCTTGTACAGCTCGCGCACGCGCAGGAACATGCCGGCGACGATCTCCGGGTCAGCCTTTGCTTCGGCGGGCGGCTCGGCGCCCTTCCAGTGCCATTGCAGCCAGCGGCCGCTGCTCACCAGCGAGCCGTCCTCCTCGGCGAAGCAGGTGGAAGGCAGCCGGAACACCTCGGTCTGGATCTTCGCCGAGTCCACGTCGTTGTACTCGCCGTAGTTCTTCCAGAACTCCGAGGTCTCGGTGGCGAGCGGGTCGATGATGACCAGGTAGTTGAGCTTGGACAACGCCCCGATCAGCTTGGCCTTGTTCGGGAACGAGGCGATCGGGTTGAAGCCCTGGCAGATGTAGCCGGCCATCTTGCCCTGGTGCATGTCCTCGAACACCTGCAGGACATCGTGGAGCTTGTCCAGCTTGGGCAGCCAGTCGAAGCACCAGTTGTTGTCCCTGGTCGCGGCGCTGCCGTACCAGGCCTTCATCAGGCTGACGTGGAACTTCGGGTAGTTCGACCAGTAGTTGAGCTGGTTGGGCCGCAGCGGCTTGGGCGTGCGCTTCTCGATGTAGGCCTTGTAGTCGGCCTCCTTCTCGCCCGGAAGCGACAGGTAGCCCGGCAGCGCGCTGGAAAGCAGGCCGAGGTCGGTGAGGCCCTGGATGTTGGAGTGGCCGCGCAGCGCATTCATGCCGCCGCCGGGCATCCCCACGTTCCCGAGCAGCAGCTGCACCATCGCCGCGGTGCGGATCATCTGCGAGCCCTGGGAGTGCTGCGTCCAGCCCAGGGCGTACAGGATGGTCATGGTCTTCTGCGGCGCGGAAGTCTCCGCGATCATCTCGCAGATCTTCAGGAACTGGTCCTTCGGCGTGCCGGAGATCTGGCTGGCCACCTCGGGCGTATAGCGCGAGTAGTGCGCCTTCATCAGGTTGAAGACGCAGCGCGGGTTGGTCAGCGTGGGATCGACCTTCGCAAAGCCCTGCGCATCGAGCTGGTACATCCAGCTCGCCTTGTCGTACTTGTGCGTCTTTTCGTCGTAGCCCGAGAAGATGCCGTCTTCGAACTGGAAGTCATCGCGCACCAGGAAGGTCGCGTCGGTGTACGCCTTGACGTACTCGTGCTGGATCTTGTCGTTGGTGATCAGGTAGTTGATCACCCCGCCGAGGAAGGCGATGTCGCTGCCGGCGCGGATCGGCGCGTAGTAGTCGGCTACCGCGGCCGAGCGCGTGAAGCGGGGATCGACCACGACCAGCTTGGCCTTGTTGTGGGCCTTGGCTTCGGTGACCCACTTGAAGCCGCACGGGTGGGCCTCGGCGGCGTTGCCGCCCATGATCAGGACCAGGTTGGCATTCTTGATGTCAACCCAGTTGTTGGTCATCGCGCCGCGACCGAACGTAGGGGCAAGACTTGCCACCGTAGGTCCGTGTCAGACACGCGCCTGATTGTCGAATGCCAGTAAGCCGAGTGAGCGGGCGAACTTGTGGGTGATGTAGCCGGTCTCGTTGGACGAAGCCGATGCCGCGAGCATGCCCAGGCTGAGCAGGCGGTTGACCGTCGCGCCGTCGGCATTCCTGGCCTGGAAGTTCTTGTCGCGATCGTCCTTGATGTGGCGCGCGATCTTGTCGAAAGCCTCGTCCCAGGAGATGCGCTTCCACTCGCTGGACCCCGGCGCCCGGTACTCCGGGTACCGCAACCGACCGGGGCTGTGCACGAAGTCGAGCAGCGCCGCGCCCTTCGGACACAGCGTGCCGCGATTCACCGGGTGATCGGCATCGCCCTCGATGTGGATGATCTCGGAGGCGGCGTTCTTGGCCTTGTCGCCGAGGCTGTACATAATGATGCCGCAGCCGACCGAGCAGTACGGACAGGTGTTGCGTGTCTCGGTGGTGCGGGCGAGCTTGAAGGCACGGACCTCAGCCAGAGCCGCGCCCGGCGCGAAGCCGAGTGCCCCCAGGCTGGAAGCCCCGATCCCGGACGCGCAGATCTTGAAGAACTGGCGTCGGGTGAGCTTGACATCCATTGGATCTCCCCCCGAAGTCGTTGAGAACCTGTGTGCTGCCAGGGCTTGAGCGACTGCAATGAGGAGTAAGTATAGCAACTGGCCGCCGCGGCGCGAGACACAACGCCGGCGTTCCTGCATTCCGCAGGGCCGGATGCACAGGGCAGCAAACCGGGCCGCCCCGCCGACTCGTCGGGGGCGGCCTTCAGCCGGCGCTCAGCGGATCAGCTTGGTGTCCTCGACCCGGACCGCGCCGCCGGACTGCATGGCCCTGCGCTGCACGCAAGCGGCCAGGAAGTCGGATTGATGGCTCTCCGGAGCCTTGCGGCGAGTCGAACACGCGTTGCGCAAAGCCCACCAGCAGCGTCTCGTCGTCCTCGTCCTGCACGAACCAGCGCAGCTCGGGCGGGAACGCCTGGATCGCCACCAGATCGCTCTGCATGCGGCCCAGAAAATCCTCGCGCGACATGCCGTAGTCGCGCGACAGCGCCGCGTTCTTGATGAAGTCGCTACCCTCGAGGCACTCGCTCATGGTCAGCTCGTGTGCCTGTGCAGGCAGCGCGAGACCACCCATGATCGCCGCCAGGACCCACAGTTTGGCACGCATCGGCCCTCCTTGTGTGGTGCTGCGATCGCTATGCTTTGTCGTCTGCCAGGCCGATCGCTCGATGCCCAAGCGCTGCGAAGGGTCTGCCATGAAAGGAAACGTAGCATTTCGCGTGCCTTGAGCCAATGCCATTTGTCAAGAGCGGACGGGATGCAGCGCAACATGCGGCCGCCACCAGAGCCGACCGCTATCCGCACCAGATCTCCATGCGCAGGCCCTTTGCGTCGCGTGACGGCGGGCCCGCCGGGAGGCAGCGCGCCAACCCACGATGCCGACGCTCGGCGACGATGGCCAACGCGCAGGCGTCGAGCACGTCGTCCAGTCCCACGCGGCTGAGCCCGTGCGCGATGCGCGTGCGCACCGGGTCGATGCAGGCTTTGCCAAGCAGTTGCCGCAGCAGCCTGAGACGTTCACGACGGCCCGCGGCGGTGCGCTTGCTGTGCCGCATGGGATGGCCGGCGAAGCAGCAAAAGGCCAGCTCGGGATGGGCTTCCACGACGCTGTCCTGCAGCGCTGCATGCATCAGGAGGTCGACCTCGCGGATCTTGGGCAGGATATTGAACGCCTCCTTGCTCATGCCCGCGCCGTTCAGCGCGGCCACTTCTTCGTAGCTGCACGCCGCCAGCCCCTTGCGCGTCGGGGGCGAGAACACGCTGCTGGCGCGCGGCCGCCCGAGGACGGCGCGCGCTGCGCGGTCGCAGTCTCGACCGCCGGTTGCGGCCCGCTCGAGCAGGCCGATCGGCATATCCACCGCAATCGACAGCGGATGCTCGGGCAAGGCAAGCACCTCCCCGAAGGTCGCGCACAGCCGGCTCGACATCTGCACCGGCCGGTCCGCGCCGGCGGCTCAAGCCGGCCAGCGCGACGATCCAGCCGCCCGGACAGCCGTCCACGCCCGCGACCCAGCAGCCGGGCGTCCCTCGGTTCAGCGCCGATGGCATGGGGAGGATGATAAGCGCTGCGTGCTGGGGCGTGCCCAGGATGCAAGGGCGGAAGCCTGTGTTGCGCGGCGCAGCATGGCTGCCGGGAACGCATCCTTGTCCCGAGGGGTCCAGGCTTTTATACTCGAAGCGCAGTCCGGACAGGGGAGGCAGACCGATGGCGGGCACCACCACCACAGGCGAAATACGCACGCTGGCGCTGGTAGGCCACGGCGGCAGCGGCAAGACCACACTGGCCGAAGCACTACTGCATGCGGCGGGGGCGATTGCTGCCCCGGGCAGCGTCGAGCGCGGCACCACGGTGTGCGACTTCGACCCGCTGGAGAAGCAGCACCAGCACTCGCTGTACTCCGCGGTCGCGCATTTCGATCACGACGGCACGCGCGTGCACATGATCGACACCCCCGGCTATCCGGACTTCCACGGCCAGGCCATCGCCAGCCTGGAGGCGGTGGAGACCGCGGTGATCGTGGTCAATGCGCAGACCGGCATCGAGCTGACCACCAAGCGCATGATGAACTGGGCGCGGGAGCGTGGGCTGTGCCGCCTGCTGGTGATCAACAAGATCGATGCGGAGAACGTCGATCTGCCCGCACTGCTCGGGCAGATCCAGGAAGCCTTCGGCAAGGAATGTCTGCCCATCAACCTGCCGGCGGCCGGCGGCTCGAAGGTGGTGGACTGCTTCTTCAATCCCGGGGGCGAGGCGGACTTCTCCTCCGTCGCGGACGCGCATGGCGCCCTCATCGACCAGGTCGTCGAGGTGAACGAGGAGCTGATGGCCCGCTATCTCGAGCAGGGCGACATCGACGCTCACGAGCTGCACGAGCCGTTCGAGCAGGCGCTGCGCGAGGGCCACCTGGTGCCCATCTGCTTCGCCTCCGCGCGCACTGGGGCCGGCGTGCGCGAGCTGCTCGACGTGTTCGAGCACCTGCTGCCCACGCCGGCCGAGGGCAATCCTCCGCAGTTCCTCAAGGGCGAGGGCGCGGACGCCGTGCCCTACGTCACCGCCCCCGATCCCGCCAAGCACGTCGTCGCGCACGTGTTCAAGGTCAGCGTCGATCCGTTCGTGGGCAAGCTGGGCGTGTTCCGCGTGCATCAGGGCACCGTCACGCGCGACAGCCAGCTGTTCGTGGGCGACGGGCGCAAGCCCTTCAAGGTCGGGCAGCTGTACATGTTGCGCGGCAAGGAGCACCTGCCGGTGGACCGTTGCCTGCCGGGTGACATCGGAGCGGTGGCCAAGGTCGAGGAGATCGCCTTCGACAGCGTGCTGCACGACTCCCACGACGAAGACCATATCCATCTCGTGCCGATCGAGTTTCCCCGGCCCATCTTCGGGCTGGCCATCGAGCCGGCCAAGCGCGGCGACGAGCAGCGCCTGTGGGAGATCATGCACAAGCTCTCCGCCGAGGACCCGTGCCTGAAGATCGAGCACCTGGCGGGCACCAACGAGACGGTGATACAGGGCCTGGGCGAGCTGCACCTGCGCATTCTCCTGGAGAAGATGGGGAGCCAGTACAAGCTGGAGGTCAACACCCATCCTCCGCGCATCGCCTATCGCGAAACCATCACGGCGGCGGCCGAAGGCCACAGCCGGCACAAGAAGCAGACCGGCGGCGCCGGCCAGTTCGGCGAAGTGTTCCTGCGCATCGAGCCGCTGCCGCGCGGCTCGGGGTTCCAGTTCAGCGACGACGTCAGGGGCGGCGTCATCCCCAATCAGTACATTCCCGCCGTCGAGAAGGGCGTGATGCAGGTGATCGAGCACGGCGCCATCGCCGGTTACCCGCTGCAGGACGTGCGCGTCTCGGTGTACGACGGCAAGTCCCATCCGGTCGACTCGAAGGAAGTGGCGTTCGTGGCGGCCGGGCGCAAGGCGTTCCTGGATGCGGTGCAGAAGGCGCGGCCGATCGTGCTGGAGCCCATCGTCAACGTGCAGATCAGCGTCCCCGAGCACTGCATCGGCGACATCACCGGCGATATCTCCTCGAAGCGTGGCCAGGTGAGCGGCACGCAGCCGCAGCCGGGCGGGCTGACAGCCGTGACCGGCCAGGTCCCGCTCTCGGAGATCAACGGCTATGGCTCGCGGCTGAAATCGATCACTGGCGGCCAAGGCTCGTACAGCGTGGAGTTCAGCCACTACGAGCAGGCGCCTCCCAACGTCCAGCAGCAGCTCGTCGCACAACACAAGGCGCCGGTGCACGACGACTAGCCGCCTGGGCGCAATACCGCCTCGAACCCTCCGCAACCGCTGACTAGGGCGAGTGGTCATGTATCACACCACACCGCCCCGGCGCCTGCGGCGCCACCCCGCCTCGTGAGAGGCGGGGAGAAAAAGCCCACTCCCCTCCTGTCCGTGGAGGGTGGCACGCGCAGCGTGACGGGGTGGTGGGAGCCCTGGTCGAGGAGGGCAGCACGCAAAGCGTGACGAAGAAGTGGATGCCCTGCCCTGCCGGATAGACTGGCCGCGCATCCGCTTCCTGAAAAGGTCTCCACCATGCGCAGCCTTGCCTCCTTCCTGCTCGCGGTCGCCGCGGCAACCGCCGTCGTAGTGCTCGGATGGGTCCTCATCCGCGGCGGAGGCGGCTGGCTGGGGACGCAGACGCACACCTCCAGCGTCTCCATCGTCGAGCAGATCAAGCTGGTCGCCAAGCTGCAGACGGTCGAGTATCACGGCACCACCACCGTGCGCAAGAACAAGGAGCACGCGTTCGGCAAGAGCAGCGTGCTGTACCTGGCCGAGGGCAAGGTCGCGGCAAGCGTCGACCTGGAGCAGATGCAGATCCAGGTGCTCGACGCCGGTCCTGCGCGCAAAGTCCAGCTCAAGCTCCCGGAGGTCGTGGTCGACGACCCGGTGGTCAAGCGCTTCGAGATCCTGATGTCCTGCGAGAGCTTGGTCGCGCCCGAGCTCACCGACGACGAGCGCAACAGCCTGCACCGTGAGGTGCTCGGACGGCTCAAGCTTGCCGCCCAGGAGGACGGCATCGGCGCCAAGGCGCGCAAGCAGGCCGAAGACTACCTGCGCACGTTCCTGACCGCGCTGGGGTACTCGGTCGAGTTTGCGTAGCTCGATGAGGCGCGGGGGAGAACTTCTCCCCTCCTCCCCGAGGAGGGGTGGCGCCGAAGGCGACGGGGTGGTGGGAGTACCCGCGTCCGGGCATCCGCCTGCGCCGTCTCAGGCCGCCAGGGACGGTTCCGATGCTTGCGGCACCACCGCGAACCCCCGCATGCGCAGCTCGCTGGAGCGCTCGGGCAAGCGCCGCCGCTCGGGACCGGGCCACTGCTCCAGCGCCTGCTGATCCTCTTCGCGCTGCTCCTGGCGCCGGTCGAGAATGACTTCCACCGTGCCATTCTCGGCGAGGCTGCGCTGCAGCCGCTGGTAGAACGCCGCGTTGTTCGAGGAGACGATCCAGGTTTGCCCGAGCTGCTTGAGCTCGGCCGCGGCGCGATCGACCCACAGCCCCAGACCCATGTCCACGCACAGGGACAGGGCCTCGGTGAGCTGCTCTTCGGCCTTGTCGTTCATCGCGGCGCGCCGGTAGCAGCGGCCCATGCTCAAATGCGTGAGCGCGCAGAGCGGGCGCGCGCCCAGTTGCCGTGCCAAGGTCAAGGCCTCGGCGAAACAGCTTTCCGCGGCTTCCAACCCGCCCTCGTCGTCCTGCGCGGCCACTTCTCCGCAGATCCTGAGCGCCCAGGCCTGATGCGCCCGCTCCTGGTGTGCGATCGACAGCTCCAGCGCCTCCCGTGCATGCACCTTGGCGCGCGCGATCTGCCCCGCCGCCAGCAAGCCCTCGGCAAGGTGCGTCTTCCACAGCGCGAGGTAGGCTTTGATCCCTAGCTCGCCGGTGCGGCTGGCCGCCTCTTCCAGCAGGGGCAAGCCTTCATCCAGGGCATCGAGCATCACCAGCGCGAGGCCCAGCAACGAGGACGGAACTGGCTGCCACAGGGGCAGATGGGCTTCCTTGCAGCCTTGCACGCTGCGCTGCAGGTGCGGCACCGCACGGCCGGGGAACCCGCGGCGCAGCCACACCAACCCCGCGAGCGTCGAGGCGATCGCCTTGGTGTAGGCGTGGTTGCTCTCGTCGGCTGTCTGCAGCGCCTTCTCGGCGAACTCCAGAGCGGTCGCGAACTCGCCGAGATCGGCCATCGCCCATGCCACCCATGCGGAGGAGGAGACGTTGGAAAGTCTGTCGGGCTCCTCCCAGGAGGCGCTGGCAGCGCCCAGCACATCCAGGTTCTCGCGCAGAACGGATTCCGCCTGGCGGTACTGGCCCTGGGCGTGATAGCTGTGCCCCATGTACCGGCGGGCAAGCTCCTGCAGGCCGGAATCGCCAAGCGCATGGCCAATCGCCTGGCAGCGCTCCCCGTACTGGATGGCTTTGCCCGGCTCTCCCGTGAGGTAGAAATAGTTCACCAGGTGGCTGAAGGCGCGCGCGAGCCGCTGCTCGTCGGCGAGCTTCTCCGCCAGGCTCTCGGCCTCCCGCAGCAGCGAGACGATCTCCGGCAGTTGCCCGAGCTGGAGGTTGGGAACCACGAGGTCGAAGCGCAGATCGATAGCCTGCTCCAGCGTTGCGCGGCCCTCCGGCAGCCGGCGCAATGCCTCCAGCGCCTTCTGGAAATGCGCGACCGCTTCCCGGTTGGCCGCACGCGGCAATGCCCTCGCCCCGGCCTGCCGCAGGTAGCGCACCGCTTTCTCCCAGAGGTGGCCCTGGAAGGCGTGATAAGCGAGAAACTCCGCGCGTTCCGCCCTCGACTCCTCCGGCAGCGCCTCCACCACATCCACGATCCGCGCGTGCAGGGCGCGCCTGCGCTCGTGCAGCAGGCTGGCATACGCCACTTCGTAGGTGAGGTTGTGCTTGAAGGTGTACTGGGGCTCGGGAAACAGCGAGGTCTCGTACAGGAACTCCCCGGCCTGCAGGCGCGCGATGGACCGGCGCAGCACCTGCTCGGAGAACTCGGCCACCGCCTGCAGCAGGCTGAGCGGCGCCTGTTTCCCGATCACCGCGGCGGATTGCAGCAGGCGCTTCTCATCGGGGGCGTGGCGGTCGATGCGGGCCGCCAGCACGGCTTGCACGGTGGCGGGCACCTCGATAGTGTTCAGCGGCTTCACGAGTCGATAGGCGCGCTGCTCGCCGACCAGCACCTTGGTCTCCACCAGGGTCTTGATGCTCTCCTCGAGGAACAGCGGGTTGCCGCCGGTGCGCTCGACCAGCAGGCGGGCGAGTTCCTCCGCGCCGGGTTGCTCGGCCAGCACGGCCCGCACCAGCGCGCCCGCGCTCTCCGGCGGCAGCGCATCGACCAGCAGCTGCGTGTAATACCCCTTGCTCGCCCACTTGTGCTGATACTCGGGGCGATACGTCACCAGCACCAGGATGGCGGCCGCGGGCACGCTCTCGACCAGCGTGTCCAGGAACAGCTGCGTCTCGCCGTCGACCCAGTGCAGGTTCTCGAAGATCAGCAGCAGCGGCTGAACCTGGCTCTGGCGCAGCAGCAGCCGCTTCAACGCATCGTGCGTGCGCCAGGCCCGCTGCTGAGCGTCCACGCTCGCGGCGGGGTCCTCGCTCTGGCCCTCGAGCAACGAAAGCAGAAGCGGCAGGGTCCCCATCAAGGCCTCGTCCAGGGCCAGCAGCTTCGCCACGATCTTCTCGCGCCGCTTGCGCCCGCTGTCGCCCTCCTCGATCTGGAAGTAGGCGCGCAGCAACTCGACGATCGGGTGATAGGCGGTGCTCTTGGCGTAGGAGACCGAATCGCCTTCCAGAGTCAGGAAGCCGCGGGTCTGCGGCACGTGGCGCAGCTCCCAGCACAGCCGCGACTTGCCCACGCCTGGCTCGCCGACCAGCGCGGCGACCTGGCCGGCTCCACCGCTCGCTCGCTTGAGCAGGTTGCCCAGTGTCTGCAATTCGGCCTTGCGGCCGACAAAGGGAGTCAGACCCTTTGCCACCGCAGCTTGCAGACGGGTGCGGGTGGCTGTCGTACCCACGACCTCGAAGACTTCCACCGGCTCGCTGCGGCCGCGCACCGGCACCGGCCCCAAAGCGTTGAGCTGCAGATAGTCCCCGGCCAGGCGGGCGACGGTCTGCGTCGCAAGCACGGTGCCGGGGGTCGCGAGCTGCTCCATGCGCGCGGCCAGATGGGTGGTTTCGCCCACCGCGCTGTACTCCATCGACAAGTCGTTGCCGATCGCGCGGACCACGACCTCTCCGGAGTTCAGCCCGACGCGAACCTGCAGGTTTAAGCCGTGCCTGCGCCTGACGTCGTCGGCGTAAACCCGCATCGCCTCCTGCATCCGCAGGGCTGCGTAGCAGGCGCGCAGGGCATGGTCCTCGTGGGCGAGCGGCGCGCCGAACAGCGCCATGACACCGTCCCCCAGGACCTGATTCACGGTCCCTTCGTAGCGGTGCACCGCTTCCATCATCGTGTGCAGCGCGGGGTCCAGCAGGGCGCGCGCCTCTTCCGGGTCGCGCCCGTCGAGGAGCTCCAGCGAGCCGCGGATGTCGGCGAACAGCACGGTTACGTGCTTGCGCTCGCCTTCCAGGTTTGCCCTGGTGGTGAGGATCTTCTCGGCCAGGAACTTGGGGGTATAGGCGTCCGGTGCCGTGAAGCGAGGCGCGGAGACGCCGTCGCTGCCGACCTTGGCGCCGCATTCGAAGCAGAACCTCGAGCCGGCCGGCAGCTTGCAGCCACAGGCGCTGCACTCCACGCCAAGACGCGCGCCGCAGCCCAGGCAGTACTTCGCCGCCGACGGGTTATCCTGCTCGCAGATCGGACACTTCACGCGCCCTCCCCTCGTGTGCGCCCTATTCGCGTAATCCTCACCCTTCCGGCGAAGGAGCACAAGCCCCTCGCCAACAATGCGCCCCGCAGCGTTCCCCCAGGGCCACCTAGTGATGCGTAGCGGTCTCGAATCTCTCCGCTACAGCGGATCGGACTTAACCCTCGAGGATGACCCCTCTAGCGCAAATCAGGGCCTACTGCGTCGCCTCCAGCTTCTGCGTTCCCTCCAGCTTGAGCTCGACGCGCACCGTCCCGGCCCGCTCGTGCCGCGCGCTGAGCTGCACCACCGATTGCGCAGCGGCCCGCACCACCCATTCCACTTTCGCCCGGTCCTCGGTGGTATCCCCGCTCCATCCAGCCCAGCTGCTGGGTGAGACGGGCTTGTAGGCGCGGCCCTCGAGCTGGCCCACCTCTTCGCGCAGCTTGCCGGTCTCCAGGTGTGCTCCCGGGGGCAGCTCGATCTCGCAGATGACCCCGCGCGTGAGCTTGTTCGCGGCAGCCCGCTTGGTGACATAGCTGGGCAGCCAGCCCGTGTTCTGAACCACCAGCCTGACTCGCCAGACGTCCGGGCCCATCGGCACCGCAGTGGCTTCGAGCAGCTCCAGGCGTGGCGAGATCAACAGCTGCCACACCAGCCACTTCGGGAAACGCTCGATCTCCTTCTCGAGCAACGCGTGCGGGGGATTGCTCCAGGTATACAGGGTGTCCCAGCCACCCAGCTCGACGCGCCCGAGCTGGGGATGCTCGAACGGGTACCAGTTCACAAACCCCTTGCCCCCCAGCGCGGTGTCGTTCCATTCCAGCAGCTTCAGATCATCCTCCACCGGATGCTCGCGATACCACTCGATGAACTTGTACTCGCCGATGCCGGCCTGCCGCTGCGGGCTCCAGATCTCCACGGTCCAGGCGAACACGCCGCCGTGCTCGTACATCCAGTCGTCCAGCGACCCGGTGATGACCTCCTTCGGATGGTAGCGGAACTCGTGGAACACTGAGATATTGGGATACCCGGTGAGCTCCGTGCCCTTGGCGCCGATCTTCTGGTAGGTCCGCAGGTCCTCCACCGGAAGGGTGTCGTCGGCCAAGTGCGAGTATGGCCGCAGCAGCACGCCACTGTAGGTGTGGAAGGCGACGGCGCCGGTGATGTTGGGATGGCCCGCGATGAAGCTCACCGCCGCGTGCACCTCCGGCTCGGAGGCCGGGAACGGCCCGGCGCCGTACTGCTCGTGCTCCTGGCGCCAGCCGCCGGGGAAATTGCGGTTGAGATCGAGCTGCTGCTTGCGCGGCTGCAGCTTGAGCATCGCGCCGTCATAGTCCTCGACACGACCCTCGGGCAGCAGGCGATAGCAGCTTGCACCGGTTTCCGTCGGATCCCTGCGCACCAGCAGCCGAGAGTCGCGCTCGGACACCTTCCACGGCCCGTTCGGGTCGGCGATCCGCATCGTGAGCACCCGCCCGTCGCCGTCAACGTCTTCGCGCACCAGTCCGCCGATCGGCTCTTCGTCGTAGGGATAGGGTCGGGTGCTCGAGCGGATCAAACGGGGGATATCGGCCAGCGCCCACTCGGCCCCGTCCGGGTTAAGGCGCGGGCAGACGTAGAACGCACGCGTATCCAGGCAGCGGGTGACCTCGGCGTCGCGACCGTACGCGCTCACCAGATGGTGCAGCAGATACAGACAGGCCATCGACCCGGCGACCTCGGTCGCGTGGATGTTGCCGTCCACCCACAGCGCCGGCTTTTCCGTGTCGGGCCCGCTGGCGATATTGGTGACCGCCGCCAGCCAGATGTCGCGGCCTTCGTAGCTGCGGCCGATGCTGGTCAGGCGCACGAGCTGCGGGTGCTCGCGTGCGAGCTCCTGCAGCACGCGGCTCAGGTCCGCGTACCGATAGTAGGTGTCGAAGCGGACAGAAGCCATTGGCTGGAGTCAACACCTCCCCGCAAAGCCGGGGGCTTGATGCACTGAGCGCCTCCAAGGCGCGAAGACCCCCGCGAGCCGACCAGGGTGGCGAAGTGCCGTGCATCTTCCCCTTCTCAAGGGGACAACACGCTGCGACGCAGCTTGTTGCGGTCGCGTCCCCGTCAAATCGGGGCCCCCGCCCCACCCTCCGGCGTCTCCCCGGAAACCGGGGAAGGGAATGCGGACCGGGCTAGCGCCCGGGCTGCGGCTTCGCGGGTGAGGCGCCCGCCGCCTTCGCAACAGCCTTCCTCTTGCCCTTCTGCGGCCGGGTGTTGCCGTAACTGCCGGCGAAGATCTTCCCGCGGAAAGTGCGCTTGTCTCCCCTGCCCATTGCGTCGCTCCTTGATTGGCATCGGGCCGGAGGGCCCGAAAAGAGCGCGATTCTAGCGGATGTCGGCTCCTCCCGCCTGGACAGGACGCTGCCCAGTGGCTGAGACATTGCTGCAAGCATGTTTGCGGGGGGATGCCCCGGAGGGCAGGATGGATTCGCAGTTGCCATCTCCTTCCGGGGAGTTATCTCCCATCTGGCCTGGTACCGGTCGAGGTGCCAGGCCGTTTTTTTGGTCCGGAGCCACAGGCGAGAATGAGCAGGCAATACGTTGACGGCGAGGACCGCAGGCGCTCATCCCGCGTGGACGCCCGCGAAACCGTGCATCTGCGCCTGGGCGCCACCTATTGCACCGGCCGGGTGATCAATCTGTCCATGGAGGGCGCGCTCGTCGAGGTGGACCGCCTGGCAAGCGGCCTCGCGGGCGAGCTTTCACTGGGCTTTCCCTCCAACCGCGGCGACGAGACTTGCTGGGTCCTGGCTATCGCCTGCCGGCTTTCCGACCGGATGATTGGCATGCACTGGCGCGGACACCCACCGGTGGACGTGATGCTGCGGATCGAAGCGATGATCGGCCGGGAGCTGGACCCGCTGCAGCCCGCCGAGGCACGCCTGGCGGCCTTGCGCGCCCGCGCCCTGGCCCACGACGACTGAGCTGGCCTGGCGCCTGTTGGTGCCGCGGCAGAAGGCTCCAGGGGCGAGGCTGATCAAAGCATCGGCAGGGCGCGTGGACCTGGGCCAAGCGCAAAGGCCTCGTCGATCTGCGCCAGTTCCGCGGCGGTCAACCGCAGGTCTCCGGCGCCTGCGTTCTCCACGGCGTGCTGCGCGCTGGAGGCCTTGGGAATAGTAAAGAGCGAAGGCCGGCGCACCAGGAAGCGCAGCGCGACCTGACGCGGGGTAGCGTTATGCGCGGCGGCGATCTGCTGCAGCAGCCTGCCCCCGCCGGTGCGCGGGCCCGGGAAGCTGCCGTGACCGAACGGGCTGTAGCCGACCACCGCCACACCGTGCTCCTCGCACCAGGGAAGCACGGCGTGCTCGATCGCCCGTTCCTGCAAGTGATACAGCACTTGATTGCAGGCGAGATGCCCCGGCTGCGCGATCTGGTTCGCCTCCTCCAGGTCGGGGACATCGAAGTTGCTCACCCCCCAGGAGAGGATCTTGCCTTCGGTCAGCAGCTGCTCGAATGCAGCAAAGGTGTCCTCGAGAGGGTACTGTCCCCGCCAATGCAGCAGATAGCAGTCGAGCCGGTCGGTGCCGAGCCGAGCCAGCGAGCGTTCGCATGCGGTTAGAGTTCCGCGCCGGGACGCGTTCTGCGGCAGCACCTTGGAGACCAGAAACACCTCGTCGCGCCGCCCCGCGATGGCCTCGCCGACGATCTGCTCGGCGGCCCCCGCCCCGTACATCTCCGCGGTATCGATATGCATCATGCCCAGATCGATGCCGCGGCGCAGAGCGGCAATCGCGGATGCGCGCTGTGCGCTCTCGATATACCAGGTCCCTTGACCGACTACGGCGACCTCGCGCCGGGTGGGACCGAAACGACGCCGTTCCATCCTCACTCCTCCTCGAGCTCCGACCGAACCCGCCCAGTTGCGTCCTCGACCCCGCAAGCAGACGAACGTCTGCGGGCCGTTCGCGCCGCTGGAGGTCAGGGCCTCCCCGGCGCATCGCGGCGTGCATCCGCGAGAATACAGAAAACCGGCGACATAGAGGAATCCCCACTTGATCTCGCTGGCTCACGCCGGCTCGGCGCCCGCCACGATCAGTTCAGCTTGCCGTGCGATGGCCTCCTAAGCGACCGGGCTGGGCTTGGCCTGCCAGATCTCGGCCGCATATTCATGAATGGTGCGGTCGCTGGAGAAACGGCCGGAGGATGCCACGTTGACAATTGCTTTCCGGGCCCAGGCGGCAGGATCCGCGTAAAGGGTGGCGACGCGCCCTTGGGTCTCCGAATAGGATCGGAGGTCGGCCAAGTGCATGTAGTAGTCCCCGCGGTTCAATAGCGTGTCCCGGATGGGGCCGAAGATCCCCGGCTCGTTGCGGCTGAAATGGTCGTCGAAAATGAGATCGAGCGCTTCGCGAGTCTCCGGCTCGTTCCGGTAGTGCCAGAGCGGATCGTACCAGCCGCGGCTGGCGGTCACCTCCTCAGCGGTCAGCCCGAAGAGAAAGAAGTTTTCCTCGCCGGCCTCCGCGGCCATCTCGATGGTGGCCCCGTCACGGGTGCCCACGGTCAAGGCTCCGTTCATCATGAACTTCATGTTGCTCGTACCGCTCGCTTCGTATCCGGCGGTGGAAATCTGCTCGGATACGTCGCTCGCGGGGATCAACCGTTCTGCCAACGTGACGTTGTAGTCCGGCAGGAACAGCACTTTCAGGCGCCCGCGCATCGTTGGGTCGCCGTCGAGAGCGCCGGCAACATTGTTGATCAGCTTGATGATCAGCTTGGCCAGGTGGTAGGCCGGCGCCGCCTTGCCGGCAAAGAAGAACGTGCGTGGCGCAAAGTCCAGGTTCGGATTGTGCCGCAGCCGGTTGTACAGAACTACGATATGCAGCACGTTCAGCAGCTGGCGTTTGTACTCGTGAATCCGCTTGATCTGGCAGTCGAATATGGTGTCGGGGTCGACGACCTCGCCGGATGACGCCTTGAGCCACTCGACGAAGCGGTTCTTGGCTTCGCGCTTGGCTTGGCGAAAGCGCTCTTGGAAGCTGGAATCCACCGCCAACGGCCGCAGCTCGCGGAGTCGATCGAGCTGCGTCACCCAACCCTCGCCGATTGCCTCGGAGATCAAGCGCGACAGGGCGGGGTTGGCCTGCCGCAGCCAGCGGCGAGGCGTCACGCCGTTGGTCTTGTTGCTGAACCTCTCCGGAAACATGTCGGCAAAGTCCTGCAAGACCGAGGTCCGCAGCAGGTCGGAATGAATCTTCGCTACTCCGTTGGTGCTGTGGGTGCCGACGACGGCGAGATGGGCCATGCGGACCTTGCGCCGTGCCCCCTCCTCGATGACGCTCATGCGGCGCATCCGGTGCTCGTCGCCCGGGTAGCGGCGTCGGACATCATCCAGGAAGCGGCGATTGATCTCGTAGACAATCTCGAGATGGCGCGGAATGAGCAGCTCGAACAGCTCGATGGGCCATTTCTCCAAGGCCTCGGGGAGCAAAGTGTGGTTGGTGTAGGCGAGCGTGCGGACGGTGATGGCCCAGGCCTCGTCCCAGGAAAGCTTGGCTTGGTCCAGCAAGATGCGCATCAGTTCGGCAACCGCGAGCGCGGGGTGCGTGTCGTTGAGCTGGATGGCGGCGTGGTCCGGCAGGGCAGACCAATCTGTGCGTTGCCCGACTCGAAAGCGGTCCACGATGTCCTGCAGCGAGCAGCTGACCATGAGGTACTGCTGGAGGAAGCGCAGTGTCCGGCCGGCCTCGGTGGAATCGTCGGGATAGAGAACCCGGGTCAGTGATTCCGCCTCCACGTTCTCAATGACGGCGCCGACGAAATCCCCGTGGGAGAACTCTGCGAAATCGAAGGACGCGGGCGCAGCCGCCGCCCAGAGGCGCAAAGTGTTGACGCAGGCGGCCCCGTAGCCCACGACCGGCCGGTCGTACGCGATGCCCAGAAGGGTCGAGGGACGGTTGGGGATGATGCGGATCGCAGAACCCTGCAGTTCGATACTGGCGTCGAGCTCCACCGGGTACATCTTGCCTGGGCGGGAGATCTCCCACGGGTCGGGACGCCGCAGCCAGTTGTCGGGTTCCTCCACCTGATAGCCCTCGCGGATGGCCTGGTGAAAGATCCCGTACTCGTACCGGAGGCCATAGCCGATGGCCGAGAAACCGACCGTCGCCAGCGAGTCGATAAAGCAAGCGGCCAGGCGGCCGAGGCCCCCGTTGCCCAGACCCGCGTCCGGCTCTTCCTCCAGCAGCTGCGGAAAATCCCAGCCCTCCTGTTGCATGGCCCTCTGGACGAGCGGATCGGCGGCGAGGTTCATAATATTGTTGCTGAGCGTGCGGCCGATCAGGAACTCCATGGACAGGTAGTAGATTCTTTTCGGGTTGGCCATCTCCCGGGCTTGCCGGGTCTTCACCCAGCGGTGTGCCACCAGGTCGCGGATAAAGCGGGCGACGGCCTCGAAGCGCTGCCGGGGGCGGGCTGTGGACGGATCGAGGAGGTGCTCGCACAGCAAGTAGCGATCGGTCCAGTCGTCCTCCTTGCCGGTGAGACCAAGCCTGTCGAGCCGGCGTTCGAGCGCCGCATCGGTGACCGCCGCCCGTGAAACCGTTGCTGCGTCGCCCATGTGAATCTCCTTTGGTTTGGGGACATCGTCCCGTGTGCGTTGCCGGTCCAGATTCGTTTTCGGCAGGGAACTGAGATCGTATCCCCGTCGTTCGCAACCAACCGTGTGGACTACGCCGGCGGCGGCGGCGCGTGCTGTCACGGAACTGTTACCGTTAGTAGCTCAACCGCACTTGGAAGCGTTCCGTCGGAGCCGCGCCGAGAAGCGGCAGCTGCAAACTCGACCCAGGCGTCATCCTCGGGCCGCGTAGCATAACCCCGATCCAAGAATCGAGCGGTTGCGGATTCCGGGTCTGCCTTGCAGGCAGTCTCCGAATCTCAGTGGCCGCTCGCGGGTCTCGCTTCGCCGCCTCGCACGCGGCTTGAGCCCTCCCGCAGTACGTGATACGGTTGAATTTTCCTATCCGTTTGCACAAGCCGATGAGATTGCCCGCACTCCTGATCGCGGCCTGCCTGGCCGGTTGCGGCAGTGACAGCAGTTCGCGGCTCTCCGGCGCACTCGATGTGTTCAAGGGGAGCAGCACTTCGGAGCTCTCCAGGGACCTTAGTGCATTCCAGGGTAAACCTGTGGACGAGATGATTGCGCGCTTCGGCGAGCCGACCCAGCAGCGCGAGGTCAACGGGCAACGCGTGCTGACCTGGAACGCGGAGGAGCGCAGCTTCTTAGAGGGCTACTGGCTGGGTTTCGAGAACGACTCCACCTACGAGGCGCGCTGCGTCATCACCGCTCAGGTGCGGGAGCAGACGGTCGTCAAGGTGGACCATCAGGGCAACCTGGAGGACTGCAAGTTCCTGGGGCTGATCTGAGCGCGCCCCGCGCGTCTCACGGTAGGAGGTCATCTCGTTCCGAAACGTCGCCGAATAGTCGTCGCTGGTTCGATCCCCCACGAAGCCATGATTTCCACGCCAAGTCGCGGGGATCGCACACAAGACAAATATCTTCGCGCGATTCAAGCCGAGCGTACAATCCGGTCAGAACAAAAAGCACAAGTTTGGCGCTGTCGCGCTGGGTTGCTCGCCTACCATTGAGCACCCAGCACAATCCAATCAGCCGGGAGAAATCATGAAGCCGAAGACCAACGAAGAGTACGTGCAGATCAATGCATTAGACTGGAAGGCGTTCCCAAATGCGTTCTCCGCCGGAGGTATCCGCTGGAAACTGCTCCACGTCTCGCCGGAAAACAGTTCTTGGACAGCGATCTTCGACTGCCCAGCCGGATCTTCCTTCGCACCACACATCCATGCCGGCCCGGGCGAATATTTCCTGACCAAGGGCAAGATGGATGTGCGGGGTGGCAAAGCTGCCGGCGGCGATACCGCGATCGCGCCGGGCTACGGCTTCGAGTCATCAGGCGCGCGCCATGACAAGACCTCCTTCCCGGAGGATAGCGAATTCTATATGACCTTCCTCGGGCCTCTTACTTTCATCAAGCCCGACGGGTCGCCTATCGCCGTGATCGGATGGGTAGAAGCGCAAGGTGCCTGGGGCTGATCGTCCCCAACGTGCGTCGGGGCATGCGGGCTCGGGAGGAGCATCGGACCGGCTCAGTTCGGGCAGACGCTGCGCCGGTTCACCCACAACTCCATTTACCTTCGACGAAGGTTCCGAGTTTGCTGAACTCTACGACGCAGTCCTGGAAATCGACGCCACCGCCGTCTACCCGCTACCTGCCTCACGCCAGGATTGCCAACTGGCGCGCGGACCCTTGGAAAAGCAGCCTTGAGCCCGGCCGGACCGTGTGATAGGGTGAATTTCTATCCGTCGTGCACTTCGCCGAGCCAGCACGCCAGCGGGTACGGAGGTCCCTCATGAGATCGCGGAGCGAGCTTATTTTCCAACACTTGTTGCTAGGGCTCCTCGCATGCGCCGCGATCGGTTGGAACGTCGCTTACGCGCAGGCGGAAGGCGAGCCGCCGGCCTTCAAGCCGGAGGAGATCGAGGCGCTGGTCGCACCGATCGCGCTCTATCCGGATTCGCTGCTATCGCAGGTGCTGATGGCCGCGACCTATCCGCTGGAAGTCGTGCAGGCGGCGCGCTGGGTGAAAGCAAATCCGAACGTCAAGGGGGATGCCGCAGTCAAGGCGGTCGAGAGCCAGCCGTGGGACGTGAGCGTCAAGTCGCTGGTCGCCTTCCCCCAGATCCTCGAGCCGATGGACCAGAAGCTCGACTGGACGCAGAAGCTGGGCGACGCGTTCCTTGCCGACCAGAAGGCCGTCCTCGACGCTGTGCAGCGGTTGCGGAGCCGCGCCGACCAGTCGGGCAACCTCAAGTCGACCGAGCAGCAGAAAGTGATTGTCGAGGAGGCGGCGCCACAGCAAACCGTGATCAAGATCGAGCCGGCGAATCCGGAAGTTATCTACGTGCCGGCCTACAACCCGACCGTCGTCTACGGCAGCTGGGGTTATCCGTCGTATCCGCCGTACTACTGGCCGCCGTCTCCAGTCTGGTATCCCGGCGGCTACCTCGCCCGCGGTTTCGCCTGGGGCGTGGGCTTGGCGGCTGCGGGCGCGATCTTCGGCGGCTGCAACTGGGGGCGCGGCGACGTCAACATCAACGTCAACAAGGCCACCAACATCGACCGGAGCTTCGACCGCACCAAGGTGAGCGGTGGCGGCCAATGGCAGCACAACCCCGATCATCGCAAGGGCGTCTCCTATCGCGACACCGCGAGCCGCGAGAAGTTCGGCAAGGACGTTCCGGGCGCCAATGGGCGCCAGGATTTCCGCGGGCGCGAGGGCGCTGGCGACCGTGGGGGTGATCGCGGCGGGGTTGGTGATCGCGGTGGGGTCAGTGATCGAGGCGGCGTTGGCGACCCGGGCGGGGTCGGTAATCGAGGCGGGGTCGGTGATCGCGGCGGCGCTGGCGATCGTGGTGGCGTGGGTGATCGCGGTGGTGGTGGGGACGGAGCCTTCCAGGGCGTAGGGGGCGGCGCGGCTTCGCAACGCGACCACGACCGCGGTCACGCCAGTAATCAGTCGTTGGGAAACCGCAGCGGTGCCAGTGGGGGGGCGCGCGCAAGCGGAGGAGGTGGAGCACGGGCGAGTGGTGGCGCACGTGGTGGTGGTGGCGCACGTGGTGGTGGTGGCGGCGGCCGCAGACGTTAGAGGGGCTTTGACGATGCAATTCAGAGATCTAAGCACTAGAACGGTTACGTGCTTTGCAGCGCTCGCCGCGGCGCTGGCTCTCCTCGTTTCCTGGCCGCCGGCTGCATCTGCGCAGCAGAAGAAGTTCGCTTCGCCTGAGGCGGCGATGAATGCATTTGGCGACGCCGTCGCTACCAGCGACGAGGATGCTTTAGAGGCGCTTCTCGGCCCCGACTTTCGCACCCTCATCCCGCCAGTCGGTGCCGAAATTGGTTATCGCTTTCTCGCCGCGTGGGCCAAGTCGCACGCGATCAAGCCGGAGGGCGACGCGAAAGCGCTCGTGGCAGTGGGCGATGACGGCTGGACCATGCCCATTCCGATCGTGAAGACGGCGCAAGGCTGGCGGTTCGACACGCGGGCCGGCGTCGAAGAGATGCGGGTGCGCCGCATCGGGCGCAACGAGCGCGTGGTAATACAGGTCATGCTCGCGATCTATGACGCGCAAAAGGAGTACGCCAGGAAGGACCACAACGGCGACGGCGTGCTTCAGTACGCGGCCAAGTTCGAGAGTTCGCCAGGCAAGAACGACGGGCTGTACTGGCCGACCAAGCCTGGCGAGGAGCTGAGCCCGCTCGGACCGGCCGTCGCCGCGGCGCGCAAGGCAAGAGTTGGTGGTGGCAACGCGGGTTACTACGGCTACCGGTACAAACTCCTCACCTCCCAGGGCAAGAACGCGCCGGGCGGCGCGTTCGACTACGTCGCACATGCCCGTCTGATCGGCGGATTTGCGGTGGTGGCGTGGCCGGTCAAGTATGGCGATACCGGTGTGATGACCTTCATGGTGAGCCATGACGGCGTGGTGTACGAAAAGGACCTCGGCTCCGACACCGCCGCGCGGGCGAGCGCGATGACGCGTTTCGATCCGGACTCGACGTGGCGTAAGTCCGATCTCGGCACATGATCGAATGATGATCGGCCGCGGAAGCGACAGACACGCCTACCGGAGGCCCGGGAGAGGGCGGTAGCGCCACCGAGGCAGCATACGCCGGCCGTCCGGCGTATGGAGACACAGTCCACTCCTCGGAGTAGATACGATAGAGCGTGGACACCCACCCGCTGTCACCATCAGCAGGGTGCAGCGGGTGGCGACGGTCGGATAGCGCGCTCGAAATGAGCTACCCGCTGCCAACTCGGTTCATGGCGCGCCGCACCACCGTACACTGGAATCTATCTGCGGCCGATCACCGGCCCATGCGCCGCTCGTAGGCCTGCGAGATCCGCTCGATCAGTTTGGGGTCGCGCGTGGTGGCGCCACTGGTATTGAACTCGACCCGCACGCTGCCGTCGGCTTGCGTGCGGACGTTCGCCGTCACGTCGATGCCGTCGCGGGTGCCGCGAATCTGACCGGCACTGCGATCCTGAGAGGTAATCCGCACACCCTGGTCCTCGAACGCGCCGACCGCAGCGGACCACGATCGGTCGAACGAAGCGGGCGCCGGGGCAGAATAGACGCCCGGCGCGGCTTGGTAATACGTGCATCCGGCGACCGCGGCCACGGCGAGGACCGCTACGACACAGGCGATCTGTTTGGCTGTCACGATTGCTGGCGGCGGCGATTCATTTCGGTTGCTGCGGTTTCTGAGCGGCCCGTTCCCTCGCCGCCCTGATGTCCTCGAGCGTCTGCTCCATAATCGCCCTGGGGTGCGCAGGTGCATGCACTGCCGTTCCACCAGACGAAGAACGGCTTGCCCGCAGCGTGCTGCCGCTTTATTGTAGTCGATCGCGGCGGCGGAGGTCTCGTCGTCGATCGTCTCCATCCGTTTCTTGGTACTAGCTCCTTTGGAGGACGTCTCTCGCCGCTCTTTGGGAGCTATGCATAATGGCCGCAAGCCGTCATCCGTAGGTCGCCCTTGACCCATGGCCGCCGTCCGCGTCTCCAAGAGCGGTGGCGATTTGCTGCTCATCTCCTCGTACGAGAAACTGAATCGGCAATTCCATTCGCCCACAGATCACGCTGCAACGAAGGCACTGCCGCTCGCGCTCCGCCTTGCTGATGCGCGCCCGAACAGCATGTCGAAGAGTGCCAACGGGTGGAGCAGTGCTCCACAAAGTCCTGATGCGGATCAAAGTCGGCCTTCTCGACCGAGTCGGTGATCCGGTCGTTCTAGGTCGACCAGGGTCCTGATCGATGAGGGGGCACCAAGGGGGCACGCACAAGAACGGAAAAGGCCTGCATCTCTGCAAGCCTTTGATGTATTGGCGCGCCCGGCAGGATTTGAAAACCCCCTGGTTCGTAGTTAAGTCCTCTGGCGCAAGTGTTTGAATTCTAGCAGCAGTTGCCGGCAGGCTGTTCCGCTCTTGTGCTCTGTCGTGTACTGTCGTGTACCCTCGTGTCCCCACAAAGTCCCCACTCGACCCCGCGCTGTTGGATGACCGCCATCGACCCTCATGCGACGTCCGCACCTTTCCACAGCAGACGCTCGGAAAGGCAAAAGCCGACGTTCGAATAGCGTGCGGTACCCAAGCTCTCCAAGAAGTCATCCCGAACGTCGATATCGATAAACCCTCTGCGGATTACAGATCTGTACGAGGCACTGCAACCTCGGCACCGAAGTAGACTGATTCTCAGGCGACGGCTCGGGGCACGCGTTCGCTCAAGAAGTCCATGAACGCTCGAACTGAAGGCAGCAGCCCCCGACGGGAGGGTAGCAACATACTCACGGTCGCAATGCCAGCATGCCATTGAGGCAAAACGCGGATGAGGACACCGCTTTGGACTTCCTTGTGCCCGACATATTCAGGTAGCGCCACGATGCCGTGCCCATGACAGGCAGCGACTTTGAGCGTGACCATGTCGTCACTCAGTAGTCGCGGGGAGTAGGCCACGCTAGTCGTGCGATCGCGCTGCTTCTCGCTGGCAAGCGTCCAGACATGTGTTTCCTCACCCTGTCGCAGGCCGATTCCGTCGTGCTCGGACAGCTGCTCAGGCGTGGTCGGGGTACCTTTGCGTACCAGGTAGCTGCGCGCTGCGAAGAGTCGCCAGGGGATATCGGCGAGATGGCGCTGGATCAAGCTCGAGGCGGGCAGCGGAGTCGAATGCGCCCGTAGGCAGACATCGAACCCCTCCTGCACGGGATCAACGAATCGATTCGTGGCATGCTGAACAATGCGAACCTGGGGATGAAGCGTCATGAATTCCACGATCAGTTCGGCAAGGGCCAGTTGCGCCAGTGCGACCGGACAACTGAAGCGGATGGTCCCGCTTGGCTCGGCGGTACGCCGCCGGACAATGTCCTGCGCCGTTTCCGCCTCGATGAGCGTAGCGACCGCATGCCCGTAGAACTCCTGACCGATGTCGGTCACGGCAAAGCTGCGCGTTGTGCGCTGAATCAGGCGCACCCCTAAGGCGGTCTCCAGCGCGACGATATGGCGACTGATGCTCGACTTCGGTAAGTCGAGAGCACGCGCGGCTGCGGTGACGCCCTTTTTCTCGACCGCTTGGACGAAATAGTACAGATCGTCCAAATCCAGCAGCCGCTTCTTTCGGGGGACTGGCATCGTTCCGTCTCTCGGGACAATCAGTCTCATTTTGCCTAATTGTGCGGGCAATGTCCCAAGAATAATCTACTCCCACCGTCCGCAGCCTCCGCATGAACCACAATTTGCGTCAGACGAGCCAGGGAGAGAGAGCGATGAACCGGCGCGAGTTTCTCAATCAATCCTGTACGGCGATCGCTCTTGCGACCTTTGGCACCGTCCCAACTACTTTCACGGCGGCCGCGGCGAGCCCCGAATCTATCCAATCGAAAGGAGCCCCTGACATGAGCCAAGCAGCCCCGCGCCGCCCCGAACGGCTGACACGTGACAATGCTGTACTACTCGTGGTCGATCACCAGATCGGCTTGTATACCGGCGTGCGCGACATCGACACTCTCAGCCTCAAACACAACATTGTCGGCCTGACCCGATCGATGCTCGCGCTCAAGGTGCCGGTGATCGTTACCACTACAACCGAGAAAATGTGGGGATCGCTCATCCCTGAGCTCACAGAGGCATTGCGGGGTATCAAGCCTATCGAGCGCACTACAGTCAACGCTTGGGACGACAAGCGGGTGGTCGAAGCCGTTAAGGCGACAGGCCGTAAGAAACTGGTGGTGACGGGTATCTCCACAGACGTTTGTCTCGCCTTTCCGGCGATAGCCGCACTGGCCGACGGCTTCGAGAGTTATGCGGTGATCGACGCCTCGGGCGGCTTTAGTCGCACACAGGTGGACATGGGAGTCCTGCGCATGCAGCAAGCGGGCGTCGTTCCAGTTGGTTACTCCAATGTCGCCGTTGAAATATTGGCTGACAACGCGTCACCCGATTGCCGAAGCAGTCTATGCCGCGCTCGGCATCCCATTCGGCAGCTTGGTATTTGGTCTGAGGCAATATTACTCACGTACCTGAGTGATGGCTGGAGGGCCGCTATGCAGGCGCCCTCCGCCGCTGCGTCCGCTTCGGAGCGATTTAGGGGTCGGCGTCGAGCGTCCGGAGTTGGCCGATAGCCGTCATTGGCGAATGGCGGGTTTCGACCCGGTTTCCGGTCAATCGCGTTTCTCTGAAGCGGTCATTTGAGAACGCCGATTGAGACTGCACGGCGTCAACATAGGACGACTCCCCCGTTCGGGCACGGCTCAAACCAGGGCACGCAGCATTAGTTCGGCCTGCTCGGGCCAGTGCTGCATCCCCATTCCCTGGTACAGAGCCAGCGCCTGCCCGAGGTGGTCGCGTGCCTTGTCCCCCGCGCGGAGCGCGGCGTACAGCTCCCCCAGCCCAAGATGGCAATGAGCGGTCAGGGGACGCATGCCCAACTGTTCGGACAGACGTAGCGCGCCGCGATACGCTTCCGACAGTTTCTCTTCGGCGGCAGCGCGTGGCGCCTCCTCGCTGGCAGCAAGCAGATACAGCGCCCAAGCTTCCGGACTCCGCTCGCCACAGTCAACGGCGAGCTCCAGGACCCGCTGCGCGACGGCGTGCGCTTCCGCGCGGCGGCCGGCAAGCAGGTACGCATTCGCTAGGAGCGCGAGCCGAAGCGGCTGAAAACGCGTCAGCCCCAGCGCGGTGCCGCGCTCAACGGCGTGCTCAGCCTGTGCCGCACCTTCCTCGAACCGCCCAGCCAACGCGTACGCCAGCCCGAGCGAGGAGGCCGTCCAGGGCACCCAGACCGCGAGAGCATAGGTATCGCACAACTTGAGCGCACGCTCGAGCAGCGGGATCGCCTGACCCGACGCTCCGCGACGCGCATTTGCGAAGCCAAGCCCGGTGCATGCAGCTGCGATGGCCAGCGGATGTCCATATGCTTCGGACCGGCGCAATGTAGTCTCGACCGTCGCGGAGCGCGTCGGTGAATAGCCCGACCTCCGCTTCCGAGATAGTGAGCCAAGGCGGGTTGATGCCCGGGCCCCACCTCGCGAAGGCGGTCGCGACGACCTCGTCATCGGCTGCAGCCGTCCGGCGCCCCAATTCGATCACTTGCTGATGATCGCCCGGCATGACGTAAACGCCCATCAGGAAGAACTGAGCGCCGAGCGTCAGCACGGGGTCGGCCGCCTCCTCCGCGAGCGCGAGCGCACGACGACCAGACTCCAGGGCCTGCGGGAAGTTGCGGCGCTCAACGCTCATGTGTGCCTGAGACGCCAGCGCCCAGACAAGCCGTTCGCGGTCCTCGAGGTGCTCCGCCATAGCGACGGCTGCAGGCAAGATCTCACCGATCCGGTCGTAGCCGGCCTGTGGGATCAATGCCGCTCGAAGCTCCAGTCGAACGTCCACCTCTTGTGCGATGGTATCGGCGCGGCGGGGGAGCCGTCCCACCGCTTCGAGCGCGAGCTCGAGATAGCGGGCAGCTTCCCGGTACGCCCACCGCGCTGCCGCCTTGCGTGCGGCCTGCCTGAGATACATCAGCGCCTTCTCCCAGAGCGCCCCCTGCGCCGCGTGATGCGCGAGCCGCTCCGCGTGCTCGTCGAGTCGGTCTGCGTGAAGCGCCTCGATGGCCTCGACGATACGAGCATGTAAAGCGCGCCTGCGTTCCTGGAGCCGGCTGGTGTACGCGACCTCGTGTGTCAGCGCGTGCTTGAACGTGTACTCGAGGTCGGGAAACAGCCTCGCCTCGTACAGGAACTCGGCCGCTTGCAGGCGCGACAGCGCGCTGCGCAGAGCCGGCTCTTGCAACTCGGCTACCGCTTCCAGCAACCCAAAAGGCACGTCGTTGCCGATCACTGCAGCAATCTGCAGCAGCCGCTTGTCCTCAGCGGCTAGACGATCGATGCGTGCCGCAAGGATCGCTTGCACCGTCGCCGGCGCTTCGATGTTCGCGAGAGGCCGCTGCAACCGGTACGCTCCTCGCTCTCCGCCCAAAGCGCCGGATTCAACCAAGCCGCGCACGCTTTCTTCCAAAAAGAACGGATTGCCCTCGGTGCGCTCGATGAGCATTTTCTTGAGCGGTTCGACCTCGCGCTCGCACCCCAGCAGGCTCTCCAGCAGGTCCTCGGCTGTCTCGGCGCTCAGCGGGTCGAGCCGAAGCTGGGTGTAGTACGTTTTGCTGCCCCAGGCGTGGTGGTACTCGGGCCGGTAGTTGAACAGCAGCAAGGCATGTGCGGTGGGGATGCTCTCCAGAAGTCCATCTAGAAAATCCTGGGTCTCCGAATCGATCCAGTGCAGGTCCTCGAACACGAGGACCAGTGGCTGGGCCCGTGCTTCCCGCAACCACAGCCGCTTGAGCGCGTCCAACGTCTGCCGCCGGCGCTGGGGCGGATCGAGCTTCTGCCAAGCTGCATCCGGTACTGGCTGATCGAGCAACGCCAGCAACGGGGTGAGTATCGGCTCCAATGACCGGTCCAAAGTCAGCAGCTTGCCGGTCAACTTCTCGCGGATGCTGCGTGCATCATCGCGATCGCCGATCTTGAAATAGCTCTTAAGCAGGTCGATGACCGGAAGATACGGCGTGGCTTTGCCATAGGACACCGAGCCCGACTCCACCACCAGCCAGTCTCGCGTGCTGTGGGAGTGAAGAAACTCCCAGAACAGGCGCGACTTTCCCACACCGGGCTCCCCTACGATCGCGACGACTTGGCCCTTGCCGCGCCCAGCGCTCACGAGCGCTTCAGCCAGCACCTCCAGCTCGCGCTGCCGGCCCACGAAGCGGGTAAGCCCTCGTGCCGCGGCAGCCTGCAAGCGCGTTCGCGCCCCCGAAGCGCCCGTCAATTCGAAGACCTCGATCGCTTCGGCAAGCCCCTTGACCGGGATCGGTCCGAGCGCCCTGAGCTGTAGGTAGCCTTCCGCCAGCTTCAGGGTGTGCGCCGTTAGCAGCACCGTGCCCGGCTTGGCCATCTGCTCCATGCGCGCAGCCAGATGCGTGGTCTGGCCGACGGCCGTGTAGTCCATTTGCAGGTCGCTGCTAATCGCCCGTACAACCACCTCTCCCGAGTTCAACCCTACTCGAAGCTCGGATCGGTGTACCTTTCGTTCGCTGCATCTCGTCGCCGTAGCGCGATACTTGCTCCTGCATCCGGAGTGCGGCGTAGCATGCCCTGACCGCATGATCCTCGTGGGCAAGCGGAGCACCAAACAGCGCCATGATTCCGTCGCCCATCACTTGGTTAACCGTGCCCTCGTAGCGGTGAACCGCCTCCATCATTCGTTCAAGAACCGGATCAAGCAGCTTGCGAGCTTCCTCCGGATCCAGGTCCGCGAGCAGTTCCATTGAGCCCTTCAAGTCGGCGAAGAGGATGGTCACCTGCTTGCGCTCACCCTCCAGAGCATCCTTCGACAGCAGGATCCGCTCGGCCAGATGCTTGGGCGTGTAGGTTTGGGCGGAGGTGAAGCGCTCGGAGAGCGGGAAGGGGGAAGGCGAGAGCGCAGCACCGCAGCTCTTACAGAACTTCTTGCCCTCAGTCACCGGCGCACCGCAGCTAGGGCAGCTCAGGGTGAGAGGCTCCCCGCACTCCTCACAGAAGCGCGCATCGGCAGCATTGTGTACTTTGCACCGAGGGCAATTCACCCCAGGCCAGGAGCGAGGGACCTGGGAAGAGGTGCCTTCAGGTCTTTCCTCGGCTGCAGCCTGACTTCCACTTGAGGATCTCACGAGCGGCGCTGACATTGCCATACCCGCAGAGATAGGAGTTCGGTGACGGCTTGAGCGCATATTCATGACGGCTTCATGACGGCTTGAGCGCTGATTAGTCTAGCCAAGGTTAATTCGCGTCGGTCACAGATGTGACCTCGTCGACCGGGCCCTCTTCCACATGCTCAGCCCGTACTTCTGCGGGCACCGTGATCTCGTAGCTCAGCTCCCCCGTGAAGCTGCCAGAAGGACACCACGTGGCCAGATTCATTCTGCCTGCCACACGCTGACGCGCCGGCGCCACCGTGCTCGGCCGTCAGCGTGTCACGCTGGTCTCACAGCGCTCCGAACGCTCTGTTCACGCCCCTGGCGGAACATACCCAAACGGCCGGACGGGTAACAGCCTCTCGCCTCCCCGACAGCGCCGCGCTCGCCGCGCCAGGCGCGGGGTTTCCATCCCCGGCGAACGAGCGCATGCCCGCCCTCTTGATGGAGACCCAAGCCATGACACCGATCATCCGATCGGTCCAACTGCCCAACCGGGTCAAGCTCCCCTATGTCGAGCAGGGAGACCCTGCCGGGGTACCCGTGGTGTTTCTGCACGGGGTTACCGATTCTTGGCGCTCCTTCGAGCCCGTCCTGCCGCACCTCCCCGAGTCCCTCCATGTGTTCGCTCTGACGCAAAGGGGTCACGGCGATGCGGATCGGCCGGCCACAGGCTACCGGACGCGCCATTTCGCGGCGGACGTGGTTGCGTTCATGGACGCGCTTGGACTGGAGCAAGCGATCGTCGTCGGCCACTCGATGGGTAGCACCAACGCTCTGCGCTTCGCGATCGACCACCCCGAGCGCACGCTGGCGCTCGCGGGCTCGTTCGCCACCTACCGCGGCAACCCCGCCATCGTGGAATTCTGGGAAACCGCGATCACGTCCAAAGTCGTATATTGGACAATTGTTGGACAAGGATCCCTAGCGGATCATAAGGCATTGATTTATTGGCGTCCCCACGGGGATTCGAACCTAACTCCGGCGCAATTCTGGTTGCCTCGTGTGGCACATTGCGGCGGCGGGCGCCACGCGGCACACCCGGCCGACCCCTGTAAGAATGGAGATACCCGAGCCGGTCTGACGTCAGATCGGGCGCTCAACACTAAGGTACCGACACTCGAGTCTTGAGCGAGGGTTCGCCTCATTGACGGCTCTGACGGCTCACTGGGCACACGCTAGCTTGCCAATCGGGAGAAAAGGCGGTTTGTTTTTCCTAGGCTCCACAGGTGACCCCAGCAGGCGTCATGTCACGCCTGGACCGCGGAGGCGATGACCACCCAGCCGAGGGCCTGCACGTTCACGAGCTGGCCGAACCACCGCTTGCCGGACGGGATGGAGATCGCTGACGCGATGCCGGTCGAGCGCACGTACGACGCATCCAGCGTCAGCGTGCGCCGGCCGGCGGCGGCCAGCGCCTCGACGAGGACCCGTTGCCCGTCGGCACCGTTGGTGGGTACGGCGAGCGTCCGGCTGCCGAGGAGGCGGACCCGGAAGTAGTCGCCGCGCGAGGCGTCGATGCTGACCGTGGCCGCGTCGGTCAGGGTGACCGGGGCGAACCGGGTGAGCGGCTGCGCGTGGGTGTGTGTCGCCGTCGCACCACGGTGTGCGTGATCCTCGCGCGCAAAGAACCGCGACGAGCCCGTGGTGTTCGCCGTACCCACCGACTTGGGGAGGTGCCCCGTGCCGCCCGGAGACGGCCGGTCGTAGGCGAGCAGTGCGGGGTTCGCCGCGGCGATGCCGTCGATGGCGGGCTCCCACAGGGCTGGTGTGTCGCGGACGGTCCGGTTGTGCTCGACGTGCACCCAGACCCAGCCGTTGGTGTTGGCCGCGATGCCCTGCTCGTTGCCGGTCGCGCGCAGGTCGAAATCTGCTGTGCCGTCCCAGCTTCGCGTCGTGACCAGCCCGGTCGCCTGTATCTCGTCGGAGATCCGTACGGCGGCCGGGGTGACCGGGCCGCTGCCGGTTGAGACGACGACCTGCTCGGGCGCGGTGGCGTCCGCGAAGCCGTGGACTTGGACCTGCGGCACGCCACGCGGGCCGATCACGTCGGTCCACAGGTGGTGGAACACCGACTCGGTGTTCTGCGAGTGGTCGGCCGTGCCCTCGGCGGCGTCCCGATGGACCGCGGCCATGGCCAGCATCGCCCCCGGTGTGGCGCGCCACAGCCGCAGCGCGAGCTGCTCGCACAGCGCATCCGACTTCGGGTGCGGCACCGCGACGCACAACCCGAGCGGCCGGGTCAGGTCGACGAGGTAAAGCCCCCACGCCCGCGGGGTCTGCGTCTCCGAGACGGCGAGGGCGTACCGCCGGCCGGTGGCCGGGTCGACGTCCGTCGTGACAGTGAAGCCCAGCGGGCCGAGCAGCTCGGCCGCACCGTCCAGGTCGCAGATGGCCAGCCTGGCCAGCCCGATGCCGGCGTCGAGGCGCTCGGCGTCGGTCGGCGCGACGTACGCCTGGTCCTTGGAAACGCCGGCCGCCACGGCCGTCACCGTCACGGCCGGGTCGGGATCGGCGACGAGCACCCTGGAAGTCCGCTCCTTGCTCATACGCGGTCAGAGCCCCCGGTCTCATGGACGGATACAGCCATCACGTCGGCTTGCGGCCCCAGGCGGAGAACATCGGCGCGAACAACGTCGCGCGGAGCTCGCCGCGGTCCAGCCGCTCGAAGACGACCTGCCACCGCGCGGTGTCCGCCTCGTCGATGACGCCCGCGGCCAGCATCTGCTGACGTGCTGCCCACATCGTTTATAGGGTAGCCAATGCCCCGATCACGGAACACAGCGTCGCGACAGAGTCATAGACCGGCAAATGAACTTTTTCTTTGATGCCGCCGCCAGAAACAGCAAGCAGCTCACTGGCGTGGAGCTCCCGGACGGTATCGGTCCGGCCGCTCGCGGCATTCGTGCAACGGATGTTCGTTCTGTGCGAGAAGATCATATGCGTGCTCCTGGTTTGACTTATGCGAACTAACAGTTGCACGTCGGGGAGAGGTAGCACTCTCCATAGACTCCCGGACCTGTCCCAACGCCGCCGGGATCATAAATCCCCCACGCGTTGCTCATAGCCGCGCCGCCGCTGCCGGGTGGGAGCACGGGTGGCGCAGGGACGATCTCTTCCTTCCAACGGCCGCCACTCACGGCTATGGTTTGGTCTTCGGTCAACGCGACCAGGAACATATCAGTGTCTTTTACCACTGCTCGAACGAATTTGCGCATATATCACCTATTCAAAGGGGGTTTCTGTACTTCTTGCAACTACGGTCGATCAATTAGGCCGTTGCTTTGAGGCAAGCTCCCTCCTACCCGACAATCGACGCGCTTTTTCCTACTGTTGTTTCGCTCGCGCGATCTCCGGCCGACCTTATCGGGTGGTTCACGCCTTGAGCGTTCGGGTCGCACGCAAGGCCGCCCGTCCTATCCGTCCTACAGGCGCAATTCAGCCGCGAAACGAATTCGCCTTTCCTCTTGTTTTGCCCTGCGCCAGCCCGTTTCTCAATACGCCGAACGCCGTAGCGCTTTCGACATAGGCCGGTAGTTGGAAGCGGGTTCGGCCTGCTTTGGCACTTCGAGTGGAGCGGATTAAGAATGAGACTCAGCATGAACATCACCGACTTCGTGCCGCAATGCGCGGTTGTTGGGCGCTTCGGACTATTGCTCCCGGCTCGCTGCTTTGACTCTGGAGCATGCGATTGCGCCGCGTCCCCCCACTATGTGGATATATGGCCTACGCGATATGTGATCGCGCTAGGCCTTGCTATCCAATGCAACCATCCGCAGCGATGCTCGCGCGTCGTTCACGTCATCGCCTGAGTGGTCGGCCCGTCACCGCTGCGCATTGAAGCAATTGACCTTGCTTGCTGCCCGGCGGATAGATGCACGACTGAGATCCCTATCCTTCGGAGGCTAAGCGGGAGCATCCTCGCATGACATCACGCACAGGCGCGCCGCGCCCCAGATCCGGCGGCGCTCCGTCGGCACCTACGACCTTCACGCGAGCCATGCAGCGGGTATTTGGCCTGTTCAGGGCGCGCGCCGGTGCGCACTTTCCCCGGGAGCCGGGCCAGCGGCCGGAGTTCGAGAGCCTCGAACCGCGGCTGCTGCTCTCGGCCGATCTGCTCGCGCCCGCCGTCGCCGCCCTCCTCGCACCGAGCGAGCGGCAGGACGGCGCCCTGATCGCTGCGCCGACGCACGTCGCAGCCGGCGAGCCGCCGGCCATTCGATTCGCTGTAACGGATCACGCGACCCCCGCGAGCGGCTTCGCCGGGCAGACGATCTATCTCGACCTCGACGGCGCGGAGGAAGTCAGCTATCGCGGCCCTGTGACGGTCGAGGTATCGACATACCCACGTTTCGCGGCACCGGATGCGCTGGCGGGCCAGGAGCAGGCCATCGCGGAGTTGCTCGTGGAGACGTTGCAGCAGGCCTCCGCTGGCACTGGGCTGCTGATCACCAGCGAACAACCCGGCGCGGGCGAGACGTACAGCACTGTATATATAGGCGGAGACGGCGCCGCATTCCGCAGTACGGCGACTACTGGGGTTTCTCGGAGAAGGTCGACCCCGGCAACCGGGACCGCGCCGACATCGCCTTCGTCTTCAGCGACGCCATCCCGCTCGACGCGAGCAGCGTGGCAGGCCTACGCGACCGGGCTCGCCGGATACGTCGCGCACGAGGCGGGCCACCTGCTCGGGTTCGAGCACGCGCACACGGTCCACCACGACGACGCCGGCGACGTCCTCGCCGAAGTCGCCTTCCAGCCCCACACCCACGTCGAGATCGCGAAGGACGTCCGCGACGACGTGATCCGGGACGGGCGGCTCACGATCAACGGCAACGAGTACGACGTCCACCCGAAGATCGTCGAGGCGCTGACGAAGTATCCCGTCGCACTACTACGCGGGCGCCACCGGCCCGGACGCCTTCCCCGACACGCTCTACGGCCAAGCGATCATCCATCCGGTCGACACCGGCGTCTGGCTGCAGCGCCTGCTCGACATGGCCTGGGCGTCGCAGACCGACCCCGCCTGGACGCCCGAGGAGCGGCTGCAGAACCTCGCCTTCGCCTACGGCTTCCTGACGCACTCGGCCGGCGACGCGATCGCGCACTCGCTCGTCAACGAGTTCACCGAGGGGGTGTTCCCGCCGTTCGCGGACCTCGCTACGGATACGCGCGCGCTGGCGAACGGCGTCCGCCACTTCATGGTCGAGGCGTACATCGCCGACGCCACGCCCGGGACGCGACAACGACGCGGACGCGGACGCTGCTCCCCGACGGCGACATCAGCGACAACGCGCACGCACGGGATCACCAACTCGGTCCCCGACGCGCTTCGTCTACGAGGCGCTGATCAAGCCGTTCTCCGGCGATCCGGTCGGCGACCGCCGACACCGGCCGGCTGCAGCTCGACGTCGCCGCGCTTGCGGTTGCCGGCACCGGTACGTTCACCCGGACGGACGGCGGCGACTTCGCCGCCGACGGCTTCGCGCAGGGTATGGAGATCCATACCTTCGGCTTCGCCAACGCGGCGAACAACGGCCGCTTCCAGATCGTGACGCGTGTCGCCGACCGTGCTGACCGTGGCGCGGCTAACCGACGGGCTACCGCCCGCCCCGCTCGTCGGCGAAACCGGCAGCGGCGACGAGGCGGCGGTCAACCAGGGCAGCCGCGGCGTCATCCTCGACCGCTTCTTCGACATGCGGCGCGTCGTCGCCGCGCAGGAGCAGGCGGCGCTCGCCGCCTACCAGCTCGCGTTCCCGGCGGCGCCGCCGCCCGGCAACGACCTCGAGGGGCTGCTGATCTCGCTCGGCGGCACGGTGCCGACGCCGCAGCAGGCGGCAGAGCTGCTCTACGCGTACCTGAACGACTGGCGCGAGGAGCTGGACGACGGCATCCGCAACTGGGCCTCGGTCGGCCTCGCCATCACCGACGGCATCTTCGCCTTCCAGGCGCGCCGCGATCTGCAGAACAACGAGGGCGGCAACGTCGGCATCGACGCCGACGCGCGGCGCGGCGACGTCGAGGCCGACGTCTCGCTCGTCGACACCCTGTTCGCGCTGCTCGACGACCCAAACCTCGACGAGCGACTTCAGCGACTCGTTCGTCACCAACCACCTGCTGCCGATGTTCGGCGTGCCCCAGTTCGTCGCCGACTTCCGCACGCCGCTCAACGGGTTCGCCGAGTTCATCGACGACAACATCGTGGGTCCGGTGCGGATGGCGCTGAATCCGATCACCAGCCTGATCGACGAGCTGAAGGAGATCCCCAAGGAGCTCATCAAGGACTACATCTCCGAGACCTACGGCATCGACGTCGACCAGTTCGACCTTCTGCTGCGCCTGTCCAACAAGATGGACATGGCCTTCGTCGAGATCAACGGCACGCGAGTGCCGGTGTTCAAGCCCGGCGATCACGAGAAGATCGATGCCTACATGGGCATCAACGGCATCGCCTTCAGCGAGACGCTGCAGGAATCGCTGCAGGACATCCCGGGGATCACCTTCTACGACGATCCGACGGTCGCGCTCGGCGGGAACGTCGAGTTCGACAAGACGAAGTTCGCCGGCTACGCCAACAGCGTGCAGCTCGGCAAGCTGCTGCTGCTCGTCGAGGACCCGATCGACGGCGAGACGGTCGGCGCCGGCCAGCTCTCGGCGCTGATGAGCGACCTCACCGGCGCACCGTACGAGTGGTCCCTGCTCAACATGAACGGGAACCACGGCGGCAACATCTTCACCACCACGCTGCAGCGCCCGGGGCAGATGATCGAGGTCGTGAGCGACGACGGTGCGGTCGAGAACCGGCGCGTCGGACGAGCGCCCGTGGCTCAAGCTGATCGACGGCGGCAGCTGGCGCGACGACATCATCACCACCACGACGCTGCTGTTCCGCGTGACCCCGTCGCAGTCGCAGGGTGCGGCGGCCGCGAGCGCCGTGTGGAGCGCCGACGTCACCGCGGGACAGGACTACCACGTGCAGGTGTCGTGGCTCGCCAACGTCACCCAGAAGCTCGTCGATCCGCTGAATCCGGCGGGCAACCGGGTCGGCCTCGATCCGGCCTCGAACGTGACCTATCGCGTGTTCGACGGGGCCGCGAGCGTCACACCGATCGCCGAGATCCACAATGTCAATCAGCGCGACTTCAACCGCGACTACGTCGACGGGGACGTCACGTTCGACTACCTGCGCGACCTCGACACCGGGCTCGTTGCCATTGCTGCGGATGCGACCAACCGGCGGTTTGTGAGCGACGACGTCGATTTCGTCGCCGCCGGCTTTCAGGTCGGGGACGTCATCCACGCGTCCGGGTTCAGGAAGAACGCCGGCGCGTATACCATCGCGGCTGTCCAGGCTGGCTTCATCGAGGTCGCGGAAGCCCTCGCGGCGGGCGACGAGGACGCGAACGGCAACGAGTCGCTCGTCAAGCGGCTCGTCGTCCAGGCGATCACGGGCGTCCTGCGCGTGGAGCTGGCGAACGACGCCAACGGCCACGTCATCGCGGGCCCGGTGCGGATCGAGAACGTGGCGGACGGCACTGCCCAGCGCGTGCAGCTTGCCCGGGACCCGCAGACCCTGGATCCGCTGGAAGACTCGGGAGGCCCCGACGACGGCTTCGAAGAGACCGGCACGAGCTGGGTCGACCTGAGCTTCCCCGCCGGGAGCGGCAACTTCCCGCTGTGGGAAAGCGAGCTGCTGAGACCCGCCTATCGCGCGCTCTTCACGGACTGGCAGGACGGCACCTTGCAGTGGCCGGATCTCGGCGACGAGACCTCGCCCGATCCCAACCAGTTCGCGCCGGGCACGTATCTGCCCGACGCGACCATCCCCGACCTCGCGACACCGTTCGATCGCGCTCACGGCAGCGTCACCGCCAGCCGGCGAGGTCATCACGGTCAGCGACGCGGACCTTCTCGAGTTCGACGGCGACGTCGTCATCAACAGCATCACCGGCGACGGGCAGGGCGGCGCCGATTCGCTCAGCATCGTCGCCGCCGGCGAGGTGCGCATCACCGGCGACGTGACCGGCGCGGGCTCGAAGGCCTGCAAATCGAGGCCGAGCGCATCGTCATCGACCCGGGGGTCCTGGTTGCCGTCTCGGGCGACGTATTCCTGCATGCGACCGACACCGTGAACTGGGTATGGGCACCGGCGACTCGGCGTTCCAGCTCGCGGCTTCGGACGCGTCGATCGTCGTCGGCGCAGAGGCCGTCATCGAAGGCCGGGACATCACGCTGCGGACCGACGCCTCGACGCTCAAGTCGGCCCTGCTCACCGAGGCGCTCGATCCCGCGGATCCCAACGGCCTCGCGCTGCAGATCAACGAGGACGAGCTGGTCGAGATCGCCCAGCTCGCGGCGGCCGTCATCGCCGAGTCGCGGTCGGCGATCAACGTGCGCGCCGGCGCGCGCCTGAACGCGTCGCGCGACGTGCTGCTGGACGCCGACGCGCTCGCCGACGTCAACGTCAGCGTGCAGAGCCCGGAGCCCTATCTGGGCGTCACCTACGGCAGCTCCTCGCCGACCGCGGAGATCGTGGTCGAGGAGGGCGTCGCGATCTCGGCGGTAGAGGATGTCGAGGTCAGCGCCGCCGCGGGCAACACGTTGTCGGTATCGACCGCGGTACCCGATGCCAGCGAGATCGTTCACTTTTCGATCTCCTACGCGAAGGCGCGTACGACGTCGATCGTGGACCTCCAGGCCGGTTCGAGCGTCACCGCACAGAACGCTTCGTTCCGCGCGGACAACTCCAACAGCTACTCGAACACGGCCAGCGCCGAAGGCTTCACTGCGAGCAGCGGACCCGGCCTGGGCGCCACCTTCGTGCTCGGCTCGTACCATTCCTCCGCCACCGCCGAGGTTGCGGCGGCGGTGAACGTCAGCGGCGACCTCACCATCGCCGCCGAGTCCATCGATATCCAGAACGAGAACCGCGCCTTCGGCCAGATCTCGGACTCGCTCACGACGACGCCGTTCCTCCAGGCGCTGGAGGAGTTCCTGGCCAGGATCGACATCGGCGCGCTGATCGGGAGCGATACGGAGATCGACGCCACCGCGATCATCCCCAACGTCACGGTCGGCGCGGCGGTCGTGCTGACCGAGACCGAGAACAAGGCGGCGGCACTGCTCAATGACGGTGCGTTCGTCACGGTCGGCGACACCCTCACCATCGATTCCTTCGCCGAGGAGCACTACCAAGCCTCGGCGGTCGGCAACGCTACCGACTCGGACAGCGTCGGCATCGGCGGCGCGGTGGCGGTCTCGAAGCTCGGCAACCAGGCGACGTCCTTCATCGGTCCCAACGCCGTGGTAGACGCCGTCACCGACGTCATCCTCGAGTCCGCCGCGGTCGCGACCAATCCGATTCCGGTGTTCGATCCCTCGGTCACGCTCGACCCGGTCAGCGGCGCTACCGGCACCGACCGCATCGGCGACGAGTACGACCGCGCCGCAGCGGTGTCGAACGGCTTCGCCGCCGCGTTCGACGGTCTCGGTGCATTCCTCGCGCCGTCCCTGGCCGACGCGACCGCCCTCGGCTCGAGCTTCGTGCACGCCGGCGGTGTGCTGCCCGCCGGGGAGGTCGCGATCGCCGGCGGCGTGAACATCCTCGATGTCTACAACCAGGCGGCCTCCGGAATCGCCGCCGGCGCGAAGGTCAACCAGCGCGAGCTACCCGATTCCGAGGTCCAGGATGTCGAGATCCGCTCGCACGGCACGGTCCAGCTCGCGGTGCTCGGCGGGCTCGATAGCGCGATCAACCTGGATACGCCCGGGCCGGGCACCGCGGACGCCGTCGGCGGTTACTTCAACGGCCTCTTCGCCGACAACTATTCGCGCTCGTACATCGACGACCGCGCCACGGTCGACGCCGCGCGAAACGTCGACGTCGAATCGCGCACCGACAACAACCTGCTGTCGGTCGTGGAGGCGGGCAGCGAGGGTGAGAGCGTCGGCATCAACGGCGCCGGCAGCCTGGTCATCCTCGGCCAGGAATCGCTCGCCTACATCGAGGATCGCGCGGACGTGCGCGCCGGCGCCGACGTCATCCTCGACGCCGAGAACGGCGGGGTCATCGTCAACAGCGCGGGCGGCGTCCCGTCCGGCACGAACGTGGGCGTCGGGGCCTCCGGCGCGTTCACGTTGATGCGCGAAGCCCGTGCCCTGGACGAGGGCAGCGACGAGGAGCTCGACGGCCACAGCAAGACGCAGGCGTTCATCGGCGACGCGCTGGCGCCGGTCGGCCGGCTCGGTACCGGCGGCGAGACCGGCGAGTCCTCGCGGGCGACGACGTGCTGCTCAACGCAAACAACACGCAGGAGGCGTGGGCAGTCGCCCTCGCGGGCAACGCCGCGACCACCGACGGTTTCGTTCCGCTCGGCTCGGCCGGTCAGTCCGGCGGCTTCACCTTCGGCCTGGGAATCTCGGGCGACGTCGCGTTCAACGATCTCGACTACGGTGTCCAGAGCTTCATCCGCGACACGGCGGTCGTCACGGCCGCCGACCTCCTCGAGGTCAAGGCAATGGACGCCCCGACGCTGGGCGCCGGTTCCGGTGCGGTGGTGTTCGCGAATCACATCGGCATCGGCGGCTCGCTCGCCTTCAACGGCCAGGACGCAATCACGCGCGCGTACACGCAGGACACCACGCTTGTCACTCCGAACGTCGTGATCGACGCCGACGCGAACGACGCGGTGATCACGCTCTCGCGCGGCGGCAGCGGCACGAACAGGACGCTCTCGGTCGCCGGCTCCGTCAACCTGCATGGCATCAGCAACACTCGCCGAGGCGGCACTCGGCCCGCGCACCATCGCGGCGACGCCAGACGTGACGAACCTCGACCTGCACGCCGACAGCACGCTGCGGACATTGTCGGCGGCGGGTGCAGCCTCGCAGCTCGGGACCGGCATCGGCGCATTCGGCGCGGCGCTCGACCTCGGCACGCTCGGCAACGCCGCGTACGCGTACATCGGCGACGAAGCCTCGGTGAACCTGCCGGAAGACGTCGTGGTGCGCGCCGACACGCACGAGGAGATCCTCTCGGTCGTCGCCGCGACCGCGGAACTGACGAACGGACCCGACAACCGCCTGTACCTCAACAACGGCACGGCAGCGCCGTTCTCGGGGGCGACGCCGGGCATCGACGTCGGCGGCGACGAAACGCTGACGAGCGACGTCGCGCTCGGCGACATCGATGGCGACGGCGACCTCGATCTCGTCACCGGGGCGTTCGGTCAGTTCAACCGGCGCTATCTCAACGACGGCAGCGGCAACTTCGCCGATGGGCGCGACGTGGGCGGCCTGTTCGACGTGGCCGGCGAGGCGGTGCGCGATCTCCTCGACTTCTCGCTGCCGGACATCGAACCGACGTCGCTGATTCCGGATCTCACCCTCGCGATCGAGCTCGTCGACGTGAACGGCGACGGCGATCTCGACGTCATCGCCGGCAACCTGGCGCTGAAACTGTCGCCCGACAAACAGTCGCCCGACGACCGGTCGCCCGACATATTCACCCCTGCCAACCGCCTCTACGAGAACCGCGGCAACGGCACCTTCCTGCCGGGGGTGGAGATCGGCGCGCGCGACTTCCCGCTCACGATCGACGTCGCGCTGGCCGCGGACCAGCCGGACAGCGTGAACAACAACGTGACCGTCGCCGACCTGCTGGCCGACATCCAGCACCTGGCGGATACGGCGGTCGGCGTTTCAGGCGCCGTGCGGGTGGGGCTCAATGCCGACGGGCGGCTCGTCTTCGTCTCGGACTCGAGGCTCGAGGGGACGGAGGCGCTCGAGAACGCAATCGCCGAAGCACGTCGCGACGGGGTGCTGGAGACGGCCGGGAACGCGGCAATCGCGTTCCAGCTCGTCCTCGGCCCGGCCCAAACGCAGATCGACGTCTCCATCGCCGACCCGGCAGCGACCCGCGGCAACCGGACCGCGGAGGATCTCCGCCGCCAGATTCAGGGCATCACGGACGATGCGGTCGGCACCGACGGCGCGGTGCGGGTCGAGCTCGACGCGAACGGGCGCATCGTTTTCCGCTCCGCCGACCCGGCCGGCAACCCGCTCACCGACGCCACCGCCGCCGAGAACGCCATCGCCGATGCGCGTCGGGCGGGGCGCCTGCAGACGGAGAACGACGACGCCGGCAATCCCAAGACGATAACCGGCACGCTCACGCTGTTCGATGCGGATCCGACGACCGCGATCGCGATCGCCGACCTCGACAACGACGGCGACTTCGACATCGTCGCTGGCAACCTCGGCGAGCGCAGCCGGTTCTACCTCAACGAGAACGACACGCTCGGCGTGACGACCGACGCCGCCGATGCGCTCGCCGCTCGCAGGGTCGGCAACCAGCTGACACCGCTCGCGACCACCGCGCCGGCGATCGATTTCGTCTCCTTCGCACTGCCGTACAACGACGCGTCGGTGCCCGTGCTGATATTCACCGGCGTGACGCAGGACAACACGAACGAGGCCGATCTCATCGCCGATGTCCAGGCCGCAGTCGATCAGGCGCTCGCGGACCAGGGTCTCGGGTCGGCGGGCGACATCGTCGTGGGGGTCGACGGGACCGGTCGCTTCACCTTCACGCTCGGGCCGAACGACGGCAAGGGCGTCTACAGCGTCAGCCAGGTCGTGTCCCAGGACGAGGACTTCGCCACCGCGGCCGCGGCGGCCGATCTCAACGGCGACGGCTTCGCCGATGTCGTGCTCGGCAACGTCGGCTTCGATCTCGCCGCGCTGCTCGAGGATGGGGTGATCGCCGTCACCGATTTCGTCGAAGACCTCGTCATCGGCGTGATCGATCTCGTCGAGTCGGGGCTGGTGTCGCTGCTCGATCTGATCGAGGCCGGGCTGCTCGACCGCCTCGGCTTCGATCCGCTCGCACCGGTCTCGGTCGGCGACCTCATCGCTTCGGGCATCGCGGACCTCGCCGACCTCGTGCGCGAAGGCCTGCTCGGTATCGAAGACTTCGATGACCTGGCCCTTGACGCCGACGACCTCGTCGCGTCGAACCTCGTGACGCAAGCCGAACTTCTCGCCAATAGTCTGATCGACGCCGCCGGCAACGTGTCGCTCAACAGCCTGATCGCCTCGGGGATCGTGTTCCTCGAAGAGCTGATCGGCGATGAGCTGGTCGACGAAACCGCACTCAACGTCTCCGACGTGACGCTGGGCGAGCTGCTCGATACGCCGCTGACCGAGCTCGTCGATCTCGTGACCGCGGGCTTGGTGGAGGTTGGCGACCTGCTCGCGACGGTGGTCGATCTCCGCGACCTGATCGAGACGCAGATCGTCTCACTGGCAGACCTCGCTCAGGCCGAGCTGCTCGACCTCCTCGATCTGGACCAGCGCGCCGTTGACTTCCAGCAGTTGCTGCAGACGACGGCGTTCGGCGCACCGACGAAGGTCTACTTCAATGATACGACGGGCGGCTTCGGCCCGGCGGTGGCGCTGAGCCCCGACCAATTCATCACGACGTCGCTCGCGACGGGGGACGTCGACGAGGACGGCGACATCGACGTCGTCGTCGGCAACGCGGAGGCGGGCAGTCGGCTGTACCTGAACGACGGCGCGGGCACGTTCGCGTTCGCCGACACGATCTCGGACATCGCCCATCTCACGACCGACGTGCTGCTCGCCGACATGAACGGCGACGGCCACCTCGATCTCGTTGCCGCGCACATCGGCTTCGAGAACCGGGTCTATCTCGGCGACGGCGCCGGCAATTTCGCCGACGGCACCGACGTCAGCTCCGACACCAACCTCACGAGCTCGATCGCGGCGGGCGACGTGAACGGCGACGGCGCGCCCGACGTCGTGGCGGGCGACTCGTCGTTCGCGGTCGCCGGCTCGGCCTCGTACTTCGATGTGAAGGTGGACGGCAAGGCCTACATCGGCGATGCCGCCGATGTCCGGAGCGATCACAGCGTCCTCGTCATCGCCGAGGACGGCGCGCGCGTGGTCGGGCTTGCCGGTGCCGCCGTCGAGAGCAACACCTCGAGCATCGGGCTGTCGGCGGCCAGCCCGAACATCCTGCGGCGCCTGGAGGCCTATGTCCTGGGCGACGTGCGTCCCGCGCAGGGCGACGGGCCGTTCGAAGGTGGCGAAGAGCTGCTCGTGCAGGCGATCGCACGCGACGATCTCCTGACCTACGCGGCCGGCGTCGGAGCCGCGGGAAATCTCGGCGTCGCGGCCTCGGCCTCAGCGCCGCGCATGGACAGCCTGGTCGACGCGCACGTCGGACCCGGCGCCACCGTGACGGTACGCAACGCCGCGACCTCCGAGAATCTCGGCGTGAGCGTGATCGCCGACCACGATCTCGACTCGATGGGCGTCGCCGGCACGTTCGTCGGCTCTCTGCAGCAGGGCATCGGCGCCGCCGCCGACCTCAAGGTGCTCGACAAGCGCGTGCACGCACACATCGATCCTGGCGCTGTCGTCGACGTCCAGAACGACGCGCTGGTGCGTGCCGTCTCCACCGAAGACCCGGACGCGATCGTCGTCGGCCTGACCGCCGCGCTCGACTTCGGCCTCGCCGGCTCGGTGGCGTTCACCAAGCTCGACAAGGAGACCTTCGCGTTCATCGACGGTGCGACCGTGCGTGCCGACGGCAACGTCGTCCTGAGCGCGGAGAGCAGCACGCAGTTCTTCCCCACCGCGGGCGCTGGCGCGATCGGCCTCACGGCCGGCGTCGGTGTCTCCGGCAGCCTGCTGATGAAGGCGGACGACACCCGCGCCTACATCACCGGCGCGGCCGTCGTGAACGCGCTGGCGATCCGCGACTCGGTCGAGATCTTCACCGGGCAGAAGGACGCGCAGGGCAACCGCGCGAACCGCAGCGCCCGCGGCGTGCTGCTCAACGCGACCAACCACGACGTCGCGGATCCGGTCGCGTTCGGCGGCGCCGTTGGGGAGCTTGCCGCGGTTGCCGGCTCCGGCGCCGGCACGATCACCGAGAACCACGTCGCCGCCTACATTGACGGCGAGGCATTGGTGAACCTCGACGACGCCGGCGCCACGGAGCTGCAGGAGGTCGCCCTGCTCGCGTGGGACGACACCGAGCTGAGGAGCACGGAGGGCGCCATCAGCGCCGCGCTGCTCGCGGCTGCGAGCGCGACGTTCGACTACGCCAGCATCGGCAAGAAAACGGAAGCCTATATCGGCGGGACCGCCCAGGTCGATTCGCGCACCAACGTCGAGATCCTGGCGCGCTCCACCGAGGACATCCGGTCGGTCGGTGGTTCGTCGCAGCTCGGCTTCGCGCTCGTCAGCGGGACGCTGGTCGGCGCCGTGCAGACGATCGCTGCGGAGACGCGCGCGGGCACGCAGCGCGGCTCGCGTGTGACTGCAGCCGGCAACGTCGTGGCATCCGCGGACAACGACAGCGACATCGAGGTGATCGCGGGCTTCCAGACGCTGACGCTCCCTAACCTCGCGTCCGGGCAGATCCTGGTCGGCGAGAGCGACGTCGGCGGTAAGACCGAGGCGTACGTCGACGGCGTGGTCGTCGCCAATTCGCTCGCCGTAACGGCGGAGTCGACCAATCGCGCCGAGACCACTGCAGCGTTAAACGGCGTGCACCTGTCGCTCGCGAACGTCGCGGCGATCCTGCCGAAGGCCAAGACGTCGATGGAGGCGGCGGCTTCGCTGGGCGCCGGGTCGAACGTCGACGTGAACGGCGCGCTCACGCTCACGGCGGACTCGGACAACCTCGCCCGCGCGAGCGTCTTCGGACTCGCCGTCGAGTTCGTCTCGATCGCCGTCCTCTCGCCCGAGTCCGCGGCCGGCGGTGCGACCCGGGTCGCGGTCGGCGAGGGCGCGACGGTGGACGCCCTCTCGTTCAACCCAGCGGCCCACGCCAACAACGTCGCGGACTCCGACATCACGTTCGGCACGGTGAACCTCGCGGACATCGACCTCGGCAGTCCCAAGGCGACGACCTCGCATGTCGTCGAGGCGTACTTCGGGCCGAAGGAAGGGGACGGGGAAGACGACGCCCTGAGCGGCTCGATTACCGTCGCGGAAGGAGGTGTCACGCTCACGGCCGACAACCACAGCGATGCATCGGTCAACGAGATCGACGTGGAAATCTCGGCCGGCGGCTACTCCGCTATCGATCCCGCTGTCGAGGTCGGAGGCGCGACTCGCGCCTATCTCGGCGGCAACTTCACCGTCGATGCGGACTTCGTCACCGCGCACGCCGACGCCCACAACAACGCCGACAGCGACTCGATCCAGTTTGCGCTGAACCTCGCCGACATCGACGTCTCCAAGCGCAGCGCCACGGTCAGCCACATCACCGAGAGCTACCTGCGCGACGCCGCGGACATCTCGGTCGCGGGCGGCGCGCTGAGCCTCGATGCGGATGCCGACAACCACGCGCAGTCGGGCGGCGTGGAGATCGCGTTTGGCGCCGCCGACGTGGACATCCTGCAGGCCACCGTCACAGTAAAAGGCTCGACCTCGGCGTTCGTCGGCGAGGGCGCGGATATCGTCGCGAGCCAGCTCGCAGTGACGGCGGACGCGAACAACCACGCCGAGGCGGACACCTTCGCCCTCGGCAGCGGCATCGCGATCATCCGGAGCGCCAAGGCGGAGGCGCTGATCGAGCACACCACGCAGGCATTCATCGGCAAGGCGCGCACCGACGGGGTAGCGGGGACCATCGACGTGGGCGAGGGCAACGTCACCGTCAACGCGACCTCGCACAACAACGCCGAAATCGACGACATCGACGTCGGGCTAGCGTCGGTCGACGTCGACATCGTGCGGCCGAAAGTGGATATCAAAGGCGCGACGCTCGCGTCCCTTGGAGCCGCCTACACGATGCAGGCCGGCTCGGTCGGCGTGCGCGCCGACTCGACCAACACCGCCAGCTCGAACGCGATCAACATCGAGGGGAGCGGCACGCTCGCGCTGGACCTCCCGAAGACGAACATCACGACCGATCACACGACCGAGGCGTTCGTCGGCCTCGATGCGCGCATCACGGTGACCGGCGGCGGGCTGACGATCGCCGCCGACTCGACCAATCTCGCCGCCGCGGGCGACATCGGCATCAGCGTCGGCGCGATCGACATCGACGCCGCCGAGACCAATACGCTCGCCGGCGGGCGGACGCGTGCCTACATCGCCGACGGCGCGTCGGTCAGCGCCGGCACGCTGTCCGTGACTGCGACCGCCGACAACGACGCGACCGCCGACGCGTTCGTGCTCGGGGCGAGCGCGGTCCAGGTCCAGGTCGTGAAGGCGAGCGCCCGGACCGAGCACGTCACCGAGGCGTACATCGGCGCCAACCCGGGCGTCGACGACGACGAGGACGGCGACGGCGATGCCGCCGGCGTCATCACCGTCGCGAGCGGCGGCCTCGCCCTGAGCGCCACGTCCACCAACGACGCAGCCTCCGACGACATCGACATCGAGGCCGGATCGATCACGATCGAGGTGATCCGGCCCGAAGCGATCGCCGCCGGCGCGACGCGCGCGTTTCTCGACGGGCAGTTCACGATCAACGCATCGAGCGCGACCGCCGCGGCGGACTCGACGAACAACGCCACCTCCGACGGGCTCAACCTCGAGTTCACCGGGCTCACGGTGGACGTCCCGACCACCGAGACCAAGACCGACCACCTCACGGAGGCGTTCGTTTTCGACGGTGCCAGCATCGAGATCGCCGGCGGCGGCCTCGCACTCGACGCGAACTCGCGCAGCCGCGCTGGCGCGGGGTCGATGGACGTCACCGTCGCCGGCATCGACATCGCCGAATCCGACGCAACGATGATCGCGGGCGGCGCGACGCGCGCGTTTGTCGGGGAGGGCGTGACGCTGACCGTCGAGAGCCTCGCCGTGGCGGCGACCTCGGACAACGGCGCCGTCTCGGATACGACGTTCGTGAACGCGACCGGAATCAAGGTCAACGTTGCCGAGGCAAACGCGCGGACGGAGCACCGGACCGAGGCATACGTCGGCCCCGCCGCCGGCGCGACCCCAGCGGCGACGCTCACCGGTACGATTGCCGTAGCGACCGGCGGCATCGCGTTGGATGCGTCCTCGACCAACCGGGCCACCATCGACGAGATCGGCTTCGATGTCGGCGGGGTGCTCATCGACCTCATGCGACCGAACGCGAAGGTCGCTGGCGTGACCCAGGCGTTCCTCGGCGGCCGCTTCAACATCACCGCCGGCGGCGTCACTGCGCGGGCGGACGCGAACAATACCGCCACCTCGGATGCGGTTTCCATCGATCTCGCCGGCATCGTCGTCGACCTGCCGACGGTTGCGACCGAGAGCGCGCATACGGCGGAAGCGTTCGTTGCCCGCGAAGCCGCGCTCACGCTCGCCGGAGGGGCGCTGGCCCTGGAAGCGAGCTCGAGCAACACCGCAGCGGCGGGCAGGAGCGACTTCGGGCTCGCCGGCGTCGACGTCGCGCTGGTCAAACCGCACGCACGAGCCGCGGGCGCCACGCGCGCGTATGTGGACGAGGGGGCTCAGATCGCGGCCGAGGGGCTGTCCGCGACCGCGGATGCGACGAACGCGGCGACCATCGACACCAGCCTGCTCGGCGGAAGCGGGATCAGCGTGGAGATCGTGCGTCCCACGGCGGAGACCGCGCACGCCGCCGAGGCTTACATCGGACCCCGGGCCGGGGTGGCGCCGACCGCCGGCCTCGCCGGCAGCATCGCGGTCGGCGGCGGCACGGTCGCGCTGAACGCCACCTCCGATAACGTCGCCGAGGTCAATCAGTTCTCGGTCGCCGTAGCGGGGATCGGCGTCGACAGCGTGCGGCCGGAGGTCACCGCGGGCGGGACGACGCAAGCCCATCTGGGGGGCGAATTCACCATCAGCGCGGGCGCGGTGAACGTGACCGCGAACGCTCCCGACAACCGGGCGAGCAGCGACGTCTTCTCCCTCGACATCGGCGGGGCCGCTTTCGGCGGGTCGGGCGCGCCCGTCTTGGTCTCGCACGTCACCGAGTCGTTTCTCGCCGCGGACGGCAATGTCGCCGTGACCGGTGGCCCGCTCGCCTTTCTCGCGGAACTCCGCGGGCCATGCCGCGGCGGACACGCTCGACATCGCGATCGTGGGGGTGGAGATCGGGACTCTCTCCTCCGATGCGCGGGTCGAAGGTGCTACCCGCGCCTACGTCGGCGCAAACGCTGTGCTCGACGCGGACGACGTGTCGTTGACGGCGCAGTCCACGGACAACACGGCGACGGCCGCCGTATCGGATGTGAGCGTCACCCTGCTGGATAAGGTGGTGCTCAACCCCGCGGCGACGACGGCGCACACCGTCGAAGCGCTCGTCGCCGGCGGCGCCAGCGTCACTGCCGACGACGTAGCGCTGACGGCAAAGTCTTCGGGTCGAACGCCGTGGCCGAGGTCGACACGTTCGGCTTCTCCGCACTGTCCGGGATCACCAGCATGAATCCGACCGCCGGCGGACGGGGCAATACCAAGGCCTTCGTCGACGGCGCCGTCACATCGCAGGATCTGACTCTCGTGGCGAACGGGACCCGCACGGCGACCTCGGACGGGTTCGTGATCAGCATCAGCCTGCTGGGCAGCGACGCAGCCGCGAACGGCACCGCCAGCACCAGCGGCGATACCGAGGCCTACTTCGGCTCGTCGGCGCTGATCACCGCGACCGGGAACGTGAGCGCCAACGCGATCGGGGTCAACCGGGCCACTGCCAAATCGGAAGGCGGAAGCGGCGGCGTGGTCGGCGCCGGGTTCCTCGACTCGACCGCCAACGCGGAGGGCGCCACGCGCGCCTATGTGGGCGCGGGCGCGCGGGTGGCGCAAGCGGGCAACTTCGAGCTGCAGGCGCTCGCGACCAACGAGGCGAAGAGCGACACGCTGGCGGGCACCGGCGGAGCGTTCTCCGCGCGCTTTGCCCAGGCGAGGTCGACGCTCGCGCCGACGGTCGAAGCCTACGTCGACAACGACGTGTCGATGACCGACGTCGCCGGCAGCCTCACGATCCGCGCCGATTCGCTCCACGCGGAAGGCGACGCGGTGGCGAAGAGTTACGGTGGCGGCGCCGTGGACCTCGGCGAGGCCAACGCGGACGTGGTCAGCACGCCGACCGTGAACGCCTATATCGACACGGGGGCCGTCATCGAGGTGGGGGGCGCGGTAGTGGTGGAGGCGCGCTCGCGCGCCGAACCCACCGGGAGTTTCGGCGACACTTTTACGCCCACGCAGGAAACCATCGACAACGACACCATCGCGTTCGCGAGCCATGGTCTCGCCGACGGCGACGTGGTCACCTACAATCCGCAACGGCAACGCGGCGATCGCCACCGCCGACGGCGGCACCCTGCAGCCGCTGCCTCGGGAGTACAGCGTCATCGCCACCAGCGCGGACACCCTGCAGCTCGGTGCGACGTTCGGCGCGCAGGGCGCGAACACAGGTGATCTCTTCGCCCCCGCCGCCGGGATCGACGCCGAGCGTGACCGCATACGCTTCAGCGTGCCGCACCGGTTCGAGACCGGCGAGGCAGTCAAGTACGACGCCGACGGCGTCCCCATCGGCACCGGCCTGAACGAGACCGGCACCTTCTTCGTCGTCGGCTCGACGATCCGACCGGCGAGCCCGATGCGTTCGCGCTCAAGCTGTATGCCAGCCGCGACGAGGCCATCGGCGCCGGCGGCTTCGCCGACCAGGGTTTCGCGGGATCCGCCGTCGATGCGGCCACCGACCGGATCACGCTAGCCGGGCACGGGTTCGCGGACAACCTCGCCGTAACCTATCGCGCGGCGCCTGCGGCCGCATTCCAGAGCACCGGCGTCGATGTCGAGGTCTCGGGCGACACGATAACGGACGTCGACAACGACCGGATCTTCATCGACGACCACGACTTCGCGACCGGCGATCGCGTGATCTACCGCAACGCCGCGAACGCGGACGCCATGGGTCTGACTGCCGGCACGGCCTACTACGTGATCGTGATCGATAGTGACAACATCCAGCTCGCGGCGACGCCGCGAGGCGACCGACCCGGACGACGACGATGACGACGTCGACGTCACGCCGATCGCGCTGACGCCCGACAAGAGCGATGCGGGCAGGCAGGTCAAACATCTCCTCGTGCGGGAGTCGATCGGCGGGCTGGAGGACGGCAAGACCTACTATGTGCGCAACATCGCCGGCGACAGCTTCCAGCTTGCCGCGGCCCCGGGCGGCGCGGCCATCGATTCGCTCGACGGTGCGACGCGCGTCGGCACCCACTTCCTCGGGCGTGCCGGGCTCGAGCTGACCGGACAGTCCGGCTTGCATACCCTGCGCCTGGACCTGGCTTCGGCGCCGGGCGGCCAGCACCTGCTGCTCGGTCCCGACGGCGTGTCGCTGCGCACGCTCTCGCCGGCGCCGGGCGATGGTCAGAGCTCGGCATCGGCGAAAGGCGCCGGTGGCGGCGCGATCGAATCCGGCGACCCGGACGGCACGGTGACGTTCACCCAGGCGGTCCGGGCGTTCGTGGCGCCGCAGCTGCTGCGTGCTGGCGGCGATATCAGCGTCGCCTCGACCTCGGCCGGGAACACCTCCGGGTATGGCGACAACGTCGGCGGGGGGTTCGTCAAGGTCGGCAACGCCGACGGCGAGAGCCACTTCGAGAACACAAACCTGGCTTACATCGGCACCGACAGCGGCGGCGGGAACATCGTCGCCGACGGCGTCGTCATCGAGGCCGGGGGACACCTGCGCGTCGTCGCTGATTCGTCGCTGACCGCGGTAGCCACCGCGAACGCCGATGGCGGCGGCTTCATCGCCTCGGCGGACGCCGACGCGGTGTCGAGCCTGGGCGACACCACCGGGTCCGTGGTCGGCACGAATGCGGCCGTGACCGCCCGCAGCGTTGACATGACCGCGCAATGGTCGCACCTCGACGTCGACCTCAACGCCGATGCGACAGCTGGGGGCCTGTTCGGCAACGCCTCGGCGACGTCATCCGGAGCCACCAATCCGAACGCCCAGGTGGCGATCCGGAGCGGCGCCGCGGTCACCGGCTTCGAAGGCGTGGATATGCGCGCGCGGATCCGCAGATTTCAACCTTGACGAGACCGAGGTCGACGGCTCGTTCTTCGGCATCGGCGCCGAGCGACGACAACCGCGAGGCGACCAAGGACTTGAGCGCGACCATCGACGGCGACGACGGCGCTCTAGTCGCGGCCGGTCCGCGTGTGCTGCCCGGTCCCGGCGTCCCGCCGGAGGACCAGACGCCGCTCGAGACGCCGGCGGGCTTCGACCGGCTGGCGCTGTTCGCGGAAATCGACAGCCCCGAGGACGTCCGCCGGATGGACTGGGATTCCGACGTGCTGCTGCTGAGCGGGCCGAGCCCGAGCCTGATTGTGGGCGCGGACGGGCGCATCGTGAAGGCGATCAACGTCAGCGTGACCGGCGTGGGCAGCGCGATCGGCGCCGACGTCGATCCGGACAACGACGGCACGTTTGCCGTCGACAACATCATCAACGACAACGATCGCGGCCAGGCGCTGTTCCGCTCGAACAACAGCGGAGACTCCGTCATCCAGAACACGCTGGCGATCGATCCGGTGTTCACCTTCCGCGAGACATATCAGAAGGTCGACATCCTCAACCAGTCGGCTGAAGAACCTCGTCGTCAACGGCATCGAGGTCGTCAACACCTTGCTCAGCACGCCCGAGCAGGAGGTCTTCATCGAGGTCGATCACGTCGATGCCTTCGAGTTCGACGTCGCGCACGACTTCAAGCCAACGCACATCACGATCCAGAACACCAGCACGTCGCCGCAGACCACGCCCGACGTCATCCTCGCAGGCCTGGTGAACAACCCGATCGGGATGACCGACGTGTTCGCCGCGCGCGGCGACATCTTCTCGACCCCGCCGATCGTCACCGGACCGATCCTCATCCCGGGCGGACTGGTGCGCACCGACAGCTTCCGGCTCGAAGCGGTGGCTGGCAGCATCGGCCTGGACGATCTCCTGCGTCTGCGCCTGCAGATCGTCGAGAGCGATGACGGGCCGACCGCTGCCGCCGACCGTTACCGCACTGCCGACGCGGGCGGCGACGTGTTCATGGAGGTGCGCGGGCTGCTCCGTCGCGCACTGGTGGGCAACGAACCGACGACCGGCTTCGTCGTCGACGTGGAACGCGTCCGCTCCGGTACCGGGGGCACCGGCGACGTCAACCTCGAGTATCTGAACGGCCTGCTGCAGCCGACGGTGATCCCGGGTCCGTACCAGATCGAAGTGCACGAACCGGACGTCGTCGATACGCCCGCAAACGCGCCCGGCCCGCCGCCGCGCACGACCGTCGTTACCGACCACTTCCGGGTGTCGCCGGGCGCCACGCCGACGGTCTTCCCGCGCGGCGTCTGGGGCGCGGGCAGCACGCCGGTCGACGTCGACTACGTCACCGGGGTGCCGCTCGATCCGGACCGCCGCATGATCAGCGCCGGCGACATCGACATCGTCGGCATCACGAGCTCGGCCGCGTTCAGCGCGTTCATTGCGGTGACCGCCTTCACCGACGTCCTTGCGGACGGAAATATCGATGTCCTCACCAACGGCCACATCACCCTGACCGAGGAAGAGGGCGATCTGCGCGCCGGTCTGATCGCCTCGATCGCACGGAACGTCGATCTCACATCGCGCAAGCGCGACATCATCGACGCGCCGGCGGATCAGGCCGCCGATGTGCAGGGCGTGAACCTGACTTTCGCAGCGCCGCTCGGCCGCGTCGGCACGTTCGAGAATCCGCTCGAGATCAACTCGTCCGTACCCGCCACCGGAGTGGTCAAGGCCGACGCGCTGTCGGACATCGTGCTGATCGAGATCGGCACGTTGAACGTCGACCGGATCCGCTCCGAGTTCGGCGACGTGTCCTTGTTTGCGCTGGACGGCAGCATCCTCGACTTCTTCGACGACGTCGACGCCGACGTGATCGGCGTGAATCAGTTCCTGCGGACCACCGGCGGCGCCATCGGCGATAAGGCGAACGACCTCGACATCGACTCGTCCACCGTGCGGCCAGGGCGCCTGGCCGCGACGTCGTCGGGAAGCATCTTCATCACCGAGACCGACAGCTCGCTCAACGTGCAGAGCGCGCTATCCCCCGGCGGCGACATCCGCCTCACGGTGCCGGATACGGCCGCGACCGACGAGGATCTGATCCTCATGGAAGGCGGCTTCATCTTCACCAACGAGGTCGACATCACCCTGCAGGTGGGCGACGACGTCGACACGCGGCTCGAGAGCGCGATGTTCGCCGCCAGCGACATTTTCATTTTCGGCGACTTCGGCGATGCGGATCCGGGGGTCGGCACGCGCATCGTGCTTCGCGGCGCGACCCGGGGCGACCTGGTCGGCGTGGCCGGGAACGCGGACGACGACGAGGTCCGCATCGAGAACGGCGCGCTCAACACCGCGATCGTCACGTTCGACGGTGACGACCTCATCTTCGGTTCGGACGCCGGAACGGACGATCCCGACTTCACCGACACCATCCGTTTCGGCGACGCGATCGCGGCCGGCCCGGGCGACGACCGCGTCTTCGGCCTCGGCGGCGGGGACCGGATCGACGGGGGCTCGGGCGACGACGAGATCGACGGCGGCGCGCACGGCGATCTCATCAACGGCGACGACGGGGACGACGCGCTCCGGGGCGGCTTCGGCGACGACGAGATCCACGGTGGCGCCGGCGTGGACAACATCGACGGCGGTCTGGGCGGAGATCGCCTGTTCGGCGAGGACGGCGACGACCAGGTGAGCGCGGGCGGCGGCACTGGCAACTCCCTCGACGGCGGTGCGGGCGACGATGTCCTGAAGGGCTCGGACGAGGGCACGGACACCGTGCTGGGCGCGGCGGGGCGCGACTACCTGTTCGGCTTCGCCGGCAATGACGCGCTGGACGGGGGCATCGACGACGACATTCTGGACGGTGGCGCCGGCGATGACGTCCTCCAGGGCGGCGCCGGCACGGACGTGCTGGTGGGCGGCGCCGACCACGACATCGTGCTCGGCGACGACTTCGCCTTCGGTGATGACAATGCGGTCGATTACCTGTACGGCGATTTCGGCACCAACCTGAACGAGCCGGGGTCGGGCGGCGATCGGCTGTTCGGCCAGGGCGGCAACGATCTCGAGTTCGGCGAAGGGGCGGACGACGCGATCTTCGACCCGTTTGGCGCGAGCAACCTGATCGACGCAGGGGCCGGCGACGATCCGGCGGTGTTTATCCCGCCACCGCCGACGCCGAACCCGGTGCCAGCGGTGACGCCGGACGATCCGCTCGCGGTCAACACGCTGCCGAGCGGTCCGGCCTACGGCGGCTGGTGGGCGGAGATCGCCGGCTCGGCAACGGGCTTCGGGCTTTCCGGCGGGGTGGGTGCGGCGCTCGACACGACGGTGGCGAGCGATGCGAGCGGCGTGCGCTACGTGGCGTGGTCGGATACCCGCAACGGCAATTACGAGATCTACGTCGCGCGCGAGTCGGCGATCGGCTGGGAAATGCTCGGCGGCTCCGCCGCGGGCGGCGGGGTGAGCGATTCGCAGGCCGACTCGCGGCGTCCCGCGCTCTTGATCCACAACGGCCGCCCGACGGTCGCGTGGACGGAGGTGAACGACCTCCTCACTGACATCCGGGTCGCGCAGTACGACGCAGCCACCGATACGTGGGTTGCGCTCGACACCTCGCTGGCGCCCGGCGGCATCAGCAACACCGAGCGCGCCGATCAGGCGCAGATCGTGGAAGCAGACGGCCGCATTCTCGTGACGTGGCTCGACTCGCCCTCCGACTCGGGCCAGACGCAGGTCTACGCCAGGACCTTCGACGGTGCGAACTGGATCGAGATCACGCCCGGCTCCGCATCCGGGGGCGGCATCACGCAGTCCCGTCTGCCGGTCAGCGAATACGACGTCGCGGCGGAAGGCGGCCACATCGCGGTGGCGTGGAGCGCTGGCTCGGGCGACGAGGTCGACGTGTACGCCCGCGTGCGCGAGGGCGCCGCCTGGGTCGACATCGGCGGCTCGACCGTCGGCCGCGGCGTGTCGAACAGCGTGACCGAAAGCCGCGAGCCCGACGTCGCGTGGCTGAACGGGCAGCCCTTCATCGCGTATCGCGAGCGTATCGGCGACATCGAGCAGATCTACGTCAAGACGTTCGTCGGCGGTGCATGGGAAAGCGCTGGCCCCGACGGCGCGGTGAAGCAGGGCGTCAGCAACACCACGCGCCGGTCGCTGGATCCGAAGCTCGAAGCCGGCGGCGGCCAGCTCTTCCTCGCATGGGTCGATCACGACCACGCCGACTATGCCGATCCGCACGCGCGGATCTACGCTAAGCGGTGGGACGGCACCGCGTTCGTCGAGACGCTGCCGGGCGACGCCAGCGGCGGCGGCATCAGCGCGACCGGCGGGAAGCTCTCGTCGCTGGCGCTCTCCGTCGACGCCAACGGCCGGCCGAGCGTCGCGTGGACCGACGACTCTTCCGGCCTGCCGCAGGCGTTTCTGCGCACCGTCACGCAGCTCCCCGGCAAGGTCTTCGTCGCCAACGACACGCTCACCGTTCAGGCGATCCTCGACGCCAACGATCTCGGCGCGGGCGACGTCATCGTGCTCGCACCGGGCGTCCATGCAGGCTTCGGGCTCGCAGCCGACGACGAGGGCGTGCTCGTCCTCGGCGCGCAGGGCGGCGGGTCGGTCGTGTCCGGCGCGGTCGTGGCGAACGCGGGCGGCGTGCTGCAACGGCTGAACCTCGCGGCGGGCGTGACCGTCGGCGGCGCGAACGGTCTCGCGCTGGTGGACAACACCATCGGCGGCAACGGCCTGACCATCGACGGCGCCAGCGCGCTCCAGGTGCTGCACAACCGGTTCAACGGCCCGACGACCGGCATCACCATCGCCGCCGCCGCGGAAGGCCTGATCGCGCACAACGATGTCTTCGCCGCGGAAACCGGCCTCGCGATCGACGCGCAATTCAAGGGCGACATCCGCGACAACGACTTCCGCAACGCGAAGCTCGGCGTGCGCTATGGTGCGTCGGCGCCGCTCAACGGCAACCGGATTCACGACAACGACCTGGGCGTGCGGGCGACGGTGGGCGGCACGACCGACGCGCTCGGCTTCCTGCCGGCGAGCGCGCCGAACGAGATCTCTGGCAACCTCGTCGGGCTCGAGCTCGCCGCGGCCGAGGTGCAGAACCAGCACGTCTTCGGGAACGACCGCGGCGTGACGGGCAATGGCATCCTCGGCGGTTCGGACCTCGACCACGCCAACGTGATCGAGAGCAACACCGTCGGCGTCGCCCGCTTCGACGGCACCATCCGCTTCAACAAGATCGGCGCGAACAAGCTCGGCATCGACGCTGCGACCGGGAACGTCATCGAGTCGAACTTCATCTACCGCAACGGGCAGGCCGGCGTCCTCGCCGAAGGCGTGAAGGGCGTGCACATCACGGATAACACGATGTACACGCCGTCGGGCGACCTGGTGCGGGTCGTCGGCAACTCGGCCGACGTCGAGGTGCTGCGCAACACGCTGTGGACCGAGAACGGCTACGACCTCTTCATTGCCAACGACTCGCAGACCGGCTTCTTCAGCGACTTCAATAACCTCTACGCGACCGGCGCGGGCAAGGTCGGCTTCTGGACGCGGGACTTCTTCGACGTGCTCGACTGGCAGGCCGACATCGCGCGCTTCGACCTCAACTCGTTCGGCGCGACGGTCGTCAATCCGGAATGGGCGCGGCCGCGCTTCGTCAACCTGCACGACGACGACTACAGCCTGTTCCCGATGTTCGGGACGCAGCGTTTCAGCTCGCCGGGCGCGGCGCCCGCAGCAGGCGTCCCGCACATCGCGCTGCGCTATCCGGATCTGTACGTGGACGCGATCCAGGACAAGCCGCTCACGATCCGCTGGGAGAGCTTCAGCAATACCGCGGCCTCGCCGGTGAAGATCGATCTCTACCAGGACACGCCCGACGGTCCCGCGTTGGTGACGACCATCGTCGCCGCGACGCCGGACGACGGCGAGTTCGTCTGGACGCCCGCCGCGAGCGGCATCGGCCTCGGCACCCATGGCCTGCGCATCCAGGTGTCGTGGGCGGCGAATCCGCTGGTCCTCGATCGCAGCCAGGAAACCTTCACCGTGCCCGAGGGCGGCGCCGATTTCTTCGTCGACGACGCGTCGAACACCGGCGACGAGTACACGCCGGCGGCGGTCGGCTCCAACCGCAACACCGGCAAGCTCGCGACCGCGCCCAAGCCCTATCCGACCAACCTGCTGCGCGTCTATGACCTGACCGAGGGCGCGCGGCTGTTCGTCGACACCGGCAGCTACTCGATGATCGACCCGGTCGCGGTGTCGGGCAGCATCGACCTCGGGCTCGGACTCGACCAGGGGTTCGTGATCACCGGGCCGACGAACCCCGTCGCGGTCGCGGAGCTCTTCCCGGCGATCCCGGGCGACCGCGCGCGCGCGCTCGTCGAGCTGAACGACGCCGACAGCGTGGAGGTTGCGCACCTCACGCTGCGCGACGCCGGGCGCGGGCTCTATGCGCACAACGACAGCACCGAGGTCGCGGCGCATGACGTGACGGCGTTCGGCCACGCGCTCGAGGGCATTCGCGTCGAGACGAAAGCGCCGGAGTCCGACTTCGACCGCCTGGTCGCGCACGACAACGGCGCGCACGGCATCTACGTCGACGGCCAGATCAGCAGCCTGACGAGCTCGACCGCGTTCAAGAACGCGGCCGGCGGCATCTACCTCAACGGCGGCGTCGAGGAGGTCCGCGGCAACGTCGCCCGCGACAACGGCGGTTACGGCTTCGAGATCCGCGATCCCGGTCCCGCGGTCATCCAGCGCAACTCGAGCTTCGGCAACGTCCGCGGCATGCTGATCGACAACCCGGTCGGCGGCGAGGCTGCGCTCGCGGGCGCGAAGGATCTGGCGCCGGGCACCGCCAATCTGATCTATCGCAACGATCTCGGCGGTGCCGAGGCGTCGCACAACGTGGTCTTCGCGGGCAACACCGTCGCGACCCAGACCGGCGCGAGCTGCGCCCGGCCTCACGGTTGCCGACGGCGCGGTCGCGCTCTCCAACGTCGTGTACGGGAACCACACCGGCATCATCGCGACCAAGGCGACGGTGCAAGGGAACCGCGTCTACGCGAACGCCGCCCTCGGCGTCCGCGCCGCGGACTCGCACGTCGCCGAGAACGTCGTGTACTCCAACCCGATCGGCGTCCTCCTGTCGGGCGACGGCCAGATCGCGCGCAACAACCTGATCTACGGCAGCGGCACGGCCGGCCTCGTCGTGACCGGCGCGAACGATCTCCAGCTCGCCAACAACACGCTGTTCGAGCTGAGCGGCGACGCGTTGCGCATCGAGAGCGCGTCGCAGAACGTGCGCCTGCGCAACAACATCCTTTGGGCGCAGAACGGCTTCGCGGTATCGGTGGCGCCGGATTCGCAGGCGGGATTCGAGTCGGATACCAACATCTTCTTCCACACCTTCCTCGGCACCGGCCGTGTGGGCTTTTTTGACGGCGCGCCGCGCGCATCGTTCGCCGACTGGCGGAACGCGACCGGCACCGATGTCGACAGCCTGTTCACCAACCCGCTGTTCGTCGATCCGAACGGCGCCGACAACGTGCTCGGCTTCCAGACGGGCGTGAGCGACGGCCGCGACGACGACTTCCACGAGCGGAGCCAGTTCGGCAGCTTCCACGGCGGCGCGCTGGCCCCCGTGGAGGGACCCTCGTTCGGCTTCGGCATCCCAGGCCGTCCGGAGGCGCTCGTGCCGGTCGAGACGATCGACCCGCAGCAGTCGCCGGCGATCGATCGCGGCGACGCGGACGATCCATTCGGAAACGAGCCGGCGCCGAACGGCGGGTACATCAACATCGGGGCGTACGGCAACACCACGCAGGCGTCGAAGAGCCCGGCCGAGTACGTGATGGTCATCGCGGCGAACGGCGGCGAGTTCATCCATCAGCTAGCGACATTCGACATCCGCTGGCGGCACGACGGCTTCGCCGGCCCGGTCGACATCGCCGTGTCGCCCACCGGGATCGCTGGACCGTTCACGACCGTCGCGGCCAACGAGACGAACGACGATCTCTACGAGTGGACCGTCGACGAGACGTTGTTCCCGGCCGGAGGCAACTACATCGTCCGCGTCAGCGAGTCCGCGAGCCCGGCGATCGCCGACCGCTCCGACTTTGCCTTCACCATCGTCAACGATCCGCCGGCGGTCGGCACGCTCGCGGACGTGACCCTGGACGAGGGCGCGCCGTTCTCCACGACGGTCTCGGCGATCGATCCAGAGGGCGGCGCGCTCACCGCGGTGGTGGCCGGCATCGCCGGCGCGAGCGCGGTGCGCGACGGCGACAACTTCGTTATCAGCTGGGGCCAGACCCCCGACGGGCCGGATACGATCAACGTGTCGGTCACCGTCACGGACAGCGGCGCGCCGGCGAATTCGGTGCTCCGCAGCTTTGCGGTAACCACCGTCAACGTCGCGCCGACGCTCGCCGTGAGCGGACCGGCGACGGTCGCGCAAGGCCAGCCGTACGTGCTCAGCCTTGACGCGACCGATGCCGGCAGCGACACGGTCGCGAGCTGGCAGATTAACTGGGGCGACGGCAACGTCGAGACACTGGCCGGCGATCCGAGCTCAGCGAGCCATGTCTACGACGCGCCAGCGGGCTACGTCATTCAAGCGAACGCGACCGACGAGGACGGCACGTGGTTGGCGGCGCCGGTCGCCGTCCAGGTCGATCCGCTGCCGTCGCTCGCGGTGACCGCGTTCGCGCCGAACGTTTCGGGCATCGATCAGGCGGAGATCTTGGCACGGCCTGCGCTCACGCGTGCAGTGCCGCTCGCCGGACCCGATCCGCTGGTCAGCCTGCCACAGGACGCCGCGGCGGTGGCCGGGCGCGACGTGACCGTGCCGATCGAGCTTGACAGTGTCGCGGGGCTCGACTCGGTGCAGCTCCGTCTCACCTTCGATCCGGCGATGATTGAACTGCGCGAGGTGCGCAAGGGCGGCCTCACGGCCAACTTCGACTGGCTCGTCGACCAGCGGACGCCTGGCCTGTTGTTGATCGACATGGCGCAGCTCGGCGCGCTCGAAGCCGGAGCGGGCAGCCTGCTCGAGCTTGATTTGCGTGTGCACGCGGGCGTCGCACCTGGCAGTTATCGGCTCGATCTGGAGTGGGCCAGTCTCAACGACGGGCGGCTGACGTTGAGCCCGGCTCCGAAACCCGGTGCGGACGCGAGCTACAGCTCAACCCTGGTCCGTCCTGCCGCCTTCGCTGCGGGGCGCGTGACCGGCGCGCTTGTGACGGGCAGCCCGGCTGTGAAGACGATCGGCGCTCCGGCAGACGCCGCGCCCGTGATCGACTGGAGCGCCGGCATGCAGAACTCTGCCGCGGTCGAGCTCCGCGCGAAGCAGGTCGGCGCCAGCCGTCCATGGGCGTTGGATTTCGTCGCGAGCCTGGGACAGACTAAAGACCAAACTCACCCGAACAACCGCATGAAGGTCGAGCTGCCACCGACGTCGCGTCTGTGAAGCCGCCCGAGCTGCGGCCGCGGTGTTGAATCTCCTCGACGATGCGTCGGCAGCGCTCCTACAGCTCGTGCCCTCGCTAGTGAGCGTGATCTGCCGAGGGGGGCGGTAAGACAGCCGCAGGCCCAGATCCTCGAGCCGGCCCACGCTCTTCGCCACCGCTGAGGCCGAAGTCCTCCCGCGCCGCCCCGGCGAAGCCGCCGTTGATTCGCGGTTTTCAGCAAAGGCCAGAAACGCCTGCAGTCCTGCCATGGTCACAGTCCCATGCCGAAAGAATCTCGGCACAGCCCCGCGCGCGGGCAGGCGTTCCATGAAAGAACAAGGCGTTACCGATTTTGTTGCTTGAAGAAAGATTGAACGTGACCGACTGCTCACCGCCTACTCCGCCGGCATGCGGATGCTCTTGTCCAGGAAAGCGTTGACGGCAGCGCTCTCCGCATCGAACGGTTTGTCGATCCCGAAGTAGGTCTGCAGGAGTGCGTAGTCGTCTTTGAGCCGTTTCGCATCGAACGCACCGAGGGCGACCGTCTGTGTAGTCTGATCGCGCATCAGCTCCTTCACACGCTGCCACTGGTTCTGCTGAGTCGCAAGGTCGAGCCCGCTCGCAGACGCCATCAAGGCTTTGAGGCAGGGGCCGACGTCCGCCACACACGCGGCGTACGCGCGCTGCGTGACACTGACGAACGCCCGCACCATGTCGCGCCGCTTGGAGAGCAACTGGCCGTTGACGATGAGCGCGTTGCCGTACAGGTTGAGCCCGATGCTGCGCCATGACAAGAATCCCAGCTCCGCGCCGAACTCACGCACCTTCACGTCGTGATCGTTGTAGAAATCCGTCGTGACGTCGATAGCGCGGCTCTTCAGCGAAGGGACCTTGGCCTGCGGGCTCACGTTGACCCAGGTCACCGAGGCGGGATCGATCTTGGCCTTCGCTGCGAAAGCAGGCCACATGATGCGTGCCGCGTCTCCGGGTGGATTGCCGATCTTCTTCCCGGGGAAATCCGCCGCGCCGTTGATGCCGCTGCTCTTCAGCCAATAGAATCCCTGCGGCGAGTTGGCATAGATCGCCATGACCGCCTGCAGGTTGGCGCCTTTGCTCTTGGCGACGAAAGCGGTCGGCAGATCCGCGATCCCGAACTCGGAGGTGCCGGCTCCCACCTTCTGCGCCGACAGCGCCGAACCGCGGCCGAACTCGATGTCGAGCTCGAGCCCGACCTGCTTGTACCAGCCCTGCTGCTGCGCATAGAAGAAAGGCGAATGATCCGCGGTGGGCACCCAGTTCAGCACCAGGTTGATTTTCTCCGCCCGGACATTCCCCGCGCCCAGTGCCGCCGTGGCACAGCAAACCGCTATCCACCTAGCCAATCTCCACACGCTCGCTCCTCTCCCCAGTCAGCCAACCGTGTTGTGAGTGCCTGCCGTGCATGCTAGCATCGGTTGCCGATAACCAGTCAACCGTTTGGTTGATAACGTGCGTTCCAACGTCATGCAGACCGCGACCATGCGCAACGTTCTGCTCATGAGAATCCAGAAAGCGCATGTCGTCCGCCGCGCTACGCGAGACCACTAGAGCATTGGCTGACAACGCGTGGCAAACCCGCCGGCGGCGGTGGGGCGCCATCGTCGCAGTTCACGTGAGCGTCGTGGCGATCTGGGAGCTGACCGTGCGGCTGGCGCACATGCCCGGCTTCGTGCTTCCAGCCCCCAGCGCCGTGCTCATGACCCTCGGTAAATCGAACTACGCCTGGGGAGCGAATACTTTGGTCACGGCTGCGGAGATCTTCGGCGGCTATGCCCTGGCCGTGGTGCTCGGTGTCGCGGCTGCGCTTCTGTTCTCGTGGTCCAAACGACTCACGCTGCTGGCGTTCCCCCTGCTCATCACGCTCAACATGATCCCCAAGGTTGCGCTCGGGCCGCTGATCATCGTCTGGTTCAGCTATGGGATCGGGCCGAACATTCTGATCGCGTTCAGCCTCTGCTTCTTTCCGATCCTGCTCACGACGGTACGCGGGCTGCGCGAGGTCGAACCCGATCTGCTCGACCTGGTTCGTGCGCTCAAGGGCACGCGCTGGCAGCTCTTCCGCTACATCCAGCTCCCCGGTTCTCTCCCCTACCTGTTCTCGGGCATGAAGGTCGCAGCGATCCTGGCGGTAGCGGGCGCGGTGGTCGGCGAGTTCGTCGCATCCTCGCGCGGGCTCGGCTACCTCATGATCCAGGTGCAGTCCGCGCTGGATACCGCGGCGATGTTCATGGCGGTGATTCTGATCACCGCGCTCGGCGTCGCCTTGTATGTGCTGGTGCTCGGCCTCGAGCACGTCTTCGTTACGCGCGACGCGAGGATCACATGAGCGTGTCCGACATCCATGTGCGGCGATGCGCTGCCAGAGCGCTTCGAGGGCGTCGAGGACCTGGAGGCTTTCCTCGGGCTGCCCTACGGCGGATCTCGTAGCGGAGCTTGCCCGGCTCGATGGCGACGTGCTGATCCTCGGCGTGGGCGGAAAGATGGGACCGACGCTGGCGCGCCTCGCGCGCAACGCCATGCCCGGACGGCGCGTGATCGGCGTCGCCCGTTTCACCGACAAACGCCTGCCGCAGTCGCTGCAGGCACTGGGGGTGGAGACCGTTTCGGCCGACTTGCTCGGGTCCGGAGCATTGGATGGTTTGCCGCGCGCGCTCAACGTGATCTTCATGGCGGGGCACAAGTTCGGCGCTGTCGACAACCCCGGCTTGACCTGGGCAATGAATACCTTCCTCCCGGGGCTTGTGGCACAGGCCTTTTCCGACTCGCGCATCGTTGCGTTCTCCACCGGTTGCGTGTACCCCTTCGTCGAGGTCGCGAGCGGCGGCGCCTCCGAAGGCACTCCCCTGACGCCACCGGGCGAGTACGCCAACTCCTGCGTCGGCCGGGAGCGCATGTTCCTGCACTTCTCCTCCGAGTTGCGCACGCCCGGCCGCCTGTTCCGACTGAACTACGCGAACGATCTGCGCTACGGCGTGCTCACCGACGTCGCGATGAAGGTCCGCGACGGCGTGGCCGTCGACGTCACCATGGGACACGTGAACGTGATCTGGCAGGGCGACGCGAACGAGCGCGCGCTGCGCTGTCTCGCCCATTGCACGATACCGACTTCGGCGATCAACGTCAGCGGGTCGGAGACGGTGTCGGTACGCTGGCTTGCGCACGAGCTCGCCGCTCGCCTCGGACGCAAGGCGCAGATCGTGGGCACGGAAGCCCCCACGGCGTGGTTGACGAATACCGGCGTCGCCGACCGGCTCTTCGGTCCCCCTTCGATTCCAGTCGATCGGATGCTGGACTGGACCGCCGACTGGGTCGCGCGCGGCCTGCCCACGTTGGGCAAGCCGACGCATTTCGAGGCGCGCGACGGTGCCTACTGAGGCGCTCGCGATTGCACCGATCGGCCTGCAGTCCGTAGCCGAGGGTTGCGCGCTGACGGCAGAGGTCGACTGGAACCAGACAGCCGAAGACTGGGCGTTCTTCTTCGCCCACGGCACGGTCTTCGGAGCGCGTGATGATGGTGGCCGGCTGGTGGCAACCGCGGGCGTGCTGCCGTACTCCGCCGGCTTTGCCTGGGTCAGCCTGGTGATTGTCTCCCGTTCGCATCGTGGACACGGGCTCGGCACGCGCCTGCTGAACGAATGCATAGCGCTGCTGCGCGCTCGCGGTCGGGTCGGCGTGCTCGACGCGACACCGGCTGGCGAAAAGGTCTACGAGCCGCTTGGGTTCAAGCCGCTGTTCGGACTCAGCCGATGGAACGGACCTGGCCTTGATTGCGCTTCACGCAACGCCCGGGCGCGTCCTCTGCAGGGTCGCGCGCATTTCGGACATCACAGCGCTCGACGCTGCGGCTTTCGGATCGGAGCGCGAGACGTCTGCTTGCCGACTTCCTGGCGCGCGCTGATAGCAGCGGTTTCGAGCTCGAGGATGCAAGCGGATACGCCGTCGTGCGGCGTGGCCGCGTCGCTTCCCATCTGGGGCCGGTCATCGCCAGAGACGAGGGTGGTGCCCTCACGTTGATCGAGACCGCAGTCACGTCGACCGCGGGTCCGCTCGATGCTGGATGTCCCCGCTGTGTGGACCGGTATCGCTGCCTGGCTGAGGGAGCGTGATTTCGAAGTCCAGCGTCCCTTCCTGCGCATGGCGCTCGGCCGGGAAGTCCCGTACGGCGAGCCGGCCTGCCTATTCGCGATCGCGGGGCCTGAATACGGTTAGGAGGCTGCGATGAGCCTGCATCGAAGCGAGCTGCCGCACCCGGTACTGGAGATCCTCGCCGAGGGCGCGGTCATTCCCGCGCACCCCCTCGCGCTGGATGCATCGCGCCGATTCGATCGGCGCAGGCAACGCGCGCTGACGCGCTACTACGTCGACGCCGGCGTCGGGGGGCTCGCCGTGGGTGTGCACACCACGCAGTTCGCGATCCGCGAAGCGGGCATGTACGAGACGGTGCTTTCGGCTGCCGTCGAGGACAGCAAAGCCTGGACGGATCGTCCATTGGTGCTGATAGCCGGGATCTGCGGGCGCACTCCGCAAGCGCTGAGCGAGGCGCGCACCGCGGTGCGCCTGGGTTACCACGCCGGACTGCTGAGCCTGGCGGCTCTCGCGGGGGATAGCCAGGCGCACCTGCTCGAGCATTGCCGCTCGGTTGCGGCGGAGATTCCGCTGGTCGGCTTCTACCTGCAGACCAGCGTGGGCGGAATCGCCTTGGATACCGATTTCTGGCGCGGATTCGCGAAGATCGATAACGCGGTGGCGATCAAAGTGGCACCCTTCAACCGCTACCGGACGCTGGACGTCGTGCGCGGCGTGGTCGAAGCACGCGCGGAGCAACGGATCAGCCTCTACACCGGCAATGACGATCACATCGTTCTGGACCTCGCTACGCCGTTCATCGTCATGCGCGACGGCTCTCCGGTGGCCGTGCGATTCCGCGGGGGACTGCTCGGCCACTGGTCGGTGTGGGTCCGCTCGGCGGTGGAACTTTTCTCGCACGCATCAAAAGGGAGACGGCCAATGGCTCGTTGAGCGATACGCTGCTCGCCCTGGACAGCCGCGTGACCGACTGCAACGCGGCTTTCTTCGACGTTGCCAACGACTTTCATGGCTGCATCGCCGGATGCCACGAAGTATTGCGGCGGCAAGGATTGCTGCAAGGCATCTGGTGCCTGGATCCCAGCGAAGGCTTGAGCCCGGGGCAAAAGGAGGCGATCGACCGGGTCTGCTCCATCCACGCGGATCTGGCCGACGATGTCTTTGTCCGCAGCCAACCGGGACCGCTGGCTCGCGTGAGCGCCGCAACCCCAGGCGCAACGCCGCTGATCCGCTTCCGCAACGTACGCAAGGTGTATCGCAGCGGAACGGAGGATATCGTGGCGGTAGCGGACGTGACGTTCGATATCTTCGACGACGAGCTGGTGACCCTCGTCGGCCCTTCGGGCTGCGGCAAGACCACCGTGCTCAAGATCCTCGCCGGCCTGCACGATGCCGACGCCGGGACGGTCGAGATCCACTCGGCCAACCGTACCTTTGTCGCAGGCCGCGACGTCGGCATCGTCTTCCAGCAGCCGCTGTTGCTCAAATGGCGAACCGTGCTCGAGAACGTGCTGCTGCCGGCGCAGATTCTCGACTTGGACCTGAACACCGCTCGCGAGCGCGCGCACACGCTGCTCGAGATGGTCGGGCTGGGCGGCTGCGCGAATCACTACCCGTATCAGCTCTCCGGCGGGATGCAGCAGCGGGCGGCCATTGCGCGCGCGTTGATTCACGATCCCCGGCTGATCCTGATGGACGAGCCGTTCGGAGCCCTCGACGCACTGACGCGCGAGAAAATGAATCTCGAGATGCTGCGCATCTGGGAGCAGAGCCGGAAGACGTTCGTCCTCGTCACGCACAGCGTCCCGGAGGCGGTCTTCCTGGGCTCGCACTGCGCGGTGCTGACGGCCGGACCCGCGCGCATGGCCGATTTCTTCCGTATCGACCTGCCGTTTCCGCGCACCCTTGACGTGAAATCGGGCGAACGCTTCGGCGAGTTGACGCAGCGGATCTATCGGGGCTTGCAGATGGCTTGATCTCTCCCACGGAGAGGGGCGACTGCGTGGCGTACAGCGCGATCTCCAGCCAGTAACTCTCCCGGTCGGCCATCCGTCGCTGCCCTGAGGTGTTGAAATGCCGGGCCCGCGCAACATCAGAACGCACCGTCACGCACTTCGTAGCGGGTAGGCTTGTCGACGCGGCCATGCCCCGCTCCACCCAGTCGGCCACCCAGTCGATCATCTTCCCCAGCGGCACCCGGGTAGCCGAACAGCCGCTGGGCTTGGAACGTGTTGTTCACCCAACGGTCGCTTGCTCGCCGCCCGGACAGGGGCGTCTTGCCGAAGCGGCGTGCCAAACTCCTGCGCCAGCCCGCACGCTCGCCGACTCGGGCCGCCGACGTTCAGGGCGGAGGTCGGGTGGTGCAGTGGAAGCGTACGCAGGATCTGAGCGTTGGCGTCGCCCTGCCAGACGACGTTGACGTGGCCGGTCTCGATGGGAATGGGCGTGCCGTTCATGACCCACCGTTGCGATGTCGAGCAGCACGCCGTAGCGCATGTCGATGGCGTAGTTCAGCCGGATCAGCCGCCCCGGCGTTCCCCACGCCGGAGCCGTGTCGAACGCCCGCTCGCGCCCGACGCAGGAGTTGGCATAGTCGCCCAGCGGGCCGGGCCACGGACTCGTCCCAGCCATGGTGCACGACCGGCGCGAAGGGGTAAACGCACAGCGTGGAGAACGCCACGATCCGCGATTGCGAAACTGCTCGCAACGATGCCGGCACGTAGGTGTTCATCGCCCAGGCGAAGGCGGGATCGTCCTTCGTCCCGAACTTCTTTCCGGCCATGTAGACGATGTTGCGCACCTCGGGCAGACTTGCGCCACGGCTTCGGGGTCCAGCAGATCGCACGGATCGTCTCGATGCCCCACGATTCCAGCCGCTCGCCTGACCTGCGCAGAAAAGCGCGCCACGCCGATGACGCGCTTGCCCGGCGCCGCGCGCTTCGCCATGCGCGCGATCGTAGGCCCGACCTTCCCGCCGACGCCGAGCACCAGGATATCGCCTTCGAGCCGCGCGAGGTCGTCGACGAGCGGGCGCGTGGGCTCGCGAAAGCAGCTCCTCCAGCGAGCGCTCGTCTTCGATCCGGGCAGGCAGGCTCTCGAAGCTCAGCGTCTCCTGCTCTGCCATGTCGCGCTCAAAGCTCGCCGCGCGCCATCTGCCCGGCGATGTACTCCGCCTGCCGGATGGCGAGCGCCGTGATGGTGAGCGTCGGGTTGGCTGCGGCCACGTCTGTGAACACGCTGCCGTCCGACACGAAAAGATTCTTCACTTCGTGCGCCTGGCCCCACTTGTTGACCACGCCGTCGGCGGGCTGGGCGCTCATCCGGCAGCTTCCCCATGTTGTGACCCGCGGGGTATGCCGGCGTCTGGACCACCCTGGTCGCTCCGACCGCCTCGTAAAGCGCGGTGCGCCTGCTTGTGCGAGTGCTCCACCAAGGCGAGGTCGTTCGGATGACGGTCGATGTGGACGTGGGGAATCGGCAAGCCGTACTGGTTTTCTCGGATTTGTTCAAGGTGATGCGGTTGCGCGCCAGGGGCATGTCTTCGCCGCAAGCCAGATGCCCGCGACGCGGTCGTACGCATCCATGAGCTTGCCGTACTCGGCTCCCCATGCGTCGGGCACCGTCGTCACCGCGAATGCCATCGCGCCTACCGAGATCTGCTCCATGTAGTAGCCGCCGACGAAGCCGCGGCTCGGATCGTTGCGCGATTCGTCCTCGACGATGCCCGCCATCGTCGTGCCGCGATACATGCGCACCGGCTTGTCGAAGACGGCGAAGACCGCGCCGGTCGCATGAACGGTGTAGTACTTTCCGACCGCCCCGTTCGAATTGGCGAGGCCATCCGGATACTTGGAGGACGCGGAGTTGAGCAGCAAACGCGGTGTCTCTACAGCATTGCCGGCGACGCACACCGCGCGCGCTTTCTGGAACTGCTGCTTTCCGGAGGCATCCGCATACAGCACGCCGCTCACCTTCCCGGACGCATCATGTTGAATCTGCAACGCCATGCACTCGGGCCGCAGGTCGAGTTTTCCGGTAGCTGCGGCCTTGGGCAACTCCGCGTACAGCGTGGACCACTTCGCGCCGATCTTGCAGCCCTGGAAGCAGAACCCCAGCTGCTGGCAGCCGGCGCGGCCGTCGCGGGGCTGACTGTTGATCGCCATGTGCCCGGTCGACACCTGCTTGTAGCCGAGCTTCCTGGCGCCGGCCTCCAGCACTTTGAAGTTGTTGTTGCCCGGCAGGTGCGGAATACCGTGCGTGCCGGTGATTCCCATCCTGTTCTCGGCCTTGTCGTAGTACGGCGCCAGTTCCTGCAGCGTGATCGGCCAGTCGATCAGGTCGGCTCCGGCGATGTCGCCATAGACGGTGCGGATGCGGAACTCGTGCTCCTTGAAGCGCGGGCAGCACCCGGCCCAGTGGACCGTGGTGCCGCCGACGGTCTTACAGGTCCACGTGGGTGCCGCGCGGTTGGTGACCCAGGATGCATCCCCGGACATCGTGCGCTTGTCCAGCCACGTGATCTTGCCGAACATGGTGGCTTCGTCGTTGACGAAGTCGTTCATGGTGTAGTGCTTGCCCGCCTCCAGCACGATGACGTTGACGCCGCGCTGGCACAGCTCGTTCGCAGCCGTACCGCCGCCTGCACCCGAACCGACGATGACCACTGCGCGGCCATCGTTGAAACCGATCTTGCTCATTGGCCTCCTCCTTATCTTTGTTCGTACGCGTCCTAGCGCGGCAGCCAGTCGATGTCGTTGAAGCCGCGGTCCACATAGCCACCTTTGGAATAGGATTCGCCTTCGTAGCCCATCTTGGCCCACGCATCGGGGTTGTTGTAGATCACGAACACCGACGTGCCACGCACCGTCTTGAAGAAAGGCGTGGTCTCGATCTGGCGAAGAACGCCGGTTTGCGCATCGGGCGAGGCTTTGGCGAAACTGCCGCCGGCTCGCGCATCGAGATCGGCCACGCCGGCGGCGATCTGCTGCGCCGCGGCAGCGTCGCCCGCCGCGGACTCATCCAGGGCCTGAACTGCACCGGCATAGACGGCCTCCCCCAGCGTGGCGCTGGGGAAAAGACGCCGGGTCATCTGCAGCAACGCGTCGGCCTGGGTGCCCGTAAGCTGCTTCAGCTCATAGGCCCAGCTCCGTTGGGGAAAGGTAAGGATCAGGCTGCCGCCGGCTACGGTGGCGATGGCCATCCCTCCAGCGCTCTTCAGGAACGAACGACGACTCAAGGCTTCCATTTCTCCTCCTTATTGCATTGAGTTATGAATGGAGTTCGGCTGCGGCCGAGGTGGTGATGCCGCTACC
>CAWHCG010000005.1:0-166396 GCA_963827575.1 uncultured beta proteobacterium
GTGGTTGCGGGGGCAGGATTTGAACCTACGACCTTCGGGTTATGAGCCCGACGAGCTGCCAGACTGCTCCACCCCGCGCCCGGAACTGCAAGGGGGTCGATTTTAGCAAGTTCGGAGGGGAATCGTCAACTTCGGGCTGCCGCACTGACAGGCTAGCCCAAGGCAGCCCGGTCTGTCCCCATTCCACGCGCACCCAGTCGAGGACCGGCTGCCAATGCTCCTGCTCGCGCCCGGCCAAAGAGGGCGCGAGGTCGAAGATGCTCAGGCCATTGAAGGCCGCGTTCGGATAGATCTGGCTATCTCGCAGATAAGTCAGGACGGGCAGGTCGAACTTCCAAGGAACGCTTCCAGGGTCGCCGCGGCCCGGGTACGGGGATCGACGCGGACCCCTAGTACGCCTACGAAGGCCTTGTTCTTTCGCACCGTTTTCTCTTCCATCAGGATTTGCAGAAAGGCGCTGGTCGCCGCCATGTCGAACACCGACGGCTGGACCGGCACCAGCGACCTTCCCGGCGTACTTCAGCGCGTGCGACAGGCCCTTGCCATGCAGGCCCGCGGGCGAATCGATCACCAGCCAGTTGCCCTTCCGCTCGATGCGGCTTGGGTCGTCCTCGCGCCGGTCGAGGCGAACGATGCGCGGCACATGTGCAGGCCGCATGGCGAGCCAGGTCAGGGCCGATTGTTGTCGGTCCAGATCCCACAGCAGGACTTCGTCTTGCAGACCCGCAAGCGCGCCGGCCAGGTTGGTGGCTACTGTAGTCTTCCCCGAACCACCCTTCGGATTGACGACCAGTATCGAGCGCACGGAAAGAAAATATCAACGCATCAGTGAGTTACGGAAGGCGGCTGAACCCGCACCGCGTCGGGGCTGCCGGCGGCCTGCGCGTCGACGCCCACATCGGACCCAGTTGTGGCAGCCTCCATGAGCGATTGATCCGCCGCCTCAACCAAGCTGCCCAGGTCATCCAAAGGAGGCAATTCGTCCAGTGAACGCAGCCCCAGGTCGTCCAGGAAGGGCCGGGTCGTCGCATACAGGGCGGGGCGCCCGGCGACCTCGCGGTGCCCGACCACGTCGATCCAGCCCCGCGCCTCCAGCGCCTTGAGCACACCGGGCGAGACCGAAACGCCTCGGATGTTCTCGATGTCCCCGCGAGTGGCCGGCTGGCGGTAGGCTATGATCGCCAGCGTTTCCAGTACCGCACGTGAGTACTTGGGCGGTTTCTGCGGGTTGAGCCGATCGAGGTAGCGCTGAAACTCCGGCCTCGCCTGGAAGCGCCAGCCGCTCGCCACGCTCACCAGCTCCACCCCTCGCCCCTGCCAGCTGGTGCGCAGATCGTCCAGCACACGCCGAATCGCATCGGTACCGATCTCGCCCTCGAAGACCTTGGCCAGCTCGGCCACCGGCAGTGGCTCGTCAGCGGTCAGCAAGGCTGTCTCCAGGATCGCTTTCACCTGCTCCAGATCATCCATCCGCATTTCCTTGACTGAGTCGCACGTAAATCGGGGCGAAGCTGCCCTGCTGCGTGATCTGCACCAGGCTCTCGCGAGCCAGCTCCAGAAGAGCCAGGAACGTCACGACCAGGTCCGCGATACCGCGCAGGGGATTGAATAGCTCGCTGAACTCCATGAACCCCGCGCCTTGAAGCCGGCGCAGCAGCGTGCTCATCCGCTCGCGAACGGAAAGCTGCTCGCGGGTGACGCGGTGGTGTCGTGCCGCTTTCGCCCGGGCCACCAGCACCAGCCACGCGTTGCGCAAATCCTCGGGGTCAACCTCCGGCAGACGCTCGACTACGACTTTGTCGATCCAAACGCTGACCAGGGAATAGTCACGCCCGGCTTGCGGAGTATCGTCGAGCTTGCGCGCGGCCTTCTTCATCTGCTCGTATTCGAGCAGCCTGCGCACGAGCTCGGCGCGCGGATCCGCCTCCTCAGCCACCACTCTTGCCGGCCGCGGAAGCAGCATCCGCGACTTGATCTCGATCAGCAATGCCGCCATCAGCAGGTATTCGGCTGCCAGCTCGAGCTGCTGCGCGCGCATCATCTCGACGTAGGCCATGTACTGGGCCGTGAGCTGCGCCATCGGGATGTCCAGCACGTCGAGATTGTGCTTTCGAATGAGATACAGCAACAGATCGAGCGGACCCTCGAATGCTTCCAGAATCACCCGCAATGCGTCGGGGGGGATGAAAAGATCCGCCGGTATCTCCGCCAGCGGCTCGCCGTACAGCCTGGCCACTGGCTCGGCCAGGGCGTGATCGCCGGTAGTCTCGTAGGTCATTGGGGTGTCGTGGGAAGACGCCGTCAGCCGCCGGCCGACGAAGCAACGCGGATTATGGGCCAAACCGCCGCGGGGAATCCAGCCGCCGCGCCCTTTCGGTCATGACAACGCGATCAAGGGCCTGTTTCTAAAGCAGTTCCGCCGAAGCGCGGAGGTTCATATCTGCACCCAATCACGCCGCTTTGGCCTCCGCAGACGGACGCCGATTGAACACGATGCGCCTGTCTTTGAGCTCCACCACGATCGTATCCTTGGGCAGGAAGCGCCCTTCCAGGATCTCCTTCGCGAGCGGATTCTCCAGGCTGGACTGGATCGCACGTTTCAGCGGCCGGGCACCGAAAACGGGATCGAACCCCGCGGCCGCCAGCTCGGCCAGCACCGCGTCGCTGACCTCCAGCTTCAGGTCCAGTGCCGCCAGCCGCTTCTCGAGGTTGCGCAGCTGGATCTTGGCGATGGACTTGATGTGCTTCTCGTCCAGGGCATGGAACACCACCACCTCGTCGATCCGATTGATGAACTCCGGTCGGAAATAACCCTTGACCTCGGCCATCACCGCCAGCTTGATGATCTGATAGTCGTCTCCGGCCATCTGCTGGATCATCTGCGAGCCCAGATTCGAGGTCATCACGATGACCGTGTTCTTGAAGTCCACCGTGCGGCCCTGGCCGTCGGTCATCCGCCCGTCGTCCAGCACCTGAAGCAGGACGTTGAACACGTCGAGGTGCGCCTTCTCGACCTCGTCCAGCAGGATCACGGAGTAGGGTTTGCGGCGCACAGCCTCGGTGAGGTAGCCGCCTTCCTCGTAGCCGACATAGCCGGGCGGGGCACCGATCAGGCGCGCGACCGAGTGCTTCTCCATGAACTCGGACATGTCGACGCGGATCAGATGGTCCTCGGAGTCGAACAGGAAGCCGGCCAGGGCCTTGCACAGCTCGGTCTTGCCCACCCCCGTGGGCCCCAGGAACAGGAACGAGCCGTACGGCCGGTTGGGGTCGGAGAGGCCGGCCCGTGAGCGCCTGATGGCATCGGAAACAAGGCGCACGGCCTCGTCCTGCCCGATCACGCGCTCGTGCAGCTTCTCCTCCATCTGGATCAGTTTCTCGCGCTCGCCCTGCAACATCTTCGACACCGGAATGCCGGTCATCCGCGAGACGACCTCAGCGATCTCCTCGGCACCGACCTGCGTGCGGACCAGCGTGTGTTTGTGCTGCTCGCTGCCCGAGGTTTCCGCTTTCTTGAGCTGCGCCTCCAGCTGAGGCAGGCGCCCGTACTGCAGCTCGGAGACCTTCTGCCAATCGCCCTTGCGCTTGGCCGCCTCCATTTCGACCTTGAGCCGCTCGATCTCTTCCTTGATGTGCTGGGCGCCCTGCACCTGGGCCTTCTCAGCCTTCCAGATCTCCTCCAGGTCGGCGTACTCGCGCTCGAGCCTGGCGATCTCCTCCTCGATCAGGGCCAGGCGCTTGCGGGAGGCTTCGTCCTTTTCCTTCTTCACGGCCTCGCGCTCGATCTTCAACTGAATCATGCGGCGCTCGAGCTTGTCCATCTCCTCCGGCTTGGAGTCGATCTCCATCTTGATGCGGGCGGCGGCCTCGTCGATCAGGTCGATGGCCTTGTCCGGCAAGAAACGATCGGTGATGTAGCGGTGCGAGAGCTCTGCGGCCGCGACGATGGCCGGGTCGGTGATGTCGACGCCGTGATGGACCTCGTACTTTTCCTGCAGCCCCCGCAGGATGGCGATGGTGTCCTCGACCGAGGGCTCCTCGACCAGCACCTTCTGGAAGCGGCGTTCGAGCGCGGCGTCCTTCTCGAGGTATTTGCGGTACTCGTCGAGCGTGGTCGCGCCGATGCAGTGCAGCTCGCCACGGGCGAGCGCGGGCTTGAGCATGTTGCCGGCATCGATGGCGCCCTCTGCTTGCCCGCACCCACCATCGTGTGGATCTCGTCGATGAACAGAATGATGCGCCCTTCCTCCTGGGCAACGTCCTTCAGCACCGACTTGAGCCGTTCCTCGAACTCGCCGCGATACTTGGCACCGGCCAGCAGCGCCGCCATGTCCAGCACCAGCACGCGCTTGTCCTTGAGGGTTTCGGGAACTTCGCCGTTGATGATCCGCTGCGCCAGACCTTCGACGATCGCGGTCTTGCCCACCCCGGGCTCGCCGATCAGCACCGGGTTGTTCTTGGTGCGCCGCTGCAGGATCTGGATCGTGCGCCGGATCTCGTCGTCACGCCCGATCACCGGGTCGAGCTTGCCCTGGCGGGCACGCTCGGTGAGATCGAGGGTGTACTTCGCGAGGGCTTCACGCTGGCTCTCCGCCTCCTGGTCCGACACGCTCTGGCCGCCGCGGATGGACTCGATCGCCCGCTCCAGATGCTCCCGGGTGGCCCCATGCTGCTTGAACAGCCGCCCCGCCTCGCCCTTGTCCTCGAGGAGGGCGAGCAGGAACAGCTCGGAGGCGATGAACTGGTCGCCGCGTTTCTGCGCTCCCTTCTCGGTAAGGTTCAACAGGTTCGACAGTTCGCGCGAGACGTTGACCTCACCCCCGTGTCCTTCCACCTTGGGGAGCCGCCCAATCGCCGCCCTGAGCGCCTCGCGCAGGGGCCCGGCATTGACGCCGGCTTTTGCCAGCAGGGAACTCGTTCCGCCGTCCTGCTGCTCGATCAGTGCGAGCAGCAGATGGACCGGCTCGATGTAGGGATTGTCATTGCCGATGGCCAGGCTCTGGGCTTCGGCGAAGGCCTGCTGGAACTTTGTGGTGAATTTGTCGAAGCGCATACGGGCCCCCCGAAGGTTGAATCTGGTGGGCAGATGTGGCCTGCCTCCGCGATTTCAATGGCCGTTTCGGTTGCGCTGAAGTGGGCCGGGTGGCACAGTCACGGCGGCGCCCTAGGCAGGTCCGGCCGCCCCGTGGCGCGGGAGGGTAGACAGCATGAGAATGGGTGTTTGGGTGATCGCTCCAGCCCTGAGCAGCCTGGTGACTGCGGCAGGCGCCCAGTCGACCGACGATCCGCTGTCGGCGAGTCGGGCGGCGTCGGCTCAACTGGTCCAGCAGCTGGGCGCTGAGCTGAAGCAGGAGCTTGCGCGCGGGGGCCCCGGAGGCGCGATCGGCGTCTGCCGCGACGTCGCACCCCAGATCGCGGGGCAGCTGTCGCGACAGTCCGGCGCGAGGGTCGCGCGCGTCAGCCTGAAGACGCGCAACCCGCTGCTGGGGACCCCGGATGCCTGGGAACAGGCGGTGCTCGCCGACTTCGACCGGCGCGCCGCTGCAGGAGAAAAGCCGGAAACGATGGAGTACTCGGAAACCGTCACCGAACCGCAGGGGCGCTATTTCCGTTACATGAAGGCGATCCCGGTTCAGCCCTTGTGTCTGGCCTGCCACGGCACCGATGCGATGATCGGGCCAGAGGTGACACAACGGCTGCAAAGCGACTATCCGCATGACCGCGCGCGCGGCTACGCGGTCGGACAGATCCGCGGCGCCGTGACGATCAAACGCCCACTCGACTAGCCTGCGCTTTCCCGTCGGACCGCCGGCCCTCAGCCGACCGCCTGCGCCTCAGTGATGACGGCAGGCAGGCGCAGGCGCGTTTCCGGATACGGAAACAGCATGTTCAGCGCCACGCTTTCGTACGCGCTGCGGACGATGCGGACATGCTCGCGGCGCAGCTCGCGTGCATGCGTCAACCCGCAGGAATGGGCGATCATGTCGATCTCCTTGTTCATGTTGCGCACGTAGTTGGCTACCCGCAGGTACTTCTCCTCCACCACCAGTCCACGCTGCAGGCGCCGATTGTGGGTGGTGATTCCGGTCGGGCAAGTGTTGGTGTGACAGCGCAACGCCTGGATGCAACCAAGCGCGAACATGAAACCACGCGCGGTGTTGATGAAGTCCGCGCCTGCGCACAGCGCCCAGGCCGCCTTGGCCGAGGTCACCAGCTTGCCGGAGGCCACCACCTTGATGCGACTGCGCAGCCCCCACTCGATCAGCCCATCGACCACGCGCGGCAGGGCCTCCGCGATCGACAGCGCCATGTGGTCCATGAGCGCCTGCGGTGCGGCTCCGGTGCCGCCCTCGCCGCCATCGATCACCAGGAAGTCCGGAGCCGACTCTACCCCGCGGCGATGCACCGCTTCGCACAGGTCCTGCACGAATTCCCACCCGCCGATGGCGGTCTTCACGCCCACGGGCTTGCCGGTGAGATCGCGTAGCCGGACGATCTGATCGAGCAGCTGGCCGGCGCCCGCAATGTCTCGATGGCGATTCGGGCTGATGGAATCGCGATGCGGCGCAATCCCGCGAATCGCCGCGATTTCCTCGGTGACCTTGGCAGCCGGCAGGATCCCGCCCTTGCCCGGCTTGGCACCTTGGGACAGCTTGATCTCGAAGGCGCGCACGTGCGGGGCGATTTCCTTGATCCGCTCCACGCTCAATTCCCCGGCGCCGTCGCGCACTCCGTACTTAGCGGTGCCGATCTGCATGATGATATCGCAGCCGCCTTCTCGAGTGATGGGGCGAAAGACCACCCTCGCCGGTATCCATCCAGCAGCCCGCTTCCGCGGGCGCCGCGCGACAGCGCATGCACTGCTGGCGCTGAGATGGCGTTGTAGCTCATCCCGCTGACGTTGACCAGCGTGCGGGCCTCGAACGGCTCGCGGCAGTAGCCCGCGACCGATGAGGAGCGGCGGCGTCGGCATCGCGCTATTCCTCGAGCACCGGGAAGTCGGCATTGACGAAGATGATGTTGCCCGGCTCGCTCATGTTGTTGGTGGAGCCGAAGCCGATCGTAGCCGCGCTCGGCCTTGGCGAGCCGGTACACCCAGGAGCGCACCGAGCGGTTGAACGGCATCTCCTCGCGATCGTTGGCGAAGAAGTACTGCCTGCAGTACTCGCCCTGGCGCTCGAACAGATAGCGCAGCCGGCCCGCGACCGGAAAGTTGCGCAGGATGGTAGTGCTTCTTCTGGGTAACATCCTGGATGAACCAGAACACCAGCAGGGCGACCAGGACCAGGCCGAGCAACGTGCCCAGCCCGTAGATGATGACGCCCATCGCCGGTATCCATCCAGCAGCCCGCTTCCCTGGCGCCGCGCGAAAGCGCACGCACGGCCGGCGCCGAGATCGCGCCGTAGCTCATCCCGCTGATGTTCACCAGCGAGCGCGCCTCGAACGGCTCGCGGCAAAAGCCCTGACCGATGACGAGCGGCGGGGTGGGCGCGAGCGCTTCGTCCAGCACCGGGAAGCCCGCATTGACGAAAACGATGTTCCCCGGCTCGCTCATGTTGTTGGTGGAGCCGAATCCGATCGTCCCGCCCTCGTCCTTGGCCAGGCGGTACACCCAGGAGCGCACCGAGCGGTTGAACGGCATCTCCTCGCGGTCGTTGGCGAAGAAGTATTGCCGGAAATACTCGCCCTGGCGCTCGAACAGGTAGCGCAGCCGGCCGATGACCGGGAAGTTGCGCAGGATGGTGTGCTTCTTCTGGGTAATGTCCTGGATGAACCAGAACACCAGGACCGCGACGAGGATGAGCCCCAGCAGCGTGCCCAAGCCGTAGGTGATGACGCCCATCGCACCGCCCATGCTTCCCCCTGGAGAGCGGCGCGGGCCCCGGCAGGGTCAGTGCGGCTTGCGCGCCACCAGATCGATCAGCGCGGAGCGCCCTACGTGCTTGGTGCCCTCCGCCAGCGTGTCCTCGTGCTCCCGCAGATGCAGGATCTGCAGCTCCGCGAAAGCCTGCTCCAGCATCTCGCGGGTGTACATGTGCGCTGCGTCCGGCGGCCCACCGGTCTTGTACTCGACCTGCCTGGGCGTGTACCCCTGCAGGACCAGCACGCCGCCGGGCTTGAGCGTGGTCTTGAAGCCATCGAACAGCCGGCCGCGCTCTGCCGGGGCGGCAAACTGAATGAAGATGCAAACCACTGCATCGAAGGTCGCGGGGGCCCACTCCAGCTCGCGCACGTCCGCGAGGCGCAACTCCACGTCCACGCCTTTGTTTTCGGCAAGGCCCTGGGCCTTCTTGAGCGCCAGGGGCGAGACGTCGATGCCCAGGACGTGGCAGCCCCGCTGCGCCAGCCAGACGCTGTTGCGGCCCTCGCCGCAAGCTACGTCCAGCACCCGGTGACCCGGCTTGAACAGCCCGGCCTGGGTGGTCAGGAACACGTTCGGCTCGGTGCCGAAGATGTACTCGGGAGCGCTGAAGCGCGCGTCCCAGAAAGCTCGTGCGTCGTCGAATCCCTGTGCCATCCGGCCAGCTCTTCAGGCGTGGCAGTGGCGGGCGATCAAAGCCTTCACCGCGTCGACGCCCGGGTCGATGATCTCGACTCGCTGCGGCATGCGTTCCAGGGTTTCCAAGCCGCGCGGGATCTGGGGATCGCGCCCGAGCGCCTCCTGGATGGTCGCGGCGAACTTCGCCGGCAGCGCGGTCTCCAGGCATACCAGCGGGATCCCCGCTTCGCGATGCTCCAGCCCGACTTTGACACCGTCGGCGGTGTGCGGATCGATGATGATGCCGTAGTCCCGGTGCACGCGGCGGATCGTGTCGAGCCGGTTCGCGTGCGTGGAGCGCCCGGACACGAAGCCGGTCGCCGCAACGCGCCCGGCAAACCCGCCGCCGGACAGATCGAAACCACCCTCCCGATCGACCTTGCCCCACAGCTTCGCGACCATCGCCGGGTCGCGCCCGACGAAGTCGAAGACGTAGCGTTCGAAGTTGGAGGCCTTCGAGATGTCCATGGACGGGCTGGAGGTCTGCTGGACCTCGCGCACCCGTGCGCACACGGTAACGACCGGTGTGAAAGAACTCGTCCAGCACGTCATTCTCGTTGGTGGCGAGGATCAGGCGGTGAATCGGCAGGCCCATCTGCCGTGCGATGCAGCCGGCGAAGATGTTGCCGAAGTTGCCGGAGGGCACGGCAAAGGACACCGGGTCGCCGACCTGCTTCGCCACGGCGAGGTAGCCTTGAAGTAATACACGACCTGGGCCACGATGCGCGCCCAGTTGATCGAGTTGACCGCACCGATCCGATAGCGCGCCTTGAAGGCCGCGTCGTTGCTGACCGCCTTGACGATGTCCTGGCAGTCGTCGAACACGCCGCGCACACCGATGTTGAAGATGTTCGCGTCCTGCAGCGAATACATCTGCGCGGTCTGGAACGGGCTCATCTTGCCGTAGGGCGAGAGCATGAACACGCGCACGCCGCGCTTGCCGCGCATCGCGTACTCGGCCGCGGAACCGGTGTCCCCCGAGGTCGCACCCAGTATGTTCAGATCAGCTGCCGGTGCGCGCCAGCACGTACTCGAACAGATGGCCGAGGAACTGCATCGCCAGATCCTTGAAGGCGAGCGTCGGCCCGCTGGACAATGCCAGCAAATGCAGCCCAGGCTCCAGCGTTGTGACGGGAGTGATGTCCTGGCTGCCGAACACTGCGGTCGTGTAGGTCCGCTCCAGCAGCCCCTTCAACTGCGTCTCGGGGATGTCGTCCGTGTACCGGCGGATGACCTCGAAGGCGAGCGCCGGGTAACGCAGCTCCCCCCAGCGGCTCAGCTCCCCGAGCTGAGACGAGGGGATAGCGCTCGGGCATCACCAGCCCGCCGTCCGGCGCCAGGCCTTCCAGCAGGATCGCGCAGAACCGCTGGGGCGCCATCCCGCCCCGCGTGCTGATGTAGTGCATCAGGCGGCCAGCTCTTCCAACCGGATCCGTGTCACCGCGCCCAGGTTGGAAGGCAACCCTTCGATGCGGGCGATGGCCGCGTTCACGTTGCGCTCGACGGTTCGATGCGTGAGCATGATGATGTCGACCTGCTCCTCGCCCTCGCCCGGCTCTTTCTGCAGCATCGCGTCGATAGAGATGGACAGGTCGGCGAGGATGCGCGTGATGTCGGCCAGCACGCCGGGGCGATCCAGCACGCGCAGGCGCAGGTAGTAGGCGGTCTCGACTTCCTCCATGGGCAGGATCGGCGCGTCCGACAACTGATCGGGCTGGAACGCCAGGTGCGGCACCCGGTTCTCCGGATCGGCAGTGTGCAGCCGGGTGACGTCGACCAGGTCGGCGACCACCGCCGAGGCGGTCGGCTCCGAGCCGGCCCCGGCGCCGTAGTACATGGTCTGTCCCACCGCATCGCCCTTCACCAGGATGGCGTTCATCACGCCTTCCACGTTGGAGATCAAGCGCCGCGCGGGAATCAAGGTCGGATGCACGCGCAGCTCGATGCCCCTGGGCGTGCGCCGCGTGATGCCCAGCAGCTTGATGCGGTAGCCCAGCTCCTCCGCGTAGCGGATATCCTGCCGCGTGAGCCTGGAGATGCCCTCGGTGTAGGCACGGTTGAACTGCATCGGGATGCCGAAGCTGATCGCCGAGAGGATGGTGAGCTTGTGCGCGGCGTCGATGCCCTCGATGTCGAAGGTCGGATCGGCCTCCGCATAGCCGAGCCGTTGGGCCTCTTTGAGGGCCTCGTGGAACCCCGCACCCTTCTCGCGCATCTGGGAGAGGATGAAGTTGCTGGTGCCGTTGATGATGCCGGCGATCCACTCGATGCGGTTGGCGGTGAGCCCTTCGCGCACCGCCTTGATGATCGGGATGCCGCCCGCCGACCGCCGCTTCGAACGCCACCATCACGCCCTTGCGGCGGCGCGGCGGCGAAGATCTCGTTCCCGTGCGTCGCCAGCAGTGCCTTGTTGGCCGTCACGACGTGCTTGCCCTGCTCGATGGCGGCCAGAATCAGGTCCTTGGCCACGGTGTAGCCGCCGATCAACTCGATCACGATGTCGATATCGGGGTCGCGCACCACCGCGAAGGCGTCGTCGGTCAGCCGGGCAGCATCCCCCACGACGGAGCGGGCTCGAGCCAGGTCCTGGTCCGCGACCATGGCGATCTGGATAGCCCGGCCCGCACGCCGGGTGATCTCGCTCTGGTTGCGGTTGAGGACGCGGAAGGTGCCGCCGCCTACCGTACCCACGCCGAGCAGGCCGACGTGGATGGGTCTCATGCGCAGATGCTTCGTGAACACGAAGGAGGGAATGACGTAGCCCTCGCGAAAGTAGAACCGATGCGCGCGCGTGCGGTGGGTGCCCGAGTCGAGGTCGATGCTGTCGCCGCCGCGCGCCTGCGCCAGCCGCTCGAGGATAGCCGAGCAGCGCATGCCCCACGCCGCTCGAGCGGTAGTGCCTCGTCGGTGACCAGGTCGTCGACGTAGAACGTTTGCCCGCGTGCGTATTCTCGTACGAGCGGAACACCGCCACGCCCACGACCGATTGCTCGATCACCGCGACGCACATCTCCCCGCCCGCCGCGAAGATCTGTCCCATCTTGCCCAGGTAATCCGCCGGCAGGTCGGGGCGCAGCTGTCGATGCACGGGTTCGGCCAGCGGCAGGAGGTCCGGCTCGACGATCCGGCGCTCCTCGTCGGTGATGCGCACGATTTCCATGGTCGGAGCTTGCCGGGCTCTAGAGGGGTGTCGAGGCCAGGCGGCGGCCGGCAGCTGGATCAGGCCGTCCTTGCGGAGCATCTCCTTGATCCCGCGCAAGGCCTGCCGCGTGCTGGCCTCGTTCTCGATCAGCGAAAAGCGCACGTGGTCATCACCGTACTGGCCGAAGCCGATGCCCGGCGACACGGCGACCTTGGCGTCGGCCAGCAGCTTCTTGGCGAACTCCAGCGAGCCCAGGCCGGCGATAGGCCTCGCGGGATCGGCGCCCAGATGTACATCGAGGCCTTCGGGATCTCGACGTTCCAGTCCAGCGCGTGGAGTCCGGCGCACAGCACGTCGCGCCGCTTCTGGTAGGTCTGGCGGATCTGCCCCACGCACTCCTGGGGCCCCTCCAGCGCCAGGATCGACGCCACCTGGATGGGAGTGAAGGTCCCGTAGTCGTGGTAGCTCTTGATGCGCGCCAGCGCTGCCACCAGGTCGCGGTTGCCGACCATGAACCCGACGCGCCAGCCGGCCATGTTGTAGCTCTTCGACATGGTGAAGAACTCGACCGCGACCTCTTTGGCGCCGGGACTTGCAGGATCGAGGGTGCGCGGTACCCGTCGAAGACGATGTCGGCGTAGGCAAGATCGTGCACGACGAAGATGCCGTACTCCCTGCGCGATCGCCACGATGCGCTCGAAGAACTCCAGCTCCACGCACTGGGTGGTGGGATTGCTCGGGAAGTTCAGGATCAGCATCTTGGGCTTCGGGATAGCTGTCCTTGAGCGCCTGCGTCAGCTCGTCGAAGAAGTCCACGCCTGGCAACATGCGCACGTGGCGAATGTCCGCGCCCGAGATCACCGGCCCGTAGATGTGGATGGGGTAGCTGGGATTGGGTACCAGGACGATGTCGCCGGCGTCCAACGTGGCGAGCGCCAGATGCGCGATCCCTTCCTTGGAGCCGATCGTGACGATCGCCTCCCGGTCGGCATCCAACTCGACCGCGAAGCGCCTCGGTACCAGTTGCAGATCGCCTTGCGCAGCCGCAGGATGCCCTTGGACACCGAGTAGCGATGGGTATCGCCGCGCTGTGCCGTCTCGATCATCTTGTCCACGATGTGGCGTGGCGTGGGCTGATCGGGATTGCCCATGCTGAAGTCGATCACGTCCTCGCCGCGTTTGCGAGCAGCCGCCTTCAACTCCGCGGTGATGTTGAAGACGTACGGCGGCAGGCGCTTGATGCGCGAGAAACTGCTCCATGAATCGATAAACCCCTGAGGAAAAAGTTAGAATGTTAGCCGAGGCCCCTACCTCGCGGCAAATCCAGCGGGCTCGCGGCAAATCCAAGGGGCCCGCGACAAATGCAGGAGGCGGCCCGCCATGGTCCAGTGCTCATGAAGTTCCATCTCACACGCCCGGACGGGCGCAACCTGTTCACCGGCTACGGTCCCGGATTCGTGGCCATCAACGGCACCCGGCATCGGTCGAGTGTCATCGTGACTGCCGACCAGATCCTCCCCTGGGCCGTGGACGACCCGCACGCCCTCACTGAGGAGGTGTTCGCGGGCCTGGCCGCGCTGCCCGTCGAGATCCTGCTGCTCGGCACCGGGCCGCGCCTGTCGTTTCCCCACCCCCAGCCTGACCCAGCCGGTGCGTGACGCCGCCATCGGGCTCGAGGTGATGGACACCGCCGCAGCCTGCCGCACCTACAACATCCTGCTTGCGGAGGATCGGCGGGTGGCCGCGGCCCTGGTCATCGCGGCTGAAGGGCCACCTCGAGCATAAAGAATTAACGCGCGCGGCCGGCCCAGCTTGAGCGGGAAACGAGCGGCCGGCACGGACTCACAGATCCGCCAGCACGCGCAGGTGTGCGACCGCACTGCGCCCCAGCGCGCTGAGCGCATAGCCGCCCTCCAGGACGGACACGATGCGCCCCTGCGCGTGACGGTCGGCGAGCGCCTTGAGCTGCTCCGTGACCCATGCGTAGTCGGCCTCGACCAGACCCAGGGAAGCCATATCGTCCTCGCGATGCGCATCGAACCCTGCAGAGATGAATACCATCTCGGGCTGGAACCGCTCGAGGGCTGGCAGCCACCCGCTTTGCACGGCCTGGCGAAAACCCCGCCCGTCCGTGTGCGCCGGCAGCGGGATGTTGACCATGCGCTCGGAGCGCCCCTCAATGCCGCTGTAGGGGTAGAAGGGATGCTGAAACGTCGACACCATCAGCACGCGCGGGTCGTCGCGGAAGATGTCCTCGGTGCCGTTGCCGTGGTGCACATCGAAATCGGCCACCGCCACCCGTGCGAGCCCGTGCTGCTCGAGCGCGTGCGCCGCGCCTACGGCCACGTTGTTGAAAAAGCAGAACCCCATGGCCCGGCTGCGCTCGGCGTGATGTCCGGGCGGCCGCACGCAACAGAAAGCATTGCGCGCCTGCCCTTGCAGCACCATATCGGTCGCATGCACCACCGCCCCGGCCGCATGCAAGGCGGCGCGCAGCGAGTCTGGATTCATCGCGGTGTCCGGGTCAAGGTGGACCAGGCCGCGGCTCGGCACGCTGGCCTCGAGCGCGTCGAGGTAGTCCTCGGCATGCACGCGCAGCAGCTGTTCCCGGGTAGCGGCAGGCGCCTCGCACTCCATCAGGTAGCCGATCAAGCCGGAGGCGATCAGCTGGTCTTCGACGGCATGCAGCCGGTCCGGGCACTCCGGGTGATGCTGCCCCATGTCGTGCAGCAGGCAGTCGCGATGGCGAACAAAGGCAGTATGCATGGTTGTCTGGGCGGGCTCACCTGCAAGTGTCATGGTAAGGGGAGGCCACCCGGCCGTAAACGGGTTCGCTTCGGTTGCGGGGCAACCGCCGTCCGGCAATGGCATGGTTCCTGCATTTCGGGCTGGATCGCTGCGGCCGGGTGAAGTTTGGCCAGGCACCAATCACCGGCACTCCATCAACAGCCCGCCCACTAGAACGTGCTAAGCTCACCTCCGGATCGGCGATCCGAAATCTGCTACAACCGCGCCCCGTGGGCGAACCTGCACCCACTCCTGCCGCACCGGTCTATCCTCGTCACGTCCTCCTGCGGGACGGTACGCCTGTGGTGATCCGTCCAATCGGCCCCGAGGATGCGCGCCGGGAACAAGCTTTCGTCCGCGGACTTTCCCCCGAGTCGCGCTACTACCGGTTCATGAACACGCTGCGCGAGCTGAGCCCCGAAATGCTCGAGCGGTTCACCCATCCGGACCCGCTGCGCGAGATGGCGCTGGTGGCGCTGACCGCCGGGCCCGCGGACGCCGCTCCCGCGAGCGAGCCCATACAGATCGGTGTTGCGCGCTGTGTGCGCGGTGCCTCCGGCGAGCAGGGCGAGTTCGCGGTCGTGGTGGCAGATGCTTTTCAGGGCCGCGGCCTCGGCACTGCGCTGCTGCGGGCGCTCATGGAAAGCGCCCGCGCTTGTGGCCTGCGACGAATCGAGGGACTGGTGCTGGCCACTAATCAGCGCATGCTCGAGCTGATGAGCGCGCTCGGCTTCACCGTCACCAGCGCGGCCGACGATGCGCGCATGCGCCGCGTCGTCAAGCAGCTCTAGGGCAGCCGGCGCAGCCACCAACACGCTCTTCGTCAAAGAAAGGACCCCACCAGATGCGCCGGGACAGCCTTGCGGAGCGCCTGCTCAAGGCCGAGCGCGGACTGCGCACCTTCAAGCCGGGGGACGCTGCCGCGTCCGCTCTTGAACCGGCGGTCGAGGCCGCCGCGCAGGCGATGCATGCAGCCAGGGACCAGATCGGCGGCATCATCCTCGGCAAGGAGCGCCAGATCCGGCTCACCCTGGCCTGCGTGCTCGCCAGGGGTCATTTGCTGATCGAGGATCTTCCGGGCGTGGGCAAGACTACACTGGCGCACGCCATCGCCCGTTCCCTCGGGTTGCAGTTCCAGCGCATCCAGTTCACCAGCGACCTGCTGCCGGCCGACATCATCGGGGTGTCGATCTTCGACCGCCAGCACGGCGGGTTCCGGTTCCATCCCGGCCCGATCTTCGCCCAGATGATCCTCGCCGACGAAGTCAACCGCGCCACGCCGAAGGCCCAGAGCGCGCTGCTGGAAGCGATGGAGGAGCAGCAGGTCACCACCGAAGGCGAGACGCGCCCGCTGCCGCAGCCGTTTTTCGTCATCGCGACCCAGAACCCTTCTCACCAGATCGGCACCTTCCCGCTGCCGGAGTCTCAGCTCGACCGTTTCCTCATGTGCATCCAGCTCGGCTACCCCGATACTCAGGCCGAGCGCCGCCTGCTCGAAGGCAGCGACCGCCGCGATCTGGTGGCGTCGCTGCCGCCGCGGCTGGGGCCCGAGCAGCTGCTGACTCTGCAGTACGCGACGCGCACGCTCCACGTAGCCCCCGCGCTGCTGGACTACTTGCAGGGGCTGCTCGCTCACAGCAGGCATGCGCCCGAGTTCGTCACCGGTTTGAGCCCGCGGGCGGGACTGAACGTGCTGCATGCGGCCCGGGCCTGGGCGCTGCTGGATGGACGCAGCTTCGTGATCCCCGAGGACGTGCAGGCGGTGCTGCCCAGCGTCATCGCGCATCGCCTGCAGCCCGCCGGCGGGCGGCGTGGCGCGGACGCCGACGAGGCGGTAACCCGTCTGCTGAGCCAAGTCCCGATTCCCTGACGGCCCGAGGTCCCGCATGCCTGCCCTGCGCGACCGCGTCGCCGACTGGCTGCTGCGGCGGCGCGCACCCGAAGCCGCGCCGGTACGCCTCACGCAGCGGCGGATCTACATCCTCCCCACGAGCGGCGGCCTGCTGCTCGGCGTGACCCTGCTGCTCATGTTGATGGGATGCATCAACTACAACCTCGGCCTGGGCTATGTGCTCACGTTCCTACTCGCGGGAATCGCCCTGGTCTCGATACTGCACACCTTTCGCAACCTCGCGCAGCTCGAACTGCGCCCGGGGCGTGCTGATCCCGTCTTCGCCGGCGAGCAGGCAGCCTATCCGGTACTGATCGACAACCCTACGGCGTTGTCGCGCATCGCGGTCGCGATGCTGCCGGTGCATGCCTTGCTGGGCGAAACGAACGCGGCCTTCTGCGATCCCACGCCGCTTGCGCAGACCCGCTGCGACGTGCGCATCCCCACTCACCGGCGCGGGCGCATGCGGCTGCCGAGGCTGCGCGTGTTCACCACGTACCCGCTGGGATTGTTCCATGCCTGGTCCTACGTCGAGCTGGACTCGAGCTGCCTGATTTATCCGAAGCCCGAGGCCGGCGCCGCGCCGCTGCCACCGCCGCTCGCAGGAGAAGACGAGGGCGTGCAGTCGGGCCAGGGTCAGGACGACTTCGTCGGTCTGCGCCGTTATGCCCCTGGCGATTCCCTGCGCCAGGTGGCCTGGAAAGCGTACGCGCGCGGCCAGCCCGTCATGACCAAGCAGTTCAGCGGGCTGGAAGCCGGGGAGCTGTGGTTGACCTGGCTCGATCTGCCCGCCGACATGCGGCTGGAGGCGCGCCTGTCCCGGCTGACGCGCTGGGTACTCGAAGCAGGGCGCGCGGGCGCGAGCTTCGGACTGGACCTGCCGGGCGTGCGCATCCCACCGGACGCAGGGCCGGCCCATGAGGAGCGCTGTCTGACGGCTCTCGCGCTGTTCCGCGCACCATGAACCAGCTACAGAGATCACAGAGAACACAGAGAGGAGCAAAAACGTGACTCCACGCAGGCAGCCCGCCCGTCCAGCGAGCCAGCAGTTGCAATCAGTTGGTGTTTCTCTGTGAGCTCTGTGGCCAGCTTTTGTCGCTAGAGAAATGGACGTGCAGCCACTCCGCAAACGCAGCATCCTGCTCCTGCTGGCCGGGTTGACGCTGGTCGCGGGGCCGCATGCGCTGCACCTGTCGATGTGGGTAAGCGTCGCGGTGGCGGGGTTGTTAGGCTGGCGTGCCTGGTTGGCCTGGCGCGACGCACAGCTGCCGCCGCGCTGGCTGCTCATCATCCTGGCGATCGCCACCACTGCGGGCGTGATCGCCACGTACATTCCGTTTCTGCGGCGCGACGCCTCGGTCGCCCTGCTCGCGTTGATGATGGCGCTGAAATGCCTGGAGCTGCGCACGCTGCGCGATGCCACCGTCGCCATCTGCCTCGGCTACTTCCTGATCATCACCAACTTCCTCTACTCCCAGACGATCCCGACGGCTCTGTTCATGGCCATCGTGATGGGCTGGCTCACTGCTACCATGGTGAGCCTGCAGGATCACAGGGGCTCCCTGGCCCCCGAGCGCGCGGTGCGCACCGCGGGGCAGCTCATGGTCCAGGCGGTTCCGCTGATGCTGGCGCTGTTCCTGTTCTTTCCGCGCGTTCAGGGCCCGGTGTTCGGCTTGCCGCAGGCCATCTCCAGCGGCGTTACCGGCTTGAGCGACAACATGTCTCCCGGCGATCTCGCCAATCTCGGGCTGTCCGACGAGGTGGCGTTCCGGGTCGAGTTCCGCACTCCGCCCCCACCCACGGCACAGATGTACTGGCGCGGGCCGGTGCTGTGGGACTTCGATGGGCGGACCTGGACCATGGGCAGCGTGGCGAGCGCATTGGAGCCCGTGCGCGGGCGATATGCGGATACGATTCAGTACACCGTCACGCTCGAGCCGCACCACATGCGCTGGCTGTTTGCGATCGACCTGCCCGACCACGTGCCCTCCGGAGCCAAGCTGGCCTCCGACTACCAGCTTCTCAATGACCGGCCGGTGCGCGTGCGCCAGCGCTACGAGATGAGCTCTCGGCTCGCCAGCCTGATCGACGAGGCCGAGTCGCCGGGGGCACTGCACCGGGCGCTGCGCCTGCCCGTGGGGTCGAACCCGCGTGCCGTGGAGCTGGGCCGGCAGATCCGCGCGCAGTCCGCGAGCAATCTCGAGACGGTCAACAGCGTGCTGAACCTCTTCCGCACGCAGCTGTTCTTCTATACCCTCGTCCCGCCTGAGCTTGGACGCTACCCCGTAGACGAGTTCCTGTTCGAGACCCGCCGCGGCTTCTGCGAGCATTACGCATCGGCTTTCGTGTTCGTGATGCGTGCGGCGGGCGTCCCGGCTCGGGTGGTGACCGGCTACCAGGGCGGCGAGATGAATCCCCTCGGGGACTACCTCATCGTGCGTCAATCCGAAGCCCATGCGTGGGCCGAGGTCTGGCTGGAAGGCCAGGGCTGGCGGCGCGTCGATCCCACCGCAGCAGTGTCGCCGGCGCGCATCGAGGTCGGTGTGGCCGCGGCGCTGCCACAGGGCGAGCCGCTGCCGTTCACAGTCCGCGGCGACCTGCGCTTCTTGAAGCAGCTGCGCTTCACGCTGGATGCCGTCACCAACTCCTGGAACCAGTGGGTGCTGGGCTATACGCCCGACCGGCAGCTGCATTTGATGGAGCGCCTGGGACTGGGCAAGCCCACCTGGCAAACACTCATCGTGCTGCTGATGTGCATGGCCGGCGCCGTCCTGCTCGCGCTGGCGGTGATGATCCTGCGCCGGTTGCGCGGCGCGCCGCCGGACTCGACGCAGCGCGCCTACCGCCGTTTTTGCCGGGTGCTCGCGCGGGCAGGCCTGCCGCGGGCGGCCTCGGAAGGTCCAGCCGATTTCGCCCGCCGGGTGATGGCTGAGCGCCCGACCGTCGCAAGCCAGGTACGGGCCATCACCGAGCTCTACTTGGGCTTGCGCTATGGTCACGCCGGGGCCGCCGAGTTGCAGTTGCTGCGCAGCCTGGTGCGCGGTTTCCGTCTCTGACTAAGGCAATAGGCCTTAGAGCAAGACGTCCTTGGACAGCCCGTCCCGGCGCAGCATGCTCCGCAGGCTGCCGAGCGCCTCCAGCTGGATCTGACGCACGCGCTCTCGCGTCAGGCACAGGTCCTTGGCAAGTTGCTCGAGGGTCTGGATCTCGGAGCCGTTGAGCCCGTAGCGCCGCTCGATGACGCAGCGCTGCCGGTCGGACAGCTGCCCGAGCCAGTGCCGGACCCGCGCTTCGATCTCCAGGTGCGCGAGCTGCACGTCGGGCGGCACGCAGCTCTCATCGGCGAGAGACTCGCCCACCGACAGCAACGGGTCGATGTCCAGAGGCGCGTCCAGCGAGGCCATGCGTTCGTTCAGCGCCAGCAGCCTGCGCACATCCTCGACGTAGCTCTCCACGAGATCGGCCACGTCCTCGACCGAAGGGTCGCGGTCGGAGTGGGTTTCCAGATGGCGGCGCGCGCGCAGCACGGTGTTCAGCTCCTTGATCACGTGCACCGGCAGGCGGATGGTGCGCGACTGGTACATGATCGCGCGCTCGATGTTCTGGCGGATCCACCAGGTGGCATAGGTGGAAAAGCGAAACCCCCGCTCCGGATCGTACTTCTCGATGGCGTGGATCAGCCCGAGATTGCCTTCTTCGATCAAGTCGAGCAACGCGAGTCCGCGGTTGCCGTAGTGCTTGGCGATGTTGACCACCAGCCGCAGGTTGTGCTCGATCATCTTCTGGCGCGCGGCGAAGTCCCCGCCGCGCGCCAGCCGCGCGTAGTGCAGCTCCTGCTCCGCGCTGAGGAGCTCGCTGTGCCCGATCTCGTTGAAGTAGATCTGGGTCGCGTCCGACAGGAGGTCCGCGCTGGCATAGTCCTCCTCCGGGTCTGGCTCGGCGGGAACCGCCTCTTCCCCCTCCCGGACACTCACCTCCAGGTCGCGTGTCATGACGCGCCTCCCTCTGGCAGGTACTGCAACGGGTCGACCGGCTTGCCGAGGCGGCGGATCTCGAAGTGCAGGGACACGCGCTGGGAGTCCGAGTCGCCCATCTCTGCGATCTTCTGCCCTTTGGCCACGCGCTCCCCCTCCTTGACGAGCAGCGTCTTGTTGTGGGCGTACACGCTCAGGTACGTGTCGCCGTGCTTGATGATGATCAACTTGCCGTATCCGCGCAACCCGCTGCCGCTGTATACCACCTTGCCGGCCGCGCTCGCGACGACCGGCTGGCCCGGCTCGCCGCCGATGGCCACCCCCTTTGGATTCGAGCCCTGGTTGAAGGGATGCAGAAGCGGGCCGTTGGTCGGCCAGATCCAGCCGACTTCCGCGCTGGCCTCGGCCGCCGCCGGCGTGGGTTTGCTGGCCGCAACAGCGGGAGGCGGCACTGTGGGCGGCAACCTGGTCGGGACGGCCGGCGCCGGCTGGGTGGCCACGGGAGCCTTGATGTCCGGCCGGACCGGGGCGGCCACCGCCGTCGACGGCTTCGAGGGTTCGCCTCGCAGCTGCGCCAAGGCCGCCTCGGAGTAGGCGGCCTTGGTGGCCTTGGGACCAGTCTTTACCACCAGGGGCGCCAGCGGCTTCGCCTCGATCTCGGGCGGAGGTAGCAGCGGCCTCGCTTCGACCTCGGCGGTCGGCTGCGGCACGATTGCGGGGGCGCCTGCAGGCTCTGGCGCTGGCTGCCAGCCGGGCGGGGCGTGCAGGCGCAGCTTCTGGTCGACGCGGATCACGTTGGGATCGGTTAGATCGTTCCAGGATGCCAACTCTCGGTAGTCCAGACCGTGATCCAGCGCGATAGCGTACAGCGTGTCCCCCTTGCGCACGGCGTAGAAGTCGGGACGCCAGTCGCCCTGTTCGCGCGGCCCTGGCGCCGTCACCGTGCGCCCGCCTGCCTCCGGAGCAGGAACGCTCGCGGCCTTGGGCTTCGCGGCGGGTTCGTCCCGGACCGTCCGTGCTTCGACCGGCGCGCTGACCCGCGGCCCGCCGCAGCCAAGCGGCAGCAGCGTCAGCAAGAGCAGGGCTGCGCTCGCCCGGCCCCGCAGGCCCGCAGTGCGGGGATGAAAGCGCATCAGCGCGCTGCGCCCGGTAGGAGCGGGACGAATCGCACGGGATCCAGTGCGGTCTGGACGAGGCCCTGCGCGCTGCGCTCGATCAGCACGAGGTGCTGATGGCGGGTGCCAACCGGCAGTACCAGGCGGCCGCCTTGGGCAAGCTGCTCGAGCAACGCGTCGGGCACCGCCGGTGCGGCGGCTGCCATCAGGATGGCGTCGAAGGGGGCGGCATCCTTCAGCCCCAGCGCGCCGTCCGCGTGCTTCAGCCGCACGTTGTTCATGTTGAGCTCCCGCAGCTTGACGCGCGCTTTCATCACCAGCGGGGAGAGGCGCTCGACCGAGTACACCTCGCGCGCAAGCCGCGACAGCAGGGCAGCCTGGTAGCCGCAACCAGTACCGACCTCCAGCACTTTGCCCAAGGGCTGGCCGGCACGCGTGAGCTCGAGCATGCGCGCCACCACCCACGGGTTGGAGATGGTCTGGCCGAAGCCGATGGGAAGAGCGATATCCTCATAGGCGCGGTGTGCCAGCGCCTCATCCACGAAAATGTGCCTGGGCACCTCGGCCAGCGCGGCCAGCACCGCTTCGTCGCCGATGCCCTGGTCTCGCAGCCGCTCGACCATGCGCAGCCGCGTGCGCTGCGAGGTCATGCCGATGCCGGAATGCCGGTTCATGGGCAGCCGCGCCCAGGCGCCGGGCCGGCTAGTCGCCGGCTGCCTCCGCCGTAGCGGCGGGAGCGAGCTGCGCGCCGAGCCAACTGCGCACTGAATCGAGCTGGGCATACTGCGTGAGATCGACCTGCAGCGGCGTGACCGAGACGTACCCGCTGGCGACCGCGTCGAAGTCGGTGCCCTCGCCCGCATCGGCCGCGTCGCCGGCGGCGCCGACCCAGTACACCGTGTCGCCGCGCGGGTTGGTGGACTGGACCACGCGCTCGGCCTTGTGGCGGCGGCCCAGACGGGTGACCCGGTGGCCGGCCAGCCGCTCATACGGGAGGTCCGGCACGTTCACGTTGAGCAGCATGGGATGGCGCAGCGGTTCGGCCTGGAGACGGGAAACCAGGTCTACGGCGACGCGCGCAGCCACGGAATAGTTGCCGCTGGCCTGCTTCGCGAGCGACATCGCGATGGCAGGAATGCCGAGCAGAAAACCCTCCATCGCGGCGGCCACCGTGCCCGAGTAGATGGTGTCATCACCCATGTTGGCCCCGTGATTGATGCCGGAGACCACCATGTCGGGCAACTCCTCGAGCAGACCCGTGACTGCCAGGTGCACGCAGTCGGTCGGCGTGCCGTTCACGTACAGGAAGCCAAGATGGGACTTGCGCACCATGAGCGGGCGGTCGAGGGTGAGCGAGTTGCTGGCCCCGCTGCGGTCACGCTCGGGTGCGACGACCGTGATCTCCGCGACCTTCGACAGGGCATCGGCGAGTACGGCCAGGCCTGGCGCGAAGTAGCCATCATCGTTACTGAGGAGAATGCGCATTCGGGCAGCCTCTGGCTCGATTCAGCGCAGGCTGGGTCTTGGCCGGGGAATGCTGTCTACCACGCAAGCACATCGGAGCCCTTGGCGATGCGAACTGACAAGCCACATAAGGCGTTGAAGCCTCGCCGGATTATATACGAGGTGCCGGGCCAGGATGGAATGAGCGTCGGCGATTTCGGTCAGCGGATGATCCCGCGAACGGTGCCGGTGAGAAATTCCGCCAGAATCCGCACGCGCGGCACCGACCTGCCCTGCGCAGAGATGGCGGCCTTGGCATCCGCGAAGGACAATCGGGAGCCGTAGAGCGTCTGGTAGGCAAGCTGGAGCGCCTCGATATCAGCAGGCGAGAAACCGTGCCCCTCGAGGCCTTCGCGGTTAAGGCCCTGGGGATGCGCGAAGTTGCCGCCGCACTGCACGTAAGGCGGAACGTCGCGCTGCACTGCTGAACCGGCGGCCGTGAAGACATGCTCGCCGATGCGCGCGAACTGATGCACCAGCGTCCCTTTGCTCAGGTTCGCGTGGTCGCCGACGGCAACATGCCCGGCCAGCTGGACGCCGTTGGCCAGGACGACGCGGCTGCCGATCTGGCAGTCGTGCGCCACGTGCGAACACGACATGAGCCAATTGTGGTCGCCCACGCGCGTCACGCCCGTGAGGCGCGGCGTGGCCAGGTTGAGGGTGCAGCATTCCCAGATCGTGTTGCCGTCGCCAACCTCCAACCGGGTCGGCTCGTCCCGATAGTGCCTGTCCTGCGGCGGGGCTCCCAGGGACGTGAACGAATGGACGCGGTTGCCTCGACCGAGGCGGGTGTGGCCGGTAACGACCACGCGTGGGCCGATCCAGGTCCCCGCACCAATCTCTACGTGCTCGCCAATGACCGCGTAGGCCCCGATCTGCACGTCGGCAGCAAGCTTGGCGCCAGGATGGACGATGGCAGTCGGGTGGATGAGCATCGGACTTTCGCGCGGAGCAACGATTGCGTGTGCTCCGACCTGTGCATGCCCTTCGAGCCGGGCTTCCCCGCGGATTGGAAATCCTAGCCCCGGCAAACCTCGCTGGAGAAGCCCCGGCCGGGGCCGGTCTGCCTGGGCCTGGACCAGCCGTCGCGGTGCCTCAGGCAGCCAATGGTGCCGGAGCTGGTATGACAGATGGGGCGCCCGCCGCGCAGGTCATGGCTCGGCGAGCTCGGCAGGCATCTGTCCTCGGCTCTGTTCATCGCGCGCGTCGCTTCGGCCCAGGCTGGGCGCCGTCGGTGGCAGTCCGCATTTGCACGTGCAACGTTTCGCGCGGATCTGGCGGCAACTCTTTCATTCTCTGCAGCGCGGTTGCGAACAGGTCCCGAATCTGATGGCCCATCGCGGTTGTGGGTCGCGCGCCAACTGCCGCGACGCTGCGCGTCTCATAGCACTTGTCCAGGCGCCTGGACGACTCGATGACCTCGCGATCGCTGCCCGTCGCGAGGTTGGAAAGCTCGTCTGGCAGGTCCTGCCGGACCCGTCCCCCGATCAGGCCGTCGAGCTCTCGGGCCAGAAATCCGCGCACTTCGCTGCGCGTCTTTAGAGACGCTACCGAATCCGTATAAGACATTTGGGCGCTCCAAGTGCACCGCGCGAGTCTTGAACTGGCTCCGCCGCGCTTTCGAATTGATGGCTCGCAAGGCCCCGTGGACGATCGCTGCGAATCTCGGCGCACCCGGCCTGGCCGAGCCGGTGCCGCGGGGCAACCGGCTGGTTCGCGGCGCTGCTCGCGTCGGCTGCAGAAGGTCGTTCGAGCGCCAACGTTGTCATCATGCAGCAATACAGGAGGATTGTCGAGAACGTGCTCTGGCCGGGCCGGTGCGCCAAGACGAAACGCACCTCTTCTCGACCGCGCCCTGAGCAGGCCTGCACAGAGCGAAAAGCAGCGCTGTACCTCGGCAAGCGGCTGCGGCACGCACAAAAGCCTGAATGACCCGCCTGAAAGCGCGTAGCATTGGGGGGGTTGCCCGAATGGACGAGACAAAATGTACTATCAGACGAAACAGCAGCCGGTCGCGGTCTGCACAGTGTGCGGGGCGTTCGGATACTCGACGCGCTACATCGGCGAACGTTGCGGAAAGCCGGACGGAGGCAGGCGCTGTGCCGGCATTCGTGGCCGGGCCACCGATGGTGCGGACTGGAAGCGCTGCCCGAAGTGCGGTGGGACAGGCCGCTACGAAGGCGACGAGTGCGGGTTGTGTTTGAACCGGGGCTGGCTGTATGTGCGCCCCGCCGTGCACGAAGCTGCGCCCGGTTAGCGCACTGGCCTTTGGCGCAGCAGCTCCTTGCCCAGAACCCGATCCCGCGGCGTGCGGGCACCAGGTTCGGAGCGACCAAGCCGCGCGCCCGCCAGTGCGGCACCTGCCTTCATACGCGCGCGCGTCGTTGCCTGCTCGTCTGCGGTGTGTCGTAGCGGACCTGGAGCCGGTAGCGCATCTGTAGAAGGCAGCGTCCATTCTCCGGGCGCGCGGGGTCCAGCCAGCCCTGGCATTCCAGCGCACCGCCCGATGTGGTTCCGCCGCAGTCGAGCACGGCGCGGATCATGGAATCGAGATCGAAGCCACCATCCAGGCAAAGGGTCCGGGGGCAGGGAATCGCGAAGAACGCCTTGGCCGAAGCGGACAGGCTGCGCATCTGCGGGGAATAAGTCCCGATCCCTTTGAGATCGGTGAACGCCATCTCGAAGACGATCTCCTCGACCTTCGGGAATCGCTCGCGCAGGCTGAAGGCCTCGGCGTATGCACGGCGCCAGTTCTCCTGCTGCCGGCGGAACGAATCCCCCGGCTTCTTACCTGCGTCCTGGTGCCGAAGGAGCATCATGGGTTAGGCATCGCCTGCATCGCGCGTTCTTTTTCCCTGTCGGCTCCTGATCTCATCTTGTTATACGCGGACTGCGGCCCCGGGTCAAAGGAAATTCTGCAACGCCTTAAGTGACCTACTCGGGGCGGATGTTGGTCGCCTGCTCGCCTTTCGGCCCGCTAGTCACGTCGAAGGCAACGCGCTGCGCTTCCTTGCGAGAGCCTCGAATGCTTTCGCGATGTCATGAAGGGACCAGCGCGATTCACGGATGATGCGGATGATCTTGTCCAGCCGGGTTTCCGCGGAGCCGGTTACCTCGAGCGCGGTGCGCGCGATGAAGCCGCAGTCGTGGATGGCGAAGAGGATCGCGTCGAGGAGCGGCTTGCAGGCCCCGTCGAAGGGGCAATTGACGAACACACAGCGATCGTACGGTGGCGTCCGGCACCACAAAGCCAAAGGGCCAAGCGTTGTTCGCCCTGGCCCTTTGATTCTCTGGTCGGGGCGACTGGATTCGAACCAGCGACCACCTGCACCCCATGCAGGTACGCTACCAGGCTGCGCTACGCCCCGACTCGCGCGCGAGTATATCAGAGATGCTCGCGGCGCCCGCGCCAGCCGTCAGCGCAGCGAATCGAGCACGCCCTTGATCGCTTTGCGCAGCGAGGCTGCGCTGTCGCTTGGCCTCGCCGCCGTTCTTGGCCGGCGCCTCGCTGACGGCCTGGTCGAGGCGGTTGCGCGCGCCGCTGATGGTGAAGCCTTCCTCGTACAGCAGCTCGCGGATGCGGCGGATGAGCAGCACCTCGTGGTGCTGGTAGTAGCGCCGGTTGCCGCGGCGCTTGACCGGCTTCAGCTGCGTGAATTCCTGCTCCCAGTAGCGCAGCACGTGCGGCTTCACCCCGCACAGCTCGCTCACTTCACCGATGGTGAAGTAGCGCTTGGCGGGAATCGGCGGCAGGTTAGCTTTGCTGCTCGTCGGGCTCGGTTCTCGTCCATCGTAGTGCTTGTCTACCATCGCCTTCAGCTTCTGGCTGGCATGGAAGGTCACGACGCGCCGCGCCGTGATCGGAATTTCTTCGCCGGTCTTGGGGTTGCGCCCCGGACGCTGGGGTTTGTCGCGCAGCTGGAAGTTGCCGAAGCCGGAGAGCTTGACGCCCTCGCCGCGCCTCGAGCGCCCTGCGCACCTCCTCGAAGAAGCGCTCCACCATGTCTTTGGCTTCGCGCTTGTTCAGGCCGACCTTCTCGAACAGCAGATCGGCCAGATCGGCTTTGGTCAGAGTCATGGGCATACCTCGACGGGCAGCGCTCTAAGTCTGGCTGCTATTGACGGAGCTTCCCACCGAACCTCTCCTGTAGCCGCTGGCGCACCGCTGCACTGCGGCGTCGACCTCGGCATCCGTCAGCGTTTTTTGAGTATCTTGCAATAACACCCGGAAAGCAAGACTTTTTTTCCCGGTTTCGACGCCCGCGCCGCGGTAATGATCGAACAGCCGGATGCTCTCGCGCACGATGGCCGGACTTGCGGCCATGAAGTCCGTCCAGAACAGCCTGCACCGGAGTCTCGCCGCGAACGCCACCGCAAGGTCGCGCGCACCGGCGGGAAACGCGGACGACCTCGCGATACGCGGCAGCGGCACCGCTGCAAGCGGTTCGGCGTCGAGCTCGAACACACCACGGCGGCTCCGGCAACTCGTACTTCTGCTGCCAGCGTCGGATGCAGCTCGCCGATCCAGCCAATCTGCCGCCATCCAGAAGGACCCGGGCGCAGCGGCCGGGGTGCAGCGCCGGGTGCGACGCCGGCTCGAAGCGGGCGTGCAGGGGCGCCAGCAGCGCCTCCAGGTCCGCCTTCGACGTCGAAGAAGTCGACGGCACGCTGCGCCACGCCCCATTGCTCGGCGGCGGCCGGCCGAATGCGGCGGCGGCCACGCGCATCGGCTGGCGGATGCCCGCCACATCGAGCGGCCCTTCCTGCGCGCCCGGGTCGCGCAGGAACACCCGCCCGACCTCGAACACCCGCACCCGCGGCACTTTGCGGTTGATGGTTGTAGCGCACGTTGGCCACGCAGCCCGCCGATCAGGCTCGTGCGCATGACCGAGAGCTGGCTGGCGATCGGATTGAGCAGGCGGATCGGGTCGTCGCAGCCGGCCAAATCGGCCTCCCAGCGAGGCTCGACGAAGCTGAAGTTGATCACTTCCTGGTATCCGGCGGCGGCCAGGGCCGCCCGCAGCGCGTGCAGGGAGCGCTGGCCCTCCGGCCGGCTGCAGCATCGCGGCCGGCACGCGCGGGGGTTCGCGGGGATGCGCTCGAAGCCATAGACCCGCGCGACTTCCTCGATCAGGTCCTCCTCGATCTCGATGTCGAAGCGGTATGACGGCGGGGTGACCACGAAGGCTGCGGCCGACCTTCGCCCTCAATGTCGCCGGCAACGCCAGCCGCGCGAAGATGGCGCCGATCTCGTCGCGCGGCACGTGGCACGCCGATGATGCGGCTGCGCGCGCGCCACCCGCATGCGCACCGGCTGCGCTCCGGCAGACGGGCGACGGTGTCCTCCACCGGCCCGGGCTCGCCGCCGCAGATCTCGCAGGATCAGCCGCGTCGCGCGCTCGATCCCGGTCACGTTGTTGTCGAAGTCGACGCCGCGCTCGAAGCGGTGCGAGGCGTCGCTGAGCGAAGTTGTAGCGGCGTGCACGCCCGGCGATCGCGTCCGGGAAGAAGAACGCGGCCTCCAGGAACATATTGCGGGTAGTCTCGTCCGCCTTGGTGCTTTCCCCGCCCATGATGCCGGCCAGCCCGATCGGCCCGGAGTCGTCGGTGATCGCCAGCACGTCGTCGTCCATCTCTACGGTCTGCTCGTTGAGCAGCTTCAGGCTGTTCGCCCGGCGGCCGAAGCGCACGTCGATAGCACCGCGCAGCTTGGCCAGATCGTAGACGTGCAGCGGCCGCCCCAGCTCGAGCATCACGTAGTTGGTCACATCCACCAGCGGGGAAATGCAGCGTTGCCCGGCGCGCTCCAGCCGCTGCCTCATCCAGTCCGGCGTGGTCGCGCGCGCGTCGACGTTGCGGATCACGCGTCCGGTGAAGCGCCCGCAGCCGGCCGGGGCGGAGATGCGCACCGGGAACGTCGCGTCGTGCCTGGCGGCAACCGGTTCGATACGCAGGGGGCCGCAGCGTCGCTGCGCGTCAGCGCAGCCACCTCCCGCGCTACGCCGAGGATGGAGAGGCAATCGGCGCCGGTTGGGCGTGAGCTTGAGCGTGAACACGTGGTCGTCGAGCTGCAGCCAGCTCGCGCAGGTCGCGCCCGACCGGCGCCGTCGGGCGCGAGCGCCAGCAGCCCGCTGTGGTCGTCGCGTCAGGCCGAGCTCGCGCGCCGAGCACAACATGCCCTGGCTTTCCACTCCCCGCATGAGCGCGGCGTGGATCACCATCGGCTCGTCCGGCGAGGCGCCCGGCAGCTGCGCTCCGAGCAGAGCGCAGGGCGCCTTCATGCCCACCGCCACGTTGGGCGCGCCGCAGACGATTTCAGCAGGGCGCCGGTGCCGGCATCCACCTGGCATACGGTGAGACGCTCGGCGCTGGGATGCCGCGCTACGGAGCGCACCTCGCCCACCACCACGCCGCTGAAGGCGGGCGCAACCGGCTCGCAGCGCTCGACCTCCAGCCCGGACATGGTCAGCAGATGGGCGAGCTCCGCCGCGGTCAACGCCGGGTCGACCATCGAGCGCAGCCAGCTTTCGGGAAACTGCATAGGTGGCTTCCGCTCAGGCGAACTGGCTCAGGAAGCGCAGATCGCCGTCGAAGAACAGGCGCAGATCGTCGATCCCATAGCGCAGCATCGTCAGGCGCTCAAGCCCGCTGCCGAACGCGAAGCCGATCCAGCGCTCGGGATCGAGCCCGAAGTTGCGGATCACGTTGGGATGCACCTGGCCCGCGCCGGAGATCTCGAGCCAGCGTCCCTTGAGCGGCCCGGACGGGAACGCCATGTCGATCTCGGCCGATGGCTCGGTGAACGGGAAGAACGACGGGCGGAAGCGCACCTGCAGCTGGTCGGTCTCGAAGAACTGGCGCAGGAAATCGGTGTACACGCCCTTCAGGTCGGCGAAGCTGATGTCCGTGTCGATCCACAACCCCTCGACCTGGTGGAACATCGGCGAATGGGTGGCATCGCTGTCGACGCGATAGGTCCGGCCCGGCACGATCACCTTCATCGGCGGCTCGATGCTGGCGCGCATAGCGCACCTGCATCGGGCTCGAGTGCGTGCGCAGCAGCAACCCGCCCTCGACGTAGAAGGTGTCGTGCATCGACCGGGCGGGGTGATTCTCCGGCTGGTTGAGCGCGGTGAAGTTGTACCAGTCGGTCTCGATTTCCGGGCCGTCGGCGACATCGAAGCCGATCGAGCCGAAGATCTCCTCGATCCGCTGCCAGGTGCGGATGATGGGGTGGATACTGCCCCGCCCGCGGCTGCGTCCGGGCAGGGTCACGTCGAGTGCATCCTGCGCCAAGCGGGCTTCCACCTCCCGCGCTTTGAGCGCGTCGCGGCGGCTGGCGAGCGCCTCTTCGATCGCCTGCTTGGCCTCGTTGATGCGGCTGCCCGCGCGCGGACGCTCCTCGGCCGGCAGGCGTGCCAGTCCCTTGAGCAGCTCGGTGAGCACACCGGCTTTGCCGAGGTAGCGCGCCTTGACCTGCTCCAGCTCGGCAGGCGAGCTTGCCGCTTCGAAGGCGGCTCTGCGCCTCGCCGACCAGGCGGTCGAGTTCCTCTGGTCCGGCACTCATATTCGTGGGCTGAAACGGTCGCCAACAAAAAAGGAGGCGGCGAAGCCTCCTTGATTGCTCCGCCCTCGGCTCTCAGACGCCGAGGCTGGCTTTGGCCTGAGCGGCGATCTTTTCGAACGCCGGCCGGTCGAACACGGCGAGGTCGGCCAGCACCTTGCGATCGAGCTCGATCGAGGCCTTCTTCAGCCCGTTCATGAAGGCGCTGTAGGTCAGTCCGAGCTCGCGCGCCGCGGCGTTGATGCGCGCGATCCACAGGGCGCGGAACTCGCGCTTCCTGACGCGCCGGTCGCGGTAGGCGTACTGCCCCGCCTTCATCACCGCCTGGTTGGCGACGCGGAAGACGTTCTTGCGGCGGCCGCGGAAACCCTTGGCCTGGTCGAGGACCTTCTTGTGGCGCGCGCGCGCCGTTACACCACGCTTGACTCTTGGCATGGCCCGTCTCCTTAAGCGTAGGGCAGCATCGCCTTGATGGCGCGCTTGTCGGAAGGATTCACCGCGTGGTGCCGCGCAGATGGCGCTTGCGCTTGGTGCTCTTCTTGGTGAGGATGTGGCGCAGGTTGGCCCGGCTGCGCTTGATGCTGCCGCTGCCGAGCACGCGAAAGCGCTTGGCCGCCCCGCTCTTGGTCTTGACCTTGGGCATGTCTACTCCTTCGTGCATGAAGCCGGGTGGCCCGCTGCGCAGGCGCTTCAACGACCACGGCATCACTTGTTTTCACCCGAACTTCCATTGCCCGGTCGGGGCCCGGTAAATCCGCTCGCCGCTAGTGGATCGGCTTCTTCTTCGGCGCCAGCATCATGATCATCTGCCGGCCTTCCATCTTGGGGAACTGCTCGACCACGGCGTAGGGATCCAGATCCGTCCGCACGCGCTCCAGCAGCTTCACCCCGAACTCCTGATGCGCCATCTCGCGCCCGCGGAACCGCAGGGTGATTTTGGCCTTGTCGCCTTCTTCCAGAAAGCGGATCAGGTTGCGCAACTTGATCTGGTAGTCGCCCTCGTCGGTGCCGGGGCGGAACTTGACTTCCTTGATCTGGATCTGCTTCTGCTTGAGCTTCGCTTCGTGCCGTTTCTTGGCTTCCTGGTACTTGAACTTGCCATAATCCATCAAGCGACACACCGGCGGTTTAGCCGTCGGCGCGATTTCCACCAGGTCCACCTCCGCTTCCTCCGCCATCTTGTTGGCGGCCGCGAGAGCCACGATCCCGATCTGCTCGCCTTTCAATCCGATCAGCCGGACTTCCGGCGAGTTGATCTCTTCGTTGATCCGCGTATCCCGATCCTGAGCGATAAGTCACACCTCCATTAAAAAGTTCAGGCCGCGCTGTCGGGCGGCGCTGCTTCCGCCTGCAGGCGTTCGACCAGCGCTTGCAACGGCATCTGCCCGAGGTCGCCGCCCCCCGAGTCCGCACGGCCACGGTGTTCGCTGCCACTTCTTTGTCGCCGACGATCAGTCTGGTAGGGCAGCTTCTTAAGACTATGTTCTCGGATTTTATAGGTAATTTTTTCGTTTCTCAAGTCTGCGCATGACCCGCAGCCCGGCCGCCCGCAGGCGCTCGCGCGACTTCGGTGGCATAGGCAGCCTGCCCCTCGGAGATGTTCAGAACTGCCGCCTGGACGGGCGCCAGCCACAGCGGCATGGCGCCGGCGTGGTGCTCGATGAGGATGCCGATGAAGCGCTCCATCGACCCGAGGATCGCCCGGTGCAGCATCACCGGCGTCCGGCGGGTGTTGTCCTCGGCTACGTACTCCGCGCCCAGCCGCTCCGGCAGCTCGAAATCCAGCTGCAGGGTGCCGCACTGCCAGACCCGGCCGATGCGAGTCCTTGAGCGAGAACTCGATCTTGGGGCCATAGAACGCGCCTTCGCCCGGGGACAGCTCCCACGCCAGACCCTTGTCGTCGAGGGCTGCCTGCAGCGCAGCCTCGGCGCGGTCCCAGATCTCGTCCGCGCCGATGCGCTTGGCCGGACGGGTGGCGAGCTTGATCAGGATCTCCTCGAAGCCGAAGTCCCGGTAGATCCTGTGCAGCAGGTCGATGAAGACCGCCGCCTCGGCCTGGACCTGCGTCCTCGGTGCAGAAAATATGGGCATCGTCCTGCACGAAGCCGCGCACCCGCATGATCCCGTGCAGCGCGCCGGAAGGCTCGTTGCGGTGACAGGAGCCGAACTCGGCCAGGCGCAGCGGCAGGTCGCGATAGCTCTTGATCCCCTGGTTGAAGATCAGGACGTGTCCCGGGCAGTTCATCGGCTTGACCGCATAGTCGCGCTTCTCCGACTCGCGTAGTGAACATGAGGTCGCGGTAGTTCTCCCAGTGTCCCGAGCGCTCCCACAGCGAACGGTCCACCACCTGCGGCGTGCGCACCTCCCGGTAGCCGTACTGCGGTCGAGCATGCGGCGCATGTACTGCTCGATCTGCTGCCAGATCACCCAGCCGTTCGGATGCCAGAACACCATGCCCGGCGCCTCGTCCTGCAGGTGGAACAGATCGAGTTGCTTGCCGAGCTTGCGGTGATCGCGCTTCTCCGCTTCCTCCAGGCGGTGCAGATAGGCGTCCAGGTCTTCTTTCCTCGCCCAGGCGGTGCCGTAGATCCGCTGCAGCATCTCGTTGTGCGAATCGCCCCGCCAGTAGGCGCCGGCCACCTTCATCAGCTTGAACACCTTGAGCTTGGCGGTCGAGGGCACGTGCGGCCCGCGGCACAGGTCGGTGAAATTGTCCTGCTGGTACAGGCTGATGGCCTCGTCGCCGGGGATGCTCTCGATGATCTGGGCCTTGTAGTGCTCGCCCTGGTCCTTGAAGAACTGGATTGCCTGCGAGCGATCCCAGACCCGGCGCTCGATCTTGAGGTCGCGCTTGGCGATTTCCGCCATGCGCTTCTCGATGGCCTCCAGATCTTCGGGCGTAAACGGCCGCTTGTAGGAAAAATCGTAGTAGAAGCCGTCCTCGATGACCGGGCCGATGGTGACCTGGGCGTCCGGGAACAGTTCCTTCACCGCGTGGGCCAGCAGGTGCGCGGTCGAGTGGCGCAGGACATCCAGCCCCTCCGCATCCCGGTCGGTAACGATGGCCAGATCCGCATCCGCGTCGATGCAGTAGCTGGTGTCCACCAGCTTGCCGTTGACTTTGCCGGCAAGCGCAGCGCGCGCCAGACCAGAGCCTATGCTGGCAGCCACCTCGGCCACGCTGACCGGGTGGGGAAAGGCTTTCACGGAACCGTCGGGAAGTCGGATATCGGGCATGGCTACCAGCTCATATCAAAAAAAAAGTGCGGTCGAACCGCACTTTTTCGCGCACACGGAGTGGGTTCAACGCGTTGGCTCGAGGCGGCCGCTCGTGCTAGTTCGGAAACCCACGTTTCGTCTGCTCCTGATAAGGCTGGTAGGCGCGATTGGACTCGAACCAACGACCCCCACCATGTCAAGGTGATGCTCTAACCAGCTGAGCTACGCGCCTGCAAGGAAAGGATTGTAGCCCAAGCCGGGCCTGGACTCAAACGCCCGCCGCCTGACCGTGAGGGCCGTGTCATTTTATGCTGAACAGCTTGCCGAAGTTGGCGATGTCCAGCACCTGACGCGCCGCCCCGCGGCAGTTGGCCAGCACCACCGTTTTGTTGGCGGCCTGAGCCTTCTCCCGCAGCATCAGCAGCATCCCCAGCGCCGAGCTGTCCAGGTAGTCCACACCGGCCAGATCGACCTCGAGCTCGCACACCTCGCTCGACTCCAAGGGTGCAGTGTAGGCTTCCCGGAACGACCGGTGCGCGCTGAAATCGAACCGCCCGGTCAGGCCGATCGTCGCCTTGCCGGCCGCAATCTCGACGTGGGTCTGCATGCTGGTCAGCGCTGTGGACTTCCGCTCGACCCCGGCCGGCCGTCGGGGGATCCCACATCCCGCAGGGCGCAATGCTTCACAGCTTCCTGCGCGCGGCTGCGCCGGCCCTGCCCTGCCGCTCCTGGCGGCGCCCGATCGGCTCGCCGGCGACAGCTTGTGTAACCGGCTTGCGCTCAGCGGCGCGTGCGGCCTCGCTGTGGGGCGCAGGCCCGCGCCAGGTCTGGCCCCGCCACCCGACCGGCAAGACCGCCGCATCGAATGCCTCGGGAATGGCTTGCGCTCGCGGTCCCAGCGCTCGCGGTCTCGGCGCCGCCGTCCCCATGCTGCGTCGGCCCCCCAGTGCCTGCAGGCGCCGACCCGCACGCTCGGCGCAGGCGGTTTCCACCGTCCCGGTTCCGCGATGTGCCGCCAGCAGCGCCCTGAGCACGGTGCTCGCGTGCAATCCGGCGTCACGCACCTCCGGCGTCACTGCAAGCTGTTCCCGGCACAGGCGGTCGAGCAGGCCCTCGAACTGATGTGCCAGCTGGGTCACGTCCGCCAGCCCCAGCGCGACACTGCTGGCTTTGGCGGAGCGTGCCGCACGGAACATCAGCTCCAGCCCGCCAGGATCGGGGCGGCGCGGATCCAGGGAGCGCAGGACGGTTTCGAGGTCCGCCAGGTGCTCGGTAGCCTCGTCGTAGAAGAGCTCGAGAAGGGGACCCGAATCGACCGTCACCCGGGGAGCCTCCCGTAGCAAAGGCTGGTGCGCGCGGTGTCATCCCACGGCGCCGTCGGAGGTGCTGCTGTCATCGGGAAAGGGCGGGTTGTGATTGTTGTATCGAGTGCCTGGTCCCGGCGTTGCGCTCAGCGCCCGCCGATCTCCTGGCTACGCACCTGCTGGTCCCCACCAGCCAACTCCGTACACACTTCGCCCACCGCTAGCGGGAGGCGGGCTGCCTCCCCGGCCTGGCGAAGCACACGTTCCAGTTCCTCGACCGCCCGCCTCAACCCCTCGCCGCCCCCCATCTGGTGGGCCTCGTCGCCGAGGAGCTCGCACAGATGGCGCACAGCCATCGTGGGCAAGACGCACGCCCCCTCGGCGTCTTCGGCCCGGGCAAGCTCGATGGCGAGGTTCAGCGCAATGAGATTGATCTGGAGAGAGACCGCATCGGTCTCGGCCGCGGCAAGCGGCGGGCTGGAGGTCTGCATGTTTGCGTTGTCGGACCCGTTGCCTCCATAACGGTGCCGGCAGGCGCGAACTTTAGGGGCGCAAGGACATCGCGTTTGGGGTGGGCGGAAACCCGAGACGGGCCGCCAAGACGCCAAGAAAACCCAAGACCGGGCCAAGTGGGTAGGTAGGCCTTGGCGGCCTAGCCTGGTTTGGAGCTCAGGCGCGGCGGGCCTGAGTGACCTCGGCCAGCTCTCCGATCAGGGCCAGCAGGCGGCGCAGCTGGTTGAGGTCGGCGATCTCGAGCGTGAAGTAAAGCCGGGCCTGCGCGTCCCGGGCGTGGGTCCGCGCAGCCAGGACCCGCACCTGCTCGCGAGCGAACACGTCGAGGACCTCGCGCATCAGCTCGGGCTGGCTGCCGCCGTCCACCTCGATGTCCACCGGGAAGGCGCCACGGCCAGCCTGCGCCCCCCACTGCGCCTCGATCAGACGCTCGGCCGCCAGGCGCGCCACGTTAGGGCAAGACCCGCGATGCACGGTGACGCCCCGGCCGCGGGTGACGAAGCCGATGATGGGATCGGGCGGCGCGGGCTTGCAGCAGCGGGCCAGGACCGTCAGCAGCTTGTCGACCCCCACCACCAGGATGTCCCCCTTGGGTTGCGCCGTCACCGGCTTGACCGGAGGCGGCAACGGCTCGGATGCGGGCGCCGGCGCGGGCTCCTGCAAAGCGGTCTGGATCTGCCGTGCGGTCAACTCGTTGCGGCCGACCGCCGCCAGCAGATCCTCGGCTTTGTCGAACTGCAGCTGAGCGGCGAGCTTGTCCAGGCCGAGCGCAGTCATGCCGGCGCGCTGCAGCACGCGCTCCACGATCTGCCGACCCTGGCCGATGGCGGCCTCCAGATTCTGCGTGTTGAACCACTGCCGGACCTTGGCCCGTGCCCGGGAACTGTGGATGTAGCCGAGGTCGGGGTTGAGCCAGTCGCGGCTCGGGCCACCGCTCTTGGCCGCCACGATCTCGACCGTCTGCCCGTTGCTCAGCCGGTAGCTCAACGGCACCATGTCGCCGTCGACCCGCGCACCACGGCAGCGATGGCCCAGGTCGGTGTGGACGTGATACGCGAAGTCCACCGGCGTTGCGCCCTGCGGCAGGTCGATCACGCGGCCCTGCGGAGTCAGCACGTAGACCGTGTCCTCGAACAGGCCGGTCCGGAAGTGCTCGGCCAGGTCCGCCACATCCGCCAGCCCGTCACGCCACTCGAGGATCTGCCGCAGCCAGCCGATGCGCTCATCGAAGCTCGCTGCGCTGCGGCGGCTCTCGCCCCGTCCGCGCGCGCCCTCATCGCCGCGGCCGGCTCCGGATTCTTTGTAACGCCAATGCGCGGCGACACCGTACTCGTTGTGCTGGTGCATCTCCTGGGTGCGGATCTGCACTTCGAGCACCTTGCCGTCGGGACCGACCACCGCGGTATGCAGCGAGCGATAGTTGTTCGGCTTGGGCTTGGCGATGTAGTCGTCGAACTCCTTGGACAGCGGCGTCCACAAGCTGTGCACCAGCCCCAGTGCGGCGTAGCACGCCTTCACATCGTCGACCAGCACGCGCACGCCGCGCACGTCGAACAACTCCGTGAGCGAGAGATCCTTGCGCTTGAGCTTGCTGTAGATGCTGTAGATATGCTTGGGCCGGCCCACCACCTCCGCCTGGACACCGGCCCCGGCCAGCTCGCTCTTGAGGCGTTGCGCCACTTCGGCAACGTAGGCCTCGCGCTCGGAACGCTTCTCATGCAGCGCCCGGGCGATAGCCTGGTAGGTCTGCGGCTCCGAGCAGCGCAGCGCCAGATCCTCCAGCTCCCACTTCAGCTGCCATACGCCCAGCCGGTTTGCCAGCGGCGCGAACAGGTCCAGGGTGTCGCGCGCCGCGCTCGCGCGCGCGGCCGGTTCCCCGCGGCCCGCGAGATAGCGCAAGGTCTGGGTCTGGTCGGCAAGCTTGATCAGCACTACGCGCGCGTCCTGCACCATGGCGAGCAGCATCTTGCGCAGCGCCTCGAGCTGGCCGGCGCGCTCGGCCGGCCTGCTGCCACCCTCGACCTTGGCTCGCATACCCTGGATCTGCGCCATGCGCGCGACCCCTTCGACCAGCGCCGCCACGGGCGCGGCGACGCGTTCGCTGATCAGCTCGGGCCAGCCCGTCACGACCTCCGGCAGTCCACTGAGCAGCGCCGCCGCGAGCGACTCCCCCTCCATGCGCAGGCCGTCGAGGATGGCGGCAACCTCGCGGCAGTGGCTGAGCAGCGGCTCGCCGTCGCTATCTTGGCGTCCGCCGTAGCACTCGGATGCCAGTGCGAAGGCTTGCGCGACCAGGGCGCGCTCGACAACGGTGAGGCGCTTGCCGACCTCGGCGAGCCACTGCGCAGGCTCTGCGTCGACGACAGCTTCGCGCACCTGGATGGTCACCGGTCATTGCTCCTGCCAGTAACGACGGCGCTGCACGCGCCACGCCCGCACCGACACCTCGCCTTCGAGGCGTAGGAGCAGTGCGCCGTCGCGGTCAGTCCGATAGACGGTTGCCCCGCGCGCGGTATAGCGCGCCAGGACTTGCGCCACTGGATGGCCAAAGCGGTTCCGGTAGCCGACTGGAACGATGGCAATGCGCGGGCGGATCTGATCGAGGAAGACATCGCTGGACGACGTTGCGCTGCCGTGGTGGGGGACCACGAGCACGTCCGCCGCCAGCTGCGCAGGTGCGCGCTCGAGCACCTGTGCCTCGGCGCCGCGCTCGATGTCGGCGGTCAGCAGGACGCTGCCGCCTGCGGCAACCACGCGCAGCACACAGCTGCGATCGTTGTCCCGGGTCGCCGGTAGCATTATAGCTGGCCCAGGACGGGTGCAGGACTTCGAAGCGCACACCGTCCCATTCCCACTGCTGGCCGGCGAAGCAGCGCAGCTGCCGCCGCGCCAGCGCAAGCTGCGGGCTGCCTGCAGGCAGCGAGGATGCGACCCAGTCGACCGGCAGCGCCTGCAGCACCGAGACCGTGCCGCCGCTGTGGTCGCTGTCGTCGTGGCTGACGATGAGCCCATCCAGCCGCGACACCCCCTCGCCGCGCAGATACGGTACGACGATCCTGCTGCCGCTGTCGGCGTCGTTGGAGAAGGCGGGACCGGTGTCGTACAGCAGCGTATGGTCGGCCGTGCGTACCACCGCGGCCAGCCCCTGCCCCACGTCCAGAACGTCGAGCCAGAAGGCCCCCGGTGCAGGCCGCGCCGCCTGTACGCTCACCAGCGGCAGCAATGCAAGCAGGCCCAGCCAGCGCGCGGGAAACCCGCGCGGGGCGAGCAGCCAGACGACGCCGACAAGCGCCACGGGAAGGGTCCACGCCGCCGGGGCGGCCTGCTGCCACACGGCTTCGGGCAAGGCGCTCAGGGCGTGCAGCAGCCGGTAGCACAGTTCCATGATCTTGCCCGCCACGACCAGCAGCGCATCTACGGGCAAGAGCAGGCCCAGCAGAGTGAGCGGCACGACCCCGAGGCTCACTACCGGTATGGCAACGGCATTGGCGAGCGGCGACACCAGCGACACCTGCTTGAACAGCACCAGCAGCAGCGGCACCAGTCCCAGCGTGATGGCCCATTGGATGCGCGCCCAATCGGCCAGCCAGCCCGGCCGCCGCAGGCGTCCCGCGCCCACGTACAGGATCAGCGCGACTGCGCCGAAGGAAAGCCAGAATCCGGCGGACTGGACCGCCCAGGGATCGAGCGCCACAACCACGAACAGGGCGGTGCGCCAGGACGCCGGCTACGGCGGTGCCGCGGCCGTTGAGCAAAGCCACCGCAACTACGGCCAGCATGAACACGGTGCGCTGCGCCGGGACGCCAAAGCCCGACAACAAGGCGTAGAACAGCGCGGCAATCAGTCCGGCCAGCGCTCCCGCGCTGTGCGCCGGCAGCCGCGCGGTCGCCGCCGGCAACCGCCGCCAGCACCAGGCCACCACGGCGAAGACCAGACCGGACACCATGGTGATATGCAGGCCCGAAATGCTCATCAGGTGATTGACCCCGGTGCGCGTGAAAACAGTCCATTGCTCGGCCGCGATCGCCGGCTGGTCACCGATGGCGAGCGCCGTCAGAATCCCGGCTGCGGGCTCACCGCGAAGGGCAGTCATGATCCGGACGCGAGCGCCCTGCCTGATGCGCTCGATCCAATATCCGGGCCGGGAAACCAAGGGGTCCAGCAACAACGGCGGGGGCTGACTGCGCACGTAGCCTGCCGCCCGCAGGTTGCGCTCCAGCATCCACACCTCGGAATCGAACCCGTGTGGGTTGGCGGTGCCGTGGGGACGGCGCAGGCGTGCCGTCAGCTGCCAGCGCTGCCCTGCGCTCAGATCGGGGAGTGGGTGCTCCGGCTCCTCGTACCAGGTGAGGGCGATGTGGCTGGGCACCCGGGCAAGCGGCGTGCGCACCGCCTCCACGTCGAAGCGCAAGCGCACATCGTGCTCGCCAGGTTGCGGAAGCTCGGCCACCACACCGATCACGCTCACGTCGCGCCCCTCCCATTCCGACGGCAACGCGTCGGCCAGGCGCACATGCGCGAGCAGGCCGGCCCAGAGAAAGCCCCCGGCAAGGGACAGCAGCGGCAACGCGCGGCGCCCCATCGGTGATCCCGAGCGTAGCGCCAGCGCCGCGACAAACGCGAGCAGCGGAAGGGCAAAGCACCAGAGCACGCCGGGCAAGGCGGATTGCAGCTGCAGCAATCCCGCTCCCGCGGCGAAGGCGATGAAATTCAGCGGCACTGCAACTCCAGGCAGTGGCTAGGGGTTCCCTGGATCCTAGCGCTGGATCGGGATCCAGGATACAGGGGCTGGGAGGTTTCTCCCCGGGACCTAGCCCCTGGATCCTGGATCCTCGCTCGTCAGCACCCCATCCTCCAACCGCATCACCCGGTCCATGCGGCCGGCAATGCGCAGGTCGTGCGTGACGATGACGAGGCTGGTGCTGAGCGTGCGGTTGAGCTCCAGCATCAGATCCAGCACGCCTTCGGCGGTGTGCCGGTCGAGGTTGCCGGTCGGCTCGTCGGCGAGCAGGCAGGCCGGCTGCGTGACCAGCGCGCGTGCCAGCGCCGCGCGCTGGCGCTCGCCGCCGGACAGCTCGCCCGGCGTATGGATCAGCCGGTGCGACAGCCCGACGCGGCCGAGCATGTCGGCAGCGTGCTGCCCGGCCTGCGGCGGCAGGCACGCGTCGGATCGAGCAGCGGCATGGCGACGTTCTCCTGCGCGGTGAACTCCGGCAGCAGGTGGTGGAACTGGTAGACGAAGCCCAGCGAGGCGTTGCGGATGCGGCCCTTCTCGCCTCTCCGAGAGCCGGGCGATGTCGCGGCCCAGGATCTGCACTTCCCCGGCGCTGGGCTGGTCCAGGCCGCCCAGCAGGTGCAACAGCGTGCTCTTGCCCGAACCGGACGCGCCGACGATCGCCACGCTCTCGCCGCGTCCCACGGTGAGATCGACGCCGAGCAGGACCTCGACCCGGTACGGCCCCTGCACGAAGACCTTCTGCAGCCCGCGGCAGGCGATGACCGGCGGCTCACTCATAGCGCAGCGCCTCCGCCGGGTTGACGCGGGCGGCCCGGTAGCTCGGGTACAGCGTCGCCACGAAGCTCAGAACCAGCGACACCGCCGCAATGGTGATCACGTCCTGCCAGCTCGAGCTCGGACGGCAGATCGCTGATGTAGTAGACATCCTTGGCCAGGAACTGGACGTTGAAGACGTGCTCGATGGCCGGCACGATGGTTTCGATGTTGAGCGCGGTGAGCACGCCGGCGACCGACGCCGATCAGGGTGCCCATGGTGCCGATCAGCGAGCCCTGGATCACGAAGATCTTCAGGATCGAGCGCCGGGCGTCGCGCCCAGCGTGCGCAGGATCGCGATGTCGGCCTGCTTGTCCGTCACGGTCATCACCAGCGAGGACACCAGGTTGAACGCCGCCACCGCCACGATCAGCGTGAGGATGATGAACATCACCCGCTTCTCGATCTGGACGGCGCGGAAGAAGTTGGCGTGGCTGCGCGTCCAGTCCAGGACCAGCACGTCCGCGCTCAGGGTCCGGGTCAGCTCCCGAGCCACCTGCGGCGCGTCGAACATGTCGTGCGAGCTTGAGCCGCACCCCTGAAACGCGGTCGCCCAGCCGGTACAGCCGCTGCGCGTCTTCCAGGTGGATCAGCGCAAGCCCGGCGTCGTACTCGTACATGCCCGACCTCGAAGATCCCGACCACGGTGAACTGCTTGATGCGCGGGAGGATGCCGGCCGGCGTGACCTGCCCCTGCGGCGAGATCAGCACGATCTTGTCGCCCAGGCGCGCGCCCACGGCAAACGCCAGCTCGGATCCGAGCACGATGCCGAACCGGCCGGGCTGCAGGTCCTCCAGCCGCCCGGCCTTCATGTGCGCACCGATGTCGGCCACCCGCTCCTCGTCCTCCGGCAGGATGCCGCGCACCAGTGCGCCCTGCACGCTCTGCCCGTTGGCGATCAGGCCCTGCTGGTTCACGTAGGGAGCCGCGGCCACCACCGCTGGATTGGTCAGTGCCTCGCGCGCAACCTGCTGCCAATCGGCCAGGCCGCTGTCGAAGCCCTGGATCTGCACGTGCGAGGCGACGCCGAGGATGCGCTCGCGCAGTTCCTTCTGGAAGCCGTTCATCACCGACAGCACCACGATCAGCGCCCACACGCCAAGGGCGATGCCGACCATGGAAGCGATGGAGATGAAGGAAATGAAATGATTGCGGCGCTTGGCGCGGGTGTAGCGCAGGCCGACGAGCAGCTCGTAGGGACGCAAAATTTGGACGGAGGGCGGCGGGAAAGCCGCGAGTGTGCCACAACCGCAGGCCCGCGGCGATGGCCGCGCCAGGCCAGGGCGTCGAACCGCAGAGCAGAGCGCAGAGAAGCTCGAACAGCCGGATCGTTGCCTGGATGCTGGATGCTGGATCTGATTCTGCTTTCTCTGCGCTCTCTGCGTCTCTGCGGCTATCGGTTCATCTCTTGAGCGGTCTCGCCAGGCAAAGCCGTGCGCCACCGGGCGGTGGTACCCTTCGCTGCGAGAATGCCAGCCAGACCCACCGCCCCACGCACAACCTCATGCCATCGGCGCAGCCGCTCACGCTGCAACTCACCCTGCCCGGCCTCATGCCGGAGCCGGCCGATGCGTGGACAGCGGCGCTGCCAGGGCTCCCTGCGTTGCACAGGCTGTTGGCCCGTGCGCAGTGCAGCGCTGTTCGCCTGCGAGCACATGCCGGCCTTCCTGCTCGGAAGCTTCGGCGTGACGGTGCAGGACGACTGGCCCGCAGCGCCCTTCTCCCGGCTGGGCGATGGAGCGGATCCGGACGAGCACGTCTGGATGCGGGCCGATCCAGTCCATCTGTTGCCGCAGCAGAGCAGCCTGGTGCTGGTGGACAGCCGCCGGCTGCGGCTTTCGGATGAGGACAGCGACGCATTGCTCGCGGTCGTGAACCGTCATCTCGCGCCGGATGGGCTGACGTTGACCTCACCGCGCCCGCCGCGCTGGTACCTGCGCGCGTCACGGCCGATGCGGATTCGCACCACCCCCACCGAAGCAGCCGCGGGACGCAGCGTGGACGAGTTGCTCCCGCACGGTGCCGATGCACTGCTGGTGCAGCGCTGGGTCAATGAGATCCAGATGCTGCTGCATGAGCATCCGATCAACAGCGCGCGCGAGGCGCGTGGTGCCCTGGCCGTGAACAGTCTTTGGGTGTGGGGCGCCGGGCAGCTGGTCCAGCCACGGGTGCCGGCGCCAGTCAGTGTGTGGACGGAGGACCCGCTGCTACGCGGTCTGGCGCGGGCGAGCGGCCTGCCGGTGTATGTCCCGCCTGCAGGCGCGGAAGACTGGCTCGCCCATGCCGGGACGGGCGGGCACTGGATCCTGCTCGACGCGGCGGCAGCAACGAGCCGCGACGACCAGGCATCGGACTGGCGCGAGCACGCCGAGCGGTTGGAGCGACTGTGGTTCGCACCTCTGCTCGCCGCCTTGTCGGCCCGACGCTTGCGCAACCTCACCCTCGCCACGCACTGCCGTGGACGGGCGCTGCGCTTCTCCATCGCTCCTGCGGACCTGTGGAAGGTGTGGCGCCGGCGGATCGGGCTTGCGCATGGCTGAGGTCGTCGACCGGATTTACCCCGAGCAATGCAGTGCCGCGCTGCTGCGCGCCGGCCTCCACCCTGTGCTGGCGCGGGTGTATGCCGCGCGCGGGGTCTCCACCGCAGACCAGCTCGACTTGTCCCTGCGCCATTTGCTCGCCCCGGAGGGCATGCGCAATCTGCCCGAGGCGGCGCGCTTGCTGGCCGACGCGATCGCGCACGGCAAGCGCCTTCTGATCGTCGGGGACTACGACTGCGACGGCGCGACGGCCAGCGCCGTGGGGCTGCTCGGGCTGCGCGCCCTGGGCGCAGTCGTCGACTACCTCGTGCCCAACCGCTTCGACTTCGGCTACGGGCTCACCCCCGAGATCGTGCGGCTGGCAGCCGAGCGGCGTCCTGACCTTCTCGTCACGGTGGACAACGGGATCGGCTCGCTGGCAGGCGTGGCGGAAGCCAACCGGCTGGGGATGCGGGTGCTGGTGACCGACCATCACCTCCCCGCAGAGCGTCTCCCCGAGGCCGCTTGCATCGTCGATCCCAACCAGCAGGGGTGCTCCTTTGCGAGCAAGCATCTGGCGGGCGTGGGGGTAATGTTCTATGTCCTGCTGGCGTTGCGCGCGGAGCTGCGCCGGCGCGGCGCTTTCAGTGGCACAGCAGAGCCGCACTTCGCGGGGCTGCTCGACCTGGTCGCGCTGGGCACCGTAGCCGACGTGGTTCGCCTGGACGACAACAACCGGGTCCTGGTGCAGCAAGGTCTTCAGCGCATCCGCGCCGGCCGCGGCCGGCCCGGGATCGAGGCACTGCTGCGGGTAGCCGGGCGCGATCCGGCGCGCACCTCCACCTACGAGCTCGGCTTCGTCATCGGACCGCGCCTGAACGCTGCCGGTCGCCTCACCGACATGACGCTGGGGATCGAGTGCCTGCTGGCCGAGGACCCGGCGCACGCAGAACAGCTCGCGCAGCGGCTGGATGAGCTGAACCGCGAGCGCCGCGGCATCGAATCGGACATGCAGGCCAGTGCGCTGGTGCACCTGGAAGACGTCGATCCGGGGGCGGCCTGGGGCCTGTCGCTGTACGACCCGGCCTGGCACCAGGGCGTGATCGGCATCCTCGCCGCCCGCATCCGCGAGCGGTTCCATCGTCCCGTCATCGCCTTCGCCCCCGGCAGCGACGGCGAACTCAAGGGCTCCGGCCGGTCCATCGCGGGGCTGCATCTGCGCGACGCCTTGGACCTGCTGGACAAGCGCTGTCCCGGCCTGCTGCTGCGCTTCGGGGGACATGCGGCAGCCGCCGGGCTGGCGATCCGCGCCGATGAGTTCCAGCGCTTTCGCGGCGCATTCGACGCGACCCTGCACCAGCTGCTCACGCTCGACGACTTGCAGCAACGCATCGAAACCGACGGCGAGCTGGGCTCACGGGACATCGCGCTGCCGCTGGCGCAGCAGATCGCCGACGCAGTGTGGGGACAAGGGTTTGCGCCGCCACGCTTTCGCGGGCGCTTCCGGGTCTGCGATCAGCGCGCGGTCGGCGGCCGCCACCTCCGGCTGCGCCTGGCCCCGATCACTGCCGCGCCAAGCACTTTGCCCCACGAGGCGGTGATGTTCGGGCGGGACACGCCGCTTGCGCAGACGATCGAAGCGGTGTACCGGCTCGACGTGAGCGAATGGAACGGCACCCGCAGCGTGCAGCTCGTGCTGGACCATGTCGAGCCCGGCGCTGCGGCGGACTGACGGGCTGCTGCCGTGACCCGCTCTCGGCCTGCACTCGTCCGCCCGAAACCTGGGCCGGTGGGCGGGCGACAATCGGAAATCGCAGCCTTGCAGCGGCGAGCGCTCGCCCAGTCGCTTATTCGACAGCCTGGTACGCTACAATTGCTTATTTTTCGCGCCGTATTCGGCGCGTCGGAGCTACCAGATCATGGACGCAGAACGCATCAACGCCGTGGAATACGCGCTGGACGACCTGGATCAGCGGGCCGCCGAGCTGCGGAGGTATCTTTGACTACCCTGCCAAGCGCAGCCGGCTGGACGAGGTAACCCGGCTCTCGGAGGATCCGACCCTGTGGTCCGACGCCAAGCGGGCCCAGGAGATCGGCAAGGAACGCAAGGCACTCGAAGGAGTCGTCGGCACCCTCGAGCGCGTCGCGCAGGAGTTGCAGGACAATCGCGAGTTGATCGAGATGGCGCGTGCGGAGGATGACCTCGCCACGCTCGACGCGGTCGCCCAGGACGTGGCGAAAATCGAGGCGGCGGTGGCCGATCTGGAGTTCCGCCGCATGTTCTCCAATCCGCTCGATCCCGGCAACTGCTTCTTGGACATCCAGTCCGGCACCGGCGGAACCGAGGCGCAGGACTGGGCCTCCCTGCTCGAGCGCATGTACCTGCGCTTCTGTGAGCGGCGCGGCTACACCGTCGAGGTGCTGGAAGAATCGTCGGGCGAGGTCGCCGGCATCAAGAGCGCGACGCTGAAGGTGAGCGGGGACTACGCCTATGGAACGTTGCGCACCGAGACCGGAGTGCACCGCCTCGTGCGCAAGTCGCCCTTCGACGCCAATGCGCGCCGGCACACCTCGTTTGCCAGCGTGTTCGTCTACCCCGAGGTGGACGACAGCATCGAGATCGAGATCAATCCGGCCGACCTGCGCGTGGATACCTTCCGCGCCAGCGGCGCCGGCGGCCAGCACGTCAACCGGACCGACTCGGCCGTGCGCATCACGCACCTGCCCACCAATATCGTCGTGCAATGCCAGAACGACCGCTCGCAGCACCGCAACCGCGCCGAGGCGATGGCAATGCTCAAGTCGCGCCTGTACGAGCACGAGCTGCGCAAACGCGAGGCGGAGAAGCAGAAAGTCGAGGACTCCAAGACCGACATCGCCTGGGGCCATCAGATCCGCAACTACATCCTGGACCAGTCCATCGTCAAGGACCTGCGCACCAACGTGGAGACCGGCAACACGCGTGGCGTGCTGGACGGCGATCTCGACCAGTTCATCACCGCCAGCCTCAAGCAGGGCGTCTAGCTACGGCGATAACCGCAGAGGCGCTTCAGGCGCAGAAGAACGCGGAGCAAGAAGAAACACACTACGGAACTGATGAAGCACAACACAATAAGCTCGTGTGGTAGACCTTTCACTGGCTGGTTTTCCTCTGCGAATCTCCGCGCCTGAAGCGCCTCTGCGGTTCAACGCCTGAGAACGAAATGTCCGACGACAACATCGCGCCGCCACCCGCCACCGACGACAACCAGATCGTGGCCGAGCGGCGCGCGAAGCTCAAGGCCTTGCGCAGCAGCGGCAACGCCTTCCCGAACGACTTCCGGCGCACGCATCTGGCCAGCGATCTGCACCAGGCCTGCGCCGGCAAGGACCAACGAGGAGCTGGAGCCGGCGGCCATCGGCGCGGCCGTGGCCGGCCGCATGATGCTCAAGCGCGTGATGGGCAAGGCGAGCTTCGCTACGCTCCAGGATATGTCCGGGCGCATCCAGCTCTACATCACCCGCGACGCGGTGGGCGAGGCCGGCTACGAAGCATTCAAGCACTGGGATCTGGGCGACATCCTGGGCGCGGCGGGTACGTTGTTTCGCACCAAGACCGGGGAGCTTTCCATCAAGGTCGCGCAGCTGCGGCTGCTCGCCAAATCGCTGCGCCCGCTGCCCGAGAAGTTCCATGGCCTGGCCGACCAGGAGCAGAAGTACCGCCAGCGCTATCTCGACCTCATCACGAGCGAGGACACGCGCCGGGTGTTCGCGGTGCGATCCAAGGCGATCCAGGCGATCCGGGAGTTCTTCGTCGCGCGCGGCTATCTCGAGGTCGAAACGCCCATGATGCAGCCGCTGCCGGGCGGCGCGGCGGCGCGTCCCTTCGTCACCCATCACAACGCGCTGGACATGCAGCTGTACCTGCGCGTCGCACCGGAGCTGTATCTGAAGCGGCTGGTGGTGGGCGGCTTCGAGAAGGTGTTCGAGATCAACCGAAACTTCCGCAATGAAGGTATCTCGACCCGCCACAATCCCGAGTTCACCATGCTGGAGTTCTACGAGGCGTATCGGGACCACCACTATCTGATGGACCTCACCGAGGAGCTGCTGCGCGACGTTGCGCTGAAGGCGGTGGGCAGCACCACCCTGCCCTATCAGGGCGAGACCATCGAGCTCGCCAAGCCCTTCGACCGGCTCACAATGGCGCAGGCCATCGTCCGTTACAACCCGCGCTACCCTTTGCATGAGCTGAGCAAGCCCGAATACCTGCGGGTGGCGCTCGCACCCTTCGACGTCGACGTGTTCCCCACCGACGGTGTCGGGCTGCTGCAGCTCAAGCTGTTCGAGCAAACCACCGAGTCGAAGCTGGTGCAGCCGACCTTCATCGTCGCCCACCCGACCGATGTCTCGCCGCTGGCCCGGCGCAGCGACGCCGACCCCCGGTCACCGACCGCTTCGAGCTGTTCATCACCGGCCGCGAAATGGCCAACGGTTTCTCCGAGCTGAACGATCCAGAGGACCAGGCCGAACGCTTCCGCCAGCAGGCGCAGGCCAAGGCCGCAGGCGACGAGGAAGCAATGTTCTACGATGCCGACTACGTGCGCGCGCTCGAGCATGGCCTGCCGCCCGCCGCCGGCGAAGGTGTGGGCATCGACCGGCTGGTGATGCTCCTCACCGACAGCCCGAGCATCCGCGACGTCATCCTGTTCCCGCAGATGCGCCCTGAATGATCCCATGTGGGCCGCCAAGACGCCAAGACGCCAAGCAATACCGCCCCCGCCTGATGGGCCGAGGCAAGCTGCGTACGCAGATACCCGAACAGGTCTCCCTCCCCGCACTTCCTGGTCCCGGCGGAAGGTCCAACCGCTGCGAACAAACGATCCTGCCCACGACCGGTCCGAGGGTTTCTTGGCGTCTTGGCGTCTTGGCGGCCAATTCATCTTCGAGCGCTTCCGGTCATGACCGACGAAACCCCCACCCTGCTCTGGCAACCGTCGCCGGAGCGCATGCAGCAGGCCAACCTGACGCGCTTCGCGGCGCTGGTGAACCAGCGCTGGCACGCGGGCGCGACCGACCACGCCTCGCTCTACGACTGGTCGATCCGGGAGCCGGTCCAGTTCTGGGAGTCGATCTGGGATTTCGCCGGCGTGATCGGCGAGAAGGGTTCCGCACCCTACCTGATCGACGCCGATCGCATGCCCGGCGCACAGTGGTTCCCGCAAGCGCGCCTGAACTTTGCCGAGAATCTGTTGCGCCGACGCGACAGCGAGGCCGCGATAGTGTTCTGGGGCGAGAGCAAGGTGCGTCGCAGACTCACTTTCGCCGAGCTGTACGACCAGGTTTCGCAGCTTGCGCAAGCGCTGCGCGCGCTGGGCGTGAAGGCCGGCGACCGCGTGGCTGGTTTCATGCCGAACCTGCCGGAGGCGCCCATCGCCATGCTCGCAACCAGCAGCATCGGCGCGATCTGGTCCTCGTGCTCGCCGGACTTCGGCGTCCAGGGCGTGCTCGACCGCTTCGGGCAGATCGAACCGAAGGTCCTGCTGTGCGTGGACGGCTACTATTACGCGGGCAAGACCATCGAGACGCTTGGACGCATCGAGGAGATCGCGCGCCAGCTGCCGGCGCTCGAGAAAGTGGTGGTGGTGCCGTACATCTCCGCGCAGCCGCGACTCGAGTCGATCCCTAAGGCAGTGACGCTGGACGCGTTCGTCGCGCCATTTCGCCCCGGCGACATCGCCTTCGAGCGCCTGCCGTTCAATCATTCGCTGGCGATTCTCTACTCGTCCGGCACGACCGGGGTTCCGAAGTGCATCGTGCACGGCGCGGGCGGGACGCTGCTGCAGCATCTGAAGGAGCACCAGCTGCATACCGACCTGCGGCGCGGCGACCGGCTGTTCTATTTCACCACCTGCGGCTGGATGATGTGGAACTGGCTGGTGTCGGGGCTGGCGACCGGCGCGACTCTGCTGCTCTACGACGGGTCGCCGTTCTTCCCGAATCCCGGCGTCCTGTTCGATCTGGCCGAGGCCGAAGACATGACCGTGTTCGGCACTTCGGCGAAGTACATCGATGCGCTGAGCAAGGTCGATGCACGCCCGCGACAGACGCACCGCCTCGAGCGCTTGCGCACGATCACCTCCACCGGCTCGCCGCTGTCGCCCGAGTCCTTCGACTACGTGTATGCAGCAGTGAAATCCGACCTGCTGCTGTCGTCGATCTCGGGCGGCACCGACATCGTGTCCTGCTTCGTCCTGGGCAGCCCCTGGCTGCCGGTATGGAAGGGCGAGATCCAGTGCCGGGGGCTGGGCCTGAAGGTCGAGGTGTACGACGACCAGGGCCGGCCGGTGGTCGGCGAGAAAGGCGAGCTGGTGTGCTCGGCGCCGTTCCCGTCCATGCCGGTGGGATTCTGGAACGATCCTGGCGCCGCCAGGTACCACGACGCCTACTTCGCCAGGTTTCCCGGCGTCTGGTGCCACGGCGACTACATGGAGATCACGCCACGCGGCAGCGCCATCATCTACGGCCGCTCCGACGCGGTGCTCAACCCGGGCGGCGTGCGCATCGGCACCGCGGAGATCTACCGGCAGGTCGAACAGCTGTCCGAGGTGGTGGAAAGCCTGGTGATCGCCCAGGACTGGGACAACGACGTTCGGGTGGTGCTGTTCGTGCGGCTGAGAGAAGGCCTGGAATTGGACGAGGTGCTGGTCAAGAAGATCAAGCAGCAGATCCGCACCAGCACTACGCCGCGCCACGTGCCCGCCAAGATCATTCAGGTCGCCGATATCCCGCGCACGAAGAGCGGCAAGATCGTAGAGCTGGCGGTGCGCAACGTCGTGCACGACCGCCCGGTGAAGAACAGGGAAGCGCTGGCCAACCCCGAGGCGCTGGACCTGTTCCGGGACCTGCCCGACCTGCAACAGTGAGGGGGCGGGCGCAGCCGCTGCAGCAGGCCGCCCGGCAGAACCGGGCCACCTGCAAGGCCAGGCTCTGCCGGCGCCTCATCGTCGTCTCATCCAGGGGTGTTTCGCAGCCACCTTCCGGACACTACGGCATAACGGCCAAGGCGCCCCGAGCTTGAGACCAACGTCATGCCCGGTGCGATCTGCTTCAGTTGGGCCGGCCCAGCCCCGGCAGGTTATCCACAGGCGCAGGACGCGAGCGGGTAGTGTATTCGGCAGTCAGCGCCCCCACATGGATGCATAGCAGCAAGCCCGTCGCCTGAGCATGAACGATCCGCATCCCATCGCCCCGCCGGGCCCACGCATCGAGCCCGCAGCGGGCGAGCAAACGCTCGAGCTGTCGATCGCCGGCATGACCTGTGCCGCCTGCTCGACCCGCATCGAGAAGGTCCTCAACCGCCTCCCGGGCGTGACCGCGAGCGTGAATCTCGCCACGGAGCGGGCTCGCATCCGCTACGCGCCCGCAGACGTCACGCCCCAAGTGCTGATCGGTGCGGTCGAGCGCTCGGGTTACGGCGCCACGGTGGCCGCCGCGGCAGACTTTACCGCCGATCGGGCCCGGCGCGCAGACGAGTACGCCCGTCTGCGCCGGCTGTTCTGGATCGCCGCGGCGCTGACCCTGCCGCTGGTGGCGCAGATGGGGTGGATGCTCGGCGGCCAGCACAGCGATGTGCTGCCGCGCTGGTTCCAGCTCCTGCTGGCCACGCCCGTGCAGTTCTGGATCGGCCGCCGCTTCTACGCGGGCGCATGGCATGCGCTGCGCGGAGGCGGCGCCAACATGGACGTGCTGGTGGCGCTGGGCACCAGTGCAGCCTATCTGTTCAGCGCTGCGGTGACCCTGCTCGGCCTGCAGGGGCAGCACGTCTACTTCGAGGCCGGCGCCGCGGTGATCACGCTGGTCCTGATGGGCAAGCTCCTGGAGGCGCGCGCCAAGGTCCGCACCTCGGCTGCCATCGAGCAGCTGCTGCGCCTGCGGCCACGTTATGCCCGGATCGAACGCGCCGGCGGCGTGGAAGAAGTCGAAGTGAGCCAGAGTCCAGCGCAGGAGACGTGTTCCACTTGCGGGCAGGCGAGCGGGTGCCGGTGGACGGCGAGGTGCTGGAGGGAGGCTCGGCGGTGGACCAAAGCATGCTCACGGGTGAGAGCCTGCCGGTGGAGAAAAGCCAGGGTGCCGGGGTGTTCGCGGGTACCCAGAACCAGCAGGGCTGGTTGCGCTGTCGCGCGACGCGCGTGGGCAGCGCTACCCAGCTCGCCGAAATCGTGCGGCTGGTGGGCGAGGCCCAGGGCACCAAGGCGCCGATCCAGCGTCTGGCCGACCGCATCTGCGGGCGGTTCGTTCCCGCTGTCCTGGTCGTGGCACTGATCACCTTGGTCGCCTGGTGGATGGCCACCGGTGAGCTCACTGCTGCACTGATTCCGGCCGTAGCAGTGCTGGTGATCGCCTGCCCGTGTGCGCTCGGCCTGGCCACGCCCACCGCCATCATGGTAGGCAGCGGCCGAGGCGCTCAGTCGGGCGTCCTGGTCCGCAACGCCGCAGCGCTGGAGCGGGCCGGTCAGATCCAGACGCTGGTGGTCGACAAAACCGGCACGCTCACGGAGGGCCGCCCGCGGGTGGTCGAGGTGGTCGCGGCCGCGGGTCATGATGCCGAGGGCGTACTGAGACTTGCCGCGAGCCTCGAGCAGGGCTCGGAGCATCCCCTGGCGCGTGCGGTCCTCGAGCACGCCCACGCTGCTCGGGCTCGAGGGCGCGTGATATTGCAGACTTCCGCGCGGACCCGGGCCACGGCATCAGCGGCAAGATCGCCGGCGAACGCTATCGACTCGGGTCACCCGAATGGATTGCCCAGGAGCAGCAGACGGTAGATGCGGCGGTGGTCGACCGCCTGCGTGCAGCCGGCAGCTCGGTGGCCACGCTTGCGGGCCCGCAGGGAGTCATCGGCTATGTAGCGCTGGCTGACCGCCTGCGCCCTGCGTCGCCCGCAGCCATCGCCCGGCTGCGCGCCCAGGGCATCGAGGTAGTCATGCTCACCGGCGACAACGCTGCAACGGCAGGCCACATCGCCCGGCAAGCCGGCATCAGCACCTATCGCGCCGGCGTGCTGCCCCAGGACAAGGCGGCGGAGATCGCCCGCCTGCGTGAGCACGGCAGGGTGGGAATGGCGGGCGACGGAATCAACGATGCACCGGCACTGGCCGCGGCCGACGTGAGCTTCGCCATCGGCGCAGGATCGGACATCGCCATCGAGGCTGCGGAGGTCACCCTCCTGCGCAACGACCTCGGCGGTGTGGCGGATGCCGTGTCCCTGTCGCGGGCAACCGTGCGCAAGATCCGCCAGAACCTCTTCTTCGCGTTCGTCTACAACGTGATCGGCATCCCGCTCGCCGCGGCGGGGTTGCTCAACCCGGTCATCGCCGGTGCGGCCATGGCGTTGTCCTCGGTCTCGGTCATCACCAACTCCCTGGTGCTGCGGCGCTGGAAGCCGCACCCCGACGCCAACGGGGCGCACAGGCAAGGTCCGGATCCGCATTCAACCGAGCTGGAGAGGTCATGGAAAGGGTTACGCTGAAGGTCGCTGGCATGACCTGCGCCGGTTGCGTGCGCAGCGTGAAGAAGGTGCTGGAAGCAGTGCCCGGGGTGCGCAGTGCCGAAGTGTCGCTCGAGCGTGCGGAGGCCACGGTGGAGCTCGATCCCGCCCGGATCGCCGCTGTTGGCGGCGATCCGCTGGCCGCGCTGAAGGCGGCTGTCGAGGCAGCCGGCTACGAGGCCCCGTAGCCCCGATAGGCGGTGAGCCGTGCGCAGACGCTCGCCGCCGCCGGCTACATGCCGCACAGCGACTACCAGAACTGGTACCACTTCTTGCCGTACGGGTTGGCCAGGGAGTACTTGGTGTTCGGGAAGTTCAGCTTGAGCATGCGCTGCGAATCGTCGCGCAGCTCGCTCAGCTCCATGGCGTCATAGGCCTGCACCAGAACCACCAGCGCCTGCTCCACCGCGGGCGTCTTCGGGTAGGTGGTCACGACGTACTGCGCGCGGTTGACCGCCGCGACGTAGGCCTGGCGGCGCAGATAGTAGGTCGCAGTGCGCACCTCGTTGTTGGCCATCGAGTTGACCAGGTAGCGCATGCGGGCAAAGGCATCGGACGCGTAGCGGCTGTCGGGAAAGCGCGTCACCAGCTCGCGGAAGGCCTCGAACGACTCGCGCGCTCCGCGCGGATCGCGCTCGCTCATGTCCTGGTTGGCGAGGCCGCCGAACATCCCCAGGTCCTCGTTGAAGTTCACCAGGCCCTTGAGGTAGTAGGCGTAGTCGACGTTGGGATGCTCGGGATAGAGCTTGATGAAACGATCGGCAGTGGCGAGCGCCTGGGCGGGTTCTTTGTCGCGGTAGTACGCGTACGCCAGCTCCAGCTGGGCCTGCTGTGCGTAGCGGCCGTAGGGGTAGCGCGCTCCCAGTTTCTCGTAGAGGCCGATCGCTTTCTTGTAGTCGCCGCTGAGCAGCTCTTCCTTGGCTTCCGTGTACAGCCGCTCCGCCGACCATTCGCGCGTTTCGTCGTAGGCGCCCTCGCCCGTTGAGCCGCACGCTGCCAGCCACTGCAGGGCGACCGCGAGTAGCAGCGCCCAGGCCAATCCCGCTACACTACCAATCCTCATCATGATGACTCCCGTTCCGGGCTCGGTGGATTATAGCGCAACGCCCCCGGCGCCCCTGCGCCCCTCGAGCGACCCGCCGCGCACCCTCGCCATCGAGATCCCACCCGAGCTCGCGGGTCTGCGACTGGACCAGGCGCTCGCGCGCCTGCTGCCCGAACACTCCCGCAGCCGCCTGCAGGACTGGATCCGGCGCGCTCGCGTCCAGGTGGACGGGGCGAGCGCGCAGCCGCGCCAAAAGGTCTGGGGTGGCGAGCGCATCGACGTCCATCCCGACGGCGGTACGGCCGCAAGCGTGGACTTGCCGCAGGCGCTGCCGCTCGCCGTGGTGTTCGAGGACGATGCCATCCTGGTGCTGGACAAGCCGGCCGGTATGGTGGTTCACCCGGGCAGCGGCAACCGCGACGGCACGCTGCTCAACGCGCTGCTGCATCACGCGCCCGTGCTCGCCGGGCTGCCGCGGGCCGGCATCGTGCATCGGCTGGACAAGGACACCAGCGGGCTGCTGGTGGTGGCGAAGACGCCTCGCGGCGCAAACCAGCCTGGTGCGCCAGCTCCAGGCCCGCAGCGTCAAGCGCGACTATCTCGCCGTGGTGCTGGGCGTCCCGCCCGCCTCGGGCAAGGTGGAGGCGCCCGCTGGGCCGGCATCCGGTGCTGCGCACGCGCATGGCCGTGGTGGCGACGGGCAAACCCGCACTGACGCATTATCGGGTGCGCTGCGCCGGGGCGGGCTGGAGCCTGCTCGAGTGCAGCCTGGAGACCGGGCGCACGCATCAAATCCGCGTGCATCTTGCCTCCATCGGTCACCCGCTGCTGGGCGATCCCGTCTACCTCGGGCGCGGCTGCCGCACGGGTTCCGTCGCCGGCGCGCGCGTTCCGGCGCCAGGCGCTGCACGCCGCGCGGCTGGCGCTCACCCATCCGATGAGCGGCGCGCGGCTGACATGGGAAAGCGCACCGCCCTGCCGACTTCGCTGCTCTGCTCTGCGGCGCTGCAGCAGCATGCTCCTGCCCGCTGATTGGATCGTGCCGGATTGGCCGGCACCGGCACGCGTGCGCAGCCTGGTCACCACGCGCAACGGCGGAACCAGCGGCCCGCCTTTCGACAGCATGAACCTCGCGGCGCATGCTCGACGACGACCCCGCGGCCGTGAACGCGAATCGCGAGCGCCTGCGCGCGCACCTGCCGGCGGAGCCCTGCTGGCTGCAGCAGGTGCATGGGAGCCGCGTGGTGGAGGCCGATGACGCATCCTACCACGCGCAGGCCGATGCCTGCGTCGCGCGCCGCGCGGGCCAGGTGTGCGCGGTCATGATCGCCGACTGCCTGCCGGTGCTGCTGTGCGATCGGGCCGGCGACGACGGTGGCGGCTGCCCACGCAGGGTGGCGCGGCCTGAGCGCGGGCGTGCTGGAGAGCACGGTTGCGGCCATGGGCTGTGAAGCCTGCCGACCTGCTGGCCTATCTCGGCCCCGCCATCGGGCCGCAGGCCTTCGAGGTGCAGGCCGATGTGCTGGAGTGCGTTCACTCGCGGGGATCCCGGCGCGCGCGCGTGGTTTCGCGCCGAACCGGCGCCTGCGGGCGCACCCCGCAAGTGGCTGGCGGACCTCTACGGGCTTGGCCCGCACGCGGCTCGCCGGCGCCGGCGTGCGGGCCATGTATCGGCGGCAGCCGGCTGCACTTTCAGCGAGCCCAGCCGCTTCTTCTCTCACCGCCGCGACCGGCGCACGGGCCGCCAGGCTGCACTGATCTGGCTCGACGGATGAGCATCACTCGGCTGGATCGTAACCGCCTGCCTGCTGGGCGGTGTGCTCAGCGTCGGCGCGGCCGCCGCGGTGGCCGTTGCGCGCCGAGCCGTGCGCGCGTGCCCATGCTGATCAGCTATGCCGTCGGGCGCGCTGCTGGGGGCGGTGTTCCTCGAGATTCTTCCCGCATGCGTTCGAGAGCGTGGCCTCGCCCCGCTCGCTCGGCGCCACCGTCCTCGCCGGCATACTGGTGTTCTTCCTGCTGGAGAAGCTGGTGCTGTGGCGGCACCACCACGCGCCGCAGTGGGGCGAGGCGCCACGCGACGCGCGGCGCAAGGTCACGGGCACGATCATGATCACGGGCGCAGCGGCATGATGATCATGATCGGCGACACGGTGCACAACTTCGTCGACGGCGTCCTGATCGCGGCCGCGTTCATGGCGGACGTCAGGCTGGGAATCGTCACGGCTCTGGCCATCATCGCCCACGAGATCCCCTCGGAGGTCGGGGATTTCGTCATCCTGCTGCACTCGGGCTACAGCCGGCGCAAAGCCTTCATCGTGAATCTGGTGTCGAGCCTGGCGATGCTGGCGGGCGGTCTGCTCGGCTACGCGGCGCTGTCGGCGGTGCATGAGCTGGATTCCATCGCTGCTGGGATTTGTCGCCGCGAGCATGATCTACGTCGCCGTGGCCGACCTCATGCCCGGGCTGCATCGCCGGCCGGAGTTGCGCGCCACCGCGCAGCAGGTCCTGTTGATCGCGCTGGGCATCGCCACCATCCAGATCGTGCGCACCCTCACCGGGCATACGCACTGACAGCGACACGTGGCCGCAAGGCCATCGCACGCTGCGCCCCGCCATGCCAACAGGATTGAGCGATCCGATCAGCCCGACCGATACCGCCGGCAGCTGGTCCGCGCGGCCCAACGCCAGGCGGCGCAGTTGCTCGCCCAGCTGCCTTCGCCAGAGCGGCTGGGCCTGACGGAGCTGCTGCGGTCGCTAGCCGCTCACCCCGAACGCATCGCCGAGATTCAGCAGCGCTATTACCGGGAGCACCTGGCGTTATGGACGCGCAGCGCCGAGTCCGCACGCAGCCTCGACCGGCAGTCGCGGACAGCCGCTTCGCCGCGCCGGAGTGGGACCGGCTGCCCTTCTTCCGACTGCTGAGGGATTCCTACCTGCTCAATGCGCGCTGGCTGCAGGAGCTGGTGGACGCCGCGCAGCTGCCGGCTCCGACCCACCGGCGCCTGGCCTTCGCGCTGCGCCAGTATCTGCAGGCGCTCGCGCCCACCAACTTCCCCGCCACCAACCCCGAAGTGCTGCGCCTGGCTGCAGAGTCGGGCGGGGCCAGCCTGGCGGCGGGCCTGCGCAATCTGGAGGCCGATGCGCTGCGCGGACGCATGCAGATGAGCGATGAGCGCGCCTTCGCAGTCGGGCGCGACCTGGCGATCACAGCCGGTGCGGTAGTCTACGAGAACCCGGTGGCGCAGCTCATCCAGTACGCGCCGCGCACGACAAGCGTCCATGCACGGCCCCTGCTCATCGTTCCTCCCTTCATCAACAAGTACTACATCCTGGACCTGCGGCCGGAGAACTCGTTCGTCCGGTTTGCCCTGGACCAGGGCCAGCAGGTCTTCATGGTGTCGTGGCGCAACGCTGGCCGCGAGCTCGAGCGGGCTACCTGGGACGACTATGCCCGGGACGGCGTACTGGCGCTCCTCGAGGCTGTCCTCGACATCGCCGGCGCGGACCGGCTCAACGCGCTGGGGTTCTGCGTAGGCGGCACTCTGCTGGCGTCCACACTCGCGGTCATGCCGCAGCCGGCACGCGTGGCGAGCCTCACGCTCCTGGCTGCCATGCTCGACTTCTCGGACGTCGGCGAGATCGGCGTGTACATCGACGAGGAGTATGTGGCTCGCTGCGAGCAGCAGTACCGCGACGGTGGTCTGGTGGCGGGCCGCCAGCTGGCGCACGCCTTCGCCACCCTGCGCGCCAACGAGCTGATCTGGCACTTTCACGTCAACAACTATCTCAAGGGGACCACGCCCGCTGCGTTCGATCTGCTGTTCTGGAACGGCGACAGCTCCAACCTGCCCGGCCGCCTCTACGCCTGGTACCTGCGCAACATGTATCTGGAGAACAATCTGCGTGCCCGCGGCAGAGTGTGCGTGCTGGGCCACGGCGTGGACCTGGCGCGCATCCGGGCACCCGCCTACCTGCTCGCCACTCGCGAGGACCATATCGTGCCGTGGACTTCCGCCTATGCGGCGCAACGCCTGCTTGGCGGTAGAATCGAGTTTGTGCTCGGAGCAAGCGGGCATGTGGCAGGCGTGGTCAACCCGCCGGATCCCGTGCGCAAGTGCTTTTGGCACACGGGGCCGGTGCAGGAAGATGCCGGCGACTGGCTGGCGGCGGCCCGGCGCGAGCCGGGCAGTTGGTGGCCGCACTGGAGCGAGTGGGTACGGCAGCACGCGGGGCCCCGGGTGCGAGCGCCAGAGGGACCGGGTTCGGCGCGATACCCAGCGATCGAGGCGGCACCCGGGCGCTACGTGTTGGAGAAGGACTAGGATCTAGGGGCTAGGATCTAGGGGCTAGAGCAACGCAAAGAAGGCGCGGCGGCACCGCTTCAACCTCCCTAGCCCTAGATCCTAGCCCCTAGATCCTCACAACGAAACAGGAGGCAGCGGTGAGCAAGACTGCATACGTCACGGGCGGCATGGGCGGGATCGGCACCGCCATCTGTCAAAAGTTTCACAGCGTGGGCTACAACGTCATCGCCGGATGCGGTCCGACCCGCGATCACGCGAAATGGCTGGCCGAACAGAAGGCCCACGGCTACACCTTCACCGCTTCGGTGGGGAACGTCTCCGACTGGGAGTCGACCAAGGCCGCGTTCGAGAAGGCGAAGGCCGCGCACGGCACCATCGACATCCTCGTCAACAACGCCGGCATCACTCGGGACGGTGTGTTCCGCAGGATGACGCTGGAGGATTGGCGCATGGTGATCGACACCAATCTGAACAGCCTGTTCAACGTCACCAAACAGGTGATCGACGGCATGTTGGACCAGGGCTGGGGCCGGATCATCAACATCTCCTCGGTCAACGGCGAGAAGGGGCAGTTCGGGCAAACCAACTACACTGCGGCGAAGGCCGGGATGCACGGGTTCACCATGTCGCTCGCACAGGAGGTCGCAAGCAAGGGCGTGACCGTCAACACGGTAGCGCCCGGCTACATCGCCACCGACATGGTCATGTCAGTGCGCGAGGATGTCCGCGAGAAGATCATCCAAACCATCCCGGTCAAACGGCTGGGCAAGGCGGAGGAGATCGGCTCCGTCGTAGCCTGGCTCACGACCGACGACGCGGCGTTCACCACCGGGGCCGAATTCTCCGTCAACGGCGGCCTGCACATGGGTTAGCCGGTTCGTCGCCCGTGCTCCAACACACTCGCCGCGAGGACCTGCGCTCCCGATGGTCGGCAAGTCCCGCCTGAAACTCGCGCCTTGAGAGCGCACGTGGCGGGCGCTGCGCCGAAAAAAAACCCCGGTTCGGAAGAACCGGGGTTGAACCTTTGGTATAAGGCGAACCCTATACAAAGGGGGAGGAGACTGGACCATCGCGCGGGCTCCCCGCCCGCTTGGAAATCCGTCGGCGCCGCCCACCGCTCGCTCGTTTCGGTGAGCCTGCCAGCATTGTTCGCTGCGACACTGCGGCCGATTCTAGATGTCGGGTTGATCCCGATGATTTCAAGCCGCTCTGCCTTGCCTGTCTCGGCATTCGCCGACGACACATGCTGCAACGCACAAGCCAATGTTAATGTTGCTGCAGCGCCATGTCAAGCCCCCCCTTGCGCGTCGCAACAGAATTTGATTGCGACCACTTTTCAATAGGTTAAACTTCGATGTCAGAATGATATGCGACGCCGGCCTCAGCAGCATGGTGAGCGTCGCAACACGAACCGGGACCTGAGCAGAAAAACGCGGAGCCGCAGCACCCATGAGCGAAGACATTCGACTGATAAAAAAGTACCCGAACCGGCGTCTGTACGACACAGCGACCAGCAGCTACATCACACTGGCGGACGTCAAGAAGCTGGTGCTCGAGCAGATTTCCTTCAAGGTGGTCGACGCGAAAACCAACGACGATCTGACGCGCAGCATCCTCCTGCAGATCATCCTGGAGGAAGAAAGCTCGGGCGTGCCGATGTTCTCCTCCGACATGCTGTCGCAGATCATCCGCTTCTACGGCAACGCCATGCAGGGCATGATGGGCACCTACCTGGAGAAGAACATCCAGACCTTCATGGAAATCCAGCGCCGCCTCCAGGAGCAGTCGCTGGGCAAGTTCAGCGACAACCCGATGCTGAACTCCGAGTCGTGGGGGCAGTTCGTCAAGATGCAGGGTCCCGCTATCCAGGGCCTCATGACCAGCTACCTCGAGCAGAGCGCCCAGGCCTTCCTGGAGATGCAGCAGCAGCTGCAGAAGCAGGCGCGCAACCTGTTCGGTGCGTTCCAGTTCCCCAACTTCCCTTCGCCCTTCCCCGCCAACCAGGAAGATGCCAAGCCCGCCAGCGGGGGTGCCGGCGAAGGTTCCGAGCGCAAGGGCTGAGTTGCAGGCCAGCAAGCAGCGTGCGGCACCCAGGGTCGGCTTCGTCTCGCTCGGCTGTCCCAAGGCGCTGGTCGACTCCGAGCACATCCTCACGCGGCTGCGCGCCGAGGGATACCTGATCTCCCCGACCTACGCCGATGCGGATCTCGTTGTAGTCAACACTTGCGGCTTCATCGATTCGGCGGTGGAGGAATCGCTCGAGGCGATCGGTGAGGCGCTCGCCGAGAACGGCCGAGTCATCGTGACCGGTTGCCTGGGCGCGAAGGGCGAAGTGGTCAAGCATGCGCATCCCCAAGTGCTCGCCGTCACCGGCCCGCACGCGACCGACGCGGTCATGGACGCCGTGCACGCGCACCTCCCGCGTCTGCATGATCCGTTCGTAGACCTCGTCCCACCCCAGGGCGTCAAGCTCACGCCGCGCCACTACGCCTATCTGAAGATCGCCGAGGGCTGCAACCACCGCTGCACCTTCTGCATCATCCCTTCCATGCGTGGCGACCTGGTGAGCCGGCCGGTCGGGGAGGTGCTGGAGGAGGCGCAGACGCTGGCCAAGGCCGGCGTCAAGGAGCTGCTGGTGATCTCGCAGGACACCAGCGCCTACGGGGTCGACGCGAAGTACCGCACCGGTTTCTGGCGTGGGCGGCCGGTGAAGACCCGGATGACGCAGCTCGTGGGCCATCTTGCCGAGCTGGGCATGTGGGTGCGCCTGCACTATGTGTATCCCTATCCGCATGTCGACGAAATCGTGCCGCTCATGCGCCCGGATGCGCTGCTGCCCTACCTCGACGTACCCTTCCAGCATGCGAGCCCCCGCATCCTCAAGCTCATGAAGCGCCCGGCGGACAGCGAGAACACGCTGGCCCGCATCCGCGCCTGGCGCGCGATCTGCCCGGAGATCACCATCCGCAGCACCTTCATCGTCGGCTTTCCCGGAGAAACCGAAGCCGAGTTCGATGCGCTGCTCGCCTTTCTCGAGGAAGCGCAGCTCGATCGGGTGGGCTGCTTCGCTTACTCGCCGGTGGCGGGCGCGGCAGCTAATGCGCTTTCCGATCCGGTTCCCGAAGAGATCAAGCTGGAGCGGCGCGGCCGCCTCATGGAGTTGCAGGCCCGAATCAGCGCAGCGAAGCTGCAGCGCAAGATCGGCCGAACGCTGACCGTACTGGTCGACGAGGTCGGCGAGCACGGAGCGGTAGCGCGCAGTGCGGCAGACGCTCCCGAGATCGACGGGCTGGTCTACGTCGAGAACGCGGACGGTCTCGAAGCCGGCCAATTCACGCGCGTGACAGTGCGTCGAGCGGACGAGCACGACCTCTACGCAACTCGCGCGGCGTGAAGTCCTCGGGCCGGTTGCGCCGCTGGGCAGCAGCGCTCAAGCGCGACGTGCTGGCCCTGTGGTACTGCTGCCGCGATCCCCGCACTCCCCTCACCGCAAAGCTGCTCGCCATGTTGATCGTCGGGTACGCGCTCAGCCCGATCGATCTCATCCCGGATTTCATCCCCGTGCTCGGGCTGCTGGACGACCTGATCCTGCTGCCGGTCGCGATCTACTTCACCCTCAAGCTGATCCCCGCGGAGGTGCTGGAAGACAGCCGTGCGCAGGCTGCCGACTGGCTCGCTAAGCAGCGCCCCAAACCAGTCATCGGTGTTGCCGCCGCGGTGATCGTGCTGGTCTGGCTCGTGCTCGCGTGGCTGCTCTGGCGGGGCACTCTCGCAGTGCTTGCCACCTGAGGGCTGGCCCGCCGCGCGGCGCCCGAGATCACGTCGGCGACGTCTATAATCGCCCGACTCCGGCAACCAGCTCTTCCGCAATGGCCCTCTGGCGCTCAAGCGCAACCGCGACCTCCTGCTGATCACCGTGCCTCTCGCCGATGACTTCCCCCACTGACCGCCTGAAGCAGGTCACCGACCGGGCCGGTGCGCGGCTGCGCCGCGAGATCTGGATGTGGGTTGCGGTGGTGGCGGCGCTGATCATAGCCGCGTTCGCGGTCGCGGTGCACTTCGTCCAACCTGCGCCGCCGAACAAGGTGGTCATGAGCACCGGCCGGCTCGACGGCGACTATCACCGCTACGGGCTCGAATACCGCAAGATCCTCGCGCGGCAGGGCGTCGAGCTCGAGCTGGTAACCTCGGATGGCGCGCTCGAGAACATCGGTCGCCTGATGGACCCGAGCTCACCGGTGGACGTAGCCTTTTTTCAGAGCGGCACCGGCTTCGCCGCCAACGCCCCGCACATCGAGTCGCTGGGGACGCTCTACTACGAGCCGCTGTGGGTGTTCTACCGGGGCGCACCTCTCAGCGACCTGCACGAGCTCAACGGCAAGCGCATCGCCATCGGCCCGGAGCAAAGCGGTACCCGCCCGCTCGCCCTGCAGCTGCTGGCGGTCAATCTCGCCGTGATGCCGCCCACCGCACTGCTGCCGATGCCGGGAGAGGATGCGGCCGGCATGCTCGAACGAGGCGACCTGGATGCGCTGTTTCACGTAGCGCCGGCCGACTCCCCGCTGGTGCAGCGCCTGATCGGGATCCAAGGTGTGCGGCTCCTGAGCTTCGGCCGCGCGCAGGCCTACGTCCGGCGCTTCCCGTTTCTGAGCAGCGTGACGTTGCCGCGGGGAGTCTTCGACCTGGCCGGCAACGTGCCCGACCACGACATCGTGCTCCTGTCTCCTACCGCGAACCTGCTGGCGCGTGACAGCCTGCATCCGGCGCTGGCCTATCTCCTGATGACTGCGGCAACCACCGTCCACGGCGAGGGCTCGCTGCTGAGCCCGCGTGGCCAGTTCCCCGCCTTGCTCGATGCGGGTTTCCCATACAGCGAGGAGGCGCTGCGGTTCTACAAGGTGGGCGAGCCATGGCTGCAGCGCTACCTGCCCTACTGGGTGGCAGTCCTGGTGGACCGGCTGTGGGTCCTGGTGCTGCCGTTCCTGGCGCTGGTGGTGCCCTTGTCACGTTTGTTGCCACAGCTGTATGCCTGGCGCATGCGCGCGCGGCTCTACCGCTGGTATGCCCGCTTGAAGGAGATCGAGCTGGAGCTGGAGGACAAGCCTACTGCCGAGGAGCTGGAACGGATGCTGGAGAGGCTGGAAGAGATCGAGGCAGCCGTTAGCCACCTCGCCCTGCCGCTCGCCTTCTCCGAGAACCTGTACACGCTTCCGCAGCAATATCGACCTGGTGCGGGCGAGGGTGCAGAAGGAGCTGGGAGCCAGGGGCTAGGCCAGAGTGAGGCGCGAGGCTCGAGGCTCGAGATTCAGTGCGGCGGCCCAACCGGGCCAGTCGGGCGCGCCTTTTCTCGTGCCTCGGGCCTCGCGCCTCGTGCCTAGGTCGCCGTCCCAAAAAACTCCACCACCTCCTCGAGCTCCCGCGTGCGTCGCATTGGCGGCAGACTCTGCCAGATGCGCCGGCCGTAGGGGCGATCCACCAGGCGTGTGTCGCAGATCATCAGCACGCCGCGGTCGGTTTCGTCTCGAATCAGGCGGCCGGCGCCTTGCTTGAGCGTGATGACGGCTTCGGGCAGCTGGTACTCCATGAACGCGTTGCGCCCCTCTGCGTTGATGTGCTCGATGCGCGCCGCGAGCACCGGATCGTCCGGCGGCGCGAAGGGCAGTCGATCGATCATCACCAGCGACAGCGCCTCGCCGCGCACGTCCACGCCCTCCCAGAACGACTGGCTGGCGACCAGCACGGCGTTGCCGAGCCGCCGGAAGCGTTCCAGCAGCAAGCGAGCGCGAGTCCTCACCCTGCAGCAGAAGGGGAAAGGCATGGCCCTCGCGGCGCGAAAGCCGTCCTTGAGCAGCGCGTGCGCCTCGCGCATTGCACGCAGGCTGGTGAACAGGAGGAACGCGCGCCCGCGGCTTGCCGCGACTACCGGCAGCACCGCCCTGACGACGGCTTGCGTGTACCCGGGGCTGTTCGGGCCCGGCATGCGCCCGGGGACATACAGCAACCCCTGGCTGGCGTAGTCGAACGGGCTGTCCCATCCCGCGGTGCGCGCCTCGGCGAGCCCCATCTGCTGCTGGTAGTGGCTGAAGTCCTGCTTCACCGACAGGGTCGCCGAGGTGAAGATCCAGGCGCGCGCACCGCCCTCGATCTGGCGCTGAAACACGTCCGCGATCGACAAAGGCGTCGAGTTGAGCTGGACGGCGTGCTGGAATACCTCGACCCAGCGCACGCGGTCCTTGCCCTGCTCCTCCGCGGTTTCGCGCCAACGCGACAGCCTGCCGGCCGTCTCGGCGCAGCGATGCCAGCAGTGTTCCAGCCCGTCGCTGCGCTCGGCCTGGAGCTCCAGCACGCTCGCCCAGCGCGGCGAGCTTTTCCGCAACGGCATCCAGCCGCTGCACGAACTCGCTGCGTCGATTGCGCCTGCTGCGCGGTCTGGCGCGCGCTGTCCTCGCCGGCAGCCAGACGCAAGTCACGCGCCGCCCGGTCCAGCGCCAGCGCGGCCTCGGGCAGGGGAGCAAAATCCTTTGCGCCAGCCGCCGCTTCCAGCCGCGCGTCGCGCGCGAGCTCAAGCAGCTGCGCGGTAGACACGCTCTCGCCGAAGAACAGGCTGGCGGTATCCGGAAGCTGGTGCGCTTCGTCGAATATCACGGTGTTGCAGGCGGGCAGCAGCTCGGCCACGCCCTCGTCGCGCAGCGCGAGATCGGCGAAGAACAGATGATGGTTGACCACCACCACGTCGGCCGCGAGCGCCTGCTTGCGCGCCTCCATGACGAAGCAGTCCTTGTAGCGCGGACAATCCCCGCCCAGGCAGTTGTCGCGGGTCGAGGTCACCAGCGGCCAGACGCCGGCGTCCTCGGGCACCTCCGCGAGCCCGCTGCGATCGCCGGTCTTGCTGGTCCTGGCGTAGCGCGCGACCAGCTGCAGATAGGCTGCGTCGGCGCGGCTGGCGAAGCGGCCGTCCTCCAGGTTGCGCTCGAGGTGGTAGTGGCAGACGTAGTTGGCCCGTCCTTTGAGCAGCGCCACCGTCACCGGCGCGCGCAGGGCCTGCCGCACCGTCGGGATGTCGCGATCGAACAGCTGATCCTGCAAGGTCTTGGTGCCGGTGGACACGATCACCTTGCCGCCCGACAGCAGCGCCGGCACCAGGTAGGCGAACGGTCTTGCCGGTGCCGGTGCCCGCTTCGGCGATCAGGACGCCGCGGGTCTCGATGGCCTCGGCTACCGCCTGCGCCATCTCGATCTGCTGCCGGCGGACCTTGTATCCCGGGATGGCCTGCGCGAGCGGGCCCGTGGCCGAGAATACGTGCTCGGTCGCCGTCACCGGTTCTCGGGCTCGATCCATGCTGCAGCGGCCCCCGCGATGTTCCCTGTGTCGGGATACGAAACGACCCTCATTCGTCTTGACGTGTTCGTGGTCGGACTTGGTGTGTCCGTGCTCAAGCTGCTCGCCCGGCGCGCCGGCGGCGGCCGTGAGCATGCCGCATCGGCGCTGCTGGTGCTATTCTAAGTCCTCCTCGCTTCGCCAGACCGGTCGCAGGCGCCAGCGCGGCCGAATCTCGAGCGCAGCCACGCGCCGGCCGATGGCGGACGTCGCGGACGAGGGACGACGAGCATGCAGCGAACCCTTATCGTATTAGGCCTGGTCCTGCTGGTAGTCGGCCTGCTGTGGCCGTGGCTGAGCAAGCTCGGCCTGGGGCGGCTGCCGGGTGACATCCGCATCGAGCGCGACGGCTTCGTGTTCTACCTCCCGCTGACCACCGGCATCCTCATCTCGCTCGTTCTCAGCGCCGGGCTGGGCCTCATCGGCTGGCTGCTGCACAAGTAGGTCTCAGGCGACCTGCCGCCGCTGCGATTCGCCTTCCCGCGCCAACAAGGTTGCGCAGTCCGTTGGCGCCAGCGGCCGGCTGAGCAGATACCCCTGCACCTCGTCACAGCCCTGGTCACGCAGGAACTCGAGTTGCTCGCGGGTCTCCACACCCTCGGCGATGGTGCGAAGGCCCAGCTTGCGGGTGAGGGCAATGATCGCCCCGATGATGGCCTCGTCGTCGGTGTCGGCAGTGACGTCCTGCACGAAGGACCGGTCGATCTTCAGCCGGTCGATGGGGAACCTCTTGAGGTAGGACAACGACGAGTAGCCGGTGCCGAAGTCGTCGATGGCCAGTTCCAGGCCCATGTCCTTCAGCCGTTCGAGCGACTCGGTCACCCGTTCGGCGTCGTGCATGATCATGCTCTCGGTCACTTCAAGCTGGAGATAGCGGGCCTCCAGCCCGGCGCCGGCCAGCGCGCGCGCGACCGTATCGACGAAGTCCGGCTGGTGGAACTGCAGGGCCGAGATGTTCACCGATACCGGCAGCTGCGGCAGGCCGGCGTCCTGCCAGGCACGGTTCTGCCGGCAGGCCTCCCGCAGCACCCAATCGCCGATCGGTAGAATCAGGCCGCTCTCCTCGGCGAACCCGATGAAGCGGACCGGGGGTACCAGTCCTTGGTCTGGATGCTGCCAGCGGATCAGCGCCTCCAGGCCTACCATCCGCCCATCCGCAATCCTGTACTGAGGCTGGTAGTGCAGGCGCAGCTCGTCGCGTTCCAGCGCGCGCCGCAGGCTGCGTTCCAGGGACAGGCGCTCCAGCGCCCGCGCGTTCATGTCCTGAGTGAAGAACTGGTAGTTGTTGCGGCCCGTCTCCTTGGCGTGATACATCGCCGCATCGGCATTGCGCAGGAGCGTGTCGACGTCGGCACCGTCGCCGGGATACGCGCTGATGCCCACGCTGGGTGTAGAGACCAGCTCGTGCCCGTCGATGTTGTAGGGGCGCGCCACCGCATCGAGCACTTTGCGCGCCGTAACCGCGACGTCTTCCGGGTCGGTGACGTTGGGCATCAGGATCACGAACTCGTCCCCGCCCAGCCGGCTGACGGTATCGCTCGCCCGCATGCATGACTTGAGCCGGCTGGACACTTCCCGCAGGAGCTTGTCGCCGACGCTGTGGCCGAGCGAGTCGTTGACGGTCTTGAACCGGTCCAGATCCAGGAACATGACCGCCACCCGCGTGCGGTTGCGCTCTGCCAGCGACACCGCCTGGGCGATGCGATCGTTGAGCAGAGCACGATTGGGCAGGTCGGTCAGCGCGTCGTGGTGGGCCAGATGGCGCACCCGCTCCTCATGCTCCTTGCGCTCGGTGATGTCGGAGAAGATCTCGATGTAGTTGACCGACCGGCCCTGCGCGTCGCGCACTGCGCTGATGGTGAGCCACTTTGGAAACACCTCACCGTTGCGGCGCCGGTCCAAGACCTCGCCCTGCCAGTAGCCGCTGCGATCCACTTCGGCCCACAGCTCGCGCTCGCGGTCGGCGCTGCGCATGCTGGGGCTGAGCGCGTAGGGCGTCTTGCCCACCGCATCCGCCGAAGCGTACCCCGTGATCTGGCTGAAAGCCGGGTTCACGGTCAGGATGCAATGCTGTGCGTCCGTGATGACGATGGCCTCGCCGCTGCTCTGGAACACCTGCGCCGCGAGGCGCAGCTCGGTTTGCGCGCTCCTCGACAGCGTAACGTCGAGTAGAAAGCCCTGGAGCGTGCGGCGACCGTCCGGCGCCGTAACAACGCCGACCAGCGCGCGCAGCCACAGCCAGCTGCCGTCGGCCGCCAGGAACCGGTACTCGAGATCGTGGTCTTCGCCGCGTGTCAGGCCGGCGCGGCTCAGCTCGATGATGGCGTCGCGCTCGCCGGGGTCGAGCTTGCTGCGCCAGAACCCAGGGGTGTACCAGGCCTGCGCGGGGTAGCCCGCGATCTTTTCGATCTGCGGTCCGATATAGGTGAAGCGCTGCTGCTCGGGGTCGGCGGTCCAGGGCACCACCTGGGTGGTCTCCACCAGGCGGCGGAAGCGCTGCTCGCTGGCCTTGAGCTCCTCTTCGGCGCGCTTGCGCTCGGTGATGTCCTGGATGGTCCCGACCATCCGCCGCGCGCGCCCGCGCTCGTCGAACATCACGTCCGCTCTCACGTGCACGTGACGCGCGGTGCCGTCGGGCAACATCACCCGATAGTCGATGGCGAACGGCGACAGCCCCGCCTGCGCATCCTCCGAAGCTCGCTTCAGCCGCAGCAAGTCCTCGGGGTGCACTCGCTCGAACAGGGATTCGCGCGTGGGGACGAAGCTGTTGGGATCGGCGCCGACGATGCGATAGGTCTCCTCGGACCAGGTCAATCGGTTGCTGTACAGGTCGCGTTCCCAGCTTCCCACTTTGCCGACCTGCTGGGCCATCCGCAGCCCGGCCTCCCGGTCGCGCAGCGCCGCCTCGGCGCGCTTCTGCTCGGTGAGATCGCGCATGATCGTGGATAGATACTCGACCCCGCCGGCATCGCGATGTGCCATGATCAGCTGCGACATCGGCTTGGGCACGCCGTCGGTGCCGATCACCTCCGTCTCGCCGACCCACATGCCACGGCTCACCGCGGTGGGAATGCCGACATCGTGGATGAGCTTGCGCGCCCATGGCGTGTGATACTCCCCGATGCGCAGCCCCTCCAGCGATGCGTCCCGGCCCAAGCCGCGCAACCGCCGCAGCGCCGCGTTCATGTAGCGGATGTGGCCGGCCGGGTCGGACCATGCCACCAGATCGGTGGCCTCCTCCAGAATCGCCAGCGCTCGCCGTTTCTCGCTCTCCGAGCGCAGCCGATCCAGCTCCGCGCCGGCGCGGGCCGCAAACACGCTGAGCAGAGTGCGCGCGAACGCGGAGTCGCGCATGGGCCGATCGTCGAGCACCGCGAGCAGCCCCAGCACCTGGCCGGAAGCACCGCGCAGAGCCACTCCCAAATAGCTCTGCACCCCCATCTCGCGCAGCATGCTGTTGGCCGGGAACGCGTCGCGCAGCCCGTCCGGATAGAACTGGGTGCCCTCCTTGATCACGCCTTCGCAGGGCGTGCCGCCGAGCACATAGTCGAAGTTCTCCGCTACGGCGCCGCCGACGGCGACCGCTACCGTGCGGATGTGCGCGACCTCGCCGCCCAGCAGCTCGCCGACCAGCGCGTAGCGTGTCCCCAACGCGGCCGCCAACTCGCATACCAGGGACCGGAAGAAGGCCTCGCCCAGGGCGGCGGCGGTGCCGTTGATGATCGACTGGATGGTCTGTGCTGCGCGCCGCTGCGCGCTCACGTCGTGAATGAAAATGGAGATCCCGGTCACTCGGCCGTCCGCGTCCAGGATCGGGTTGTAGGCTTCGTCCTGGCTCACCTGCCTGCCGTTGGGCAGCCGGAAGCTGCTTTCGACGTGCTGGCGCTCGCCCTGCAGAGCGCGCGAGAACACCGCTTCCAGCTCGGCGCGCCGTTCCGGCACGATCATCCGGTAGACGTCATCGCCCAGCATCAGCGTGAAGCCGTAGTTGCGCTCGATCGCCGCACGCAGGGCCTCGTTCATCATCGTCACGCGCAGGTTCTGGTCCACCGCCAGTAGCAGGTCGTCGGTGTTGTTGACCAGCGCCAAGAGGAACGCCTCCTTGACGCGCACGGCCTCCTCGGCGCGCTTGCGCGGCGTGATGTCCTGCATCAGCAGCAGCACGCGCTGCTCCCCGTCGATCTGGATCATCTGAACCGAGCACAGCGCATGCGCCAGCTCGCCGGAGCTCCGGCGGAAGGGCGCCTCGCGCTCGCGCAAGGTGCCCTGTTCGAGCAGGTCCTTGAGGCTTTCGGCGCGCCGCCTCGGGCTGCTCCACAAGCCCACCTCGACCGAGGTTCTGCCGATGACCTGCGCGCGCGCATAGCCGATCATCTCGAGGAAGGCGGCGTTAGCATCGACGAAGATTCCGTCGGCGGGGCGGGTGATCGCGGCGGGGATGGGGCTGTCGTCGAACAGTATGCGGACGTATTGCTCGTCCTGCCGGGTGCGCCGGACGTGCACGGCGAGCAACCAGGCCATCAGGCCGCCGGCCACGACGGCAACGGCCAGGAACAGGCTGTCATACCGCCAGGCGGTCAGCAGCGCGAGACACCCCACTGTGCACACGAGCAACAGCAGGCGCGGGAGGGAGGACAAGCGCAGCTTCAACGCGATCCCCCATGCGCGCATCTCCGGGGTCCCCGGCGCAGCCAGAACACCCCGGAACCCTTGCCGGTACGCGTGATCGCGGGCGGCTCTTCCAGTGGGCCGGTCATCGTGTTGCCGCGGTGCCGGCCGGCAGCCGGCCATCTCCCATTTAACGGCAGCATGCCGCGGAGATTGAGCGCCCGACCCCGCTCTGTCAAGCTCGCCGCCTCAACACGAGGCGGGTTGCCGCACGCCCGCTTAGGCGGCTACACTTTCCGCCCCACCCTGAAAGCACGCCGCGACCATGCCAGTTCGATGCCCCTGGTGCGAAGGCAGCACCGAGTACATGGCCTACCACGACGACGAATGGGGTGTGCCGGTTCACGACGAGCACCGGTTGTTCGAGTTGTTGGTGCTGGAGGGCGCTCAGGCCGGGTTGAGCTGGTCGACCATCCTCGCCAAGCGCGCTGCTTATCGGCGCGCCTTCGTCGATTTCGATCCGGTACGCGTCGCCCGCTTCACTCCGGCCCGTATTGCCAAGCTGCTGGGCGATCCGGGCATCGTCCGCAACCGGCTCAAAGTCGAATCGGCGGTGCGTAATGCCAAAGCCTTCCTGCGGATACAGGACGAGGTCGGCGGCTTCGCCGGCTATGCCTGGCGGTTCGTCGGCGGGCGGCCGCTTCAGAATGCCTGGCGAGGCCAGCAGCAGGTGCCGGCCAGCACGGCAGAATCGGATGCCTTGAGCAAGGACCTTAAGCAGCGTGGCTTCAATTTCGTGGGCTCGACCATCTGCTACGCCTTCATGCAGGCCGTCGGCATGGTCAACGACCACCTGGTGGACTGCTACCGCTGGCGCGAGCTCGGTGGTGCGCCGGGAGCGAAGGCTCGCCGTGGCTGACAGCTCGAGGCCCGAGTTCTGGGACCAGCGCTACCGCGAAGGCGTCACACCCTGGGACTTCGGGCGGGTGCCGGCCGATCTGCGCACCTTCCTCGCCAGGCTGGCCGCGGGGACCCGTCTGCTGGTGCCTGGCTGCGGCTCCGCCCACGAGGTGTACTACCTCGCCGAGAACGGCTTCGACGTGCTGGCGGTGGACTTCAGCAACGCCGCTGTGGAGCAAGCACGCCGCAACCTCGGCTGCTTCGCCGACCGGGTGCGCGTGGCCGACTTCTTCGACTTCGAGGCGGGCGGCAAGCCCCTCGACGTGATCTACGAGCGCGCCTTCTTGTGCGCGCTGCCCAGGACGCTGTGGGCACAGTACGCGCAGCGCTGCGCGCAGTTGCTGCAGCCTGGGCGGCACCTCGCAGGGTTCTACTTCTACGGCTCCGATCCCAAGGGTCCGCCCTTCGGCACCACCCCGCAGGAGCTGCACGGGCTGCTCGATCCGTTCTTCGAGCAGATCGAAGACCGCCCCGCGGTGGAATCGCTGGCGGTGTTCGGCGGCGGCGAGCGCTGGCAGGTGTGGCGCCGCCGGTGACGGATACTGCTCAACCTTTCACCGCCAAGGACGCAAAGGACGCCAAGGAGTACAAAGCAGAGCCACCAAATCGGGAGTGCCCACCGCCTAGTCGAGCCACCCGTGCCCTTGCGCCCCGTCGAAGTGGGCCCGTAGTCACACCCCGAGCCGAGCGCGGACCGTCGAGTAAGATCTCTTGGCTTTGGTCTTTCTTGGCGTCCTTGGCGTCCTTGGCGGTGAACGCTTTATGCTGGTCACGTTTGCGGGTCGCACCAGCCTCACCGAACTTCATCCACCTTCAACAGCACCCGCCTGCCCTCCCGGCGTGCGTCGCTGCTGCGGGCCAGGATCTCGCTGTCGCGCTGCGTCGCCTGCTGGTCGAAGCCGGCGATCTCGATCCACTCCCCCAGCCGTCCCGAGACCATGGTTTGCACGCGTTGAACGTTGGTCGCACCGCTGACAGGGGAGCGCAGCGAATCGGCCGCCGTGAAGATCTCCAGCGTCACGGTATCCCCGGCGACGCGCGGCACGACGTAGAAGCCGGTGTCGACGTCCTGGAAGCCGGTGGTATCGATGATGCGCCTGCCGGTCGGCGTATCCACGTACTCTCGTGTACGCACCGGCACGGATTGCCCCACGCGGATGAACGCGCGGCCGCCCTCCAGGACCTGGACCTGCTGTGACACTCGATCGGTGTTCTGCGCCTCGCTGCTGTACACCTTGGCACGCACATCGTCGACGCGCGCGCTCGCCCCCGGTGGTGTCGGTCGCCCCGGGACCGTCACGGCGACATTGTCGCCGGCTCGCGCGCTTCCGGAGATCTGGCCGCCGCGCTGACTGCGTTCCAGGTCCGCATCCTGCCGCACCGAGACCATCAGCCGGCGGGGCGCGGTATCGACAGCAGCGAGGATGCGCTTGATCTCCTCGAGGTTCTGCGGCGTGGTACGCACGATCAGCTGGCTGTTCAGCCCCGACAGCGATCCTTGCGCCGGCATCAGCGGCCGCAGGATGGGGATCACTTCGTCGACCCGGCGATACTTGAGCTGGATGACTTCCAGCACAGTCTGTTGCGCCCAGGCCGCGGCGCACACCGTGAAGACACCAAGCAAGACCAGCGAAAGCTTGTGCATGCGCATCATCGAGTCCTCCGCTGGATGCCTCAGGCAAGCTGCGCGCCAGCCAGCGCCGGAAGGCGCGCGAGCGGGTCCTGCCGGTAGAAGGCCCGGAACTGCTCGTACAACGCCGGGTACTCGTCCTGCACCACATCCGGCAGCTCGAAGAACGCCTCGCTCATCACCGCGAAGAACTCGCCCGGGCTTTCCGCCGCGTAGGGGTCGATGATGGTGTCTTCGCGGGCGTCCACCCGCGCGCAGAAGTCTCGATAGGCGGCTGTCATGGACCCGGCCCAGGCCGATCGGTCCATATCCGGGTGCAGTGGCGGATAGCCGTTGGCATCGCCGTTGAGCATGTCGAGCTTGTGGGCAAACTCATGGATCACCACGTTGACTCCGTCCAGATAGCCGGTGTCTGCGACGTCGGCCCAGGACAGGACCACCGGGCCGCCCGGCCAGGCCTCGCCGGCATAGGGCTCGTCGCCCTCGTGGACGACACCGGCCTCGTCGACATGCTGGTGCCGGGGCACGAACTGCTCGGGATACACGACGATGCCACTCCAGCCGCGGTAGAACTCCAGGTCCAGATTGAGGATCAGGATGCAGGCCTGGGTGGCGATGGACCAGCGCATCTCCTCGGTCAGCTCCAGGCCCGCCGCCGATACAAACTGCTTCTCGTGGAGAAACAGCACCACCAGGTCGCGCAAGCGGGCCAGGTCCGCGGGCGCAAGCGTCCGGACGAACTCCATGCGCAGAGCGATTGTGCGCCAGCGCGCCCCGTCGAACTGCGCCTCGCGCAGAACCCGCCGGCGCTTCCAGTTCCTCAATGCCTTGAACATTCGATCGCAAGCCGGCCCGCAGGGCGCGCGAGGCGCAGCGTATTGCGCCGTATGCATCGCGCCAGCATCCGGCGGGTTACGCCGCGCCAACTCGCTGCAGTGTCACTCGGCACTCGCTCTGTCCCGCTCGCTCTCCTCCTCCGCGGGCGGATCGATCAACGCGTGCTCGAACTGGGTCACACTCTTGAGCTGGTCCAGCTCGACCCGTTCGATCCGGCTGAAGCGGCGGGTGAGCTTGTCGCCGGTAACGCGCAGCTCTTCGGTATCCTCGTGGGCCTGGCGGATGTGCCCGGCGAGCTTGCGCAGGCGCTGGTCGAAACGGCCGAAGTCCTTCCCCAGCTTGGACAGCTCGTCCTTGATGATGTGCACCTGCTGGCGCGTCTCGACGTCCTTCAGCACCGCGCGCGCGGTGTTGAGCACCGCCATCATGCGTGGTCGGCGAGACGATCCAGACCCGCCGCTGCATGGCGTAGTCCACCACTTCGGCATGGTGGGCGTGGATCTCCGCGAACACCGCCTCCGCCGGTACGAACATCACCGCCCCATCGGAGGTCTCACCGCTGACGATGTACTTCTCGCCGATGGCGTCCACGTGCAATCGCAAGTCGAGGCGGAACTGGCGCCCGCGCCTGCGCGCGGTCGCCCGTCGTACAGCCCCGGGTCGAACATGCGGTGATAGTTCTCCAGCGGGAACTTGGCGTCCACCGCCACCATGCCGGTGGGCTCGGGCAGCTTCAGGACGCAGTCCACGCGATTGGCGTTGGACAGCGTGTACTGGAACTCGTAGGCGTTGGGCGGCAGCAGGTTGCGCACCAGCGCCTCGAGCTGGACCTCGCCGAAGGCGCCGCGCGAGCGCTTGTCGCCCAGCAGCTCCTGCAGACTCACGACATTGCCGGTCAGACTGTCGATCTTCTTCTGCGCCTCGTCGATAGTGGCCAGGCGCGCCATGACGTTGGCGAAGGTTTCGTTGGTGCGCTTGAAGCCCTCGTCGAGGCGCTCGTGCACCTTGCCGCTGATCTGGTCCAGGCGCGTGTCGGTGGTGCGGGTGAGCGATTCGATCGATGCGGCGACCTGCTGGCCGATGCGATGCAAGGCATTCTGGATGAGCTCCTGGTTGGCGCGTTCCTGCTCCGCCAGGCGCTCCATCACACGGGTGAGCAGCTCGACCCGCAGCTCGTCGTGCTTGGCGTTGAGCTCGACCGCCAGCGCTCCCAGGCGCTGGGCCTGGTTCTCGCGGTTGGCGGACAGCTCCTCGGTCTGCGACAGCTGCAGCACCAGCAGCGCGTCGCGCGTCTGCTTCAGATCCTGCGATACGGTGTTGCGCAGCCGCTCCGAGTTCTCGGTCTGGTTTTTTCCGATGCGGTCGGCGAGGCTGTTCAGACCGTCGTTCAGGTCCTTGAGCATGGCCAGGTGCTTCTTCTCCAGCACCGCCGCGACCACCTCGGGCAGGTCCGTGTTCCGGCCCAGCAGCGTGCCGACCCGGAAGCCGACCCACAGGACCGCGATCAGTGCGAGGCCGCTCAGTACCGCTGTGAAGGCCGCCAGATAGCTGAAATCCATCGCGCCAGTATACCTCGCCCCTACCCCCTTCCCGATTATCGCAAAGACGCGGAGGCGCAGAGGCGCAGAGGGGACACAAAAGAAACAGCCAAGTCCGACGCCGTCGTACTAGCAGCCGTGGAACTTGCAGCGGATGTTTTTGGCAGCGTCGGCTAAAGCGTTGTCCCACTTACTCAGGCGCCATGCTCTGCGACCCGGGTTGCTTTGCGGCTCTGCGCCTTTGCGATTGCGCCGTCGTCTACTCTAGGCTTCGGCAGTGGCGCGGTCGGCACGTTTGCGCTCGTGCTCGGTGAGGAAGCGCTTGCGCAGGCGGATCGACTTGGGCGTGATCTCCACCAGCTCGTCGTCGGCGATGAACTCGATGGCCGATTCAAGGGTGAGCTTGATGGGCGGGGTGAGGACGACGTTCTCGTCCTTGCCGGCGGCGCGGATGTTGGTGAGCTTCTTGGTCTTGATCGGGTTGACCACCAGGTCGTTGTCGCGGCTGTGGATGCCGATGATCATGCCTTCGTACACCGGGTCGCCGGGACTCACGAACATGCGCCCGCGCGGCTCCAGATTGAACAGCGCATAGGCCACCGCCTCGCCCTCCTCCGCGGAGACCAGCACGCCGTTGCGCCGCTCCGGCATCTCCGGCTTGAGCGGGCCGTACTCGTCGAACACGTGGCTCATGAGGCCGTTGCCGCGAGTGGTGTTGAGGAACTCGGTCTGGAAGCCGATCAGGCCGCGCGCGGGAATGCGGTACTCCAGCCGTACCCGGCCCTTCCCGTCCGGCTGCATGTCCTGGAGCTCGCCGCGCCGCTCGCCCAGCGCCTCCATCACCGCACCTTGATGCTGCGCGTCGACGTCCACCGTGAGCATCTCGTAGGGCTCGCACTTGACGCCGTCGATCTCGCGGAACAGCACGCGCGGGCGCGACACCGCCAGCTCGTAGCCTTCGCGGCGCATGTTCTCCAGCAGGATGGTCAGATGCAGCTCGCCGCGCCCCGATACCAGGAACACATCGGCGTCGGCGGTGTCCTCCACGCGCAGCGCCACATTCGACAGCAGCTCGCGCTGCAGCCGGTCGCGCACCTGGCGGCTGGTGACGAACTTGCCTTCGCGGCCCGCGAACGCCGAGGTGTTGACCTGGAAGTTCATGGTCAGCGTGGGCTCGTCCACCGCCAGCAGCGGGAGCGGGTCGGGATGCTCGGGGTCGCACAGGGTGCAGCCGATGGTAAGCCCCTCGATGCCCTGCAGCAGCACGATGTCGCCGGCCTCGGCCAGCTCCAGCGGCACCCGCTCCAGGCCCTGGAATCCGAGCACATGCGCGACCTTGGCCGGCCTGGGCTGCCCGTCGGCCCCGAATATCAGCACCTGCTGCGAGGCCTTGAGCGTGCCGCGCGTGATGCGGCCGATGCCGATCTGGCCGACGTAGCTGGAGTAGTCGAGCGCGCTGATCTGCAGTTGCAAAGGCGCGCTCCGGATCGAACTTGGGCTGGGGCACATGCGCGAGAATGGTCTCGAACAGCGGCCGCATGTCCTGGCCCGGCTGATTCAGGTCGAGCGTGGCCACGCCCTGCAGCGCCGAGGCGTACACCACCGGGAAGTCGAGCTGCTCGTCGGTCGCCCCGAGCTTGTCGAACAGATCGAAGGTCTGATTCACCACCCAGTCCGGCCGCGCGCCGGGCCGGTCGATCTTGTTCACCACGACCACGGGCTTCAACCCGAGCGCCAGGGCCTTGCGGGTCACGAACCGGGTCTGCGGCATCGGCCCCTCGACCGCGTCCACCAGCACCAGCACCCCGTCGACCATCGACAGCGCCCGCTCCACCTCGCCGCCGAAGTCGCGATGACCGGGCGTGTCCACGATGTTGATGTGCACGCCCCGATAGTCCAGCGCCGCGTTCTTGGCCAGGATGGTGATGCCGCGCTCCCGTTCGAGGTCGTTGCTGTCCATCACCCGCTCCTCCAGATGCTGGTGAGCGGCGAACACGCCCGCCTGGCGCAGGAGCTTGTCGACCAGCGTGGTCTTGCCGTGGTCGACGTGGGCGATGATGGCGATGTTGCGGATCGGGCGGGTCATGGGGCGGCTGACTTCTCGAGGGGGCGGGAGTTTAGCACACGCCGGGTTCGGCGCGGGCTAGTTCTCCCAGGAAGAATCAAATTCTCATCGCAAAGACGCAAAGCGCAGAGGCGCAAAGGAGAGCTTGATCATCGCTGTCGACATTGTGCCGAAGCGTCAAAGCCAAGGTTCCCCTCTGGTGTCCCTCTGCGTCTTTGCGTCCTTGCGCCTTTGCGTCCTTGCGCCTTTGCGTCTTTGCGATTCGCCGTCGATCGGTTCAAGAGCTAGCTAGCCGGCTTCCCGGAAAATGGTCATGGGCGGCGGTACGCAGCACCCGCTGCGTGCCCGAGCAGACCAGCAAGGAGCACGCCCACGGTGCCTCCGACCATGCCGACCACCCAGACGGTCAGGGGTCGATGCTGTAGGCACGTTGAGCACCCGGCTCGCCAGCAGATAGCCGAGGACGGTTGCGCCGATGGACGCCAGCAGCCCGGACAGCGCGCCGATGGCCGCGAACTCGGCGCATGTTGACCGCCAGCATCTGGCGCCCGGTGGCGCCGAGCGTGCGCAGGATGGCGGCGTCGAACACCCGCTCGTCATGGGTCGCGCTGATGGCCGCGAACAGCACCACTGCCCGGCCAGCAGCCCGAACAGGAACACGAACTCGACCGCGCTTGCACCAGCTGGTCCATGATGCGCTGGATCTGACCCAGCACCGCCGCGACGTCGATCACCAGCAGGTTGGGGAAGCGCTTCACCAGCCGATCCATGCGCGCGGACTGGTCGGCGGCAGATGGAAGCTGGTCACGTAGGTCGCCGGATAGCATCCAGCACCCCCGGCGGGGTGACGACGAAGAAGTTCACGCGAAACGAGTCCCAGTCGACCTTGCGCAGCGACGTGACCTCGGCCCTCGAGCCGGCTGCCGCCGATGTCGTAGGTGAGGCGATCGTTCATGCGGATGCCCAGCGTCTGCGCGATGCCCTTCCTCCACCGAGAACAGCGGCTGCCCCTGCTCGGCCGGCGTCCACCAGCGGCCGGCCACGATGCGTTATCGCGCCTGCGGGCGCTGCGCCCAGGACAGGTTGAACTCGCGGTCGACGAGGCGGCTGCGCGCGGTCCTCCGCGTAGTCGATCCGAGGAGACCGGCCGGCCATTGATCTCCACCAGCCGCCCGCGCACCATGGGGTAGACGTCGCGGCGCCGGCGACGCCGTCCTCGCGCGAAGAAAGCCTGCAGCGGCGCGACCTGGTCGGGCTGGATGTTCACCAGGAAGCGGTTGGGTGCATCGGGCGGGCAGGCTCGCGCCAGTTCGCGAGCAGGTCGCTGCGCACCAGAGTGAGCAGCACCAGCGCCATGATCCCGATGCCCAGCGCCACCACCTGGGTGACCGTGGACAACGGGCGGCGCCGCAGGTTGGCCAGTCCGAAGCGCCAGGCGAAGCCCGCCCGCCGCCCGGACCAGGAGAACAGCACGCAACAGCGCCAGCGTCACCACCGCCAGCACAGCCATCGTGCCGACCGACCCGCCCAGCACATAGCCAGCCGTCCTGGCGTCCTGCGCCTCCCACAGGATCAGCCCGGCGAGCGCGCGCGACGCCAACGCGCATACCCGGCCCAGCCCGCGCTGATCCGGCAGCCCGAGGTCACGGCGCAGCACGCGCAGGGTCGGCACGCGGCGCAGGGCGACGATGGGCGGGATGGCGAATCCGAGCAGCAGCACGAATCCCGCGGCGAAACCCTGCAGCACCGGCATACGGACCCGGCAGCGGCAACGCGCACGCCGCACCAGCGGCGGCAAGCAGCGCACGCGAGCACCGCCTGGCCTGCCGCGCCCAGCAGGCAGCCGATGAGGCTCGCCGCCAACCCGAGCAGCACGAACTGCTGCACGTGCAGGCGCACGATCAGCGCCTGGCTCGCGCCCAGGCAGCGCATGATCGCGCACGTTGTCCAGATGCCGGCGCAGATAGCGGCGCGCGGCCAGCGCCACGGCCACCGCGGCCAGGATCACGCTCAGCAGTGCCGACAGGCCGAGGAACTTCTCGGCCCGCTCCAGCGCCGCGCGGATCTCGGGGCGCGCATCGCGCACGTCCTCCACGCGCTGCCCCGGGCCGAGAGTCTGCGCCGCGGACAGTCGCGGAAGGCGGCAACTGCGATGGCGGCTCGCCCGCAACGCCGAGCCGGTAGCGTCACGCGGCTGCCCACCGTGATCAAGACCGGTGGACTGGAGGTCCGGCCAGGTTGAGTGATGAGCCGCGGGCCCAGGTTGAGAAAGCCGACGCTCGTCTCCGGATCCTCGATCACCTGAGCGGCGATGCGAAGAGCTGCGCTCGCCTAGGCCGATGCTGTCGCCGATTGCAGTCCCAGCCGGCCCAGCAGCCGGTCATCCACCCATACGGTTCCCGGCTCCGGGATGCCGCTCGGGCCGCGCTGCGGCGCGGCTTCCGCGCGCTCGCGAATCGCGATGCGGCCCCTTCAGCGGGTAGCCCGGCGCGACCGCCTTGATCTCGGTCAGCACGGTGGCCTCGCCTGCGACGCGCCATGCTGGGGAAGCGCACCGTGTCCACGCTGCGGAAAGCCCAAGCGCGTGCCGCTTCGGTGCGCAAGGCCGGCGCCATCGGCCGATCGGAAATCACCACCAGATCCGCAGCCAGGAGCTGGCTCGCCTCCTGCCCGAGGGCCTGGTTCACGCGGTCGGCGAAGAAAGCCACGGTGGTCAGGCTCGCGACCGCGATCGACCAGAGCCGACGGCCAGCACGCGCAGCTCCCCGGCACGCCAGTCGCGCCCCAGCAGGCGCCAGGACAGCGCCGCGGCGCGCGGCCACGACAGCTCGGTCTCGACGGGGCGCCGCGGCGCGGGATGCGCCGCGCGCAGCGCCGCTTGCATCTGCGCTGCCATGGACCAGCCTTCCCGCGGCGAGGCGCAGGCGCCGCCGGCAGCGCGTAGCGAGCTTCTCGTCGTGCGTCACCAGCAGCAGCGTGGTGCGGTGCTCGCGGTTGAGGTCGAACATGAGGTCGATGATCTCTTCGCCGGTGGCCGAATCGAGGTTCCCAGTCGGCTCGTCGGCGAACAGCAGCCGCGGCGGACCAGCGAAGGCACGCGCGATGGCCACACGCTGCTGCTCTCCTCCCGAGAGTTGCCGCGGGTAGTGGTCGAGGCGTTCCGCCAAGCCCGACCCGGGTGAGCAGGGCCACGGCCGCCTCGCGCGCATCCCTGGCGCCGGCCAGCTCCAGGGGCAGCATGACGTTCTCCAGCGCGGTCAGCGCCGGCAGCAGCTGGAAGGACTGGAACACGAACCCGACCAGGCGCCGGCGCAGGGTGGCGCGCCCGTCTTCGTTCAGCGTGGTCAGGTCGACGCCGTCGATGTGGACGCGGCCGGCGCTGGGCAGGTCCAGCCCGGCCAGCAACCCGAGCAGCGTGGTCTTGCCCGAGCCCGGAGGCGCCCACGATGGCCACAGCCTCGCCCGCGGCGATGTCGAGGCTGACGTCCTCGAGGATCGTCAGGTGGCTGCGGCCGGTATCCACTTGCTTGGTCAGACCCGCCGCCCGCACAATTGGCTGCGTGCTGTCACTCATCCGCTGGATCCTTCTGTTCGGTTTGCTTGCTGCCGGCCCCCTGCGCGCGCAGCAGCCGGTCATTCTCGTCTTCGGCGACAGCCTGGCGCGCCGGCTATGGCCTGCCGCAGGGACGCGGCTGGGTCGATCTTCTGCGGCGCAAGCTCGATGCCGAGCGGCTCGACTATCGCGTCGTCAATGCCAGCATCAGCGGGGAGACCACGCTGGGCGGGCGCAACCGGCTGGGCGCAGCCCTCGAGCAACATCGGCCCCGCATCGTGATTCTGGAGCTGGGCTCCAACGACGGCCTGCGCGGCCAGCCCCTGGATCTGATGCGTGACAATCTGGTTGCGATGATGCAAGGCAAGCCGCGCCGCCGGGGCGCGCGTGCTGGTCGCCGGCATGCGCATCCCACCCAACTACGGCCCTAAATACACGCGGGAGTTCCACGCCGCCTTCGAAGACGTGGCGCGCACGCAGCGCACCGCCGCTGGTGCCGTTTCTCCTCGAGGGCTTCGCCGACCAGCGCGAGCTGTTCCAGTCCGACGGCATTCACCCCAACGAGCAGGCCCAGCCGATGATTCTGGACACCCTGTGGCAGGGCCTGCGGCCGCTGCTGGCTACCCGCCCGACCCAAGTAAGTGGGGCAACTATGCTAACCTTCAAGCTATTTTCGCTAACCAGGCCCCGGTGAGCCAGACGCCTTCTCCCGCCCGGGATCGGGCCGACCGTCTCACAGCTGCCCGAGTTCGACGACATCATAGACGCGCGCACGCCCTCGGAGTTCGCTCTCGACCACATCCCGGGTGCGTGCAATCTGCCCGTGCTGTCCGACAGCGAGCGCGCTCGCGTGGGCACCCTGTACAAGCAGGTCTCGCCCTTCAGCGCACAAAAAGCTCGGCGCGGCGCTGGTGGCGGCCAACATCGCCCGCCATCTCGAAGCGTACCCTGCTGGACCGGCCCAAGAGCTGGCGGCCGTTGGTGTACTGCTGGCGCGGGGGCAAGCGCAGCGGCGCGTTCACCCATGTGCTGCGCGAGATCGGCTGGGATGCCCGCGCGCTCGACGGCGGCTACAAGGCATTTCGCCGCACGGTGATGAGCGAGCTTCCCGGGCTGACGGGGCGCTGGCGCTGGCGGGTGCGTGTGCGGTCTCACCGGCTCGGGCAAGAGCCGGCTGCTGGCCACGCTGGAGCGCCTTGGCGCACAGGTCCTCGACCTCGAGCGGCTCGCCGCCCACCGCGGGTCGGTCCTGGGCAACCTGCCGGACGCCCCGCAGCCGAGCCAGAAGATGTTCGAGAGCCTGCTGTGGGACCGTCTGCGCCGCTTCGAACCGGCGCGTCCCGTCTACGTCGAATCGGAGAGCAAGAAGATCGGCGTGCTGCAGGTGCCTCAGCCAGTTGCTCGACGCGATGTGGGCCAGCCCGTGCGTGCAGCTGGAGGTCGACCGCGCGACCCGTGTGCGGCTGCTGATGGACCAGTACGCGCACTTCCTGGCCGATCCCGGCGCCCTGGGCCGGCAGCTGGACTGCCTGCTGCAGCTGCACGGCCATGCGACGATCGAGCGGTGGAAGCAGATGGCCGCACGCCGGCGATTGGGAAGCGCTGGTAGCGGACCTGCTGGAGCGTCACTACGACCCGGCGTACACGCGCGCGATCGTGTTGCACTATCCGAGGCTGCCGCAGGCGCGGCGGGTCACGGTCGCGGCGCCGGACGAGCAGTCCTTCGTGCAGGCCGCGCGCGAGTTGCTGGAGGACAGCCTGGAGACGGTGGCGTGAACCTGCTCAGCTTCTCGCTGGTCCTGCTCGGCGTGCTGCTCAACGCGGCTGCCCAGCTGCTGTTGAAGGCCGGCACCAACAGCATCGGCCAGTTCGAGTTCAGCGTCGCCAACGCGCTGCCGGTCGGCGTGCGGGTCGCGACCCAGCCGTACATCCTGGGCGGGTTGATGTGCTACGTCATCAGTGTGGTGGTCTGGATCATGGCGCTGTCGCGCGTGGAGGTCAGCGTGGCCTATCCGATGCTGTCGATCGGCTACGTGGTCAACGCGGTAGCGGCCCATTTCCTGTTCGGCGAGGCGGTCACGCTCCAGCGCCTGCTCGGGATCGGGGTGATCGTGGTGGGCGTCTACATCGTCGCTAGATCTTGATTACTTCTTTCACCGCCAAGGACGCAAAGGACGCAAAGGAGCGCAATGGACTACACGAACATCATCCCTGCCATGGAAGGCGTATCCCAGTCAGTCCCAGTGCGATGGGTCGGAAAAGCAAGCCGCTATTTTGGTTTTCCTTGGCGTCCTTTGCGTCCTTGGCGGTGAACTCTTTTGCTTTGAAATGACCTATCTACCGTTCGCGAAACCGACCATCGACGAGGCGACCATCGCGGGCGTCGCCGAAGTGCTGCGCTCGGGCTGGATCACCACCGGGCCGAAGGTGAAGGCCTTCGAGCAGGCGCTGTCGGACTACCTGGGCGGCCGCCTGGTGCGCACGTTCACCTCGGCCACCGGCGCGCTGGAGGTGGCGCTGCAGGCGTGCGCTATCGGTTCCGGCGACGAGGTGATCGTGCCGGCCATGACCTTCGCGGCCAGCGCCAACGTGGTCATGCGGGTCGGCGCGCGGCCGGTGTTCGTGGACGTCGAACTGGACAGCCGCAACCTCGATCTGGACCAGGTCGAAGCGGCGATCACGGCGCGCACGCGCGCGATCATGCCGGTGCACTTCGCCGGGCTGGCGGTGGACATGGACCGTCTCTACTCGATCGCCCGGCAGCGCGGCCTGCGCGTGATCGAGGACGCGGCCCATGCGATCGGCACGGCCTGGCGGGGAAAGCGCATCGGCAGCTTCGGCGACCTGGTGTCGTTCAGCTTCCATCCCAACAAGAACATGACCACCATCGAGGGCGGCGCGCTCAGCCTGCCCGACGGCCGCGAGCTGGCCGCGGTCGAGCTGCAGCGTTTCCACGGACTGAAGCGCGATCCCGACGGGGGCGCCGACGTGCTGCTCCCCGGCGGGAAATACAACTTGAGCGATGTGTCCGCCAGCATCGGCCTGTCCCAGTTGCAGCACCTGGAGGGCTTCAACGCCCGGCGCCGCACGCTGGTGGCGCGCTACTGCGAGCGCCTGCGCACCGACCCGCCGATGCGCCTGCCGGCGCGCGGGGATGACGGGCATAGCTGGCACATCTTCGCCCCGCTCCTGCCGCTCGAGGGCCTGAAGATCCAGCGCGGCGACTTTATCCGCGCGATGCACGAGCGCGGCATCGGCGTCGGCGTCCACTATCCGGCGCTGCATCTGTTCACCGCCTACCGCGGGCTTGGTTATGAAGCCGGCGACTTTCCGAACGCCGAGCGCGTCGGCGCACAGACCGTCACGCTGCCGCTGTTCCCGTCCATGTCGCTGGAGGACGTGGATCGTGTGTGCGCAGCCTGTGCCGATGTGTTGCGTGAGGGCAGGCGCTAACCTGGGCTAAGATATCCGCATGGCCGCCCCCGCCGTTTCGGTCATCGTCCCCGTCTACAACGAAGAGGAAGGCCTGCCGGCGCTCTTCGCCCGCCTGTATCCCGCGCTCGACGCGCTGGGGATCCGCTACGAAATCGTCTTCGTCAACGACGGCAGCCGGGATCGCTCGGCCGCCCTGCTGCGCGAGCAATTCCAGCGCCGCCCCGAGGTTACCCGCGTCATCCTGTTCAACGGCAACTTCGGCCAGCACATGGCGATCATGGCGGGCTTCGAGCACGCTCGCGGCGGGCGCATCGTCACCCTGGACGCCGACCTGCAGAACCCGCCGGAAGAGATCGGCAGGCTGCTGGCGGAAATGGACAACGGGCACGACTACGTCGGAACCATCCGGCGGCTGCGCCAGGACAATTGGTTCCGCCGCGCCGCCTCGAGGCTGATGAACCGGGTGCGCGAGCGCATCACCCGGGTGCGCATGACCGACCAGGGTTGCATGATGCGCGCGTACAGTGGCGAGATCGTACAGGCCATTACCCGCTGCCGCGAGGTCCATACCTTCATCCCCGCGCTCGCCTACACCTTCGCCCACAACCCCACCGAGATCGACGTCGGGCACGAGGAGCGCCGCGCCGGGGAGTCCAAGTACTCGCTCTACAAGCTGGTGCGGCTGAACTTCGACCTGGTGACCGGTTTCTCGGTGGTGCCGCTGCAGATGTTCTCCATGCTCGGATTCGTCGTGTCGCTGCTGGGGTTGGTGTTCTTCGGCATCATCGCCTACCGCCGCATTTTCCTGGGCCCGGAGGTCGAAGGCCTGTTCACCCTGTTCGCCATCAACTTCCTGCTCCTTGGCGTGGCGCTGTTCGGCATCGGCCTGCTCGGCGAGTACGTGGGGCGCATCTATCAACAGGTGCGCGAGCGGCCGCGCTACATCCTGCAGGGGATCCTGGAACAGCGTGAGGAGTCGGGGGTGAGGAGCGAGGAGCAGGGCCGGACTCTCCACGCGGCTGCGCAAACCCCTGCCCTCACCCCTCATTCGCGCTGATGCGCGCGGTCGTATTCGCCTACCACAACGTCGGCTGCCGCTGCTTGTCCGTGCTGCTTGCGCACGGCATGGAGGTCGCGCTGGTCGTTACCCACGACGACAATCCCGACGAGACCATCTGGTTCGACAGCGTCGAGCGCGTGGCGGGCCGCCACGATCTGCCCGTGGCCAAGCCGATGGACCCGAACACGGCAGATTTCGTCGCCCGCGTGCGCTCGGCTGCGCCGGATTTCCTGTTCTCCTTTTACTATCGGCAGATGCTCTGCGCGGCGCTGCTCGAGATCCCGGCGCGCGGCGCTCTCAACATGCACGGGTCGCTGCTGCCCAGGTATCGCGGTCGAGCGCCGGTCAACTGGGCGGTCCTGCACGGGGAACGGGAGACCGGCGCCACGCTCCACTACATGGTGGACAAGCCGGATGCCGGCGACATCGTCGCCCAGCAGGCCGTGCCGATCCTGCCCGAGGATACGGCCGTCGAGGTATTCCACAAGGTCACGGTCGCCGCAGAGCTGGCGCTCGACCGGGTTCTGCCCGGGCTGCTGGCGGGGAGTGCACCCAGGATCTCCCAGGACCTCGCGCGCGGATCCTACTTCGGGGGTCGTCGTCCCGAAGACGGCCGCGTCGACTGGAACCAGCCGGCGGCGGCGATCCACGACCTGGTGCGCGCCGTCTCCCCGCCCTATCCCGGCGCCTTCGCCCGGGTCCACGGCCGGATCGTCCGCTTTCTGCGCACGCTCCGGCAGCCGGGACGACCCGGCCGTTTCGGACGCCCGGCGCTGTACTGCGACGCGGGCCGCTGTTACGTCGAATGCGCCGACGGCGCAGTGTTGCGCGTCCTCGGCCTGGAGGTGGACGGTACAATGCTGTCCGACGACACCTTTCGCCGGGCCGGCGATACCCCGCCCGTGTACCTGACATGAAAAAGATCTGCATCCTCGGCGTCAACGGCTTCATCGGCCACCACCTGTCCAAGCGCATCATCGAGACCACCGGGTGGGAGGTCTACGGCATGGACATGCACAACGAGCGCGTGGCCGATCTGCTGGAGCACAAGCGCTTCCACTTCTTCGAGGGCGACATCACCATCAATCGCGAGTGGATCGAGTACCACATCCGCAAGTGCGACACGGTCCTGCCGCTGGTTGCGATCGCCACGCCGGCCACCTATGTGAAGGAGCCGTTGCGGGTGTTCGAGCTCGACTTCGAGGCCAATCTGCCGATCGTGCGCTCGTGCGTGAAGTACGCCAAGCGCATCCTGTTTCCATCCACCTCCGAGGTCTACGGCATGTGCCGGGACGGCGAGTTCGACCCCGATGCCTCGGAGCTGGTGCTGGGGCCGATCGCCAAGCAGCGTTGGATCTACGCCTGCAGCAAGCAGCTCATGGACCGGGTGATCTGGGCTTACGGCTCGGAGGGGCGGCTGGACTTCACCCTGTTCCGTCCCTTCAACTGGATCGGCGCCGGCCTCGACAACATCCATACCGCCAAGGAGGGCAGCTCGCGCGTGATCACCCAGTTCTTCGGCCACATCGTGCGCGGCGAGGAGATCAAGCTGGTGGACGGGGGCACGCAGAAACGCGCCTTCACCTACATCGACGACGGCATCGACGCGTTGATGAAGATCATCGAGAACAGCGGGGGCGTCGCCTCGGGGAAGATCTACAACGTCGGCAACCCGCGCAACAACTATTCGGTGCGCGAGCTTGCGCAGATGATGCTCGACCTGGCGCTGACCTATCCGGAGTACCGCGACAGCGCCCGCCAGGTCAAGCTGGTGGAGACCACCTCCGCTGCGTACTACGGGGCCGGTTACCAGGACGTCCAGAACCGCGTACCCAAGATCGAAAACACCCGCCGCGAGCTCGCCTGGGAGCCGCAGATCGGCATGCAGGAGGCGCTGCGCCGGATCTACGATGCCTATCGCGGCCAGATAGCCGAGGCTCGCGGGCTGGTGGACTGAAAGCATAACCGCAGAGGCGCAGAGGCGCGGAGAACGGCAACAGAGAGAAGGATATGCCAATCAACAGCGTTGGGATCGGGACGCGCCGGGCCTGCCCCTGTGCCGACTGGTTTGAGCTTGGCGAACGCGAAACTCGAGCTTGTGCTTTCTCTGCGGGTCTCCTCTGCGCCTCTGCGTGTTAGAACGGGGTAGAGATTGAACCTGGCGCTCAAAGTAGACGTAGACACCTACCGCGGCACGCGCGAGGGCGTGCCGGCGCTGGTCGAGCTGCTCAAGCGGCACCAGGCCGGGGCCACGTTCCTGTTCAGCCTGGGCCCGGACCACACCGGCCGCGCCATCAGGCGGATGTTCCGACCGGGTTTCTTCCGCAAAGTCCGGCGCACCTCGGTGCTTTCGCACTACGGCCTGCTGACGCTGCTGTACGGTACCTTGCTCCCGGGCCCGGATATCGGCCGCCGCTGCGCAGCGACGATGCGTGCCGTGCGCGACGCCGGGTTCGAGGTCGGCATCCACGCCTGGGACCACGTGCAAGTGGCAGGACGGTGTGGGCAGCGCCGATGCGGCCTGGACCCGGCGTCAGATGGATCTCGCGGTGCAGCGCTTCCAGGAAATCTTCGGAGTCGAGCCCAGGGTGCACGGCGCCGCCGGCTGGCAGATGAACCGCCACGCCTACCGGCTGACGCAGATGCTGGGCTTCGGCTACTGTTCCGACACCCGCGGCAGCCGGCCCTTCGTCCCGATCTACCAGGCCGAGATCGTGGCCTGCCCGCAGGTGCCGACCACCCTGCCTACCCTGGATGAGCTGATCGGGACCGATGGGATCGACGCCAGCAACGTGGCCGACCATCTGCTGCAACTTACTCGCGATAAGCTTGCCACCGGCCATGTGTATACCCTGCATGCCGAGCTGGAGGGCATGAAGCTCAAGGCGGTGCTCGAGCGGCTCCTGCAGGGCTGGCGGGAGCAGGGCTACCAGCTGGTCTGCCTGGGGGACTATTTCGAGGCGCTGACGGACAAGAATCTGCCCCGCCACGAAGTGGCAACCGGCGAAGTGCCGGGCCGGTCGGGGCAGCTGGCGCTCCAGGGGGCCGACTTCCTCGCCTAGCCCGTCCGCCGGGGCCCGCCAGGCGCACTTTTCGCATCACTGGAGGAGACCAGACCTATGTTGGAAAATTTGACCGTACCCGAGTTCGAGGCGCCGGCGACCGGCGGCAAGACCTTCCGTTTGTCCGACGCGCGCGGCCAGCCGGTGGTGCTGTACTTCTACCCGAAGGACAACACACCGGGCTGCACCGACGAGGGCGGACAGTTCCGCGACCTCCACGGTGAGTTCCAGAAGCTCGGCTGCGCCGTCTACGGCGTCTCACGCGACAGCGTCAAGTCCCACGAAGGGTTCAAGGCCAAGATGAGCTTCCCCTTCGAGCTGCTGTCCGACCCCGACGAGGCGCTGTGCCAGATGTTCGGCGTCATGAAGATGAAGAACATGTACGGCAAGCAGGTCCGGGGCATCGAGCGCAGCACTTTCGTCATCGACGCAGCCGGCAAGCTGCGCAAGGAGTGGCGCGGCGTCAAGGTGCCTGGCCACGCGGCGGAGGTGCTCGAGTTCGTCAAGACACTCTGAAACCAGACCGCCGGGCAATTCCCGATCCCTGACTCCAGACCCCTACCCTGATGCGCAAACCCGCCCAGGTCACCAAGCTGCACCCCGACACCAAGCTCTTCGTGCTGGACACCAACGTGCTCATGCACGACCCCACCAGCCTGTTCCGCTTCGAGGAGCACGACATCTTCCTGCCCATGGCCACGCTCGAGGAGCTGGACGCCAACAAGAAGGGCATGTCGGAGGTCGCGCGCAACGCACGCCAGGTCAGCCGCTTCCTCGATGGCCTGCTCAACCACAGCGAAGCCGACATCGACGAGGGCATTGCGCTGGCCGCGCAGGGCGACAAGCAGGCGAGCGGCCGCCTGTTCCTGCAGACCCAGGCCATCAACGGCGAGCTGCCCGCCACGCTGGCGAGCGGCAAAGCCGACAACCAGATCCTCGCCGTGGTGCGCCATCTGCAGGAGGCTCACCCGCGCCGCCAGGTGATCCTGGTGTCCAAGGACATCAACATGCGCATCAAGGCGCGTGCGCTGGCATTGGCGGCCGAGGACTATTTCAACGACAAGGTGCTGGAGGACACCGATCTGCTCTACACCGGCGTGCGCGAGCTGCCGGCCGACTTCTGGGACACTCACGGCAAGGAGATGGAATCCTGGCAGCAGGCCGGGCGCACCTTCTACCGCGTGCACGGGCCGCTGGTGCCCAGTCTGCTGGTCAACGAGTTCATCTATCACGAGGCCGATCGCCCGTTCTACGCGCAGGTGAAGGAGCTCTCGGGGCAGACCGCGATCCTGCACACGTTGATCGACCATTCGAGTCAGCGCAGCAACGTCTGGGGCATCACCGCGCGCAACCGCGAGCAGAACTTCGCCCTCAACCTGCTGATGAACCCCGATGTCGACTTCGTCACCCTGCTGGGTCAGGCCGGCACCGGCAAGACGCTGCTGACCCTTGCCGCCGGGCTCATGCAGACTCTGGAGGAGAAGACCTACTCGGAAATCATCATGACGCGGGTCACCGTGCCGGTGGGCGAGGACATCGGCTTCCTGCCCGGCACCGAAGAAGAGAAGATGACGCCCTGGATGGGCGCCTTGGAGGACAACCTGGACGTGCTCAACAAGACCGACGACGACGCCGGCGAGTGGGGCCGCGCCGCCACTCGCGATCTGATCCGCTCGCGCATCAAGGTAAAGTCGCTCAACTTCATGCGCGGCCGCACCTTCATCAACAAGTTCCTCATCATCGACGAGGCGCAGAACCTGACGCCGAAGCAAATGAAGACGCTGATCACTCGCGCCGGCCCCGGCACCAAAGTGGTGTGCCTGGGCAACATCTCGCAGATCGACACGCCCTATCTGACCGAGGGCAGCTCGGGGCTGACCTACGTAGTGGATCGCTTCAAGGGCTGGAACCACAGCGGCCACGTGACCCTGATGCGCGGCGAGCGCTCACGGCTTGCCGATCACGCGGCAGAGATCTTGTAATCGCATCGCGCGGAGGATCGACTAGCTAGCGCTTGCGCTTCAGGCCCTTCCCAATCCTGGCCACGCGCTTCATCAAGTCGCTTCGCTGCTCCAGAAGAAACGCCCGATCGATGAACTGCGACAAGTAGTCGATGTCCGAAGCGCTCACGCCCACCTTTGCAAAGTGCGGCCTCCAGCCGCCGCAAACCGCGGCCACCTCGGATGCCTCGGCCCGCGCCTCGGCTGCCGACAACCCGAACAGGGCCGCCTCCGACATGGCGTTCTCGATGGTGGAGTCGGCCGCGTCGCGGCCAACCCGCATCTGCTGGTAGCCCAGCGCCTGCCCGGTGGGCAGAACGTCGAAGGCCGGCGCCAGGTGCAGGTGGTGTGCGTCGTCCATCAGGAGCACGTGGTTCTTCTCGTGGTCGTCGGTGTTGTCCATCAGAATGTTGAACACCATGCGGCGATAGAGCTCGCGCATGTAAGCTTTTGCAGTCCCCTCCTCCACCGGTGCGCGCCGTCGCAACAACTGCGCCAGTTCCGGATAGCCCATCGGGCTTCCTTCGGCGCGCAAGGCGACGTGCGCAGACTGCGCGTGCAGGCGGTGCAGTTCCTGGCCGCGGCCCTGCCGGTCGAAGCGAAGTACCGTGACCGCATGCCCATCGACGAGGCGGACGGGACGCGTCTCAGCTGCGCGGATTCCGGCGTTGCCTGCCAGCGTCATGCACGCGTGCTCGATCAGCGGTGTGTCGGTCGGCTCACCCGTCTCGGCGAACTTCACCACCCATTGCGCACCTTCCATCTCGATGAGCGCCTTGGGACGGGCGCCGCCCAGCGTCGTACCCGGGGCGATCAGGCGACGCTTGTTTTCGGGCACGGGCTCGTTGTCGAGCACCTTGCGGACGAGCTCGTGAATCTCCTCGGCATCGCGCAACGTCGGCAGGGGACCGGTTGGCTGCGGCAGATACGCGTCGGCCGACATGGAAACGCCAAGGGCGCCAAAGCGCTCGTCGCCGGCGAAGAACAGGTACTCGAGCAGCGACAGACGCGGGGGTTGGTCGACGAAACGAATGACGCGCTCACCCCATCGGTCGGGCCGCGCGTCGTCCACCGCGCCGGCCGCAGCGTCCCGCTCCAAGGGACGCTGTTCGATGTCGATCAGAGGCAGGTCTTCGCTGAGGGCGAATCCGTGGCGCAGCCAGTCCGGCGAATACTGCAAGGACACGCCGCTGGTGGCACGCATCAATCGCAGCGTTCCGATCGGGACGGCAGACTGCGGGCGGCCCAGCCACCAAAGATAGAGCTCATCGGTGACGCGATAATTCGTCACCTGCGACCCTTGTTGGCGTTGCCGAGTCGTGCGGAAATCGACGCTGGCGTGCGTACGGGACGCACCCGGCGTGCTTCTCGCACATCCAGTTCCAAGGCGCCGAGGTCGGTCGCTGGGGCAGCCAAATCGCCCAAGGCCTGCACCCGCCCCATGAGCCACAGGGCGCTCGCGTAGGCCCCCATGCTCACCGTTGGGTCTCCCTTCTCGAGACGAATCAGCGTTGGCACGGAGATGCCGATGCGCTCAGCCCACACCCGCTGAGATTCCTTGCGACGGGCACGGGCAATGGCGATGTTCTCTCCCAGTTGGCGCAGCGCATTGGCGGCGACGGGAGGTAACGACTGGGCGACTTTGGCAGACTTTGGCACTACATAAATGTAGTCAAAGTCGGCACTATTAGTCAAGTATATGTTAGTTAAAGAGGCGATGGTGCGAAGGGAGGCACGGCCGGCAACGCGCGGCTGCCTGCTTGCGAGAGCGGCCGGCCAGGCGCGGATGCGAGGTTTCTGTGCGCCTCCGCGGTTCACTGGCGACGGCTTCGCGGCCTTGCCCCTCTGCGTTCATCGTAGCTCTAGTAGCGCGTCGGATCGGCGAGGTTCTCGAACCGCGTGTGCTCCCCCAGGAACGCCAGCCGCACGGTGCCGATCGGCCCGTTGCGCTGCTTGCCGATGATGATCTCGGCGATGCCCTTGTCCGCGCTCTCCGGGTTGTACACCTCGTCGCGATAGATGAACAGGATCAAATCTGCATCCTGCTCGATCGCACCCGAGTTATGATTGACGATACCGTCCGCGAGCCACGATGAAGGTCCGGGCACAGTCAGGTCGAAAACTTCCTCTTCGCCGCACGGGAGAATCGCGACTACCCTGTCCCAGAACAGGTCGTCCGTCGCCCACCGCCGCAAAGCATCATCGCCCAGCAACTCGGCGTAGCTTGAAAGCGTCGCCCGGGACGGTGCGAACTTGAAATGGGCGCTCCCTCCATAAGCTGTACCGCGCAGCGCCGCCATGCTGCGCGTTGACACGCCGCGCGACCGCATTGATCGACGTACAACGTCGAATACTTCGACCGGAAGGGTATCAACGTTCGGATTGGCTGCCAGACGCTCGAGCCGCGCGCTCAGAGCAGCGGCCTGCGGAACTCGGGGGCCGAATGCACCGATCCTATGGAGAAACAACCGTTGCTGCTCGGACCCCGAGACGTCCACCGAGAACATCGGTCGCGTCCCGTGCTGGTGAACGACGGATCCAATGCGCGCAACGATACCAAATCTCAGGAGCAGTGCAGCCACATCCCATGCAAGCCGCTCGCTGACGGTAGCGAAGTACACGCGCGAAGACCCGTGCTGGCCCTGCGGGCGCACCGCGATGCACCCGTCGGTCGCCCACAGATGCCGCAGGAGCAAGCTGATCTGACCATTGGGGAGCCGGAATACCTCCTCCGGCAAGTGCTTCTCGTGCGAACGTTGCCCGAAGATGCCCAGCTCTTTGAGCCAGCGGCCGACGCCTTTGGCATGCCAGCGATTGCCGTTGCCCGAGATCACCAGTTGGTGCCAGTTTCCACGGCCCTCGTGCCGAGCTACGGTGACGCCGAAGGTCCGTGCGGCGGCGGCCACGGCATTGCTGTTCTCCTCGGAACCGGTGGTGTAGCGTAGAGGCTGATGCTTGACGTAACTGCCGTCACCGACGAGATGCCCGAGCAGAATGAGATGGGGCTCTGGCCATGAAGCGGGCGCCGCAGGCTCGGGAACTTGGCGTGCAACGGCGAGCCGGTCACCGATCGACAGTTCGCCGGCCCTCACCCAAGCGTTCGCGCCGAACAGTCGGTGCTGGGCGGTCACCCGCATAGTGCGTCCGCTGGCAAGCACGACGCGCAGGACTGGGCGCGTACCGACGCTCCAGACCTTGTCGCTGCGTGCACGAACCACTCGGCGATCCTCGGACAGCGCCAGCACTTGCGGTTCGGTTCCGACCAGAGCTCGGATTGGAACGCGCCGCCCATCCGCAAGGGACACCAGGGTGTCCCCGGTCACGCACTCGCGCAAGTCCGACATCACCGGACGCTTGTTGGGCCGCTGCTCCAGGCTGCGATTGAGCTGCGAAAGCGCGATCACCGGACAGCCGAGCTCCTTGGCCAGTCCCTTCATGGAACGGGAAATCTCGGACAGCTCCGTGGCGCGGTTCTCGCCATCGCTGGACGCGGACATGAGCTGCAGATAGTCCACCACGATCAGGCCGAGCTGCTTGTACTGCCGGTGCAAGCGGCGCGCGCGGGCGCGCAGCTCCAAGGGATTGAGCGCCGCCGTCTCGTCGATATGCATGGGTGCGTCGTTGAGCTTGCCGACCGCCTCGGTCAGCCGCTGCCAATCCTGGTCTTGCAGACGACCAGTACGCAGCCGGTGCTGGTCGAGCCTGCCCACCGAGCCGAGCATGCGCATCACCAGCTGGGTGCTGGCCATCTCCATGCTGAAGATGCCGACCGGCAGGCCGGTGTCGAGCGCGACGTGCTCGGCGATATTCATTGCCATTGACGTCTTGCCCATACTTGGGCGACCGGCCACGATCACGAGATCGCCGGCCTGCAGCCCCGAGGTCATGCGGTCGAGATCCACGAAGCCCGTCGGCACGCCGGTGACGTCGTTGGGGTTGTCGCGGTTATAGAGCATGTCGATGCGCTCGACCACCTGGGTAAGCAGCGGCGGCATATCCTGGAAGCCCTGCTTGCCGCGCGCGCCCTGCTCGGCGATGTCGAACACCTTGGACTCGGCCTCGTCGAGCAGCTGGGTGGCATCTCGCCCCATCGGGTTGTAGGCCGAGTCGGCGATGCCGGTGGCCACCTCGGCCAGCCTGCGCAGGATGGCGCGGTCGCGGACGATCTCGGCATAGCGGCGGATGTTGGCCGCCGACGGCGTATTGCTGGCGAGCGCACTCAAGTAGGCCATGCCGCCCACCGACTGCAGCTCCTTGGTGCTCTCCAGGCTCTCGGCCGCGGTGATCACGTCAGCCGGGCGATTGTTGCCGATCAGCTTGGAGATGTGGCGGTAGATCAGCCGGTGATCGCTGCGATAGAAATGTGCCTCCGCGATGAGGTCCGCGACGCGATCCCAGGCCGCGTTGTCGAGCAGCAGACCGCCCAGCACGGACTGCTCCGCTTCCACCGAGTGCGGGGGCAGCTTCAGGAGCTCGACCTGGCTGTCCTGGAGGATCGGGGAAGCGGATTGGGCCACTTGATTGAGGGTCTGGGAGCTAGGGACTAGGAGCTAGTAGGGACCAGGGGCTGGGAAGTATGGCTAGGAGTCCGAGCTGGATTCTACTCCGACAGGGAATGCACAAAAGAAAGAGGGGCGGACACGCCCCTCTTCATCCTCGCTCGACGACGAGCACCGTCGCCCGAGCGACAGTTCTACCCCAGCTCCTAGCCCCTAAGTTCCTAGCCCCTCAAATCACTGCTCGCCCAGCACCGAAACCTTGATGGTCGCCTTGGCGTCGGCGTGCAGATCGAGCACGATGTCGTAGTCGCCGACGTGCTTGAGCGGGCCGTGCGGCAGGCGCACCAGCAGATTTGGACACCTCGAAGCCCTGGGCCTTCAGCGCCTCGGCGATATCGAAGTTGGTGACCGAGCCGAACAGGCGCCCGTCCACGCCGGCTTTCTGGGTGATCTGAACCATCAGGCCTTCGAGCTTGCTGGCGCGCTCCTGCGCGCTGCTCAGCACGTCGGTCTGCGCCTTCTCCAGCTCGGTGCGCCGCTGCTCGAACTCCGCCACGTTGGCCGGTGTGGCGCGCTTGGCCTTGCCCTTGGGAATGAGGTAGTTGCGGGCGAAGCCGTCCTTGACTTTGACGATGTCGCCGAGCTGCCCGAGGTTGGGAAGCTTCTCCAGGAGGATGATCTGCATGGGCCGCCTCCGTCAGTGGATGTCGGTGTAGGGCAGCAGCGCGAGGAACCGCGCACGCTTGATTGCTGCCGATAGCTGGCGCTGATAGTGCGACTTGGTGCCGGTGATGCGCGCCGGGATGATCTTGCCGTTCTCGTTGATGAAGTCCTTCAGCAGCTCCACGTCCTTGAAGTCGATCTCCTTGATCTTCTCGGCCGTGAACCGGCAGAACTTGCGGCGCTTGAACAGCGGCCGGAAGCTGCGGTCTTCCTTCTTCTTGTCCTTCGGGCTTGCCTCTGCCACGAAATGCCATGATGGTTGCTCCTCAGTCGATCTCGAATTCGTTCACATGCAGCACGACACGCCTGCTGCGGCGGCTGCGGTTGGCCAGGAAGCCTGTCGCCATGATCCTGTGCCCCGGCAGCACTGCGTCCAGTCTCTTCGCGACCTCGCCGATCGCCAGCAGCTCGATCTCCACCGCCGCCTGCCGGGGGGCCCCGCCTTCGCTCTGCCAGGACTGATGCAGGAGCTGGAGGGCGACGATCGGGATGCCGGCCGGGCTGTAGCGCAACGGCTCTCGTGCCGCCACCTGCCCGCCCAGTTGCACCAGATTGGGTCCGATCCGCTGGGCGTCGAGCTGGGGCGCGTGCGTTGCGTCGGGCTGCCTGCGCGCCAACTGGCCGCTTCAGGCGCCTAGGCAGCAGCAGCGGCGGGCTGCGTTGCAGCCGGCTCGGGCCGCTCCCTGTCCCGCTCGCCGGGCGCGGGCCTGGCGCGCTCCTGCCTGAGCATGGGCGAGGGCTCGACGACCGCTTCCTCGCGCTGCACGACGAGGTGGCGCAGCACCGCGTCGTTGAAGCGGAAGGCGTGCTCCATCTCGCCCAGCGCTTCCTTGTCGCACTCGACGTTCATCAGCACGTAGTGCGCCTTGTGCATCTTCTGGATGGGATAGGCGAGCTGGCGCCGGCCCCAGTCCTCCAGCCGATGAATGCGGCCGTTGCGGGCGCTGACCATGCCCTTGTAGCGGTCGATCATCGCGGGCACCTGCTCGCTCTGATCGGGATGGACGATGAAGATGATCTCGTAATGTCGCATCGAATCTCCTTATGGGGTGAGCCCCCCGTTTGCGGGACGGTGGAGCAAGGATGTCGCGCTTGTGCCACCCGAACACCTCCAGGTGCTGGCGCGGAAGGCGGGGATTATACGTACTTTGGCCTGAAGATCAATTGGCTGCGGTGCGCAGCCGGGGAGACAGGAAAAAACCTCACCGCAAAGGCGCAAAGCGTCAATCCAATGCCCTCAGCCCAAGCAGATGAGCCCGCTCCTGATGTGCTGGCCGAGGCTGGCGGCATGGGCCAGGCCGTAGAGGCCGAACCCAAGGACCAGCCCCCCCGCCGCCATGCGCACTGGCCGGGCACGGGTAAGGCGGGAAACTCTGCGCCAGGCCAGGCCGGCTAACAGGAGGTTGGGCAGCGTGCCCAAGCCGAATGCCAGCATGATCGCCGCGCCGTTCAACGGATCGCCTGTCATCACTGCGGTCAGCAGGATGCCGTACACCAGTCCGCACGGCAGCCATCCCCAAAGCAGACCCAGGCCCAGGGCCCGCGGCAGCGTATCGGCCGGCAGGAGCCCGCGGGTGAGCGGCTGAATGCGCTGCCACAGCCGGGAGCCCAGACTCTCCAGCCGGGCTGCCACGCCGGATAGACCGGCAAGGTACAGGCCGAGCAGCACCAGCATGAGGTTGGCGAGGACGTAGAGTGCGATCTGGACGGGCAGCACACCGTCCAGGAGCAGACCGAGGCTGCCCACCGTGCCGGCCAGCGCGCCAGCCGCCGCGTAAGAAGCAATCCGTCCGAGGCTGTAAGCCAGGTGCAGGTGCCAGCGCCCCCCGGCGCCTTGTCCGGACAATGCCGCGACGATACCGCCACACATGCCGGCGCAGTGCACCCCGCCCAGCAGGCCGGTCAGGAAGACCGCTCCAAAGATCGCTACTGACATCGCAATGCTCTACTAATTAATAAGGCGTCTGAAACGCAGAGGCGCAGAGGCATCAACGATTGATCTCGGCGCTGGTGCGCTGGAAGAAGCAAGTGAGCGCGCTGGAGGTGGCTGCAAGAATCCAGAATAGAAAGAACCCCACCGAGTAGATCGCCATGCGGCTCAACGCGAGCGGCTCGCCGAAGAAGTGCAGGTCCTGCGGGTCGAACACCGTGAAGAACACCGCCAGCGCCGCCCCCGCCACCACAAACGAGGGCCACAGGATCCAGATCAGCTGCTTGTTTTGCATTGCCCCCTCCGGCTACTTGCTAGAGCTCTGACCAAACCAATTCACAGGATTAACAGGATTTCTCAGGATTTACAGGATTACTTCCAGCGGGGCGATCAACCAATGAGACCGCCGCCGCGCTGCCTATGTCCCAGCATTAATCCTGTTAATCCTGAGAAATCCTGTTAATCCTGTGAATTCGGTCTTCGCTCCAGGTTTTCTCTGAGTGTAGGTTCCCGGGGTGGTGGCTGCTCTACTCCCGCGGTGCCAGGACCAGCACGTCGCTCTCGCGCGTGCGCCACTCACCGGTCAGGCGCCAGGCTCCCTGCCCATCCTCGAGCACGACCCGCCAGCGCGGTGCTGCGGCCAGCTCGATCTCGCCTTCGTACCAGCCCGCCTGGAGCGGGCGCAGCTCGACCGACCGATCCAGCTCGGCACGGGTTGGATGCACCAGCGACAGCCGCAGCCGCTCAGGCGCGGCTCCGCTCAGATACGCCCGCACCCGGGCGCGGTCCTGGCTCAGCATCAACTCGGCGCGATAGCCGCCCTGGGCCGCGGCCTGATCGCGCTCGAGCACACGGTTGATGGCCAGGCCTTCCTTGTAGTAGTTGTCTACTACCAGCGGATCCTCGTTGGCCACCGCGATCCACGCCGTCACCAGCCCCGCCACCACCACCGTAAACGGACCGGACATGAGGATCCACGGCCAGGGTTCGCGATACCAGGGCCGGCCGTGCAGCGGATGCTCGATCTCGTTCATCGACTATCTCCCCGGGATCTTTCCTGCAGGACGAAGGTCGCCTTCTCGTGAATGACCAGTGGCGGCGCATCCGGCTCGCCGACCGCAACCGCCTGGATGGTGAACTCGATGCGATTGGACCCTGGTTTGACAGCATCGTGCTCCACCTGAACCCGCACCGGCACCACACGGTTGCTGGCACCCGCCAGGCGGATCGGCTGCGGGTCGGAGACGAGCTTCATGTCCTCCAATCCCGAGACGCCGATCGTGAACTCGCGCGGCCACTCGTCCGTGTTCATGACCTGCAGCCGATATACGTTCTCCACCACCGGCTCGTCGGCGCCGTACACGACGTTGGCGCGGTCGCGTATCACATCGACCTTCACCGGCACCCGCTGGTAGAGCGTGACGGCGGCGGCGATGATGATCACCCACAGGATCACCGTATACACCAGCACGCGGGGCCGGAATACGCGCCGCATCATCTGGTTCGGCGGCAGGTGCTGCTTGACCGCCTTCTCGGTGGAATAGCGGATGAGGCCCCTGGGGTACCCCATCTTGTCCATCACCTGGTTGCAGCCGTCGATGCAGGCGCCGCAGCCGATGCATTCGTACTGCAGGCCGTTGCGGATGTCGATGCCGGTGGGACACACCTGCACGCAGATGCCGCAGTCCACGCAATCGCCCAGGCCCTTGGCCTTGCGGTCGGCGCTGCGGTTGCGCCCCCCGCGCGGCTCGCCGCGCTCGCTGTCGTAGGTGATGACCAGCGTGTCGGGGTCGAACATCACGCCCTGGAAGCGGGCGTAGGGACACATGTACTTGCACACCTGCTCGCGCATCCAGCCGGCGTTGCCGTAGGTCGCAAACCCGTAGAACAGGATCCAGAAGGTCTGCCAGGGTCCCACGGCCCCGCTCCACACCTCGCCCCATTGCGCCCGGATGGGGGTGAAATAGCCCACGAAGGTGAAGCCGGTCCACAGCGCCAGCAGGATCCACAGGCCGTGCTTGGCGGCCTTGAGTCCGACCTTGCGCGCGCCCACCGGCTGTTTGTCGAGCTTCATGCGCGCCATCCGGTCGCCCTCGACCTTGCGCTCGATCCACATGAAGAGCTCGGTGTAGACCGTCTGTGGACACGCGTAGCCGCACCACAGGCGCCCGGCCACCGCAGTGAACAGGAACAGCGAGTAAGCGCAGATGATCAGCAGGACGGTCAGGTAGACGATGTCCTGCGGCCAGAACACCAGGCCGAAGATGTAGAACTTGCGCGCTGCCAGGTCGAACAACACTGCCTGCCGGCCATTCCACGTGAGCCAGGGCACCCCGTAGAACACCGCCTGCGTGGCCAGCACGACGAACCAGCGCCACGCTGCGAACACGCCGGTGACCGCGCGTGGATAAATCTTCTTGCGGACCTCATAGAGGGTCTGCTCGACCGCTTCGCCCGGCGGGACCGTCGCCGCTTTGCTGACATCGCTCATTGTCTGCACAGCCCTTCACCGCAAAGTCGCAAAGGACGCGAAGTCCGAAGGTCTCAAGGAAACCCCAGCGCGAATTGGGGTACGTGGCTCGGTATCTCTTCGCGTACCTTCGCGACCTTCGCGCCTTCGCGGTCAAAGACTTTCAGTGAAAGTTGCCGTACCGACGAGTCACTTGGCCGGCTTGGAGAGCCCGTACACATAGGCAGCCAACAGGTGGACCTTGCTCGGGCCGAGGAAAGCGCCCCATGCAGGCATGACCCCGTTGCGGCCCTTGCTGATGGTGTCGATGATGGCGGACTGGCCGCCGCCGTACAGCCACACGTTGTCGGTCAGGTTCGGCGCGCCCAGCGCCTGGATTGCCCTTGCCGTCGGCGCCGTGGCAGATCGCGCAGTTGGCCGCGAAAATCTGCTGCCCCTGTGCCGCGCGCAGGCTGTCGTGAGTGCGGCCCGACAGCGACAGGACGTAATGCGCGACGTTCTTGATGGCTTCGCTCGCCGAGCTGCGGCCAGCGGCGGCATGATGCCCTGCGCCCATTGGTGATGCTCGCCGTGATCGCCTCGGGGCTGCCGCCGTACAGCCAGTCCTTATCGGTGCAGGTTGGGGAAGCCGCTGAGGCCGCGCGCGTCCGAAGCGTGGCACTGGGCACAGTAGTTGAGGAACAGGCGCTGGCCCATCTCGCGCGCCTGCGGATCCGCGGCCGACCGCCGGGATGTCCATGGCGGCGAACTTGGCGAAAATCGGCTCGTACCTCGCCTTCGCCCGCGGCCATCTCTGCGTCGTACTGGCCCACGGACGACCAGCTTCAGCACGCCGGCGAAGCTGCCGAGCCCGGGAAACAGCACCAAATAGATCACGCCGAATGCGAGCGTGATCCAGAACAGCCACATCCACCAGCGCGGCAGCGGGTTGTTGTACTCCTCGAGATTCTCGTCCCACACGTGGCCCATGACGCGCGGCCTTCTCTCCGGGCGCCAGCCGCCTGGTGGACAGCTTCCACAGCAGCACCCCGCAGGCGAGGATGCTGGCGATCGTGATGACCGCGATGTAGACGCGACCAGAATCCGCTCGTGAAATCGTTCACGGTTGTTCTCCCTCCCGATGGTTCTCGGTTCGGCCTCGCGCCGGCGGGCGGTCCTCGTCATCCAGCGCCAGCCGCGCGGCCTCGTCGAAGCGCGCCTTGCGCTTGCGGCTGTAGGCCCAGAAGACGATTCCGAGCGAAAGCTGACGAAGCTCAGCACCGTCCACTATGACGCGCAGATCGTTCATGTCCATGGCCTCAGTTCACTGCCTTTCAGAGCGGTGCCCAGCCCCTGCAGGTAGGCGATCAGAGCGTCCGTCTCGGTCTTGCCGTGCAACTCGCCTTGGCCTTGGCGATGTCTTCGCATCGGTGTACGGCACGCCCACCGCCGCAGCGCGCGCATCTTGGCCTCGATGTCGCGCGCGTCTGCGGCGTTGTCTTGCCGAGCCACGGGTAGGCCGGCATGTTGGATTCCGGCACCACGTCGCGCGGGTTGCATGAGGTGCAGCCGGTGCCACTCGTCGCTGTAGCGCCCGCCGACGCGCTGCAGATCCGGGCCGGTGCGCTTGCTGCCCCACAGGAACGGATGGTCGTAGACGAACTCGCCCGCCACCGAGTAGTGCCCGTAGCGCTCGGTCTCGGCGCGGAACGGCCGCACCATCTGCGAGTGGCAGTTGTTGCAGCCCTCGCGGATATAGATGTCGCGCCCCGTCAGCTGCAGCGCGCGTGTAGGGCTTGAGCCCGCGCACCGGCTCGGTGGTCGAGCGCTGGAAGAACAGCGGCACGATCTCCACCAGTCCGCCGACGCTCACCACCAGGATGACGAGCACGATCAGCCAGGTCAGTGTTCGTTTCGACAGGAATCGTGCGAGGATTGCATGTGCGGCCATGTCGTCTCTCGCTTGCGCTCAGGCGTGCGCGGCGGCCGCCAGGGATCGGCGCATCCACCGGCTTGGCCCCGCCACCGTCTTCCACACGTTGTAGGCCATGATGAGCATGCCGCGCGAGGAACAGCAATCCCGCCCAGCAACCGGATCGCGTAGAAGGGATAGGTCGCCTTCACGCTTTCCACGAACGCGTAGGTGAGCGTGCCGTCGGGGTTCACCGCGCGCCACATCAGCCCCTGCATCACGCCCGCGATCCACATCGCCGCGATGTAGAGCACCACGCCGATGGTGGCCATCCAGAAGTGCAGCGGTGATCAGCTGCACGCTGTACATCTCGCGTCTGGCCGAACAGGCGCGGAATGAGGTAGTAGAGGCTGCCCACCGAGATCATCGCCACCCAGCCCAGCGCGCCCGCGTGCACGTGGCCGATGGTCCAGTCGGTGTAGTGCGAGAGCGAGTTCACCGTCTTGATCGCCATCATCGGCCCTTCGAAGGTGGACATGCCGTAGAAGGACAGCGACGACGATGAGGAACTTCAGGATCGGATCGGTGCGCAGCTTGTGCCAGGCGCCCGACAAGGTCATGATGCCGTTGATCATGCCGCCCCAGGACGGCGCCAGCAGGATGAGCGAGAAGACCATGCCCAGCGACTGCGCCCAGTCGGGCAGCGCGGTGTAGTGCAGATGGTGCGGGCCGGCCCACATGTAGGTGAAGATCAGGGCCCAGAAGTGCACGATCGACAGGCGGTAGCTGTAGACCGGCCGTCCGGCCTGCTTCGGGCACGAAGTAGTACATCATCCCCAGGAAGCCGGCGGTCAGGAAGAAGCCCACCGCGTTGTGCCCGTACCACCACTGCACCATGGCGTCCTGCGCACCCGCATAGACCGGAGTAGGACTTCCACCAGGCGCCGGGATTTCGGCGCTGTTGACCAGGTGCAGCAGCGCAGACGGTCAGGATGTAAGCCGCCGAAGAACCAGTTCGCCACGTAGATGTGCGGCGTCTTGCGCTTGGCGATGGTGCCGAAGAACACGACCGCGTAGGCCACCCACACCAGCGTGATCAGCACGTCGATCGGCCACTCGAGCTCGGCGTATTCCTTCGCAGGTCGTGATACCCGAGCGGCAGCGTGATGGCCGCGGCCACGATCACCGCCTGCCAGCCCCAGAAGGTGAAGGCGGCGAGCCGGTCCGCGAACAGCCGCGCGTGGCAGGTGCGCTGGACGACGTAGTAGCTGGTGGCGAACAGCGCGCGAGCCGCCGAAGGCGAAGATCACGGCATTGGTGTGCAGCGGGCGCAGCCGCCCGTAGGACAGCCACGGAATGCCGAAGGTGAGATCGGGGAAGATCAGCTGGGCGGCGATGCATCACGCCGACCAGCCATGCCGACGATGCCCCACACCACCGTCATGATGGCGAACTGCCGGACGACCTTGTAGTTGTAGGTGAGGCTGATCGGTGGCGACGGGACGCGGTCGGGCGGCGAATGGCGGAGGCCTGTGCGGACATATCTACTCCCTCGTGTTGAGTGCTCGGTTGAGAGCGGCGCCGACGGAGGCTGCTGCGCGCAAGTCGTACCTCCCCGCCCGGTGCAAGTGCATGCGCGTGCGCTGCCTTTGACCGCGCGGTGCGAGTTGCAGGTAGCTCAAGGTCACCGCCAGCAGCGTGACCGGGCGGCCGTGAGCCTGCTTGCTGCGTTCCCATTCCTGTCAGCGCCCTCGGATCTGTCATCGTCCTGCAGGATCCGGTGCGCCGGCCCTTCGAGATCGTCGAACTGGCCGCTCTTGAGCGACCACCAGAACACGGCGCCGATCAGGAATACCAGCACGAGGCTCAGAGCGGGATGAGGAGGTAGAGGATATCCACGTGAGGCGAGGCGCTAGAGGCGCGCAGGTCTAGCGGAGGCAGTCGGGACGAGCTCGCGACGCTGTCGACCTCTCGCGTCTCGCCTCGCGCCGGCGGCTCGATCGGGCACAGCCGCAGCGCGTTGAGCACCACCAGCAGCGAGCTCACGCCCATCCCGATGCCGGCGAGCCAGGGCGTGACGTAGCCGGCGACTGCGAGCGGCAGCGCCACGACGTTGTACGCCACGGCCCAGCCAGGTTCTGGCGCACGATCCGCATGGTACGCGGCCGAGATCTGCAGCGCATCGAGCAGGCTCGCGAGGCTGCCCGACAGCAGCACCAGGTCCGACGTGCGCCTGCGACAGCACGGCCCCCGATCCCATGGCGATGGAGAGCTGCGCCTGCGCCAGCACCGGCGCATCGTTGACGCCGTCGCCCGACCATCGCCACGATGGCACCCTGGTCCTGCAGCGCGCGCACGCGCGCGTAGCTTGCGCTTCGGGCGACAGGCCGCCCTCGAACGCGCGCCACACCCAGGCGCTGCGCGACTGCGCGCACTGCGCCGGCTCGTCGCCGCTCAAGATCAGCGACCTGCTTGCCCTGTTGCTTGCGAGTGCCGCACCACTGCGGCCGCCTCGGGACGCAGCGCGATCGGCGAACGCGAAGCGCGCCAGCCAGCCCTGCTCGCTGCCGAGCCATACCGGCGTCGCACTGCCTCCGTCCCGCTGCGGAGGCGGCACCCCCGCGATCGCCGCGACGAATGCGGCCGTCCCGATGCCGCACTCGTACACCGGCAATGCGCCCCTCGATGCCTGCCCCGGCGATGCGTGCGCAACCTGCTCGACTGCCGCGAGCGCGAACCACCATTTGCGCGGCGCCGCCGCGAGTCGTGCGCGGCGATGGGATGCTCCGATCCCTGCTCCAGCGCCGCGGCAAGCGCAACGCATGCGCGCGGGTCAAGTGCCGCGAACGGCTCGACGTCCGCCAGCGCAAGCTGCCCCTGCGTGAGCGTACCGGTCTTGTCGAACACCACATGGGTCACCCGCGCCAATGCCTCGATGGCGTGGCCGCGCGTGGCCACCACGCCGCGCCGCGCCAAGTCGCCGACCGCGACCGCCAGCGCGGCGGGGGTCGCGAGCGACAGAGCGCACGGGCAGCGTCACCACCAGCACTGCCACAGCGATCCATAGCGCCCGCGCAGGGTCGATGCTGCAGCCCAGAGCGAGCGCGGTGCCGATGGCGGCCAGCAGGACAGCGGCCACGAACCAGGCGGCAATGCGGTCGGTGATCTCCGACCAGTCGCGGACGTTGCGCAGCTGCGCGCTCCGTCAGCCGCCGGATATGCGAGGCGCGCGTCGCCTCGCCCGCCTGCTCCACGCGCATGCACGCTGGGCTCGAGCGGTTGACGGCGCCGGCAGCGACCTGCGCCCCGGCGCGCTTGAGTACGGGCAGGCTCTCCCCGGTGAGCAGCGACTCATCGGTCTCGGTCTCGCCCTGCCACCAGCACACCGTCGGCCGGGATCGACTTCGCCCGGGCTTCACCAGCACCAGGTCACCGCGGCTCGAGCGAGACTGCCGCGCACTTCTTCCGTCTCCCGGCTGCGCAGGATAGTGCACGCAACCGGTGCGCGGCCAGCGGCAACGCGCGGTCCAGGTACTCGAGGCTGGCACGCCGCTTTCTGGCGCGCGCGCATGCTCCAGATAGCGGCCGCACAGCAGGAAGAAGACGAACATCGCGATCGAGTCGAAGTACACTTCGCCTGCCCCCGGCGAGCGTCGCATAGATGCTTGCGCAGAAAGCCGATGCCGATGCCGAGCGCAACCGGAACGTCCATCCCGAGCCGCCGCAGCTTCGACGTCGCGCCACGCGCCTCGGAAGAACGGCGCGGCAGGAGTAGACCGACGACCGGCACGGTCAGGACGAAGCTCGGCGAGGTGCATGAGCGCGCAGGATGTCGGCGCTCATGCTGCCGTCCTCGCGCCAGGTAGACGGGCACGCGCGTACATCATCACCTGCATCATGCCGAAGCCGGCCACGAACAAGCGCCACAGCGCGCTGCGGTTCTCGCGCTTGCGCGCCGCTTCGGCTGGCGCATCAGCCGGCCGGGAATGCGCGATAGCCGATCGCCGCGACCGCGCGCAGGATCTGCGACAAGCGCATCCGCCGCGGGTCCCAGCGCACACGCGCACGATGCGTCGTGTAGTTGACCTCCACGCCAGCACGCCAGGCAGGCGGCCGAGATGCTGCTCGTTGAGCCACACGCAGGCGGCGCAGGTGATGCCCTCCAGCAGCAGGGTGGCTTCGCGCGCTGCGCCGACTTCGCGCACGAAGCCGGCGCTGCACCTCCGGCAGATCGTAGAGAGTCAGATCGTCGCGCCCCTTCGTCGCTCCTGGCGGGCGCGAAGGCGGTACGGCTCGCGGTAGTAGGATCGACAGCCCGCCGCGGCGATGGTCTGCGCGACCGCCTGGCAACCGGCGCAGCACATCGCGCGCGGCGCCCGCCGACTACGACGGATCAGCTGCCTGCCCGGTGGAACCGGCAGCCCGCAGTGGAAACAAGACACCGCATCCGAGGACTGGCATCGAGTGTGCAGCCCGGTCGGCCGGGCGGTCGCAATGCGCGATCCCGGGATCAACCCCACCCCGGCAGAGTAACCGGGGCGGGGCCGGGCCGATCGATTTAGGTCGATGCCCGGCGGCTACTCAGCTTCGCCGGCTGGGGGACAGGCGCCGGGGCACTTGCGCTGCGTGCCGCGCAGGAACAGTATGATCACCGCGCCGAGCAAGGCACACGGCCGCGAGCGAATAAAAGGCCACCTCGGAGGACTGGTAGTGGTCGCGAACCCAGCCGATCGCCATCGGACCCGAAGTAGCCGCCAAGGTTGCCCACCGAGTTGATCCACGCGATTCCGGCAGCAGCGGCGGTTCCGGACAGGAACGCCGTGGGCAGGGACCAGAAGCACGCGACCCACGACAGGATCCCCGAGGTGACCAGCGTGAGCCCGACGATGCCGATGATGGGGTTCGTGACCGCCAATCGAGAGAGCAACAGGCCGACCAGGGCAACCAGCAGACCGCCTGCCGAATGCCAGCGGCGTTCGCCGGTCTGTCGGAGTGGTGTCGCGTTGACCACCATCGCCACGGCCGCGATGCCCCAGGGAATCATGCTGACCAGGCCGACCTTGAGAAGTCCTTCTTGTCGATGCCCAGCTCCTGCACGATGGTGGGCAGCCAGAAGGTGACCGCGTAGAAGCACGACCACGCCGCAGAAGTACACCAGCGAGAGCGCCCAGACGCGCAGATCGCCGAACGCGTCGCGCAGGCTGTGCCGCTGGCCGAGGTCTTTCTTGCCTGCATCGTCTTCCTCGACTCGTTTGATGACCAGGTCCTGCTCGGCGGTCGGTGAGCCAGGGCGCTGGCGCGGCCCGTTGGGCAGGAGCCAGAACACCAGGGCGCCGATGAGCACCGAGGGGATGCCCTCCAGGAGGAACAGCCACTGCCAGCCGCGCCAGCCCGTGGACACCGTCCATGAACTGCATGATCCCGCCGGAGACCGGCGACCCGATCACATTGGCGATCGCGATCGCGGTCATGAACAGCGCCACCTTGCGCGCCCGCATCTCGGACGGGAACCAGTAGGTCAGGTACAGAATGATGCCGGGGAAGAAGCCGGCTTCGGCCACGCCCAGCATGAAGCGCAGAAAGTAGAAGGTGAACTCGCTGTCGGTCAGACCGAACAGCGGTGCGATGGGACCCCACGGAATCTCATGCGTGAACATCATCGCCGAGGAAATGATCCCCCAGGTGATCATGATCCGAGCGATCCAGATGCGTGCGCCGACCCGTTCCAGGATCACGTTGCTCGGCACCTCGAAGATGAAGTAGCCGATGAAGAAGATGCCGGCGCCGACGCTGTAGACGGTGTCGCTGAACTGCAGATCGCTGGCCATCTGCAGCTTGGCGAAGCCGACGTTGACGCGATCGAGGAAGGCGACGATGTAGCAGAGGAACAGGAACGGGATCAGACGCCGGGAGACCTTGGCGAAGGTCGCGGTCTCGAACTCGGGGGGATAGCTGGCCACTGACATCGGCGGGTTCTCCTCTAGGTTTTAGTTTTCGCTCGTAGCGTTGTTGGCCGCCGGCGGGCCAGCTCCTGCATTTTAGCCTGCATTTCTCACTTGAACTTGAACTCCAGCACGATGTAGCGGCGCCCGATCAGGTCGACGGTGCGTGACACCACCTCGCCGTCGTACTGCGCATCCATGATCCACCGTCCCGAGGGCGGATTGAAGAAGAAGTACGGGCCGTCTGCCAGCGCTTCGATCTGCGGGGAACCCTTGAGGTCCTTGACCGTGACCTTCACGCCTTTGATCGGCGCCTGGTTGTCGCCGGCGATGAACACCAGCTGCATCGGGTACTTGTTGGAGATGCGCTGCATCTCCTTGCGCTCGTCGTCGGTCATCCCGCCGGAGACATAGTTGATCCCGCTCTGCTTGTGCACGGGGATATCCGCAAACGGCTGTTGCTGCGCGGCCAGCGCCCCCGCCGAGCAAGCTGCCAGCAGCGTGAGCCGCACCCACTGAAGTCCAGTCATGTCCAGTTCTGCCAGGCTCGAGGATGCGAAGCGGAGGATTCTACCGGTTTGTCCGATGCTGCCCCGCTCGGCGCCGGCTTCGGTTCACATCTCACGGTTTTCTTCCTCGGTGTCTTCCGTGGTTCCGCTTGACGTGGTCAGCGCTCCGGCAAGAGTGTCGGGGCCGCAAGCGCCCCGCCCCGAACCTCGAACTCGACCGTGTCGAGCGTCCTCCCGGCCGCGTCGAGCAGCCCGAGGCGGTGCCGGCCCGGTGCCGGCGACCAAAGCGCTCCCCCCGTGCCTGCGACAAGCGCCCCGTCGAGCCGCCAGCTGGAACCGGCCGGCGCCGCCTGCGCCTGAAACTGGACGCGCTGCGAGTCCATCGGAATATCCGGATCGACAGCAATGATCTGCCCGTCGGCGGGGTACACGATCGATGCGGCGCCGGCCGCGGGCGCTTTGGGCAGCATCTGGCTGACGCCGGTCCCGGGCAGGAACAGCTCTTCGCGCGGCGGCTCCAGCTCGTCGCCGAAGGTGACGGTCATGCGTTCGAGCTCCGGCGGGGCCGCGGGCGGCTGGCTCGGCGAGCCGGCGTTCAGATAGTTCATGATTTCCAGCCACAGCGGCGCGGCCCCCGTGATCCCGGACACGTCCCACATGGCGCTGCCGTCGAAGTTGCCGACCCATACGGCCACGGTGTAGCGGCTGGAGAAGCCCACGCACCAGTTGTCGCGCATGTCTTTGCTGGTGCCGGTCTTGACCGCCGCCCAGTAGCGCGTGGCGAGCGTGTTGTCCAGGCCAAAGGCGAGGCTGCGGGCGAGCCGGTCGGCGAGAATGTCCGTCACGATGAAGCCTGCGGCTCGATCCAGCACCCGCTTGCCGCGAACCGGCTCGCCGGGCAGCAGACGCAAGGGCGAGGCGACACCACCCTGGGCCAGGGTCCGGTACGCGTTGGCGAGCTGCCACAGGCTGATCTCCGCCGAGCCCAGCGCCAGCGAATAGCCGTAGTAGTCGCCTTCCTGCGTCACGTAGTCGAAGCCGAGCCCGCGCAGGCGCTCGACGAATGGGTCGGTCCCCAGCAGGGTCAGCGTGCGCACCGCCGGGACGTTGAGCGAGCTCGACAGCGCGGTGCGCAGGCTCACCAGCCCCTTGAAGTCGCGGTCGTAGTTCTGCGGAACGTACAGCCCGCCGGGCGTGACGAGGTTCACCGGCGAGTCCTCGAGCAGCGAGGCCGCCGTCAGCAGGCGCTCCTCGATGGCGAGCTCGTAGAGGAAAGGCTTGAGCGTCGAGCCGGCTTGCCGCGCCGCCTGCACGCCATCCACGTAGCGGGCGCTCGACTCGGCTCCGGAGTTGCCGATGTAGGCCAGCACCTCGCCCGTGAGATTGTCGACCACCAGCACCGCGGCGTCGGCCACGTTCTGCGCATCGAGCTGCGCGAGCTGCCGCCGCACCGCATCCAGTGCGAAGGCCTGCAGCCGGGCGTCCAGCGTCGAAGCCACGCGCCGCGCTTCTGGCGTAACCAGCTGGCGCGCGACGTGCGGCGCGAGGGCCCGGGCCGGTCTCAGATTGGGCACACCGGGCAGGTTTTGCATCGCCAGTTCCGCCACGCCTGCGCAGTTGCGCGGCGGGTCGAGCGACTGGGCGACGGCGCAGGCGCGCTTGGCCACCGTCTCGGGTGCGGCGTTGGGCCCGCGCAGCAGGACCGCGAGGATCAGCGACTCGTTTTCATCGAGCCCGCCCGGGCAACTTGTCGAACAGCGCACGCGCGGCCGCGCCTACCCCCTGCACCTCACCGCGAAACGTGGAAAGGTTCAGGTAGGCCTCGAGAATCTGGCGCTTGCTCCACTTCTTCTCGAGATCGCGTGCAGCCTGCATCTGGTCCCATTTCTGCCCGACCGTGCGGTGGCCGTGCCGGGCCTTGAGGCTCGCCTCCAGCATCGCCGCCACCTGCATCGACAGCGTGCTGGCGCCCCGCGTCCGCGACGAGAACAGGTTGTCCAGCGCGGCGTCCCCCAGCGCCAGCCAGTCCACCCCGCCGTGCTTGTAGAAGCGCTTGTCCTCGGCCCGGATCACGGCCTGGACGAAGGCCGGGGACACCTCCTCCAGCCTCACCCAATCCAGCCGCCGGCCGTGCATGTCCACGCGCAGCTCGTGGATCACCTCGCCATGGCGGTCGAGCAGCACGCCTTCGGTGCTGACCCAGCCGGTGCGCACTTCGTCGTAGCTCGGCAGCGCCTCAGCCGCCGCCGGCAAGACCAGCACGACTGCCAGCAACAGCCGAAGAAACCAGGGTATGCAAAACACGGCGGTAAGACTACCGTGTTTCGGCGCCCCTTGGTGACAGGGTAAGAGGGGAGCATCCACGCGGACAATTTTCGGCCGCATCCGGCGGTGCGGGTTGGTACCCCTGCGCATGCGCCGATCGCGGCTTTGCTCATGTTCGAAGCGATGGTCCGGGCCAAAGGCGACTTCAACCAGGTCGTGTATTGGTCGCGGCCGCATCGGCATCCGCGACGACGACATAAGGGCTCTGTGTCCCGCGTAATCACCGCACCGCAACCCGCACCGTGTGAATGGAATTGCGCGCGCCTTCGCGCGGCTGCCCAGTTCCACCGGCCTCGACGGCGCGGACGCTGAGCAGCACCTCGCCGCGATCGGTCGGCCGCCACGGCAACGCGAAGCGCTGCCACGCCCACCCCCGGCGCTGCTCCAGGTTCGCCCGAGCGAAGGTCGCGCCGCCGTCGACACTGATCTCGGCGGCAGCGACGCCCCGGAACGACCATGCCCACCCCCAGATCTCGGTGGAAACGCCTGCCGCAACGACCGCGTCGGGCGCCGGAGCGACGATAAGCGACTCCGGTGCAATGGCCCAAACCGGTCGATGCCGCGGAGAGCCGGCCGCGACATCGGCCGCGCTCAGCGCGTCGTTGTAAAAGGCGGTGGTGAACGGCCCCTGCGCGCGATGCTCGGCGAGGTGCAAGCGCCAGAGCCATTTGACGCTGTTCGTTCCGTAGTAGCCCGGCACTACAAGCCGCACCGGAAAGCCATGCTCGGCCGGCAGCGGCGTGCCGTTCAACTCGTACGCGAGCAGGACGTCGCCGGCCGTCAGTCGCTCGAGCGGCATGTCCTTGACGAACCAATCGCAGGAGGTGCCGACGAAGTCGCCGCCGTCGAGCCCATAGGACCAAAGGAATCGGGCCTGCGGATCGATCCCGATCTCATCGAGCATCCCGGCCAGATCGACGCCGCCCCAACGAACGTTGGTGACACGGCGTGTCGGCACGTTCGGCTCGAGCGGACTGCCGCAACACTGATGGACCGCCTCCAGCGTTCTCTTCGGGCGTGCTTTGAGCGCGTCGAGTTTCAGCGTGTGCGCGCGGCCCACCAAGCCGTCGATGGCGAGCGACCATTCCACCGGGTCGACGCGAGGAATCCCCAGATGGCCGATGACGAAGATGTCCTCCGTCGCGATCGTCGCTGCGGTCAACTGGTGCGGCCGCAGCTTTTCGCGGCGGACCCCGCTGGCGGGATTCATGGGCGGCCGGATCGGGTCCGCCCGGGCGACCGGCGGACTCGGCGTGGAAGAGGAACTGGTCATCGAGGGCCTCCACGGGGTCAGGTGATCGTTCGACTCTCTACAACACGGTTTCGTTCAAGCGCCGACTTGCGAGCAGCGATTCTTCGGTCCCGCGCGCCGGCCGGATACCACCGCCTTGAACCCCTCCTTGCGCGCGTGAAACGGTTGGATTTCCTATTGGCGCAGGAAGTCACGGCAGCGAGATGCGCGGCGGCTCGCGCTCGAGCGCCGAGCGGATCCGTGCCGCGATGGGGTAGTCGCTCACTGTCCGCGGAGGTCATGGTGTATACCCCGGTCACAACTGGATGCAAGATTGCGCGACGTTGGTCGCGTTCATGCGCGCGCATCCGTTCGCCGCGCTCGTGACCCATGGGGCGCAGACCGCGCGGCTCATGCGGGATCACTCCGGGTCTAGGGGGTTAGTCACGCGCAGTTCTGGATCCCCGCTTGCGCGGGGACAACGTCGCCGAGCCGCGGCCCCGTGGCTCGGTCGTTCACGCCGCCTTCAATTCAGCACGCCGAGCTGCTTGAACAGTCCATACACGTCCATCACATCCCAGTGCTCTGCGAGCTGGCCGTCCTGCAGGCGGAAGATATCCACCGCGTCGATGGCGAACTCGCGGCCGCTCGCGGGAATGCCCTGCCATGGCCCACCCGAGTGGGTACCCGAGTAGGTCCCGTAGATCCAGACGCGGTCGCCGTCGGCGACGATCTGCTTTGGCCGATAGGACCAGTCCGGAATAGCCTTGAAGGTGGCCTCGAAGAACGACTGGAAGCCGCTGCGGCCCTGCTGCACGAGCGGGTTGTGCTGGATGTAGTCTTCCCGCATGAGAGAAGGCAGCACGCTGAAGTCCTTGCGGCCGAAGACCGCTTCGGCGAACGCACCGACCACCTGCATGTTTTGCTTCGCGGTGGTCGAGGCGGCGCCCGCGCCGCCTGCGGTGAGGGAAAGCATTGCCGTGGCGAGCACGGTGCGGATGAGTTTCACGGTTCGCTCCTTTCGTGATGAATTGCAAGGTGGCGTATGGTGGCAGCACGATCATGGGCCGGCTTGCCGCCGCCGGCCGAACATCTTCTGTTTCCGGCCAAGTCGGTCGGTCAGGGACCAAAGGACCAAAGATCGGCTGTTACAGTCCTATGGGACTGCGGCAGCCATGCAATGCAGAGATCGGCTGTTACAGTCCTATTGGAGTGCAGTAGCCATGAAATGCAGAGATCGTCTGCTACAGTCCACTAGCCATATGGCTGGTGCGCACAGATGCGAGAGCGGGCATCCTGATTCGCACTCTTGGCTGATTCTTGGAGGTCCATAAGCATGTCTCAAGCGAACCATAGTCTGGCCGCGCTCTCCGAGGCACTGGGCGGCGCGGTCGAACACGCGGCGGGCGCACTCGTCGCGGTCCATGCCGACTATCGGCGCGCATCGAGCGGTGTGGTCTGGCGTGACGGCGTCGTGCTGACCGCGGCGCATACCGTCAGACGCGAGGAAGAGATCGAAGTCATGCTCGCTGACGGCAGCCGCGGTGCCGGGGAGCTCGTCGGGCTCGACACGGCAACCGACCTCGCCGTGTTCAAGGTCGATGCCGCTCGATCGATCCACCTGCAAAGGAGCGAAATCGGAACGCTCAAAGTGGGCCACCTGGCGATCGCCGTGGGGCGACTGGGCGAGCACGGCCCCAACGCGAGTCTGGGCGTGATCGGTGGGCTGGGCAGCGCTTGGCGCACTTGGCGCGGTGGCCGGGTAGAGCAGTTGATCCGGGTAGCCATAACGCTCTATCCGGGATTCTCGGGCGGAGCACTGCTCGACGCGCACGGCAGAATCATCGGCATCGCCACCGCCGGCCTCGCGCGCAGCGGTGCCATCGCGCTGCCGCATGCCACGATCGATCGCGTTGCGGACGAATTGCTGGCCAAAGGATACGTCGCCCGCCCCTATCTGGGAGTGGCCATGCAATCGGTGCAATTGCCGGGACCGCTGCTCAAGAAGCTCAATCTCGAGCGCGACGCGGGCGTGATCGTCGTCGGCGTCGAGGCCGGAGGGCCTGCGGAGCAGGCGGGTATATTGGTCGGCGATATCTTCCTCAGCGTCAACGGTCAACCGGTGAGCGACACCATGGACGTGCAGCGTGCGCTCGCGGTGGAGCCGATCGCCCGCAGGGTGCCGGCGACGATCGTTCGGGGCGGTGAGTTGGCGTCGGTGGAAGTGACGGCCGGCGAGCGACCGCATCGAGCGCGATAGGCACCGCCACCGTGCGGTCGGCCGCTTCCGCTCAGATGTGAATGTCGATGACGTAGTTCGTGTGGCGATCGCCGCTCCGAGCGACGCGGTGTGTGCCGAGCTCGAGGCGCTCATTGCCGGCGACAGCACCGTGCTGGTGGTGGGCTCGGCCGCGCCCGCCGGGCTCTCGGACTTGCTCGAGCGCGTGCGCCCGGACGTCCTCCTCGTGGACCTCAGCCCCGAGACGGGCGAAACCTTCGGGCGCATTGTCGACCACATTGCGCTGCCGGCTACCGTCCTGCTGACGTCGAGCACACATCTCGGGCGCGAGCTGCTCGGGCCGAGCGTGCGGGCGGTGTTGCTCGAGCGTCCAGGGGCGGCTCGCCTGGCCGCCGCCATCAAGGCAGTCGCGGCGGGCCTCGTCGTGTTCGACGAGCAGACGGCAGGCATCGAGCCGCTGAGCGAACCCGAGCCTGCGAACGAGCCAGGCCATCTCGAGGCGCTTACGCTCCGCGAAAGCCAAGTGCTGCGACTGCTCGGCGAAGGGCTGCCGAACAAGGAGATCGCCGCGGCCCTCGAGATCTCGGAGCACACCGTGAAGTTCCATCTCGCCTCGATCTTCGGGAAGCTCGGGGCGACGAGCCGCACCGAGGCGGTCATGATCGGCATTCGGCGGGGCCTCTTGATGGTCTGAGCCGACGGCCGCCGGATGCATCCCGCACCGCGTTATTCTTCCTCCATTCCGTTCATCGCGGGTGAGCTCGAAGTTGCCGGGCCTGTCTCGTCCATCACCGGGCACAGTTGTGCGGTTGTTTCGCTGTCACGCACGCTGGCCGCAGTCGGATGCCTTCGACCGTCACCTCTGGAGGCGAACAGCTCGGCCATCGTCCGCCGCAGCCAAATGTTGCCTGCGTCACCGTGAAAGCGCTCGTGCCAGTGCTGTTTGACGTCGTACCAGGGCAAGTCCACGGGCGGATCGAGCAGCTGGATCCGCTCCAGTGAGGCCAGTCTCTCACCCAGGTCGGTCGGGACGATCACCAGCAGCTCGGTTCGCGCCACGATTCCCGCAACGCCGAGGAAACCGAGGCGGCCGCGCTGACACCGGAAGACCTCGCCGCGGTGCAGCAGCAGCTGCGCGCTCGGGTGCTGCGTTGGTTCGCACGCGCCGGCTTGCTCGACCCAACCGATGTGCGCGACATGGCGGGCTGGGACCACGGCGGGGGCTTCTCGCTCGATGCCTCGGTGCGCATCGGCGGCCCCGATCGCGCCGGCCTGGAGCGCCTGCTACGCTATTGCGCGCGCCCGCCCTTCGCGCTGGAGCGGCTCGAGCAGCTCGCCCACGACCAGCTCGTCTATCGCTCGCCTAAGCCCCAGCCTGATGGGCGCACCGAGCTGCGCCTCACACCCCTGGAACTAATCGAGCGTCTGGCCGCGCTGATCCCGCCCCCGCGACTCCACCGCCACCGCTATCACGGGGTGCTGGCACCGAACGCGCCACAGCGCGCGCAGCTGACTGCCGTCTTCGCGGTCAGATCCCCAAGCAAGTTTGGCATGCTGCCACGAGCTTGCGTTCTGGTCGCTGAGGTCTATCATCAGGTCTACTCCTAGTTGGGCTCAGCGACGATGCTCGAGGTTCGGAAAGCCGATCCCGCTGCGCGACGGCGAGCCGTGGCGTTCGTCATCCTCGGCACCGCCATCGGGGCGGCGCTGATCGTTGGGTTCGAGGCCTACCGCACACCGCTCCGCGATTGGCTCTTGTCCGAGTCTGGTGATCCGACGCTTCGAGTGAAGCTTGTGTTCCTCCTGGCGGCTGCCGTCCTCACCGCGCCGCTTCTGGCCTTTGCAGCTTTTCTTTGGTCGCTGGGTGCCAAGGCCTCACGAGCGCGGGAGTTTCCGCCGCCCGGATATCGCGTTATCCGCGACACGCCAGTGATGAGCGGCTCGGCCGCAGTCCTGCGGGGTCGCGGCCTCAAAGGGCTGGCGCTATGCCTGGGTGTGGCTTGCGTCCTGCTGTGGGCGCTTCTTTGGCGTTTGGCGGAGGCGCTCAGTGAACGAGCGGCCTGACCCCTCGATCGAGGGGAGCGCTTAACGCCGGCTTCTGCTGTTTGCGGACGAGGTCATCCGCTGGCGCGAGGACCGAGGTGGCGCCTTGGCCCAGTGGAGACCCGTGCCCAGAGAGCTAGGTTATGGACATGCACAAGGCGTACAAGTCTACTTTGACCTCTTTCTCGGACAGGTCCTTGTCCAGAAGAAGGGTCGCTCTCGCCGACATTCTGTCAACGACGTCGTTGAATTCCTGTTCCTGCGCGAGCTGCAGCTGAACTTGATCAGTCAGTCGTTGATCACCGGCGAGCTTGGTCTGGGATTCAATGACCCACTTGGCCCAAACATCCGCCTGCCGCTTACAGTACTTCTGGTCGCCTGCCGACGGGTGCGGGGGAACGCTCAGGCAGATGAGCGCTGCGACAAGGATAGCGAGTTTCATTCGTCCAGGTCCTCACCCCGAAGCTGCCCTGGTCCTGGCATCTGTCCCGGAATGCTACGAGTAGCGTGCGCACACTGGCGTCCACATTTTCGCAACGCATTGATCGGTCATGAGTAGGTGACCTTGGCGTATTTTTTCGTCTCGTATTCGCACCGGGACAGCGGCGCGGTCAAGGCGCTGTGCGAGATTCTCCGTGGGCACGGGATCGATTTCTGGCTCGACCAGGAGCGCCTCATCGAGGCGGAGGATCTAGACCGGCAAATCAGGCAGGCGCTCGCCGAAGCCGCCGGGGTGCTGGTATGCCTGTCCGAGTTCATGCAGCGCACCTACGGTTACGTTTTTTTCGAGCACATGCTGGCGACCAGCGCCGATGCGAGGGCGGATGGGTTGAGAATCGTCGTTGCGCGACTGAACGATGCCAAGCTGTCGCCGGAGTTCGTGCTGGCGGACGCAGTCGTGGATTATTTCCAGCCCACAGGGCCGGACTCCCTGGTACGAGCGTTGAAGCATCTCGCGACAGCAGGCCCAGCGCAATCGCGGACGCAGACTCCCGGGCTCAGGACAGGCGAGGATTACTTCGCCACACTCCTGGGGCTGACAGGTGAGGCTCCGATGGTGATCGGAGGTGAAAACGTGAATCTGGACCTGATCGGGCACAGGACCGCCCCGTGGTATCGGCGATACGAACAGACACCTTCGGCAAAGCAGCTGCTCGACGACATCGCGTCAGAACGGCCGTTCTTCAGTGTCAACGATGACATCACCCGGGCCACCTATCTGTCGGGCAAGGCGGTCGAGGCCGTCGAGAAGCTCGCCAACTCGCCCGCAACCGGCGGCGTTTTGTGGGACATGCTGGGCCTCCTGGGCGCCGAGGGTGGCACGGAGACCCTCCGCGAGTTCTCACTGCAGAAACTCGGACCCAGGATGCTGGAGGCGCTTCGGAAGCAGCGGGTCTGCGACACAACCGTTCGCGGGCTCGACGGTTCGGTCGCACACTGGCTGACTTTCGTGTTCATTCCCGGCACTTGCGAGGGGTTGGAACCCGCCGTGGTCCGCGACGCCCGCGACTGGCTTGAGCAGACGCTCGACGGCCTCAGGCGCGTACTGACGAAAAACGAATGGGCTCCCGGCAATACGGCGTTGGTCAGCCTGCGCCTGAACCTCCTCGACAACGGCGACGTGGCGGTCTCGGGGAAGCTCGTCTACACACCCAGCCCGGAACCATCGGTCACTGCCGAGCAGCCTGACAATCTCAATCGGCAGATAGGCACGCTGGACCAGTTCCCGTACTGAGGCGGCGCTCGCACAAGATCACGTTCTGCGGCGCCGGCACCTCGCGAAGCGAGGCGCCGGGCGCTTGCGCCAACTGCTAGCTCTGGTCCTGGTCCAGAGCCCGACTCACGCCGCCCGCCTGCTTGATGCGAGCGAGGTCTTCCTCGTACTCCTTGGTCTCTATGCGCGTCTGCCAGATGTGCCAGCCGACCCAAAAGATCAAGGCGAGGATGAACAGGAATGTTTCCGAGCCCACGAACGGATAGATCGGGCCGATATCGAGAATACGGCCCCCCCAGCCTTCTACCAAACCGGTTGCCATCGTTTTTGCTCCTTTCGAGTAAACAGGATCAGGCGGCCGCGGGAGCGGCCCTGGCTGCTTCGCGTTGCGCCTCGATCATGGCTTTGGCTTCCTCCTCGCGGACCAGCTCGCTGGAGATGTCGAGCCCCGCGAGCTCGACCTCGCGCGGGATGCGCAGCAGGCCGAACGCGGCCAGGATCTTGGCCGTGACCCAGCCCGGGATGAAGCCGAGCACCCAGAACATGATCACCGCGCCGATGAAGTTGCCCCACGGCGTGACGCGCGCGAAGCTCGGATCGGGCGAGGACGGGTAGCCCCACAACAGCACGCCGGCGAGTGCGGTCCCCAGGAATCCGGCATAGCCGTGCACCGCCACCGCGCCCACCGCGTCGTCGATCCTGAAGCGCCGCTCGACCCAGTAGTGCAGCTTGTACACGATCACCGGAATCACCGCGCCCACCAGCAGGGCCTGGATCGGATGGTACAGGTCGTTGCCTGCCGAGGCGGCGATGATGCCGGCCAGGCCGCCGGAATAGGTCCAGAACGGGTCGCCCTTGGAGACGATGTACGTCGACATCATGCCCCCCGAGAGCGCCATGATGAAGTTCACCGTGAGGGCGGAGAGCGTGGTCGGCTGCAGGTAGATGTTGGTCGCCGAGAAGAACACGCCGTCGCCCGCCTGCACGTCCATCATCGGAATGTTGCACGCTGCGTAGAAGCCCCAGAAGCCGGTGTAGATGACGAACAGTCCCACGGTGACCAGCCACGGATTGTGCGGGTTGATGTTGCGCGCACTGCCGTCGGGCTTGAACTTGCCGATGCGTGCGCCCAGCACCAGCAGAACACCGAGTGCGAACCCGCCCGCGATTGCGTGCACGACGCCACCCGCGTACGCGTCGTGGTAGCCGAGGACCCTTACCATCCAGCCGGCCGGATGCCAGCCCCAGGACGCGTCGAGAATCCACAGCACGGAGCCGAGCAACACCGCCATGATCCAGAATGCGCCGGCGCGTATGCGTTCGATGCAGGCCCCCGAAACGATCGACGCGACGGTCCAGGAGAACAGCAGGAACGCCGCCCAGAACACGCCGTTCAGGCGCGCCCACAGAGCGGTGTCGGCTTCGGTCAGCGTCGATGTGGCCGGCCTGCCGCCCATGTGGGGCCCCATCAGCTCGCTCCAGGGAACGGCGAACGGGGCCGCCGTCATGCCGCCGGTGATGCCCGGGCCATTGGGAAACGCCGAGTAGATCCACCAGCCGAACAGGTAGAAGGTCACACCGACGGTGGGGATCACCATCGTGTTCTTCATCAACGTGTGCATGTGGTTTTTGCGCCGCGAAGCTCCCACCTCGTACACGCAGAACCCGACATGGATCAGGAACATGATGACGACCGTGACCCAGTAGTAGAACTCCGTAAACAGAACGCTGATTGCTCCGAACTCCTTGTCCATGGTTGTTGTACCCCTCTTGTACGCCGTTTCGAGTAACGGACGGCTCGGATCGCTCTGACGGGCTCGCACGCGAGCGCGACTCGCGCAGGGCGATCGGCCCGAATTCGCGGGGCCGCAACTTGCGCGAGGCTACTCGGCGCGGGGCGCCGTCAAAGAATATCCGGGCTTGGCCCGGTGCTGCTCCTGGCCGCCGAGCGCCGCGGCAAACGTGACGCTCAGATGACGATGGCCTGGTCGATTCGAGGGGACGACATGCCGGCCTGCCCGGCGGCGCGCCCGGGCGAGTCCTGAGGGCACCTCACCACAAGTCAAGCAACCGGAGAGGAGAAACGGGCGAAATCCGAAGAACGGCGGGCCGCCGAGAGCGGCGCTTGCGCAACAGACGGCCACACGGCGCCTCCCGGGCACACGGTGCATAGGCCAAGCCTCCTCCTGCCAGATGCGGTAGCTGACGCGTGGCGCACCGGCCTTGCACCGGGGCAACCGCGCGCGCCCAAGGCTCGCCGCCTTGGTTTCAGCGGCGTTTGATCTTGTTGGTAGCGCGCAATCTACGCTTGTGCAGCGAAGCGCGTCAAGACCGGACGCTCATGAGCCATTCGGATCCCGGGGTCGGCGGTCGCCTTTGGTCCCTGACAGACTGCAGCGCGGTTGAATCCAGCTCACTTTTTTGCCCTTGAAGCCAGGGCGGATCGGTACACGGGGGAGCTGCGGACTATCGAAATGGAAACTCGCAATGGCGGGCAATGGGGAGTTGCAGAGGCGCCCGCGCGCGCGCCAAACCCGCCGCTCCACTCGATCCCGCCGCCGCCGCGTGATTGCTGCATCTGCATCGATGACAGCGGCCGAGTCTACCCTCTCACAGACAGCACAGCTCATTCACGTCGATCCGCCTTCTTGACGAAGACAATGGACGGCATGACAAGGAGACTTTCGAACTTCGGCGCGCGCTGTGCAGTGCCGCTGAGACGTCTGCGCGTGACGTCGTGCGCACCCTGCTCGTCCACTAGCTGCTTGATGAAACCGACCATGCCGTAACCATGGCCAGGATAGGGCGTCTTCACGTATGGAATGGGTATTTTCAAGCGTAGTTGGGTGACTACCCGCATCGCAAAATGATGATGCGACTTCGGCCGCGCGTACTTCTCGAGATTGAGGCTCTGGCCGTCAATCCAGTCCTCCCAGTAACCCGTGCCCCAGTCTTCGATCGCATACAAGCCGCCTGGCTTGAGGTGATTTTCAAACAGGTGCCAGAACGCCACCTTGGTGAATTCTCCGATATGCGATGCATCATCGATGATGATGTCGAACCCTTCCGGTGCCACCTCGTTCGCAACTCGAGAGAGAAAAGCACGGTCGGTTTGATTGCCCTGGAAGAGCCGGATGCGGTCCGGTGGTCGAAGGTCATTCGGTAACTTGAGATCGATTCCGACGATCGTGCCCGAGGGGAAATAGTCTCGCCAGAGCATCAGGGAGCCGCCCTTGAGCACACCTAGCTCCAGCAACTTGACCGACTTGCCGACCCACGGCTCCAAAATGGGGTCGTAGCGCTCCAGATACCGATTCAGGATTTTGTCTGAATCGTACTTCTCAAGGGATAGTTGCGCACTTCTCACTGTTCGAGTCCTCTGTAACGCCCCTCAGTCGGCTCAAGTTCGGGAAGCCCAGCCGTCCAGCGTGGTCGAGATTCGGCGGGGCTCGCGAAGAAGCTCGGGGAGCTAGCCACACAGGTAGAGGCTCGCGCGTCCCCATCAGCGGATCGGTGATCGCGAACAGCCCCAGTTCGATCGTCGGCATCCGGGCAGAATACTCCGCGCGTTGCCTTAATTGCCGCCCGGAGGGTGCTTGCTGGTTAGCACGCTGCGATCGCTTGATGAAGAGGTGTTCCATCTCGCTCAGGAGCAAAACTCAAGTTATGGCCTTGGCCATTACTCCATGGGCGCCGACTCAAATTGAACCCTGACCTCGCGTTCGGCGTCGCCATGAGAAGCATCGCCCTCGCCCTGCTCTTCGCGGTGCCTTCACTCGTCGCAGGGGTGGGTACGCACAACTACGATGCGTACGAGGACTTAGGGCCAGTGTCCCTTTCTAGTTTGACAGTCGGCGGCCTCATCCTCCTGGCGCTAGTTGGCGTCGTGAAGTGGGTTGAGGACGTGTGGCTCCCAGACTTCGGACAGAATCTGATCGGGATGATCGTAGCCGCATGTATGGTCGGCCGTCTACCTCGTAGATAGCTGGCTGTTCTAATTCCCCTCACCGGCGATGCCGAATCGGGTCGCTGACATGCGCATCATCGCCTTCATCACCGGCGCCCCAGCGCTCCAATCCATCCTCACCCGCCTGGGCGAGCCCACCTCCCCACCCGAAGCGGCCCCCGCCCGTGGCCCTCCGCTCTGGGACCAGGCGGCCGAGCCCGCGGCCCACTGGGCTGACTCCCCAGCGCCCCTGCCCGAGTTCGTCTTCGACCAGCGCCTGGGCTGGTAACCCAGCGCACCGCTCCCGCTGGGTTTGCCGAGCCCCACACAGGCTCGTCGGCCAAGCTGTTACCTGGCTCGTCCAAAACCGTGACGCTGCCCCGCCTGTCATCGCGCTCCACCGCAGTCGACTGGCACGGGGCACGTCTCCCGAGCGCTTCCCCAGTCCCCACAGCCCAACCCGACACCCCGCCTTTGAGCCCTCCGGCTACACGTGATACGGTTGGAATTTCTATCCCTCGACGAGCTCGCCCCTCGCTGTCAGCATGGCCGGAGCCGCGCGAAGGTCCAGCTCGTCGAGCGCGTCGCCCGCTTCGGTCACCCGGGCCAAGCAAGAGCAGCCGGCGGATCTGAAGAAGCGCGGCGTGAAGGCGGTTGTCGTGATCGCCCAGGGCGCCGAACGTGCGCCGGGCCTCGTCGAGCGCGTCCGTCGGCCATTGAAGGTCGCGCGAGGCGAGCGCCACCTCGGCTTCGGCCGTGACGCATCGCGCGCGCTCCACGCGCTCTCTCGGGCCGAACGAACGCGCCGCGCGCCGCAGGAGCACCTTTGCTTTCGCAAACTCGCCGAGCTGAGCCATGGCGATCCCGCGCAGGGCGAGCGCCGGCGGGTCGTCCCGAAGCGCGATCCGCTTGAGCGCACCCAACGGGTCGCCGGCCTTGAGTGCCCTAGCTGCGGCCGTGACGAGCGAATCCATGTCGCATCTTATACCGCGATCGGAGCCACCAAAACCCGTCACAGTTGTTACTCACGGTTCGCCGTCGCTGAAGGCTAACCTGTCGCTGGTCGATGAACGCAGGCGTTTCTTACAACCAGTAAAGGAGAAGGCAAATGGCGGACATTCTGCATCGAGTTGGAATCAAATCGTCCCTGGATGAAGTCTATAAGGCACTGGCGACGCGCGAAGGTCTTGCCGCCTGGTGGACGAACAACACGCAAGGGGAGAGCAAAGTCGGCGGATTGCTCAAGTTCCGCTTTAGCGCCGACGGCTCCGAGATCGGCGGCTTCGACATGAAGATCCTGGAGCTTCAGCCCGCCAAACGCGTGCTATGGCAAGTGGCCAACGGGCCACAAGAATGGATCGGCACCAAGATAAGCTTTGATCTCAAACAAGCAGGCGACCATGCCATCGTCCTCTTCAAACACCAGGATTGGAACGAGCCCGTCGAATTCATGCACCATTGCAGCACCAAGTGGGCGATCTATCTGATGAGCTTGAAGTCGCTTGTGGAAACCCGGAAAGGTAGTCCCAACCCGAACGACACCCATATTAGCGGCGACGGGCCGGACTAAGGCACCACCGACGAAGGTCTTCCGCTAGCGGGGTTGAGCTAAACGCGCTCTTATGTTCGGTTCAATCGAAAATGGGGCCGGGTTCTCTTTTCGGGAGACGTGAACCCGACCCCCATTTACCTGTGGACAACTCCTGGCGGCAGCAGCCCGGAACGCCGGCTTACTGCCGGGATCTGGAAGGCGCTGCTCTCCGGCGCGCGCTCGTCGAAGCTGATCCGAGCCGGATCGCCGAATACCGTGCCCAAAAGGAAGCTCGTATCAGGAGGTATATCGCAGCGCAGACACCAAGAGGCAGAGCGCACTAAATGCACCCCGAGCAATCGCGGGCCGGTTCTGCTTGCCTGGAAAAAGGTTCCGGACACTTTATCTACCCGGGTTCTGTTAGTGAAACCAGGCGCTTAGGCTCGATTCCAACCCTCCGATGTCTGTCTTTCTCATGTCGATTCACCCGGGTCTTGATCGACTACTTGTGAGGCACCCACAAGGGAGACTGAAATGAGAGAGCAGCGCTACGGCTGGGTCATGGTGGCGATCGGCGCGCTGATGACTTGCGTCGCGATCGGCGCGATGTTCTCGCTCGCCGTGTTCCTGCAGCCGATGACGGAGGCGACCGGCTGGTCGCGCGCCGGCATCTCCGGCGCCATGACGCTCAATTTCATCGCCATGGGAATCGCCGGCTTCGGCTGGGGCGCGCTCAGCGACCGCTTCGGTACGCGCCGCGTCGTGCTCGCCGGATCGGTGCTGCTCGGACTCGGGCTCGCGCTCGCCAGCCGCGCCACCACCCAGACTGGCTTCCTGCTCACGTACGGGCTGGTCGTCGGCGTTGCCGCGGGCAGCTTCTTCGCACCGATGATCGCGTCGGTGATGTCGTGGTTCGAGCGCCATCGCAGCCTCGCCGTGTCGCTCGTGTCCGTGGGGATCGGCGTCGCGCCGGTGACGATGTCACCCTTCGCAGCGTGGCTCGTGTCGCGCACCGACTGGCGTGCGGCGCAGCTCACGATCGCGATCCTGGTCTGGGCGCTCCTCATCCCTGCTTCTCTCTTCGTGCGCCAGGCACCTGCCGCCGGCGCGGAGTCCGGAACGACGCTGCCCGCGGGCACCCATGGGTCGGTCGGCGGCGCGCTGCGCTCCGCGCCGTTCATCGTCCTCGCGCTCACGTACTTCGCGTGCTGCGCGGCGCATTCGGGGCCGATCTTCCACACCATCAGCTATGCCGTCGTGTGCGGCGTGCCGCTCTCGGCCGCGGTCACGGTCTACAGCGTCGAAGGTCTGGCGGGGCTCGGCGGCCGGGTAGCTCTGGGCCTCTTCGCCGACCGCTACGGCGTAAAGCGGGTGCTGATCGCCGGGCTCGTGATCCAGGCGCTCGCAGCGGGCAGCTTCGTCTTCGCCGCGCGCCTCGAGGATTTCTATGCCGTGGCCGCGGTGTTCGGCTTCGCCTACGGCGGCGTGATGCCGCTCTACGCGGTGCTTGCGCGCGAATACTTCGCGCAGCACATCATGGGTACGGTGCTGGGCGCCGCGACCATGGTATCGAGCCTAGGGATGGCGCTTGGCCCGCTCGCCGGCGGCTGGATCTTCGACCGCTTCGGCGAATATGCCTGGCTCTACATCGGCTCGTTCGCGCTCGGCCTGGGCGCGGTAGCGATCGCGCTCGCCTTCCCGCCGATTGCGCGGCGCGCGCAGCTGCAGCCGGCCTAGCCTAAGACTCAGATAGAACCATCAGAGCGGGAGGGCGTGAGAGCGTGAGGGCGACAGAAGCCGTCGTTTTCCCGATTTCCGGGTTTTCCATCTCCCGACCTCCGATCTCCCGCTCTCGCCGACCTCCCGCTCTCCCGGCTGTTGTCAGTCCGGTATCTCGGGATCGACCAGGTTCGCGAGCTGCGCAAGCGACTCCTGCCAGCCGAGGTAACACGCATCGGGAGGAATGACGTCGGGGACGCCTTCCTGTACGACCGTCAGTTCAGTCCCGCACGACACCTTCTTCAGGGTCACGGTCACTTGCATTTCCCCCGGCAGGTTCGCGTCGTCGAACTTGTCCGTGTAGCGGATGAGTTCGTTCGGCTTCATCTCGAGATACCGCCCGCCGAAAGAGTGGCTCTTTCCGCTGGTGAAGTTGGTAAACGACATCTTGTGGGTCCCGCCGACCTTGGCGTCGAGGTGATGAACCTCGCAAGTGAAGCCGTACGGCGGCAGCCACTTCGCCATGGCGTAGGCATCGGTAAACGCCCGATAGACCCGCTCAGGCTTGGCGCGGAGAACGCGGTGAAGACGGATGGTGCTCGGCATGACTCTCTCCTCTTGTTGGTACGTCACCCCATAGTCGAGCGGGACCTGCGCAAATCGACAGGCGGAAGGAAGCGGCCAGACGCCAGCCGTCAGCCCATCCGTCAGAAGCTTTACGGCGAAGGGAACGAGAATGAGATCAAAGGCAAAAGTGCCCTCGCTGCCGCCGTGACGCGCATCCATGTCACATCCGCCGCGTTCAGGCGCCACAGAAACCCGTCACACTTGTTACTCACCGTTCGCCGCCTCCGAAGCTAAGCTGTGGGTCATCGACGGTCAGGGTGATCGACGATCACAGCAACAGGAGTTCGCGATGTGTCCCGTATGCCTGGCCACGATGGGTCTGTATGTTACCGGCGCAGTGTCGGCCGGCGCCGGTACGACCTTATTTGGCCACCAAGTTATTGCGCAAGCGACCCGAACCGACCGTATCGACCACTTCCACTGAAACAGCTCATGAGAGGAGGGGAGAGGCAATTCTCCCCTCCTTTCCAAGGAGGGGTGGCACGCGAAGCGTGACGGGGTGGTTAGGCCTTTACGCAAGCATCAATACCGGTTTAGTCCCCGACGACGACCTTAGCGTTCGGAACCTCCCCGAACATCTCCGGAGCATACAACGCCTCCACCCGCGTCTCGGGCAGCAGAAACTCCCCCGGATTGTTCAGCCGCACGGTGTACTCGAGCGTCCACTTGCCCTTCGGCACGAAGCGATAGTAGGCGCGGAACGAATCGAACTTGCGCTCCTCGAAAGCGGGCCATACCCAGCCCTGCTTCTTTTCGCCTCCGGCCAGAATCTGGGAGTCGCGGCCCAGCCCGGTACCGAGCACGCTCGCGCCGGCCGGCACCGGATCGTTGACCACGACCCAGGTCATGTCCGACTGCGCTTCCAGGTCCAGACGCACACGCATGACATCCCCACGCGACCACTTGCCCGGCTGCTTCTGCTCGACGGCGGAAACCGTGCGCCTGATCTGGTAGCCGGAGGAAAATGGCTGCCGCAGCGGGACCGCGGCGAGGCTCTGCACCGTCGCCCAGGGCTTGCCGCTGCCCTCGTGCACGAGATCGAGGCGGCCTTGTCCCTGTGGCCACGGAAGCATCAGATCCTCGCCCTTCGGCGTCTTGCTCCAGTCGACCTGCCGGGCCTGCTGGCCGAGCTTCGCGGAGGTCGCACCGGTCACCGGCTCCTTCTCGAAGGCCGCAGCGAACTTCTCCATCGCCAGCACGCCCCAGGCGTTGGCCACCGTGGTGTTCCAGTGGCCGCGCTGCTGCCTTCCCAGGCTCCCGCGCGCCAGGCGCGGCATGTCCTCCTTCCAGCTCTCGCGGTCGAGCATGGCGAGCAGCACCCGGTTGGCATTGACGTCGCCCGAGATCATCAACCACCACAGGAAATCGCTGCGCTCGGTGGAGAACCCCATGGTCGTGCCCTGGAAGTTCAGCCGCGATCGCACGACCTGCTCGGCCTCCTGCATGCGCTTGTCGCGCTCGGCGAGACCGGGTGCGCGCTTGAGCAGGTCGAACCAGTCGATCACCGCCGAGGTCGGCCACAGATTGGGCTCGATCGAGATCGAGGCAAGGTCCTCGTCTGCAACCGCTCGCCCCCAGCGCACCTGGGCCTGCAGCGCGGCGACCTTGCGCACGTTGAGGTCGGCCGTGCGCCATTCCTGCTCGCGCACCACCTGCCCCTTGACGAAGCGGTCGAGCGCGGACTGCATGCGGCCGCGCGCGTCGGCCGGGATCTGCCAGCCGGCTTCGTTGGCGATGTTCAGCAGATAAACCGTCAGCGCATCGCTGCCGTACCACATGCCCGGGAAGTACATGGCGAAGCCGTCGCGGTCGAGATAGCTTGCCAGGCCCGCCATCAGGCTGGTCCAGCGCCCCTCGTCACGCAGCGCGACGGCCTGCGAGGCGATCTGCTCCAGGCAGGTGTAGCGATAGCTGCGCATGAATTCGCGCACGCCTGGGAGCTCGCCCGCGAGGGTGGGCAGCAGGCCCACCTGCACGCCGCCGCGGCCGGGGATCGCATCGCTCGGGATCTCGACCGGCAGCTCGAACGCGCGATCGAGCTGGGTGATGGTGGCCTGAAAGGTACGCACCGGTATGGCGGGAATCACGCTCTGCGCCACGCTCAGCCGGTCCTCGACCGTCACACCCGCGCCCGTCTTGGCACTCGGCAATCAGGGTCCAGCGCAGCGTATCCACACCGACCGGCGCCGTGACGTCCCAGCCGACTTCCTTCGACTCGCCAGGCGCCAGGCTGATGTCGCACCGGCTTCTGGTCTTGCACCGTTGTGCGTGCGCCGCCGGTCTCGCTCACCATGCTGGCGCGCGCCAGCACCGCGAGCGGCCCATCGCCGGCGTTGCGAACCGTAAAGGTGGCGCGGTAGCTGTCCTGCTCGCGCACCAGCGGCGGCAGGCCGGAGAAGAGCATCAATTCCTGGGTGGAGCGGATGGCCGTCTGTCCAGTGCCGAACAAATCGGCGCCGCCGTCGGCCACCGCGACGATGCGGAAGGAGGTGAGCGAGTCGTTGAGCGGCACCTCCGCGCGCGCTCGCCCGTGCGCGTCCAGCTTCACGCGCGCCTTCCAGAACAGCAGCGTGTCGAACAGCTCGCGGCTGGTCTTGCGCCCGCCGCCCCCGCCCGCCTCGCGCGCCTTGCGCCCGTAGTGGCGCTTGCCCATCACCTGCATGGACGCGGTGGCCGTGTCTACCTCGATGCCACGCCGCTGCATCATCGTCTCCAGCAGCTTCCAGCTCTGGTTGGGCATCAGCTCCAGCAATCCCTCGTCCACCGCAGCCAAGGCTACTTCCGACCCCTTGGGCGGGGGCTTGCCGTCCAACGCGCGCTTCACCTCCACGCTCACCCTGACTTTGTCCCGCACCCGATAAACCTGGCGGTCGGCGCTGACGCTCACCTTGAGCTCGTGTGCGCGCCAGCCGACGTCGATCTGCGCCACACCCATCTTGAACGTGGGTTTGCCCAGATCCACCAATGCCGTGGGCTGCACGTCCCCCACCCGTCCGCGCACCGCCAGCACCGACACGAACACGTTCGGCGCGTGGTTGCCGCGCACCGGGACCTTCACCACCGGGGCCTTGCCGGAAAGCTGCACCACCTGCACGTCCATCACGCCTTCGCGCTCCACGGTCACCAGCGCCGTGGCCTCGCGGAACGGCATGCGCACCTGAAACACGGCGGTCTCGCCGGGCTCGTAGCGCTTGCGCTCGGGCAGCACGTCCATGCGGTCGTCGTTGGACACATCGAACCACCACTCGCCCTTGCCTGCCACCCACACGCTGGTGTTGGCCACCGCGACGTTGCCGTCGCCATCGGCGGTGCGCACCTCGACCAGCAGCTCGCCGGACACCGGCGAGGCGAACTCGCAGAACAGCAGGCCCTTGTCGTCGCTGCGCCCCTCGCAGACCCGCTGCAGCCGCTTGATTTCCGCCCCGCTCTGATAGGCGTAGAAGCCGCCCAGCAGCCGCTTGCGGTGCGAGAAGGTCTTGCGCTCGAACAGATCGACGCTCAGCCGCGCGCCCGCGACCGGCTTGCCCGCCAGGTCCAGCGCCACTGCCTGGAACTTGACCTGGTCCTGCGACAGCGCCCACGAGTCGGGTTTCAAGCCAACGATCAGGGCCGCCGGCCACACCGGGATGCGCGTGGAGGCCGTGAGCACCTCGCCGTTGGGGTCGGCGTACTCGAGCTCGGCGACGATCTCCTGCGGGTCGGGCTGCTGCGGCAAGCCCGCCAGCGTGACCCGGCCGCCGCCGCCACCGTCCAGCTCGAAGGCGAGCGTCTTCAGCGGCTTGGTTTGCGGACCCGAGGCTGCCCCGGACGGTGCTTCGGCCTCCTCGTCGGACAGGAGGTAGTCGTCCTGGTGCCAGTCGGAGCGGCGGTCCGCCTGCACCCCCTCCCGCACCGCGCCGTTGAGGAGCGCGAACTCTTCGTAACCCGGCACGCTCACTGCGCGCGGCTGCACCACGCTGCGCAGCTTGACTGCAGCGAAGGCTGCGCCCCCCCCAGCCAGATAGCTCACCTGCACGCCCAACTGGGCGCTGGTTGCATTCACCAGCGGCTTGCTCGGCGCTTCGATACCCGCGCGCATCAGTGGCACGCGGAACTCCTCGACCCGGAAGCTGCCCGCCTCGCGCTCGCTGCGCTGGCCGGCCAGCGCATCCCCCAGGCGCACGCGATAGACACCGGTCTTGGCGTCCCGCGGCACCGTCCAGTCGAGCTCCGCACTGTTGCGTGCGTCCCACTTGACCGGCAGATCGTAGCGTTGATCGCTGCCCTGATGCTCGATGGTCGCGGTGGCCGGGAGCGCAGCGCGCTTGACGAAGCGGAAGCCCCCACGCGTGTGCTGCCGGTAGAGCAGCTTCATGTGCACGGTATCGCCGGCGCGCAGCAGCGTGCGGTCGAATACCGCGGTGGCGATGTACGGTCCGCTGTAGCTGCCCCCCGGCAGGTTGAAGCGCCAGTGCGAGATGCCCTCGTCCCAGCTCGACAGCACGAAGCTCACGTCGCGGCCGGTGCGCGCAAACACCATGTACTGCCGGTCGTACCCGCTGAAGCAGCCCGGCAGGGTGTCGCGACCGGGCAGCTCCTTGCTGATGCGCGCCACGCCACGTGCATCGGTCACGCCCTTCCAGTGCTCCTTGCCGTTGCAGTCCTGCACCGAGACCTGGGCACTGGCGACCGGCGCACCGGTTTCGAGCGCTGTCACCCACACCAGCGACGACTCGCGTCCGTGCTTGAAATGCACGGCGAGATTGGTGACCAGCGCCGCGGTGGAAACGTGGTAGACCTGCGGCTTGTCCCGCGACTCGGGATTGGCGCCGGTCAGCAGGGCCGCACCCAGCTTCGGGCTGGCCAGCTCCACGACATAGAAACCGGGCTGCTTGAGCGGAATGCCGACGACCTCGAAGGCGCGCGCGCCCAGTGGCTTGGGCACGCGGATCGCGCGCGTGCGATCCGCTTCGGTGAACAGGGACTTGGCTGCAGCGAAGGTGCGGCGCGGCCGCCCACCTTCCTCCTCGGGCGGCTCGTACTCGACCTCCTCCTGGTCGCGCACCCGCCGCATCCAGTCCACCACGGTGCGCGCGTTGGCCGCACCGATGCGCAGCACGCTGCCCGGAATTGGCCTGGCGTCATCGAGCGCGCTCCACTGCTTGCCCTGTAGCTCGGGCTCCAGGTTGCGCAGCGTCACCGGCAACGTAGCATCGGCTTTCAACTCGATGATGCCGAAGCGCGCCGGGAACTTGGCCAGCGGCGGGGCGACGTCGGTACGCACGCTGAGCGGAAACCGCCTCTGGTTGGTGAGCCGGCGGTTGGCGTCGTCGCGCAGGTCCGCAGGGATCTCCAGCTTGAAGCTGGCTTCCTCTGGGAACGGTCCGGCAAACTCCAGCATGTCGACGAAATCGCCCGCCTGGGCGGGGTCTGGCAGCTTCGGTTTGTAGACTTTGCCATCTGCACCACGCAGCATCATTTTGTCGGCGGCACTGCGCGGCACGGGCGCCGTGAAGGCCAACTGCATCGATGCGAACGGCAGGCAGCCGGAATCGGCGTTCACCCGCTGGCACGAGAAGCTCGCCGTGAACGCGGGCCGGACGGTGAACTCCAGCACCTGGTCCTGGCCGGTGGGCACCCCCGACAGCGACTCGATGCCCTGCCCCCACACCAGCCGCAGCTGGCTGTCGGCCGGCAGCCGCCGCGCACAGCGCAACAGCACCAGAGACTGCTGCGTTTCCTGCGCACGCAGAAGCTGTTCGGCGTTGCTGCCGCGCTCCAGATCGGCTGCCGCGATGCGGGCCGTGCGGCCGTCCTTGAACAGCGCGATCAGCCAGCGGTCGAGGAAGTCCTTGCGGCTGTCCAGGATCTGACGGCGCTCCTCTCCCGCGACGATGCGAACGCCGATTCTCTCGGCGATTCCCCGGGCATCGCACCATGCGTGCGCGCGCACGGTGTCTTCCTTGACCGGCGCGTCAAGGCCGAGGATGAAGACCTGCTCCTCGTCGACCTGCGCATCGCGCCACGGCATCTGCTCGATCACCGCCGGCCCGCCGGTGCTGAAGGAAAACTGCTGCGGCTCGACCGCGGCGCCGCTCAGCGTCGTCAGGTCCTGCTTGACACGGAAGCTGCAGCGCACGCCGGCCGGCAGATCGCGCTCGAAGTCGAACACCCAGTTCTTCTGGTCCGCCCAGCGCCCGGTGCCCGGCTGCGGACAATCGACCTCGAATGGCTCGGCAAGCCGCGGGTCGCCAAACGCAACCATGGGTTCGGAGAAGCGCGCGGCCACTTGCCGCACGCCCTTGACCTCACCCTGGGGCGAGAACACTTCGACCTGTGCCGCCCAAGTGGAAGACGCTGCTGCCGCAGCCGCGATGAGCGCGGCAACCGCACGCGCCTGGCGCAGGGTCATAGCTACTGCACTCGCGCGGCCGGGCCGCCGATCGCGAGCGCGGATTCGAGCCGGGGCAGCGCCGCCAGCACCTGCCGGGCGCGGGCCTCGTCGGTGATCGCAGCCAGTTCCCGGCGCAGCTCCGCCGTGCGCTCGCCCCGGGCGGCACGCGCCAGCAGCATGCCGCGCTGGGCGTGGAAATCGGCAAAGGGCAGCGGCTCGCGCGCGGTGTAGTCGAGCAGGGCCTGCGCATAGCGCTGCGCCAGACCGGCATCGCCGCGCTCGAGGGCGCACTCGATGCCGAGCTCATAGAAGTGCAGATACGCATGGCTCACGCAGCCCTCGCTCAGCAGCCGCTCGCCCTCGGCGAGCGCTGAAGCCCGCTTGGTTTCGTCCTGGGTAACCAGTGCGAGGGCGGCCAGCACCCAGGGTCCGGTGTAGCGCATGCCGGCCGCGCGAGAGACCGCGCAGGCCTGCTCGAGCGTGCGCTCCGCTTCGGCCCGCCGCCCGGCCCCATGCTGCGCGAGGCCCAGCACGCCCAGCGCGTCGGTCTCGAAGCGGCGTGCGCCTACCCGCCGCGCCAGCGCCAGGGCCTCCTCGGCCTGGCCCATCGCCGCTGCCCAATCGGCACGATAGGCGCGCACCTGCCCGCCGACCACCAGCGCCACCAGGCCCGCGCGCAGGCTGCCCGCACGGCTCGCCTGATCGCGCGCAAGGCGGCAGTTGTCCAGCGCCTCGTCGAGCTCCAGGCGATAGAACTGGGTCGCCGCCAGCATCGGCAGCCCGGAGGCTTCTTGACTGACCAGCCCGCAGTCGCGTGCGAGCGCCACGCAGCGCGTGAAATAGTCGTACGCAGTCTGGATCTCGCCGCGCAGATAGTGGGCATCGCCGAGGCTGCCCAACGCCCTCGCCTCGAGCGCCGGCGAGGCCGCCTGCATGGCGTAGGCGCGCGCCTGCTCGTGCGCCGCCACGCACGCATCGATCTCGCCGAGCGGGAAGTACAGGTTGCCGCGCAGAAAATGAATCTGCGCGAGCTGCGCGGGATCGCCCAGCCCGCGGGCCTGCTCCTCCGCGGCGTCGGCCGCCGCCAAGGCCTCGCGATGACGGTCGAGGATACGCAGGCCCGAGGCCAGGCCGAACAGCGCGTGCGTGCGCTGTTCGGGAGATTCGGCCGTCGCGACCGCGGCCTCGAACGCTTGCACCGAAGCGTCGGTCTGGCCCAGCTCGCGCAGCACCTCGGCCCGCAGGCAGCTCAGCGCCTGCCCGGCCCACGGTTCCGGCACCCGCTCGAGCCCACGCTCGGCCAACCGCAACGCGCGCTCGTACTGATGGCGATCGGCCTCCGCCTGGGCGGCGCGCAGATAGGCGCCGGCTGCACCCGCGTTGTCGGCTGCGTCCAGATGCTGGGCATGCAGTACGGGATCGCGTGCGGCGAACCAGGCGGCCGCGCGCAAGTGCAGCTCCTGCCGGCGCGAGCGCAGCAGCGATGCATACACGGCTTCGTGGATCAGGGCGTGGTTGAAGATGTAGCCACGAGCCTCCGGGCGGACCAGGCCCTTCTCGACCATCGCCTCGCAGGAGCAGGCCAGCGCGGTCAGGTTCTGCACCGCTTCCACGCTGAAGCGCTGCCCGAGGATCGAGGCCGCCTGCAGGGCCTGCCGGTCGTCCGGGGCAAGCCCGTCCAGGCGCGCCAGCACGATGCTCTGGATCGAGCTGGGCAGGGTGCGGCCTCCGGAGATCGCATTGCGCAGGAGCTGGTCGAGGAACAGCGGGTTGCCCTCGGCGCGCTGCACGCAGGATGCAACCAGCGCCTGATCCTCGCATCCGTAGGTGGCGGCGAGCTCGCGTGCCTCGGCCGCCGTGAGCGGGGCGAGGTCGAGCGTGAGCAGCGGGCAGCCGCCGGACGCAGCGCGCCATGCCGCATCGATCGGATCGGGTTCGGGACGGCTGGTCAGCGCCAGCACCAGCGGCAGATCGCGCGCCGCGGCGGCCACCCTCCCCAGCGTCTCCAGCGTGGCGCGGTCGGCCCAGTGCACGTCCTCCACCACCAGCAGCAGGGGCGAGCTCTGGCTGCGTGTGCGGATGAGACTGTCGAGTACCGCCTGGTGGCCGCGAGCACGCGCTTCGCGGTCCACCGCGTGTCCCGCATCCTCGGATGGGTGTGCCGGAACCGGCAGCTCGAGCAGCTCGTAGAGGAAGGGCGCGAGGTCGCGCCCGACAAGACCGGTCTCGATCCCCCGCTGCACGGCTGCGCCGAGCGGCTCGGGGGTCACGCCGCCGGATCCGCCCAGGAGCGCGCGCGCCAGCACCGGGACCGCCCCGCCCGCCATGCCGTTCCCGAAGTCCAGCACCAGCGCACGGTGGCAGGCGTAGCCGCGCGTGCGTGCGCGCTGCAGCAGCTCCTGCACCAGTCTGCTCTTGCCGATGCCGGCGTCGCCCCGCACCAGCAGGACATGCCCGGCGCGCGCGGCCTGGCAGGCGTCCAGGAGCCCCTCGATCTGGCGCAGCTCGAGCGCGCGCCCGACCAGCGCCCGCCCCGTCGCGGCGCGATCGGCCCAGCCGCGCAGCCGCCACAGCTGCACCGGCCGCGCTGCGGCGTGCACCGTCATATCCGAGACCGGGTCGGCATGCACGCTGTCGCTCAGGGCGTGGCGCACCCAGCCCGACACCAGGATCTCACCGGGTCCGGCGTGCTCCATGATGCGGGCCGCCAGGCTCACCGGCTCTCCGGAGACGACCGGTACGCCCGAGGAGCGCTCCACCAACAGCCCGCCGCTCGCCACGCCGATGTGCGGCTGGAACCAGCGGCCGCTGCTGGAGGCAAGGCCGGGAATCTCCTCGCGCCAGCTCAGTGCGACGTCCACGGCACGCTGGGCCTCGTTGTCGTGCGCGACCATCGCGCCGAACACCGCCATCACGCGTGCGCCGATGTAGTTGGTGATCTCGCCCCCGCCCTCGCGCAGCAGGTCGGCCAGACGCGTGCGATAGCGCAGCAGGTAGTCGTGCACTTCCTCCGGATCGGTCTCTCCGGTAAACGCAGTGAAGGCGTGCAGATCGACGAACAGCGCGACGCAATGGCGCACGTCGGCCCGCGGCGCCTGTGCGGTGGCACGCACAGGCTGCGCCTCGTCGGCAACCAGCGGCTGTGCGCTGGGCGTGCGCCGCTGCTGCAGCATCTCGCGGTACAGCTGCTCAGTCTGCGGCTCGGGCGTCAACCCGAGCTCCCGCGCCAGGGTCTGGCGCACCAGCTGGTACTGCTTGAGCGCCTCGACCAGCCTGCCTTGCTGCAGGTACAGGCGCATCAGCACGCGATGCGCATCCTCGCGCAGCGGATCGATGGCGATCAGGCGCGTCGCCGTCTCGCGGGCACCGTCGGTCAGACCCGCTTCCTGCTGGTAGTCCAGCAGAGAAGCCAGGCCGCGCACCGCCAGGCCGCGCAAGCGTTCACGCTCCGCCGCGAGCCATTGCTCGAAGCTCGCCGATTCGGCGCTCACGCCGTCGAGCAGATCGCCGCGATACAGGGCGAGCGACGTCCGCAGCGCGTCGACTGTGCCCAGCCCGATCCCCCGCTCGAACTCGGTCACGTCCAGAGTGAGCGCGTCGGGTGCCAGCGCTACCGTCTCCACGTCGGCTGCGATCAGGGCGTCGGCACCCTCGCCCAGCGCCCGCCGCAGGGCCGTGAGCGCCTGGCGCAGGCTGGTGCGCGCCTGCATCTCGCCACTGTCGGGCCACAGCAACGCAGCCAGGCGGTCGCGGGCGTGCGCACGCCGCATATCCAACGCGAGATACGCAAGCAGGCCACGCGACTTGCGGGCGGTGAGGATGATCGGTTCGCGGTCCGCGGAGTAGAGCTGGAAGCCGCCGAGCAGCTCGAGGCGCACGCCGGGCATGAAAGGGGCTCGGGATGATGGCGAGGCCACATTGTACGGCCCGCCCTCACCCCTGTCGCGCTTTCACGCCGCTTTCACGGCCGCCGGCACGCCATGCTCACGCCAGCAGAGCAGTATGGCGACCTAACGCAGCGAGCAGCTGCAACCCGATACAGATCAGAAACCTCATGGCAACAGAAGCAAGTTTGAAATGCAACGGCGAGCGCCGGCAACTCGCCGCTGCCGCGCTGCTATGCGCCTTGGGCGCTATCGGCGCCGGGGTACTCACGGCTCCGGTCGCGCCCGTTGCATCCCCGGCGGCGGCGGTTCGCGCGCCGGTGCCGTGCGGCGCGCCGCTCGAGCGATCGGAGTGGCCTTCGCCGCGCCGCCTGCACCCGGCCGCACCGAGAATCCCGCGCGCCGGTCCGTGCCTCACGCGCACTGACCTCGAGAGCGCAGAGCGCGAAGTGCAGGCGATGCGGCACACCTGAGCTTCATGTTGACAACGGTAACTTTAAGGGACCATAATGTTCTCAGCGTTAACTTACAGCTCCCGGCCGGGACCGCGTCCCGGCCGGTTGCGAGGAGCAGCCAGCATGTACGCCCACGACGAGCAGCACCACATCGGCACCCCCGGTCGCGCCGCGGCCCCCGCCTCGCCGCGGCAACCTCTGAGGGGCCCGATCGAGATGGCGCGCCTGAAGCGCCGGGACGTGCGCTTGTCGAGCCGGGAGCTGGACTGGGGGCCGCTGCACCTGGAGCGGCGGGAATCCGATCCCGGCAGCATCGAATTCGCCGAGGGCGCCACCGAGCACCTGGTGTTCGTGAGCCTGGCGCATGCCCGCATCCGCTGCGAGCGCGGCGCTCAGACCCTCGAGCTGGACGTCGCCCCCGGCTACGTCGCCGTGCAGCCCAGCCACACGCCGGTGCGCTGGTCGTGGCACACGCCCCTGTCCTACGTCCTGCTCGCACTGGACCCGGGCTTCGTGCGCACCGTCGCCGCGCACGCCCTGGGCATGGACGCGGCCGCGGTGGAGCTGGTGCCGGGCGAGCGCGAGTCCGACCCCGCGATCTCCAGCATCGCCGGCGTGTTGTCGCGCGAGCTCATGGGACGCCAGCCCGGCGCCCGCGTCTACGCCGAGTCGCTGGCGCAGATGCTGGCGGTGCACCTGCTGCGCAACTACGCCAAGGCCCCGCTCCCGCAGCCGACGCAGGACAGGCTGCCTTCCCGCCCGGTCGCGCGTGCCATGCAGTACATCCAGGCGAATTTCGCCGAGGCTATCGAGCTGGTGGACATAGCGAACGCGGCGCGCGTGAGCCCGTATCACCTGGCCCGGTTGTTCAAGCAGGTCACGGGCGTGACCCCGCACCAGTACCTGATCGGGGTGCGCGTGAACAATGCCCGCGCGCTGCTATCTGCTGGTGCCGGAAAGCGCTCGCTGGCCGATGTCGCCGAGGCGGTGGGCTTCGCCGACCAGAGCCATCTCTCGCGGCATGTCAAGCGACTGCTCGGCGTGACGCCCCGGGAGCTGCGCCGCTAGACCTGCGGCGGCAAGGTGGCCGAGGGCGCCGCGCTCTCGGCCCGCCCGCCGCCAGGCGGCTGCATCCTCGGCCTTGCGCCCTGCAACCAACGGCCGAGCGCGATGCACAGGACGCCGCCCGCGAGCGGGAGCAGCCAGCGCCCCCCGGATTCCATGAACACCATCAAGGTCACCAGCACTGGCTCGCGCCGCGCAGCGCCCGCCAGCACCGCCAGGTACGCAGCCATCATCTGCACCTGGCCCACCAGCAGGATCGGGACGGTCAGGGCGAGGACGAGCACCAGCACCGGCACGCCCGTCAGGAGCCTGGCCGCGAGCTCGCGCCAGCCCGCAACCGGCCATGCCAGCAGCGCCATCAGCAACAGCAGGGGCGGCACCAGGGTATGGTTCACGTGCGTGAAGAACCAGCGCAGCCGCGTCCCCTGCGGCACGGCCAGATTCGCGTTCAGATAAAGGGGGCGCACCAGCAACGGCTGCATTCGCAGCACCCAGGCGCCGTGGTCTTGCGCAATCTCGACGCGCGCGACGAAGTCGTCCTGCACCACCTCGATCGTCCGATCGAACAGCGGCAGCGCCAGTGCCAGCATCTGCCTGCCGAATCCGATCGCCAGCGCGCAGAGGATGGCCCACACGACCACCACCCGGACCGACACGCGCAGCCAGCGCTTGACTGATGGCGCCTGCACGCGCGTCCCTCAATCGGCGGGCGCCGGCGGTGAATCGGCGGAGCGGGTCACCCACCAGGCGAAGAACAGACAGCACACCACGATGATGAAGGTCGGAATGAGGAAGTTGTGCAGCAGGTCAAACCACTCGTGGCGATAGGCTGCGACGAAGTACAGCCCGACGACCCGCAGCTGGTTCAAGACGTAGGCGAGCCCCAGCGCCCCGAGCACGCCCAGGAGCTTGCGTTTCAAGCCGGTCGGAAAGGCCAGCACGGCAGCCATCAGCAGGAATGCCACCCCGGCCCCGTCGCATCCCCGCACGATGCTCAGCGCTGCGCGCGGCGAGGTGAGGGTGCCTTCCGCCGCGGTCACCGGCTCTTGCCGCACGGCCAGCCGGATGAGGCGCGCAGCCGGGGCGACGATCGCATGGTAGTGCACCCCTTCGCGCAGGATACGGTCGGGGACGGCGAAATACAGCGCATGCAGCGCAGCGTAGATGGCCACGAAAACTACGACGAAGCGGACCGGCCGGAAGGGCCAGGGTTGCCTCACCTCGCCGCCTGCGCTGCCCTCGGGCCGGGACATGGATCGAGCAGACCCCGGTCAGGATCTGTTCAGGTTCCTGCAGACGTAGTCGAAGGTCGCGCCGCCGTGCGTGCTGTCCTTCACGTCCTCCCACATGCGTTGCTTCATCTTGCCCGAGGACCACACCACTTCCCCGTCCATTCCGATCATGTCGATCTGCATGACGCGGTTGATGTGCCGGCCGCAATCGACCTCGATGGTGCCGATGCTCTCTTTGAAGAGCACACGGCGACCGCTGAAGTTGTCCACCAGCGGTGCGGTAAACACCTGGCGCTTCTGCAGCCGGATCGTGTCGCCGTCGACCTCGACGGACTTGGGGTTGATGTAGTAACGGGCCTCGGTGTCGGCCCCGATCTCGATCCACTCGGTGTCCGCGGCGGGCACCGATATGGCGACCAGCGCGGCAGCAATGGCAAGCCAGTAGCGCATCCTCATCTCCTGGGGTGTCCCACGGCGCCTGGGGTCAGCGATCAAACCGTGGGACACCGATCAAGCCGGGAAGGATACCGGAACGCGGACGCCTGCCCAACCGCCCGAGCGCGGCCCCCCACGCGGGGGTGGGGGCGGGAACGTCATCCGCCCCCCGAGCATCTCGACCGGTCCCTGCGCGGGGGGTAGGCTGCGTCGTGCAATAGGCGTTATCCTTTCGCATTGTGTCTGCCCGAAACCTGGTCCAAAAGGAGGGTAAATGGCCAAACCCAACTATGCGTTCGCCAAGCGGCAACGAGATCTAGCCAAGAAGCAGAAGCAGGAAGAGAAGCGTCAGAAGAAGGCCGAAGCCCGCACCGGCCAGCCCGAGGACGGGACCAGCCAGCCGGCGGCCGACCAGGGCACGACTCCCCAGCCCGTTCCGAAGTAGGTCGCGGCGGCTCACTTCAGCCCGGCCCGGCGGGCACCCGCGGACGCGAGGGCGGGCCCAGGGCTGGCGATTGCGGGTCGGCGAAGCGTGCGCAGGCCTTGGCCGGAGCCTGCCAGGCGTCGCCTGCACGACCGGCGGGCAGCGATGCGCTCGAGGTCGGGGTTGTCGACCCCCCGCACGTGTTGGCGTTTGGCCACCAGCGCCGGCACGGGAACGGGCGGTGGGTCCACCGCGCAGGCACACTCATGCGGCGCTGGAACCGAGTCTGCGCCCGCCTGCACCCGAGGCCGCAGCAACGGCAGGCAGGCGCGACGGCTCCCCTACGGACTCTGGGAGAAATCGCTCACGTACCAGGCATTCCCTTCCTGGGTGAGCCGCAAGGTAGCGGTGATCGGCTGGATCCCCGGCACGTCGGATTCGACGCGATAGACGAACGCGACCGCGCCTGCGGAGATGGGCTGCTGCTCCGCCAGTGTCGCCGTCACGTGCGGCTGGTCTTTGGCGGGTTCGTGCGCCCCGGCCGCCTGGATCTGCTGCAGGATCGCTGCGAGCTTGGCCTTGGCATTCCCGCTCGCGAGCTTCACGGCGCCCGCCATGTCGCTCTTGACGAAGTAGGCTTGCACGAACTTGGCCGCCACCTCCTCGGGCGCCGGCGGCCTGGCGCAAGCCGCGAGGAGCAAGGCCACAGCAACGACAAGGATGTGCAGCGGCGTTCGGCCGTGCGTCTGACCATGATTCTCAGCCAATGCCACTGCAATCATGGCTACGGCCTGGCGATGTGCCAGACGCCGTTCGCGATCAGACCTGCGGCCCCCAGCATGGCAAGGAATCTACGCATTGCGATCGGCCTCCTGGGATAGGGTTCTGGGGAGCCTATCATCAGGCCCGCCGGTCCGTCCACCCAGCCGCCAGACCGGCACCACCGCGCCTGTGCGCAGCGCTCAGAACCTCCCCGGCGCAGGTTCGCGGATCCCCTGCGGTGAAACAACAAACAGCGGCACACCCGCGCCGCTCCCCGCGCCTGCAAGCGACTCCGACATGCAGCGCTTCACTGCTGTTGCTGTCCCTGGTGGATCACGGCGCTCACCGCCGCGCTCGCGCCCTGGTAGTCCGGCGCACGCCGCAGATCGAGGGTGAGCGGGAAGCTTGCGCTGGGGCGCTCGGCCCGCGCCGACATCGAATCGGGCGTGTGGCCGTGCGGCAGTGAAGCGCGCCATGCGCCGGGCCTCCGCCTCGTTGGCGTTGACCGGGAAGCGCTCGTAGTGGCGCCCACCCGGATGCGAGACGTGGTAGGTGCACCCGCCCAGCGAGCGCCCGCTCCACAGATCGACCAGATCGAACACCAGCGGAGTATGCACGCCGATCGTGGGATGCAGCGCCGAAGGCGGCTGCCAGGCCCGGTAGCGCACGCCGGCGACGTATTCGCCGTGCACGCCGGTAGGAGCGAGCGGCAGCGGCCGGCCGTTGCAGGTGACGGCGAAGCGGTTGCCGGTCATGTGGCTGACCTTCACCTGCATGCGCTCCACCGACGAATCGACATAGCGCGAGGTCGCGCCCGCCTGCACCTCCTCGCCCAGCACATGCCAGGGCTCGAGCGCCTGGCGCAGCTCGAGCGAGATGCCCTGGTACACCACCGTGCCGTAGCGCGGAAAGCGAAACTCGAAGAACGGCGCGAACCACTCGAACTGGAGCGGCGTAGCCGTCGCGCCTGCAGGTCGAGCACGACGTCGCGCATGTCCTCGGCGACGAAGTGCGGCAGCATGAAACGGTCGTGCAGGCTCGTGCCCCATGGAATCAGCCGGCCCCGATAAGGCTGCTTCCAGAACCGCGCGATGAGCGTGCGCAGCAGCAGCATCTGCACACAGCTCATCTGCCAGTGCGGCGGCATCTCGAACGCGCGGAACTCGAGCAGGCCCAGGCGGCCGTTGGCGGAGTCGGGCGAGTACAGCTTGTCGATGGAGAACTCGGCGCGGTGGGTGTTGCCGGTCAGGTCCACCAGGAGATTGCGCAGCAGCCGGTCCACCAGCCAGGGCTGCAGGGTCTCCTCGCCGGCTGTTTGCTGGCGCTCCATCTCCTGGAACGCGATCTCCAGCTCGTAGAGGCTGTCGTCGCGCGCCTCGTCGACGCGCGGCGCCTGGCTGGTGGGCCCGATGAACATGCCCGAGAACAGATAGGACAGCGCCGGATGGTTCTGCCAGTAGGTGACCAGGCTGCGCAGCAGATCGGGCCGGCGCAGCAGCGGGCTGTCGGCGGGCTGTCGCACCGCCCACCGTGACGTGATTGCCGCCGCCGGTGCCGGTGTGGCGGCCGTCGAGCATGAACTTCTCGGTGCCGAGCCGCGCCAGCGCGCGCCTCCTCGTAGAGGGTGCGGGTGTTCGCGCGTCAGCTCGGCCCAGTCGCGCGCCGGGTGGATGTTGACCTCGATGACGCCCGGGTCGGGGGTGACCGCGAACTTCTTCAGGCGCGGGTCCTCGGGCGGGAGATAGCCCTCGAGCACCACGGGCGTGCTGGTTTCGCCGCGCGGTGTCCTCCACCGCGCGCACCAGCGCAGCGAAGTCCTCGAGCGTCGGCACCGGCGGAAGGAACACATGCACGCGGCCCTGCCCGCGCCTGCACGCACAGCGCGGTGTGGATCACCTCCCGCGCGGACTCGCCCACCGCAACGCTCGCCTGCGTCGGCGCGGCGGCCTCGCCCTGGGTGTGCGACTCCACGATCTCATCGAGCGGCGCACGCGCCTCGAACGGATCGGGCGCATGCGGCTGATCATGGTCCTCGGGCGCTACCCAGGGCAGCGAGCTCGAGCGGCAGGCGCAGCCCCAGCGGCGAGTCGCCCGGCATCAGGTAGAGGTGCTCGCGGCGCAGCGGCCAGCGGCTGCTCAGCCAGCGCCGGCGCGCCCGCCGCGGGCTCGGGCGCAGGCTTGAGCGGCAGCACGAACCCGACCGGCTCGCCGAGCTGCTCGCCTCGAGCAAACGCGCGAGGCGCGAGCGCTCGGCGGCGTCCTTCAAGTCGCGCTCGCAGCGGGTCGACATTGGCCGGCATGGCCCGCTCGGCTTTGAGCACATCCCAGACATCCTCGTAGGCCGCGATGAGATAGTCGCGGTGCAGGCCGAGGCGTCCCGCCAGCACGCGGGCGAAGCGCCTGCGCGTCGCTGCCACCCGTGGCCGTAGCCGGTGCCCTCCTGCGCGGTGAGCCTGGCATCGCGCCACAGCGGCATGCCGTCCGCGCGCCACAGGCAGGTCAGGGCCCAGCGCGGCAGCGGCTCGCCGGGATACCACTTGCCTTGGCCGTAGTGCAACAGGCCCTCCGGCGCGAAGCTGCTGCTGCAGGCTCCGCAGCAGCACGCCGGCGAGGCTGCGCTTGTCCTCGCCCAGCGCGTCGAAGTTCCACTGCGCGCCATCCATGTCGTCGACGGAGACGAAGGTCGGCTCGCCGCCCATGGTGAGCCGCACGTCTCCCGCCTTCAGCTCCTCCTCGACCTGCGCGCACCGAGCGCGATCGATCGTCCTGCCACTGCGCGGCGGAATAGGGTTTGGTGACGCGCGGGTCCTCGTGGATGCGCGTCACCCGCATCTCGAACTCGAACTGCACCGCCGGAGGGATCGGCAAAGCCGTACACCGCCGCGGCGCTCGCCGGCACTGCGGTGCACGCCAGCGGGATATGGCCCTCGCCCGCGAGCAGGCCCGAGGTGGCGTCCAGGCCGATCCAGCCGGCGCCCGGGAGATAGGCTTCCGCCCACGCGTGCAGATCGGTGAAGTCGGCGCTCCGGCCCGCTCGGCCCGTCGAGCGCCTTGACGTCCGCGGTGAGCTGGACCAGGTAGCCGGAGACGAAGCGTGCCGCGAACCCCAGGTGGCGCAGGATCTGCACGAGCAGCCAGCCGCTGTCGCGGCACGAGCCGGTCTTGCGCTCGAGCGTCTCCTCCGGCGTGTACACGCCCGGCTCCAGGCGCACGATGTACTGCACGTCGCGCTGCACCTGGCGGTTCAGCGCCACCAGCAGATCGACCGATACCATGCCCCGCTCGCAGCTGCTCGCGCTTGAAGCGCTCGAGCCAGGCGCTGAGCAGCGGCCCGGCCGGCTCCAGTTGCCGGAACGGCGCCAGCTCCAGCCGCCAGGCGCTCCGTCGTAGGCGAACGGATACTTCTCGGCGTACTCCTCGACGAAGAAGTCGAACGGGTTGATCACCGTCATGTCGGCGGTGAGATCGACCTCGACCACCATCTCGCGCGTCTTCTCCGGGAAGACATAGCGCGCCACGTAGTTGCCGTAGGCGTCCTGCTGCCAGTTGAGGAAGTGCTTGGCCGGCTGGACCTTGAGCGAGTAGCTCAGGATCGGCGTGCGGCAATGCGCCGCCGGCCGCAGGCGGATCTCGTGCGGCGACAGCGCCACCGGGCGGTCGAAGGCGTAGCGGGTGTGGTGGTGCAGGGCGACTTGGATCGTCATAGCAACGTCCTTGCAAAAACCGCCAAGGACGCAAAGGACGCCAAGGACGCAAAGAAGGTATCCGAAGTCGAAGACATCAGATGGACACCGGGCTCTGCGGGACGCAGCAGCACTCGAGCCGGTGCATGCGCCACGCACGCGAGTACAGCGGCTGTGCTTCTCGTACCATCTGCTGTGCGCCCTCGGGCTCGCTTTCCTTGGCGTCCTTTGCGTCCTTGGCGGTGAGAGCTTTCCGGCTCAGGCCATCCAGTCGGGATTGGCGAGCTCGCCGAACACCCGCCGCAGGCCCGCGCCCCAGGCCTGGCGCAGCATGCTGAAGTACGGATCGCCCTCGACGATGCGCTTCTGCATGCCCACGCGCAGCGAATCGCGCGAATACCACAGCACGTCGATCGGCAGGCCCACCGAGATGTTGCTGCGGATGGTGGAGTCGAAGGACACCAGCACGCACTTGAGCGCCTCGACGGGGTTGGTGGCGGTGGTGACCACGCGATCGAGCACCGGCTTGCCGTACTTGCCCTCGCCGAGCTGGAAGTAGAGGGTGTCGGGGGTGGCCTCGATGAAGTTGCCCTGCGGATAGATGTTGAACAGCCGCGGGTCCTCGCCGCGCATCTGCCCGCCCACCAGCAGGCTCGCGCTCGCGTCGATGTTGCCCTGCTGCAGGTGCGGGCCGTCGCGCCGCTGCACCTCGCGCAGCGCGTCGCCCACCAGGACGGCGACGTCGTACATGGTGCTCACGCTCCAGATGGTGGGCTCGGCCTGGTCGGCGTGCCGGTGCTGCTCGAGGATGTTGATCACGCTCTGCGTGACCGACAGATTGCCGGAGCTCAGGACCACGATCACCCGTTCGTTCTGCATCTCGAAGACTCTCATCTTGCAGAACGTGGCGATGTGGTCCACGCCCGCGTTGGTGCGCGAGTCGGAGGCGAACAGGATGCCGGAATCCAGCCGCACGGCTACGCAGTAGGTCATGAGCGCCAGGTTGTGGTTCGATGCACTTGCGCATCATAGCCGCGCCGGGTCCAGGCGAGCAAGGCGCGCCGCGGCGGCCGGGGCGCTCGCGACATCCGACACGGCGCGCGCTCAACATCGGGGCTGGTGTCTCCAGGGTGACAGCCGCGCTCAACTGACAAGGCGGGGCGGCCGAGGCGGTGAAGAAGCCCGCTGTTGATCTCCGCGCCCAGCGTGTTGGTGCGGCTCGAGGAAGTCGGTCAGGTACTCGTGCAGTCCCATGCCGAAGATCCGCTCCATGCGGCCGAAGTGCAGCTCGGCATGCAGCTCGCCGGCCAGCCGCACCGCCTCTTTCGCCTGCGCGGTGGCCAGCGCCTGCAGGATGTCGTAGACCTCGTTCATGCAGGAATGCAGCGAGCGCGGCATGTCGTCGCGCAGGATCAGCAGCTCGGCCACGCGCAGCGGCGTGATCACGTCGCGGTACACCTTGCGGTAGGACTCGAACGCGCTGACCGAGCGCAGGACCGCGGCCCACTGGTAGTAGTCGACCGCGCCGCCCACGTCTTCCACGCTGGGCAGCAGCACGTGGTACTTGACGTCGAGGATGCGGGCCGTATTGTCCGCGCGCTCGAGGAATAGTGCCCAGCCGGTTGAAGTGGAAGGCCTGGTCGCGCAGCGCGGTGCCGACGGTCACGCCGCGGAACAGGTGGGAGCGGTCCTTCACCCAGTCGAAGAAGTCGGTCACGCCCGCGGAGTCCAGGCGCGCCTCGTTCACGCGCTGCAGCTCGAGCCAGGTGGTGTTGAGCACCTCCCACATCTCGGAGGTGATGCTGCCGCGCACCGCGCGCGCATTCTCGCGCGCGCCGCGGGCGCAGGAGTAGATGCTGGAGGGATTGTCCGGGTCCAGCACCATGTAGCGCAGCACATCGTGCGCGTTCACCGTGTTGTAGCGCCCGCTGAACGGGAACAGCGTGCCGGTGATGTTGAGCGGCGCAAACCACTCCTGCGTGACCAGCTTGGCATCCTGCGGCATCAGCGACATGCGGTAGGTCACGTCGAGGATGCGCGCGGTGTTCTCCGCCCGCTCGACGTAGCGGGCCATCCAGTAGAGGTTGTTGGCGGTGCGGGAGAGCATCAGGCTGATCGAGGCACGAGGCCGAGAAGCACAGGCACGAGGCGCGAGGCACGAGGCACGAGAAAAGCAGGCGCTGGGCACGAGTATGAACCCTTACGTTGGTTGGATCACTATGCTGCAGTTCTGCAGGCAGCACGCTTCAAGCATATCGTTCGGTTCTCGCGCCTCTCAGCCGCTTTCACGTCGCGCATCGCGCATGCTATTCTCGTGCCTCGCGCCTCGCGCCTCGTGCCTGTCCTCGCGCCTCGCGCCTGGGTGGTCGGCATCAGCCGACCACCCACGTGTCCTTCGTCCCGCCGCCCTGGGAGGAGTTGACCACCAGGCTCCCCTCCTTGAGCGCCACGCGCGTGAGTCCGCCCGGCACCATCACCACATCCTTCCCGCCGGAGAGCACGAATGGCCGCAGGTCGATGTGGCGCGGCGCCACGCCCTGGTCGACGAAGGTCGGGCAGGTCGGACAGCGACAGGGTCGGCTGAGCGATGAACTTGTGGGGCGCCTCGAGGATGCGCTCGCGATAGGCCTCGCGCTCGCGCGGGGTCGCGGTCGGGCCGATCAGCATGCCGTAGCCGCCGGAGCCCTGCGCCTCCTTGACCACCAGCTCGTCCAGACGCGCGAGCACGTAGGCGCAGTCCTCCGGTTTTTCCAGCAGCCAGGTGGGCACGTTCGCGATGATCGGCTCTTCGCCCAGGTAGAAGCGGATCATCTCGGGCACGTAGGGATACACCGACTTGTCGTCGGCCACGCCGGTGCCCACGGCATTGGCGAGCGTCACGCGGCCCTTGCGGTAGGCCGACACCAGGCCGGGCACGCCGAGCATGGAATCGGGACGGAACGCCTGCGGGTCGAGGAAGTCGTCGTCGATGCGCCGGTACACGACGTCCACCGGCTGCGGTCCGCTGGTCGTGCGCATGTAGACGACGTCGTCCTTGACCAGCAGGTCGGCGCCCTCCACCAGCTCGATCCCCATCTGCTGTGCGAGGAAGGCGTGCTCGAAATAGGCGGAGTTGTACTGTCCCGGCGTGAGCAGCACGACAGTGGGGTTGTGCACTCCCTGGGGCGCGACGCTGCGCAGCGTCTCCAGCAGCAGGTCAGGATAGTGCTCGACCGGCTCGATGCGCTGGCGCGCGAACAGCTCCGGCAACAGCCGCATCATCATCTTGCGGTCCTCCAGCATGTAGGACACGCCCGATGGCGTGCGCAGGTTGTCCTCCAGGACGTAGTACTCGCCTTGCCCCGCACGCACCAGGTCGACCCCGGCGATGTGCGCGTAGATGCCGCCGGGCACGTCGATACCCTGCATCTCGCGCCGGAACAGCACGTTGCCGGTCACCTTCTCCGCCGGGATGCGGCCGGCCTTCAGGATCTCCTGCTCGTGGTAGACATCGTGCAGGAACATGTTGAGCGCCCGCACGCGCTGCTTGAGTCCGGCTTGCAGCTCGCGCCACTCCGAGCGCGGGATCACATGCGGCAGGATGTCGAAGGGAATCAGCCGCTCGGCGCCGCTGTCGTCGCCGTAGACTGCGAAGGTGATGCCCACCCGGTGGAACAGGATCTGGGCCGCCTGCCGCATCTGGCTGATGCGCTCGCCCGGCGTGCTGGTGAGCCAGTCCGCCAGCGGTTGGTAATGCTCTCGCACGCTGCCGTCCGGCGCGTACATCTCGTTGAAGCAGGTGTCGGAGAACAGGGGTCGGGTCACCGCTGTCATCTGTTGCATGTCGGTGCCTTGCTGGGTTGGGCGCGCGGTCTCGGATGAGGCCCATCGCAGAACCCGTGCCATTCTGCCCCCATCTTCGAAAACGCAACTGCAAGAGGAACTTAACGCAGGATCACGGGCCGGCGCAAGGACCTTTCGCACCAGCGTGGCGCGGCCGCTGCCGGGCTCGCCCCGCCACGGTGCACCGACGCGCGGCCCGGCGCCGCCGGGTAAAGGCCAGCCCCGCAGGAAGGGCCAGCCACAGAGAACACAGAGACACAGAGAACGCAGAGTCAAGAACAGACTGACGGCTGTCCCAGCTTGACGGACACGGCCCTGCGGGCGTTGAGTTCTTCTCTGTGTTCTCTGTGAGCTTTGTGGCCAGGCTTTTCAGCCCTAGGCCCGCAGCCGCCCGGTAACTCTCACCAGCTCGCTCGCGACGCCATCCACGCTCTTCTGGTGCCCCGGGTCCTTGAGGCTGCCGTCATCGTTGAATGCCTCGCGGGCGCGCGCCAGGCCGAACTGGGTCGGAATGACCAGCGTCCCCAGCACGGTGAGGACCTGGCGGACCGTGAAGAGGCCGCGGATCCCGCCGAGGTGGCCCGGGGAGGCAGCCAGCAACCCCGCTACCTTGCCGCGGAAGGCCGGCGCCGGCGGCTCGTCGGGCTGCGGCCGCGATACCCAATCGATGGCGTTCTTCAGCACGGCCGAGATGGAGCTGTTGTACTCCGGCGCGGAAATGAGGAATCCATCGTGCTCCAGCATCAGCCGCTTGAGCTCCCGGGCGCCCGCCGGCAGCCCCTCCTGCGCTTCGACATCACCGTCGTAGAACGGCATGGCGACATCCCGCAGATCGATCAAGGTGACCTCCCCACCGGCACGCCGAACCGATTCCGCGCCGAGCCTGATCAGCTTCTTGTTCCAGGAGTGGGTCCGGGTCGCGCCGGCAAAGGCGAGGATTCTGGGCGTCGTCATCTCTGCGCAGGAACGGTCGAGTCGGTTCCAGCCATTCTAAGAGAGATCGGTGCAGTGAGCCCGACCGGCGCTCCTGCCCCGCTGCACTTGAGTTCGCGCCAGGGCGCCCGCATTTCACCCGGGTAAACCGCAACCGGGAAGACCCACATGAAAGCCGCAGCGCGCGAACGCGCCCATCTCGTTCTGGTCGAGGAATCCGCACCCGGCCCAGGCTCCTCGCGTTCCGCGGGTCCCGAGCTCGCCGGCTCGGGCGAGGCGGGACTGCTGGACGCCTACTCGCACGCCGTGGTTTCGGCGGCCGAGTCGGTGAGCCCTGCCGTGGTGAAGATCGACGTGCAGCGCAAGGTGCGCACGGCGCAGGGGACGCGGGAGGGGGCCGGCAGCGGCTCCGGGTTCATCTTCACGCCCGACGGCCTGATCCTGACCAACAGCCACGTGGCAGGCGGTGCGTCGAAGCTGCTGGTGAGCTTCAACGACGGCCAGACGCACGGATGCCGACCTCATCGGCGACGACCCGCACACCGACCTGGCGCTCGATCCGCGTATCGGGCGGCCGGCTGCCGGCGGTGCGCCTGGGCAGCTCGCGCGGGTTGCGCGTGGGGCAGCTCGCCATCGCCATCGGCAATCCGTACGGCTTCGAGTGCACGGTCACGGCAGGCGTCGTGAGCGCGCTGGGGCGCTCGCTGCGGTCGCAGTCGGGGCGCTTGATCGACGACGTGATCCAGACCGACGCCGCGCTCAACCCGGGCAACTCGGGCGGACCGCTGGTCGACTCCCGCGGCGAGGTGATCGGCGTGAACACCGCGATCATCGCCGGCGCTCAAGGCATCTGCTTCGCCACCGCCGTGGACACGACCAAGATCGTGGTCGCCCAGCTTCTGCGCCACGGGCGCGTGCGGCGCGGCTATATCGGCGTGGCCGGCCAGAACACGTCGCTGCCGCGCCGGCTGGTGCGCCACTTCGAGCTGACAGTGGAAAGCGGCGTGCGCGTGACGTCGGTCGAGGAGGGCAGTCCGGCGCGGGCAGCCGGCCTTGAGGAGGGCGACGTGATCGTGCGTGGGACGGCACAGCCCGTCGCGGGCATCGACGACCTGCACCGCCTGCTCACCGAGGACTACCTGGGTCGCAGCGCAGAGCTGACGCTGATCCGCCGCGCACAGAAGACTCGACGCGCACGCATCACCCCGGTCGAGCTGCCTGCGTGCCGTAGGTAGGTGCGTCGCCTCTACTTCAGGAGTGATGGGCAGCTCTCGGTTTCAAGCGGGAGGGAGGGGGTACGGGATCCGCAGCCCACTTCGCCTACCCTCTCCCGGCAATGCTCTCGTCGAAGCGCTCGCCCATCGGCCTCTCCCAGCGCCGACAGGCGCTCGTCGGGGTGCGGATGGGTCTTGAAGAGCAGCGCCACGCCACCGGCGTCGCCCTTGGAGAGCGCGCCGATCTCCTGCAGCACCGAGGGCAGGCCCCAGGGATCGTAGCCCGCGCGCGTTGCCAGCACGACGCCGATGCGGTCCGCCTCGAACTCGGCAGACTTGTCCAGTCCCCGCGCCATGATCTGCGCGCCGCTGCCGATCAGCCGCTGTACGGTTTTCGCGTCGCCGCCGACCTGCTTGCCCAGCAGCTGGCTGCCCAATCCAATGAGTTGCTGTCTGCTGCAGCACCTTGAGGTGGTGCTGCTGCTCGACGTGCGCGATCTCGTGCGCAAGCACTCCGGCCAGCTCTGCCTCGTCCTTCAATCGGACATACAGCCCGCGGGTCACGAAGATATAGCCGCCCGGGCGCGGCGAATGCGTTGATGTCGTTGGATTCGATCACGCCGAATGTCCAGTTCAGATCCGGGCGCGCGCTGCGCGATGCGACCCAGCGTCCGACCCGGTTGACGTACTGCTGCAAGGCTGCGCGTCCTCACCAGCGGCGCCGCTCCGAGCAGGTTGCCGGCGATCTGCCGCCCGATCTTCACTTCGTCCTGGAGCGGCACCGGCCCGAAGGCCGGGAGACTGAAGGTCTGCGCGCCTCTCCCCTTTCGCTGGCGTGGCCGGCTGCGGGCTTTTGTGGGGCGGTTGGTGCCTGCTCTGATCGCCGGCGTCTGGGGCTCGTCTTGCGTCCGCGTTCCGGCTGCTGAGCTGGCGGGAGAGGCTTTCTTGAGTTGCCTTCTCCAGGTCGTCGAATTGGGCCTGCGACCGCGCCCGTCCAGCCCAGGCAAGCATCACGCCCGCGACGGCCAAGCAGGTTGCGCATCACTCATCGCCCTCCCCCTGCGCTGCTGACGAAGCGCTGCTTGGGCTCCGGCAGGGATCGCCATCGCCGGGCCTTGAGCTGGCCGGCTTGGCGAAGCTTTGCGCGGCTTCTGCGGACACCGCGTAGGCCTCCGCCTGCCTCACCTGTCCTCGCTGAACTTGGCGTCCTTGAGTTCCTCCTCGCTCAGCCCGCGCACTCCAGTGGTGGAGACTACCTGCCCGGTGCCGGCGCGTCCGGTGGCCAGCCCGGCAATGCCGCCGGCCTCCTTGGCCGCGTCCTGACTTGCCTGCCGTCCGCGGCGCACGCGACAGCAGCCGCACCCAGCCCTCCTTGCCGCGCGCCTTGACCCGCAGCCAGCCGCTCTTCTGGGCCAGAATTTCCACGCTGTCGCCCTTGGCGAGCTGCCTACGCTCTTCGCGTCCCTGAACGGCTCGGCCTTGATATCGTCGGCCTTCAGCGCGGTGCCCGTTTCCGCGCGCGTGCGGCGCGCGGCCAGCAGCAGATCGCGAGCAGCCAGCGTGCGGCCCATCGATCGTCGCACATCGTTCACTGCTGCTCCTCTCTACCAGTAGCTCGAGCCGCGGCGCGATCCCGCGCCAGGGTTTCGGCGAACAAGCGGCTCCACTCGGCGGCAGTGACCCGCCGCTCGGAGGCGCCGAGCGCCAGCCGATGCAGTGCCGCCTCTTCCAGCGTCTCCCCGCCGATCCGGTTCACCTCGATCAGTCCGGGCATGGCAGCCAGCAGATCGTTCGCATCCTTCTCGACGGCCCGGCGCTGCTGCTCGTCGTCGCCCGGATACAACCAGGACACCACCAGTGTGGTGTCGAACAGCCCGAACAGCGCCACGCTGGTTGCCGCGCAGGAGCTCCACGTCCTTCGGCCGCGTCCCGCGCGCTCGACCGCCTTCTTCAACGCCCGCATGAACACCGCGCTGGACGGCGTCGTCGCGTCCATGGATGTGGAAGACGCGCCATGGTCGGCGATCTGGCCTCCCGACCCCCTTCAGACTTTCGGCCAGCAGGTTGCGTTCCAGAGCCCGCGCGGTCGCGAGCGCGTAGATCTTGGCGATGGAGAAGTAGACGAAGCCGACGAACACCGGGCCGGTCAGATTGAAGATAGAAGTTGGTCAGATTGATGGACAGGTAGGAAATCACCAGCAGGCCGACCTGCGACAGCCCGAACACCCTGGCGAAGCGCTCCGCCTCGATATCCTGTAGAAAGCCCAGCGCCGTGGCCCACAAGATCGAGCAGCGCCGCGACGCAGAGCGGGCCAGCGGCTCTGCGGCACGCGGATGTAGTCGTCGTGCTTGACGTTGTCGAGCGCAGTGGCGAGGATCTCCACGCCCGGGAAACTGCTTGGACATGGAGGTGGGCTTGATATCGAACAGGCTCCGCGGCGGTCGTGCCGATGACACGATCTTGCCCTTGAACTCGTCCTGCGGCCGCTGGCTTGTCCTTCGCTCAGCAGGTCGAAGTAGACGTCGCTGAAGCTGGCGTAAGCGATAGGTGAACGGCTGCCCGCGCCAGTTGAGCAGCATGTTCTGCCGGTGCGGCGGATGCGATAGCCGAGCGCCTCGCCGATGCGCACGGGCAGCGACGGCAAAGCCATGCCGCCGGCGTCGATCCACAGCGGATAGCTGCGCACGATGCCGTCGGCATCCGGGTAGACGTTGAAGGTCCCAGCCGGCCGCTGGCCAGCGCGGCCTGCAGGAACGGGAGCACCACCGCAACGGTGCCGTCTGCTTGCGGCAGCCCCGGGCGCGGGCCGGACCCGGGATCATCGCGCTTGAGCTGACTGAGCTCGTCGTCTCCTCGCGGCAAGCGCAGCAGAGGGAAGAAGACGATTGTCAGTGCTGGCAGCCACGACGCTCGTCGAGGTACGCGTCGCTGTCCGGGTTGAACACGTCCGGATCGCTGAACAGGATGTCGAAGATCACAGCCTTGGGCGCCTGCATGCGACACGTGCTCCAGGAACTCGCCCAGCACCTGACGCGGCCACGGCCAGCGGCCGTACTCTGTTGCCATCGTCCGCCAGGCTCTTCTCGTCGATGTCGACGATGACGATGTCGGCGATCCGGCTTGGGCTTCATGAAGCGGTTCTTGCACCACCAGGTCGTAGGCGACTTCTGGCGCATGTCCACGATCTGTGCGGAAGACAATACGTCGAGCAGGACGAACAGCGAGAACAGCGCGGCCAGGTACAGGTAGAAGTTCCGGCGCAGCTTGTGAGCCAGGAACTCCGAGATCTTGCGATAGGCGTTCAGATAGGCCCGGAGCAGAAACAGGCCAGGTCGCATGGGCAGCATCCGCAGGGATTGGGGACGGATTCTACGCCAGACGGCGCCGCCCCTATAATCGGCTTTGGGCCGGCGGCGCTGAGGCGATCGGCCCCACAACACACCCCCGACAATTAACCCCGGAGCCGAGATGAACGCAAAATGGGTCGAGCGCGTGGTGCGCGCCGCGCTGTTTCTCGCGACAGTGGTCGCAATATCCGGCGCCGAGGCCATGAGCGAGGCCAGTCGCTTCCCCGGCGCCTGGCGGCTGGTATCCGCCGAGTACCGCACCCTGGACGCAACCGTGGTGGATTCCCCCTGGGGTGCCGACCCTCAGGGCATGCTCGTCTACGACTCGCACGGCAACATGTCGGCGCAGCTCGGGCGTCGGGAGCGCACACGCTTCGCAGGCAGCGACCAGTTGCGCGGCAGCCCCGAGGAGATCAAGGCCGCTTTCGAGAGCTATAACGCGTACTGGGGACGCTACGAGGTGGACGAGCACGCCCGTACCGTCACCCACCACGTCGAGCAGGCGATGTTTCCGAACTGGACCGGCAGCAAGCAGGTGCGCCACTACAAGCTCGAGGCCAACAAGCTGATCCTCACCACCCCGCCGATCCGGCGGGGCGGGCAGGACGTCATCGGTGTGCTGGTGTGGGAGCGGATGCGCTAGTCTGCAGTGTCGAAGCGCAGAAGCGCGTTGGATTCTCTGAACGGTGGCGGCGTCGGCCGGCAGTTTGCAGCCTCTGCTGCGATCGAATTCCTGCGCTCTCGAGGATCGAGCGGCACGGTTGATATCGTCCAGCGCCGGACGTAGACTGCACCTGCTCCCCCCGGCTGTCCTGCGGGGATGCGCGGATCGCCGTACACGCCCTGGTAACGCAACCGCCTGGTCTAGGAGCCGCTCACATGTCCTCCACCGTCACGTTCATTCACGGCCTGTCCAACAAGCCGGAAACGGACTACCTGCACGAGCTGTGGAAGCGCAAGCTCGCACACGAAGGATTTTCGCTCGACGACAACGGGGTGCTGTCCTCGATGGTGTACTGGGCGGACGTGCTCTACCCGTCACCGGATACGGATCTGGCGGCGTACGAAAGCGCGGCCGCCGGCGACGAAGTGCTGAACGAAGCACGGGCGGCCGTCACGCTGGCAACGCAGAGGCTGCCGCCGGAGGAGCAGAAGTTCATCGAGCAGCTGTCTGCCGAGCTCGCCATCACCGGCGAGGACTTCGACCCGGCGGCTCTGTCGCCCGAGGAACGCAAGCAGATCGCTTACGAGCGCATCCCGCTGCCCGCGTGGCTGCGCAACCGGCTGATGGCGAAGCTCGTGCGCGATGCGCATCTGTATTTCTTCAACAAGGAATTCGCGCCACGCTCCAACGCCAGTTTCCGCGTGCGTGACGAGCTGAGAAAGCGCTTCGTCGGCGCGCTGAAGGCGGTCAAGAGCGGCGACCACCCCATGATTGTCGTGTCGCACAGCATGGGCACCATCATCGCCTACGACTGCCTGATGCACGAGCCGGAGTGTCCGACCATCGACGGCCTGGTCACCATCGGCAGCCCGCTCGGTCTCGATGACGTGCAGGACTTCTTTCCCAAGTGGACGCGAGAGAACGGTTTCCCCACTGAGAAGTTGAAAGGACCCTGGGTCAACGTGTTCGATCGGCTCGACCTCGTGGCGGCCGCCGATCCCAGCATCGCCAACGACTATCGCCAGAACGGCCGCGCGGTGATCGAAGACCTCGAGGAGCCCAACTGGGGCGAGTGGCGGCACAGCATCAGCAAATATCTGCAAGGCAAGAAGCTGCGCACGCGCCTGGCGCAGATGCTCAAGGCGGATTGGCCGTGAGCTCGACCGGCGACCTGGTCACCGCGATCCAGGCCGCCACCGACAGGTGTGCGAAGGGTGAGGCGCTGGGCGCGATCCAGGCGCTCGCCGCCGCGCTCGCAAGGGGCGGCGAGCCGCCCGACGAAACCGTGGCCGAGGGGCTCCTTCTGGGGCTCAACGAGCGCCGCTGGTTCGACCTCGCTGTGGAGCTCGGTCACGCCTTCGCTGCACGCGGACCGCTGCCGGGCGGGATGCGCCGGCGCTACGCCCAGGCACTGATCGAGCGCGGCCAGCTGGCGGTGGCGCGCACCGAGCTCGAGCACCTTATCAAGCAGAAAGGCCTGCCGGCGAGCGAACGCGCCGAGGCGCGGGGGCTCCTCGGGCGCGCCCACAAGCAGGAGTTCATCGATCAGCTCAGGGCGACCTCCAAGGCGAGCGCGCCGAAGCTCAAGCAGGCCGTCACCGCATACTTGAAGGAGTACGAGGCAGATCCTCCAGCGCGGGATTGGCACGGCATCAACGCCGTGGCCTTGCTCGCTCTGGCGCAGCGGCGGGGGCTGACGGCGGCGCAGATCGCCGACCCGAAAGTGGTCGCGGAGCGGATCATCAAGAACCTGCAAGTCAAACGCGAGCGAACGCGGTTCGACGACGCCACGCTGGCGGAAGCGTTCGTGGCGCTCGGCCGCTATGAAGACGCGGCGGCCTGCCTGCAGAAATACGTCTGGCATCCGGACACCAGCGCGTTCTCGCTCGGGAGCACGCTGCGACAGCTCGAGCAGGTCTGGGAGCTGGATACGGCCGGTCATCCCGGCCAGCCGTTGCTCACCATGCTGCGCGCGCGGTTGGTCGAGGTCGAGCAGGGCGCGGTGACATTGCCGCCGGGTCAGGTGCGCGAAGCGATGCAGAAAGCGGGCACGCCGGACGGCTTGCACCTGGAGAAGGTGTTCGGGAAAGACCACTTCGTCACCCTCGAGAACTATCGCAAGGGACTCGAGCGCTGCCAGTGCGTAGCGCGCATCGGCCGCGAATTGTCCCGCGGGGACGGCACGGGCTTCCTGGTGCGCGGCTCCGATCTGTCCGCGAAGTTGAGTGCGGATCCGGTGCTGGTCACCAACTGCCACGTCATCAATCCGACGGGTAGTGGCGAAGGCTTTCGCCCCGACGAAGTGGTGATCTCGTTCCATGCGCTCGATGGCGTAGCGGCCGATCAGGCCTTCACGGTCAAGCAGGTGCTCTGGTCCTCGCCGCCTGCGCAGCTGGATGCCACCATCGTCACGCTGGACGGGCCGGTCCCGTTGACGGCGCCGTACCAGCTGGCGAAGAGCCTTCCGCTGCGCGGGGCGCGTGTCATCGTCCTCGGCCATCCGGGTGGCGGCACGCTCTCGTTCTCGATCGCCGACAACGAGCTGCTCGACTTCGAGGATGCCGGGTTCAAGCTGCACTACCGCACCCCGACCGAGGGCGGCAGCTCGGGCAGCCCCGTGTTCAACCAGGAGTGGCGGCTGATCGGGCTGCACCATGCCGGCGGCGACGCGCTTGCCCGGCTGAACGGGCAGGAAGGCACCTATCAGGCGAACGAGGGAATCCGGTTCGATAATATCCGGGCGGCGTTCGAGGCGCAGTACAAGGGCGGCTGAGTTGCGGCGCAGCGTGGCCGGCTTGCCGGGTGCGGCGCGGCGCGAAGAGCGAACGCAACGAGCGGCGCCGGCCGGCTGCCGGCTCATGCCTCAACCATCGCCGATCCTCTCAGCTTGCCCCGGACAATTCCGTCCCTCGCTCACGCAGGCCGGCGATGAACTCGTCGACCTGCGGGAGTTCTTGCCCCTGCCGTTGCCTGGCCTGCTTGAGGAGCTCGAGATTGTCCGCCGTCGTCTTCGGCATGAAGGACTCGCGCGCGGCGGCGATCACTCGCGGAAAGACGCGCTCCGCGGTCGCCCAGTCGTTGCCGATGCAGGCGAGCTCGAGGACCGTCGCCAGGTCCCAGTAGTCGCTGGAGGTCGGGCCGCCGCGACGGGCGACGGCAAAGGCCACCAGCGGAACGAGCCGATCGGCTTCCCGCATCGCCTCCGGCGTGCCTTTGTCGATGAGCAGCGTGATGGCGTTGACGCCCGGGTAGTAGTCGCGCGGGTCGGCTTCGAAGCCGCGTGTATAGGCGCCGATGGCGTCGTCGAGCGCCGCCGCGGCGATGATGCTCTTCGCCTTCTTCGCGTCCCTGTAGCGATCCTTGTGCACGCGCCCAAGGATCCCGAGCGTCTCGGGGTCGGGTCCGCGCTGCTTCACCAGCTTCTCCAGTTCGCGTACCGCCTTGTCGCGATCGCCGGGCTGGTTGCGCCGGTTGAGGGCGAGGGCCCACTGCTGACGCACGACGATGGCATCTTTCAGGTGTTGGGGCATGGCCTCGACAACGCCACCACCTCCGGCCACGCCTCCACGGCGCGATAAGACAGCAGCAGGTCGACGAGGATGCCACGCTGCACCACCGCGAGATCCTTGAACTCGGCCTGAATCTGCACCAGCGCGGCGCGCCGCTCCTCGTTGGTCGGGCGGCTGCGCGCCTGGTCGAGGATTTCGCGAAACCGCTCCTCGTGCTGCACCCTCTCCTGAAATGCATCCGTGACGTCGTGCGGCAGATCGATGCCGGGAAACTTGGGCAGCAACTGAAACAGCGGGCTGTCAGGGGTCGTAGCCATGGCCGCGTCCTTCAGACGCCGGGTCAGCTCGGCCCGGAGTTTCTTCGCCGACTCTTCGGTCAGCTGGCCCTTGTCGAGCTCGTACGGAATGGCGCGGACCAACCCGACGTCGAACGGCAGGGCGCGGACGTTGGCGAAGATCGGCACAGTGGTGAACGGCTTCGCGGCGTGGCGAATGCCCAGCTCGTAGAAGACGTTCGGGTTGGCCAACGTGAGATCGGCGACCACGAACTCCGCCAGGAGCAAGCGCGCAAACATGGCGCTATGGATGATGCCGCCGGTCCGCTCCTCGTCGCCGCGCAGCGCCTCCAGGTCGCAGTCCTCGATGGCCGGCTTGATCCCGGCCTGGTAGATCTGATCGAAGTCGATCTCATTGCCGCTGGCGAGGTCGGGCTTCTTCCCGAACGGCATGTCGACGAAGCACAGCGCCCGTGCTCCGGGGTTGGCGCTTGGTGGCATGTGGGCCTCCTGAGTCACATCGGTTTATCGCCTGGCGACGAATCAAACACGGATCCGGCAGAGCGCCGACGGTTTGAAGAGATCAGGCGAGGAGACAGGCGATCGACGCATTGCTCTGGACCCCAGCAACAGAGCTCCTAAGAATGAACCGGGAGAGAGCTCGTAGAGTTGCCGATCATCTGCATTCTAGCCCACGCCGCTGCTGCTCGCATCGAACCTGGTGGTCCGGTCAGCCAGCTTCGCTGGGACCTTGGCGCCCGAGAGCAGACAAGAGCCATGGTCTCCCAGGTTTGGTAACGTCTGTATCGTTGTTCGAACCCGACGAACCGCACACTACAAGGAGGACATCATGAAGGTCAAGAGTATCGATACACTGGCCTGCGATGCCGGCTGGCGCAACTACCACTTCGTGAAGCTCACTACCGACACCGGCATCGTCGGCTGGAGCGAGTTCGACGAGGGCTTCGGCGCGCCCGGCGTGAGCACGGTCATCGAGCGCCTTGCCGCCCGCGTCGTCGGCCAGCCGGTCGGCGCGCACGAGCGCATCTACGCCGAGCTCTATTGTGCGACTCGCCCGGCCGCCGGTGGCATCGTCGCGCTCGCCATGGCAGCAATCGAGAACGCCCTGCTCGACGCCAAGGCGAAAGGACTCGGCGTGCCGGTGTACGAGCTCCTCGGCGGCAAGATCCGCGACCGTATCCGCGTGTACTGGTCGCATTGTGCGACGTGGCGGATCAATCACCCCGCCCACTACCAGCCTGCCATCACTGATCTCGCCGGGGTCAAGGCGATCGGGCGCGAAGTGCGCGAGAAGGGCTTGACTGCGCTGAAGACCAACATCTTCACCTACGACGCGCAGCACGGGGCCCCGCGCGGCTGGCGGCCGGGCTTCGGCGCGCCCTTCTCGCCGGAGCTGAACGTCGAGCGCAACGTCCTGCGCGATCTCGTCATGCACCTCGAGGCGCTGCGCGACGGCGCCGGCCCGGATGTCGACATCCTGCTCGACCTCAACTTCAACGCCAAGACCGAGGGGTATCTCAAGATCCTGCGCGCCATCGCTCACCTGGACATCTTCTGGGTCGAGATCGACAGCTACAACCCGGAAGCGCTCGGTCTGATCCGGCGCCAGAGCCCGCATCCGGTCAGCTCCTGCGAGACGCTGCTCGGCCTGCGGGAGTTCCTCCCCTATTTCCGCGAACAGGCAATGGATGTCGCCATCGTCGACACGCCTTGGAACGGGGTGTGGCAATCGATGAAGATCGCGGCAGCCGCCGAGGCGCACGAGGTCAACGTCGCCCCGCACAACTTCTACGGCCACCTGTGCACGATGATGAATGCGCACTTCGCGGCGGCCGTACCGAATCTGCGCATCATGGAGACCGACATCGACCGGATCGCCTGGGACCATGAGCTGTTCAGCCACGTCCCGGAGATTGTCGACGGGCATCTGATCATGCCGGACCGGCCCGGCTGGGGCATCGAACCGAACGAGGAGGCGATCCGCGCCCATCCGCCGAAGGGCCCGGCGGGGCTGTTGAACTACGGGCGCAAGGTCTGACCGGCAGAGAGGGCGCACGGCCTGATCGACGACGGCGTGCCGCCGCAGCAGCATGGAATGGATCTACCGCCGCGAATCCGCAGCGGTAGAACGCCGGTTTCCGATATAGTAAACCAGGCAAGCACAGACGGGAGAGTCACCATGCCAGACCGCAAGACTGGACCCGACCACGCCCGGCTCGACCGTGTCGTCGCCGAGGCGCGGCGCGCACGCGACGAGCGTGCCAAGGGCTATCGCGAACAGGCACTCAAGATCTATCCGTGGGTCTGCGGACGCTGCGCGCGCGAGTTCACCCACACCAATCTCCAGCTGCTGGAGGTCCATCACCGCGACCACAATCACGACAATAACCCGGCGGACGGGAGCAACTGGGAGCTCCTGTGCACCTACTGCCACGAGAATGAGCACCAGCGTTTCCTCACCGAGCAACACAGGCAACCAGAGTCCCCCGGCGCAGCCGGGCCAAGTCCGGCGACCCACCAGCCGTTCGCCGGCTTGAAAGGCTTGATCAAGACGAAGGATCCGGGCTAGCCTAGCCTCGGGCTGGCCTCGTCTATACCTGAGCGCAATCCCATGTCCGAGATCATCCTGCACCACTATCCGGAGTCCCCCTTCGCGGAGAAAATCCGCGCCATTCTCGGCTTCAAGCGATTGCGCTATCACTCGGTTGTGATACCGATGATGCTGCCCAAACCCGATGTGATCGCGCTCACCGGGGGCTACCGACGTACGCCAATACTCCAGATTGGCAGCGACGTCTACTGCGACAGTGCGCTGATTGCGGAGGTATTGGAACGTATCCAGCCGGAGCCGACTCTCTACCCGCAGGCGCATGTCGCCAGCGCCGGCATTCTAGCGGCGTGGGCAGATCAGTATTGGTTCGCCGCGGGCGTGAGCTTCGCCATGCAGCCGGAAGGATTTGCCAGCATGTTCGAACGCTATCCTCCCGAGTACCGGGCTGCGTTCGTCGAGGATCGCAAGGCGTTTCGCAAAGGCGCCCCGCGGATGGCCCTGCACGCCGCCATCGCCATGCTATTGCAGCGTCTGGCTCAACTCGAGCGGCAGTTTTCCGACGGGCGCCCGTTTCTGCTCGGCTCCGCCGCAACGATGGCAGATTTTTCGTTCTTCCATCCGCTCTGGTTCATCGAGCGCGCGACCGCTGTGGCCGGGTTCCTGAGCGCGTATCCCTTTACGGGGCAGTGGATGCAGCGCATTGCGGCCATCGGCCACGGGACCCCGATGCCCTTCAGCAGCGCCGAAGCGATCGAGATCGCCCGCACGGGCGTACCGGCCCCTCCCAGAACCGGAACGGCTCAAGCGCCCGGCCCCTGCCCCGCGGGCGCCCGCGTGAGCGTAGCGCCTACCGACTATGGCGTCGATCCTGTCGTGGGCGAGCTCGTGGCCGAATACACGAACGAGTGGGTAGTCAGGCGAACCGATCCGCGTGCCGGCACCGTCCACGTGCACTTTCCGCGCACCGCCTATCAGCTCGAAAGGGCTTGAGGCACTCCCCCGCGAGCGGGGGAGTCGGAGGGGGGTTGGGGTGGGGGATCGATCCGCGAATCAGCCGCCAGCTAGGACTTCACCGGCTCGCCGTTGGCGGTATTCGCCGCACGATAAGCGAAGGGCGATGATCGGCCCAAGTGTGGCGCCTCCCGCCCAGTAGGCACGCCCGGACGCGGACGCTACGCAGTTGCCAGGCCTGGAATCGGCTTGTCGGTGACGTCGAGCACTTGACCGTTGTTGTTGGTCTTCGGCCCGCCCTTGGTGTCGAGCGTGCCGCCGGTGACGAGCGCCGCGTAGTACGGACCCTGCATACTGATCGGCCACATCGTGGCGTTCTTGCGGCCCGGCTCTTCCTTGACTGCGCCGTTGAACAGCTGCTCCACCACGCGATCGCCGCGGCCGAAGTCGAGGTCCTTGCCCGCGGCGGCATAGCCGTTGAAGCGCTCGATGCTCGCCTTGAGGTTGCCCGCGAAGTCGGGGCTGGCGCGCATGCCGCCGATATTGCCGGCGAACTTCTGCAGGCGCGCATCGATGTTCGCCGCCAGCTCCTCGAGCGTGTCGCCCTTGATCACGTGGCGGTCGTCGGTGCCCGCTGGGACGATCAACCGGCCATACTCGGTGCTGGCGGAGTTGTCCTGGGCGCGCTGGTCCCACACCGAAATCAGCACCAGGTAGGGATACTCCGCCTTCGCGCCGTTCCACTCGAAGAACTTCTGCGCCAGCTCGTTGTACTGGAGCTTCTCGTTCACCACACGCTTGCCGTTCCTGTCCACAAAGTAGAACGGGGATTCAACCTATCAGCATCGGAACAGCTTGGCGAAGAATAGACTATTTCGGGCTTCGGAGCGCCGGTCACGGGCGCCGCGCCTTTCTGAGTGAAAGGTTGCCGTGCTGAATGGTATCGGGTCCATTACCGATCTGGCAGGTCCGCAAAGCCGAGCGCCGGCACGGAGCGCGGGGGTCCGTTGAGCAGGATCAAGTTCAGAACTCGACCCATCCGCCCCGCCAACGACCGCTATGGAGGAAACGTCGGCTGCTACCGCTTTTGGCCGACGGGCATCATTGACGAACGGCAACTTGCGACCCAAAGCAAGAGTCGGTCGAGAAACCCCAAAAGCGGACCTTCAAAATGGAGCTTGAACTGATTAGCCGCAAGCCAATAGATTTTCAGCCTGCTCCGGCCAATATTGCATGTGCATCTGGCGATAAAAGCACAAGAGATTTCTCCAGGTGCTCGCGTGCTTTGGTCCGATCGCCAAGTCTCGCGTGCAACTTTCCAAGACCGAGATGGCAGTGCGCGACCAGCGGATGCATGCCTGAGCATCTCTCAGCCAGTCGCAGACATCGTTGGTAGAAATCCTCAGCTTGCAAAGGCGAATCCTGGTGTGCGTGGATCTCCGCATGGCAACGCAACGTCCACGCCTCATGTCCTCGCTCCCCGTACTTCTGAGACATTTCAAGCGATCGTACCGCCAGCGCAATAGCTTCACTGTCGCGTCCAGTACGCAGGCATGATTCGCTAGCGTAAGCGACTCTGAGCGCGCGTCCAGTAATGAGCACACCTGCTGCGTCCCTCTCGATGACGTCGTTTAGCAGGGTGTGCGCGTCGGCGTCTCTGCCAGCTAGCTGATAGGCGTAGGCGAGGTGGGCAGCAGCGAAGGGATCCCAGAGGGGGACATTCGATCGCCTGATATAGATCCAGGGCACCTTCGAGCGCCAAGGTCGCGCTCGCAACCTCTCCCTTGCGAATACCGGCGACGCCACTGGCCAAGTACCCGAAGATCAGGCTCCAGGGTTGGTTCACCGCTTCGGCAATTCTGACTGCCTCGTCCGCGTGCGCCTGCGCGGTCTCGAAGTCTCCCATCTCTGCTAGCGCCCAAGCTAACCACGCCCTAGCCAATACCGACGGGAGCGCGAGCATTCCGAGGCGTTGGAAGATCAAATCTCCCTTCAGCAGGTCGATCGACCGCTCGAGCAAGCTCTTCGCCTCTTGGAACTCACCGATGATGTAATAGGCTTGGCCAAGATACAGGCTCGCCACGGCTTCGAGGCCGCGATCGTTGGCCTCAACGGCGATTGCCACAGCCCGACGACCCGATTCGATAGCGCGTTGCTGGTCGCCGGATATCTCGAATTGGACCGTCAGGAAGCATAGAAGACGCGCAAGCCGCTGCGGATCGCCGAGGGTTTCGACGTACGCTTGGGCCTCCCTGAGCCGGATAGCAGCTCGGTCGAGTTCGCCCAGCGGCCACAGAGCGCTGCGGATATCGAAGCGGATATCGACCATCAGTTCCGTGAGATGGCGGTCGGCGGGAAGATGCTCAGCGGCGGCGAGCGCAGCCTCGAAGCCGGCCAAGGCCTCGATATAGGCGGAGCGCGTGATTGCCCGCGCGCCAGACTCTCGGAGGTAGTGCACCGCCTTCGCCCACACCTCCCCGCGAAAAGCGTGGCGAGCAAGCTGGTCGACGTACTCGGTGAGCCGGTTCGGGAAGGCGCGCTCGACTGTTTCGACGAGCTGTGCGTGCAGCGTTCGACGCCGGTCATGGAGAAGGCTGCCGTAGGCTACCTCATGCGTAAGGGCGTGCTTGAAGGTGTACTCCAGATCGGGAAACAACTGCGTCTCGTAGACGAACTCGGCCTGTTGCAAGCACACCAATCCGAGTTGAAGCAGTCCCATGGAGACGCCCACTATCAATTGAAGTAGCGCGAGCGGCACATTCTTGCCGATCACCGAGGCGGTCTGCAGCAGGCGCTTGTCCTCCGGCGCAAGCCGATCGATGCGCGCCGAAAGGACTGCCTGGACGGTTGCCGGGACCTGAATCGCGTCGAGCGGGACCGTCAGTCGGTAGTCGCCTCGGGCGCCTCGCAACGCATCCGTTTCCAGCATCGCTCGCACACTCTCCTCGACGAATAATGGATTGCCCTCCGTGCGCTCGCCTCCCTCCCCTCCTCCCCCCCCCTTCTCCCCCCTCCCCCCCCTCCCCCCCCTCTCCCCTCCCCCCCTCCACCCCCTTCCCTCCTCCTCCCCCCTCTCCTCCCCCCCCCCCCCTCTCTCTCCCCCCTCCCCCCCCCCCCCCCCCCCCCCCTTAGCATCTGCTTAAGTAAAACGAGGAAGGGTCACCACCAGAGGAGGACTTCAGCAATGCCTCAGCGCTCTCACCGGTCAAAGGGTCGATGCGAAGCTGCGTGCAATAGGTCCTGGTGGCCCATTTGTTCTGGTATTCCGGGCGATAGCTGACCAGCAACAGCACTCGTGTGGCCGGCAGGCTTTCCACCAGCGTGTCTAGAAAGGCCTGAGTTTCGGTGTCGATCCAATGCAAGTCCTCGAAAACCAACAAAAGCGGCTGCGCTTGACTTTCGCGCAAGAGCAGCCGCTTGCATGCGTCCAGGATGCGCTGTCGCCGCTGCGGGGTTCAAGATGCTCCCATTCCAGATCCTCGACCGGTACGTTGAGCAAGGAGAGGATCGGTGCAACCATCAGTTCGAGCTGGAGACCAAGTGTCAGTAACCTTCCTACGACGCGGTCACGGACGCGTCCGGCATCATCTCGCTCGTCTATCTGGAAGTAGGTTCGTAGCAAGTCAATGACCGGAAGGTAAGCTGTGCCTTTGCCGTAGGGCACGGAACCAGAGTCCACAACGAGCCACCCCTGCTCTCGAAGAGAGTGACTGAACTCCCAAACCAAGCGTGACTTGCCGACACCCGGCTCCCCCATCAGGGCGACGATGTTCCCTTTGCCTTCGGCCGCCGTGGATAACGCGTCAGAGAGGACGTCCAATTCACGTGTGCGACCGATGAAATGCGTCAAGCCGCGCCCGGCCATAGCCTGGATCCGCGAGCGCACGGCCGACATGCCGTTAAGTTCAAAGACCTCGACTGGCTCACTCAGCCCCCTGACGCTGAGGATCCGAGCGGGCGCACCTCTGCGTAGCTTTCAACCAATTTGAACGTGTTGAGCGCAATAAGGATTGAACCGGGCGCCGCCATCTGCTCCATGCGCGCCGCCAGGTGCGTTGTCTGGCCGACGGCCGAGTAGTCCATGCGCAGATCGCTACCAACAGAGCGCACCACGACCTCGCCGGAGTTCAGGCCGACACGGATGCGCAGCGGTACGCCTACACAGTGGCGCACCTCATCGGCATAACGGTTGACGAGCGTTTGCATCAAGAGCGCCGCATGGCAGCCGCGCACTGCATGATCCTCGTGTGAAAGTGGGGCTCCAAACAGCGCCATGATCCCATCGCCCATGACCTGGTTCACCGTCCCTTCGTAGCGGTGTACCGCTTCCATCATGCGTTCGAGGATAGGATCGAGCACCGTGCGGGCCTCTTCTGGGTCGCGATCGGCCAGCAGCTCCATGGAGCCTTTGATATCGGCAAACAGCACGGTGACCTGCTTGCGCTCGCCCTCGAGCGCTTCCTTGGAAAGCAGAATGCGCTCGGCGAGATTCTTGGGGGTGTACTGCTGCGGGGACGTGAATCGCGGGGTTGGTGACGCGTTCAGCGACGAGCCGCACTCGCCGCAGAAGTTCTTGTCCGCCCGAACTTGCGCACCGCAGCTGGGGCAGGCGCGCGTCAGTGGCGTGCCGCAGTCCTCGCAGAACTTCAGGCGATAATCGTTCTCAGCCTGACAACGCAAGCATTTCATTCCGGAGTATGGGAAGCAGCCAAAAGCGAAACTTAGTCCTGTGCCGCCGACTGAGCACCCGGCATTCTAGAAGCGTCGCCTGACGTTCAAGGTCGCGTACCCCGGTGCATTGAGAGCATCCGTTGAATGGCAGCTCCTG
>CAWHCG010000006.1:0-62509 GCA_963827575.1 uncultured beta proteobacterium
GGATGATTTGCTCCTTCCCCCTCCCCGGGGGAAGGCCGGGATGGGGGGCGCTGCCGACATGGAGGCATGGGTCGCATCGTTGCGCTCCCCCTCCAAGTGGAAGCAAATGACAACTGCGCGCACCGAGTCTGATCCTTCCGGCCTTGATCCCTCCCTCCAGCGCCCCCACTTAAAGCAGTGATTTCAGGCGCAAAGCTTGGATTCCCCAAGCCGATCTGCTAGACTTCATCCTAAGAAAGTGTCAATGGGCGGTTCGCCCATTTTTTGTTTGTGTCGTACACGGAGAAGATTACCAGGCTGCTGGAGGCAACCCTGCCCGGACTCGGCTACGAGTTGGTGTACCTCGAGCTGTCCAGGGGCTTGGTGCGTGTGTTCATCGACCGGGCGGGCGGCGTGAATGTTGACGACTGCGCCATCGTCAGCAACCATCTCAGCCGGCTGTTCGCGGTGGAAGCCGTCGAGTATGACCGACTCGAGATCTCCTCGCCCGGGCTGGATCGGCCGCTGTGGCGGGCCGAGGATTTTCAGCGCTTCGCCGGCGAGCGGGCGCAGGTAAAGATGCGAGTTCCGATTGCGGGACGAAAGAATTTCACCGGCGTGCTCCGGGGCGTGAGCCACTCCGAGCTCAAGCTCGAGGTGGATGGAGCGCTCGTTTCTCTGGACCTGGCGCAGGTCGACAAAGCCAGGCTGGTGCCCAATCTGTAAGGCAGGAAATATCATGAGCCGAGAACTTTTGCTTCTGGTCGATGCCCTGGCACGGGAGAAGAATGTCGACAAGGACATCGTGTTCGCTGCCCTGGAGCAGGCGCTGGCGTCGGCGACCAAAAAACGCTTCAAGGAAGACGTCGAGGTGCGGGTCGAGATCGACCGCGACAATGGGGACTACCGTTCTTTCCAGCGCTGGCATGTCGTGCCTGACGAAGTATTGGAGGCGCCCGATCGGGAGTTGACGCTCGACCAAGCGCGCGAGCAGGTGCCCGACATCGGCCTCGACGAATACATAGAAGAACCGCTCGAGCCGGTGGAATTCGGCCGCATCGGCGCGCAGACCGCCAAGCAGGTGATCCTGCAGAAAATCCGCGACGCCGAGCGCGAGCAGATCCTCAACGACTTCCTTGCGCGCAAGGAGCATCTGGTTACCGGGACGATCAAGCGCATCGAACGCGGAAGCGCCATCGTCGAGTCGGGACGCATCGAGGCGGTGTTGCCGCGCGACCAGATGGTCCCGAAGGAGAACCTGCGGGTTGGGGATCGCGTGCGTGCGTTCCTGCTCAAGGTCGATCGTGGCAGCCGCGGGCCGCAGCTGGTGTTGTCGCGCGTGGTGCCGGAGTTTCTCATCAAGCTGTTCGAGCTGGAAGTCCCCGAAATCGAGGAAGGCCTGCTCGAGGTCAAGGCGGCAGCACGCGATCCGGGAGTGCGTGCGAAGATCGCGGTCAAGTCCAACGACCAGCGCATCGATCCGATCGGCACCTGCGTGGGCATGCGCGGCTCCAGGGTCCAGGCGGTCACCTCCGAGCTGGCCGGCGAACGCGTAGACATCATCCTGTGGTCGGCGGACCCGGCGCAGTTCGTCATCAACGCTCTGGCTCCCGCGGAGGTCGTCAGCATCGTTGTCGACGAAGACTCCCGCAGCATGGATATCGTGGTGGACGAGGAGAACCTCGCCCAGGCGATCGGCCGCACCGGGCAGAACGTGCGATTGGCAAGCGAGCTGACCGGTTGGGAGCTCAACATCATGACCGAGGAGGAATCCCGCAAGAAGAGCGACGAGGAGGCCGAGTCGGTACGCGCCTTGTTCATGGAGAAGCTCGACGTCGACGAAGAGGTCGCGCAGATCCTGGTCGACGAAGGGTTTTCGACGCTCGAGCACGTTGCCTACGTGCCGATCAATGAGATGATGGAGATCGAGCAGTTCGACGAGGAAACGGTCAACGAGCTGCGCAGCAGGGCCCGCAATGCGCTGCTCATGCAGGAGATCGCCAGCGAGGAGAAGGTCGAGGAGGTGGCTTCCGACCTGTTGTCACTCGAAGGGATGGACGGCCAGACCGCGCGCGTGCTGGCGAGCAAGGGGGTGAAGACGCAGGAGGATCTGGCCGAGCTGGCGCTGGACGATCTGGTGGAGCTGACAGGCATGGAAGCCGAGCGGGCCAAAGCCTTGATCATGGCCGCGCGCGCCCCGTGGTTTGCGTGATGCGGAAGTGTGTCTGATGGACGTCGCGATCCCCGCTGGCATGCGAGGTAGGAGCAAATAGATGGCACAGACGAACGTGACTCAGTTCGCGAAGGAGCTCGGGGTTCCCGCGACGATGCTGCTCGAGCAGCTGCAGGCTGCCGGTGTGGGCAAGAGGCTGCTGGAAGACACCATGCTCACCGAGCAGGACAAGACGCAGTTGCTCGAGTACCTGCGCCGCGTCCACGGGACCAACGAGGCTAAGACCAAGATCACCTTGACGCGCCGCCAGACGAGCGAGATCAAGAAGGCGGACGCCACCGGCAAATCGCGCACCATCCAGGTCGAAGTGCGCAAAAAGCGTGTCTTCGTCAAGCGAGAAGCGAGCGCCGGCGAAGTAGCCGAAGGCGTCCCGCCTGCGCCGCCGCCCGTCGATGCGGAGCAGCTGGCGCTGCGCGAGGAAGAGGCCCGCAAGCAGGCCGAGCTGATCTCCCGCCAGGCAGCGGAGGCGGCGGTCAAGGCCGAGCGCGAGAAGAAGCGCAAGCCCGTCGACGAAGCCCCCGTGTCACCGGTGCAGGCGGAGGCCCCGAAGGCCGTCGAGGCCAGGGCGGAGCAGCCGGAAGCCAAGGCCGAAGCCCCGGCTGCTCAGGCCGATGGAAAGCCGGCGGGCGGCACGCTTCACAAGCCCGCCTCCAAGCCCGGCACGACCGCCGAGAAGAAAGCGCCGAAGAAGGTGGGCAAGGATACCGGCTGGCGGGACGAGGCTGCCAAGCGGCGCACCATCAAGACCCGCGGCGATGAGGGTGGCGCCGGGGGCTGGCATGCCCGCAAGGACCGGCATGCGCGCGGAAGGACCGCTACCGCCGCTACCGACGTGCCGACCCAGCATGGTTTCTCCCTGCCGACGGAGCCGGTCGTGCAGGAGGTGTTGATCCCCGAGACCATCACGGTCGCCAATCTCGCCCAGAAGATGTCGGTCAAGGCCGCCGAAGTGATCAAGGCCCTGATGAAACTCGGAACCATGGTCACGATCAATCAGGTCCTCGATCAGGACACCGCGATGATCGTGGTGGAGGACATGGGCCACCTCGCCAAGCGCGCCAAGCTCGACGATCCGGAGTCGTTCCTCTCCGAGACCCAGGAGGCGCCGGCCGTCGAGGCGGAGCCGCGGGCACCGGTGGTCACGGTGATGGGACACGTCGACCACGGCAAGACCTCGCTCCTCGACTACATCCGGCGCACCAGGGTCGCCAGCGGCGAAGCAGGGGGCATCACGCAGCACATCGGCGCTTATCATGTCCAGACTACACGCGGGATGATCACCTTCCTCGATACGCCCGGTCACGAGGCCTTCACGGCGATGCGCGCGCGCGGCGCGAAGGTGACGGACCTGGTGGTGCTGGTGGTGGCTGCGGACGATGGCGTAATGCCGCAAACGGTCGAGGCGATCCATCACGCCAAGGCCGCCAAGGTCCCGATCGTCGTGGCGGTGAACAAGATCGACAAGCCGGAAGCGCAGCCCGAGCGCATCCGCCAGGAGCTCGTTACGCAAGCGGTGGTGCCCGAGGACTGGGGCGGGGACACGATGTTCGTGGATGTCTCGGCCAAGACCGGGGCCAATATCGACAGCTTGCTCGAGGCGATCCTGCTGCAGGCCGAAGTGCTCGAGTTGAAGGCACCCAAGGCGACCCCGGCCAGGGGACTGGTGATCGAGTCGCAGGCTCGACAAGGGGCGCGGTCCTGTGGCCACCGTGCTGGTCCAGTCAGGCACGCTCAATCGCGGCGACGTGGTGCTGGCCGGCGCGGTGTTCGGGCGCGTACGTGCGATGCTGGATGAGAGGGGGCACCCGGTCCCGCACGCCGGGCCCTCGATCCCGGTAGAGATCCAAGGACTGTCGGAGGTGCCGATCGCCGGCGAGGAAGTGGTGGTGCTCGGTGACGAGCGCAAGGCGCGTGAGATCGCGCTGTTCCGCCAGGGCAAGTTCCGCGATGTGAAGCTCGCCAAGCAGCAGGCCGCCAAGCTCGAAGGCATGTTCGAACAGATGGCAGCCGGCGAGATGAAGACGCTGTCTCTGATCATCAAGGCCGATATGCAGGGATCCCAGGAAGCGTTGGCCCATGCGTTGCAAAAGCTCTCCACCGAGGAAGTCAGGGTCAACATCGTGCATAGCGGCGTAGGCGCCATCACGGAGTCCGACGTAAACCTGGCGCTCGCCTCGAACGCGGTAGTCGTCGGCTTCAACACCCGTGCCGATGCCACCGCCAAGAAGCTGATTGCATCGCACGGTGTGGACGTCCGCTACTACAACGTGATCTACGACGCGGTGGACGAGGTCAAGGCTGCTCTGTCGGGGCTGCTGGCGCCGGAGAAGAAGGAATCCGTCACAGGCCTGGTGGAAGTGCGCCAGGTGTTCCACATCTCGAAGGTCGGAACCGTTGCCGGGCTGCTATGTGCTCGAGGGTGTGGTCAAGCGTGGCTCGCTGGTGCGTGTGCTGCGTGACAACATCGTTATCCACACCGGTGAGCTCGACTCGCTCAAGCGCTTCAAGGATGACGTGCGCGAGGTCAAGGCGGGCTTCGAGTGCGGCTTGTCGGTCAGGAGCTTCAACGACGTCAAGGAAGGCGACCAGCTGGAGGTCTACGATGTGGTCGAGGTCGCACGCACGTTGTCGTAGGCGTCCATAACACCGGCCGCAGAGACGAGAAAACTCGATGGCGCGCGAGTACTCCCGCGCTTCCCGGCTCGCCGAGCAGATCCAGCGCGATCTCGCCGAGCTGATCCGCCTGGAAGTGAAGGACCCGCGGGTCAGCCTGGTAACGGTCACGGCTGTCGAGGTGAGCCCGGACATGACTCACGCCCGCATCTTCGTGACGACGCTCGCCGATGCGATTGGCGCCGACGAGACGATTCAGGCGCTGCAGCATGCTAGCGGGTTCCTGCGCAGCCGCCTGTCGCACAGCCTGAAAGTCCGCCAGGTTCCCGAGCTGCACTTCGTCTACGACGAGTCGGTCGAGCGAGGGTTGCGGCTGTCGAAGCTCATCGACGATGCCGTGAAGCCCCACGACCCCGCCGAGGGCGGTTGATTGCCACGCCAGGGCGGGCCGGGATTGGAACGGGGCCGCGCATCCATCGACGGACTCCTGCTGCTGGACAAGCCGGTGGGGATCACCTCCAATGCCGCCCTGGTCCAGAGCAGGCGCCTGCTGGCAGCGGCCAAGGCCGGCCACACCGGGACTCTCGATCCACTGGCCAGTGGTCTGCTGCCCATCTGCCTGGGGGAAGCCACCAAGTTCACCGCGCTGCTCCTGGATGCCGACAAGACGTATGAGGCGATGGTCGCGCTGGGGGCAGCCACGACCACCGGGGATGCGGAAGGCGAGGTTGTGTCCAGGGGCGAGATAGCCGGAGTCGGATCTCGGCTCGAAGCAGTGCTGCGGCAGTTCCTTGGCGGGCAGAGCCAGGTGCCCCCGATGTACAGCGCGCTGAAGCACCAGGGCCGGCCGCTCTACGCCTATGCGAGAGCGGGAGAGGTCGTCGAGCGGGCTGCCCGGGCGATCACCGTGCACGAGCTCGAATTGCTGGCGTTCGAAGGGGAAACGCTGCGAATCCGCGTCCGCGTCAGCAAGGGCACCTACGTGCGTACGCTTGCTCACGACATCGGCGTACGCCTGGGCTGCGGTGCCCACCTCAAGGGGCTGCGCCGCACAGCAATCGGGGAGCTGACCATCGACGGGGCCACCACCCTGGAGCAGCTCGGGGCGCTGCGCGCCGAGGAGCGCAGCGCCCTCCTCAAGCCCACTGACATGCTCGTGCGGTGTTACCCCAGATTGGATCTGGCTGCGCCTTGGGACGCCGCGATTCGCCGCGGGCAGCGCGTCCCGGCCCCAGCGCAGCTTGGGCGCGGACTGGTCGGCCTGTATGACCGGGTCGGCGCCTTCATCGGCGTGGGAGAGGTGCGTGACCCCGGTGAGGTCGCTCCACGCCGGCTGGTTTCCGAGGCGCGCCGCGGAGCGTCCCGACCCGGCGCCTAAGCCCTTAAGATTGCTTGAGTATTGCAGCGAATCAGGGCTACAATGCGCGTTTTCCCGAAACAGAGAGCATTTCAGCGATGTCGATCAACACTGAGCAGAAGGCGCGCATCGTCGGCGAGCATCAGCGCGCCAAGGGCGATACCGGCTCGTCCGAGGTGCAGGTCGCGCTGCTGACCGCGCGCATCAACGAGCTGACCGAGCACTTCAAGAGCCACGTCAAGGACTTCCATTCCCGCCGCGGGCTGTTGCGTCTGGTGAGCCGTCGGCGCAAGCTGCTCGACTACCTCAAGCGTTCGGACAGCGACAAGTATCGCGCCACGATCGACCGCCTGGGGCTGCGCAAGTAGAGCCCCGCGCCGTTGCAAAGTACTACCCCCCTCACAGCCTTTTGGCTGTGGCACCGACGCCCCCGCCGCGCAGCCGGCCGCTGGCACTGACCTTGTAACGCCCTCGAGCTATGGATGTAAATCCCATCACACCCGTCAAGAAAACGCTCCAATTCGGCCGTCATACTCTTACACTCGAAACCGGCGAGCTGGCCCGCCAGGCCCACGGCGCAGTCATGGTGAACCTGGACGACACCTGCGTCCTCGTGACGGTCGTGGGCAGGAAGGAAGTCAAGCCCGGCCAGGATTTCTTTCCGCTCACCGTCGATTACATGGAGCGCACCTACGCCGCGGGACGCATACCCGGCGGGTTCTTCAAGCGCGAGGGCCGGCCTACCGAGAAGGAGACCCTGACCTGTCGCCTCATCGATCGTCCGATCCGGCCGCTGTTCCCGGACGGCTTCTTCAATGAGGTCCAGGTCGTGGCCACCGTGATGTCGTCGAACAACGAGATCGACTCGGACATCCCGGCGATGATCGGTGCATCGGCGGCGTTGGCGTTGTCCGGGATTCCGTTCAACGGCCCGATCGGCGCGGCGCGGGTGGGGTTCAGCAACGGCGAATACATCCTCAATCCGACCGCCACCGAGCTGAAGACCTCGAGCTCAATCTGGTGGTGGCGGGCACGCAGCAGGCCGTGCTGATGGTCGAATCCGAGGCCAACGAGCTCTCCGAGGAGGTCATGCTCGGCGCCGTGGTCTACGGCCACGAGCAGATGCAGGCCGGTGATCAATCTGATCAACGAGCTGGCGGACGAGGCGGGCAAGCCGCTGTGGGACTGGTCGCTGCCGCAGAAGGACGAGGCGCTGGTGCGCCGGGTGGCCGAGCTGGCCGAGGCGGGCTTGCAGGAGGCGCTATCGCATCCGGCAGAAGCAGCAGCGCATCGGAAAAGGTCGAGGCCCTGCGCAAGTCGGTGATGGATGCGCTTGTCACCAACGCGCCGGAGCCCGCCGACGAGAACATGGTGGGCACGCTGTTCAGCGATCTCGAATCCAGGATCGTGCGCGGCCGCATCCTCAGGCGGCGAACCGCGCATCGACGGCCGCGACACCCGCACCGTGCGCCCGATCTCCATCCGCACCGGCGTGCTGCCCAGGGCCCACGGCTCGGCGCTGTTTACGCGCGGCGAAACCCAGGCGCTGGTGGTGGCCACACTCGGCACCGCGCGCGACGAGCAGATCATCGACGCGCTGCAGGGCGAGTACTCCGAGCGGTTCATGCTCCACTACAACATGCCGCCTTATGCCACCGGGGAGACCGGGCCGCGTGGGTGCGCCCAAGCGTCGCGAGATCGGTCACGGCCGGCTGGCCAAGCGAGCGCTGGTGAACATGCTGCCCACGCCCGAGCAGTTCGGTTACTCCATGCGCGTGGTGTCCGAGATCACCGAGTCGAACGGGTCGAGCTCCATGGCCAGCGTGTGCGGAGGTTCGCTCGCGCTGATGGATGCGGGCGTGCCGATGAAGGCGCATGTGGCCGGGATCGCGATGGGGCTGATCAAGGAAGGCAACCGCTTCGCCGTGCTGAGCGACATCCTGGGCGACGAGGACCACCTTGGCGACATGGATTTCAAGGTGGCCGGGACCGAGCGCGGCGTGACCGCGCTGCAGATGGACATCAAGATCCAGGGCATCACCAAGGAGATCATGCAGGTCGCTCTGAGTCAGGCGCGCGAGGGCCGCATGCACATCCTGGGCCTGATGCGGCAGGCGCTGGAGACGCCGCGGCCGGAGATCTCGGCTTATGCTCCGCGCATGATCATCATCAAGATCAAGCCCGAGAAGATCCGCGACGTGATCGGCAAGGGCGGCGCGGTGATCCGCGCCATCACCGAGGAGACTGGAACCACCATCGACATTGCCGAGGACGGCACTGTCACTATCGCCTGCACCAGTTCGGAAGGCGGCCTCGCCGCGAAGAAGCGCATCGAGGACATCACTGCCGAGGTCGAGGTGGGCCGTGTCTACGAGGGCACCGTTCTCAAGCTGCTCGACTTCGGCGCGATCGTGTCGCGTGCTGCCGGGCAAGGACGGCCTGCTGCACATTTCGCAGATCGCCGAGGAGCGCGTCAAGAACGTCGGCGACTATCTGAAGGAAGGCCAGTCGGTGCGCGTCAAGGTCCTCGAGGCCGACGAGAAGGGCCGGCTGCGCCTGTCGATGCGCGCTGTCGCGGAACCCCAGACCCAGCAATAGCCGGCAGCCGACGCGAGGAGAAAACCCGCCCGAGGGCGGGCTTTTTCGTTTCAGGCACCGCTCGCCTCCTCGCTCAATGCGTGGCGGCAGCAGTTACTGCATGCACCACCATTTCGGTGAACGGGTACACATGCGCCTGCAGCCACACCACGCCGCCCACCAGCGCCGCCAGCACGATGCTGTGCCAGAACACGTAACGCAGAATGTCGCCCTCGTGTCCGTACCAGCGCGTAGCCGTGCTGGCAACGACAATGCTCTGCGCATCGATCATCTTGCCCATTACGCCGCCGGAGCTGTTGGCGGCTGCCATCAGCACCGGGCTCAACCCCAGCTGCTCGGCGGTGATGCGCTGGAGGCCGCCGAACAGGACGTTGGAGGCCGTATCGGAGCCGGTGAGCGCGACACCGAGCCAGCCCAGCATGGCCCCGAAGAACGGGTAGAGCATGATTCCGGTCTGGGCGAAGGCGAGTCCTAGTGTCGCATCCGTTCCCGAGTAGCGCGTCACGAACCCAAGCGCGAGCATCGCGGCGATGGTTATCAGCGAGTAGCGGACCAGCCGGATGGTGGAGAAGTATTTTCGGAACAGGTCCGGGATCGAGTAGCCCATGAACAGGCCGGCGACGATCGCCGCCAGAAAGATCCCGGTGCCGGTCGCCGACAGCCAGTTCAGCGTGTAGACGGCGGCTTCCTTGGTCGGCTTGGCTACCACCGGAGGCACCTTCTCGACCAGGTTGTTCAGGCTTGCGATCGGGAAATCGAGTTTGGTCACGCCGTTCCAGGCGTGTACGATCTTCTCTTCCTTCCGCTCGCCGTCGACTACCGCGACCTGCACGCTCTGCCCGTTGAGGAGATTCTTGATGGTCGGGAAGCCCCAGGCGAACACGAATACTGTCAGGATCAGCCAGGGAGTCCAGGCCCGGATCACCAAGCCGGTCGGGTGGCGTGCAAAGCGGGTGGGTGGGCCTTCCTCGCCGCTGTCGGTTTCGTGCCCTTTGAGTTTCGTAGTGCGCCAGATCTCCTTGGGCTTCCAGACCTTCAAGAACAAGGTCAGGCAGGCCATGGATACCAGCGCAGCGCCAACGTCAACCAGCATCGGGCCATGGAAGTTGGAAATCAGGAATTGCGGGATGGCGAACGTGACGCCGGTAACCAGGATGGCCGGCCAGATCCCCTTCATTCCCTTCCAGCCGGCGAACGCCCAGATCAGCCAGAACGGCACGAGCACCGAGAAGAACGGCAACTGCCGCCCGACCATGGCCGACAGCGCCATTTCGTCCAGGCCGGTGACCTTGGCCAGCGTGATGATGGGCGTGCCCAGTGCGCCGTAGGCGACTGGGGCGGTATTGGCGATGAGCGATAGGCCGGATGCGGCCAGCGGCGAGAAGCCCAGCCCAATCAGGATGGCACCGGTGACCGCTACGGGGGTCCCGAATCCCGCCGCCCCCTCGAAGAACGCGCCGAACGCGAAAGCGATGAGCAGCAGCTGCAGCCGCCGGTCCTCGGTAACGTTGGCGATGTTGTCCTGGAGAACCTGGAAGTAGCCCTTGTCCTTGGTCAGCTGATACAGAAAAATGATGTTGAGGACGATCCACCCGATCGGCAGCAGGCCGAACATCGCGCCGAGTCCGGCAGACCCGAGTGCCATGCTGGCCGGCATGCTGAATACGACGATCGCAATCACCAGCGCGCTGACCAGGCCCAGAATGGCCGCCCAGTGTGCCGCCATGCGCAGGAAGGCGAGGGTGCCCAGCAGCACGACAATCGGGATTGCGGCCAGGATCGTCGACAGGACGGCGCTGTTCAGGGGGTCGTAGACTTGCTGCCAAACCATGAAGTCCTCCCTTTATGAGTTGTCGTTGTCGAGCCGCGGTCGGTTGCTGGCAAGTGCGCGGATTATATACACCCGACGCAGGTGCGGCAGCGCGCCCGTATAATCCCCTGACATTGTGCAACGGGCGCGGCACGATAACCATAGGCAGGCAGGAGAGGCTCGGATGAATCAAAACGCGCAAATGGCCACCGGTGGCGAGATCCTGGTCGAGGCTCTGCAGACCCACGGAGTGGATCTGGCCTTCTGCGTCCCCGGTGAGAGCTATCTGGCGGTGATCGACGCGATGTACGACAGGCGCCAGCAGATGCGCTTGATCGCCTGCCGCCAGGAAGGTGGTGCAGCCTTCATGGCCGAAGCCTACGGGAAGCTGACCGGACGGCCGGGCATCTGCTTCGTCACCCGTGGCCCCGGCGCCACCAACGGCAGCATCGGTGTGCACACTGCCTACCAGGACTCCTCGCCGATGATCCTCTTCATCGGGCAAGTCGGCGGCGATATCGTCGAGCGCGAGGCGTTTCAAGAAGTCGACTACCGGCGCATGTTCGGCCAGATGGCCAAGTGGGTCGCGCAGATCGACCGCGCCGAGCGCATCCCGGAGTACGTGAGCCACGCATTCCATCTGGCCGTCTCGGGTCGGCCCGGCCCGGTCGTGCTGGCACTGCCCGAAGACGTGCTCACGGCTGCGGCGCCTGTGGCGCCGTCGCGGCCGTATCAGCGCGTGAAGCCCCATCCCGGCCCAGGCGAGCTGCAACAATTGCGCGAGATGCTGATCAAGGCCCAGCGACCACTGCTCATTCTGGGCGGCGGAGACTGGGGCGCCAGCGCATGCGCAGATATCCAAGTTTTCCTGGAGCAGTGGGAGCTGCCCACTGCCTGCTCGTTTCGCCGCCAGGATCTACTCGACAATCGCAACCCCCGCTACGTGGGCGAGATCGGTATCGCGATCAGCGCAGATCTGAAGAAGCGCGTGCGCGAAGCCGATCTCATCCTCGCGCTGGGCCCCCGCCTCGGCGAGATGACGACCAGCGGCTATACGCTGTTCGAGATTCCGCAGCCTAGACAGCGGCTCGTTCATGTGCATCCGGGCGTCGAGGAACTGGGACGCGTCTACGCAGCCGAGTTGATGATCAACGCGGGTATGGCCGAGTTCGCCAGCCAGGCCAAAGGGCTGCCTGCCCCGGCGGACCAGCCGTGGCGGGCCTGGGCTGCGAGCCTGCGCAACGAGTATCTCAGCACCATCGAACCAGTGCCGGCGCCTGGAGCCCTCAATCCGAGTGTGGCGGTTGCCTGGCTGCGCGAGCGCCTGCCTGCCGGCACCATCATCACCAACGGCGCGGGCAACTTCTCGGGCTGGGTTCAGCGCTTCTACCAGTACACCGGCTTCCGCACTCAGCTCGCTCCGACCAACGGAGCGATGGGTTACGGTGTGCCCGCTGCCGTTGCCGCAAAGCTCGTCCATCCCGAGCGCATGGTGGTGTGCTTCTCGGGAGACGGCGACTACCTGATGACCGGGCAAGAGCTGGCGACTGCGGTGCAGTACGGGGTGGCGGTGATCTTTTGCGTCGTCAACAACGGCATGTACGGAACGATCCGCATGCACCAGGAGCGCGACTATCCAGCGCGGGTGTACGCGACTGCGTTGCAGAACCCGGATTTCGCCGCGCTGGCACGCGCGTACGGCGCGCACGGCGAGCTGGTAGAGCGCACCGAGGATTTTGCGCCCGCCTTCGAACGTGCGGCGGCGGCGGGCAAGCCTGCCGTCATCGAAATGCGCATCGATCCGGAGGCCATCACCACGCGCACGACCTTGACGGCTATCCGCGAGCAGGCGCTCAAGAAGGCCGAATAGACAGGATTAACAGGATTTTCAGGATTAACAGGATTTCTTTGTCCACGTGTCGGGCACTATCGCGCGGAGCCTGACTGTGTAGACCGGGCTGCGCAGCCGCACACCCTCTTGGCCTTAATCCTGTTAATCCTGAAAATCCTGTTAATCCTGCCTACATCCTTTGCTGTAATCCTTAGCTCCGGCCTCAGAACCCCACCGCCTGACCGTCGCGCCGCGGTTCCGACGCCGCGAGGTAGCCGCCGTCCATACGGTGGATCAGCTGCGCGCTGCCGAACTCCGTGCTCCAGCGCTCCGCGCGGCGTATCTCGTGACCCAGCGCGTGCGAGCGCGCTGACGCGTCGCATCCGGCATGTGGTGCTCGACGATGACGCTGCGCCCGCCGAGCACCTTCCAGCGCGGCCCGTCCGCGGCCGCTTGCGGGTTCTGCCGATAGTCGGCGAGCCGCACCATCATCTGCGCGTGGCCCTGCGGCTGCATGTCGCCGCCCATCACGCCGAAGCTCATGAGCGGCTGCCCTGCGCGAGTCGCGAAGGCGGGGATGATGGTGTGAAGCGGGCGCTTGCGCGGGCCCCACCTGGTTCGGATGCCCCGGCGTCAGAGCGGAAGCAGGCGCCGCGGTTCTGCAGGCTGATGCCGGTGCCGGGCACGACGACGCCCGATCCGAAGCCCATGTAGTTGGACTGGATGTAGGACACCATCATGCCGCCGGAATCGGCGGCGGTCAGATACACGGTGCCCGATCGCGGCGGTACGCCGTGACCGAAATCCTGTGCGCGCCGCGCGATCGATGCGCCTGGCGCGCTGCGCGACGTAGCCGGGATCGAGCAGATCGGCGGCCGCACCTGCATGAAGCGCGGGATCGGCCACATGCTGGTGCAAGTCTGCGAACGCGAGCTTCATGGCCTCGATCTGCAGGTGCACGCTCTGCGGGGAGTCCGGAGCCAAGCGCGGACAGATCGAAGTGCTCCAGTATGCCAGCGCGATCAGCGCCGCGATGCCCTGGCCGTTGGGCGGGATCTCGTGCAGCCGCACGGTCGCGGTAGGCCTGGCTCACGGGCTCGACCCAGTCGACTGCGTGCGCCGCCAGGTCCTCGGCAGTCATCGCACCGCCCTGCTCGCGGCTGGCGGCGGCGATCTGCTCCGCGAGTCGCGCCGCGATAGAACGACTCGCCGGCGCTGTGTGCGATCTCCTCCAAGCGTGGCGGCCTGCGCCGGGAGGCGAAACCGCTCGCCGGCGCGCGGCGCGCGCCCGCCGGCATGAAGGCCTGCGGCGAACCCGGGCTGGCCGGCGAAGCGCTCGATCTGGCTCGCCCATTGCCGGGCGACGGTGGGCGAGACGAGGAAGCCTGCGCCTGGCGTACTCGATGGCGGGCGCGAACAGGTCCGCGAACGCAAGCTTGCCGAAACGCTGCGACAGCGCCACCCACGCGGACACCGCTCCCGGCACAGTTACCGTGTCCCATCCGACGATGGGCATGGACGGCTTGGCCGGCGAACCGCTCCGGCGTCCAGGCCGCGGGCGACGCGACCCGAGGCGTTGAGTCCGCGCAGCGCCTGCCCATCCCAGAGCAACGCGAACGCGTCGGAGCCGATGCCGTTCATCGTCGGGCTCGACGACGGTCAGCGCGATCGCCGTAGCCACGATTGCGTCCGCGGCATTGCCGCCCTTGAGCAGCATGCGCAGCCCAGCCTGCGCAGCGAGCGGCTGCGAGGTGGCGACCACGTTCGCCGCAAGCACGGGCATGCGTTGCGACGGGTAGGGGAAGGTCCCAGTCGAAATCGTGCATGCTCAGGACTCCTGGAAGGCTTCCGCCCGCTTGCGGCGCACCGTCGGCAACACGACCAGCAGCAGCAGCAACGCGGCCAAGGCGAGCATGGTGAGGCTGAGAGGGCGAGTTACGAACACGCGACGGATCGCCGCGCGAGATGGTCATCGCCTTGCGCAGGTTCTCCTCCAGCATCGGGCCCCAGCACGAAGCCCAGCAGCAGCGGCGCCGGCTCGCACTGCAGCTTGATGAACACGTAGCCGAGCAATCCGAACAGCACCGCGAGCGCCCACGTCGAACACGGAGTTGTTCAGGCTGTAGATGCCGATGCAGGACAACACCAGGATGGCGGGATAGAGCAGCCGATACGGCACAGTCAGCAGCCAGACCCACACGCCGATCAACGGCAGATTCAGGATGACCAGCAGCAGATTGCCGATCCACATGCTCGCGATCATGCCCCAGAACAGCTCCGGGCGCTCGGACATGACCTGCGGGCCGGGCTGGATGCCATGGATGATCATCGCGCCCACCATCAGCGCCATCACCGCGTTCGACGGGATGCCGAGCGTAAGCAGCGGGATGAACGAGGTCTGTGCGCCGGCGTTGTTGGCCGACTTCCGGTCCGGCCACGCCTTCGATCGCGCCTTTGCCGAAGCGGGAGGGATCCTTCGCCAGGCGCTTCTCCACCATGTAGGCGGCAAACGAACCGAGCACTGCGCCGCCTCCGGGCAGGATGCCCAGCAGCGAGCCGATACCGGTCCCGCGCAAGACCGCCTTCCAAGCCAACCGGAAGTCCTCGCGCACTCGGCCACAGGCGTCCGATGTTGGAGGTGAACACCTCCCGGCTGCTGCCCTTCTCCAGGTTCGCGATGATCTCGCCGAAGGCGAAGATGCCCATGGCCACCACGACGAAGTTGATCCCGTCGGTCAGCTCGGGGATGCCGAAGGTGTAGCGCATGCGTCCGACTTCCGGGTCTGCCCCCACCAGGCCCAGCAGGATGCCGAGCACGATCATGCCGATGGCCTTGAACAGCGAGCCGTGCGCCAGCGTGACCGCGGCCACCAGTCCCAGCACCATCAGCGAGAAGCGCTCGGCAGGCCCGAACTTGAAGGCGAGCTCGGCCAGCGGCGGGGCGAACGTAGCGAGGATCAAGGTCGCGACGCAACCGGCGAAGAACGAGCCCAGCCCGGCGATCGCCAGCGCCGGGCCAGCGCGGCCCTGCCGCGCCATCTGATAGCCGTCCAGGCAGGTGACCACGGAGGACGACTCGCCGGGCAGGTTGACGAGAATGGCCGTGGTCGATCCGCCATACTGGGCGCCGTAGTAGATCCCCGCCAGCATGATCAGCGCTGCAATCGGGCGAGAGGTGGAAGGTCACCGGCAGCAGCATGGCGATGGTGGCAACCGGGCCGATTCCCGGCAATACCCCGACCAGGGTGCCCAGCGCCACACCCAGCAGGCACCAGCCGACGTTCGGCCCAGGTCAGCGCGACGCCGAACCCGAGCTCGAGGTTCGACAGCAGCTCCATCAGAACGGCGCCAGCCGAAAGGGCAGTCCGAGCCCCTTGGTGAACAGTCCCACGGCCAGCGCGACCATGATCAGTGCCAGCGGCAGCACCTCCCGCCAGCGGAAGCGCTCGCTCGCCAGGGCGCTCACCAGCGACGACCAGCACCACCGCGGCGATGATGCCCAGGCGCTCCACGGTCAGCGCGAACGCGGCAATCGAGGCCAGGATCACGGCGAGGGATTTGAAGCTGAAGGACGGCGGGGGCGCGGCGGCCCCTACCACAGCGCGCACCAAGATCGCCAGGCCCAGCAGCACCAGCAGTGCGCCGAGAATCGCGGGAAAGTAGCCGGGCCCCATGCGCATGGCGGTGCCCAGCGGATAGTCACGGCCGATGAAAATCGCCGCCGCGCCAAAGCCAAAGAACATCAGGCCGGCGAGAAAATCCGTGACACTCCGGATCCTGGCGCCCACATCCTCCCCCTCTGTTGTGGACGCATTCTTTCACATCCGGCGTGACAACGGCAAACCCGGCGATCGCGGCAAACCGCCAAAGCAGCGTTGTCGTTCCCGCGCAGCGGGAACCCAGGTCTGCTCAACGCTCCTGGCTTGCCGCCTGCGCGGGGACGACAGCAAGTGGTCATTCCCGCGAAAGCGGAATCCAGGATCCTCGAATGCCCACTGGTTTTGCTACCATGCGCAACCCGGGTGCCGGCTGTCGACTTGGCGGCCCTTCGCCAGGCACGCTGAACACCACGCGGATGCACGCTCACGGGGTGTGCCGCGGGCGCGCCCCGTGCGCGAGGGCGGTTCGCGATTCACATGGCCCAATACTTTGTCATCCACCCCGATAACCCGCAGCGCCGGCTGATCCAGCAGAGCGCCGGGATCGTGCGCAGCGGCGGGTTGATCGCCTATCCCACCGATTCCTGCTACGCGCTGGGCTGCCACCTCGGCGACAAGGCCGCGCAGGAGCGCATGCGCACGATAAGGCAGGTGGATGCGCAGCACCATTTCACGTTAGTATGCCGGGATCTTTCCGAGATATCACACTACGCGCGGGTCGATAACCGCGTGTACCGAATGCTCAAAGCCACTACTCCAGGCAGTTACACCTTCATCTTGCGGGCGACCCGCGAAGTGCCGCGCCGGCTGCAGAATCCCAGGCGCAAGACGATCGGCCTGCGCATCCCCGATCATCGGGTCGTCCACGACCTGCTGACGGAACTGGGTGAGCCGCTGCTGAGCTCGACCCTGCTGCTCCCCGGCGACGAGCTGCCGCTCAACGATGCACAGGAGATCCGTTCCCGGCTCGAGCAGCAGGTCGACCTGATACTGGACGGGGGCTCCTGCGGGATCGAGATGACGACCGTCATCGATCTGACCGATGAGCTGCCTGACATCGTGCGCGTAGGCAAGGGCAGCCTCGAGCCCTTCGGCGTTGCGGCCTGAGCCATCCTCCATTCCATGAGCTTCGACTTCGCTGGTCTGATCCAGGTGATCGCGCTTGCCGCGATACCCGTTGCATTCGCCATCACGTTGCACGAGGCTGCGCACGGCTATGCCGCCCGTCACTTCGGCGACTATACCGCCCACAATGCCGGGCGTATCAGCCTCAATCCGCTGCGCCATATCGACCCGGTTGGAACCATCGCGGTGCCCCTGCTGATCCTGGTGACGAGCAAGCTGATGGGAACCAGCGGCATCCTGTTCGGCTGGGCCAAGCCCGTGCCGGTCAACTTCGGGCAGCTGCGGCATCCCAAGCGGGACATGCTGTGGGTCGCCGCGGCGGGGCCGGGGGCCAACCTGCTGATGGCCATGCTGCTGGGCGCTGGTGCTCAGGCTGGCGCTGGGCGATCCCGGAGAGCTACTTCTCGCTGCCGATGCAGCGGATGGCGCAGTATCGGAATCGGCATCAACGTCGTGCTCATGGTGCTGAACCTGTTCCCCCTGCCGCCGCTGGACGGCGGACGCATCGCCGTGAGCCTGCTGCCGGGACACATGGCGTGGCGCTTCGCGAGGATCGAGCCGTATGGCTTTATAATCCTGCTGATGCTGCTGTTCACTGGGGTCCTCGGCGCGGTGCTCTCGCCCTTCGTCCGGGCGGTGACGGGGCTGATCTACACGGCTTTCAATCTCGGCTGAGCTCGATCCCGATGTTTCCCGACCGCGTTCTGTCCGGAATGCGACCGACCGGCAGCCCTGCATCTGGGCCACTACCACGGCGTCCTGAAAAACTGGGTGCGCCTGCAGAACGAGCACCCCTGCCTGTTCTTCGTGGCGGATTGGCACGCACTGACCACGCACTACGAAGAGCCCGGGCAGATCGAGGAGCATGCCTGGGACATGGTGATCGACTGGCTCGCTGCCGGCATCGACCCGTCGCTCGCCACGCTGTTCATCCAGTCGCGCGTGCCGGAGCATGCCGAGCTGCATCTGCTGATGTCCATGATCACGCCGCTCGGCTGGCTCGAGCGCGTGCCGACCTACAAGGATCAGCAGGAGAAGCTGACCGACCGCGATCTGTCGACCTATGGTTTCCTCGGCTATCCGCTGCTGCAAAGCGCCGACATCCTCATCTATCGCGCCACCCTGGTGCCGGTAGGGGAGGACCAGGTGCCGCACATCGAGTTCACGCGCGAGATCGCGCGCCGCTTCAACCACATCTACGGCAGGGAACCGGGCTTTGAGGAGAAGGCCGAGGCCGCGGTAAAGAAGCTTGGCAGCAAGCGCGCCAAGCTGTACAGGGAGCTGCGCACGCGCTACCAGGAGCAGGGCGACCACCAGGCCTTGGCAGCCGGCCGCGCGCTGCTGGAGGAGACGCAGAACCTGAGCCTGGGCGACCGCGAGCGCCTGTTCGGCTACCTCGAGGGCGGCGGCAAGATGATCCTGTCGGAGCCCGAGGCGTTGTTGACGGAAGCGTCCAAAATGCCGGGACTCGATGGGCAGAAGATGTCGAAGTCCTACAACAACACCATCACCCTGCGCGAGGATGCCGACAGCGTCGACGCGGAAGATCCGCACGATGCCGACCGATCCGGCGCGCGTGCGCCGCACCGATCCGGGCGACCCGGAGAAATGCCCGGTCTGGCAGTTCCACCTGGTCTATTCGGACGATCAGACCAAGCAGTGGGTGCAGCAGGGCTGCCGCAGCGCGGGGATCGGCTGCCTCGAGTGCAAGCAGCCGGTGATCGACGCGGTTCTGCGCGAGCAGGAGCCTATGCGTGAGCGCGCGCAGATGTATCTCGACGACCCGACTCTGGTGAGGAACATCATCGAGGACGGCTGCGATCGGGCGCGCAAGCAGGCCGCAGAAACCATGCGCGAGGTGCGCGCGGCGATGGGGCTGGGCTACGACTAGCCAGGCGGCTGGCGGTCGTTCACGCCGTCGGCGTTTCATCCCTTGCTGCGCATCAACCGTTTGCTGCTCCTCCAGTCCTGCTCCTTTTCGGGTTTCCGCTAGCTAGTGCCCCCGGCCGCGGCTGTGCAGCTTAGCCTGCGCCGCAAGCTTTGGTAAGCTCACGACTTGTTGCGCATCACACGCTGCTTCTCCCGCTGCCAATCCCGGTCCTTTTCAGCTTCTCGCTTGTCATGCTGCTTCTTGCCTTTGGCGAGGCCGATCTCGAGCTTGATCCAGCCGTTGCGGTAGTGCAGGTCGAGCGGCACCAGCGTATAGCCGGCGCGCTCGACCTTGCCGATCAGCGCGCTCACTTCCTCCGCCCTCAGCAGCAGCTTGCGGGTGCGCGTGGGGTCGGGGTGAACGTGCGTGGAGGCGGTGGGCAAAGCGCGTGATGTGGCAGCCGATCAGATCAGGGCGCCGTCCTTGACGATGACGTAAGCCTCGCCGATGTTGGCGCGGCCGGCGCGGATGGCCTTGACCTCCCAGCCGTCCAGGACGATGCCGGCCTCGTACTTCTCCTCGATGAAGTAGTCGTGATAGGCCTTGCGGTTCTGGACGATGCTCATGGCGGGGGCAATCGGTGGGTGGTGCTACCGGAGCTGGCGCCGGGCAGGCCGCGATTCTATCAGCTTGGCCTGCGCCGCCCGCGCCGCGGTGCCCCAGTACGTTCAACCGCCCGGCGACCTGAATGGCGCTGGTGCGCAAGTCCGTCCTCGTCGGCTACGCCGCCCAGCGCATGTACGCGCTGGTGGACGGAGTGGAGCGCTATCCGGAGTTCCTGCCGTGGTGCGGCGGCACCGAGGTGGAGTATCGCGACGGCCAGGTGACGCGTGCTTCTATCCGCATCGACTACCGCGGCATCCACCAGAGCTTCAGAACCGAGAACCACACGCAACCGCCCGAGCTGATCGAGATCCGGCTGGTCAGCGGTCCGTTTCGCGCCTTGGACGGGACCTGGCGCTTCACCGCGCTCGCCCCGGACGCTTGCCGCATCGACTTCCAGCTGCACTACGAGTTCTCGAGCAAGCTGCTGGAGCGCCTGGTGGGGCCGGTGTTCCACTACATCGCCAACAGCTTCGTGGATGCGTTCCTCAAGCGTGCCGAGAAGCTGTACGGGAGCTGAGCGCGGTGCGGGTAGAAGTCGTCTACGCCCTGCCCCTGAAGCAGGACGTGTATCTCGCTCGATGTCGACGTGGGGGCGACTGTGGGCCAGGCGCTCGCGGCGAGCGGGATGCTCGCCCGCCACCCGGACATCGACCTTCGCGTTGCCCGGTTGGGGGTATGGGGCCGCCTACGACGCTCGACGCGCTCCTGCGCGAGGGCGACCGCGTGGAGATCTATCGCCCGCTGCAGGTCGATCCCAAGGAGGTCCGGCGGCGCCGCGCCGCCAGGAAGCGAGCGATCCGTGAGCCGTGATCTGTAGTGCGACCAGGAAGACCTGGGTGACTCTGTTGACGACCGGTCACTGATCCCGACTACCGATCACCGCGTCTCACTTGCACCACGAGTCGGCGATCTTGCGGGCCTCTCCCAGCTCGCGGCCGATCTCTGCGTCGGAGAGGTAGACGGTCTCGCCGTTCGCCGCCGTACTTGGTGATGCGGCCGCCGCGTCTCCAGCGCCGCAATCGCGGTTGGTCGCCTGGGCGCAGTTGCGCTTCTTCTCCTCGGCAGCCTGGGCATCCTGCTGGCGCTTGGCTTCGGCCTCAGCCGCCTCCAGGCGGCGCTTCCGGAACTCCATCTCCTGCTCGGCCGCGGTCTTCGGAGCCTTTGGCGCAGCGTTCGCAGCTTCGCTGCCTGGCTTTGCGGTGGAAGGCGCGGCATTCGCCGCATCCTCGCTGGGCTTTGCGGTCGCAGGTGCGCTCGGCGCCGGCGCATGCATCACGCCCGATTCTTGGCGCCGTCAGGCGGAGGTTGGTCGGAATAGTGGACCTTGCCGTCCTGGTCCACCCACTTGTACATCGCCGCTGAGGCTGGGAGGGCAGCCAGCAGCAGCGCCAGCGTCAACAGCCGTTTCATGCACATTCTCCTACTCGGAAGTGAGTGGTAGCCGAGCTGCTCGATACCGAGCTTGGCCTGCTCTGCCGCGAACTGCGCAAGGCGCTCAGCCGCGGCGTAGTCCTCGCTGCGCCAGGGCCTGTTCGGCCTGTTTCAGAGCGTCCTGGGCTGTAGTCCAGAGCGCGCGCTTGTGCGCAGCCGCCTCCACCGCTTCCTGGGCGGCGGCAACGGCTGCGCGTGCCTGCTGCGCCCGTTCGGGTGGATCGGCCTGGTTCGTCCCGACGGCCTCTCCCGCCAGAACCAATCCGGCGGCAAGGCAAGCAACAAGCGTTCCCTTTCTCATCCAAGAGTCTGATCCACAACATTTGTTCGGGGCCGGGCCCGTACCGGACCCGGCCCGCATCCCTATAACGACAAGACGCTCGCGTATAATAGATGTCTTTGCGAGGTCTTCCAGCATGCGAGTGGTTCAACGGGCGCTCACTTTCGACGACGTTTCCATCCTGCCGGCCCATTCCACTGTCGTGCCCCGCGACGTCAGCCTCAAGAGCCGGCTTACCCGCGCGATTCAGATCAACATCCCGCTGCTGTCCGCCGCCATGGACACCGTCACCGAAGCCCGCCTGGCCATTGCGCTGGCACAGGAGGGAGGAATCGGGATCGTCCACAAGAACATGGCGCCGCGCGCCCAGGCCGCCGAGGTCTCCAAAGTCAAGCGCTACGAAAGCGGCGTGGTGAAGGACCCGATCACCATCGCCCCCGAGCATGAGCGTGCGCGAGGTCCTCAACCTGATCCGCACCTACAAGATCTCGGGGCTGCCGGTGGTCGAGGGCAAGCGCGTGGTCGGCATCGTCACCAACCGCGACCTGCGCTTCGAAACCAACCTCGACCAGCCGGTGCGCAACATCATGACGCCGCGCGAGCGGCTGGTCACCGTGCGCGAGGGCGCCACGCTCGAAGAGGCCCAGGCGCTCATGCACAAGCACCGGCTCGAGCGCGTGCTGGTGATCAACGCCGAGTTCGAGCTGCGCGGGCTCATCACGGTGAAGGATATCCTCAAGTCGAGCGAGTATCCCAATGCCTGCAAGGACGACCTGGGTCGGTTGCGCGTCGGTGCCGCCATCGGCGTCGGCGAGGGCACGGAGGAGCGCGCCGAGCTGCTGGTCGATGCCGGGCGTCGACGTGCTGGTGGTCGACACGGCGCATGGCCATTCGCAGGGCGTGCTCGAGCGCGTGGCCTGGGTCAAGCGCAGGTTCCCGCAGATCCAGGTGATCGGGGGCAACATCGCCACGGCGGCGGCGGCGAGGGCGCTGCGAGACGCCGGGGCCGATGCCGTCAAGGTCGGCATCGGGCCCGGGTCGATCTGCACGACCCGCATCGTCGCTGGGGTGGGGGTGCCGCAGATCACCGCGATCGCCAACGTGGCCGCGGCGCTGGACGGCAGCGAGGTACCGCTGATCGCCGACGGCGGCATCCGCTACTCGGGTGATATCGCCAAGGCCATCGCGGCGGGCGCCGATGCGGTCATGCTCGGGGGCCTGTTCGCCGGGACCGAGGAAGCGCCGGGCGAGATCGAGCTGTTCCAGGGGCGCTCTTACAAGACTTACCGTGGCATGGGCTCTCTGGCCGCCATGCAGCAGGGCTCCAGCGACCGCTACTTCCAGGAGCGCGAGCGCGGAGGAAGCTGTCGAGAAGCTGGTTCCGGAAGGCGTCGAGGGGCGGGTTCCCTACAAGGGTAGCGTCATTGCGGTGATCCATCAGCTCATGGGCGGACTGCGGTCCAGCATGGGTTACGCAGGCTGCGCCACGATCAGCGAGATGCGCGAGCGCACCGAGCTGGTGGAGATCACCGCAGCTGGCGTGCGCGAGTCCCACGTCCACGATGTCCAGATCGTCAAGGAAGCGCCGAATTACCGGGTCGAATAACTCGGACTGCGCCAGGCTGAACCGCAGAGACGCAGAGGCGCGGAGGCTGCAGACGCCCATTCGCGGTCAGCGCTCAGAGTCGCGCCCAGCTGCAAGACCTTGCTCTCGCTCTGCGTCCTCGCGTCTTGCGTCTCGCGCTAGGACGTCTCGAGCATGCATCAGAAAATCCTGATCCTCGATTTCGGCGCCCAGTACACGCAGCTGATCGCGCGGCGCGTGCGCGAGTGCGGCGTCTATTGCGAGATCCACCCCTGGGACGTCAGCGACGGCTTCGTCCGCGAATTCGCCCCGGCGGGAATCATCCTGTCGGGCGGACCGGCTTCGGCCTACGAGGGCGGCGCGCCGCGCGCGCCGCGCATCGGTGTTCGAAGCTCGGCGTCCCGGTGCTGGGCATCTGCTACGGCATGCAGACCATGGCGGCCCAGCTCGGCGGCCGCGTCGACGGCGGGCACGTCCGCGAGTTCGGCTATGCCGAAGTGCGTGCACGTGGTCATTCGCTGCTGCTGCGGGACATCCAGGATCGCGTGAACAGCGAGGGCCACGGCCTGCTCGACGTGTGGATGAGCCACGGCGACAAGGTCACAGCGCTGCCGCCCGGCTTCAAGGTCATCGCCAGCAATGCCGCGACCCCGCATCGCGGGCATGGCGGATGAGGCGCGCAAGCTCTACGGCGTGCAGTTCCACCCGGAGGTCACCCATACTCTGCAGGGCAAGGCGATCCTCGAGCGCTTCGTGCGCGTGATCTGCGGCCTGGACGCCGACTGGACCATGCCCAGCTACATCGACGAGGCCGTCAGGCCGCATCCGCTCGAGTGTCGGATCCGACGAGGTGATCCTCGGGCTGTCCGGCGGGGTGGACTCGGCCGTGGCCGCCGCGCTTGATCCACCGCGCCATCGGCGCCGCAGCTCACCTGTGTGTTCGTCGACACCGGACTGCTGCGGCTGAACGAGGCGGAGCAGGTCATGCAGACCTTCGCGCGCAACCTCGGCGTCAAGGTCGTGCAGGTGGACGCCAGCGCGCAGTTCCTGGAGAAGCTGCGCGGCGTCGAGCGATCCCGAGCAGAAGCGCAAGATCATCGGCCGCGAGTTCGTCGAAGTGTTTCAGCGCGAAGCCGGCAAGGTCGGGAATGCGCAGCTGGCTGGCGCAGGGCACGATCTATCCCGACGTCATCGAATCGGCCGGGGCCAAGACCAAGAAGGCAGCGAACATCAAGTCGCACCACAACGTCGGCGGTCTGCCCGAGACCCTGCATCTGAAGCTGCTCGAGCCGTTGCGGGAGCTGTTCAAGGACGAGGTGCGGGAGCTGGGTCTGGCGCTGGGGCTGCCGCGCGAGATGGTCTATCGCCATCCCTTTCCGGGGCCGGGACTGGGTGTGCGCATCCTCGGCGAGGTCAAGCCCGAGTACGCCGATCTGCTGCGGCGCGCGGACGCCATTTTCATCGACGAGCTGCGCGCAGCCGGCTGGTACGAGAAGACCAGCCAGGCGTTCGCGGTGTTTCTGCCCGTGCGCTCGGTGGGCGTGATGGGTGACGGGCGCACCTACGAGCATGTGGTGGCGTTGCGCGCGGTGCAGACCGAGGACTTCATGACCGCCCACTGGGCCGAGCTGCCGCACGGCCTGCTCTCCAAGGTCTCCAACCGCATCATCAACGAGGTGCGGGGCATCAACCGCGTGGTGTACGACATCTCGGGCAAGCCGCCTGCGACGATCGAGTGGGAATAGGCGAACAAACCGATGCGCAGTTCATGCGCCGCGCGTTGCAGCTGGCACACTGCGCCCGCGAAGCTGGTGAAGTACCCGTGGGCGCCGTGTTGGTCCTCGACGCGGAGGTGATCGCGGAAGGCTTCAACGCCCCGATCTCGCGCGCCGATCCAACGGCTCATGCCGAGATCCAGGCGCTCAGGGAGGCGGCGAGCAGGCTGGCTAACTACCGGTTACCCGGAACGACCCTTTACGTCACCTTGGAGCCCTGCGCCATGTGCGTTGGGGCCATATTGCACGCCCGTGTCGCGCGCGTCGTATACGGCGCAGCCGATCCGAAGACCGGGGCAGCAGGCAGCGTGATCGACCTGTTTGCGGAGGGACGCTTGAACCATCACGCCACAGTGCAAGGCGGCGTGCTGGCCGACGAATGCGGGCAGGTGTTGCGAGAGTTTTTCTCGCGCCGTCGAGGCTGCACTGGATCATGAGCATGAGCCGAGTCGGGAGCGACTCGGCGTTGTGCGATGCCGCAAATTCAGCTAGAGTCGCGCCGCGTCCAAACAACCCAGAACAGGAAAAAGGAAGTCGCATGAAGCTGGCGGGCAAAGTCTCCGTCATCACCGGCGCCGCGCGAGGCATCGGCCACGCCACAGCGATGAAGTTCGCGCGGGAGGGCGCGAAGGTCGTCGTCTGTGATCTGGATCGAAACATGGTCGACACGGCCGTCGAAGATGTCCGCAGCGCGGGCGGCGAAGCGCACGGTTTCGTCGTGGATGTCACCGCGCCGGCGTCCATCCGCGCGATGGTAGATGCGGTCATGCAGCGCTACGGCCGCATCGATGTTCTGGTCAACAACGCCGGCATCGTGCAGGACGCTCAGCTGCTGAAGATGAGCGAGGACCAGTTCGACAGCGTGATCGACGTCAATTTGAAGGGTACCTACAACTGCACCAAGGCGATGGCGGCGATCATGGTCGAGCAGGGCTCCGGCGTCATCCTCAACGCGTCTTCCATCGTCGGGATCTACGGCAACTTCGGCCAGACCAACTATGCCGCGAGCAAGTTCGGCGTGATCGGGATGGTGAAGACCTGGGCGCGCGAGCTGGGGCGCAAGGGCGTGCGCGCCAACGCCGTTTGCCCGGGTTTCGTCGAGACCAGCATTATCAGCAGCATCCCGGAGAAGGTGCTGGCGGCGATGAAGGCGCGCGTGCCGCTGGGGCGCCTGGCGCAGCCCGAGGAGATCGCCAACACCTACGCCTTCCTCGCCTCGGACGAGGCGAGCTACATCAACGGCGCGGTCATCGAGGTCAGCGGCGGCGCCACCATCTAGCGTGTCCTACGTCGCAGCCTCAGCGTTCGTCGGGTTGAGCTAGCGCGCGAACAGCGCGCGATGCCGGTCTCGGCGACCGGTTGCACAATGCCGCGCTCGGTGATCAGCGCGGTGATCAGCTCGGCGGGCGTCACGTCGAACGACGGGTTGCGCACCTGCACGCCCTCGGGTGCCCAGCGCGTGTCGCGGTAGCCGGTCACTTCCTCGCTGGCCCGCTCTTCGATCGGGATGCCGTCGGCCGTCGGGCAGCGCGAGGTCGATAGTGGAAAGCGGGCAGGCCACGTAGAACGGGATAGCGTGACGCTGCGCCAGGACGGCCAGCGTGTAGGTACCGATCTTGTTCGCTGTGTCGCCGTTGGCGGCTACCCGGTCGGCGCCGACGATGATCAGGTCGACCTCGCCTCGGCTCATCAGATGACCTGCGGCGACATCGGCGATCAACGTAGTCGGGATGCCGTCCTGGATCAGCTCCCAAGCCGTCAGCCGGGCGCCTTGCAGCCAGGGGCGTGTCTCGTCCGCATAGACAAGCACGCGCTTGCCCGCCTCGACCGCCGAGCGGATCACACCGAGCGCCGTGCCGTGACCCGCCGTGGCGAGAGCACCGGCGTTGCAGTGCGTGAGAATGCGGCCACCGTCCGGGATCAGTTCCGCGCCCAAGGCCCCGAGGCGGCGGTTCATCGCCACGTCTTCGGCCCGGATCGCGTGAGCCTCCGTCAGGAGCGCGGCGGCCAGCTCGGTTGGTGCCCGCGAGTCCAGCGCGTCGAGCGCTGCCCGCATCCGGCCCAGCGCCCAGGCCAGGTTCACTGCGGTGGGGCGGCTGCGCGCCAAGGCCTCGATCCCCGCCGCGATTGCAGCGCGGAACTGGGCGGGCGGGTTGTGCGCATGGCGCTGAGCTTCCAGCGCTACGCCATAGGCGGCTGCGCAGCCGATGGCCGGTGCACCTCGCACCACCATGGCTCGGATCGCCTCGGCGGTGGTTGCCGCCGAGTCGCAGCGGCAGTACTTGAGCTCGTGAGGCAACAGGCGCTGGTCCAGGAGCACCAGACGGCCGTCCTCCCAGCGCAGTGTGTTGAAGGCGGGCATCTGCGTCAGATCACACGCTCGTTGCCGCCGTCCACCGGAACCTGTGCTCCCGTTGTCTTTGCGAAAGCCGGACCGCACAGCTCGGCGGCCAGCTCCGCGACGTCGCGGCTGGTCACCTGCGTGCGCAGCACGTTGTTGCGCTTGTATTCGTCAACACTCATCCCGTACTGGGCCGCGCGTGCCTGGAGGACATCCTCGGTCCAGATCGCCGTGTCGAATACCTGGTTCGGGTGCAGGACGTTGACGCGGATGCCATCCGCGCCCCATTCCAGCGCGGCGACACGCGCCAGCTGGCTCAGGCCGGCTTTGGACGCCGAATAAGCGGCGGCCCCCGGGCCGGGAGCCGGAGACGTTCTTGGATCCGATGATGACCACCCGTCCCTTGCATGGGGCGAGGCTGGAGCAGGGGGTGGCACTCGCGCAGCAGGACGAGGTTGGCGTCCAGGTTGACCTGCATGACGGCGCGCCACTCATCGATACCCACTTCTGCGATCCTGGCCCCGCCCGGAAACACGCCGGCATTGAGGACCAGCATGTCGAGTCCGCCGAAGGCCCTGACCCCTGCTTCGAGCGCATCGCGGACCGCAGTCTCATCGGTCACATCACAGCGCAGGCCGAGGAAATCGTCACGCCGGTGCAAATCGGCGATCGCAGGATCGATGTCGAGCCCCACTACCGCCGCGCCGCGCGCCAGCAAGGCCTCAACGCAGGCCTTGCCGATGCCCGACGCGGCGCCGGTCACCAAGGCCACTTCGCCGGTGAACACGGGCGGCTTCGCGCCTTTGCGCAGCTTTGCCTGCTCGAGGTCCCAGTACTCGACATCGAAGATGTCCTTGGCCGGCAGGGCGCGGTAGCCGCCCAGCAGCTGCGAGCGCTCGATCACGTCCAGGGTATGGACATACAGGTCGCAGACGATCCCCGCGTCTTTGGCTGTCCGGCCCACGGTGCACATGCCCAGCTCGGCGTCGAGTACGACACGGGGCGCGGGATCGAGGATGGTCTTCTTCTCCTTCGCGCCGGGTGCGTGAGCATCGAAGTAGGCGCGGTAGGCGTTCACGTATCCGCCCACGTCGCGTCCGATCATCGGCAGCCGCTTGGTCCGGATCGCGTGGTCGGGCGTTGCCGGGCCCTGGGCGATGCCGGCGACGTCCGCCCGCCGCGCGAAGGCCAGGCTGCGCGCGGTATGGTGACAACGCATCACCATCGGGGCACCTGCAGCGCCGGATATCTCGTGCCGCAGTGCCGCCAGTTCGACTCGCAGCGCCCCCGGGCTCAATGCAGCGCCGGGCGCTGGCAGGGACCAGGCGCGGCGTCCGGCCAGATACTCCTCGGCCATGCTCACCAGCTGGATCATGCGCTCGTAGGACTCCCTGGCGGATCCGCCGAACGAAAACACGCCGTGGTTCATCAGCACCATGCCGATGGTCTTGGGCCCCGCCTCGCGCGGGAAGTGCAGGGCGCACAGGCGTGCGAGATCGAAGCCCGGCATGATGTAAGGGATGACCACGACCTGGTTGCCGTACAGCTCGCGAATGCGCGCTTCGCCGTCGCCGGTGTTGGTGATCGACAGCACGGCGTCGGCGTGGGTGTGATCGACGTACTTGTAGGGCAGGATGGCGTGCAGGATCGTCTCGACGGACGGCGCGGGCGCCGACGCCCGGGTCATGTGCGTGACCAGCTGGTTCACCATCTCCGGGTCGCTGAGCGGCGTCGAGCCGTGCCAGCCGCAGCAGATGCGGCAGGCGCACCGGCGCGAAGCCGGCCGCGCTCGATGAACTCCAGATCCCAGCCGCTGCCCTTCACGTACAGGATGTCTTCCTCGTCGCCGAACAGATTGCGCTCGCGGATCTTCACCGAGGTGTTGCCCCCGCCGTGCAGGACGAGAGACTTGTCCCGTCCAAGCAAACGCGACGAATACACCCTGAGCCCCAGGTCGTCGCCGAACTGGGCGGCTTCCGCGTCGTTCCACAGACTGTCCATCAACTGCTCCTGGGATATTCGTCGAACGGCGGCGGGAGGTGCCGTCGAACGGCGATGGCCGGCGCAGATCCGCGCTGCCCCGTGCAATTATACTGATGTCGATGAACGCGCCCTGTCCATTCGTGGTCAGAGCCGCCGACTGGGTCGCGGACGGAGCGGTGCTGCGTGCGATCCGCACCGAGGTCTTCGTCAAGGAGCAGCAGGTGCCCGCGGAGCTCGAGTGGGATGCCGAGGACGAGCAGGCCAGGCATGTCTTGGCGCTGACCGCGGACGGTAGCCCAGTCGGGACGGGCCGGCTCCTGCCCGGCGGGCACATCGGCCGTATGGCCGTGCTCAGGCCGTGGCGCGGCAGGGGTGCGGGCGGCGCGCTGCTGACGGAGCTGCTCAGGATCGCGCAGGCTGCCGGTCTGGAGGAACTGGCTCTCAACGCGCAGACCCATGCGATTGCGTTCTATGCTCGCTTCGGGTTCGAGCCGGAGGGCGAGACGTTCCTGGAGGCTGGCATCCCGCATCGCGCTATGCGCCGGCGGCTCGTCTGATGCAGCTGGAACCCCAATTTCACAGGATTAACAGGATTAGCAGGATTAACAGGATTACATGCCTTCCTGTCGGAGGGATGGCTGACAGACCGGCCACATCGGTAAGAGGTGAGGTTCGCGCTGCGAATTGCGCTCTAATCCTGTTAATCCTGCAAATCCCGTTAATCCTGTGAAATTGCTTTGCGGTAAGCCTAACCAGGGCGCGTTTCAGCAGCTTCGCGCAACTGCAGGTCATAGCGACGTTGCGCCGAGTTCGTCCCGTCCGCCTCGAAGGTACGCTCCTCGAAGCGCGCCTGTCCGCTGCGATCCACCAGCAATATGGTCGAGCAGCGCGTGCCGTACTCGGGGGTCCGGATGAAGGCTGTCGACAGCAGCCGCTCCCGCTCCAATCCAATGCCGGTATCGGGAAGCGCTTCGTCCGGCGCCGGGGTCCGTTCCGCAAGCAGCGCGAAAAGCGCTTCGGGCAGCGCTGTGGCCGGAGCGTCGGCAAGCGCAGCGAGCCCGCTACGGGCTCGCTGGACCTTGGGCCAGGGCGTGTTCAGAAGATGGTTGGACAACCCATGTACGCCTGCCGGCAGGGCAGTGATTCCTGCGCCCCGGTTGGAGTAATGGAACAGGCCGCGCTGCGTCCCGGCGATGAGATTGAAGCCGTCGTACTGGTCCCCTGTGGCCCCGACCTGCGCCAGGAAGCTGGCCGGTTGCTGCTCCGACAGCAGGTAGTCGCGAACCAGCCATCCGCGGGAAAGCTCGCCGCCTCGGTCGCGCCTGCCGTCCCGGAAGTTGGTGACTGCGGCGAGTCGCCCTGAGCGCGTCAGGCCCAGCCAGGTACCGCCTTGCAGCAGGTCACGCCCTGCGAGGATCTCGCCGTGGTCCTGCCAGAACGCGGCCGGGGCGGCCGGCCGGGAAAAGAACTCGTCCCGGTTCGCCGCCAGCATCAGCGGGTAGTCCTCCCGCAGTCTCCAGGCGACCACGATCAGGCACATGCTGATCTCGTCGAAGGACTCCAGCTTGCGCCGCTCACCCGGCAACAGCACTGCCTCCAACCCCAGGGAAATCGCTTCGGCGTGCACAGCCGACTCGAACAGCGCTCCATCGTCCACGCCTTCGTAGACCTCCATCCACAGGCCGGGTTCGCCCCGTTTGGTCAACAGCCTTCCGCGTACGCCGCAACGCTGCTGGAGCCTGTCGAACAACTTGTCGACTCGCGCGCGCGCATCGCTCACGGCCAGCGGATCGACGCGGTAGTAGACGTAGAAGGCTACCGCCACAGGCGCAGCACCGGACCATCCGGGCCGCCCAGGCGCAGGTCGCCCGCCTGCGCTGCGTCGATCGACGACACGGCCAACAGATCGAAGCCGCCGCCTGGGTGCAGGCGCAGCGTTGACCACTGTTCCGCACGGCGCGTTCGCGGCGGGCTGGAATACCGGCTGTCCGGCCAGGGGCGCGGCGTCGGATGCGTGCAGGCGGAACAGCCGGCGCTTGACCTCCCCGCGATACTGGGCGCGCGCAACGATCTCCTGGCCGGGATAGCAGCCTTTGGTGAAGCTGACCGCGCCCAGTTGCTCGAGGTTGGCCATTTGCGGCACAAACTGCTCTTGTGTGGCAGCGGTCACCACCGGAATGCCCGCCGCGATCAGCCGCCAACGCCAACCATCCTCCCCAGCCGCGCGCGCCCTGCCGGCCAGATGATCCCAGACGTTGCGCCAGTGCCGGACCGGCACGACGATCCCGAACAGCTCCTGCTCATGCAAGCGAATGACCGTGACCTCGCGGCCCACGGGCCACCGCCATCGGTTCGGCGGGGGGCGGGTCCACCAGTGCGGTGAGGGCGGCCGAGGCACCCGGTCCGCCCAGGCCGAGGAGCCTCAGCTGCGGGGTGGCATCCGTGAGGGTGACGGCGGCGCGCAGGATGTGCTTCTGCAGCCTGGCACGCACGCTTCCGGCGATCTCGGTTGGGAGCTGCAGGAAATAGTCGGGCGCCTCCTGCCACAGGAGCAAGGTGGCCAGCACGCGCCCTTGCGCCGTACAGTAGGTGCTAAGCTGCGCATGCGCTGCGTCCAGCATGCCGATGTCGTTGCTGAGCTGGGCCTGCAGGAAAGCCCCCGCATCCGCACCGGCGGCGCGCAGGACCGACCAGCCGAGCAGCGGGTGCAGGGTCGGGGAAGCAGCCAGTGCGGCGCGTTCTGCATCGGGGTCGCCGAAGTGCAGCACGCGCGCCGCGTCGAGGACCGCGCCGCTGGCGTGCAGGTCGTCCAGCCAGTCGGCCGCAGCGGTGCTCGAATTCGACGAGGAGGTCATGATCGACCTGGCCTATTATTGCAGAGGTGGCTGTACAAGGGCACCGGGTGATTTGTGGTGGGCCCGGGATCCAGTGGCCGCCCCGCCGCGGCCGGCCTTGTGAGAACTGCGGCTGGAGCATGCCGCAACCACCACCAGCGCAGTCCTCGGCAACCCTGAGGGTACGGCTGCGCCCGTCCGGGCGGCTCGGCTGGCTCCTGCTGCTCGGACATGCCGCGGCTTTGGTTCTGGCTGGCTTGGTCCGCTCGCTTGGTGGCTGAGTCGCCGTCTGTCCGCGGGGATACTGGCGAGCCTGGTGTCAATCTGCGCTACCACGTATTGCGCAGCGCCGCGCGAGCATTGACTGGCCTGGAGCTGAAACCCGACGGGTCGGCCACGGTAGAGGATCGACAGGGCCGGTGGACGGAGGTCCGCATTCTGGGCTCGACCTTCGTTTCGCCGGTTCGTCGCCGTCCTCAATCTGGCCGGGCGCGGGGCGCGCCTGCAGCGCTCGCTCATCGTCGCGACGGACACCCTGTCGGCCGACGAGTTCCGCCGCCTTGCGCGTCTGGCTGCGCTGGCGAGCCGCCCGGTGCGCTCCGTGCTGCGGCCAGTAACCATGCGGATACCTGAACTATTTCTGGACAGGCTTGTCTGTGCCCTTGTCGGCGGATTCCGCGGTTCCGGACCAGGGCGCCTGAGAGGTATACTTGGGCGCTCCGCGCGACAGGTGGTCGCGCTTTTTTTATGCTTCTCCCGCCTGAGCACCGGAACCGCATGAGCGATCGTGAGATTGACCAGCAGCTGGTCGAGCGCGCCCAGCGCGGCGACAAGCACGCCTTCGAGCTGCTCGTGGCCAAGTACCAGCGCAAACTGGCGCGCCTGCTGTCCCGCTTCATACGCGACCCGGCCGAGGTGGAGGATGTGGCGCAGGAGGCGTTCATCAAGGCGTACCGGGCGCTGCCGTCGTTCCGGGGCGAGAGCGCGTTCTACACCTGGCTGTACCGCATCGGCATCAATACGGCCAAGAACTACCTGGTGGCCATGGGCCGGCGTGCGCCCACCACTACGGAGTTCGACAGCGAGGACGCCGAGAACTTCGAGGACGGCGACCAGCTCCGCGACGTGAACACGCCCGAAAATGAACTAATGAGCAAACAGATCGCCAAAACGGTCAATGAGACGATGGAGGCGCTGCCTGAGGAGTTGCGCACCGCCATCGTGCTGCGCGAGATCGACGGCTTGAGCTACGAGGAGATCGCGACGGTGATGAACTGCCCGATCGGCACGGTGCGCTCGCGCATCTTCCGGGCGCGCGAGACCATCGCGGAGCGGTTGCGGCCGTTGCTGGAAACGAGCAAGGACAGAAGGTGGTGACATGGACAAGATCTCGCAATTGATGGACGGCGAGCTCGGGCCGGCGCGAGACGAAGACACCAGATCCGGCGGCTGGAAGAGGATCGCGCACTCAGCGACAAGCTGGGACACCTACCACCTCATTCGCGACGCGCTGCGCGCGCGAGGTCGGAACTGTCGGGCCGGAGTTCAGCCGTCGGATGCACGAACGCCTGGCGCAAGAGCCTACCGTCGTCGCTCCGCACTGCGCGCCTGGCACACCGTGCCGTGCGCTACTCGCTGCCGCTTGCGGCCGGCGTCGCGGGCGTGGCGCTGGTCGGCTGGCTGGCGCTGTCATCGCAGCCAGGCGGTGGGCCGCCGGCTGACCGGCGATCGGCGACACGTCGCCGCCGATCGCAGGCAGCCGCAGCCGCAGTCCCGTGCCGTGCCGGCTGAGCCGTGGCGCCGTCAGCGACTATCTCACTGGCCCACCAGGAATTCTCCCCCAGCACTGCGATGCACGGAGTCGCCTCCTACGTCCGGACGGTATCCAGCGAGCAGACCGAGCCAACGCACGATGAGCATGCGTCGGCATGCGGCTGCTTCCGGCGCTGGTGCTGGTCGCAGCTGTGGATGGGGGCAGCGCTGGCCAGAGCCGTGGAGCAGGCCGAGGCGCTGCGCTGGCTGCAGCGGATCGCCGCAGCCGCCCGCGAGCTCAACTACACGGGCACGTTCGTCTACCAGCACGGCGATCAGGCGGAGACCTCGCGCATCACGCATTTCGTGGACCGCGACCGGCGAGTACGAGAAGCTGGAAACGCTCGACGGGCCGCAGGCGCGAGATCATCCGCAACAACACCGAGATCCTCACCTTCTACGCCGACACGCGGGTGCTGAGGCGCGAGAGCGGCGACGGCGCGCAAGCTGTTTCCCGGCGTTGCTGCCCGAGCAGCTCTCGCTGCTCACGCAGAACTACGACCTGCGCAAGGGCGGCCAGGAGCGCATTGCGGGACTACGATTCGCAGGCGCTGATCCTGCAGCCGCGCGACGCGTTCCGCTACGGCCACAAGCTGTGGGCCGAGATCAACAGCGGGCTGCTGCTCAAGGCCAAGATGGTGAACGAGAACAACGAGGTGGTGGAGCAGTTCCAGTTCACCGAGATCGTACGATCAACGCACCGCTCACGCGCGATCGGTCCGCCCAGCTTTCCGCTGCCGTGCCTGCAATCGATCCGCGCACGCCCCCGCAGCGGAGCCGAGACCGCCGACACCGGCTGGACCGTCCGCAACCAGCCGGCGGGTTTCAAGCAGATCCTGGAGATGCGCCGCGTCAAGCAGGGCGGACAGGGGCCGTCGCGCATCTGGTATTCTCGGACGGGCTGGCCGCGGTATCGGTGTTCATCGAGCCGCTGCCGCCTTCTCGGCGGGTCGGTCGAGGGCCTTCTCGCACCATGGAGCGGTGAACATCTATACCGCCCGCATTGCGGATCAGCTCGTCACCGTGCTGGGCGAGACGCCGCCGGTTACCGTGATGCAGATCGCGCGAGTCTGTCGCCCCAAAGGGCCGCTGAGCGGCTCGTCTGCGCGACGCGCCATGCGGAGCGGCAGGCGCACCGCCTATCGCGCGCACTGATCTCCACGCTCCACATCCAAGGAAAACGTGCACATGTGGCGAAGCCTGGTCTATTGGCTCTCGCGCTGCTGGCGCCCGCTGTCCGCTGGCGGCGCAGATCCGCGAGTCTGCCCGACTTCGCCGACCTCGCCGACCGGCAGGGGCCGGCCGTGGTGAATATCAGCACCACCTCGACCGTCCGCGGCCAGACAGAATGCCTGCCGCCGGCATCCGAAGAGGATCCGTTCTTCGATTTCTTCCGGCGCTTCGGCCCGCCGCAGCCGCGGGACTACGAGGCGCGCTCGCTCGGCTCGGGCTTCATCATCAGCCAGGACGGCTACATCCTCACCAATGCCCACGTCGTGGAGGCGGCCGACGAGATCACCGTGCGGCTTGACGGACAAGCGCGAGTTCAAAGCCAAGGTCATCGGCACCGACCGCCGCACCGACGTGGCCGTGCTCAAGATCGAGGCGAGCGCGCTGCCGAACGTGGCCTTCGGCGACCCGAGCAAGCTGCGCGTCGGCGAGTGGGTCGTGGCGATCGGCTCGCCGTTCGGCTTCGAGAACACGGTGACCGCCGGGATCGTCAGCGCCAAGGGCCGCTCGCTGCCCGCAAGAGAACTTCGTTCCGTTCATGCAGACCGATGTGGCGATCAACCCAGGCAACTCCGGCGGCCCGCTGTTCAATCTCAAGGGCGAGGTCGTCGGCATGAACAGCATGATCTTCAGCCGCACCGGCGGGTTCATGGGCGTGTCCTTCGCCATCCCGATCGACGTGGCGATCGACGTGGCCAAGCAGCTCCAGACAACCGGGCGGGTCAGCCGCGGGCCGCATCGGAGTGGTGATTCAGGAGGTCACCAAGGAGCTGGCCGAGTCGTTCGGGCTGCCGAAGGCGGCCGGCGCCCTGGTGAACTCGGTCGAGAAAGGCGGGCCGGCGGAGAAGGCGGGCATCCAGGCGAGCGACGTGATCCTCAAGTTCGACAACAAGGAGGTGGAGCAACTCCAACGAGCTGCCGCGCCTGGTGGCGGCGACCCGGCCCGGCGCCAAGGTGCACGGTCGCAGGTCTGGCGCAAGGGAGAGCGCAAGGACCTCACCATCGCCGTGGCCGAGACGCCGGAGGAGCGCACCGGCAAGCGCCAGCAAAGCCGCAAGCCCAGCGGCGAGGCGGTGGGCAAGCTCGGGCTGGCGGTCATCGAGCTGACTGCCGAGCAGAAGCGCAGGTCAACATGGCGAGCGGCGTGCTGGTGGAGAACGCCGAAGGTGCGGCTGCGCGCGCCGGCATCCGGCGTGGCGACATCATCCTGGGCGGTGGGCAACCAGGAGATCAAGTCGGCGGACGAGCTGAACCGCCTGCTTGCCGCCCGGCGAGCGGCCGCGCACGGTCGCGCTGCTGGTCAAGCGCGGCGAGGGTTCGCTGTACGTCCCGTTGCGCTCAACGGGAACTGACCGCCGGCGCCACTGTCCGAGCGGGCGCCGAAATCGGGCGCCAGCCTGATTTCGTGCGCCGCAACCGAAAATATCTGCTAGAATCGCGCCTTTCCCGGATGCGGCGAACAGGGCACGAGCAGGTGCCCTTTTTCGTAATGGAGCACATCCGCAACTTTTCCATCATCGCTCACATCGACCACGGCAAATCCACGCTGGCTGACCGGTTCATCCAGCTTTGCGGCGGCCTCTCCGACCGCGAGATGGAGTCGCAGGTACTGGACTCCATGGCGCTGGAGCGCGAGCGCGGGATCACCATCAAGGCCCAGACCGCCGCGCTGTCGCTACCGCGCGCGAGACGGGCGCACTACCTGCTCAACCTGATCGACACGCCCGGGCACGTCGACTTCTCCTACGAGGTTTCGCGCTCGCTCGCCGCCTGCGAGGGCGCGTTGCTGGTGGTGGATGCCTCGCAGGGGGTCGAAGCGCAGACGGTGGCCAACTGCTACACCGCCACCGAGCAGGGCGTGGAAGTGGTGCCGGTGCTCAACAAGATCGATCTGCCGTCGGCCGAGCCGGATCGCGTCATCGCGGAGATCGAGGACATCATCGGCATCCCCGCCGACGATGCCATGCGCTGCAGCGCCAAGACCGGCGAGGGCGTGACGACGTGATCGAGGCGGTGGTCGCGCGCATCCCGCCGCCGCGAGGCGATCCCGGCGCACCGCTCAAGGCGCTCATCATCGACTCCTGGTTCGACAACTACGTCGGTGTGGTGATGCTGGTGCGGGTGGTCGACGGCGCGCTCGCGCCGAAGGACAAGGTCCGGCTCATGTCCATCGCAGGCGACCTATCTGTGCGAGCAGGTCGGCGTGTTCACGCCGAAGTCGGTGCCGAAGGCCTCGCTGTCTGCCGGCGAGGTGGGTTTCGTGATCGCCGGGATCAAGGAGCTGGGCAGCGCCCAGGTCGGCGACACCGTGACCCTGGCCGGGCGGCCGGCCGAGCAGCCTCTGCCCGGCTTCAAGCAGATCAAGCCGCAGGTGTTTGCCGGGCTGTACCCGATAGAGGCCAACGAGTACGACGCGCTGCGCGACGCGCTGGAGAAGCTGCACCTCAACGATGCATCGCTGCGCTTCGAGCCGGAAACCTCGCAGGCGCTGGGCTTCGGTTTCCGCTGCGGCTTCCTCGGCCTGCTGCACATGGAGATCGTGCAGGAGCGGCTGGAGCGCGAGTACGACATGGACCTGATCACGACCGCCCCGACGGTCGTGTACCAGGTGCTGATGCGCGACGGGACGCAGCTGGAAGTCGAGAACCCCTCGCGCCTGCCGGACCTGTCCAAGGTCGAGGAGATTCGCGAGCCGATCATCACGGCCACCATCCTGATTCCGGGCGACTACGTGGGGCCGGTGATGACCTTGTGCACCGGCAAGCGCGGGACCCAGAAGAACATGCAGTACATGGGGCGCCAGGTGATCCTCACCTACGAGCTGCCTCTGAACGAAGTGGTGATGGACTTCTTCGATCGGCTCAAATCCGTGAGCCGCGGCTACGCTTCCCTCGACTACGAGTTCAAGGAGTTCCGTCCGGCCGACCTGGTGAAGCTCGACATTCTCATCAACGGCGAGCAAGCGTGGACGCGCTTTCCCTGATCGTCCATCGCGCCACCGCGCAGTCGCGCGGGCGCGAGCTGGCGGAGCGCATGCGCGAGCTGATCCCGCGGCAGATGTTCGATGTAGCGGTGCAGGCTGCCATCGGCTCGCAGATCATCGCGCGCGAAACCATGAAGGCGCTGCGCAAGAACGTGCTCGCCAAGTGCTACGGCGGGGACATCACGCGCAAGCGCAAGCTGCTGGAGAAGCAGAAGGCGGGCAAGAAGCGCATGAAGCAGATCGGCACCGTCGAGATCCCGCAGGAGGCGTTCCTGGCCATCCTGCAGGTGGAGGGCAAGTAGCCCCGGCTGAGCCGGCCCGTCCCGTCCATGCCCTGACCGTTACATGAAAGCGATTCGTCGATGAACTTCGCCCTGGGCATGCTCCTGCTGCTGGCGGTGACCGGCGGCGTCTGGCTGCTGGACCGCTTTTTGCTGCGCCAGCGCCGCGAAGCGGCGGTGCGCGCGGCGCTGGCGCGCGCGGAGAGTCAAGCTGGCCCTCAAGCCGGGCGAGTAGCAAGCCGAATATCAGGCTCGGCGTGAGCAGCGTTCTTCAAGAGGTGCACCAGCCGGTGGGACGCGAGCCCTGGTGGGTGGAGTACTCGAAGAGCTTCTTCCCGGTCATCCTGCTGGTGTTCCTGCTGCGCTCGTTCCTGGTGGAGCCGTTCAAGATCCCTTCCGGGTCGATGATCCCGACCCTGCTGGTGGGCGATTTCATCCTGGTGAACAAGTTCACCTACGGCATCCGGCTGCCGGTGGTCAACCTGAAGGTGCTGGAGGTGAACCAGCCGCAGCGCGGCGAGGTGATGGTGTTCCGCTATCCCGGAGAACCCGTCGCTCGACTACATCAAGCGGGTGGTCGGGCTGCCCGGGGACAGTCGTCGCCTATCGCGACAAGCAGCTGACGATCAATGGCCAGCCGGTGCCAGCCGAGCCGCAGAGCGACTTCGAGTATACCGAGGGGGGCCTGAACGTGGTCTCGGCGAAGCGCTTCCGCGAGGTGCTCGACCGACCATGACCACGCCATTCTCATCAACCCGGAGGTCGCCGCCCGTCCAGCTGGTAGGGCGTGCGCCAGTTTCCCCAGCGCGAAAATTGCGAATACAATGACGTCGGGCTTCACCTGCAAGGTGCCGCCGGGCCACTACTTCCTCATGGGCGACAACCGCGACAGCAGCAGCGACAGCCGCTACTGGGGCTTCGTCCCGGAGCGCAACATCGTCGGCAAGGCCTTCATGATCTGGTGGAACTTCAGCGACTTCGGCCGCATCGGCACGCGCGATCAACTAGCGGAGGCAGCGAATGAAGCAGCAGCGGGGCTTGAGCCTGATCGGTCTTCTGATGGTTTCGGCGGTGATCGTGGCGGTGGCCCTCATCGGCTTCAAGCTGTTGCCGGCCTACATCGAGTACTTCACCGTCAAGCGGGTGATCAGCGATATCGCCAGCGGCTCGGAGGTGCGCGGCGGCACGCTGCGCGACGCTGCAGACCGCCTTCATGCGGCGCGCGCAGATCGACGACATCAACTCGATCCAGGCGAACGATCTGGAGGTCACCAAGCAGGGCGACGGCTTCGCTATCCTCGCCGTACTATCAGCGCTGCGTGCCGCTGTTCTCCAACATCAGCGTCTGCATCGACTTCGAAGCCAGCGAGCTCCCTGACCGCCGGCCTCCCTCGAGGGCATGACGCACGAGGTATTGTTCGCGCGCCTGGGCTACCGCTTCGACGATCCGCGGCTTGCGCGCCAGGCGCTCACCCACCGCTGCCACGGCACTCCGCACAACGAGCGCCTGGAGTTCCTCGGCGACGGCGTGCTCAACTGCGCGGTCGCCTCGCTTCTGTACGAGCGCTTTCCGCGCCTGCCCGAAGGCCATCTGTCGCGGCTGCGCGCCAACCTGGTCAACCAGGACAGCCTGTGCCGCCTGGCGAACCAGCTCGACCTCGGCGAGCCAGCTGCTGCTCGGGGAGGGCGAGCTGAAGAGCGGGGGCTTTCGGCGGCCGTCGATCCTGGCCGATGCGCTCGAGGCCTGCTTCGGCGCGGTGTTCCTGGACGGCGGATTCGACGCCGCGGCCGGGGTCGTCCGCGCCGCTGTACGAGCCGCTGGTCGCGGAGCTCGATCCCAAGGCAATGGCAAGGATCCCAAGACGCTGCTGCAGGAGCTCCTGCAGGGCGCGGCATCTGGCTTTGCCGCAGTATCAGCGTCGTCGAGGTGCGCGGTGAGGCGCACGAGCAGCAGTTCCGGGTCGAGTGCGTGATCGCCGAGCTGGCGATCCGCACGCAGGGCGAGGGGCCGAGCCGGCGCAGCGCGGAGCAGAGCGCCGCCCGCCTCGCCTACGAGCAGGCGCTGGTGGCGGCGAGTACGGAACGTGCACAGAGTGACGCGTGACAGAGAGAGCTGAGGCTTCGACATCCTGCGGGCGATGCTCGCTGCACGCGTTGCAGCGCGGAAATCGAGCTCCGATTCTCATTCCTCATGTTCAGCCTTGCAGTTAAGCCTTTAGGCTTCAGAATGGGAACGAGTTCCGCGCCGGGACGGTGGCGATCGTAGGCCGGCCCAACGTGGGCAAGTCGACGCTGCTCAATCGCCTGGTGGGCCAGAAGATCAGCATCACCTCGCGCCGTCCCCAGACCACACGCCATCGTATCCTCGGGATCGTCACGCGGGCCGACGCCCAGTTCGTGTTCGTCGATACGCCCGGCTTGCAGGCGAGCCATGGCAATCGACTCAACCGCGCGATGAATCGGGCCGCTGCCGAAACGCTCGCGATCAGTCGATGCGATCGTGCTGGTGGTCGCGGCGCTGCGCTTCGGCCCGGAGGACAAGCGGGTGCTGGCGCTGCTCCCGCCCGATGCAAGAGTCGTTCTGGCGATCAATCAAGGTGGACCGCATCGACCGGACGCGAGCGCTTGCTGCCCTTCATGCAGCGGTGCTCGAAGCGCCTATCCCTTCGCGGCAATCGTGCCGCTGAGCGCCAAGACGGGCAGCAGGCGGAGTAGCTGCTGGACGAGCTGGAGACGCTGATACCTCGGGCGGCCCGCTCTCTACGGCGAGGACGAGATCACCGATCGCAGCGAGCGATTCCTGGCGGCCGAGCTGATCCGGGAGAAGCTGTTCCGCCTGCTCGGCGCGGAACTGCCCTACGCCACGGCCGTGGAGATCGAGCGCTTCGAGGTGGACCCCGATAGCAGGCGCGCGGGCGCACTGCGCCGGATCCAGCGCAGCGATCCTGGTGGACAAGCCCGGGCAGAAAGCCATCGTGATCGGCCAAGGCGGGGGACAAGCTCAAGGACATCGCGACGCCAGGCCCGGCAGGACATGGAAAAGCTGTTCGGCGGCAAGGTGTTCCTGGAGGTGTGGGTGAAGGTGAAGGCCGGCTGGATGGACGACCGGCGTGCTGAAGCGGCTCGGCTATGATGTCTGACATAAGCTCGGCCTGCGCACCGCACGCTGCCGAGCCCGCGCTATGTTCTGCACATGCTATTCCTTCAAGGAAACCAGCCTGGTGGTGGAAGTCTGGACGCGCGATGCGGGCCGCATCGGCCTGGTGGCCAAGGGGGCGCGGCGTCCGCGCTCCGCGCTGCGCGGCACGCTGATGGCTTTTCAGCCGCTGCTGCTGTCCTGGTCCGGCAGATCCGAGCTGAACGTGCTGCGCAGCGCGGAGTGGCAGGGCGGGCCGGCCTCAGTTGACCGGTCTGGCGCTGATCTGCGGCTTCTATCTCAACGAGCTGGTGCTCAGCTGATCGCCGCGAGGACCCGCACGCAGGGACTGTACGCCGGCTACGAGGATGCGCTGGCGGCATTGCGCGCAGCCAGCAGCCCCGGCGCGGTGCTGCGCCGCTTCGAGCGACGGATGCTGGCGGATCTCGGCTATGGGCTGACGCTCGCCCAGGACGCGGACGGCGCGGACATCGACGCGGCTGCGAGCTACAACTACTGCCCGAGCGCGGTGCGGTCGCCTGCTGGAGCAGGCGAGCGTGCCGGCACGGGAGCAGCGAGCCTGCAGTGATCGCGGGCAAGACGCTGCTCGACATGGCGCGCGACGACTACTCGGATCCCGCCACGGTGCAGCAGGCCGCGCGCTCATGCGCCATGTGCTCAATCACTACCTGGCGGGCCAGGTGCTGCACACCCGGCAGCTCTTGCGCGACATGCGTTCTCGTGACCGTGCAGGACGACCGAAGCGCGGACTATGCCCCGGGATGATCGAGCTTGGCGTCAACATCGACCACGTCGCCACCCTCCGGCAGGCGCGCGGGACCCGCTATCCCAGCCCGTTGCAGGCCGCGCTTGATGGCCGAGAAGGCAGGGGCGGACGCGATTACGCTGCACCTGCGCGAAGATCGCCGGCACATTCAAGACGCCGACGTGCTGCAGATCCGCGACGCGATCTCGCATGCGCATGAACCTGGAGTGCGCGGTGACCGACGAGATGCTCGCGTTCGCTCTGCGCGTGCGCCCGCACGATGTCTGCCTGGTGCCGGAGCGGCGCGCGGAGCGCACGACGGAGGGCGGGCTGGACGTGGTCGGTCATCTGCGCGCGTGTGCGCGCCGCCTGCCTCGCACTCGGGCAAGCAGGCATGCGCGTGTCGCTGTTCATCGCCGCGGATCGGGCGCAGATCGATGCGGCTGCAGGCGGCCGGCGCACCGGTGGTGGAGATCCACACCGGCGCGTACGCCGAAGCCGGAGCCTGTGCCGGGGAAGAGCTCGAGCGCATCCGTGCGGCCGCCGCCCATGCCGCCGGCCTGGGCCTGAAGGTCAATGCCGGGCACGGCTTGCACTATCACAACGTCCAGCCCATCGCCGCCATCCCCAGATCGCCGAGCTCAACATCGGCCACGCCATCGTGGCGCACGCGTTGTTCGTCGGCTTTGCGCAGGCCGTGCGCGAGATGAAGGCGCTGATGCGCGAGGCACCGGCGCAGCCGCGCGCCAGGCGGCCTGAGGCCGGGCGCGGCCTCGCCAGCGAGACGGTCATGAGTGCACTCGCGCTGATGCCCGGACCGGTCATGCTGGACGTCGCCGGCCAGGCCTTGAGCGAGGACGATCGCCGGCGCCTGCGCCATCCTCTCGTCGGCGGGGTGATTCTGTTCGCGCGCAACTATGCCAGCCCCGAGCAGGTGGCAGCGCTCACGGCGGAGATTCGCGCGCTGCGCTGTCCCGAGCTCCTCTGATCAGCGTCGATCACGAAGGCGGGCGCGTCCAGCGCTTCCGCCAGGGCGGCTACACCCGGCTGCCGCCGATGGCGAACCTCGGGCCGGCTGTGGGATGCGCGACCGGCCGCAGGCGCTGCCGGCCGCGCGCGCGGCCGGCGTGCTGATCGGCGCCGAGCTCGCGGCCAGCGGCGTGGACTTGAGCTTCACGCCCGTGCTCGACCTCGCCTACGGCCACAGCACGGCCATCGGCGACCGTGCTTTTCACCACGATCCCGAGGCCGTCGCCCAGCTCGCCGGCGCGCTCATGCAGGGGCTGAAGGCGCAAGGGATGGCGGCCGTCGGCAAGCACTTCCCGGGGCACGGCTACGCGGCTGCCGATTCGCACCTGGAGGGACCGGTCGACGAGCGGCCGTTCGCAGGCCATCGACGCTGCCGACCTGATCCCATATCGGCGGCTGATCCCGCTCGGGCTCGACGCCGTCATGCCCGCCCACGTCATCTATCCTGCGGTGGATGCGCGGCCTGCGGGGTTCTCTCCGGCGTGGCTGCAGGAGGTGTCTGCGCGGCGACACTGCAGTTCCGAGGGCGTGATCTTCAGCGACGATCTCAGCATGGAGGCCGCGAGTGTAGCCGGAGGCATCGTGGAGCGCGCGAGCGGCGGCGCTGCAAGCGGGCTGCGATCTGGTGCTCGCCTGCAACCGGCCGGAAGCTGCTGACGAGCTGCTGGCCGAGTTGCGCTGGGCGCCGCCGGCGGGATGGGCCAGCGCGCGTTGAACGGCGTTGCGCGGCCCTGCGCCGGCGCGGCGGCTGGCGGAGTTGTCGAGCGACCCCGCCTGGCTGGCGGCACGCGACAATCTGGCGAGCTTGCTCGCCTGAGCTTGCGGCCACCCGAACGCCCATGGCGCTGCATCACCACCATCACCATCATGGCCGCGGCCACGGCGAGCCACCTGCTTTTGCCTGGCGGAGTGACCGGCAGCCGTGCTCTGGGGGTGGCGCTGCTGCTCACCCTGGGATATGCCGGGGTGGAACTGGTCAGCGGTCTGTGGTTCGGCTCGCTCGCGCTCGTGAGCGACGCTGGGCACATGTTCTCGGACGCGGTCGCCCTCGGGCTGGCGTGGTTCGCGGCCTGGCTCGGCCAGCGCCCGGCCGGGCCTGCGTCACAGCTTTGGACTGGCGCGCGCCGAGGTGATCGCCGGGTTCGTCAACGGCCTGAGCATGCTGCTGGTCGTGGTCCTGATCGTGGTCGAGGCGATCCGCCGCTTGCTGCGTGCCTGCCCCGGTCGCGGGTCTGGGGGTGCTGGTGGTGGCGTTCGTCGGATTGCTGCTCAACCTCGCGGTCGCCTTCATCATCAGCCGCAGCGACCGCGACCTCAACACCCGTGCGGCCCTGCTGCACGTGATCTCGGACGTGCTCGGTTCGGTGGTCGCGATGGTCGCGGGGGCGGTGATCTACTTCACCGGCTGGACACCCATCGATCCGATCCTGTCCCTGGTGATCTCGCTGCTGATCCTGGGTTCGACCATGCATCTGCTGCGCGAGGCGCTGCATGTTCTGATGGAGGGCGTGCCTGCCGCGATCCGCCTGGAGGAGGTCGGGCACGCGCTTGCGCGCCTGCCGGACGTGCGCAGCGTGCACGACCTGCATGTCTGGAACATCTCCAGCGGGCGGGTCGCGCTGTCGGCGCACCTGGAGCTGTCCAGCCTGGAGCGCTGGCCGCAGGTCCTCGCCGGCGCACGCGCCCTGTTGCTCGACCGCTTCAAGATCGAGCACGTGACCCTGCAGCCGGAACTGGCCGGCATGCGGGAGGAAGTACGCACCGCGGTAGTGAAGCTGTTCTCGCGGCGGTAGGTCGAGCGAGTGGCCTACACGCGCTCGATATACTCGCCCGAGTCGGTGTTGACCTTGATCTTCTCGCCCTCGCCGACGAAGGGCGGCACCATGACCGTGAGGCCGGTTTCGGTCTTGGCCGGCTTGAACGAGCCGGTGGCGGTCGCGCCCCTGAGGATCGGCTCGGTTTCGATGATGGTCAGCACCACACTCGGCGGAAGCTGCACGCCGATCGGCCGCTCGTTGTGGAAGTTGACCTGCACCGGGGTGTTGGGGAGGAGATACTCCACCTGGCCTTCCAGCAGATCGCTGGACAGCGTCAGCTGCTCGAAGGTCTCCTTGTCCATGAAAATGTAGCCCGTGCCGTCGTTGTACAGGTACTCCATGTCGCGCGCCTCGACGAAGGCGCGCTCGACCTTCTCGTCGGTGCGGAAGCGCTGGTTGACTCTTGGTGCCGGCTTCGATGTCCTTCATCTCCACCTGCATGAAGGCGCCGCCGCGGCCGCCGACGTGAACATGATGGGACTTCAGCACGCGCCAGACGCGCTTGTCCCACTCCATCAGATTGCCGGCCCGAATTTCGGTCGCTGAGACTTTCGCCATGATTGCGACGGGAGCGCCTTGAAAAGGGCTCGATCTTACCCGAACAGAGCGGGGATTTCCGCAGGCTTGGATGCGGTTGGTCACCGCGCTCGGACGACCCATCGCGCCATGCCGCCGTGGTGCCGCGAAGGCCACGGCGCGAGCCGATATAATATTGGCCGCTGACCTCTGGTGTGGTTCGAATGCCTTCAGCGGCCTCGACCTCGGCCTGCGCCAGCAACGAACGTGCGATTGCTGTCCCGACTACCGACCATCTGCCTTCCGAGGTGCACGGCTGGGCATGACCAAACTTCCCGGCGCACGTCCCGCTCACTGCGATGGCCCGAGCCGCCGGACGCGACCTTGCGCCGGCCACGGACCTGGAGCGAGCGCGTAGCCGGCCTTGCCGCATCTGCCGGGTGTCTACCGCATGCTCAATGCGGCGGGCGAGGTGCTGTACGTCGGCAAGGCGCGGCGACCTCAAGAAGCGGGTGGCTTCGTACTTCCAGAAGACCGCCGGCCTCGGGCCCGCATCCAGGCCATGGTGGCGCAGGTTCGCGGCATCGAGACCACCGTCACGCGCTCGGAGTCGGAAGCGCTGCTGCTCGAGAACAATCTGATCAAGGCATTCTCGCCCCGCTACAACATTCTGTACCGGGACGACAAGTCCTATCCCTACCTGCAGATCACCGGGCACCGCTTTCCGAAGCTCGGCTTCTACCGCGGACCGCTCGACAAAGCCAACCGCTATTTCGGCCCTTTCTCCAGCGCCAGCGCGGTGCGCGAGCAGCATCCAGCTCATGCAGAAGGTGTTCAGGCTGCGCACCTGTGAGGACACGGTGTTCAGCCAACCGCTACGCGGCCCTGCCTGCTGCACCAGATCCGGCGCTGCACGGCGCCTTGCGTTGGCTTGATCGACGCGGCGGCGTATGCCGAGGATGTGCGCAATGCCGAGCTGTTCCTGCTCGGGCGCGACGACGAAGTGCTGGAGCGCCTGGAGCGGCGCATGCAGGACGCCGCGGAGGCGACTGGATTTCGAGGCTGCCGCGCTGTATCGCGACCAGATCCGGGCTTTGCGCGGCGTGCGTCAGACGCAGTTCGTCGCCAGCGAGCGCACGCGCGACGTGGACATCGTGGCGCTGGTGAGCGATGCCGGGTTGTTGTGCGTCAATCTGGTGACCGTGCGCGGCGGCCTGCACCGGGGCGACAAGTGGTTCTTTCCCGAGCACGCCGAAGGCTACGACGAGGCCGGCGCCCTGGAGGCCTTCCTCGGCCAGCACTACCTGAGCGCGGAGGTGCCGCCGCTCGTCGTGATCGATCGGGAGGTCGAGGGCGGGCGCTCTGGCCGCGGCGCTGAGCGAGCAGTCCGGCCACCGCGTCGCAGATCTCCTCCTCTGCTGCCGGCGAGCGCCGCGCATGGCTGGGCATGGCCGAAACCAACGCCGAGTGGCGATCGAGCAGCGGCTGCACCTGCATTCCACCCAGGAGGCGCGGCTCGCCGGCCTGCAGGAGGCGCTGGGGCTGCCCCCGTCCAGCCCAGCGCATCGAGTGCTTCGACATCAGCCACACCTTCGGCGAAGCTACCGTCGCCTCTTGCGTGGTATGGGACGAGGGCGGCATCAGGAAAGGCGAGTACCGCCACTACAACATCCAGGGCGTGGCTGCCGGGCGACGACTACGGCGCGATGCGCGAAGTCCTGGACCGGCGTTACCGGAAGGTCGTGGCAGGGCGAGGGCAAGCTTCCGGATCTGATCCTCATCGACGGCGGCAAGGGGCAGGTGTCGAGCGCGCGCGGCGGTCCTGGAGGAGCTCGGGCTCGGGCAGATCGCCGTGGTCGGCGTGGCGAAGGGCGAGGAGCGCAAGCCTGGCCTGGAGCAGCTGATCGTGCCGGGGCGCGACGAACCCCTGCGGCTGCCGAAGGATCATCCCGGCCTGCATCTGATTCAGCAGATCCGCGACGAGGCGCACCGCTTCGCCATCACCGGTCACCGGGGTCGGCGCGCCAAGGCGCGCCGCACCTCCACGCTGGAGAGCATCGCCGGGGTCGGACGCCAAGCGGCGCCAGAAGCTGCTGGCGCGCTTCGGCGGGCTGAAGGGTTTGACCGCTGCCAGCATCGACGAGATTGCTGCAGGTGGAAGGTGTGAGCCGCGCGCTCGCCGAGCGCATCTACCGGCATCTGCACTGATGCCGCTGAACATTCCCAATCTGCTCACCTGGCTGCGGATCCTGCTGATCCCCCTGTTCCTGGTGATTTTCTATGTGCCGGACAGCTGGCTCAGCCCGGCGCAGAAGAACTTGACCGCGGCCGCGATGTTCGCCGTGGCTGCCGTCACCGACTGGCTGGACGGCTACCTTGCGCGCAGCTTGAACCAGACTTCCGCGTTCGGCGCCTTTCTGGATCCGGTAGCGGACAAGCTGATGGTGGCCGACCGCGCTGATCGTGCTGGTGGGCGAAGACCGGGTGTTGCCGTTCATCGCCGTGATCATCATCGGGCGCGAGATCGCCATCTCCGCGCTGCGCGAATGGATGGCAAAGATCGGGCGGAGCCGCAGCGTGGCGGTGTCGTTCCTCGGCAAGGTCAAGACCGACCTGCCAGATGGCGGCGATCGTGCTGTTGCTGTATCACGACCGGCTGCTCGGGCTGTCCGCCCAGGCGGTCGGGACGTTGTTGATCTACGTCGCCGCGCTGCTCACGCTCTGGTCCATGGGCTACTACATGCGGCGGGCGATGCCGGGCATACTGGGCGAGGAAGAGCCGCTCGAATAGGCTTCCATCTCTCACCGGTTCCCGGGAAGCTCGCCGCCCGTTCCCGTTCCTGGCTTTGGCGATTGGCGCTGCGGTACACCTTGTGCTTGGGTGGCTTTGTCGGGAACGGGTACAGGGACAGCGGTAACGCGATCGCTGTCCTCGGCTGCCCCGCCTTGACACTCCAGGCTTCGCCCCTATAATTGCGAGTTCGTTTCGACGCGGGAATAGCTCAGTGGTAGAGCACAACCTTGCCAAGGTTGGGGTCGCGAGTTCGAGCCTCGTTTCCCGCTCCAGATTTCCCTGTTTCGCTTTAGCCGGCAGGGCACGTCGTCCGCGCGCCGGTTCGGCGGTCTGAATCCGCCTATCGGTTCCTGAGTCCCAATCGGCACCTGTAACGGTGCCCGGTCGGAGCGCCCCGCGGCGGGGTGGCAGAGTGGTCATGCAGCGGCCTGCAAAGCCGTGTACGCCGGTTCGATTCCGACCCCCGCCTCCAATAAATCAACGATTTAGGATAACACGCTTACATCTCTGGGTCGCCTAGGGTGGCCCAAAACCGTATGTTGCCACTCCAAAAAATGGCTTTGCCACGCGTCCTTTAGTACACTTGGCCGTGGATGTCAGTTTGGAGGCGGGTATGGCGACGAAGCGCAAACGCGGGTCATCGTGGGAGTTTGTGGTCCGGCGAAAACGGCTTTTGCCGAAGCCTCTGTACCTCACCTTCGCCTCCAAAGAGGAGGGCGACGAGTACACCAGAAGATTGGAGGCGCTCCTTGACCGCGGCGTGGTGCCCGAGGAATTCCGTCGGCAACAGGGCGATCTCGTGACGGTCGCCGACGCGGCCCGCGCATATCTCGCCGCGCAACATGTGCCTTCCTCGGACCAGCGCTGTCTCGCTGTAGTCGTTGATAGAATCGGAACGACCCGCTTGCGCACCGTCACCTACCCCTGGGCGGAATCATGGGTGACAACATTGAAGCGAGAACGCAATCTTTCACCGACCACGATCCGGCATTACGTGGGCGCACTGGCTCGCTGCTTCGATTGGGGTGGCCGCCACGGGATCGCTGCGCTTGTGAGCAACCCGCTACGACAGCTTCCAAAGCGGTATTCCAGTTATAGCGGGCAGGACGTAAGCGCGGCGCGCGCACTGGAAGGTACTGCGCGCAGCGATGTGGAGCGGGATCGCCGGCTGCAGCTAAGCGAGGAATCTCGCATTCGCGCGGTGCTCGCCGGAAATAAACCGGACGGTCGGGAGCGGGCGTTTGAACTGCGCTGGCAGGGTGCGCTGGAGTGCGTGTTCGAGCTTGCGCTAGAGAGTGCGATGCGCTTGCGCGAGATCTACACGCTGTCGAAAGACCAAGTCGATCTTTCACAGCGCACGATCTTTCTCGACAGAAGCAAGAACGGCGATAAACGCCAAGTGCCCCTCACCTCGCTGGCGCTCCAGGCCATCAAGCGCTACGAGCAACAAGCTCGCCCATGGACATCGTGGCATGACAGGCTTCAACCCCGAACGCGGGCTTCTCTTTCCCTGGTGGAACGGTGACCTGCGTGAGGAGCTGCTGCATAAGACCACTTCGTTGCTTTCGCACCAGTTTGCACGGGTGTTCGATGCCGCTGGCTGCGGCGATCTGCGCTTCCACGACCTGCGTCACGAGGCGACGTCCCGGCTGTTCGAGCGCACTACCCTCTCCGATATCGAAATCTCCCGCATCACCGGTCATAAAGATCCCCGAGTGCTCAGGCGTTACTCGAACCTACGGGGCAGCGACCTCGCCTTCAAGCTCTGGTAGCTCCGGTAACGGACGGCGACGGCGTCCAAGCCTAGGCTCCTGGACGGCTCGATCAAGGATCTGTGCCGCCTCGGCATGGGCGCGGCGTGCCTGCGTTTGCTTACGAGTTGCGTCACGTAGGTAAGCTACCAGCTCATCCTCCATGAAGACCCATGCCCGGCCCACCTTGGCTCCCGGAAGAGCGCCGAACTTGGCTAGCTCGAGGGCAGTGCTGCGATCGATCTTTAGAAAGTCAGCGGCCTCATTGATGTCGAAAGTCTTCACGATTCGACCGACTTGCGTGACAGAGTCGCGGCGCCAAGCACTCACGGTTCGGAGGTGCGCGGCCGAGAGCCCCTTGCGGCACTCGATGTGTCCGCGCCGATCCAAATCTTGACCCACCCTGCCGACTGAATTCTGACCCGGGGGCTGGTGCCGACCGCTTGATGGTCGACTGTGGATAAGTCTACTCCTTGCCTGGCTGGTTGATCTCCTCGTCCTCGATGCACTGATGATGATTGCTCGGGGGAAGGCGCGGCTCCTGAGGGGATCAGCCTGTCTCCCTGGGCGGCTTTGTACCCTTGCGAACCTGCTCGCGCGCCTTGATGCGCTTCTTCGCCACCGCACTGCTATGCAGGAAGCGATGCGACTCGTTGCCCGTCTCCACGATGTGGCAGTGATGCGTGAGGCGATCGAGCAACGCGGTGGTCATCTTGGCGTCGCCGAACACGCTGGACCATTCGGCGAAGTCCAGGTTGGTCGTGATCAGTACGCTGGTGTGCTCGTAGAGTCTGGACAGCAGGTGGAACAGCAAGCGCCCCACCGGCCTGGCTGAAGGGCAGATAGCCCAGCTCATCGAGGATCACCAAGTCCATGCGCAGCAGGCTGGTGGCAATGCGACCGGCTTTGCCCTGCGCCTTCTCCTGCTCCAGCGCGTTGACCAGATCGACGGTGGAGTAGAAGCGCACCCGCTTGCCCTGCCGGGTGATGCCGGCAACGCCGATCGCGGTCGCCAAGTGAGTCTTGCCCGTACCGGGCCCGCCCACCAGGACGGCGTTGTGCGCCTGCTCGGTAAACGACAGCTCGGCCAGTTGCAGCACGAGCTTTTGGTCCACCGGCGAGACCGCGAAGTCGAAGCCGGCCAGATCGCGGTGCACCGGGAATTTCGCTGCATGCATCTGGTGACTCACGGATCGCAACGCACGATCGGTGGCCTCGGCTTGCAGCAGGTGCTCGATCAACCAGCAAGAGCTCTCCAGTCCGGCGTTGGCGCCTTGCTCGACCAGATCGGCCCATGCACTGGCCATGCCGTGCAGGCGCAGCTGTTTGAGTTCGACCGTCAACTCACGCATGGTCGATCTCCTCGGCGTCGTCCTGCCCACGCAGGCCGTCGTAGCGCGCCGTGTCCGCCAGCGGCGGCTGCTGAGACCTTCAGCGTCGTGGCCGCATTCTCCGGTGCAGGCTTCGCGTTCAGTCGCGCCAGCACGTTGACCACATGCTCCACGCTCACCCGCCCCGACGGTGGCCCGGTCTCCAGCGCGAGCTCCACGGCCACCAGCACCGCCTCCAGCCCGGCCGTGGAGACGATCGCGAGCACCTGCGCCATCACCCGATCACCGCCCGCGTCGCGCAACAGCGCTCGGCGCAACTTCTGCAGCGGCTCGGGCATGTCGGCGAACGGCGCCCCGTTGCGCAGCGCGCCAGGCTTGCGTTGCACCAGCGGGATGTAGTGCTGCCAGTCGTAGCGGGTCTGACCTTCGTCGCTCAACCGCTCGTGACTGGCAACGACGCTGTCGTTGGCCACCACCGACGACGCGGCCCGGGGTACAGCCGCGTACTGACCATCTGTCCGGCCAGCTCGCACGGCACCGAGTAGCGATTGCGCGCCACCGCCACCAGACAAGTGCTGGACACCCGCGCGGGCTTCTCGACGTAGCCGTCGAAGGCTTCGGGCATAGGCATCAGCTGCGAGCGTTCGTGCTCGAGCATCTCGGCCACGCTGAAGTGCTCGGTGCTCAGGGTGACGAATCTCCTCCCACAGCGCCCGGCACCGGTTGGCCAGCCAGGCATTGAGCTCGGCCAACGAGCCAAAGCGCAGCGTGCGCGCCTCGACCCAGATCCGTCGCCGGCTGTCCTGCACGTTCTTCTCGACCACGCCCTTCTCCCAGCCCGAGGCGACGTTGCAGAAGTCGGCATCGAACAGGTAGTGCGCGCACATCACCGCGAAGCGGGCATTGACGACCCGGCCCTTGCCCTTCTTGACCTTGTCCACGGCCGTCTTCATGTTGTCGTAGATGCCGCGTCGGGCAATACCGCCGAGCGCCGCGAAGCTGCGGGTGTGGGCGTCGAACAGCATCTCGTGGCCCTGGCTGGGATAGGCCACCAGCCAGAACGCGCGGCTGGCGCACAGCTTCATGTGCGCGACCTGCAATCGGTAGTAGATGCCGCCCACCACCAGCCCCTCTTCGCTCCAGTCGAACTGGAACGCCTCGCCCAGCTCGAACGCCAGCGGCACGAACGCGCTCGTGCCCACTGCATGACCCTCGCCAAGGCGCCAATCGCGAATGAAGTCGGTGACGCGCGAGTAGCCCCCGTCGTAGCCGCTCGACTTCAGCTCGGCGTAGAGCGCTCGCGCGCTACGGCGTTCGTGCTTGGGACGGTGGCCGTCGGCCTTGAGCGCCTGCTTCAGCCGCTCGTGGAATGGGCTGAGCTTGCGCGGCTGAGCACCGCGCCGGTACTTCGGTTCGACCTGCATCGGCGCCCGCAGCCACTTGCGAACCGTGTTGCGCGACAAACTGGTAATCCGGGCGATCTCGCGCACCGACTTCTTCTGGCGGTGTCGCATCCGCCGAACCTTCCCAATCATGACCATGGTGATCACTCCTCATCCCCTGCTCAAAAAAGCAGCAGGGTAGGTTGAACACCCGGGTCAGTTTTGAATCGGCACTACCGGCTTAAGTGGGTCAATTTTCGGTCGGCCGCAACAATCGGACTACACCACCTGGAAAGAGAAGCCCGTACGCCGACCATCCATTTTTTGGTGCATTAGTGGAGATCGAAGACAAGTCCAAGCTTCGAACGGTAACGAGTGAAGCGAAGAAGGCCTACGCGAACCGGCTGAAGGAGTTAAGGGCCGATATGAAGGAACTGGGCAAGCTGCAAATCGAGCGAGACGAGCGAGAGAGGGAGGTCAAGGGCCAGTTCGACCGTGAGATTGTACATATTCATGAGGCCGCAGCGGACCTTCTACGAATCTGTTCCGATCAGCAGGAAGCGGTACGCCACTTTACTGTCGCGGGCATGCTAGAGGTGAAGGATAACGAATTCAATCTGAACGTTCCGCGTTATGTGGACACGTTTGAGCCTGAGGAGGAGATCAGGTTTCCGGACGCAATAGCCGAATTGGCAGCTGCCTCGCAAGTAAGCAACTCCGCGCTCTCGTCGCTAATGACACTGCTGCAGTCCAACGGAGTGAGATGATCTACGACATTCTTCTAGAGCGGTCTGCGAAGCCTGGAGATTGGCGTGTGGTCACCATCCGTGACCTTGCTGATGTACTCGGCGGCGGCACTCCAGACACCAATGTGCCCGTCTATTGGAACCCGCCGGAAGTACCTTGGGTGACTCCGACTGACATTACAGCTTCGACAGAACCTGTGCTGTCGCAAACTGAACGGTCTATCTCATTGGAGGGGCTCAGAAATTCTTCCGCGACGTTGCTTCCAGTTGGCTCAACACTACTGACAAGCCGAGCAACCGTGGGGGAATGCAAGATCGCGGGCGTCCAAGTAGCAACGAATCAGGGTTTTGCATCACTAGTCCCAAAGCAAGCTACCGACCCTGACTTCCTCTTCTATTTGGCACAGTCCGCCAGGCCCGCGTTCGTTCGTCTCGCAGCCGGCTCGACATTTACGGAAATCTCGCGCCGAGAGGTCCGGCGCATCAAGGTGTGTATTCCGACCAACCCCGATGAAATTCTGATGATCGGGGAGACCTTGAAGGCGGCCGATGCTGCCATCCGTGCAGCGCAAACCGAACTCCATAAGACTCAGCGGGTGAAGGCTGCGCTTTTGCAGCAGCTCTTCACCAAAGGCTTGCCGGGACGGCATCAGCGTTTCAAGCAAACGAAGATCGGCGAGGTCCCTGAAGATTGGGCTCTACCCACGCTCGGAAGCTTCGCGGACATAGAGGCGGGCGTCGCCTTAACCAAGACCGTGCGGCGCGAGCAAATGCGCACCAGTACCTAACAGTCGTTAACGTCCAACGGGGCAGCATCACAATCGACGAGCCTCGTTTTCTGGAACTCTGGAAATCTGAAGTTCCCAAGAAACTCCTTAAAGACGGGGACATCGTGGTTGTAGAGGGTCACGCCAACAGCGGGGAGATTGGGCGGGCCGCACTAATCGGCAAAGAACATGCCGATTTCACGTATCAGAACCACCTCTTTAGAATCAGGTTGAGCGCTGATGCCATTATTATGCCCTGCTTTTTATTGCATGCGCTCAATGCGGAGTATGCGCGTCGCCATTGGAACGCCGTATGCAATACGAGCAGTGGTCTGAATACCATCAACCGGCGGCAACTCCGACGATTGCTCGTGCCTCAACCTAATCCAGATGAACAGCAGGCCATAGTGGATCTGATTGGCGCAGCCGAAGTTGCGATGGCCTCGAGCACTAACAAGATTACTGCCCTTGAACGTCTCAAGCGTTCATCTGTACAAAGCCTCCTCACTGGCCGCGTTCGCCTGCGGGAGGCAATAACAGCATGAGCGACCATCGCCGGTTCGGTGAAGATCTTCTTCTCTTGGAGCTTGTGAACGCGGTCACTGCAGAAGCTCCAGACGCCCGGCCTGCGAAGCCCGCCGAAAAGCATACCACCGACAAAGCGGTAACCGAAGCTCTTGCCAGCCGGAAGGGACCGCTCTTGGATGTGTTCGAGGCCCTGCGGGCGTTTCTCGCAGCGCTTGGCGATGATGCCCAAGCGAAGCGCCTGAGTCTCTATATTGCCTTTAAGAGGCTGAAGACCTTCGTCTGCATCGAAATTCGCAACGACAAGCTGATGCTCTACCTGAAGGTGAATCCGGATGAACCGTTGCTTGTGCGCAGGTATAGGGATAACTAATGAGCTTCACTGAATACAAGACGGTTGAAAAGGAGATCATCGACAATCTCTGCGGGCAAGAGCTCCGCTGGCATTACCTTCCCGGTGATCGCGTAACTGCCTTGTATCGGGGCGGGGATGAGCAGGAGATGCTCCTCATCCCGTTGATCCGCAGCCAGCTCAGGAAATTAAATCCCGTGGCGGTCGGAAACGACGAAAGGGCGAATCTGGTTATTACCAGACTCCGGATGGTTCGCGACAACCAGGAGTGGCTCTCTTGGTTGCGCGGCGAGCAAACGATGAGCTTCGTCGACGGAGAGAACGAACAAAACATTAGGGTCATTGACTTTGAAAATCCCGACGCTAACGACTACCTATGTACGAACCAGGTATGGGTACAAGGGGTCGAGCGACGAAGGCCTGACATCTTACTTTACGTGAACGGCATCCCAGTTGTCGACATTGAGGCAAAGACTGCCGCCCGTGGGCATATCGATTGGGCAGAGGGCGCGAAACAGTGTGGGCGCTATGATCGCGAAATCGGTCAGCTGTATGCTTCGAATTGTTTCTGCGTCGGCGTCAACGAACTTCGGATGAAGTATGGAGTGTCCGGGCGCTCCGCTCCAGTATTGGCAGCAATGGCGCGATCCGCTCTCTCACACGCACATCCCTTATTTCGATGAAATGAAGTGCACCGTCTATGGCCTCTTCGACCGAGCAACCTGCTCGACATCATCCAAAATTTTATCGTTTTCGCCGCCGAACAAGGAGAACTTGTAAAGAAGGTGGCGCGGTATCAACAGTTCCGGGCCACCAATAAGATTGTGGAGCGGGCTCTTGGTCTTGCGGCGCCGAGCAGCACACGCCGAGGTATCGTTTGGCACACGCAGGGAAGCGGCAAGTCACTGACGATGATTTTCGCAGCGCGCAAACTGTGGACTCACCAAAATCTTGAACAGCCAACAATTATCATTGTTGTGGATCGCCAGCAGCTGGAAGAACAGATGGCCGGTGAGTTATTCAAGACCAATACAGAGAACGTAATCATCGCCGGAAGCCGTCGCGAGCTCCGGGATCTCCTGGCACGCGACTATCGAGGTGTAATTCTCACGCTGGTCAACAAATTCGACGATATCGAGCCGCAAATGACGACATTCGCCGGAACATTATCATGCTGGTGGATGAGGCCCATCGTTCGCAATACGGGGACCTCGGGGTCTTCATGAGGAGTGCAATGCCGAATGCTTCAATGTTCGGCCTTACGGGAACTCCGATTGAACGAAGTGACCGGCATACACCCAAAGCGTTTGGAAGAGAGACGGGGCCGGACCGTTTCGAACGCTATATGGACCGCTACAGCATCGAACACGCTATCCGGGACGGTGCGACGAAGCCGATTCACTACGAGATCCGGCTTACGGATTGGACGGTCGCTTACGCGGACCTCGACAAGAAATTCGATACTGTCTTTCAACTCGAAGCCCGGAAGAGCGGAAACTTCTGATGCAGGAAGCCAAGCTGGATGCGGTTTTGAAGCATCCCAAGCGCGTTGCGCAGGTTGCCGCGGATATTGCGGAACATTTCATCGAGCACGTGCGCCCAATGGCTTCAAAGGAATGCTTGTCTGTCGGGACAAGGAGATGTGTGCCCTGTACAAGGTGGCGCTGGACGCAGAACTGCAGCAAAGAATTGGCGGTGAAGCAGCCACGGAGATGACAAGGATCGTTATTTCGGAGGACCCGACAGGCGATCCCGAGATGGTGAAAAAGCATTACCTTGGACCCGACAGGAAAACGGCCATTGAGGATTTCAAGAAACCTGTACCCCGCGCACTAGCAGACCGGACGCGCCCTGAGAACCGGTACAGACGAACGGAGATTCTCATCGTGTGCGACATGCTGCTGACGGGTTTTGATGCTCCAGTGCTTCAAGCTATGTACCTCGACAAGGGGATGCGGGACCACACGCTGCTCCAGGCAATCGCTCGTGTCAACCGGCCCTACAATGATCTGAAGGAGTATGGCCTAATCATCGATTATTCGGTTTCTTCGAGAGACTGAACGATGCCCTCAACTTCGACAAGAACGAGCTTGGGGAAGTGGCCTTTCCGTTCCAGACGATTCGGGACATGTTTCGCACTCAGATTCTTGAGCTACTGGTACTATTCGAAGGAGTCACGCGCGACGGAAAGCACGCGACGCTGATGCAGGCGCTCCTCCTAATGAACGACGACGAAAAGCGTCGTGATCAATTTGAGCGGCTCTTCCGGAACGTCCGGGTGCTGTACGAGACGATCCAGCCCGATGAAATGCTGCGGGAGTTCGTTTACGATTACACCTGGCTCGTGAAGTTCTACATACTCTATCGGAAAAAGTTCTACCCCAATGAGCATTTCGAGATTACCGATGAGGACGGGGCGAAGACTCGAGCGCTCATCCGGGAACATGTGGATGTCAAGGAACTCGACGATCAGTTTCCAAGCTACAAACTGGATGAAAACTATTTAACGAAAATCAAACCACTTGACCCCAACGCCAAGGCACTCGACATCGAGGCAATGCTCGACGCCGAGATCCGTATCCGGCTCGACGAAGACGAGGATGTGCGTCCGCTCAGTGACCGTCTCAAGCGCATCATTGACCAGAAGCGCGCGGGCGCACTAGCGGGAATTGCGCTGTTGAAAGAGCTAGAGGATCTCGACCAACCAAGTCATCGATGTGGTTCAGGAGGCTGAAGACCCGTCCGGAATTCTATCGCGAAAGAGGTTGCGAGGCGGGTCGAAGGTATTTCTGAAGATCGGGCGCTACAGGTTGCCGACGCTATCGTTAGACGAGCCCATGAGTCTGTTTCCCGGGCTGGTTCGGTCAGAGTCACATGGACACCGAACTCTACCGCGAATTACGATACTCTTGAATAGGGATTTTAGGAAGAGCGCTGGCTCTGCATGGAGCAGGAAGGATTTTTATTGAAAGGGCAATCCGGCTGCTAAGGAAAGTCCGATTTGAGGGGGGCGCACAGGCGTGACGGTCCCGTCCTACAACGTGAGAATCAGCCCGAAGGCCAGACATGCAAGGCTCAAGGTGCTTGCGAAGGACGGCCTTATGGTGATCGTTCCTAAGGGTTTTGACCAGTCACGTATCCCTGCGAAACTACAGCGCAAGCGCGCATGGCTCACGAAGGTGACAGCGCGGTTCGAGGAGCAGCAAAAGTTCTTATCGCCTGAGCCTCCCGGCAAGGTCCCCGAGCTGATCACTCTTCGGGTGATCGGGGAGCAATGGGCAATTGACTATCGGACAACGCACGCCCAGTCCGTCTGCGCTGTCCAAAGACCCAGCAATCGACTGCTTGTTTACGGCGATACGGACAACGCTCCGGCGTGTAAGGATGCTCTTCGCCGCTGGCTAGCGCGGAAGATGAAGGACCATCTCGTCCCTTGGTTAATCCGCCTCGCCCGGGAAAAGGAGATTGAATTCGGGAAAGTGGTGGTTAAATCCCAGCGCACGCGGTGGGCGAGCTGTTCGTCCAAGAAAACGATAAGTCTGAATCTTCGCTTGCTTTGCCTTCCGGAAGAGCTCGTCCGCTATGTTCTCCTTCATGAGTCGGACATTGCCGATACATGGATCACTCGCGTAAGTTCTGGGCCGAAGTGAGGTCATTGGAGCCACAATTTGAGCGGCTTGACGCGGAGCTTCGAACCGCTTGGCGGCATATTCCTGCTTGGCTTGGGCCTAGTCCGATCTCCGAGCTTCTTTAACCCCCGACAGCCCGGAAGCGTGCATCCGATTCTTATGTAGAGGTCGCCCATGCGCCGTGTGCAGGGGCTTGACCTCACGTTTTCTTCCTGATCTTTATGAATGATAAGGGGCGTCCTGATTAGTGACGATCCTCAGCCGGCTCACGCGGTGAGCCGGTGAGGGACGCAGAATGGGTTCACCGACACAGGAGGTGGCCCATGGCGATGAACCGAGTGCAGTTTCAACGTGGACTTTCGATGGCTGAGTTCCTGGACCGATATGGCAGCGAAGACAAGTGCGAGGCGGCGCTGGTGGCGGCGCGCTGGCCCAAGGGCTTTGCCTGCCCGGCCTGCGGCTCGGGCGTACACAGCGTGTTCGTTCGCGCCAGGCGCCGCTACTGGCAGTGCGCTGCGTGCCGCCACCAATGCAGTGCCATCAGCGGCACGATCTTCGAATCCACCAAGCTGGCGCTGACACGCTGGTTCCTGGCCATGCACCTGCTCACCCAGTCCAAGAACAACGTCTCGGCGCTGGAGCTCAAGCGTCACCTGGGCGTTTGCTACAAGAGCGCCTGGCTCATGAAGCACAAGCTCATGGAAGTCATGCGCCAGCGCGAGGACGCGCGCGTGCTCGACGGGCGCGTGGAGATCGACGACGCCTACCTCGGTGGCGAGCGCTCGGGGGGCAAGAGCGGTCGCGGCTCGGAGAACAAGGTGGCGTTCATCGCCGCGGTGCAAACCACCCCTGAGGGTCACCCGCAGTACGCCTGCTTTGCCAAGCAGCCGTTCACTACCGAAGCGGTGGCGATCTGGGCCGCCAAGTCGCTGGCCACCTCGGCCGTGGTGGTGTCTGACGGGTTGTGGTGCTTTCGCGGCGTCAAGATCATCGGCGCAGACCATGCGCCCACCGTCACAGGCAGCGGCAAGGCCAGCACCAAGCTGCCGCAGTTCAAGGCCATCAACACGCTGCTGGGCAACTTGAAGACCGCACTCGAGGGCACCTACCACGCCTTCGATTTCGCCAAGTACGCGCATCGCTACCTCGCTGAGGCCCAGTACCGATTCAATCGTCGCTTCAATCTGGCCTCCATACTGGCTCGCCTGCTGCGCGCCGCTTCGCTCACCCCGGCTCGGCCTGCATCGTTCATTCGGCTGGCTGAGCAATGTCACTAATCAGGAGGGGCGTTATCATTCACGCTGCCACCGACAGGTTCCGCTCAGCCCATCCGAACGACTCATAGATCTTCCTGGACAGGCCCGGCTGCCGAGTCACCAGTGCCCCCGCCAAGGGCATCAGCGATATCAGCTCACCCTGCGTGAGTGCGAAGCCGAAGCGCTTCTCGCTCGATCAGGCGCCGTGCCTCAGCCTCGTCGCCTAGCTCGACATAGATCGAAGCAGCATCCGCCACGAGCGCCACGGCCTGCCACGGATTGCGTTGCCGTGCCTGGTCGAATAGGCCGAGCGCTCGCGATGTCATATCGCGAGCCTCCTTTTTTCCCCCGTTTGCGAGCAGACGCCGGGCCACCGCGATGAGTTGATTGGCGCGCGCGGGCGCGTCGCCGATCGCTTCTGCGAGAGGCGCTGCCCGCGTGACGTTGCCGGTTTCGAGCAGCTTGTATACCAGTCTCTCCCGTTATCCCCAGATCGGCTTGCAAGGCGTCGATCGCTGCAAATGCTTCCTCCGATTTGCCTGACTCCAGCAGCGCCGCCGCGATCCACGTGCCCGCCTCTGCGGGTGCACCGGACGAAGCCGCAACCCGCCCCGCCTCGTCGAGCAGTCCGGCGCGCATACTCTCCCGCGACGCTGGCGAGCAGGTCCGTTCGTTGCGGAGGAATGGGTATGCGGGGCGCGGCCGCTTCAGCCTGCGACAACAGGCGCTTCACTAGCTCGATATCGCCGTTCGTTGCCGCTACCTTCGCGAGATCCCGATGCGCGCAGCATCCGTCGAAAGCATTGTGATCGACGAGACCCGTGGCGATCCTCATTGCCATGTCCCACTTCCCGAGCCTGGCGAAGGTAACCGCGGTGTCGCACCAGGGCGTCGGCACGAACTGGAAGCGCGGTGCGTTGTTCAGCGCTTCGACGGCGGCCATCGTCGCCCCGATCGCATCATCGAACGCACCGGTGTGGAGATCGACATGAGCGAGCGCAATCAGTGGAGGGCTTTCGCGCTTCCGATCTTGTTGGAGTCAGCCTCCGCGTAACCCCGTGCGACGCGCAGCATCCTGACCATTGAGATGCTGTTGACAGGCATGCCGGGCGTGCCTCCGACGGCATGCGCTTCCTTCAGTAGATCCAGCAGGCAGCTCGCGCGCGTGGCGCCAGACTGGATCTCGCTCAACATCAACTGCGCCGTGTCGAGTTCGTGCGCCTCGATGAGTACTTTGATGATCCGTGTCTGGGCTTCCGCCCGCCTCCATGGTACACCGATCTCGCGCGCGACCGATCGGGCTTCGGCGAGCTGCCGCCCTCGGATGAAAAGCTCTACGTTCCTGTGAAGCGCTTCGTCGCGGTTCGCGCGAATATCGCCGGCGCGGACGGTGCTCATGATCTTCTGCACCAGGTCGGTGGCCTCGTCACGTCCGCCTGCTTCGAACCGGCAAATCGCGATCTGGCTCAGGGCATCGATGCCGGCGGGCGAAGACCCGAGCCGTTCCGCGAGCACGAGCGCCTTCTGCCACTCTGCCTCCGCGGCAAGCCCGGTGGCGATGTTGAAAAGGCCCTCGATGTCGTCCGGGTACGACTCTCCTGGCGCTTGGCCGGTGCCGATTCGCGCAGGACCTTCCTCATTGGCCTGCGCAATCTCGTTCGCAATGCCGAGCGCTTCATCGAACTTCTTCTGTTGCAAGTAGCTGTGGAGCACCGACAGCAGGAGGCTACCGCGCTCGTAGTAGTTCATCCGGCGAACGTGATGTTCAACGCGCGATCGAGCTCGTCGAACCCAGCCAGCGTTCGTACCGCATCGGACGCCCACATCGAGAAGGAGTACCCGGCCCCAGGCCTTCCCTTCGAGCTTTCGATCATCCCGATCGCCTCGCTCTCCATGATGCCGAACGCTTCTGCTAAGCCGGCAGCGTCATCCGCCGCGTGCAGGGTTTGAACAAGATGAATCATCGAGCGTATGTTCGATCGACAGGACGCGTCCGAGCGCAGCAGGTCCAGCGCTTCGTGGAGAACCTTCAGGGCGGAGGCGTTGTCCCCTGTCGCGATACATATGTCCGCCCGCGATGCGCTTGCGTCGATGCGCGCGCTTCCAGTATCGCCGAGCTGCGAAATGGCAGCGGATAGTTTTTCAGCAGCGACCGGCGTGTCGGGCAATTGTGATGCGTGTTGCGCACCCACGAGCCGCGTCAGAGCCGCGATCCGCATGCTGGGGTCTAAGCATGTCGGCTGCCAGGCCTGCGGCATCGAAATCGCCGAGGATGCTGCTCAGCACCGTGAACGTGTAGCACGCCTGCTGCTTTTCCTCGCCCTCCGGTGTGTCGTCGACGATCCACGCAACTTCTTGCAGTAGCTCGCGGACGGAACCGACATCGCTGCGACTCCTCAGCACGTCGGCTATCTCGGCCAGTGCGTTGGCCTTCTC
>CAWHCG010000007.1:0-185992 GCA_963827575.1 uncultured beta proteobacterium
TCGGCGATCTGCTCGAATACGAATCGCTCGCGCACGGCGGCGCGACAAATGCGCTGACCCGCCGGTACCGCAACTTGCGCAGTTGAGAAGGAACTCGTCATGCAGTCGGAATGATCGGTCTTGGCAGGATGGGCGCCAACATGGTGCGACGGCTCATCAAAGCGGCGCACGACTGCGAAGCATTGGATGGCTCGCCGCAGGCGGTGGCGGAGTTGGCGAAGGACAACCGCCACCGGCGCTGCATCGCTCCAGGAGTTTAACAAGCAGGCTCGCGCGGCCGCGGGCGGTGTGGCTGATGGTACCGGCGGCGGTGGTGGACCAGACCATCGCCGAGATCCTCCCGCATCTCGAACCGGGTGACATCCTCATCGATGGCGGCAACTCGCAACTATGTCGACGACATCCGCCGCGCCCGGGAGCTCGACGCGCGCGGCGTCCATTATGTGGATGTCGGCACCAGCGGAGGGGTATGGGGGCTCGAGCGTGGCTACTGCATGATGATCGGCGGCGAGCAGGCAGGTGGTGGCGGTGACTCGACCCAATTTTCTCGACCCTCGCGCCCGGCATCGGCGAGGATCACGCGCACACCTCGGCGCGAACCCGCCAAGGGGCACGGCGGAGCGTGGATACCTGCATTGCGGACCCAAGCGGCGCCGGCCACTTCGTGAAGATGGTGCACAACGGCATCGAGTACGGCCTGATGGCCGCCTATGCCGAAGGGCTGGGGATACTTCAAGTTGGTGAACGCCGGCAAGCAGTCTTTCATACAGCCGATGCCGAGACGACGCCGCTGCGCGATGTCGAGCACTACCACTATGATTTCAACCTGCCCGACATCGCGGAGGTGTGGCGGCGAGGCAGCGTCATCGCGTCGTGGCTCCTGGACCTGACCGCCGCGGCGCTCGCCGATGATCCGCAGAGCCTCGGCGAAGTTCGCGGGCCGTGTGTCGGACTCCGGCGAGGGACGTTGGACGATCAAGGCCGCCATCGACGAAGGCGGTGCCAGCCCCAGTGCTGACTGCGGCGCTCTACGCGCGCTTCAGCTCGCGTGGCGAGGCCGATTTCCCAGAACAAGGTGCTGTCGGCGATGCGCTATGGTTTCGGCGGCCATCTGGAAAAAGGGGAAAAGTGATTTCACCGCAGACGCCCGGAGCCGCACCGGCTGAAGCCGCGCGCAGGCCTGCGGGCGATAGCCGCACATGTACGCTGGGGACAGGCCATCGCGTTTCCCTGCCGCGATGCCGTCTTTTTTTTTTTTTTTTTTTTTTTTTTTTTTTTTTGGGGGGGGGGGGGGGGGGGGGGGGGGGGGGGGGGGGGGGGGGGGGGGGGGGGAAAAAAAAAAAAAAAAAAAAAAAAAAAAAAAAAAAAAAAAAAAAAAAAAAAAAAAAAAAAAAAAAAAAAAAAAAAAAAAAAAAAAAAAAAAAAAAAAAAAAAAAAAAAAAAAAAAAAAAAAAAAAAAAAAAAAAAAAAAAAAAAAAAAAAAAAAAAAAAAAAAAAAGCCCGGCACCTGGGGGCCGGCGGAGGTCGAGCGTGTGACGCCGCCGGGGGAATAGGTCGATCCCGGCGTTGCGTCGGCGTAACGCACCAATCGGACGTTTTGACCGGCATGAAAATCGAAGTGCTGGAAGATGCCGACGCAGTGGCGGATGAGGCCGCCGCGATCATCGCTACGGATGCGAGGATGGCCGTAGCGGAGCGCGGGCGTTTCGTGATCGCGGTGAGCGGAGGGCGAACACCCTGGGCGATGCTTCGCGCGCTCGCAGACAAGGAGGTGCCGTGGCCGGGCGTGCACGTGCTGCAGGTGGACGAGCGCGTGGCGCCGGCGGGAGATCCGGAACGCAACCTCACACATCTGCGGGAGAGCCTGCTCGCCGGGCGCCGCTGCGCCCCGAGCAGATCCACGCCATGCCAGTGGAGCTCGAGGATCTTTACGCCGCGGCCGCCCGCTATGCGGCGACAGTGCGCGAGGCCGCCGGCTCGCCCGCCGTGCTGGACATCGCCCATCTCGGGCTCGGGGCCGATGGCCATACCGCGTCGCTCATGCCGGGCGACCCGGCTCTCGATGATCACCATGCGCCGGTCGCGCTGGCGGGTCCATATAAGGGCCGGCGCCGCATGACTTTGACCTACCCGATCCTCAACCATGCGCGGCGCATCCTTTGGGTGGTCGGCAGGAGAAAGCGTCGATCCTCGCGCGCCTGCGCGACGGTGATCGCTCGATACCGGCCGGGCGCATCCGGCGCGACCATGCGCTCGTGCTCGCCGATCGGGCGGCCGCAGCGAAGCTCGGACCACCCTACGGCTGACAGCGGCCGCAAAGAATGCGAACGTGCGCCATTGGGGGCGGTCAAATCGAGCCGGACGAAGCTGCTGCTCGAGATTGACGTTCCGGATGCTCGAAGCACGTGCAGCGACGAAAATGGAGCGACCTGATGAAACGCGTTATCGTGCTGGCTCTCGCCGCAATCCCCGCCGCCGCTTTGGCCGGCGGTTCCAATTACGCAGTCGCGCCGGGCGCGCCCCGACTCCGGGCAGGTAACCGAATGGCCCGTGCCCACGCCGAGTTTGCGCGTGATCCCGCTGCCGCGCCCGATGGTTCGATCTACATCGCCGTCATGCACGGCAACAAGATTGCGCACTTCGACCCAAGAACCCGCACCTTCAAGGAATGGGATCTGCCGTCGGGAGCCCGGCCCCACGGACTGCTCGTGGACAGGCAAGGCATCGTTTGGTATACGGGAAACGGCAACGGCACCATCGGCCGGCTCGATCCCGCAACTGGAAAGGTCACCGAGTTCAAGACGCCTTCCGGCGGCGGCGGACCGCACACGCTCGTCATCAGCGATGACGGCAGCACCATCTGGTTTTCCATGCAGAGCGGCGACAAGGTCGGCCGGCTCGATACGAAGACGGGGACGATCAAGGAATACCCGAGCTCGGGCGGTCCCTACGGCATCGCGCTCGATCGCCAGGGCAATGTCTGGTTCTGCCGCATGGCGGACGATCGCCTCGGGCGCATCGACGCCAAAACCGGCGCTGTCACGGAGGTTGCGGTCCCGGCCGGCAGCCGGCCGCGGCGCATGGCCACCGCGCCGGACGGCAGCATCTGGGTCACCTACTACGGCACCAACAAGCTCGGGCAGCTCGATCCCGCAGCGGGGAGAATCGTGAAGGAGTATCCCTTCCCCGCCGGCCACGCGGCGGCGCGTATGCCGTAACTGTCGACGGCGCCGGTATCGTCTGGGCGAACGAAATCAACACCGACACGATCGTGCGCTTCGATCCGAAAAGCGGCGAGATGAAGGTGGTGGTCCTGCCCTCGAAGAACGAGGGCATCCGCAAGATGATCGTCGATGCGAACGGGAAGCTCTGGTACATGGGGTGCCACAGCGGAAAGCTGGGTGTGGTGGAGTGAGCCAAGGCGGATCGCGACCAGGCGGCCCAGCGCCGTAAACTCATGTCGACGAAATGGTCTACTGGAGTGGCCGCGGCATCCTACTTATTTGGCAGCGCAGTGGACTGACGTGCGACTAACTGCCAGCGCCCATCGCGCTTGACCCAGACGTTGAGGTAGAACAGCGACACTTGCCGCGGCTCGCCCTTGAACGCGACGTCTAAATCGGTCTCGTCGCCATCACCGTAGCCGTGTCGCCGTAAAACCGGACGCGGCTGTTCTCGCGCTTGAAGGAGTTGATCTTCACATCCCCGGAAGTGATTACGCCGATGTAGCTCGACCTGGTGTGTGTCACCCCTTGCAGCGTCTGGTACACGAACTCGTCGGCGAACAGGTTGCTCAAGGTCTTGGCGTCGACGTTCTTCATGGCTTCGTAACTAGGTCCTCCAGGCGGTTCAGTTCCGCCTCCGTGCTCTCCTGTGCGAACACAGGGGCGGCAATGGCGAGCAACCACAGCGGTAGCAGCTATCCACGACTGTTTCATTGCAATGTCCTCCACATTGGATTTGCACTAAGTCTACCCAGGGCATTTTAAGCTGCCCAAAGGACCTTCGGCGAAGGACCCTGATGCACGCTCGCCGGCGAGCAGCGGCACGTCGATCACGACGCTCTGCGCCGATATCGTCCTCGGCTATCGGGAGACAGTTTATCCCAGCCGATCACTTGCCTTCAGCGTCCACGGCCTTCCGGAAAAGACGCAGTCGCGCATGAATGCGTGCTTTTCGGGCAGTCTGCTCTCGAGGGCCTGCGGATCGAGAGCATAGTACGCGGGAAGTTGGCGAACTCCTCCCACGGGTTCATGCTGGCATAGGTCGTCACGCCAGGACGAGCCCGGGCAGATCTCCGTGACCCAGCGTTTCTTGACCCGGCTGCCGATCACCAAGGAAAAACACGAAGTGGCCGATTTCGTGATGCAGCATGTGGAAGAACATCGTAGGGCTGTCGAAGCCGTACACGAAGATCCGTCGCTCAACCTGGACGTACTCGCCCCTCGGCTCGCAGCGGGGATACGCCGGATAGGCAGGCATAACGGCGTCGAGCGGCAGATACGCGACTCGCGCAAACCTTCCAGGTGAAAGTCGGGGGAGCCGATCGATCGAATGAACAATGTCGTCGATCGGAACCATGTCTTGCCCCGAAAAGCCCGATAGCAGGAGATTGAGCTTGCCCCCAATCGCCGTCTCGCCTGCGAAGGTCCGGTTTTTGATGACAAGGCGCATGTCGCGACTGATCTTAGCGCCTCTGCGGCGCCCTCATCGCAGGCGGGCCAGGGAAATAGGCGAGATCGAGGATTTGCTCGCGGACTCAATAAGCTTGAACGTCAGTCACGAGAAGTCGCGGTGGAATCTCGAGACAAGATACGGGATCTCGTCGGGCGGTATGGGCATGCTGAAATAGTAGCCTTGAGCTTCGTCGCATCCGGCCGCCCGCAGGAAGGCCAGTTGCTCCGCGGTCTCGACGCCTTCCGCGATGACCTTCAGGCCGAGCGCGTGGCCCCATCGCAATGATGGACGCGAGATGGCAGCGTCATCGGGGTCGCTGGGGATGTCGCGCACGAAGGAGCGGTCGATCTTGAGCCGCGTCACCGGGAAGCGCTTGAGATAGCTCAGGCTCGAATAGCCGGTGCCGAAATCGTCCATCGACATCCGCACTCCCGATATCCTTCAGGAACTGCAGAAGGCCGGCAGCCTGCTCGGGTGTTGCGATCAGCACGCTCTCGGTGATCTCCAGCTCCATCAATTCGGTCGATGCCCCAACCTCCGAGACGATACGCTTCGATGCGCCCGCCAGATCTGCTCGCTGAAACTGCGGCGCGGACAGGTTGACCGCACACCGGCAGCTCCGGCCATTACCCTCGGCCTCTGCCACGCCTTGATCTGCCGGCACGCCTCGCCCAACACCCACTCGCCGACCTGCACGATGAGCCCGTTTCCTCCAGCATCGGGATGAAGCGACGGGGGAGACCAGGCCCAGCTCCGGATGGTGCCAGCGCAGCAACGCCTCCAAGCCGGTGACCTCCCCGCTCTTCAAGTCTGCCTTGGGCTGGTAGTGCAGCAGGAATTCGTTGCGCGCCAGAGCCCGGCGCAGACTGACCCTCGATTGACATCCTTCGAGTGCGCGGGCGTTCATCTCCGGCGTGTAGAACTGCAAATGGCCGCGTCCCATTTCTTTGGCGCGGTACATCGCCGCGTCGGCGTATTCATCAGCGTATCGGGATCTTCACTGTCCTCGGGTACAGGGTGATCCCGACGCTGGCGCCCGCGAAGACTTCCTGGCCCTCCAGGACAAAGGGCTGCGCGAGCGCTTCCATTAGTTTCTGCGCTACTACGTCGGCATCGTTGACCGCGGCCAAGTCGGAGAGGACGACCGCAAACTCATCGCCTCCCAACCGCCCTACGGTGTCCCCGGTGCGCAAAGCCTGCTCGATCCGCCTTGCCACCTGTTGCAGCAGCTGGTCTCCCGCTTGATGTCCCAGGGTGTCGTTGATCACTTTGAAGTGGTCGAGGTCGACAAAGATCACTGCGACAGCGCGCCCGGCATGGCGAGAATGTGCGAGCGACTGCAGAAGGCGGTCAGGGAGAGCGTGCGGTCGGGTAGCTGTGTGAGCTTGTCGTAGTGTGCGAGCCGCAACAGCTGCGCTTCGGCTTCCTTTCGCGCGGTGATGTCCTGCACCACCCCCACGAGTCGCACTGGCTTTCCGGCCACGTCGCGCACCACCCCCGCGTGCTCATGCACCCATCGTATCGCCCCGTCCCCGCGCACAACGCGGTGATCTACCCGATACACGGCCTCGCCTACGACGGCCTGCTCAACTGCCGCTTTGACGGCGTCACGATCCTCGGCATGCACCATCCGGAAGAAGTTCGACCTTGCCATCGAACTCCTCCGGCCGAATGCCGAAGATCGCACAAGTCTGCAAGGACCAGCTCAAGCGGTCGTCCTCACCCAGGCCGGACGCCCAGGTGCCGATCTCGCCGACCGCCATCGCGTGTTCCAGGAATGCCTGGCTTTCAACGAGGCGGTCCTGGACCGTCTTGATGGACGTGATGTCCCGGCTGATGCAGACCAGGCCCGTGGTGCGGCCGTCGAGATCCCGCAAAGGAACTTTGGTGATCAGGCTCCAACGACGCCCGCCCCCGCCATCGACGAATGGCGCCTCGCGGCTCAGGATCGGCTGGCCGGTGGCCAGCACCTGGCGGTCGTCGGCGTCGTACATCCGCGAGCTCGGCCGGAAAAAATCGAACATTGTCTTCCCGGCCACGTCCGCCTCGCTGCGAACACCCAGAAGCTCGAGGTGGCGTGCATTGTTCAAGACGTATTGTCGTTGTTCGTTCTTGGTGTGCACGAAGTCCGGCAGGTGGTCGATCAGCGCGCGCAGCAGATTGCGCTCGAGCGTCAGCGCCTCCTGCGTCTTCTTCGCGGCGGTAACGTCGCTGCCCACGCCGCGATACCCCTTGAAGCGGCCTTCCGTATCGAAGACAGGCTCTCCGCTGATCGACAGCCAACGGGCTGACCCGTCGGCGTCGACGCGCCGGTAGACGAAATCACGGAACGGCTGGTGCGCGAGACACGTGGCCTTGTGCGCTTCCCAGTCCGCCGACCTGTCCACGCCGGGGTGATCCCAGCGGGTGAGGCCGCGGCCGCTGGGGCTGGAGTAGCGGGACTTGTAATTAGCCTGTTGCGACAGGAACGTGACGCGGAACTCTTCATCCTGTTCCCAGTACCAGTCGGCCGACAACTCGGTCAGGCTGCGGAAGCGCGCTTCGCTCTGGCGCAGCGCCTCTTCGGCGGCGCGGCGCTTGGTCACATCCATCACGAGACAGACGGCAAGCGGCTGCCATCGGGAGCGATCAGTCTGGTCTTGCGCACATGCACCCATCCGGCGGCGCCATCCAGAGCATAGGAATGCTCGTACTCGACCATCTCGCCTTGCGCCAGCACGCGGGCGTCGGTCTCCTGGTAGAAGCGGGCGTCCTCGGGCCAAAGAAGGCATAGTCGGTCTTGCCCAGGATCTGAGCAGACGTGCGGCCGAGGAACGCGCAGACCGCGGCGTTCACGGCGATGAACCGGTGCTTGTCGTCCTTTACCACCACCGGATTGGGGATGGCATTGATGAGCGCGTCCAGGAACGAGTCCGCCATCTCGCGGATGCCGTGTTCGCTCAAGAGGCAGAGTCCGGGGTCTCCCTCAGGCGCGGAGCCGCGCCTTCCGGAGACGCGCTGAGACGTTCCAATATCTTGTTCTAAAACGAATTCGTCGTGTCCATGCCACATCACTACACCATTTGGCGAGGGCCTGTGGGATGGCGGCCCGGCAGCCCGATATGCAAGTGCTGTGCTAGGGCAGTGGCCAGCGACGTTCTCCACCGACCCACTTACGTATCGCACAAAGCTTGCCGGATGTAGCGATCCGTCCGGTCGGCGGTGGGATGGACTATTGATGCCTTCTCGCCGGGCAGATTTCCGCTTTGCGACCGCTCTCTAGGCCGCGGTCTCAGGCGCGCAGCCCGTTCATCTCTTCGAGCACGGCGAGGATGGCCGCGGAATCCCATCTGACGCCGGGTCTGGCGAACAGCGCGTTGAATGCCTGCGCGGCAAGCGCTGCTCCGGGGACTGCGGTGCAGGACTCCTGCGCAGTCTGCAGCACGATGTGGGCGTCCTTGTGATGCAGGCTGGCATCGATGCCCATGACGAACTCGCGATCCAGCATGCGCTGTCCCACGACGTCCAGCATCCTGCTGCCCGCGATGCCCTTCATCATGGCCTGCCGGATGGGCGCGAAGTCCACGCCGTTCGCGCGCGCGTACACCATCGCTTCGGCGATGCCATGAATGGTGACCACCAGCGCAAGTTGGTTCGCGGCCTTGGCGATCTGACCCGCCCCGGAGGGTCCTATGTAGACCAGCGTCTTGCCCACACAACCGAGCACCGGGCGCATGCGCTCGAACACCGGCTCCTCGCCCCCGACCACGATGCTGAGCGTGCCAGAGCCGCGCCGACTTCGCCGCCGGAGACTGGCGCATCGAGCAGGTGCACCCCGGCGACGTGCAGTTCCGCCGCGACCCGCCGAACCGTGGCGGCGTCGATGGTGCTGAAGTCGATGACCACGGTACCCGCCGCCGCGCCCTGGATGATGCCCGCTTCGCCGAGCGCGACCTCCTCCACGTCCGGCCCAGCGGTCACCATGATGCACACCACCTCGCAGTGCCGCGCGAGCTCCGCGGGCGAGTTGTAGCGAACGGCGCCCGCATCGACGAGCGGATGCGCCGAACGGGCCGCCGCGTCCACACCGCGAGCCGATGACCGCCCTTCAACAGGTTAAGGGCCATCGGGCGCCCCATCGCGCCCAGTCCGATGAATCCTAGTTTCAACACCTACCTCCCGGCAGCAGACCCGCATCACGCAAAACCGAAGAACCCATCCGCGACGAGGGACACGAAGGAACACGAAGGCAGGAACAACCGACGGCGTGCAGCTTGCATCGTGCCCCCGGTGGTAAGTGCCTTTGCTTCCTCTGCGCGCTATACGTTGATGCCGCTCAGACTCTCCAGCACCTTCACCACCTGTGCCGAACTCCCTCGCCGTGCCCCATCCCGACCAGCGCATTGAGGTGCTGCGCGATCAGCGCCGATTGCGCAAGGCGATGTTGAGTGCGCGGCGGCCTCCACCACTAGCCGCAAGTCCTTCTGGTGCAGCTTCGCCTTGAAGCCCGGCTTGAAGTCGCGGTTGATCATGCGCGCGCCGTACAGCTCCAGCACGCGGCTGTGCGCGAAGCCGGCGAGGAGCGCATCGCGCACCTTCGATGGATCGACACCTATTCTTGCGCACCAGCGTGAGGGCCTCGGCGATCGCCTCCACCGTGATCGCCCCGGCGATCTGGTTGCAGCCCTTGGCTACCTGGCCAGCGCCGTTGGCGCCGATGTAGACGATGTTCCTGCCCAGCAGCTCGAACAGAGGCCGGACCTTGTCGAAGGCCTCCCGCTTGCCCCCGACCATGATGGACAGCGTGGCGTTGATCGCGCCCACGTCGCCGCCGGTCACCGGCGCGTCGAGCATCTCGACGTCCGGCCGCCAGCGTCTGCGCCATCGAGCGGGTCGCCATTGGCGAGATCGTGCTCATGTCCACCACGATCGCGCCCGCCCGCGCGCCTTCGATGACTCCACCTTCGCCAAGCACCACCTGCTGCGTGTCGGAGGTGTCGGAGACCATCGTGAAGATGACCTCCGCGCCTCGTGCAGCATCGGCCGGGCTCGCGCAGGCCACCGCTCCCGCATCGACGAGCGGCTGCATCGCTTGCGCGCGGCGCGCGTACACCCACATCGCATGTCCGCCCCTGATGAGGTGCAGGGCCATGGGGCGGCCCATGATGCCCAGACCGATGAATGCGAGGTTCATGTTTCCCTCATTCCAAGACGATCACCCGGCTCGAGACATAAAAAGGCAAGAACGCATTCACCACGGAGGACATGAGGAACTCGTTCACGGGTGTCAATCCGTCGGCTCTTGGTCAAATATGCCGATGATCTGCGCCCCCCATGACGGCACGCCTTGCGCCCCCCCTCCTCCCCTCCTACCCCCCCGGAAACTCCATGAAAAATAATCCGTCTTTTTGCCCGATGGGAAGCTAGCGTGTGGGCAGTCAGGTGTCAATCACGCGAGTCGCTGGGTCGAAGAGAAGGCGAAAGAACCAGAAAAGGACCAAAAGCGCTAAGCCCAGACAGTTGGTCTGCACTAAAAGGCATAGTTATCCCCTGCCTTTTTCTTTCTCATCCGGAAACGCAGCACGCAAAGGTCTTCGCGGAAGAAGACGCTCAGCTGCCGTCCCATGCTGTTGCCGGCCGACGTAATCCTCATACGATCGGCTCAGGCCACCCACCCGTAAAACCGGGACGCGCGGTGTGCAGTGCGGCTCGCATGCCATAGAATGGATGCCCGCATGCTGCATACAGCAGCTTGGGAGCCGCTCATGTCGTTCACGCGACGCGCTGCGCTCAAAGCCGGCGCCGCGCTTGGCGTCGCCACAACGCTGCTCGATTGGACGCACGCGTGGTGCGCCGAGCAGCCGTTCCACCCGGAGGCCGGTGCGAAGCTGCGCTTCCTGCGCTGGAGCAAATTTCTCGACGCCGAGAACAAAGCGACCAGCGAGGCGATCGAGGCGTTCGTCAAAGTGACGGGCGTCGAGGTCGCGGTCGAGAACGAGTGGCAGGACGACATCCAGACCAAGGCCGCGGTGGCGGTCAACGTCGGCAGCGGCCCGGATATCGTCTGGACGCTCAATGCCACCCCGCATCTGTTTCCGGACAAGCTCCTCGATGTGACCGACGTGGCCGAATACATCGGCAAGAAATACGGCGGCTGGTATCCGATTGCGGAGACCTACGGCAAGAGCGGGGATCGCTGGATCGCGATTCCCAACATCCTGGTCGGGGTGCTCCCCACCTTCCGTGTCTCGTGGGTCAAGCAAGCCGGCTTCGACAAGTTTCCGAAGGACACCGACGGGTTCTTGAAGCTTTGCCAGCAGCTGCAGAGGATCGGCCACCCGGCCGGGTTTGCATTCGGTCACGCGACCAACGACGCCACTTGCTGGTGCCATTGGCTGCTCTGGTCGCACGGGGGCAGGATCGTCGACGAGCAGAATCGCGTTGCGATCAACAGTCCGGAAACCGCACGCGCGTTGGACTATGCGCGCTCGCTCTATCCCACGTTCGTCGCCGGCACGCTGTCCTGGAACGACGCCAGCAACAACAAGGCGTTTCTCGCCGGCGAGGTGAGCATCACAGACAACTCCACTTCGATCTACGGCAAGGCGCGCGCCGACAAGATGCCGATCGCCGGCGACATCGATCACGCCACCTGGCCGATCGGCCCGGCGGGCGTGCCCACGGAGCTGCATCTGGTCCTTCCGCTCGTCACTTTCAGGTACACCAAGTATCCGAATGCGGCCAAGGCGTTTCTCGCCTTCATGATGGAGCGCGAGCAATACCAGAATCTACTGCGCGTCTCGGTCGGCTACATCTCGCAATCGCTGAAGGCGTACGAGAACGATCCATCGTGGTTCGCCGATCCGAAGATCACACCGTTTCGCGAAGTGAGCGCGCGTGCGCGCTCGGGCGCGCATGCGGGCAAGCTAGGGCGCGCGGCGGCTTCCGTGCTCGCCGACTTCGTGATCGTGGATATGTTCGCCGAAGCCGTGACCGGCCAGCTCTCGACGAAAGAGGCAATGGAAAGAGCACAAAAGCGGGCGCAGCGCGCATATCGCGGCTGAACCCGGAAGTGAAGAAAGTCAAGTGAGGTGCGCGACAGAATGATTCGTCCGACCATCGGACTGCTGCTCGGCGACCGCAACGGCATCGGACCGGAGATCGCCACAAAGCTGCTCGCGGATGCCGTCCTCGCCGCCGACGCAAGCCTGGTCGCGATCGGCGATCCCGCGGTGCTCGCGTACGGTTGCAAGGTCAGCGGTGCGCAGCTGCCGGATGACCTGCGCTTCATCAATCGCACCAACTGTGCGTATGAGCCGATCGGCAGCAGCAAAGTCAGCGCCGCCGCCGGCGCCGAAGTGCTCGATCATCTCGCGTTTGCATTGACCCGTTCCGGGCCGGCGAGATCCACGGCATCGTATTCGCGCCGTTCAACAAACAGGCAATGCGGCTCGGTGGTCTGGCCAAGGCATCGCCAAGCCCGATGGGATGAAGGAGGCTGTGCGACTCTGCGCTCAGATGGCGCGCAGCCGTCTCGCTCGCCGGTGAACGCTGAAGACCTGCCCGTCGTCGACGCACACCAGCATTTCTGGGACCTCGAGCGCAATTACCATCCCTGGCTGTGCGACGCAGCGCCCAGCGCGTTCCGCTACGGCGACTACAGTGCGATCCGCCGCAGTTATCTGCCGGCGGACTACTTGCGCGACGCGGGCCGCACCCGGGTGGCCCTGACGGTGCACGTCGAAGCAGAGTGGGATCCGCGCAACCCGGTCGGCGAGACGCACTGGCTGGAAGAGCTTGCGGCGGCGAGCGCGTTTCCGAGCGCATGCGTTGCGCAAGCGTGGCTCGACCGTGAAGACGTTGCGGCGGTGCTCGCCGCACAAGCGGCAAGGCCGCTCGTGCGCGGTATTCGCCACAAGCCACATGCGGCCGCTTCGCCGCAGCTTGCGCGCCGCGGCGTGCCGGGCTCGATGGACGATGAGCGGTGGCGGCGAGGATTTGCGCTGCTCGAACAGCACACCCTCTCGTTCGATCTGCAGACACCGTGGTGGCACTTCGACGCGGCGGCCGAGCTCGCGCGGGATTTTCCCAACACGCCGATCATCATCAATCACACCGGCTTGCCCGCAGACCGCAGCCCCGCGGGCTTGCGCTCGTGGCGCGCTGCGATGCATGTTGTCGCACAACGGCCGAATGTATTCCTGAAGATTTCTGGCCTCGGTCAACCGTGCGTCCCTTGGACCGTGGCAGCGAATCGGCCCATCATTCGCGACGCGATCTCGATCTTCGGCGCCGGCCGTTGCATGTTCGCGAGCAACTATCCGGTCGACAGGCTGTGCGCGCCGTTCGAGACGATCTTCGCCGGATTTCGCGACGCCGTGTGGGACCTGTCGCAGGTGGATCAGCGCAAGCTCTTCTACGATAACGCCGTGCAAATCTATCGCCTGTGACGGTGGCCGTGAAGCCATAGCCTAGACGCCTTGGCGACGCCGGGCGTGGGTTGCGGGGCTTTGAGCGATGCGCCCGCGCAAGTAGGCGCAGGCGACCCTCGAGAGGGGCGCCTGCGCTTGCGCCAGCGGTACTGGCAACGAGCTCAGCCGCTGGCTGATACCGCGCGTCGACCCTTGCTTGCCCCGCGCGAGCAGGTCGTAGCGATCGAGGTTCATGACCTTGTTCCATGCCGCCACGAAGTCGCGCACGAACTTCTCCTCTCAGCCGTCGGTCGCGTAGACCTCGGCCAGCGCGCGAAGCTGGGAATGTGCCCCGAAGACGAGGTCGGCGGCCGTCGCGGTCCACTTGGTCTTGCCCGTCGTGCGATCGCGGCCCTCGTACACGTTCTGGTCCGAGGCGGAGGGTCTCCACGCCGTACCCATGTCGAGCAGGTTCACGAAGAAGTCGTTGGTCAACGTGCCGGGCCGGTCGGTGAAAACGCCATGCTTCGATTGCCCGTGGTTCGCGTTCAGCGCGCGCATGCCGCCGACGAGAACCGTCATCTCGGGCGCGGTCAGCCTCAGGAGGTTGGCCCGGTCCAGCAGACGAGTCTCCGGCGAGAGCGGATCGTCCGCTCGGAAATAGTTGCGGAAGCCGTCGCCGACCGGTTCGAGACATTCGAAGGTGTCGACGTCGGTCTGCTCCTGCGAGGCGTCGGTGCGACCGGGCGTAAACGGGACCGTAACTTTGTGTCCGGCCTTCCTGGCCGCTTCCTCGACGGCGGCGCACCCGCCCAGGACGATCAGGTCGGCAAGCGAAACCTTCTTGCCCTTACCGCCGGACTGCGAGCCGTTGAAGTCTTTCTGGATGCGCTCGAGGGCTTGCAGCACCTTCGCCACCCGGGCCGGGTCGTTGACCTCCCAGTCCTTTTGCGGCGCCAGCCGGATCCGCGCGCCGTTGGCACCGCCACGCTTGTCGGTGCGGCGGAAGCTCGCCGCAGCTGCCCACGCAGCGAACACCAGGTCCGGGATGGACAGACCCGAGTCGAGGACCGTGCGCTTGAGGGCAGCAATATCCTTGTCGCCGATCAGCTCATGATCGACCGGCGGCACAGGATCCTGCCAAAGCTGCGGCTCCGGAACCCATGGGCCCAGATAGCGCGGCAGGGGGCCCATGTCGCGGTGAAGCAGCTTGAACCAGGCCTTGCCGAACGCGTCCGCGAGCTGGTCCGGGTGCTCGTGGAAGCGCTTCGCAATCGGCCCGTAGATCGGATCCAGTCTCAGCGACAGGTCTGTCGTCAGCATCATCGGCGCGTGCCGCTTGGACTTGTCGTGCGCATCCGGCACGGTGCCTTTCGCCTCGGGATTCTTCGGCGTCCACTGCTTCGCACCGGCGGGGCTCGTCGTGAGCTCCCACTCGTACTTGAACAGGTTCTCGAGGAAGCCGTTGTCCCACTTGATCGGATTGTTGGTCCATGCGCCATCGAGGCCGCTGGTGATCGCGTGGGGGCCCTTGCCGCTGCCGTGCTTGTTCTTCCAGCCCAGGCCCTGCTCCTCGATGGGAGCGCCCTCGGGTTCCGGACCGATATGCTCACCCGCCGGGGCAGCACCATGGGTCTTGCCGACCGTGTGGCCACCGACGATGAGCGCAACCGTCTCCTCGTCGTTCATGGCCATGCGGGCAAAGGTTTCGCGGATGTCCCTGGCGGCCGCGAGCGGATCGGGGTTGCCCCCGGGCCCTTCGGGGTTCACGTAGATCAGGCCCATCTGCACGGCGCCGAACGTCTTGTGGAGTTGCCGGTCGCCGCTGTAGCGCTCGTCTCCAAGCCAGGTGTCCTCCGGACCCCAGAACACGTCCTCGGGCTCCCACATGTCGGGCCGGCCGAATCCAAAGCCAAAGGTCTTGAAGCCCATCGATTCATAGGCCACGTTGCCGGCCAGGATCAGCAGGTCGGCCCAGGAGATCTTCTGGCCGTACTTCTTCTTGATCGGCCAGAGCAGCCGGCGCGCCTTGTCGAGGTTTGCGTTATCGGGCCAGCTGTTGAGGGGCGCAAAGCGCTGTTGGCCTTCGCCGCCACCGCCACGGCCATCGGCGATGCGGTAAGTCCCGGCGGCGTGCCACGTCATGCGGATGAGCAGCGGACCGTAGTGACCGTAGTCGGCCGGCCACCAGTCCTGCGACGTCGTCATCACCTCGATGAGGTCCCGCTTCAGGGCTTCCACGTCCAGGGACTTGAAGTGTTCTGCGTAGTCGAAGTCCTCCTCCATCGGATTGGACAGGTGCGAATGCCGGTGGAGCACCGAGAGGTCCAACTGATTCGGCCACCAGTCGGCGTTGGTCCTCGGCCGGCCTCGCTTGGCAGTCGGAGCGCGAATTGCAGGGCTCTCGCTCTCGCTGACACTTCGGGTGTGTTGTTTCTCTGGGGGCATAACGGGTCCTCCTTAATCGGTTCGGTGGCACTTCTCTGGAGTGGTTTCTGCCAGAAGAAAGGTCCGGCGTACGCCGCTGTCAACTCAATTGAATTCTTTCTATCAAGGCGATAGGGCGAAGCAATCGAGGGGATTCGAAGGTGCGTCTGGAAGCAAACGACGGCATCCCAAACGGATTGTCCGCGGCGACTGCGGCTCGCGCAAGAGAGCGGCCCCAGTCCGGGACGCCTCGCTGCGGGAGTTGTATAGAGGCACATAATTTCGCCAACCACTCCGTGAAACGCCGCAGGCGGAGTGACATGTAATTCGACACGCACCAACGCGAGAGCTCAGCGGGCGTCCGGAAACTTGGCCGGCCTGGTTATGCAGCAGCCCTGTAGTAGAAGCTAAGCATGCCGCCGAGCCGTTGAGTACGGAGTAAGACTCCACCCTTACTGTGCTGGCGGACCGACTCTCCAATGAGCCGGTTTGCTAGGCCCTGGTGATTGCGCTCCAAGTGGTAATGCGACATGGTGCGGCTGCGCACCGACGCCTCGCGCCGCTTCAAGAAGGTGGAGAACGCCGAGGCGATGATTTGGAAGCTGCTACTCATTGCGCAGAAATCCTGGCGCGCGCTCAATGCGCCGCATCTCATGCGTTACGTGTACGACGGAAAGCCGTTCAAGGACGGAGCTGCAGTGCAATCGAATACCATGCCGACGAGGAAAGCCGCCTGATTCCGTTTACACATCTATTGACACGACCTCTGACCCTGCCCGACAGCGCAACTCCTCCCATCACGAATACCCCGCGCCTGCCCCTAGCTCGGCTGAGGGAGCTGCGCCAACTGCCTATTCAGAGGTTCCCAAGAAACTCCCATTGGAAGGGATGTTCTTTAGGATGCCAACCTGCGCCAGACGCTTGCCAGCCAGGGCTGCTGTTCGCGCGGCAGACCGGCAGGGCGGTAATAGTGAGTAAGCTCAACGAACCCGGCGGCTGACATATAGCGGCGCCAAGTTTCAAGATCGTGATACACGCCGTAGCGTCCGCGGTTCCAGCCTTCCTCGTTATGGCCGTGCGGGTTCGAGGTGAACAGCACACCGCGCGGTTTCAGGGTGGCGTGCAATTCCAGCAACACGCGCGGCAACTCCAGGCTGGGTACGTGAAACAGCGCGGCGTTGGCGAACACGCCATCGAAATGGTTATCCGGCAGATCGAGCTTGAGAAAATCCTGCTGCCACACTTCGCAGCCGCTGTGGGCGCGCGCCATAACGGCCAAGCGCGCTGCGCCTTCCAGACCTACCGCGATGTGACCGAGCTCGGCAAACACCTTGAGGTCGCGTCCGCGGCCCGCAGCCGAAATCGAGTATCGCGAACGGCGGGTCACCCTCGATGGCTTGCAGCAGCGCCTCGATGTTCTGGCTGACGTCGTGATCGCGCGTGCCTTCCCAGAAATCTTCGGCATGCTGGTTGTAATGGTCCAGCGTGAGGTCGGCGATTTTTTCCAGGTCTTGCGGTTTCAGTTTCATGTCCTCTCGGAGTCGGGGTTGGGCCACTCCAGGAAGTAGCCCTGCACGCCATCGATGCCGAAGCTCTTCTTACCGGACGAGGGGTTTCGCAAAGCTCAGTTCGTGGCCATCCGGGTCGGCGATGTGGAAATAGCGCTCGCCCCATTCTGCGTCGCACGGGGCAAACTGGGGTTGCAGGCCTTGCGCCACGGCGTGCCGGTACATGCCGTCCACATCCGATACGCAAAAGATCACCCGGCCCCACCACGACCAGCGCTGATCCTCGGGCGCAGCGATAAGGTTGAGATAGCCCCTGCCGGCATGGAAACTGGTGAACGCAGCCGACCCACCGCCGTATCGAATGGAAAAGCCTAGTGCCGAGTAAAACCGCACCGCGCGCGCCATGTCATGGGTCGCAAGGGTCACTGCGCTGATCGACTCGATCTGCGGTGCGGCAGAGGCTCTGGTCTCGCCGGTACTCATGTTGCGTCCTCGCCCCAAACCCGCCGCGCAGTCTCCACGACCAGCCTGAGCTTTCGTTCCTGGTCTGCCGGGGTGATGGCGTTTCCGATCACCGAGCTGGAAAAGCCGCATTGCGGGCTTACTGCCAAACGCTCCAGGGGCACGAAGCAGCTTGCTTCGCGGATGCGCCCTTCCAGCTCGTCCACCGGCTCAAGGCGAGGCCGCTTGGTGGTGATGAGCCCAAGCACCACCAACTTGTCTTGCGGTACCTCCTTGAGGGGCTCGAACGATCCCGAACGCGCATCGTCGTATTCGAGCAGGAGCCGCTGGGCCCGGACGCGCCGGAAGACGGTCCGCGCGATCCGCTCGTACCCGCCGCTCGCAAGCCAGCGGCTGCCCTGGTTTCCCCGGCACAGGTGAAAGCCGAAGGTGACGCCGGGGAAATCTTCGATGACGGCGTTGTCCATCTCGATCCCGCGTTCCAGGTAGCGCTCCGTACCCCAGCCTTGGGATTCGTAGAAAGTGCGCGTCGCCGGATCGAGCAGCAGCGCATAGTGGGGCGCGTCGAGCTGGATGTAGGTCGCGCCCAGCCGCACTAGCTCTGCAACTTCCTCGCGAAGGATGTCCACCACGTCCGCGAGGAAGTTCTCCAAGGTAGGATAGGCTGCGCGGGAGCGCTGCGCAGACCAGAAGTTTGCCCAAAGGCTGGGGCTGGGCAGCGTGACCTTGCGGATGCGTGTGGTGCGCGCACGCAGAAACACGAACTCTTCGACCGACGAATAACGACGGCGTCGGAGCTTTTCCACGACTCCGAGCCCTGCGGGGCGCTCAATGGTCCGATCGCCGACGGTAGAGGAATCTCCGCGCCAATCGCCCCACAGAAACGCGTTCAGGTCCCAGTCGCCCAGGCCGCTCACGGATTCGGCGAACTGGCTTTGGAAGGAGAGTCGCCGCTGCTCGCCGTCGGTGATCACTGGCAGGCCCACGCCCTCCTGGAGCCTGATGGCGTCCTCCACGGCGCGGTCTTCGATGGCCTTGAACCGGGCACGCGAGATCCTGCCCGCGCCGGCTTCGTCCCGCGCGGGAATCAGTTCGGACGGGCGCAGCAGGCTGCCGATGTGGTCTGCATGGCAAGCAATCATGGGGCTCGATGACACGGGCGCGGCATGTGCCTCTTGACGGTTGTGCTGCAACAACTTCGGAAACGTGACTTACGGGTTCTGGCGCAACAAACTTCATACCCCTAGCTAGTCTAGGACGCCCAAGTAGAAATACTAACGGATCCAGAGCGGGGGTAGGGTCAGTGATTCAGCGCTCTTCGGCGTCCCGCATGTCTTGTTCCAACAACGCTCCGCGTCCTCGATCTGTAATTGCCAGACCGCCGAGACCATTCGGCGTTACGAAGCCGAACGTGCGAAGCTTACCGGCGATTTCCATTGGAACCGGTGGCGGATCCCGTTTCGCATCAGTAGCTGCCTGCATCTTTCGCAGCCAGTCGAAATCCTCTGGCGTCAGGTTCGGATTCGTGGCTCTCATCCTTTTCCAACTCACTCGGGTTTGCCAAGCATCATGTTGAAGGCCCACAACCGGGACTGCTTTGACCTGACCCCCTCTAATAACTGCCTCATTCCTCGCCCCACAACGGCCTGCTCAACGTGGACGCGAACGCCGAAAACATCAAGTTGAAGCTCAAGCTTACGCGGGTCTTGCCGCTGGCGTTGGCATCGACAGAGTGGTGCAAATACGAAGGGAAGACGAGCAGCGTGCCGTTTCTAACCTGCATCACGACCTGATCGGTGTTGGCGGCAGTGAGCTCCGTGACCGGTGGCCGGATGACGCCGGTCTGGCTGCGCGGGTCGTGGAAGTTAATGGTGTCCGCACCGGGCCAAGTGCGCACATAGTACACGGCGCTCAGATAATTGTTGGGGTGGCTGTGTGCGCGGTGCGCGGCGCCCGGTGCATACAGGTTCGCCCAGCAGCCGGTGACTTCAATCGCCGCATCGCCAATTTTCAGGAACTGCAGCACGCTGGCCGCTGCGCGGCTGACGCAGTCACAAAGCTCGCGCAGCTCCTCTCGCCCGTGCAGGGCATGGCCCGACTGCCAGGCTTCGCCGGTCGTCAGCTCGGGCAGCCCCTGCCGCAGCGAGTGCAGCAGCCCGAGTGCACTGGCGTCGATCGGTTCGTGCACTTCGGGTCGTAGCTGGATTTTCCAAACGAGGCTGGGAAACAGCGAAGAGACGTCTGAGTATTCGATCCACGAGTGTTTGCCCGTTGTAGTCATGGGGCCCCCGCACGCGAGTGTGGCGTGGAGCGACAACCACGCCTCGACTCCCTATCCTTTGTACCGTGCCGCTTCTTCAGAGCCGGCGGTCGCATTGCCCGCGCTATAGGAATGAGCGCCTGCTCCAGCTAGTTTTCCGCCGTCGACGATGAGGTACTCGTTGCGAATAGGCCGGCCTTCGAACCAGCACTCGAGTATCTCTCGGACGCCCGCAGCATAGCGCGCTTGCGCCGATAGAGACGTTCCCGAGGTATGCGGCGTCATGCCATGGTGCGGCATCGTCCGCCACGGGTGATCCTTCGGTGCGGGCTGCGGGAACCAAACGTCACCGGCGTAACCGGCAAGCTGCCCACTCTCCAGTGCGCGTACAACCGCATCGCGATCGCAGATCTTGCCACGTGCGGTGTTGATCAGATATGCGCCGCGCTTCATCTTGCCGATGAGCTTGTCGTCGAACATGTGCTCAGTCTCGGGGTGCAGCGGAGCATTGATGGTGACCACGTCGCAGATCCGCACCATGGATTCGGCGGTCGGATGGAATGTGAGGCCCAGCTCCTGCTCGACGCTTTCCGAGCAGGCGATGACGGTCGGTGTAGTGCAGCTTGACATCGAAGGGCTTAAGGCGTTTGAGAACCGCCAAGCCGATGCGCCCCGCGGCGACCGTGCCCACTGTCATGCCTTCCAAGTCGTAGGAACGCGAGACACAGTCGGCGATGTTCCAGCCTTGCTTGACCACCCACTGGTAGGACGGGATGTAGTTGCGCACCAGTGACAGGATCATCATCACGACATGCTCGGAGACGCTGATGCTGTTGCAGTAGGTGACTTCGGCGACCGTTATGCGCCGCTCTATCGCGGCCTGAAGGTCCACGTGATCCGAGCCGATCCCGGCGGTAACGGCCAGCTTCAGTTTCGGCGCCTTGGCGATCCGTTCTCGCGTCAAGTAGGCGGGCCAGAACGGCTGGGAAATCACGACTTCGGTGTCCGGCAACTCTCGTTCGAAAGCAGAGCCTGGGCCATCCTTGTCCGAGGTTACGATTAGCGTGTGGCCATGCTCCTCGAGAAACTTACGCAGCCCGAGCTCTCCAGAGACGCTGCCCAGGAGTTGCCCGGGCTTAAAGTCGATTTTCTGCGGGGTCGGCAGCTTCTGGCCGTCGGGATAATGTTCCAGCTTGGGGACATCGTCACGGGCATAGGATTTCGGGTATCCGCCTACCGGATCGGCATACAGCACACAGAGTACTTTGGCCATTTCTCGCTCCCAAAAAAAGCAATTCAGGCAAGGTGCCAGACCACGGCACATGCTCAAACCGACCCAAGCCCTTCCGAACGCACACGCTCGACTCCAGCCGCGAGCATGTCTTTCCAAGCCACTGCCAGAGATCCCTGCGTGTCGATGATGAGCTGCGCGTGCGCAATATCGAGTTCGGGGTGCAGCTTCGCGCCGTCGGTACCTTGAACGCAGTGGTCCGGCCAAAGCACCTGCTTACCGTAGGGCAAATCGATCACCTCGAAGGGCTTGGTTCCCGGATGGCTCGAGGCGAAGGAGATGTGGCCCGGCGGATGCCAGTCCTGGGTCAGGACGACGTGCTTGAAGCGTATGGCCAAGCCGTTGATCAGCGGCACGATCTCCTCGCCTCTTGGCACAGCGAGGCTGCCGCCGGCTACGAAGGAGTTCTGCACATCGATAACGAGCAAGACGTCGCGTTCCATATCCATCACCGGTTCGGCTCGCACGCCAGCGCGCATGGCGTTGCTCTGGAGCCGCAGGGCTATATTGCAGCCCAAATTCTCTGAGACACCCTTACTGGTTGAAAATTGCGGAAGATGCGCAAGGGCTTCGCTTACTCGCGCGCGATCATCTCAGCGAATTCAAGGCTGGCTACGTGGCTCAACCTTGAGAGTGAGGGTGTGTGCTCGCATCGTTGCCAGGGATATCTTCGCAGCGTAGGGTCTTGTGAACACATTCCTCTCCCGTCTCTATTGTGAAGACGAGCAGTGTGTCGCGTTATGGGTCTTCGGCTACGTCGAAGGCGGCGCGACGTCATCGCCTGTCAATAACACTATTCCTGGAGGAGGTAAACCATGCCGAAGTACCTCATCGAAGCATCCTATACTTTGGAAGGGAGCAGGGCCATCATGAAATCCGGTGGAACCGCACGGCGTGAGGCCGTGCAGCGAGCGGTGGAAAGCGTCGGCGGGCAACCGGACACAAGATAGGACTGTTTCACCTCACCTGTTGATGCTGACCGCTCTGGCGCCTGGTGCTGCCCGTCGGACTCCGCGGCGTTCGGGGCTTCCATCCCACGCACGGCACGTGCGGACACCGTTAGTCCGGCTCCGGTACGCGTGACCGACCGATATAGGTCGGCACGACCTCCTCGACCGCTTTCGGCTGAATGTTGAGCTCACGGAAACCCGGCAGGGCCGGGCTCGCCACGCTATCGGCCTTGAGAAGATCAACCTGGCCGGTGGTCAGCGGCGGCCTTGGCAGGAGCTCGAACAACCGCGCCTGAATCTGGGCCATCGCGAAGGGTACCGGCAGGAGCAACCGCCGTCTGCCGATGAGGCGCAGCGTGATCTGGACCAGCTCGCGCAGTGTGTACACCCCCGGGCCGGCGAGCTCGTAGGTCCGGCCAGCGGTCCCGGGGTCGGCGAGCACGCGGGCGATGGCCTCTGCCACGTCCTCGACAAAAACGGGTTGCAGGCGGGTGCGCCCGCCGCCGATCAGCGGCAGCAGCGGGAGCAGACGGGCGAGCTCGGCGAGCGTGCCGAACAGGGCATCGCCCGGACCGAACATGGCGCCCGGGCGGACGATGGTAGCGGGCGGAAACGCCTGCTGGACCACGAGTTCACCGCGTCCGCGCGCGCGGATGTATGGAGATCCGGACTCGGGATCAGCGCCGATTCCGGAGACGAGCACGAAGCGGGCGACACCGGCAGCGGCCGACTCCTGCGCGAGCGTCTTGGCGCCTTGCTCGTGCACGGCCTCGAAAGTCACACCGCCCTTCTCGACATAGGCGGAGACCGCGTTGACGACGGCGTCGGCCCCGGCGACGGCGGCGGCGACTGAGGCTTGGTCGCGCACGTCGGCGTACAAGACTGTGACCCGATCCAAGGCAGCCTCACCCAAGGCGCTCCGCGCACGCTCCGGGATGCCGGACGGCGACACGCACAGTCGCCCCCTCGGTGGCGAGGCGCCGCACGAGCCGCCGGCCGAGGAATCCTGTGCCGCCGAACACGCTGACCGTGGTCATGGAAGCGCGTTCTGTCCACGAATTGAATCGAGCCCCTACGCAGCCTCTCGATGTCCTATCGGGGGCGCGCAAAAGCGAATGCCCCTACCTCTTAGGACCCGCCGGACATCTCGCCAACCGTACCCAGCTTGCGGGAAGCGGGTGCCGCTGGAAAAATTCCTCGGACGCAAAGTATGGAGCCAATTGCTCATCGCGAACAGACTCGATGTCCCGCACCTGAATGTATTCATCACGACGCGTGCCGTGATCCGGCCAGACGATACCGCGTACCCGGGCTTCGCCCGGGTTGGACATTACCTGTAGACCTATGGGGGCAATCACCTCATGCACTCGAAATCTACTAATCTTCTGACCAGTACGAAGCGTCAGTTCCACGTGCGCACCCCGCGACGTCCGCTCAAGGAGCCTGTTGAGGACGCCTCCAGCATTTGCCTTGGAACTCTTCATCTCCTTCTCTCCGAACGTAGATGTTGGCACGCATTACCTGCTGCAGGTACGAACGCGACTCTTCCAGGGTACCGGATGCTGCTCTAGTTCCCGGCTAGGGCAGCGGGACAAGAATCGCGCGAACAGAAGCGCGCACCTTGGGACCCCTAGGGTCGACGGTTGAGTCGCACACGACGCGATGCTGGGCGTATGGTCCTACGCGAGCTCGGCGCTGGTTTCAGGGGACGTTTCAGCAGGCGTAGGGTGAGGCGCGATCCGGTGATGACCAGCGGCTCGTCAGCGTCGAATGCGAAGACAAGCCGGAGGTTGCCGGACGCGCTGAAGCTAGCGGGCAGCAGGCCGCTGCGCTTTCGGCCGGCATGGTACAGCTCCCAGTCAGACAGCGGGCGAGGGAGCCGCTGTGGGTGTTGCTCGACGGCGCCGCCCCAGACGCGCATTTCCAGCTCCACGCTATGATCGACATCCACCCCGCTAGCGCTGCACGCACGCAGCGTCACTCGAGGAAGGTGTACCGCGACGTGGGTGGTTCGACGCGTGACGGCTCCGATTACTACGCCGTTGAGATCGATCGTGGAGTCTTTCACGCGGAGCGGAGGCCCGAGACCTGAGCGGGCACTTCCGGGAGATCGCCGTGTCCGGCGCGCTCGGTTCGAGCGCCCGCAGCGTGCTCTGCCAGAACCCGGCGCGCCGGAACAATTTCCTTGAGCGGCGCGAAGGTACAGGCGTCATCCTTGGTCGTCAGGACCGGCACTGCCAAGGCGAAAGTGGCTCGGAACATCGGAGTCAGCCGGTCCTCGCTTAGCACGAACTCCACGGTCACGGCGACGCCGCTTTGAGACCGCGAAGGATGCGGAGGAAGTCGACGCAAGTCTTCACCGCTACGCTCACCTTGTTCGAACGCGACTAGGGAGATCAGCGGCAGCAGGTCTTCGGTGCTGGAGAACATCTTCTTCTCGATCGCTTCACGCAGCTTCTCGTAGCTTCTCCAGGCTAAAGATCGCTGCTCATATTATCGCGGACTACAACGGGCGTGATCGAATTTTTTTGCGCACCACACAGGAGCTGGGCTCTGCAGGAGCATCCTCCAGCGCTAGGATGGCTGTCCAAAGAAGCGGCGCTTGATCAAGAAGTCCAGAGAGATCATCCCGGGTCCATGAAATGCCACCACTGCTGCGTCCTCCTCAGCGTGATAGGCCGCTAACAGACACGTCGACGAGAGTTCCATTCAGAACGTACGTTTTGAGACAAGAGAGCACATCCAAAGCGTCGTCGACCATCAGGGCGGGGGCGACTGCTTCGCCGATGGGATGGCCGGCGGCAAGCCTTGTGAGCGGCTTCTATTTCTCGCACCCTCAGTCCCACTACTTCGCCGTGGGCCGCATCGACCGCGACCAGGTGGAGGACTATGCACGGCGGCGCGGCTGGGACCTGCGCACCGCCGAGCGCTGGCTCGCGCCGATCCTGGGCTATGAGCCGGTCGCCAAGGTTACAGCGTGAACCCAGCCGCCGCAGCGATCACCGCCGCCGCCTCCACACTCTTCTCCCCGGACGAGGTGCGGCGGTTACCGCTCCCTCATCGACATGCGGGTCACACCGCTGCTCGAGCAGGGCGACGTGTTGTTCTTCCACTGCCGGACCTTTCACGCGGCGGGCGCGAACCGCACGCAGGCAACGAAGTTCTCGCTGGTGACGACCTACCATACGGCAGACAATCCCCCGCTGTCCGGTACGCGATCGGCGTCGCTGCCTTCGATTGCGCTCTGAGACGGACACAAAAAAAGGCCGCGCTATGCGCGGCCTCTCCAGCTGAGCCCGTGGGGTCAGGAGGCGCGCAGGCGGCGCCGGCATCAGGCCCACTGACAGCTTTGCCATGCTGCCGACCGCGGCCGTCAGCGGACTTCGTTTCTCCCATCCCCAGTCGCAGTACTCGCGGTGGGCAGGATCGATCGCGACAATGGAGAGGACTACGGCGTCGCGCAAAGGCATGACATGGCTGCGCTGCGGCGAAGTCAGGGCAAAAAAAGGGCCGCGCGAAGTGCGCGGCCCTTTGGATTAGGCGAGAGCCTGGTATCAGGCGTTGAGGCGACGGCGTACGACAAAGCCGACGAAAGCAAGGCCGGCTGCTAGCAGCGCATAAGTCGAGGGCTCGGGGACGACAGTCTGCTGAATGAACCCGCTGAAGCCGACGTTGCTGTTCGGCGACAACGCGAAGGCCACAGTGGCACTCATAGTATCGTAATCGGGATCGACGAAGAAGGCTCCGTTCCCCTCGTAGGTGATCGATTGCTGGGTATCCGGACCGCCGACAAAGAAGAACGTGTCGCCCGCATCCAAGTTCTTGTCGATCGGAAGTTTTCCGCCTACCGACGTATCTACATCCCTTCCCTCCAACACCTTTGGCGTGAGGAACGGCGCGATCTGGGCGCCGGCCGCAGTGGTCGCCGTGAGCGAGTAGCCGATCTCTCCGTGCGGATACGATCGGCCCGGTGAGGCTGATCGGCAGGAAGAAGTTGAATGTGAACGTTGCACCGACCCCGGCCGTGGTAGCGGCGCCAGCGAAGCCCAAGACCGGATCGGCGTTACCGAACATGTCGTTCACGCCGGCCGACGCGCCATCCGGCAAGGGGATATGGATGATGTCGGGAAGCGTGATCGTGCCGTCTGGCGCGACGTCGAACGTGCCGGCTCCGACAGGTGCGCCGTTGAACTCAATCGTAATTCGACATGCAGCATTGCCCTCGCCGCAAGGGTCTTGGCTGACTTCTGCGAAGGCTGGGCCTGCAAGGCCGACGGTCAGCACCAGAGCGGACATAACTGCAGCTGACTTGGGCGTCAAGGTAGAAGAATTCATACAGTCGTCCCCATTCAGTGTTCACCACTGCCCGCGGGAGGCCGGCAGCGATTACGTTGTTACTACCTTGCTGAAGGCTAACACCGACGTATTACACGCATCCCCGCCCGAGGACCCGCGATAATAGTTCTTAAGCATCACCCGCTCTGCCCGAACACTGACGCGGATGGCGGCCCGCCGAGGACGAGGCTATTCAGCGCCGACGTTACTCGCGCACCGGTCCGATTGTCAACTGTCAAACGCTGCAACTCTAAGAAATTTAATATTCTTCTGGGCACGTGGTTTGCCCACCCGCGTAGAACGGGTAAGGATTACACTTCAGGCCATAAGTCTTTGTCGCCATTTCCCGAAACGGTGCTTCTTTCCACGCCATTGTTTAGCTGGCTGCGAGTGCTCGTATTGAGCGTGGCGGCGGCTATTGCGGTTTCCGCGAATGCGGGAGGCGACCGGCTGCACGCTCATTCCGTCGCCATCGACCCGGAACTGTCGCTAATTAGCGTCCGGGCTTGCTTCGACGGCAAACCGCCTCCTTACCTAGTCGCTGAATCCCTCGACGCAGCCGCCGCGCTCGATGAGGTCAGCGTCGATGGCAGGCGCAAGCATCTGGAGCCCAACGGGGCGGAGCTGAAGCTCGGCAGCCTGCCCGACGGTCCTGCGTGTCGTACCGCACCGACCTGTCGCGCGCGTCGCGCCGCAACGAGCGCGGCAGCGACCCGCTGCGGCGAGTCGGACACGATTTGATCACCGAGCTAAGCCTTCCTTCTCGCCGGGTTCAGTATTCTGTAATGCTTCCGGAACAGCCTCTCGTTCCATAAAGCCGCCCTAACTCCTTGTTCAATCCCTGGGCAACGGAGATATAGGCGTCCTCGTCCTTCTCGAAGCACATTTCAAACCCTTCCCTGAGGCTAGTCAGAAGCCCAACGACGTTCGGGCCGAGGCGGTCTTCAAGTCGCCGACATCGACTGGCGCATCCTCGAGCAAGCTAGCGTCCTCCAGCTTTTGTTGCGCGAGATAGATGGGCTAATTGCATGTGCCGCTTCTCGGCCAACAGCAGCCGCTCAAAAATCGACACGTCACCGAGCTGAGTAAGGAACGCCAATGAGCTGAAGTCAAACCTCACCTCTTGGGCGAAGTCGTAATGTAGTGGCGGCATTAGCTGGAACCAAGGCGGGCAGTTTGCCTTGGTTTTCGCGTTCTCTATCACCTGGCGTATCCCTCTTCGCACGTTCAGGAAATCGCTATACATAAGCGTCAGGGTAATCAGCGCGAGGTTCCCAGCGGCGACGTTCCGTTCATCTTCATCTCTGCGTCTCTGCAAGCGTTCGAGAGCGAAAGCGGAAGCCGCGCCAACGAACGCCCCCGCCAGCGACGCCACTGACTGCGCCAAGAAATCGTTCCAGTCGAACAGCCTCCAGTATATAGCAATGTCAAGGCCAGAAGTTCGACCACCGGGAGTGGTGCGATTCCCGCACCATGGTGTGATGCCAACAGCATATGTACACTTGTAATGCGGGCCGCAATCTAGAGTGCCGCCAAGCCGACTTGGCGTTATTCACCACGAAGAGGAAACACGCCATGATCGGCCGCGACGCCACAGCTAGCCAGCAACCCGGTGTGCACGGCAGGCCGCGATATGATCTAGTTCGCACGGACAGCGGCGAAGGGATCGAAGAACGATCTAACCGCGGCGCTCCGAACTTGATCGTCATTGTCTCGGTGCGCGGTCCGCCCGGCGGAGAGCGGCAGCTGGAACGCCTGCGCTCTGGGCGTTCGATTTTGGCTCAACGCCCTCGTACACCTCAACCCGTCCGGGCACAGGCGAAATACCTAACCGTTAAGGAAGGCGGCAGCTCTTTCGATGGTAGCCAACACTGTGCGCCGTCATCGCGCAATCGGAGAGGCGCAGAACGGAAGGCAGCGAAGGTTACACGAGCCTGCAGGAGCTCTGTGGGGCTGACGTGCCGGTGCGAAGGAGTGGATTCAGACGGTAGCGCGCAACGCTGGCACCGGTGGGCATGCTTGCCAAGCCAAGCGTGCCTAAGTGCAAAGCTCGGCACAATTCTGGCACAAGCAGAAGTGGGCCAGTCGGCAAGTACTTGATTGTTGGTAGGCGGTGCGAGATTCGAACTCGCGACCAACGGATTAAAAGTCCGCTGCTCTACCGGCTGAGCTAACCGCCCGAAAAACCGCGCATTGTACGAGCGGGGGTGAGGGGTGTCAAACCCATAGCCTGCGCACGCAGGCACCTCCCGGCCAGCGGTGACGCAGGCAATCGCGTCGTTTGGTACCTGTGGCGGTTGCTACGCGTCTACATTAGCACTCAGCCCAGGTGGCCGCTGCCGCCCGTTGCAAGCGGCAGCGGTCTGTGGGAGGCCGCCCGCGGGGTTCCTACTTCACCGCATCGATTCGCGTTTGCGGGGGAAGCAGCTTCCCCTTGGGTACGCTCGCTCCGTCGCCGATGCGCGAGCCCGGGCCCACGGTGGAACCGGCGCCGATTGTCACGCGCTTGCCGATTCTCGCCTGCTTCCCGATGGTCGCGCCGTCCTCGATGACCGTGCCCGCTCCGATCACGGAGTCGCCACGCATCAGTACCTTGTTGCCGATCTTCACGCCGCTCTGGACGATGTTGTCGCCCTCGATCTGAGTGTTCTGTCCGACCGTAACATTGGAAAACAGGGTCGTGTCCTCGTCGATGACACTCCCGGCACCGATCCTGACGCCGTCGCCCACCTGCACGTCGGGCCCGAAGCGAGCGGACGGGTCTATGTAGATACGAGCGCTGCCGGAGGGAGCCTGACGTGCCCCGTCTACCATCGGCCACCTCTGGACCTCGTCGGCGGGGTACAGCACCGGCTTGGACCCGTCCGGGTTTACTTCGTACTTCGCAGTCGAGCACGCGCCAAGCAACACCAATCCCAGAACCGCAACCAGTCTGTGCATGTCCCCTCCGAGTGTGCGGGAGCTTTCGGCTCGAAATGAGCCGCCTAGCAGCCGATCACATCATCGTCAGTTATGTTGGAGACTTGAACCTGGCCTGCTGCGGCCCGCCTATTTCAGCCGCGACAGCCGCTGCCGCGCCTTGTCGGCCGCATCCGTCTGCGGGAAGCGGCTCACAACCTCCTCGAGCGTCTTCCTTGCGGCAGCATTGTCACCCAGCACCTGTTGGGAGGTTGACAGGTTGACCATGGCGTCGGGCACCTTGGGGCTGTCGGGATAGGTCGCGATGAGCGTCTGCTGCGCGCTCACGGCGGATCGGAAGTCGCGCAGGTTGAACCAGGCATCGCCGACCCAGTACTGCGCGTTGGGGGCCAGCGCGTCGCGCGGATAGCGCTTGACGAAGGCGTCGAAGGCGGTGATCGCACCCTGATAGTCTCCCGCGCGGTAGAGGGCAAGCGCGTCGTCGTAGGCGCGGCGCGGGGACGTGGCATCGGTGGCGGTGGGCGCCGCAGGGCGCGCCACGCTCGGTGGGACGGGCGGCGAGGGCTCCGGGACGGCGGCCGTGCCGGTCGATGCGGGTGCAGCCGGCGCCGCCGCGGCGGACTCGGTCCGCTTCGGGCGTGCGTCCGCCTCGGAGAGCTGCTGCTCGAGCTTCTTGATCCTTGCTTCGAGCTCCGCGGCCGACTTCTGCGCGCTATCGCCTCCGCCCTCGATCCGCCGCAGCCGCGTGTCAAGGTCCAGGTACATGTCGCGTTGGCGGCGTTGGGCGTTGTCCAGCGAGTTGTTCAGGACCTCGATCTGCCCGCGCAGCCGGTTGATATCGGCATTCAGCGTCTCGATCTGGTTCATCAGCTCGATCACGCTGCGGTTCTGCTGCGCCGGCTGCTGCGCCTGCACCATGGCGGCCGCGACCAGAGCCGGCAGCCAGTACGACGATCCGGTGCACTCGATGCGTGGAGACCCCATATGAAGGATGCAGGCGGCAAGGCCTGCTTGCTGTCAGGCTACTGCGGGGAGTCGATGCCGATGTAGACGATGTCGCTGCGGCGGTTCTCGGCCCACGCCTCCTCGTTGCTGCCCAGCGAGTGCGGCTTCTCGGCGCCGAAGCTCACCGTCTCGATGCGGTTGGCGGGGACACCCAGGAGGGTCAGCGCGCGCTTGACCGCGTCGGCCCGCCGCTGTCCCAGTGCCAGGTTGTACTCGCGGCTGCCGCGCTCGTCGCAGTTGCCCTCGATGCGCACGCGCAACTCCACGTTCTCGAGCAGGAACTTGCCATGCGCCTCGACCATCGGCTGGAACTCCTCGCGGACGTTGTACATGTCGAAGTCGTAGTAGACGCTGCGCTTGGACAGCGGGCTGGCCGGATCCTTAAGCGCGGATGCCGGGTCGCTCAACGCCTTCTCGGTCACCTGCGCATCGGGCAGCGGCTGCACCACCGGCTCGCCCGGCTTTGCGCGCTTCCTCGTCCTTCTGGCGCTTGGCCGCCTCGGCGGCTGCGGCCGCGGCGCGGCGCGCTTCCTCTTCCTTGCGCTTGGCCTCGTCGGCTGCTGCCTGCGCTGCGGCGGACTGCTGTGTCCCGGTTACGTCGCGTTGCTCGACCGCAGCCTTGGGCGGCTGCCCGCCTTTGCTGCCGCAACCGGCGACAAGCACGGCCACACACATGCCGACCAGAATTCGTTTCATGCTGGCTCCTCTCAGCGGTTGCCTGGCAGCGGCCCCCAGGCGGGCTCGCGCACGTCCTGGGCGGAGGCTGTGATCTTCTGCTTGATACGGCCATCGCTCGAAACGGCGGCCAATATACCACGCCCCCTCACGATGGACGCGTACAGGATCAAGCGTCCATTGGGCGCGAAGGTCGGCGAGCCATCGAGCTGGCCATCGGTCAGGATATGCACCTGGCGGGAGGCTAGCTCCATGACGGCGAGGCTGTACTTGCCGGCGCTACGCTGGATGAATGCGAAGGACTTGCCGTCCGGGCTGTAGCGCGCGGTGACGTTGTAGGTGCCTTCGAACGTGATGCGCTCGGCGTTGCCGCCGGCGGCAGGCATGCGGTAGATCTGCGGACTGCCGCCGCGGTCCGAGGTAAACAGCATCCAGCGCGCGTCGGGTGAGAAGCTGGGCTCGGTGTCGATGCCGTTGCTGAAGGAAACCCGCTCGACGCCGCTGCCGTCCGCATTGATCCGGTAGATCTGCGGCAGCCCGTCCTTGGACAGCGTGAGCCCGAGCCGCTGGCCGTCCGGAAACCACGCCGGGGCGCTGTTGATGCCTTCGAAGTTGGCCAGGACGCGGCGCGAACCGTTGGTCAGGTTGTGCAGGAAGACGAGCGGCCGGCGTTGCTCGAAGGAGACGTAGGCGATGCGCGTGCCGTCGGGCGACCATGCCGGCGAGATGATCGGCTCCCGGTGCGACAGGATGAATTGCGAGTTCACGCCATCGGCGTCGGCTATCTGCAGCTCGAAGCGGTCGGGGTTGCGCGCCACATATGCGATGCGCGTGCTGAACACCCCCGGCTCGCCGGTGAGCTTCTCGTAGATGATGTCGGCGATCTTGTGGGCGATGGCGCGCAGCTGCGCGGGGACGACGGTGTAGGAATAGCCCACCAGCTGGGCCTCCTTCACCGTATCGATCATCCGGAAGCGCACATCGAGGCGGCCGTCGTTGCGCGCCTGTACCTGGCCCAGCACCAGGGTCTGGCTGCCGCGGTTCTTCCAGTAGCGGAAGTTCACCTCGGCCGGCTCGGTGGGCAGCGGCCGCACGCTGCCGATGTCCTGCAGCTTGAAGCGGCCGCTGCGGTTGAGGTCCGCCGACACGACCTCGCTCACGTGCTGCGGGAACTTGTCCTCCGTGCCGAAGGGCAGGATGGTGATCGGGATCTGGTCGGTGCCGCCGCCGACGATCTCGATGGTGAGCTGGGCGGCGGCCGGCGTCGCCGCGCCGAGACAGGCCAGGCCCAGCGCCGCAATGGCACGGCGCCGCCCGAGCAGCGACTCGGTGGAGGGGTCCAGGTGTGTCGTTGCGCCAGTCTCCCAATGTCATTGGCGCGGAATTATAGCATCGCGGCATCGTCAGTTCGGCCGGAACACGAGATTCAGTTCGCAGCTGCTGGAACAGCCCGGGGTCGCTGGGCACCGGCAGCGGCGAGGCGGAGTTGATCGCGCGCTCGATCGCCGCGTCATAGGCCGGTTGGCCGCTCGATTTCTTGAGCTGAATGCTCAACACCTCCCCTCCCGGGATGATGACGATCTCGTATTTTGCCTCGCGCGTTGTCGGGCGTGGCCGGGGGCACCACCACCTTGCTGCTGGATGCGATCGTGGATGCGCCTCTGCCACGCCTCCAGCTCCTTGGCACGCGCCGCCGCGGCTTCCGCCAGCTGGCGCTTGCGCGCTTCCTCTTGCGCTCGCTGCTGGGCGGCGAGCGCCAGCTTCTGCTGCTCCTCGAGGATCGCCGAGCGTCGCAGGTCCGCTTCGCGCTCCAGCCGCGCCTCCTGGTCCTTGCGCTCGGCGTCCAGGCGCTTCTCTTCTTCGATGCGTTTGGCCTCTTCCTGCTTGCGGAGTTCCGCCTGCTGTGCCGCTTCCTCCTTCTTGCGCTGTGCCTCGGCTTTGCGCTCCTCCTCCTTGCGCTCCTCCTCCTTGCGCGCTCCTCTTCCTTGCGCTTCTTCTCTTCGGCCTTGCGCTCGAGCTCGGCCTTGCGCCGCTCCTCGGCTTCGGCCTTCTTCTCTTCCTGCAGCTTGCGCTGCTTTTCCTTGAGCTCGATCTCGGCGCGGGTCGGCTGTTTGGGCTCTGGCGGCTTGGGCGGCTCCACGGCCTTGGGCGGCTCCGGTGGCTTGGGCGGGGGCTCCGGTTTCTTCTCCACGACCGGCTCGGGTTTGGGCGGCGGCTGCACCGGCACGGGGGGCTCGACCTTGCGCGGGAGCGGTTTCACCGGCGGCAGCTCGCTCCACAGTTCCGCCTGCAGGGGCGGCACGGCTTGCGCTGCCAGTTGATGCCGAAATACAGGAAGACGAAGAAGGCAAGATGCACAGCGACGGCAAGCGCCAGAGAGGCGGACCTGCCGGGCTCGCGCACGCTTTCGAACATGCCGGGGCGGCCTCGTCAGAGATCGGGGCCTAGCCCGAGCGCGGCTTGGTGAGCAGGCCCACCTTCACCACCCCGTTGCTCTGCAGCACGTCCATCACCTCCACCACCACCTTGTACTGGACGTCCTGATCGGCCGCGATCACCACCGGCTGGTCCTTGTTGCGCGCGATCATGGCTTTCACCTCGCGCACCAGCGTGTCGCGATTGACTTTCCTCTCGGCCCCGCCGCGCTCGCGGTCGCGCAGCAGGATGCTGCCGTCCTGGCGGATCAACACCTCCAGCGGATTCGCGGGCGGCTGGTTGCTGCGGCTCACCGAAGGCAGATCCACCATGCTGGTGTTGATCAGCGGCGCGGTGACCATGAAGATCACCAGCAGCACCAGCATCACGTCGATATAGGGCACGACGTTGATCTGGCTCATCAGGCGCGTGCGCTTGCGGCGCTCGTTCACGTGGGGATCCAGGCTGGATAGCGCATGCCGGATTGGGGACGAGGCTCACACCGCCGCGCCGCCCTGGCGCTGCAGGATGTTGGAGAACTCCTCCATGAAGGTCTCGAAGCGCGTCGACAGCCGATCGATCTCGCGCGCGTAGTAGTTGAAGGCGACCACCGCGGGAATGGCCGCGAACAGGCCGATGGCGGTGGCAATCAGGGCCTCGGCAATGCCGGGCGCGACGTGGGCGAGCGTTGCCTGCTGCACGTTGGCGAGCCCCCGGAAGGCGTTCATGATGCCCCACACCGTGCCGAGCAGGCCGACGTAGGGGCTGACCGAGCCCACCGTGGCGAGGAACGACAGATGCGAATCGAGATAGTCCATCTCGCGCTGATAGGTGGCGCGCATGGCGCGGCGCGTGCCGTCCATCACCACCGCGCACGGTCAGGCCGGTCTGCCGGCGCAGCTTCACGAACTCGCGGAAGCCGGCCTCGAAGATGCGGTCCATGCTCGCCGCCGGCCGCCGGCCGCTGGCGATCGACTGGAACAGCTGGTTCAGGTCGGGACCGCTCCAGAAGGTGCGCTCGAAGTCCTCCGACCGCTGGCGGGTGTCGCGCAGCACGAAGGACTTTGCGGAAGATGTACCACCACGACTGCAGCGACATCAGCAGCAGCACCCCCATGACCAGCTTGACCAGCAGGCTGGCATTGAGTGACCAGCGTGAGCAGCGACAGGTCGGTCGGTGACGTTCAAGTTCCCTCCTCCGGCCGCGCAACCCGCGTTCGACCAGCGCCGCACGCAGACGCCTCGGGCAGCACGCAGCCGGCCGGAACGAGCCGCTGCCCACGCAGGCGAGGTTCACCGAGGCGCGCACCAGCGCTTCGCCTGCCGCGCAGCGCCTGCTGCGCCAGAGTGAACTGGGCGCGCCCGAGGTGTTCGACGCGCGACGGTGACGTCCAGCAGATCGTCGAGCTGCGCCGCACGCGCATACGCGACCCGCAGCTCGCGGACGATGAAGATGACGCCGTCGCGCTGCGCCAGCGCGCCGATGTCGAAGCCCAGATCGCGCAGCCACTCGGTGCGCGCACGCTCGAAGTAGTCGAGGTAGGTGCCGTGAAACACCACGCCGCCCGCGTCGGTGTCCTGGTAGTAGACTCGAACCGGCAGGCGGAAGGCCGGCGCCCGGGCGGCGGCGAGCGCTGCGCCCATGGCGCGCGTCTCAGGTCGCGGCATCCCACAGGTCGCCGCCGGCAGCTCGAAGCCGGGGCAGCGAGACCGAAATGCCGGTAGGCCGACAGGGTGGCCATCCGCCCGCGGGGCGTGCGCTGCAGGAAGCCCTGCTGGATGAGATAGGGCTCGAGCACATCCTCGATGGTGTCGCGCTCCTCGCCGATGGCCGCGGCGAGGTTGTCCAGTCCGACCGGGCCACCGCCGAACTTCTCCAGCACGGCCAGCAGCAGCTTGCGGTCCATGACGTCGAAGCCCACGGCGTCGACGTCGAGCATGCGCAGTCCCAGGTCGGCGACCTCGCGCGTGATCACGCCATCGGCCTTCACCTGCGCGTAGTCGCGCACGCGCCGCAGCAGGCGGTTGGCGATGCGCGGCGTGCCGCGCGAGCGGGAGGCGATCTCCACGGCCCCTTCGGGCTGGATCTCCACCTCGAGCAGCCGCGCCGAGCGCACCACGATCAAGGCGAGCTCCGCAGGAGTGTAGAACTCGAGCCGCGACACGATACCGAAGCGGTCTCGCAGCGGATTCGTGAGCATGCCTGCACGGGTGGTGGCGCCCACCAGCGTGAACGGCGGCAAGTCCAGCTTGACCGAGCGGGCGGACGGGCCCTCGCCGATCATGATGTCGATCTGGAAATCCTCCAGTGCGGGGTAGAGGATCTCCTCCACCACCGGCGACAGGCGGTGGATCTCGTCGATGAACAGCACATCGTTGGGCTCGAGGTTGGTCAGCAGCGCCGCCAGATCGCCCGGCCGCTCGAGCACGGGACCGGAGGTCTGCCGCAGATTCACGCCCATCTCACGCGAGATGATGTGCGCCAGCGTGGTCTTTCCCAGGCCGGGCGGTCCGAACAGCAGTACGTGGTCGAGCGCCTCGCGCCGGTTGCGCGCAGCTTCGATGAAGATGGCGAGCTGCGCGCGGATCTTCTCCTGGCCGACGTAGTCGCTGAGGTGCTTGGGCCGCAGCGCCCGCTCAAACGCCTCTTCCTGGACGGAGGCGCGGTCGGGGGCGATCAGGCGGTCGGTTTCGATCACGGATCTACGCCACTCGAAGCCGGAAACGCAAAGGCGCAAAGCCGCGAAGGCGCGGAGAAAACCATCCAAGGAAGACTACAGTGCGCGAGGCCTTGCACTGCAACCGGAACGCAGAAGACCGTCTTCGCACCAGTTCCTGCGCATCTCTTGGCGCCTTTGCGTCTTTGCGTCTTTGCGTTTCATCTGTTTTCGTCCAGGCTAGCCGGAGCGGGACCGGCGATAGGCGGCCACGGCGGCCTGCACTTCGGGGGAGGCGGCGTCGATGCGCTCGGGGATCTCCCGTCCCAGCTGGTACAACCGCCGCGAGATCAATCCGCTCACTTTCAGCACCGCGTTCGTGAAGTACTTCCTGCCGATCGGCGAGAGGGCGAACTGGGTGCCCTCCGGGCTGGTGTTGGGGTCGAAGCGCATGGCGTCGTCTTCCGCATTGTAGATGTCCTGCATGCGCTTGCGCTCCGCCTCGCTGCCCGGGACGTTGTCCTCGATCTTGCCGGCCATGCTCAGGGAGGCCATGACGTGGAAGGCAACGCTGTGGTCGACGATCATCAGCTGCTTGCGCCCGACATCGGTGCCGAAGTGCTGCAGCAGGGCGTCCATATCCTGCTCGCTGAGCTCGCGGTCGTTCAGGCCAGCCCACTCCTCGGACAACCACTCCATGTTGGAGAAGTCCCGGCGGGTCTCGCGGGTCAGCCCGGCCACGAGGGCGTTCTCGGCCTGCTTCCAGTAGACGTTGCCCGGATTCCAATCCTTGCCGAGGTTCTGCTCGGCTCCGACGCGAGCCAGATAGGCGCGCACCGCGAGCAGGCTTTGCTGCTTCAGGAAGTAGTCGCCGATCGCCACCGAGCACTCGAGATCGTGCAGGTTGACGAGCTGCAGGTTCTTGTCGGTCTTCGACGCGGCTGCGGGCAAGGCGACGGCACAGATGAAGACGAGCGCTGCAGTCAAAATCGCGCTGCGCAGGTGCATGGTTCGCTTTTCCTTCTCACTGACGGAGTGGATCATCCTTTGGTTGCCAGGCGCTCGATGGCCCTGGACTTGAGCGCGTCCGCATCGTCCGAGGCGGCATCAATGGGCAGGCTGAGGGCCGCGATCAGAGCGGCAAGCAGGAGGCGCAGCATGGGCGAAATGCGTCGGATCATAGCACCTTGGACAGCGCCCGCAGCGCCTGCCGGATGGCATCCGAAGTGCCCAGGTCCGCGGGCAGCCTGGCGAGCACCGCCGAGGCTTCCTTCTCGCTGTAGCCCAGGGCCAGCAGCGCGTTGAGCGCGTCCGCCCGCGGCGAAGCGATCGCCGGCGTTGGCGATCCCGCTGCGCCGGCGGCAAGCCGATCGCGCAACTCCAGCAGGAGGCGCTCGGCCGTCTTGCGCCCGATGCCCGGGATCCTGATCATGCGCGCCACGTCCTGGCCCGCCACCGCCGTATACAGCTCCTCCACAGTCATGCCCGACAGCAGCGCGAGCGCGGTGCGCGTGCCGATGCCGCTGATCTTCAGCAGCTGGCGGAAAGTCCGGCGCTCGCCCTCGGTGGCGAAGCCGAACAGCAGGTGCGCATCCTCGCGCACCACCAGGTGCGTGTAGAGGGTCACGCGGCCGCCGCTGGCCGGCAGCTGATAGAAGGTGCTCATCGGCACGTCGACCTCGTAGGCCACGCCCTGCACATCGACCAGAACCTGGGGCGGTTGCTTCTCGAGCAGCACGCCGGCGATGCGACCGATCACGCCAAGCTCCTCATGCCTGGCCACGCCGGGGTCCTCGTGCCCGGCGCGCCGGGGACCTCATGCAAGGCCACAGCCGGCGCCCTCATACCAGCCGCCCTCCGCGTACGCGGAAGCCCGCGGTCGCCAGCTTGCCCAGCCCCAGTCCGCCGTGCGCGTGGCAGATGGCACACGCCAGCGCGTCGGCGGCATCCGCGCTGGGATCGCCGGGCAAGGCCAGCAGCCGGCGTACCATTTCCTGGACCTGCTCCTTGGCGGCATGGCCATTGCCAACCACTGCCTGCTTGACTTGCAGGGCCGTGTACTCGGAGACGGGCAGACCGCGCGAGACCGCAGCGCAGATCGCGGCGCCGCGTGCCTGCCCGAGCAGTAACGTCGATGCGGGGTTGACGTTCACGAAGACTTTCTCCACCGCCACCTGGGTGGGCGAATGCTGGGCGATGACCGCACTGAGACTTTCCAGGATCGCTTTCAGGCGATCGGGCAGTTGCCCAGCGGGGGTGCGCACCACGCCGCTGGTGAGATAGATCAGCTGGTGGCCCGCGCGCTCGATCAAACCAAAGCCGGTGACACGCAATCCCGGGTCGATGCCGAGGATGCGGATCGATGCCTCGGGCACGACGACTACTCGAGCACGACGGCGGTATCGCTCACCGCCACCATGAGCGTGCCGTCAGCAGCGCGCAGCACTTCGTAGTCCAGGAGATCGCAGCTCTCACTCGTCGATGACCGCGGTAGTGTAGACCTCTTGCACATCGTCCAGCGCCTCCAGCGCGTCGAGAAGCTTGTGCATGCGCGCAGCGTCCTCCCCGGCCAGCGCGGTCTCGGCGCTCGGCTTCATGGTCACTTCCGCGACCTCCGGCTTGAGCCCGGCGCGCTCCAGGGCGGCTTTCACTGCATGGAACTCGATAGGCGTAGTGATGACCTCGATGCTGCCGTCGTCGTTGCTCACCACATCCTGCGCACCGGCATCGATGGCCACGTCCATCACCCGGTCTTCGCTGGTGCCCGGCGCGAATACCAGCTGCCCGCAGTGCTGGAACAGGAACGCGACGCAGCCTTCGCCTCCGAGGTTGCCGCCGTTCTTGCTGAAGAGCGTAGCGCACGTCGGCCACGGTGCGGGTCTTGTTGTCGGTCAGGCAATCCACCATCACCGCAGCACCGCCGATCCCATAGCCCTCGTAGCGGATCTCCTCGTAGTTCACGCCGTCGAGCTCGCCGGCGCCGCGCTTGATGGCGCGCTCGACGTTGTCCTTCGGCATGTTCGCCTCGTAGGCCTTGTCCACCGCCAGGCGCAGGCGCGGGTTCATGCCGGGGTCGGGGCCGCCCAGCTTGGCGGCGACCGTGATTTCCTTGATCAGGCGGGTGAAAGCTTTGCCGCGCTTCGCGTCGGCCGCAGCCTTCCTATGCTTGATGTTGGCCCATTTGCTGTGACCTGCCATACGCTTCACACCCGCTAGCCGCGGGCACTCGCTTGCCAACCGAAGTACGAAATTGCGCCCGCCGCCCGCTTGGCGGCGCTATCGCGCGGATATAATTGCAAAAGTCTAGCACAGCGCAGCATGGAGCCGACCCATGATCCAGCCCTTGCCCATCGCCAAAGCTGCCGAGGAAGTCTGCCTGCTGCCCGGGCTTGCCAATCGCCACGGCCTGATAGCAGGGGCGACCGGGACCGGCAAGACCGTCACCCTGCAGCGCATGGCCGAGGCGCTCAGCCGCATCGGCGTGCCGGTATTCATGGCGGACGTCAAAGGCGACCTGTCGGGGATCAGCCAGGCCGGGCAGCTCTCGCCCAAGCTCAAGCAGCGCCTGGAGGAGCACGGCCTGCCCGCGCCCGCCTTCGCCGCCTCTCCGGTCACTTTCTGGGACGTGCTGGGCGAGCAGGGCCACCCGGTGCGCGCCACGATCTCCGAGATGGGCCCGCTGCTGCTGGCCCGCATGCTCAACCTCAACGACACCCAGACCGGGGTGCTCAGCCTGGTGTTCAAGATCGCCGACGACAACGGGCTGCTGCTGCTGGATCTCAAGGACCTGCGCAGCATCGTCCAGTTCGTCGGGGACAACGCCAAGCAGTTCACCACCGACTACGGCAACGTCTCGACCGCCAGCATCGGCGCAATCCAGCGCGGCCTGTTGCAGCTCGAAGAGCAGGGCGGGGACAAGTTCTTCGGCGAACCGGCGCTCAACATCGACGACCTGATGCAGACCGACAGCCAGGGGCGCGGTGTGGTGAACATCCTGGCCGCCGACAAGCTCATGCAGCAGCCCAAGATCTACGCCACGCTGCTGCTGTGGCTGCTGTCGGAGTTGTTCGAGACCCTGCCGGAGGTAGGCGATCCCGAGAAGCCCAAGCTGGTGTTCTTCTTCGATGAGGCGCACCTGCTGTTCAACGACGCGCCACAGGCCCTGCAGGAAAAAATCGAGCAGGTGGTGCGGTTGATCCGGTCCAAGGGCGTGGGCGTGTATTTCGTCACCCAGAACCCGCTGGATGTGCCGGAGACTGTGCTGGGTCAGCTCGGCAACCGCGTGCAGCACGCGTTGCGCGCCTTCACCCCACGCGACCAGAAGGCGGTGAAGACGGCGGCGAGCACGCTGCGCGCGAACCCGAAAGTCGACACCGAGACGGCCATCACCGAGATGGGCGTAGGGGAGGCGCTCGTGTCGTTCCTCGACGAGAAGGGCCGGCCCGGTCTCGTCGAGCGCGCCTGGGTGCTGGCGCCGGGCAGCCGTATCGGCCCGGCTACCGCGGAAGAGCGCAAGCAGATCATCCAGTCCTCCGCCGTGTACGGCCACTACGAGAAGGTCGTCGACCGCGAATCGGCCTACGAAAAACTGAAGGACGCGGCGGGCGCCAAGCTGGAAGCGGCCGGCGCCAAACCGGGGGCGCCCGCACCGGCAGCCGGCGGCAGCGTGATGGATGTGCTCGGCGGAATTCTCATGGGCAGCACCGGTCCCCGCGGCGGTCGGCGCGAGGGCATGCTGGAAGCGGCGGCCAAGAGCGCGGCCCGGTCGGTCGGCTCGCAGGTCGGGCGCGAGATCCTGCGCGGTGTGCTCGGCTCGCTGCTGGGCGGCGGGACGGGTCGGCGGCGGTAAGAGCCAAGGAGCAATTCTCCCTCTCCACCTTGCGGGAGAGGGTGGTGGTGAGAGATCGGCAATCGAGAGGACGGAAGAATGGCAAGCATCATGGACGTGGTAACAGATGCACCAGCGGGGCACGCGGCCTCCGCGCAGACCCCTTACACGCGACGCGCCCGCTACTTCGATTCGGGGAACGCGTTCAACATCGTCTATCCGGACGTGCCGGCAGCGAGCTTCGTCGCGGAACGCGATGCCGCGCTCGATCCTGCGACCGGCACTGCGCTGATCTCTTGCGACCAAAGCGTGGCGATGGGGCTGCCGTTCCCGGCAACATCGCCGCTCGTGCTCGCGTCGTATGCGCGCGTACGAGCCCGCGAATCGCTCAAGATCGATGCCCGCGCAACCATAGTGCTCGCGTACGTGGTCGATGGGGCGGGTCGAGCGGTGCAGGGGAGCGATACCATCGAATGGAACACCGGTGATGTGTTCTCCCTGCCCGGCGGCGTTCCGATACAGCTGGTGAGCCGCGAGCGCGATAGCGTCCTGTGGGTCGTCACCAACGAGCCTGAGCTGGCGTTCGAGCGCGTCGTGCCGCCGGCGCCCGGCGAGGGGCTGGTCGAGCCTGCACACTTCCCCGCCGCAACGATCGCTGACGAGCTGGTCCGGGCGCGGACGAAGCTTGCGGGCCAGCTGGTGGCAGGGCTCGCGGTAGTGTTCGCCACCGAGCGCCTGGAGGCGCGCAAGAACATCTCGCCCTCGCTCACGCTCGCCATGAACCAGCTCGAGGCAGGCGGAACGCAGACTGCCCACCGCCACAATGCCGTCGCCGTTTCGCTCGCTATCGAAGGCAAGCGCTGCTACTCGATGGTCGACGGAGTGCGCAAGGATTGGGCGCCCTATGTCACCATGGTAACGCCGCCGACGAGCGTGCATTCGCACCACAACCGTGGAGACGGGTTGGGCACCTGGTTGATCGTCCAGGATGGAGGCTTTTACTACCACTGCCGCACCATGGGCTTCCGCTTCGAGGACAGCGGCTCGAACGGTTGAGGAGACTTTGATCGAGGTCAGGTTTGTCGTTCCCGTGTACGCGGGAACCCAGACTTCTCGAGCGCTTCTGGATCCCCGCTTGCGCGGGGATGACAGCTGCTCGCACGTTCCACCAGGAAGGAGACCCCATGCCCTATGCGACCACCGACGATGGCGTGCGCCTGTACTACGAGGAGGCGGGTGCCGGGCAGCCGCTCGTATTCGTGCACGAGTTCGCGGGAGATCACCGCAGCTGGGAGCTGCAGATGCGCTTCTTTTCGCGTCACTTCCACTGCGTTTCGTTCTCGGCGCGCGGCTATCCGCCGTCCGACGTGCCGCCGGCGGGCCGTTACTCGCAGGCGCGCGCACGCGATGACATCATCGCTGTTCTCGACCACCTGCGCTTCGACCGCGCCCACATCGTGGGGCTGTCCATGGGTGGGTTCGCCACGCTACACGTTGGCATCGGCCACCCGCAACGCGCTCGCTCGCTGGTGGTGGCGGGCTGCGGCTACGGTGCGCAGCCCGGCCAGAAGGAGAAGTTCGTTGCCGAATGCGAGGTCGCAGCAGCGGCGATCGAACGCGACACCATGGCAAAGGCGGCCGAGACCTACGCAATCGGCCCTAGCCGCGTACAGTTCCAGAACAAGGACCCGCGCGGCTGGCAGGTATTCGCCGCACAGCTGCGCGAGCACTCTACGGAGGGATCGGCGCGCACCTTGCGCGGATTGCAAATGCAGCGCCCTTCGCTGTGGGAGCTGGTCGAGGAGATGAAGCGCATCGAGGTCCCAACCCTGATCGTCACCGGCGACGAGGACGAGCCGTGCCTCGAGCCAGGCCTGTTGATGAAGCGGACGATTCCCACCTCGGGGCTGGTGGTGCTGCCGCGCGCCGGACACACGCTCAACCTCGAGGACCCGGACGCTTTCAATCGCGTCGTGTTCGAGTTCATCTCCGCAGTGGAGCTCGGGCGTTGGGGGAAGCGCGATCCGCGCTCGGTTGTGTCGGGGATTCTGGGGTTCGGGCGCTAGCCCTGCGCTAGCCCGGATAGTTCATCAGGACGCGAGACGGTGGCGGAGGCCCGGGCGAGCCAGATCGGGCTCGACCGGCGCAGCCAATAGATCATTCTAGCGGCGGTACGGGCGGCGCTTGGCGCCCGGCTTGCGCACCTTGGGAGTGTTGAACTCAAGCCAGATGTCACGGAAGGTTTCCCCGCGGAGGATGTAGCCGACGGCCGGCCGCGTGACGCCGACGATGGCTGCGATGGCTCGCTGCGTCATCCCCTTGGCTCCCATGCGATGCACGCTGCGAACCTGCCGGGCGCTCAACTTTGCGTTGGCCGCGCGGACCGCCTCGGCATGCGACAGGATCGGGGGTGGATTCTTGATCCTGGCGCGAACCTCGGACCAGCGCTCTCCGCTGAGCACTCGGCTCACAGCGGTACGGTTCACCCCGAACCTGTAACCCAGCAATCGTTGGGGCCATCCCTGCGCCCGCAACTTGAACATCTCATGCACCATCTCGCGTGTCAGCTTGGTCCGCACTTACTGGCGCAGATTCGGCGCCCGACCCAATGGGTCGGACACGAGGTCTTGCCGTGCATAGGCGTCACGACCGAAGTCCGCCCGCGCAGCTCCCAAAGTCCCAGATGCAAGCCGGCGTGCTACTACGGTGAACAACGTAGTAGGACCGATCGATCTGGGCGCGTGCTCCACGAATCGTTCCTCCTCCCCAGGTACGGAGTGGATACCCCGCTGCGAGAGGGTAAGCACGAGCTCCGAGGGCCATTCGCCCCATCGGTGAGTGCACCGGGAGGTGAAATCGGTTCAATCCGCAGTTCGCTTGGGCGGCAACCCGCTGTCTCGGTAGCGGCTGTTCTAAGGCGTCGCCGATGGCGCGCGATCGCAATAGGAGGGGTGACGGTGCGTCCCGCGAGAGAGCCCCTGAAAAGCCATACCAGCACGATGGCCGGCCCCGGGCTGCGTTGATGGTTCCGCTTCCTCTGACTCCCACGGCATGGGCAGCCGGGAAGCCTGTCTGCAGTGTGTGCAGACCGGGCGAGGCGTAGGGTTAGCGATCTTGTGCAGGCAAACCAGAGCCCGTGCCGGCGGCCAGGCGCTGTGCCCGCTCGTCGCCCATTTCTCGTACTGTCCCCAGATACCCCACCAGAACTTCCATGCCGTCATGCATGAGCTCGGTCTGCTGCTCAGTAGGCTCGACTACGCCGAGCAGATCCAGCACATTGGTGCTCGGGATATGGCCGTAGTGCTGAGCGTAGCGGGCCACGTGGAGCGCCAGCAGCCGAGTGACCTCGGCGAGCTGGTCCTTCGAGAGCTCGCCGATCAGTTTGTCAGCCAGGTAGTACAGCTCCTTGAAATGCGCCAGCCTGTTCATGTGTGATCCTCCGCCTGACCAAGCACACGAGGGTCAGCCTGCGCGCTTGGCGGCTCTTCGTCAATGAAGGGCCGGCCAAGAGGGGTTTGGGATGGCTCCTGCGCTTAGACGTTAAACCGAAAGTGCATCACGTCGCCATCCTTGACGACGTACTCCTTGCCTTCCAGCCGCATCTTTCCGGCTTCCTTCGCGCCCTGCTCGCCCTTCAGCGCGACATATTCGTCGTACGGGATCACTTCGGCGCGGATGAAGCCCTTCTCGAAGTCGGTGTGAATGACCCCGGCGGCCTGGGGCGCGGTGTCCCCGCGATGAATGGTCCAGGCGCGCACCTCCTTCGGGCCGGCAGTGAAGTAGGTCTGCAGGCCGAGCAGTTCGTAGGTGGCGCGGATCAGCCGGTCGAGGCCAGGTTCCTGCATGCCCATGTCGGCCAGAAACACCTGCTTGTCGTCCTCGGACAGATCGGCGATCTGCGCTTCCATGGCGGCGCTGATGGGTACCACCGGCGCGCCTTCCTTCGCTGCATACTCCCGGATGCGTTCGAGCAGGGGGTTGGCGTCGAACCCGTGCTCAGCCACGTTGGCCACGTACATGGTGGGCTTCATGGTGAGAAGGAACAGAGGTGCCAGGACCTCCTTCTCCTCGTCGTAGAGGTTCGCCGAGCGTGCCGGACGCGCCTCGTTCAGCACGACCAGCACCTTCTCCAGCACCGCCACCAGACGCTGCGCTTCCTTGTCGCCGCCGGCCTTGGCGACCTTGCTGTACTTCGCAAGCTGCTTCTCCACCGCGGCCAGATCCGCCAGCGCCAGCTCGGTGTTGATGGTTTCGATGTCCGAGACCGGATCGACCTTGCCCGCCACGTGCACGACGTTGGGATCGTCGAAGCAGCGCACCACGTGCGCGATGGCATCGGTCTCGCGGATGGTTGCGAGGAATTGATTGCCCAGGCCCTCGCCCTTGGAGGCGCCGGCGACCAGGCCAGCGATGTCGACGAACTCGACGATCGCCGGGATGACTTTCTGCGGCTTGGCGATTTGCGCCAGCTTCGCGAGCCGCGCATCGGGCACCTCGACCACACCCAGGTTGGGCTCGATGGTGCAGAAGGGATAGTTCTCCGCCGCGATGCCCGCCTTGGTCAGCGCGTTGAACAGAGTGGACTTGCCCACGTTGGGCAGTCCGACGATGCCGCATTTCAAGCTCATTTCGGCTCTAAACCTTGTTTTGCCGTGGAGAAACGCAGAGAAGGGACAACTGCAAGAAGGGTCAGAAGCGCCTGGACAAGCCGGACACCCGTTCCGGCTCGCGTCCCGCTCGTCCCCCTCTCCCCAGCCCTTCTATGAGGGCAGGTTTGTCAAGCTCCATGCGTGTTGCCGTTAGGTCGTCCTCTTCGTTGCGCTCGATCCGACGCCTCGTGTTCGGGGGCGGGTGTGTTGGCTACGCCGGGCCACTGGCCTGGTCCACCTTCTATCCGTGTCGACACACTGGTCGAACACCCTATGCCGCATGCGCCTGGTGGCGCGTGGCGAACCCTTTGCACCAGAGTGCCCCATCTCTCACGACGGTGAGCGGTCATGCTCACCCGGCTGGGGAACGGGCCTCTGGACCTCCTGACACGCAGCGCTCGAATCAGCGCGCTACTGCTTTTTCCTCTATAGACTCAACCCCGCTTGCATCCCGCTACGCTGGCCTAGCCCGCGGCGGGCTGCGCCTTGAGCTGGGCCCCGGCGGGGATCACCCCATGCTCGAGGTAGCGCCACAGCGCCACCAGCAGACGCCTGGCCAGCGCCACAATGCCGATGCGCCGCATGCGCTTGCCCCCGGCGGCGAAGCGCTGGGCAAACCACTGGCTAAGCGCGCTGTGTGGCTGATAGCGCAGCCAGTACCAGGCAATCTCCACCAGCAGGCTACGCACGCGCCGGTTGCCCGCCTTGCTGATGCCCTGCTCGTGCTCGCTGGCCCCGCTGTCGTAGGGACTGGGGCTCACCCCCACACAGCCGGCCAGCTCGCGACGGTTGGCAAAGCTGGCGCCAGCCAAACAGCTCGCGCACCAGCACCCAGGCACTGTGTACCCCGATGGCGCGCAGCTGCGTCAGCGCGGCCAGCGGCCCGCCCTGTTTGAGCATCGCCTCCAGCTGCCCTTGGCGCTCCCGCTCCACGGCCCCGATCTGGGTGCTCACCAGCTCCAGGCGCCGGCTCTCGCGCGCGATCTCCTGCCACAGCGCCGCGGGCAGGCGCCCCTGCAGGCCCTCCAGCCGCTGCTGCCAGTCGCGCCCGCCAATGCGCTCCAGGCGCACGTTGTGCAGCACCGCCAGGCTGCCCATGCGGCTGACATGGGCGTTGCGCTCCTTCTTCAAGCGCTCCAGCTCCCGGTGCAAGCGCCGCGCATCCTCCTGCTCCGCCGTGGGCACCCGCACCACCCGCCACACCCGCGTCTCGCCCCCCACGTAGCGCACCAGCATCTCGTAGAGCTTGGCTGCATCCAGCCCATCGCTCTTGGCCCGCCGCGCCCGCCGGTTCACCTCGATGCTCGAGGAGTCCACCACCACGTTGTCGATGCCCTGCTCGTGCGCCCAGCGGTGCAGCCAGAACCCGTCGCGCCCCGCCTCGTAGCAGCTCATCACCCGCACCGGCCCGCTCAGCCCGCAGCGCTTCTTGGCCTTCGCAATGACCCCCAGCAGCCCCAGCACATCGGCCGCTTTGAGCGTGTGCTGACTGGGTGCACGCTTGCCATCGCCGATGGCCACCTTCCACTTCGCCCCCGACAGCTCCAGGGCCATGTACAGCATCACCACTACGCTCGTATCATCCACCAGGGCTTGCCTTGTCGTTTCCATTTCCATCTCCTCGTGAAGTTGATCGGAATGGACTTCCTACCTCAGGAAGCTCGACTTGGCGAGCCCTTCATAGCATCTCTCCCGCAAGGGGAGAGGGAGTTTTCCTCAACCGCAGGCCGGCCGGTCCACCAGCCATACCGCTGCTGTAGCGTCGCTGCGATTCATTCCTTGGCTGGTGGAGTTGGTGCATCAGCCTTGGGCTGAGTATGCAGGCGATGCATCGCCTTCTCCATCTCGCCGGCGAAGATCAACGGCCAGACCTCCAGGCTGCGTTCGACTGCTGCCGAGATGAGCGGGGTCTCTTCCTCGCGCGGCGGGTGCAGCACGTAGTTGGTGACCAGCGCCCGGTCGCCCGGGATGGCCGATGCCGATGCGCAGGCGCCAGAAGTCGGGGCCGATGCGGGCCGAGACATCCTTGAGGCCGTTGTGCCCGGCGACCCCGCCGCCCTTCTTCAGTCGCACGCTGCCGGGGACCAGATCGAGCTCGTCGTGCACGACCAGAATCTCTTCGGGCGGGATCTTGTAGAACCCGGCCAGCGCGCCGACCGACTGGCCGCTGCGGTTCATGTACGTCTGCGGCAGCAGCAGCCAGCAGTCCTCGCGCGCCACCGCCGAGCCTGCCGACCCGGCCGCTGAAGCGCGACTCGGATTTCAGTCGCCACGCGCTGCTCTTCCGCCAGGTTCTCGACCCACCAGAAGCCCGCGTTGTGGCGCGTGGCCTCGTACTCGCGGCCGGGATTGCCCAGGCCTACAACAAGCCGCATGTTGGTCGCGTCCGCCGCCAGTGCTCAAACGCCCGGTAATCGAATGCCAAAAAAACCAAGGCCCGCCCGATCTGCCAGGACCGAGCGGGCCTCGCGGGCTGCTGCTTCGAAGAGCGGGACTTACTTCTTCTCCTCTTTCTTGTCTTCCTTCTTCTCTTCCTTCTTCTCCGTGCAGCGACCGGCACGGCGGCCGCCGGCACAGCTGCGCGCCACCTCCTCCTCGACCGGAGCCTCGGCCCTGGGGACCGGGATGGTCGCTACCACCGCGTCGTCCCCGCCGCGCAGCTGCAGGACTCGACCCCCTTGGGCAGCTTAGCTCGGACAGGCGGATGGAGTGGCCCATCTGCAGATTCGCCAGATCGACCTCGACATACTCGGGCAGGTCATCGGGAAGGCAGACTGACGTCGAGCTCGGACAGGACGTGATTGACGCTGCCGCCCCCGATCTTCACGCCCGGGCGCGATCTCCGCGTTGGTGAAGTGCAGCGGCACCTTGCATGTGGATCTTCTGGTCCTTGGCCACGCGCTGGAAATCCACATGCAGCACCTGCAGGCGCCAGGGATGCATCTGGTAGTCGCGCAGCAGCACCTGCAGCTTCTGGCTTTCCAGTTGCAGCGTCAGGATCGAGGCATGGAAAGCCTCCTGCTTGAGCTGCTGCGCGAGGTCCTTGTGGTCCAGCTCGATCGCCTGCGCGGGCTGGCCGCCGCCATAGACGATGCCCGGCACGCGCCCGGTGTGACGCAGGCGGCGGCTCGCACCTTTGCCTTGCGCAGCGCGCGGTGTTGCGTTGACTTCGATTGCCATGTGTTGTCTCCAGTTGAGATCGTCATCCGCGACCAGATGACTAGTTGCAAGAAACCGTTGCCACAGAGATCACAGCGAGAAACTCGTGATTCATCGAGCGCTCGATCGCTTTGAACGTCTCTCTGCGCTCACCGAATCGTTCATCTGTGGCTCGAATCACGGCTTTTCTACTCCATGAACAACGAGCTCACCGACTCCTCGTTGCTGATGCGCAGCATGGTCTCGGCCAGCAGCTCGGCGACCGACAGCTGGCGGATGCGTTGGACAGGCGCGCGCATCCTCGCCGCAGCGGGATGGTATCGGTCACCACCAGCTCGTCGAGCGCGGAGCTCTCGATGCGCTTGACGGCCGAGCCCGACAGCACCGGATGGGTACAGTACGCGATGACGCTGTCCGCGCCCTTCTCCTTCAGCGCCGGCGCCGCTTCGCACAAGGTGTTCGCGGTATCCACCATGTCGTCCATGATCACGCAGGTGCGGCCCTTGACCTCGCCGATGATGTTCATGACCGTGGCGACGTTGGGGCGCGGGCGCCGCTTGTCGATGATGGCGAGGTCGGAGTCCAGCCGCTTGGCCAGCGCGCGCGCGCGCACCACCCCGCCCACGTCGGGCGACACCACCACCAGGTCCTGGTAGCCGTGCTTCCACACATCGCCCAGCAGGATCGGCGCCGCGTAGATGTTGTCCACCGGAATGTCGAAGAAGCCCTGGATCTGGTCGGAGTGCAGGTCCATCACCAGCAGGCGGTCCACGCCCACGGCCTGCAGCATGTTGGCGACCACCTTGGCACTGATCGCCACGCGCGCCGAGCGCGGGCGGCGGTCCTGGCGGGCGTAGCCGAAGTACGGGATCGCGGCAGTGATGCGCTCGGCGGACGAGCGCTTGAGCGCGTCCACCATCAGCATCACTTCCATGAGGTTGTCGTTGGTGGGCATGCAGGTGGACTGCAGCACGAACACGTCCTTGCCGCGCACGTTCTCGAGCAGCTCCACCATCACCTCGCCGTCGCTGAAACGCGCGACCGCGGCGCGCCCCAGATGGATGTTGAGGTGTTTGACGACGTCCTCGGCAAGCTTGGGATTGGCGTTGCCGGTGAACACCATCAAGCTGTCGTAGGCCATCTGTAGGGGCTAGGATCTAGGGGCTAGGGGCCACAACTGGCAGCGAGTGAGCTGGGGACTGGGACTCCAGCACGTAAGACATCTCCTGCTCAAACTTCCCGGAACAGGCAGAGACCACGCGGACTCGCGCAGGTCCCTAGCCCCTAGTCCCTAGTCCCTAGCCCCTTAGATTCCCTGGCTGGGGAGGAAGGATTCGAACCTACGAATGCCGGAATCAAAATCCGGTGCCTTAACCAACTTGGCGACTCCCCAAACGCCCGGCGCCATCGCGCCGGAACTTCATGCAACCCGCGCCACCTCCAGCCGAGCCGGCTAGTCCAGCCAGTCCCACAAGGGGTGGCGATCCAGCCCGCGCGCCACGAAGCCCTGCATGCCGGCGGCCGGCGCCGGAACACTCTGTCGCCGACCGACTCGGTCTCGAATGCGGCGAACACGCATGCGCCCGAGCCCGTCATCGCCGGCCGCAGCCGAACTGCCGCAGCCAGGCCAGGTGCTGCGCCACTTCCGGGTGGCGCCGGCACACCACCGCTTCCAGGTCGTTGCGCCCGGGCCCGCGCAGAAAAGCGCGTATTTTGATGGGATCGGAATTTCGTGTCAATTCAGGGGCGGCGAAGATTGCCGCAGTGGATACCGCCAGCGGGCGGCACGAGCACCACGTACCACGCCGGCGGGCAGCTCCACCGCCTGCAGCTGCTCCCCGACGCCTTCGGCGAAGCGCATTGCGGCCGAACACGAACACGGGCACATCCGCGCCGAGCGCAAGGGCGAGCTCCTGCAGGCGGGCGCGCGGCCAGCCGCAGCCCCCACAAGCGATTGAGCGCGATCAGCGCGGAGGCGGCATCGGAGCTGCCGCCGCCCAGCCCTCCGCCCAGCGGCAGGCGCTTGTGCAGCTCGATGTCGGCGCCGGAGCGCGTGCCGCTCGCCGCTTGCAGCAGGCGCGCGGCGCGCACGGCTCAGGTCTTGCTCGGGCGCCACGCCCGGCACGTCGGCCGGCGCGCTCGATCCGGCCGTCTTCGCGGCGCGCAAGCGCCAGCGTGTCGCCGTAGTCGATGAAGCGGAACAGGGTCTGCAGGAGGTGATAGCCGTCGGCTCGCCGGCCGACCACGTGCAGGAACAGGTTCAGCTTGGCGGGTGCGGGCAGCCGACCGGTTTCAGATCGACCTGCATTGGTCACCACGGCGTCCCTAGCGCTGTCTACCCGGGCAGAGTCAGCAGCTAACCGCCATTCAGCGCTCCACTTTCGACCAGCAGCGCATGCGCAGCCGTTCGCCCTGCAGATCGAGCTTGCTCGGGAGCCCGACCGACTCCGGCCGGCGCCCAATCCAGGTAGGAAACCTGCCAGCCCGCCTGGGACAGTTGCTGAGCCGGCCCTGTTCGGTCGCGTTCGACCTCGGTCGCCGCCTCGGGCCACGCGCAGCCCGCGCACCCAGTACGGCAAGCCTCCAGGGGAAGGTCCCAGCCCAGCACTTCGTAGGCGAGCTCGCGCGAGGTTCTCGGCGCGATACTCGCGGCCCTCGGAGGTGACCAACGTGGCGCCCCGGCGCGTCCTGCCGAGATGGGCGACGGTCGCGTCCCACCGGCGAATAGAACCACAGCTCGTCGCCCGTGCGGTGCGTGCTGCCAGCGGACGCGCCCGGGGTAGCCTTCTTCTGCACGCGCAGATTGATGCGCCCGTCGAGCTGGAAGCTGTGACCGCGGCAGGATCGACGGCTGGGCGCCGGCGCCTGGCCTGCAGGGCAGCGCACGCGCGACAGCAGGACAGCGCGGCGAGCAGACCGCCCGGCGGCTGCCGCGACGGCGGGCAAGCCACTACTTCAGGAAGCGCTGCATGGTGTCGCGCAGCAGGTCGTTGTCCGGATTGCTCCTGGGCGGAGTTCGCGCCAGACCTTCTCGGCCTCGGCCTTGTCGTCCCTTCGCCCACAGCACTTCGCCCAGATGCGCGGCGATCTCGGCGTCGGGGCGCTGCGTGATAGGCGCGCTGCAGGTAGTCCAGCCCGTCCTTGTAGTTGCCCATGCGGTAGTGCACCCAGCCCATGCTGTCGAGGATGAAGGCGATCCTCGGGCGACAGCTCCAGCGCCTTCTCGATGTATTGCTTGGCCTCCTTCAGCCGGTCGGTGCGATCCGCGAGGGTATAGCCCAGCGCGTTGTAGGCTTGCGCGTGATCGGGCTTGAGCTTGATCAGCTTGCGCAGGTTCGTCTCCGACCACGTCGAGCTTGTCGAGCTTCTCGGCGGCGAGCGCGCTGTCGTACAGCAGGTCCGCATTCTCGGGCTGCCGTTCCAGGGCGTTGCGCGAGCAAGTCGTAGGACTCCTGGTAGGCCGCGCTTCGCGCAGCAGCTGGGCTTCGGCCTGGATCAGCATCGCGCGCTGCTCGTCGCTCTGCACTTTGACGTTCTGCAGATAGTCGCGCGCCTCCGCGAGCTTGTTCTGGCGGCCCAGCAGGAAGGCGTAGCGGGCCTGCGCGGGCACGTACTGGTCACCGCCGCTCACCTGCGTGTACCACTTCATCGCTTCGTCGTACGCGCTTGCGCTCTTCGTAGGACTGGCCGATGTAGAAGCGCAGCGTATCGGGGTCGCGATAGTTGAGCTCCAGGCCGCGCTTGAGGCTGGCTCTCCGCCGCCTCGTAACTCGTTCGAGCTGCAGCGACAGCAGCCCCATGGTGACCACGACGTCGGCGTTGGCCGGCTGCTCGTCGAGCATGATCTGGTACTGCGCGCGCGCCTCTTTGAGCTGCTTGTTGTTGATCAGCATGCGCGCGTAGTTGGCGCGCGCGTCGCGCGCCTTCGGATGGGCTGTGCAGGAAGCCTTCGCAGATACTCGAGCCGCCTTGGCTGGCGACTCGCGCTGCTGGATCATCTGCGCCTGCAGCAGAGCGCCGAGCTCCCAGTCGGGGCGCAGCTTCATCGCCTCGCGCGACCTCGGCGAGCGCGAGCGTCGTACTTGCCGGCGGCATAGGCCGCCTGGGCCACGGCGAAATGCGCTTCCGGCAGCTGCGGTGTAGCCCTTGGCGAGATCCTTGACGACCGTTACACCGCGTTCTTGTCCGGGTGCTTCGACAACAGCCCGTGCAGCTGCAGGAAGCCGTGGGCCGGATGTCGCCGTCGGCGATGACGATGGCCTGCAGATGCGGCTTGGCCTCCGGCAGCTTGTTGCTGGAAAGCAGCAAGCCGACCAGGGTCTGGCGCGCCTGCGGATTGCCCTTGTCGATCTCGAACCACAGCCGCGCCGCCTCCAGCGCGACGTTCGTGCAGCCGCGCGTAGCTCGCGATCTCGGTCGGCGCGCCGCGCGAGCCGCGGGTCGCGCGTGGATCGCGCCATCTCCAGGTAGCCCTGCGCCGCCAGTTGCATGTTGCCGCGCTGGCCCGCGATCTCGGACAGCAGGAACTTGAACAGCAATTCCTGGTCGAGGGCAGTGTCGGGCAGCTCGGTGGCCGGGGGCGGCGTAGTGGCGAAGATCCGGCGCGCCCGCTCCTCCAAGCGCATCCTCGTCTTCCTCGCCTGCTGCGCGAGATCCGGCGTCGACGGCGGCAGCGGTCAGGCCTGGCGGCGGAAAGCCGTATGGTGGCCGCGGCGCTGCGTGGGTTGCTGTGCGCAGGCCACGACTGCCACGGCGCAGAGGCACACAGGGGGCGAAGATCTTGGCATGGCAGACTGATTCTCGCAGAGGGTTTGAGACGGAGCGGCAGCGGGCTGATTGCGTGCTCTGGCGCAAGTGGCCAGGCCGATCGAGGCCGCGCGGGCTCGGCGAGCGTCGGCGGCGGCTTCAATATCGAATCCAGTTTAGGTATATTTGCGGCGCGTCTCAAGTCGCCCGACGGCGCGCAAGCAACGTGAAGCGGCGCGGCGGCTCGCACGGCCCCCGGTCCAAGCAAGTTCTTTGCCGCGAACTCCTAACCTATGTCTCATGAATTCGGGCGCTTCAATGCAATCGCCTACTCGCTGGAGCTGACGCTGTCGGCGCGCGACTGTCGCGCAGCTTCGGCGGTGCGCGGCGGTGGCGGGTCTCGATCTGGACCTCAGGCGTGGCGAGGTGCTCGGGCTGCTCGGGCCGAACGGCGCGGGCAAGACCACGACCATGCAGATGCTGACCGGCAATCTCGCGCCGAGCACCGGCAGCATCGACATCTGCGGAATCGACCTGCTGGAGCAGCCGACCGCCGCCAAGGCGCGCATCGGCTATCTGCCGGAGGTGCCGCCGCTGTACCGGGAGCTGAAGGTCGACGAGTACCTGCGGCTTGCCGCGCGCCTGCACCGCGTGCCCGCGCGGCCAGATCGCCCGAAGCGCTGAGCCGCGCGAAGCAGCGCTGCGGCCTCGCCGACATCGGCCATCGCCTGATCGGCACGCTCTCCAAGGGCTATCAGCAGCGGGTGGGACATCGCGCAGGCCATCATTCACAGCGCCCGACGTGGTCATCCTCGACGAGCCCACCGTCGGGCTCGACCCGAACCAGATCCGCGAGATCCGCGCGCTGATTCGCGAGCTGTCGGGCACCCACAGCGTGATTCTGTCCACGCATATCCTGCCGGAGGTGGAGGCGGTGTGCGATCGCGTGCAGATCATGCACCGCGGCAGCATCGTGTACACCGACACCATCGAGGCGCTGCGGCGCTTCCGCGGCGGCCAGGCCTTGCTCGTCGCCTTGCGCACACCCGCCGCGCAGGAGGAGATCGAGCGCGCTGCCCGGCGTGGCCCGGGTGGAAGCCGCCCGCGACGGGATGCTGCGCGTGTTCCCGGCGCCGATGCAGGACCCGACCGATGCGCTGGTGCGCGCGCCGTCGGAGCGCGGCTGGGAGCTGCACTCACCTCGCCCCCGAGCGCGCCACCCTGGAGGAAGTCTTCGTGCAGCTCACCCAGCAGGAAGCTGCGGGCGTCGCCCGCCGTCGCCGAACCGAGGAGCCGGCCGCATGATCGGGACTCATCGCCATGAAGGAGCTGCGGCTGCTGTTCGCCTCGCCGCTCGCCTGGGTCGTGCTGGCTTTTCTGCAGCTCATGTTCGCTTGGGTGTTTCTGTCGCGGCTGCAGATCTTCCTCGAACTGCAGCCGCAGATCGCCATGACGCCCTCGGCGCCAGGGTGTGACCGAAATCGTGGCGGCGCCGGTGTTCGGCACGTCCATCGATCGTGCTGCTGATGGTGGTGCCGCTGCTGTCCATGCGCATGATCGCCGAGGAGCGGCGCAATCAGACGTTGCCGTTCCTGATTTCGGCGCCCGTGTCGATCAGCCGAGATCGTGCTGGGCAAGTTTCTCGCCCTGCTCGCGTTTCTGTTTCTGGCGGTCGGGCTGATCGTGATCATGTGCGCTGTCGCTCTATGCGGGCGGCACGGCTCGATCTCGGCCTGCTCGCAACCAATGCCCTGGGGCTGCTGCTGCTGTGCGGCAGCTTTCGCTGCGGTGGGGCTGTACCTGTCCTGCCTGACGGCGCAGCCGCTGGTTGCGGCGGTCGGCACCTTCGCCGCTGCTGCTTGGGCTGTGGTTGATCAACATCGCCACCAGCGACCCGAACAGCGTGCTGCACTTGCTCTCGTTGATCAAGCACTTCGAGAGCTTCGCCAAGGGCATGATCGCGGTGAAGCGACCTCGTCTACTACGTTGCGCTGATCGCGCTGTTCCTGCTGTTGTCGATCCGTCGGCTGGACGCCGATCGCCTGCGCGCATGAAGACCAAGCGCCAAGCTGCAGCTGCAGTTGCTGCTGCAAAACACGGCTGTTCGCCCTGCTGCTGGTCGCCGGCGGCCTTCCTCGCGGTCTACCTGCTGAAGGACAGCAAGCCTGCAATGGGACCTCACGCAGAACAAGCGCAGCAGCCTGTCGCAGCCGCACGCGCGAGGTGCTGGCGAAGATGACCGGGACCGATCCGCATCACCGCCTACGCCACGACCGCAGGATCCCATGCTGGGCGACCTGCGGCGGCTGATCCACGATTTCGTGGCGCCCTACCAGCGCGCCAAGCCCGACATGTCGCTTGAATTTCGTCGATCCGCGCGAGCAGCCGAAGAAGACCGCAGCAGGCCAACGTGCGCAGCAACGGCGAGCTGGTGATCGAGTACGGGCAGCGCTCCGAGCATCTCACCGACCTCACCGAGCAGGCGCATGGCGAACCTGCTGCATGCGCCTGGCGCGCAGCCAGGAGCGGCTGATCATGTACGTGGACGGCCATGGCGAGCCCAAGCTGGACGGGCAGGCGCAACTTCGACCTGGGCGACTTCGGGCGTCAGCTCGCCAACAAAGGCTTCCGCGTCCAGGCCCTCAACCTGGCGGTCGCGCCCGAGGTGCCGGACAACGCCGCGGTGCTGGTGATCACCCCGCCGCGCGTGGACCTGCTCAAGGGCGAGGTCGACAAGATCCTGCGCTTCCTCGAGCGCGGCGGCAACCTGCTGTGGCTGATCGACCAGGAGCCGCTGCACGGGCTGCAGCCGATCGCCGAGTATCTGCATCTCGAGCTGACCCGGGCGTAGTGGTGGATCCGGCGGCCGCCCGGCTGGGCATCGAGCCGACCATTGCCCTGTCGGCGAGCTACGGATTTCATCCGATCACGGAGAACTTCTCCGCCTACAACACGGCTTTTCCGTTCGTGAGGCGCATCGACGTCGACCCGCGAGGCGAAGGGCTGGCGCGCGACCACGCTGGTGGAGGTGGCGGCGAACGGCTGGGTGGAGACCGGCGTGCTGACCAAGGACGTTCGCTTCGACCAGGGGCGCGACGTGCGCGGGCCGGTGCCGGTCGCGGTCGCGCTCGAGCGCAGCCAGAGCGGGCGAACGCAGCGCGTGGTCGCGGTCGGCGGCAGCAGCTTTCTGTCCAACGCCTTCGTCGGGCTGCTCAGCAACCACGACCTGGGCACCAACATGCTGAACTGGCTGGCCGAGGACGAGAACCTCATCACCATCCAGCCGCGCGCCCGCGTCGACAGCGAGCTCAAGCTGACGCAGGCCTCGCTCGGCGCGATCGCCATGGGCTTCCTGGTCGTCCTGCCGGCGGCGTTCCTGTTCGCAGGGGGCATGATCTGGTGGCGGCGGCGCCGGCGCGCTGACGAAGCGCGACCGGGCCATGAAGCGCGGCTGGATCGTCAACATGCTGCTGCTCGCCGTGGTCGCCGGCCTCGGCTGTACGTCATCTATCGCCCGGCAGCAGACGAGGGCCCCAGCACAAGCTCGACCACACTGGCAGCCAGCGCGGTGAAGCGCATGCTGATCGAGCCGCGCGACGGCGAGCCCATCGAGCTGGAGAAGCGCGGCGAGGCCTGGTACCTGGTGCGCCCGTTCCAGGCGCGCGCGGACCGCAGCCAGGTCGATCGGATGCTGGAGCTCACCGCGCCGCAGCAGCAAGGAGAAGCTCGCGGCCACCGACCTCGCGCGCTTCGACCTGGACGCACCGGCGCTCAAGGTCACGCTGGGAGCAGCGCTTCGCCTTCGGCACGGTCAACCCGCTCGACAGGAGCAGTACGTCCTGGCCGGCGACGGCGTGTACCTGCTGCCTTCTTTCTACTCGTCGCTGGTGCCGCAGAAGGCCGACGCGACTGCTCACGCACGCCCTGTTCCTCGAAGGCGAGAAACCGGTCGCGTTCGTCCTGGCGGCTTCCGCATCGAGCTGCAAGGCCCGAAATGGGTGCGCTTGCCGGCCGCCGCGCAGGGACAAGCCCAGCCAGGACGACTTCAACCGCTGGGTGGACGGGTGGCGCTTCGCCTCCAGCCTGCTCACGCAGCGCGCCGGCGCCAGCCGCCGGCCGAGCACATCAGGTGCGCTCGGCGATGGCCGCACGCTCAAGCTGGGTGTCGTGCAGAAGCAGCCCGAGCTGATCCTGGTGCGACCGGACGAAAAGCTGCAGTTCCACTTTTCCGGCGAGATGGCGAAGCGCCTGCTGACACCCGCCCGAGGCCGCCTCGCCGGCCAGCGACTCGGCCACCTCGGCCGTGCCGGCCGCGGCGAAGCGTCCGCAGTCACGCCGGCAATAGTTCGACATGCCCGAGCTGCCGGAGGTCGAAACCACGCGGCGCGGTCTCGCGCCGCACCTGAGCGGACAGCTCATCCGCACGGCGATCGTGCGCCACCGCAGCATGCGCTGGCCGGTGCCGCGACCTCCGCGCTTGCTCGCCGGCCAGCGGATCGAGCGGCTGGAGCGGCGCAGCAAGTACCTGCTGATCGAATGCGGCAGCGGCTGGCTCATCTTCCACCTGGGGATGTCGGGCAGCCTGCGCGTGGTGCCGGCGGACACCCCTGCCGGCAAGCACGACCACTTCGACCTGCGTGCTGGAGACCGGCAACGCGCTGCGCCTGCACCGATCCGCGCCGCTTCGGCGCGGTGCTGTGGCAGACGGGCGAGCCGGCCCGCCACAAGCTCCTGCGCGAGCTGGCCCCGAACCGTTCGCGTCCGAGTTCAATGCGCGGCTGGCTGCACGGCGGACGCGAGGGCGCAAGGCGCCGATCAAGAGCGTGCTGATGGACAGCCACCTCGTGTGCGGAGTGGGAAACATCTACGCCAACGAATCCCTGTTCCGCGCCGGCATCCACCCCGCGCGCGCCGCCGGCCGCATCAGCGCGGCGCGCTATGCGCGGCTGGTGAGCGAGCATCCAGGAAACGCTCCAGGAGGCCATCGACGCCGGCGGCAGCACGCTGCGCGACTTCGTCAACGCCGACGGCGCGCCCGGCTAGTTCCAGCAGGAGTATTTCGTCTATGACCGGGCCGGCCTGGCCTGCAGGAAGTGCGGCACGCTGATTCGCGCTACGCGCATCGGCCAGCGCTCGGCGTTCTACTGCCCGCGCTGCCAGCGATGAGCGCCTGACTACCGAACCGCAGAGGCGAGAGGCGCGGAGGCGCAGGAGATGGTTAGCGGCGTGAGATGCTGCCCGGGATCGCGAGCGCGTTGGCACCAGCGCAATGGCAGTGGCCGCGGTGACCTCTTGCTCGTGCTCAGCTGCGTACGCAGGCCGCACGTTGGCCGCGCCACTTAGCTCGCGGTACTGGTCTCTTCAGCTCGCGGTACTTGGGCTCGAGCTGCTCGCGGGTCTCCACCACATCCGGATTGGTGACGATGCAGTCGACCGGGCACACCTCCACGCACTGAGGCACGGCGAAGTGGCCGACGCACTCGGTGCAGCGCGCGGGGTCGATGACGGTAGATCTCCTCGCCCTGCGAGATGGCCTGGTTCGGGCACTCGGGCTCGCAGACGTCGCAGTTGATGCACTCGTCGGTGATCAGCAGAGCCATCGCTCAGGTTCCGTCGCTGCGCAGCGCGCATGCGCGCGATGCGCGCCACCACGTGCGGACTCACGAACAAGCTGACGTCGCCGCCCAGCGTGGCGATCTCGCGCACCATGGTGGCGGAGATGAACATGTACTGCTCGGAGGGCGTCAGGAACATGGTTTCGACGTCCGGGTAGAGCTGGCGGTTCATGCCCGCCATCTGGAACTCGTACTCGAAGTCCGACACGGCGCGCAGCCCGCGCAGGATGACGTGGGCGCCTTGGCTGCGCATGAAATCCATCAGCAACCCCGAGAAGCCGAGAACCTGCACGTTGGCGTAGTCCGCCAGCGCCTCGCGCGCCATGTCGATGCGCTCATCCAGACTGAACATCGGCCGCTTCGCCTTGCTGTCGGCGATCGCCAGGATGACCTGGCCGAACAAGCCCGCGGCGCGCCGCACCAGATCCTCGTGGCCGCGCGTCAGGGGATCGAAGGTCCCGGGGTAGACAGCCTTCTTCACGACGCTGCTCTCAACAATTGGCAATGCACTGCACCGGCACGCGTCTGCGCGGAGGATCTCCCACGGCGCCGGCGGCGATGCGAACGCCGACGACTCCAGATACACCAGCGCGCCAGGCGCCAGGCGTGCGCGCACTGCGTCGAGAAGGGGGCCCTGTTCCCGCATGGCGTAGGGTGGGTCGAGGAATACCACATCGTAGGCGCGGGCGTCGGCCAGCCAGGAATTCTAGCGCATCCGCACGGACCAGTTGGACCGTGCGAGCCTGCAAGCGCCCGGACGCTGGCCTGCGAGAGCGCGATACACGCGCGGGTCGCGCTCGACCAGCACCGCGAGCTGCGCGCCTCGCGAGGCCGCTTCCAGACCGAGCGCGCCGCTGCCCGCGAACAGATCGAGACAGACCTGGCCGGTGAGGTCCTGCCCGAGCCAGTTGAACAGCGTCTCCCGCACCCGGTCCGGGGTGGGCCGCAGTCCTGGCAGCGCGGGGAACTGCAGCCAGCGGCTGCGCCATTCACCGCCGACGATGCGCACGCGGTTACCCAATGTGTCTACTGGGCCAGGGCGCCGCCCACCACGACCGTGACCATCCATCCGGGTGGATGCGGCGCTGGAATGCGTCCCTGATCTGGTCTGCGGTGACCGCCTGGACGCGGTCTGCAAACCGATCGAGATAGTCGAGCGGCAACCGGTAGAAGCCGATCACCCCCAGATAGTCGTGAATCTTGCGGTTGCTGTCGATGCGCAGCGGGAAGCCGCCGATCAGATTCTGCTTCGCCTGTTCCAGCTCCGGGGCGCAGGGCCCTCGGCGATGAATCGGGCGAGCGTGGCGCGCACGACTTCGAGCGCCTGGTCAGCCTGGTCTGCGCGCGTCTGCAGGCCGATCTGGAAGGCACCGGCTTGCTGGTACGCCGAGAAGCGGCTGTACACGCTGTAGGTGAGGCCGCGCTTTTCGCGCACCTCCTCGGTCAAGCGCGAACTGAAACCGCCACCGCCCAGAATGTAGTTGCCGACCCACAGCGCAAAATAGTCGGGATCGTCGCGCTTCATGCCGGGCGCGCCCAGAAAGATGTGCGCTTGCGCGGAAGGATAGGGGATGCGGCGGGTGGTCGCGGTGTCGAGCGCAGGCACGGGGGGCAGTGGCGGCGGCGGCCCGCCCGCTTCCGGCAGGCCCGCGGTGAGGCGCTCGGCGATCGCTTCGGCGCGCGCACGGGTGAGGTCGCCCATGATCGCAACCACCGCGTCGCGGCGGTTGAAGAAGCGGGCATGGAACTGCGCGAGATCCTCGTGCCGCAGACGCGCCACGGACTCCTTCTCTCCGCTCGCCCGCAGCCCGTAGGGATGATCGCGGTATACCAGGCGCCCGAAGGTCCGGCTGGCAATTCCCGCGGGCTTCGCATCGGTCTCCTGCAGCCCCGCGAGCACCCGCGCCTTCTCGCGCTCCAGGACAGCCGCCGGGAAGCTCGGCCGCTGCAGGATGCTGGCCAAGACCTCCAGAGCCGGCTCCAGATTCGCCTGCGTGCTGAGCGAGCGCAACGACAACCCGGCGCGGTCGTGGTCGAAACTTTGACCGAGGATGGCGCCGGCGTCGGCCAGACGGCGCGCGACCTCCTCCTCGTCGAGGTCCGCGGTTCCGCCCGGCAACAGGCCCAGCGTCAACCCCGCCAGCCCGGAGCGGCTGAGGGTGTCGCGCCCGGACCCGGCCGGGAACTGGACGCTGATGTCCACCATGGGCAGATCAGCGCTTTGCATGAAATACACGCGGGCACCGCTCGAAGTCTCCCAATGCTCGATCGGCAGGAGCGCCTGGGCGGGCGCCGCGCAGACCAGCAGCGCCGCTCCCAGCGGCCCGAGCACCTGGCCGCGGACGGCTCATTCGGGTTCTCCGGCTGCGCCGCGGGGGGCCGAGCCGGTCGCGCGCGGGAACGGGCTGCGGGTCGAGCACGGCCACCGTCAGATTGTCGTCGACGAAATACCGCCGCACGACATCCTGGACTTGGGCCGCCGTCACCTCCTGCAGGCGCCTCACCTGCGTCCGAACCGAATCCGGCGGCAGTCCGGCGTTGTCCAGCGCACCGATCTGCATGGCCTGGCTGAACATGGAGTCGAGCTGGTAGACCTGGCCCGCCACCACCTGGGCGCGCACGCGCGCCAGCTCGTCCTCGCCCACGCCCTCCTGCGCAATCCTGCGCAGCTGCTCGCGCAGCGCCGCCTCTGCGTCTGCGCTGTCCTGCCCGGCGAGGGGCTGGCCTTGAGCACGAACAGCGAGGGGCCTCGACTGATTGCGTCGTAGCTGGCGCCGGCGGACACCGCGACCTGCGACCCGCGCACCAGCTCGCGAGGCAGCCGTGCGGCCGCGTCGCCGTCGAGCAGCGCTGAGAGTGTCCACAGCGCATACGCGTCACGATCGGCGTCGACGTCCCCGAGCCGCGGGACGTGCCAGGCCATGAGCAGATAGGGCAGCTCGGCCGGCGCCTTCAGCGTAGCGCGCCGCAGGCCATTCTGGACCGGCTCCAGCATCGGCTTGCGGACCGGCAGCGCCCGCGCCGGAATCGGGCCGAAGCAGCGCTGCGCCTCCCGCACCACCTCCTGGGCCGACACGTCGCCGACGACCACCAGGGTGGCGTTGTTGGGGGCGTACCACTGCCGGTACCAGTCGCGCGCGTCATCGACCTGCATGTTCTCGAGGTCGTTCATCCAGCCGACCACCGGCGTGCGATAGGGATGGGCCTGCCATGCAGTAGCAAGCAACCGTTCGTACAGCAGCGAGCGCGGCTGGTCGTCGGTGCGCATCCTGCGCTCTTCCATCACGACCTTGATCTCCTTGGCGAACTCCGCCTCGGCTGAGCTGCAGGTCGGCCATGCGATCGGCCTCGAGCTCGAGCGCGAGCGTCAGATTGGACTTGTGCAGCTGCTGGTAGTACGCGGTGTAGTCGCGGTTGGTGAACGCATTGTCACGGCCGCCTGCGCGGGCGATGGTGCGCGCGAACTCGCCCGGCCCGAGCAGCGGGTGCCCTTGAACATCATGTGCTCGAGCACGTGAGCCACCCCGGTCGTGCCGGTGCTCTCGTCCATGCTGCCGGCCCGGTACCACACCATCGATACCACCACCGGGGCGCGGCGGTCTTCCTTGACGATCACCTTCATGCCGTTGGACAGGACGTGCTCGTGCAGTGCGGCACGCGCAGGGGCGGCGGGGCACAGCAACATGGCCAAGGTGCATGCACCTGCGGCGAGGACGGGCCCTGCCAATCGCGCCGGAGCGCAGAGCCTGAGGGGCGAGACGGATGTGGGCACGCGACGGTCCTGGCGGAACACAAGAGATATACGGGCTAGAATGGACCCGGGCAACACAGGCAATCGGCGCGAGACGCCGGATCTTAAGAGCGGTCAAGTATGTTGGGTTTCCTCAAGAGTGACAAGACGCAGGGCGGCCAGACGGGCGCGGGCTGGCTGTCGCGTCTGAAGAGCGGGCTCGCCGCAACCCGGGCCAAGCTGGGGGCGCCGTTGTCGGCGCTGCTCGGCAGGCACGCCCGCATCGACGAGGCGCTCTATGAGGAGCTCGAAGGGCTGCTGCTGACCTGCGACGTAGGCGTGGAATCGACCGCGTTCCTGCTGGCCGAGGCACGCAAGCGTGCCTCGCGCGCGCAGCTCACGGACCCGGCGCAGCTCAAGGAAGTGCTCAAGGAGTGCATGCGTGAGCTGCTCGCACCGGTCGCCCAGCCCCTGTCGGTCGATGGCATGCGCCCTTTCGTGCTGCTGGTCGCCGGTGTGAACGGCTCGGGCAAGACCACCTCCATCGGCAAGCTCGCGCACTACTATCCGGGGCCAGGGCAAGAAGGTGATGCTGGCCGCAGGCGATACCTTCCGGGCCGCCGCGGTGGAGCAGCTCAAAGTCTGGGGCGAGCGCAACGACGTGGCGGTGATCAGCCAGTCGGGCGGCGACCCGGCCGCTGTGGTGTTCGATGCGCTGCAAGCCGCGCAGGCGCGTGCTGTCGATGTGGTGATCGTGGACACCGCAGGACGTCTGCCAACCCAGCTGCATCTCATGGAGGAGCTCAAGAAGGTCAAGCGTGTGATCGCCCGTGTGATCCCGGATGCGCCGCACGAGGTCATGCTGGTGCTGGATGCCAACACCGGCCAGAACGCCGTGAGCCAGGTGAAGGCCTTCGATGACGCACTTGGGCTGACCGGGCTCGCCATCACCAAGCTCGACGGCACCGCGCGCGGCGGAACCGTTGCCGCCATCACGCGCTACAAGCCGATCCCGGTGAGATTCATCGGCGTGGGTGAGAGCATCGACGATCTGCGCCCGTTCAGCGCGCAGGAGTTCGTGGACGCGTTGTTCGATTGATCTCCTTCGCCCGCGTCACCAAGCGCTACCCCGGCAGCCAGGAGGCGCTTAGAGACGTATCGCTGGCGATCCAGCCCGGCGAGGTGGTGCTGGTGACCGGCCACTCGGGCGCCGGCAAGACCACGCTGCTGAAGCTGATGGCTGCCATCGAGATGCCGAGCGCCGGGACGGTGATCGTGAACGGCCAGAACACGCGGGCGCTGAAGGCGGCCGCGCTGCCATTCCTGCGGCGCCGGCTGGGCATCGTGTTCCAGGATCACAAGCTGCTGTTCGACCGCAGCGTGCTGGACAACGTCCTGCTGCCGCTGCAGATCGCCGGCTTCGATCGGCGCGACGCCGGGCGGCGGGCACGCGCCGCACTGGACAAGGTGGGACTGCTCGGCAAGGAGCGCGCGCTGCCCGTCACGCTGTCCGGCGGCGAACAGCAGCGCGTATGCATTGCACGCGCCGTGGTGCATCGGCCAGCGGTGCTGCTCGCGGACGAGCCCACCGGCAACCTGGACGAAGCTTACGCCCTCGACATCATCGAGCTGTTTCGCTCCTTCAACCAGGTGGGTGTGACGTTGGTCCTCGCAACCCACGACCGGCTGGTACGCGAGCGCTTGCACGCCCGTGCGATCGAGCTGTCCGGCGGACGCCTGGTGGAGCCGCAGGCGGCGTGACCGGCTGGCTCGCTCAGCATGGCGCCGCACTGCGCGACGCGGTCAGGCGGCTGTCGGCTGGCCCGCTTGCAACGTTGCTGAACGTGGTGGTCATCGGCGTCGCGCTGAGCCTGCCGGTCGGCCTGTATCTGGCGCTCAGCCAGCTGCAGGAATTGTCGCGCCAGCTCTCCGGCGATCCGCAGGTCAGCCTGTTTCTGGCGCTGGACGCCACCTCCGCGGACATCGCGGACATCGAGCAGCGGCTGCGCGCCTATGCCTATGTGGATCGGGTGCGCTTCATACCCAGGGCGCAGGCCTTGGAGGAGCTCGAGCGCACTGCCGGCCTGGCGGACGTGCTGGACGGTCTGCCGCGCAACCCGCTCCCGGACGCCTTCGTGGCTACGGTTCAGGGCAACCGTCCGGAGTGGCTGGACAGCTTGCGGTCCCAGGCGAGCGGCTGGCCCAGGATCGAGCATGTGCAGCTCGACTCGGACTGGGCACGCCGGCTGGACGCGGCGCTGCGGGTAGGGCGCACGCTCACGCTGCTGCTCGCCGGGCTGCTCGCTTGCGCCCTGGTCGCAGTGACCTTCAATACCATCCGTCTGCAGATCCTGACCCGGCGCGATGAGATCGAAGTGTCGGGCCTGATCGGTGCCACCAAGCCCTTCATCCGCAGGCCTTTTTTGTATTTCGGCGCAATTCAGGGCCTGGCTGGGGGATTGACAGCCTGGTTGGTGGTGGCGGGCGCAGTGTGGATCCTGAACCGCGACCTGGCCGGGCTGGCCGCCCTGTACGCGTCCGCCTGGCGACTCCGGGCCCTGTCTGCGGCGGACGCGGCGAGCCTCCTGGCCTTCTCGGCAGGCCTAGGCTGGCTGGGAGCTTCCCTATCAGTAAGCCGTCACTTACGCAGTCCGTCCGCGGCCTGATCCGGGGGAACTTTCCCGCGGCTTTGGCACTCTCAGGGACCGAGTGCTAGAATCACAACAGACCGGATTGGAGATCCCGACTATGACCAGCTTGTTGCCCGCGACCATCGCCCTGCCATCGGCGGCCGGCAGCCTGGAGAGCTACATCCAGGCGGTGAACCGCTTCCCGCTGTTAACCGAGGAGGAGGAATTGCGCCTGGCCCGGCAGTATCGGGAGAAGGAAGACCTGGATGCGGCCGGACAGCTGGTGATGTCGCATCTGCGCCTGGTGGTTTCGATCGCGCGCGGCTACCTGGGCTATGGCCTGCCCCACAGCGACCTCATCCAGGAAGGCAATGTCGGGCTGATGAAGGCGGTAAAGCGCTTCGACCCCGAGCGCGGGCGTACGGTTGGTGTCCTTCGCGGTCCATTGGATCCGCGCGGAGATGCACGAGTACATCCTGCGCAACTGGCGCATCGTCAAGATCGCAACGACCAAGGCGCAGCGCAAGCTGTTCTTCAACCTGCGCAGCATGAAAACAGGGCATGGCGCCCTGAGCGCGCAGGAAACCACGGACATGGCGAGCCAGCTGCGCGTGAAGCCATCGGAGGTCTCGGAGATGGAGACCCGTCTGTCCGGGCAGGACCTTGCGCTGGAGCCGGTCGGCGAGGACGAGGAGGACGCCTACGGTCCCATCACGTACCTGTCGAATCCGGAGGACGAGCCGGGCCGCATTCTCGAGCACGAGGAAAGCGATCGCCTGCGCAGCGAAGGCCTGGAGCGCGCGCTCGAAAGCCTCGATCCGCGCAGCCGCCGGATCATCGAGACGCGCTGGCTGCGCGAGCAGGATTCGCTCACGCTGCATGACCTGGCCGAGGAGTTCGGCGTATCCGCCGAACGCATCCGCCAGATCGAAGCGCAGGCGATGAAGAAGATGCGCAGCGTGATTCCTGCCGCCTGACCGCTCGACACATCGACTAAAACGCCGCCTTCGGGCGGCGTTTTTCTTTCTACGACTCGAAAGCCAACCGCAGAGGCGCGGAGGCGCAGAGGATCCGCAGCGAACCCCTTGAAGATCAGTACCGGTTCGGCGTCAGAACCCGCCACTTCTGAGCTCCACTGCCCAAGTGGGCTTCCCGCGGAGCCCATCAGAATTCTCGCCTTTCTCTGCGGGCCCTCTGCGCCTCTGCGGTTCAGCTTTAGGGGGTCGTCAGGACTGCGCGAGCAGCTGAGCGATATCGTGCGCAATCACGTCGGCGCCCTGCCCGTAGGTCATCAGCAGGCGCAGCCGGCCCTGCGGGTCGAACACATAGCTGGCGGAGGAGTGATCCACGCTGTAGGCCCCCGGAGTGGCACCGGGGCTCTTCAGATAGAACACCTTGAAGTCGCGCGCGGTACGCGCAATGGCGTCCGGGTCACCGGTGAGTCCGACGAAGCGCGGATCCAGAGCCGTGACGTATTGCTTCAGGATCTCCGGGGTGTCGCGCTCGGGATCGACGGTTACCATCAGCACCTGAACCCGCTGGCCGTCCGGCCCGAGTTGCTTGACGGCGCGCGCCAGCTCGGCCAGCGTGGTCGGGCACACGTCCGGGCAGTGCGTGAAGCCGAAGAAGACCACCACCACCTTGCCGCGGAAGTCGGCCAGTGTGCGCGGCTGACCGTTGTGGTCGACGAGCCGGAAGCCCTTCCCGAAGTCGGCTCCGGTTATGTCGGTGGAGCGAAAACTCGGGCCGCGGTCGCAGCCCAGCAGCAGGGCGGCGATGGCAACGGCGTAGAAGTACCGCGTGATCATCGGCGGCGACGCGCTCTAGCCACGCGCGGCCTCACGAAAGGATGAGTGCGTAGTGGTCGATCAGCAACGCGGCGAACAGCAGCGATAGATAGACGATGGAGTAGCGGAAGGTCTTATGCGCCAGGCGGTCGCTGTAGTCGACGTACATTCGCACCGCGTACCACAGGAATATCCCGCCCAGCACCAGCGCGCAGCCGACGTAGATGAGCCCGCTCATGCGCGTGCTGAAGGGCAGCAAGCTCACCGCGAACAGGATCAGGGTGTAGAGGAGCACATGCAGGCGCGTAAAGCGGTCGCCGTGGGTCACCGGGAGCATCGGCACGCCGGCTTTCGCGTACTCCTTCTTGCGGTAAAGGGCGAGCGCCCAGAAGTGTGGCGGGGTCCAGGCGAAGATGATCAGGAACAGCAGCAGGGCGTCGGAGCCGATTTCGCCCGTTACGGCGGTCCAGCCGAGCACCGGCGGCATGGCGCCCGAGGCGCCGCCGATCACGATGTTCTGCGGCGTAAGCGGCTTGAGGATCACCGTATACACGATTGCATAACCGACGAAGGTGGCGAGCGTCAGCCACATGGTCAGCGGGTTGACCAGCGCGTAGAGCGTGGTCAGGCCGATCCCGCCGACCACGCCGGCGAACACCAGCGTCTGCAGTGAGGTGACCTGTCCCATGGGCAGCGGCCGGCTCCGGGTGCGCGCCATCACCGCGTCGACCTTCTGCTCCACTAGGCAGTTGACAGCAGCGGCGGCCCCGGCGACCAGGGCGATGCCCAGGGTGCCGAACACCAGCGCCTGCAGCCGGCACCATCCCGGGGGTGGCCAGGAACATGCCGATGACCGCGGTGAACACGATCAGCGAAACCACGCGCGGCTTGGTCAGCGCCAGGAACTGCTGGAGGAGGGGAAGAGAGATCTGCCGTACGCCGGTCGTCATCGCTGGAACAGTCTCACAGGTAAGTCCCGGCGCCGGACGCGCGGGCGGACTTATTTTAGCATCCCCGCCCGCGAGCGGCCACGGCCAGTCTCTTCCAACATGGTATGACTCTGAACTCGGGGGGCTGTTTCCAACGAGGTCACCCCACCTCGCCGGCGTTGCGCGCGCAGGACTCGCTCAAGCGCTACGCGGCGGGCGCCATCCTCGCCGACGCCGCGAGCGGCGCCGCGGGTGCGTCGCCAGTTGACGAGCTGCCGCGCCGGGAGCATCGTATCAGCCTGCGGGGCGAGCCCTCGACAGGAGAATACGATGGATCAGGCAGTCGGAAGCGGGGACGACGGATCGCGCATGCCGGTGGTGAAGGCGATCGATGCGGGCGCGCCGTTGCGCTGGCTCGGGAAGGGCTGGCGCGACCTGTGGCAGGCGCCGGTCGCAAGCCTCGGCTACGGAGTGGTGTTCGCGGCGATCGGGGCGTTGCTGGTGTCCTTTGCCTGGGGGCGCAGCCACCTCGCGCTGGCGCTCGTGAGCGGGTTCGTGGTGGTGGCGCCGTTCCTCGCCATCAACCTCTACGCAATGTCGCGGCAGATCGAGCGCACCGGCCGCGCCGATCCGATCGAAGCATTGCAGGCGTGGCGTGCGAACGCCGGCTCGATCGCGCTGTTCGGGCTCCTGCTCGTCCTCGGGCTGATCGGGTGGGAGCGCATCTCGGCGATCCTGTTCGCGCTGTTCTATGGCGGCAGTGTGCCGGACCTGAAGAATTTCGTGTGGGACGTGCTGTTCTCGGGGCGCTACAACGAGCTGCTGATCGCCTATTTCGGCATCGGCGCGATCGTCGCCGCGGTCGCGTTCGCGGTCTCGGTGGTGTCGCTGCCGATGCTGCTCGACCGCGACGTCGACGCCGCGACTGCGGTCATCACGAGCGTGAGCGCGGTGCGCAAGAACCTCGGCCCGATGGTCTTGTGGGCCGCGCTCCTCGCGGGGCTTACCGCGATCGGCATTGCGACCTGGATGGTCGGGCTCGTGGTGATCTTCCCGTGGCTGGGCCATGCCTCGTGGCATGCCTACCGGGAGATCGTCGAGTAACTGCGGGCGAGTATTGCGCGCGGAGGCTACGCCTTCGGGCCTGCACCGTCCGCGCGCGGGCCATGCCGAACCGAATCAGGGAAAATCAAGGAAACGCCGGCATGGACGGCTCGACGCCGCCGTCTTTGTCTTCCGGGTGGCGCTTTCGCAGGAGCGCCTGAATCTCCTCGACGCGCCGGAACGGGACATCGACCATCATCAGGTATTTCCCTTCCTCGATATCCTTGGCGAAGGCGAGCAACTTGGTGTTGGGCACGCCCGCCGCAACCAGGCTCGATGCCCAAGTCCCGAACAACGCACCGCCCAGGGCCGTGATGAGGATCGTGACGAGTTGCAATTGGAAACTGCTGGGGGGCATCAGGACGAGGACCACGCCCAGGATCACCCCGGCAGCACCCCCCATAACAACGCCCAACTCCGCGCCATGGACCAAGTCGGTCTTTTGCAGGACGTTGGCCTCGTGCAGCCCCTCCATGGAGGCGCCACGTGTGGCCAGAACATGGATATGACGTTCGTCGATGCGGGCGAGCAGCAGATCGTTCATCGTCTGTTGTGCCGCCTGTAGATCGGGACATATCACGTACAGTCTGCGCCGCATGGCAACCTCCTCTCGTTTCAAGAACGCGGGATACAACGCCTGACGCGTGAAAACAGTATTATTCTAGACCTCTAAGCGACTCGGAAGGTGTTAAATTAGGGTAAATTGAACGACCTGGACCACGCAGCAAGGGGGGCGAGGGTCCAAGCCACCGGCCGATAGCGTAGCTCACGGGCGTGAGGCGGGGGCCGGGCCGCCAACCGGGGAGCAATAGTAAAGTCCTGGTGCCGGGGAGTAGAGTCGAGCGTAACCGAAGGCCATCGAGATGAGAATGGTGGTTATCGCAATGCTGGCGCTGATCGTTGGGGGCCTGGGCTCGGCGCTGTGGTTCCTGATCCGCGATAGGGGCGACTCCGAGCGCACCGTGAAGGCGCTCACCGTGCGCGTTTCGCTGTCGATCGGACTGTTTCTGCTCCTCCTAGCCGGATACTACTTCGGCCTTGTCCCGAAGACCGGGCTGCACTGAGGCCGGCGCCGTGGACAACCGTTCCTGCAGTTCGGCACTCCAGCGCCTACGAAATTCTGTCCAATCAACCGGGGCCACCGCTATGGTCTTAGCAATCGTATTGGTGTTATTGGTCGTTGGCTCCGTCCTGTTTCACTTCCTGAGCCCGTGGTATTTCACACCGATCGCCTCCAATTGGGGCACGATCGACGACACGGTATCGATCACGTTCTGGGTCACCGGGATTTGTCTTCGTCGCCATCAATTTGTTCATGGCCTATGCGTGGTCCGCTACCGTCACCGGAAGGGAAGGCGGGCGGAGTACGAGCCCGAGAACAAGAAGCTGGAGGCGTGGCTGGTCGGATTGACCACGGTGGGCGTCGTCGCCATGTTGGCCCCCGGCTTGTTCGTATGGGCGAAATTCGTCGAGGTCCCGGAAGACGCGGCGGTGTTCGAGGCCATGGGCAAGCAGTGGTACTGGGGCTTTCGCTTCCCCGGGAAGGACGGCATGATGGGTACCGTCGATGCCCGGTACATCAGCGACAAGAACCCGTTTGGCATGAATCCGGACGATCCCAACGGACAGGATGACGTCTTGGTCTCGAGCCCGGAGGTGCATCTGCCCATCGGCAAGCCGGTCAAGGTGCTGCTGCGCTCCATAGACGTCCTGCACGACTTCGCGGTGCCGCAGTTCCGGGCCAAGATGGATCTGGTGCCGGGCCTGGTCACCTACGTCTGGTTCACGCCCACCCGGACCGGGAAATTCGACCTCCTCTGCGAGGAATTATGTGGCGTCGCGCATTTCACCATGCGTGGCAAAGTCGTGGTGGAAGAAGAGGGCGCGTTTCAGGCGTGGTTAGAGCGGCTATCCGACGTTCGCGCAAACCTCGGCTCAAGTCGCCGGCGATGCTGCAGCAGGCAAGCCACTCTATGCAGTGTGTGCTGCCTGTCATGGCTCGCAAGCGGAGGGCAATCCTGCGCTGCATGCGCCGAAATTGAGCGGGCAAGGAGACTGGTATCTGAAACGGCAATTGAAATATTTCAAGAACGGTGCTCGGGGCACACACGACAAGGATGTGTTTGGCAAACAGATGGCGCCGATGGCGGCGACGCTGGCCGATGACGCCGCCATCGATAACGTCATCGCCTATATCGAGACGCTGCCGGATAATCCCGCCCCGCCCACGGTGAAGGAGAGCACGACCAACGGTCAAAAGCTTTATGCGACCTGCGCAGCCTGTCACGGTTCCGATGGGCGGGGCATCCAGGCGATGAATGCCCCCGGCTGGCGGGTATGAGCGATTGGTATCTGGTCACTCAATTGAAAAATTTCAAACAGGGTATTCGCGGCGCCCATCCGGGAGACATGTACGGTCCGCAGATGATGTCCATGGCCGCAATTCTGCGCGATGACCAGGCAATCAATGACCTCGTTGCCTACATCAATACCCTGTAATCGACCGGCCCGCCGCACGACTAGTCACGGCGAGACCAAAGCGAGCATAGAGCATGACGAAGAGAGGAGATTCTGATGGGTTACGTTGCGCATGACGAATCGGCTTTCGTCCCACCTGCCGAAGTCGAAGAGCCGGAGCTCTACCATCCGAAAACTTTCATCGGGAAGTACATCTGGAGCCAGGACGCCAAAGTCATCGCCATCCAGTACGCGATCACCGCGATGGGGGTGGGGTTGGTGGCTTTGGTGTTGTCGGGGTTGATGCGGCTGCAACTGGGGTTCCCGCACACCTTCTCCTTTATCGACCCGGGCACCTACCTTCAGTTCGTCACCATGCACGGCATGATCATGGTGATCTACCTGCTCACCGCGCTGTTCCTGGGGGGGTTCGGCAACTACCTCATCCCGCTGATGGTCGGCGCCCGCGATATGGTTTTCCCCTATGTGAACATGGTGAGTTACTGGGTCTATCTGTTCGCCGTGCTGTTGCTGGTGGCGAGCTTCTTCGTGCCCGGCGGGCCCACGGGCGCCGGCTGGACCCTGTACCCGCCCCAGGCCATCCTCGAGGGCACTCCGGGGGCGGACTGGGGAATCATCCTGATGCTCGTTTCCCTGGCGTTCTTCATCATCGGATTCACCATGGGCGGTCTGAACTACGTGGTGACCGTGTTGCAGGCGCGCACGCGAGGGATGACGCTGATGCGTTTGCCCTTGACGGTATGGGGCATTTTCATGGCCACGATCCTGGCGCTGTTGGCCTTTCCCGCCTTGTTCGTCAGCGCCATCATGATGATGCTGGACCAGGCGCTGGGCACGAGCTTCTTCATGCCCGCCCTCGTCTCGATGGGACAACAGCTCGACCACCAGGGCGGCAGCCCGGTGTTGTTTCAGCACCTGTTCTGGTTCTTCGGCCATCCCGAGGTCTACATCGTCGTCCTGCCGGCCTTCGGCATCGTCTCCGACCTGATCAGCGTCCATGCGAGAAAAAACATCTTCGGCTATCGGATGATGGTGTGGGCGATTGTGGCCATCGGCGGCCTGAGCTTCATCGTGTGGGCGCACCACATGTACGTCAGCGGGATGAACCCGTACTTCGGCTTCTTTTTCGCCACCACCACGCTGATCATCGCCGTCCCCACGGCCCTCAAGGTCTACAACTGGGTGCTGACGTTGTGGCGGGGCAACATCCACCTCACCGTCCCCATGCTGTTTGCCATCGCGCTTCGTCTTCACGTTCATCAACGGCGGGTTGACGGGCCTGTTCCTGGGCAACGTGACCGTGGACCTCCCGCTTTCCGACACCATGTTCGTGGTCGCCCACTTCCATATGGTGATGGCCGTGTCGCCGATCCTGGTCGTGTTCGGGGCGATCTACCACTGGTACCCCAAGATCACCGGGCGAATGCTGGACGATACCATGGGCAAGATTCACTTCTGGGTCACCTTCCTCGGGACCTATGCCATCTACTATCCGATGCATTACCTGGGCATTTTGGGCGTGCCGCGCCGCTATTACGCCGTCGAGAACATCGACTTTATCCCCCAATCGGCGCACTCCTTGAACGCCGGTATCACCATCGCGGCGTTGATCGTGGGCGCCGTCCAACTGGTGTTCCTGTACAACCTGATCTGGAGTTATTTCAAAGGCAAGCCAGCGGGTGGCAACCCCTGGCGCGCCACCACGCTGGAGTGGCAAACCCCCGACACCCCGCCGAAGCACGGCAACTTCGGCCCGACGTTGCCGGTGGTCTATCGCTGGGCGTACGATTACAGCGTGCCGGGCGCCGACGAGGACTTCATCCCGCAGAATCGTTCCGCCGGACAAGGTGGTTACAGGCAGTAGGCGCCCGGAGGCGATGATGAGTCTCGTACTGCTGTTCTCGGCGCTATTGATGGCCGTCGCCGTATGGTGGCTGATCAAGCAGACCATGAACGTCCAAGCCCTGGGTCGCGCAGGGCTCCGATCGAAGACGTTCACAGCGGGATGCGCGTCCCGGCCTGCGGCGAAGATCGCTCTGTGGGTATTTCTTGCAGTGGTCGCAGTCCTGTTCATGCTGTTGGTTAGCCGCCTATGGCAGCGCGGATGGCGTACGAGGACTGGCGTCCCGCGCCTCAGGTGAGGCTGCTGTGGGCGAATACGTTCGTGCTGATATTGGGCAGCGTCGCCTTGCAATGGGCGCAGGTTTCAGTACGTCGCGGGCAGATGGACGCCATGCGAGTCGGCCTGCTTGCCGGCGGGCGCTTTCACCGTTGTTTTTCTGTTCGGGCAGATCTTGGCCTGGCGGCAACTGGCGCCACGATGGTTATTTCGAAGTCACCAATCCGGCCATCGCGTTTTTTTATCTGATCACGGGATTGCACGGGCTGCATCTGTTGGGCGGTTTGGTGGCCTGGGGCAGGACCGCCGCCAAAGTATGGGGCGATTTTGACGTGGCGAAGGTGAGGCAGAGTGTGGAGCTGTGCACCGTGTACTGGCACTTCCTGCTTCTGGTTTGGTTGGTGCTTTTTGGTCTGCTGTTTACAGGCAATAATTTGGACCTCTTGTTGACAATTCTGTGGGATCAGATAAACAGGCCCAAAGCACATGACACAAGCGACTCCGACAAGTACGGCAGAACCCCTCCCGCTGCCTGAAGGCGTGCAAGGCATCGTCGCCGACTGGTCCTCGGACCAGCGGGCGTTCAAGAAGGTCCCCTGGGGCAAGGCCATGATGTGGATCTTCCTCCTCAGCGACACCTTCATCTTCAGCTGTTTCCTGATCTCGTACATGACGGTGCGAATGTCCACCACGGAGCCTTGGCCCAACCCGAGCGAGGTTTTCGCGTTGACGCTCTTGGGCCAGAACATCCCGCTCATCCTGATCGCCATCATGACCTTCGTCCTGATCAGCAGCAGCGGGACGATGGCCATGGCCGTCAACTTCGGCTATCGAAAAGATCGAGTCAAGACCTTTATCTTGTTGCTGATCACCGCGGCATTGGGCGCGACATTCGTCGGGATGCAGGCCTTCGAGTGGACCAAGCTGATCGTGGAAGGGGTCCGTCCGTGGGGCAACCCCATGGGCGCGGCGCAGTTCGGCTCGAGCTTTTTCATGATCACGGGCTTCCATGGCACGCACGTGTCGATCGGCGTGATATTCCTGATCATCGTGGCGATAAAGGTACTGCGGGGGGATCTGGATCACGAGAGGCCAGGCTTCCTGACCGGCAGGAAGGGAAACTACGAGATCGTCGAAACCATGGGTCTGTATTGGCACTTCGTCGATCTGGTGTGGGTATTCATCTTCGCAGTTTTCTATCTTTGGTGAGGGAAATCATGGCGCACGCGGAAGGGCAACACGTGGCACACGCGGGAGGGCAACAAACGGCGCACGTGGAAGGGCAGCAACATCCGATCGGCATTTATCTCAAGATCTGGGGATTGCTGTTCGTTCTCAGCGCCGCGTCCTATCGCGGTTGACTACTTCCACATTCAGGGTTACCTCAGGTGGTTCCTGATCATCGTGTTCATGTTGTTGAAGGCCGGGCTGATCGTTGCCGTCTTCATGCACATGCTGTGGGAGCGGCTGGCCTTGATGTATGCCATTTTGGTCCCGCCGCTGTTGTTGATGGTGCTGTTGGGCATCGGGGCGCTTGAAGCGGACTACACCTTCTTCACGCGGGGCACGTTCTTCGGGCCGGCACCCGAGGTGCCGGCGGCGAAGCACTAGCTGTAGCTGCGTCGCGCCTTCTTTGCTCTGCCGTGAAACACCAGGTAAGCGAGGGCGATGAGCGCGCTCGTCGCGAACCACTGCGCAGCGTAGGCGCGATGCCGGTCGACGCCCGTATCCGGACGCTGCCAGGCGCGCTCCAGCCCGCCCTCTCGTTGCTCTGCTGCAGCACGAGGGGCTGCAGAGCGATGCTATAGATCTGCACGTAGCGCTCGAAGTCGAGGTTCTGCCACACCTTGCCGCTCACGGTCTGCGACGACAGCTCCAAAAAGCGCCTGCTCGGCGGCAGCGCGATGCCCTGGACCCACACCGGCCCGCGCGGGGTGGCGACCGCCGGTAGTTCCTGGCTGGAGTGGATCGGAGAGACGAGTTCGACCCCGACAATTTCGATCTACAGGATGTCAATCGAAAACTGGCAATCTGGAGAAGCGGGCTGTAACCCAGCGCATGCAGCGGACTGTCCAACAGCGTCGCCTCGCGCCGCCGGTGTTCAGCCCCTGATGCGCAATGCGTTAGGCGGCCACAACCCAATTCCGCACATGTGACCGGATCATGAGCTCCATGTTTCACGTGCTCGAGAGCACTGCACTTGAATGGCCTCGACTGTGCGTCTCATGCGGCTCCCCGGCGATCGAGGGTGCAAAGGCCCACGCTGTCATTTTTGCAGGTATCGGCCTCTCGATTTTCGGTCCTGGTATCAAGCACTACACGAGGCGTCTGGAGTTTCCCATTTGCAGGCGCCATCGCATGATCCTCTTGGCGAAGCGTTTCGGCTATTTCGCATCGTTCCTGGCACTAGCTGTCTTTGGGAGCCTGGCATATGTCGCGTTTTTCGGGCGCCTCGGCCATCTCGTTGCCTCGGTATCCCTCGTGGTGGCCATAGTCTCCCTGATCGTCTTCTTGTATTGTGAGCTGACTGCGCCCGTACGCGTCTGGAACGGAAAGCCGGGCTACATTTGGGTCGCTATCCGCAGTGACAACTATGCTCGGCAATTTGCTAAGCTAACCAACGTTGCTTCCTGGAGATCCGTTGACTCGATGAGCGTTGTTCGCCTTGTCGCCCATTCAGTTCTAGCAACGGGGCTGGCAAAGTGGCCACCTGACTTTTGCGTGCAGTGGATGCTGAGAGGCGTCCTTGTGCTTTGCTGGCATCGTGACGGCACGCCACGGACGCAACTCACTAGGCGCCACGCTGAGGCTCATCCTTTTAGGCGTCATCGAGAGCCCGCATAACCTATGCCAAGAAATAGAACGCTAAAGATTGTCGCTGGCATCGCTGGTTCGTTTATTGCCCTCGCTGGCACGATTGTTTTTCTGTCGGAAGCGAAAATAATAAGCTTCGAGATGGCGAAACTAATGCTTGTTGCGTTGTTTGGCATGTACCTCGGATTCGGAATTCTAATTGCTGTCTATCGCTGGGTTGCTAAGATGGAATGAGCGTCTTACCGGCACCGCGGACCGAGGTGAAGGCCAGCAAGCGAACGTGGCGCCCATACATGTAGCCGAACGGAGCGCCAAACAGCAGTGCTGTTTGCTTCCCGTAGCGCGTCGCGCCCGGGCGCCCGCTCATACCTAGCACGACCCGCATTGGGAGAAGGCCTCGGCCCAGGCCATGGTCTTCGAGGCACGTGACCGTCTACGGCCTGGTGGTGGTGTCGAAGCGGCGTGTGACTTTGGGCCCATCTTTCCCCGTGTCTCTAAAGCGGATCGCCAAGGTCTGGGCGGAGAAGGAATGAATTCTGCTCCGCCCCCGCGGCGCCCAGCACTACGCTCCACTTCCGTCGCAGGATGGATCATCCTGCGGGTCGGGTGAGGCGCGGTCCCCCCGCATGTTCCCATTCCCGACGAAGCTGCTACACTGATTCGCCGTAGGGGTGCCATGAACCGCCAAAAATCGGCCAGGCGGCGCAAGCTGCCACGGATCAGCCAGGCGATAGCGAACCGCCAGGGATCGTCTGGGGCGGCGCGAGCGGCCGGCAGAAGAAGGGGGAGCCATGAAGACCGTCAATGAAATCCTGCAGGCCAAGTCCCACAAGCTGCTCTCCATCACGCCGAATGCATCGGTGCTGGACGCACTGAAGCTGATGGCGGAGAAGGAAGTCGGTGCTTTGCTGGTGCTCGAGGGCGACGAGCTCGCCGGGATTTTCTCGGAGCGCGATTATGCGCGCAAGGTGATCCTATATGGCAAAGCTTCCAAGGACACGCCGGTAAGCGAGATCATGACCCACAAGGTCGTCTGCGTGAGGCCGGAGCAAAGCGTCGAGGATTGCATGGCGCTGATGACCGACAAGCGCATCCGGCATCTCCCAGTGCTCGAGGATCAGAAGGTGATCGGCGTGATTTCCATCGGCGACGTAGTCAAGGAAGTTATCTCCGAACAGCGTTTTGTCATCGAGCAATTGGAACACTACATACACAGCTAGCCCGGATATTTCACCAGGCCACCCCCGTAGTGCTCGCAGATGCACACCCGCTAAGGCTTTCGAGATGCTTGCTGCTCAGGACACTTTGGCTTCGGGGTTACGCGGTTTCTGGCTCGTTCTGGACGGCCATCTCGGGCATGCCCGTCTGGCCAATAGAATGATCTATTGGCTGCGCCGGTCGAGCCCGACCTGGCTCGCCCAGAACGACCCAGAAATCCGCGTCCCGATGAAATATCCGGGCTAGCGCGTCGTGCCGGCTGACGTATCAATCGCGGTCGCGGGAAGCGGGCCGGCATTGCCCGAAAGCTCACGCGCCCATATGTAGCTGCTGGTTGCGGAGCCGCGGGCCTGCGGTTGTAGTTTCCTCTCCCCCTGGGAGACGGTAGAGCAGCCAGCTCGCCGCGAGCGGCCGCAGGGCGATCGCCACGAGCGCGATCAGGTTAAGCCGCGCGGCGCGGCGTCCTCTTTGCTCTGACATGAAACACCAGGTAAGCGACGGCGATGAGCGCGCTCGTGGCGAACCACTGCAGAGCGTAGGCGCGGTGCCGGTCCACGCCCGTATCCGGACGCTGCCAGGCGCGCTCCAGCCCGTCCCGCGCATCGTTGCTCTGCTGCAGCACGAGGGGCTGCAAAGCGATGCTATAGATCTGCACGTAGCGCTCGACGTCGAGGTTCTGCCACACCTTGCCGCTCACGGTCTGCGACGACAGCTCCACGTAGCGCCTGCTCGGCGGCAGCGCGATGCCCTCGACCCGCACCGGCCCGTGCGGGGTGGCGACCGCCGGTAGCTCCTGGCGAGTGCGCGGCGCCTTCACCCAACCACGGTTCACGAGCACGTGCAGGTCGCCCGGCGTGAGACGCAGCGGCGTGATCACCTCGTAGCCGACCACCCCCCCTTGCACGCGGTTGTCCACCAGGATGGTCAGCTCGGGCCGGAACTCGCCGTCAGCTTCCACCCGTCGATACACCAGGGTATCGGGCGCCACGGGCTCGGCGGGCAGCTCCACCGGCGCCTGGCCTTGCGCCAGATCCAGGCGTTGCTGCAGGTCCAGCTTGTAGGCGGCGCGCTGGAGCTGCCAGTTGCCGAGGTAGGCAGTGGCCACCACGCCGGCCACGGCGGCCAGCGCGGGCAGCAGCCGCGACTTTGGCGCTGCGCGGTCAGGCACCTTAAAGCCAGTACACCAGCACGAACAGCAGCAGCCACACCACGTCCACGAAGTGCCAGTACCAGGACACCGCCCTCGAAGGCGAAGTGGTGCTCGGGCGTGAAGTGGCCCTTAGGCAGCGGAAGAAGATCACGATCAGCATGATCGTGCCGATCGTCACGTGAAAGCCGTGGAAGCCAGTGAGCATGTAAAACGTTGCACCGTATGCGCCGGTCGCGAGCGTGAGGTTCAGCCGCGTAGGCGTGCATGTATTCGTAGGCCTGCAGGCACAGGAACAGCATGCCGAGCGCAATGGTGAGGGCCAGCCCGATGTTGAGCTGCCTGCGCTTGCCCATCTTGAGCCCCCAGTGCGCCCAGGTCACCGTTGCGCCGGACGACAGCAGGATCAGGGTGTTGATCGCCGGGATCCCCAGGGCGCCCATGGGTGTGAACGTGCCTCGATGGCCGGGACCCGACGCCGGCCATCGCGGCGTCGAAGTCCGGCCATAGCAGCTCGCCGGTATCGCCGCTGCCGAGCCAGGGCACGGACAGCACCCGCATGTAGAACAGCGCGCCGAAGAAGCGCGCGAAGAACATCACCTCCGAGAAGATGAACCAGCCCATGCCCCAGCGGAAGGAGCGGTCCACCTGCTCGTTGTACATGCTGCCCTCGCTCTCGCGGATGACGGTCGCCGAACCAGCCGACCAGCATGTAGATCAGCACCGCAGCCCGGCGGCGAGCACGAACCAGCCGGCGCTCGCGCCGTTGACGAGCAGCACCGCGCCAAGCGCCATGAGAAACAGCGCGATCGAGCCCACCACCGGCCAGTACGAGGGTGCCGGCAGGTAATAGCTGGGGTGTATCGTGGCCATGTTCTTGTGCTCCTCTCCTGACTTGCGGTTGGGCGAAAACGTCGGCGCCGGAATCTAAACGATCAGGTTCACCAGCGTCACGATGTCACCACGAACACCGCGCCGCGATGATCGCGGCGATAACGAGGTGTACGGGCTTGATGTCATGTCGACAGTCCGGGCGCTGCTCCGGCGGATGCCGACGAACGCGCCGAGCACCTGACGAGATCGCGCGCAGCGGCGAAGTCTGCGCCGTTCATCCTGTCTTCGGGCTGCATGCCCGCTAACTCGCTCCCGCGGCCTGCCCCCGCGGCAGCTCGAAGAACGTGTAGGACAGCGTGATCACGTCACGTCGCGCCGGCAGCTCCGGGGTCGACCACGAACTGCACCGGCATCTGGCGGGTTTCGTTGCCCTTCAGCGCCTGCCGCGTGAAGCAGAAGCACTCGATCTTCTTGACGTACGGCGCCGGCCGCCTGCGGGCCGTAGCTCGGGATGGCCTGGCCCAGCACTGTCGGCAGCCGCTGGTGTTGCGCACCTCGTACAGCGACCTGAACCATTTCGCCCGGGGTGTGCTGTGCACGCTCTTCTGCAGCGGGCGGAACTCCCAGGGCAGGCCGCGCGTGTTGGCGTCGAACTCGATGGTGAGCAGCGCGGCTGCTCGTCGACCTGCGTGTTGCGCACCGCGTCCGGGCGCTGCAGATCGTATGATGCCGGCGGTCTCGCAGATCTTCTGGTAGATCGGCACCAGCGCGAAGCCGAAGCCGAACATGACCACGGCCACCACGAGCAGCTTGCGCAGCAGGTGCGGTTGGAGTTGCGGCGACGGCTCATTGATACAGGCGCCTGCACCAGAAATCCCAGGAAGAAGGCGAGCGCGATGGTGGCGAGGATCAGGCCGGTCCGCAGATTCTTGGCCCTGCCTGGCGCTCGGTCCCTGGGTCGCGCAGCGCTCGCTCACTTGCTGCCGCTCGTAGCCCTACTTGACTGATCGGCGGCGTCTCGAAGCTGTGGTAGGGAGCCGGCGTGGGCAGATGCGGTCCACTCCAGGCTGTCCGCGCCCTCCCAGGGCTTTCTGCGGCGCCTTCTCGCCGCTGCGGATGGTCTTCACCACGACGTACAGGAACAGCAGCTGCGACAGGCCGAAGCCGAATGCGCCGATGCTCGAGATCGCGTTGAAGTCCGGTGAACTGCAGCGCGTAGTCGGGGATGCGGCGCGGCATGCCGGCGAGCCCCAGCGAAGTGCTGCACGAAGAAGGTCAGGTTGAAAAAGATGAACGACAGCCAGAAGTGCCACTTGCCGAGCGTCTCGTCGTACATCCGGCCGGTCCACTTGGGCAGCCAGAAGTAGATGCCGCGCGAAGGCGGAGAACAGGGCGCCCGCCACCATCACGTAGTGGAAGTGCGCCACCACGTAGTAGGTGTCGTGCAGCTGCACGTCGACCGGCACGATGGACAGCACCAGCCCGGTGAAGCCGCCGAGGGTGAACAGGAACAGGAAGCCGCAGCGCGAACAGCATCGGCGTCTCGAAGCTGAGCGAGCCCTTCCACATGGTGGCGACCCAGTTGAACACCTTCACGCCGGTCGGCACCGCGATCAGCATGGTGGCGAACATGAAGTAGAGCTGCGCCTGCACCGGCATGCCCACCGTGTACATGTGGTGCGCCCACACCAGGAAGGACAGGATGGCGATGGAGGCGGTGGCGTACACCATCGAGGCGTAGCCGAACAGCGGCTTGCGCGAGAACGCCGGAATGACCTGCGAGATCACGCCGAAGGCCGGGAATGGCGATGATGTAGACCTCGGGATGGCCGAAGAACCAGAAGATGTGCTGGAACAGCACCGGGTCGCCGCCGCCGGCCGCGTTGAAGAAGTGCGTGTCGAAATGGCGGTCGGTGAGCAGCATGGTCACCGCGCCGGCCAGCACCGGCATCACCGCGATCAGCAGGTAGGCGGTGATCAGCCAGGTCCAGCAGAACAGCGGCATCTTCATCAGCGTCATGCCCGGCGCGCGCATGTTCAGGATCGTGGTGATGATGTTGATCGAGCCCATGATCGAGGACATGCCCAGGATGTGCACCGCGAAGATCGTCAGGTCCATGCTCATGCCCATCTGGACGGTGAGCGGGGGATACAGCGTCCAGCCCACGCCCGGCGCCGCCGCCCGGGCACGAGCTGCGCGAGGATCAGCAGCAGCGCAGCCGGGGGCAGCAGCCAGAAGCTCCAGTTGTTGAGCCGCGGGAACGCCATGTCGGGCGCGCCGATCTGCATCGGGATCAGCCAGTTGGCGAAGCCCACGAAGGCCGGCATGATCGCGCCGAACACCATGATCAGCCCGTGATAGGTGGTCATGCTGTTGAAGAACTCGGGTTCGACGATCTGCAGCCCGGGCTCGAACAGCTCGGCGCGGATCACCAGGGCCATCACGCCGCCGAGCATGAACATGGCGAAGGAGAACCACAGGTACATCGTGCCGATGTCCTTGTGATTGGTGGTGGTGACCCAGCGCATGATCCCGGAGGGGACGTGCTGGTGCCCGTCGTCGTGGGCGTGGCCGTGTGCCGCTTCCATGTATCGACTCTCCCGCTTGGCTGTATTCGGATAGCCCGGCCGGCGCTCGGGCCGGATGCCTGCCTACTTCGACTGCCCCACTATGTAGTGGACGGCGGCCTTCACCTGCTCGTCCGACAGGGCGGGGTTCCCGCCCTTAGGGGGCATCATGCGGATACCGTTGATCGCGCTCTGCATCAGCACGGCCTCGCCCCGAGCGATGCGCGGCGCCCAGGCGGCCTTGTCGCCGGTCTTGGGCGCCCCCGTGAGCCCCGTTGCGTGGCAGGCCTGGCAAAGTTGGTCGTAGATGCCCTTGCCGTCTGCAGCCACCGCGGCCGCCACACCACCGCCGGTGGCCGCTGCCTGCTTTGCCTTCTGCTCGGACACCCACTGCTCGTACTCGTCCTGGGTCACCACGCGCACCACGATGGGCATGAAGGCGTGCTCCTTGCCGCACAGCTCGGCGCACTGGCCGCGGTAGGTGCCGGGCTCCTCGGCACGGAACCAGGCGTCGCGCACGAAGCCGGGGATGGCGTCCTGCTTGACCGCCAGCGCGGGCACGTACCAGGCGTGCAGCACGTCGGCGGCGGTGACGAGGACGCGCACCTTCTTGTCCACCGGCACCACCATGTCGCGGTCCACCTCGAGGAGGTAGTTCTCGCCCTTGGGCGCGGCGTTCTGGATCTGCGCACGCGGCGTGGCGAGGTTGCTGTAGAAGCTGATGCCCTCCTGCAGGTAGTCGTAGTGCCACTTCCACTGGTAGCCGGTGACCTTGATGCTGAGGTCGGACGCGCTGGCGTCGCGCTGCTCGAGCAGCGTCTTGGTGGCCGGCCAGGCCATGGCCAGCAGGATCAGGAAGGGGATCACGGTCCAGATGAACTCGACCATGGTGTGCTCGTGGAACTGGGCCGCCTCGTGCCCGACCGACTTGCGATGCTTCCAGACCGCATAGAACATCACGCCGAACACGGCGAAGAAGATCACCAGACAGATCATCGAGACGATGTTGTGCAGGTGATAGATGGCCTGGCCGAGCTCCGTCTTTTGATCCTGGAACCCGAGCCGCAGTTCCGCCGAAGCGGCGCTTGCCCAAAAGACCGGCGCGAGAGCCGGCAACAGTCCCCGCAGGATTCTTCTGATCATGCACCCCTTCCCCGCGATGGAGACTTCACCTGTCAGTTCGTGAGCCGAGTTCGGATGCTTCGGGCCGCCTCGACGCGCTGCTCCTCGCTCAGATGGCGCCCGAACTCCACCTGCCTGCCATGCGAGCGCAGCGCCAGCACCACCTGCCGGCCCCAGCGGCTCGGCTGCAGCACGACCTGCGCCCAGTAGCGGTTGAATTCGTGCCGGCTGACTTCGCCGCGCTCCCGGCGCACGATCAACACCCGGTCATCCTGGATGGAGAGGCTCTCGAAGTCGCCTGCATGGCGTTCGAGACAGCGGAACGCCAGGTATATGGCGAGCACCTCGAGCCCTGCGAAGGGCAAGATCATCCATGCGCCTTGGACAGCGAATGCCAGGGAGATAACGAGGGAGATTGTTGCCAGGGAGCCGACAACTAGATGACGGCCGGCGGAAGAGAGGGAATTGTTCCTGCGCGCGACCAGCGTGAAGCCGACCGATTCCCCTGCATTGGCGACTTGCATCTATGGCTCTGAACGCTGGCAACTATCAGTCTCTCCCGCGACCGCGTCGAAATGTAGCACAGGGCCAACGGCCAAAGCAAGGAAGCGGAAACGCCGGGCGTAGCGCGGCGGATCCGGCCTGCGCCCGGAACGATTCTCGGTCGCGGAGCGCATCAGCTCACCGTGCGGTGCGCCGCTCGAAGCGCATCACCGCGCGACCGTCCGCGGCGAGGCGAGGGCCCTGCTCCGGCTTCCAGGCGTGCCCGTACACGATCTCGCAGGTGACGGGCAAGCGGCCCTCGGTCCGGAACGCGTCGTAGCGCTCCGCGAGCCGGGTACGCCAGGTGCGGCCGCGCAGCCCCGGCGGCCGGCCTGCGCGGGCCGTGCGTCCACCGCTGGCATGCAGCTCGAAGAGCAGCGCGGTCAGGTCACGATACGTGAGCGTCAAGCGTTCCATTTCCATAACCGGGTCGGCAAAGCCGCTCTGTACAAGCAGGTCGCCGATATCGTGCATGTCGACGAACGGGTGGACGGCGTGCACACCGGCCGGTCCCAGTGCGTCGCGCAGCTCGGTCAAGCTGTCGGGACCCAGCGTAGTGAACATGAGCAGGCCGCCGCGCGCCAGCACCCGGTGGAATTCCTGCAGCGCCGCGTCCAGTCGGCCGACCCAAGGCAACGCGAGGTTGGAGCAGATCGAGCTCCACGCTGCCGGGCGCCAGCGGCATCTGCTCGATGTCGCCGCATACCGGCTGGCGCCGGGCCGGGCGCACCGAGTCGAGCAGCCTGCGTCCCCAGCCACCGCGCCGCAGTCCGGCGCGCAGCATGGCCGGGGACAGGTCGAGCTCCACCACGGTGGCCTTCGGATAGCGCGCCGCGAGCTCGCCGGCAAGCAGGCCGGTACCGCTGCCCGCATCGAGGATCCGCGCCGGCTGCAGCTTGACCAGGTCGAGACGCTCCACCATTCGCGCACCCACTTCGCGCGCGAGAGCGCTGGCTGCTTCGTAGCCGGGCGCGGCGCGCTCGAAGTGCAGGCGCACGAGCCGCTTGTGGAGCACAGGTTGGGCTGACATGGGCTTTGGTTCCTGACGGTCTCCAGACCACTTCAGCGCAGCGGCGCAAACGCCGGGGTGCGTGCACGCCAACGCCACGCGTTGCGGTATCCCCGGCGGCGCACAATCCGCCGCCGCAACCTCGCGCGATGCGCAACGGTTGCCGTGCAGACCAAGGGTATAGTCTTTCCCGCATGGAACGCTACCTGGCTGCGCGCCGCCCGCTGGGCGCGCTTGCGCGCCTACGCTCGGCCATGGACAGCCTCGTGCAGGCTGTGCTCCCCGCCCCTTGCCTGTTCTGCGGCGCGGCACGCGCGCATCACGGGATCTGTTCCGGCTGTCTGCGGGACCTTCCCGGCCGTGCCCAGCCGCGCTGCCCGGTGTGCGCCATCGACTTGGAAACCGCCGAGCCGTGCGGAAACTGCCTGCGCCGGCGCCCCGCCTTCGACCACGTACGCGCGGTGTGCAGCTATGCGTTCCCGGTGGATGCAGCCATCCAGCGTCTCAAATACTCGCCCGATCCGACCCTCATCGCGCCGCTTGGCGCGCTGCTCGCCGACCTCGCGGCCACCGAGCCGCGTCCCGAACTGCTGGTGCCGATGCCCGCTTCACGCGCACGGTTGCGCAGCCGGGGCTTTAACCAGGCTGTCGAGCTGGCGCGCGCGAGCGCGCGCCGCCATGGATTGAGGCTTGGACTGGAAACGGTCGCGCGGGTGAAGGATGGGCTGCCGCAAGCCAGCTTGCCCTGGGACGAGCGGACGCGCAACATTCGCGGGGCCTTTGCCTGCGCTACTGACCTCTCGGGCCTGCGGGTTACGATCGTGGACGATGTGATGACGACCGGGGCGACCCTGGAGGAGCTGGCGCGCACCCTGAAGCAGGCCGGCGCGCGCGAGGTCACCGCCTGGGTGCTGGCCCGCACCCCTCGTCCCTGAGCCTGAGCTAGCTAGACCGCCTACAGCCTAGCTGTAGCTAACCGCAGAGGCGCGGAGGCGCAGAGGAACGCAGAGAAAACCCAAAGCGAATGGAACACGGGTGGCAGCCCGATCGGCTCTAACGCGCCGAATCGGACAGCCTCGCCCGATTCTTCAGTTTTTCTCTGCGCTCCTCTGCGCCTCTGCGGTGAGAAGTAGGCAGTAGAAGTCACTTGAGCTCGCGGATCTGACGCTCGACGTACGCCTGCAGATCGGGATTCAGGGTCTTGAGCTCGCGTGCGCGCTCGAACGCGGCCAGCGCTTCCCGCGGCTGCCCATCGGCGCGCAGGGCCAAACCCAGGCCCATGGTCCATACCGCGTTGTTCGGGCCGATTCGCAGCGCCGCCTGGTAGAGGGCGGCGGCCTCGTGATGTCGGGACGCCCGCGCCAGGACCGCGGCAGTCATGGCGAGGTAGTCGGGGCTCCATTGCGCATTGGGCAGCCCGGCCAGCAGCGTGTCGAGCGCCTCCTGCTGAGCGCCGCGATCCAGTTGCAGCCGCGCCAGGAGCATGGCCAGGCTGACCTGCCGCGGGTTGGCCCGCAAACCCTCCTGCAGGAGTGCCTCGGCCTCGGCGCGGCGGCCGCCCTCCAGCAACGCGCCGAGCAGCGCCTGGCGCGCCTGCTCGTGGGACGGGTCCGCGTCCAGCGCCGAGCGCCAGGCGGCTTCCGCCTCCTGCACGCGCCCCTGCTGCAGCAGGCTCATGCCACGGCGGAAGTCGGACTCGGCGCGGGCACTGGAGGAAAGCGGGCGCATCTGCTTGTCGATCGAACCCCCGACTTCGGGCGCGTTGGCGACCGGTCCTTCTTCAGTCGAAGGAGCGTCTGTACGTTCGGAGCCGGCAGCCGCCGGCTTGTTGCGTGGCGCGGCCTCCCTCGCGACGCCTGTGGACGTCGGCGGGGGCTTGGATGCAGCGACTGCCGCCTCTGGCGGGGCAGGCGCCGGGGTGGCGGGGCGCTGCTCCTGTGCCGGCTGGGCGGCGCCGGCAGGGCCACCCGTGGCCGATTGCGCCGGCATCGGCGCCACATCCGCAGAAGGGGAGGCGGGAGCGGTCGCGGGTCCATCCCCGAGCGAGGGTTGCGGGTTTGCAGGGGGAGAGCTGATCGGGGACAGCGGTGGCGACGCGGCAATCGGCGTCACCGGACGGGGCGCAGGCGCCTTCGGCGCGAGGAAAAACCACCACGCAGCCGCACCGCCTGCGACTATCAGGCCCGCAAGAGCGGCAAGCCAGCCGGCGCGCCTGCCCCCCTGCTCGGGCAGCGGGCGCACCGAGGGCGGTAGTCCGCGAACGTCGGCACGGCTGGCGTGGCGCTTCTCGAGATCCTTCAGGACCTGGTTGATCAGGCTCACACCGACCACCACCAGGCGCTCAGCACGGTGGCGGCCAGCGCGGGCACCGCTGCACGCCACCACCACCAGCTGCCAGGCCGGCGCGCGGCAGGCGTGTCCCGGGCAGCCAGCCGCACGTGGCGCCGTCGCACCTCGTACTCGCCCTCGGCGTAGACCAACAGCAACGCCTTGTTGGCGATCACATTCACCAGCCGCGGCACGCCGCGCGAGGTGCGGTACAGCTGTCCGACCGCCCCTGCGGTGAACAGACGATGGCCGGTGTAGCCCGCTATGCGCAGACGGTGAGCCAGGTACAGCTCGAGCTCACGGCGCGTCAGCGTGCCCAAGTGATACTGGAAGGTGATGCGCTGCCTGAGCTGGCGCACCGACTCGTGCGCGAGCTTGTCGTCGAGCTCGGGCTGGCCGAACAGGACGACCTGCAGCAGCTTGCGCTTCTCGGTTTCGAGATTGGAGAGCAGGCGCAGCGCTTCCAGGGTTTCCAGCGGTATCGCCTGCGCCTCGTCCAGGCACACCACCACCCGCCTGCCCTCGCGCGCGAAATCGAGCAGGGCGTGGTTGAGCTGCTTCAGGATGTGATGCTGGTCGGCGCCTGCCTCCAGGTGCAGGCGCAGTTCCTCGGCCAACGCGGCCATCAGCGCGCGCGGATCCAGGGAAGGATTGGGGAGATACGCGCTGACGCAGCGCTCGTCCAGGGTGGAGAGGAAACGCCGGCACAGCAGCGTCTTGCCGGTGCCCACTTCGCCGGTGATCTTGATGAATCCCTCGCCGCTGCCGGTTGCAACCAGCAGCGTGTTCAGCGCCTCCTGGTGCGCACTGCAGGAGAAAGTGAAGCTGGTGTCGGGCGTGAGGCCGAAGGGCGGTTCGCGCAGCCCGAAATGTGCACGGTACATGGTCAGCGGCCGCTGGGCGGGGGCGTCGGCTGGGTGGCGGCGGGCTGGGATGCCCTCTTTGCGCCGGGGCCGACATCCAGAATGTTCGGGGTAGGTTCGTACTCCATCGACTGGACGCGCTGGCGGGTCGCTTCCAGGTCCTGTTTCCAGCTCTCCGGGTTCAGGATCACGGTCGGCTTGAGCAGAATCACCAGCTCGCTCTTGACGCTGCGCCGGTTGGTGTTCTTGAACGCCGCGCCCAGGACCGGCACGTCGCCCAGCCAGGGCATCCCGGTGTTGTTGCGATCGTTCGCCTCCGTCATCAGGCCGCCGATGGCCACGATGTTGCCGTTGCCCACACGCACGATCGTATCGGTTTCGCGGATGTCGCTGGAGGCAAGCGGCAGCCGGAAAGCCCCCGCTTGGCCCAGATCCAGGTCGGTGGTCTTGTTCGACCACCCGGCTCACGGAAGGGTGGATGTGCAGGATGATCTGCTCGGTTTCGTCGATCTGCGGCGTAACGTCCAGAGCGACACCCGAGAAGAAGGGCTGGAGTGTGATGGAGGGTGAATTCTGCGTCGTACCGGCGACTCCGACGGTCTGGTTGTTGGTGATGTTGGTCACGAAGAACTGGTCGTTGCCGACCTTGAGGACGGCCTTCTGGTTGTTGAGCGTCGCGATGCGCGGGCTCGACAGCACCTGCAGGTCGCCCTGGGTCTCGCAGGAAACCGAGCAGCGCGGCGAAGCTGCTGGTCTGCAGCGCGAGCCCGAATACCGTACCCGGCACGGCGGTCTCCGACTCGATGAAACCGGGTGGGGCCGTGTTCGACCGCAGGCGGGAATTGGGCAGCAGGTTGCCGTCCTCCCCACGCGCCGTGAACGCCGAAATGATCCCCTGCGGACTCAGGATCGTTCCCGGTGACAGGACACCGGCCGCTATGTGCTCGCCGAAGGCCGCCCAGTTGATGCCGGTAGCGAACTGGTCCTTCAGCTGCACCTCGATGATCTTGGCTTCCAGCATGACCTGGCGTGCGACCACGCCCTGCACCGCGTTCAGGAACTCGTCGACCTGGCGCAGCTCAGCTGGCAGCGCCCGCACCACGACGATCCCGGACTGCGCATTCACGATCACGTTGCGGCCCCCTTCGGCGCCGATGATGGCGCGAACCGAGCTGACCAGGTCGACCCAGATGTCGGTATCGGAGGTCGTCACGATCCTGCTGCTCTCCAGGGCCCGCGTGCTGGTCTGCGGGGCCATGCCCGAGGTGGTCTCGCCGGCCTGCTGCTGGCCGACGGTGTCCGACACCGCCCCCGAGCTCACCCGGATCTCGCTGCGCCCCTTGCGCGCGCCGAGCAGGTAGTTGACCCGGAACACGCGGGTCTGCAGCGTGACGGGTTCGATCAGGATGCGGTTGCCCTGCACCTTGTATTCGTAGCCGTACATCTCCCGCATTGTATCGAGGGCTTCGCGCACGGTGACATCCTTCAGATTCACCGACACCCGCTCCTTGATGCTCGGATGCACGATCATGCTGTAGCGGGTGCCCGACACGATGGCCATGAATACCTCGGAGGCGGCCGCATTGTTCACCGACAGGTCGAAGTGGGGCTCGACGGGCTTGCCGTCCGCTCTGGGCATCTCGACCACGATCGGCGGCAGCAAGGCCTGGCTCACGGCATCGGGTTGGCGCACCACGGCCTTCGAAGCGATCGCCTGGTCCAGCTCTTTGATGGCCGGGTTCAAGTCCGGTTTGACCGGCGGCTGCGAGCAGCCGGCGGCGAGCACCAACAACCATCCATTGAGCAGTATGCGTCTCATCCGGTCCCCACCTTCTTGTCCGTTGCGCAGCTGGCGGCTCACGGCTCTTCCTCGCGGTCCATCCCCGCATCGACTGCACGCTTTTGCACGTCCGGGAACAGCTTCAGCGTACGGCGGGAAGCGCCGGTCAGCAGCACGACCGCGGCCTCCGACACCTTGACGAGCCTTGCCTGTCCGATCTTTCCACCGAGCATGATGTGCTGGCCGCTGATGATGGCGGAGCGGCTGGCCTCCGAGATGATCACCGACTGCAACACCAGTCCCGCGGGCTCGCCTGCTGCGCGCCCGCTCGCGGTGCCGGTGCCCCCGCGCAAGCCGGGCGGGGGACGGGTGGGATCGCCCATAGCCTGGGCCTGGGCCTGGGCGGCGGCGCCCAGCCACAGTGCCGCCAATCCGAATAGTGCCCGCATGTGCGTAGAGCGCTGCGTCGCGATGCGTCACACCACCAGCCAGGCCCGGTCCAGGCTCAGGGTGTACAGCGTCAACGACACCACCACCTTGGGGTAGTCGGCGCTCAACACGGTCTTGCCCCAGTACACCTGCCAAGGCTGGCCCTCGAGCCGCGCGACGTAAGCCAGTAGATTCGCGTAGCTGCCCTCGACCACGACTTCCACGCCATGCTTGTAGACGTGTTGCGCAGCCGCCTGGTGGGCCGGCGCTTCCCGCTCGCCCTTGTCCACCAGCGGCGTCGCAGGAAGGTTACGCAGCGACACCAGGCGCACGCCCCGCTCGGGACCGATCAGCTGCTCCAGCACCACGGCCATCCGCTCGGGACCGATCGAGCGTGCGCTGCAGCCCGGCGAGCTGGCTGTCCAGCTCGGCCAGCTCGCGCTGCTTGCCCGCGATCTGCTCCCGGACCGGTGCGTCGGGGTCCTGCGCCAGCGTACGGGCCAGCGCCTGCCTCTGCGCGCCGGCTGCCATCAGCTGCGCCTGCTGGTCGGTCATGCGCGCGGAGAGCACCCGGCGTTGCTTGAGCGCAGGCTCGATGCCCACCAGATAAGCCACTGCCAGCACCACGGCGAGGCCGGCCAGAAAGATCAGCACCCGCTCGCGCTCGCTCAACGCATCCAGTCGCTGCACCCACTGCTGCCAGATCTGTCTCACCGGGCGCCTCCCGGCTTGGCGGTGGCGCGCGTGTCGGCGGCGGAGTCGTGCTCGGAGGTAGCCATGCGGAAACTCCAGGTACTCGGGCGACGGACTGCCGGCCCCCGCCGGCGGCTTAGGCTGGAACACCGACAGCGACTCGAAGCCGTGCCCGCGCAGGGCCGTCTCGCGCCGCAGTTTTTGCAGATACACCGGGCACCAGATCGGCATCGCGGGTGCGGCCTTGAATCACGATGTCTTTGCCGGCTTGTGCGATGCTCACGCCCGTGAGCCACAGGCCTTCGGTGGTCTGGCGCGCGAACGCGCGCAGGTACTCGGAGACCCCGCGCGTGTCGCCCAGGCGCCCGCTGGCCAGCAGTGCCATCACCTCGTTGCGCGCACCGAGCAGGGCCTCGAGATTCTGCAGCTCACCCTGCAACTGCGCGCTGGGTTTGCGCCCGGCGACCTGCTGCGCCAGCGCCGTCATCTCGGCCTGGAGCTGGGCAAGCTGGGCGGCCTGCGCGTGCTCCGCTGCCGACAAGTCGCGCGGCGTCCATCCCGGCCACGCCCCAAACCAGCAGGCAACCGACGATGGCCGCCGCAAGCGCGAGCACCAGCCTGCGCCCGCTGAGCACCTGGACCTTCGGCGCGAGCGCCGGGTTGTAGAGGTTGATCTGCTGGCTCACGGCCTACTCGACGCGCATCTCGCGCAGGGCTCCGCCGATGAGCTGCAGGCGGTAGGTCTGCCGCTCCGGGTCGCGCAGCTCCGGCGCGCCGGGAAACTCGAGGACCTCGCTCAGATCGAACGTCTGTACGGGGACGTAGAGATTTTCGGCCAGATACTCCTGCACACCGAGGTCGGCCGGAAGCGGGGCCAGCAGCAGGCGCGACAGCGTGATGTAGGAGAACTGGCGGTCGAAGTGATCCAGTGAGCGCTGCAGCTCCAGCACCAGGCGGTCGAGCACGCTGTCGCGCGCCCCGGCCGCCAGGCCGGTGAGCTGGCTCAGACCGATGTCGGTCTGGCGGGCCATGTACAGCTCGCCACCGCTGGTAAAGGTCAGCAGGCCGCCACGCTCGTCGAACGCCAGCATCGCCAACCCGCGACCGGGCTCCTCGAACAGCGCCGCGATGTTGCGCTGGGCCATCTCGGGCACGTCGATGGCATGCAGCGGGAAGCCCGCCTCATGGAACAGCTTCATGCAGGAGGCGATGCGGTCGTTGCGCGCCGAAACTGCATAAACGTAGTGGCTGCGTGCGGCACCCGTCTTGTCGGTCGGCACGTCGGCGACATCCACCGTGGCCGCATCGACCGGATAGTCGAGCAGGTCCTTGAGCTTCCAGCGCACGGCAGACCGGAGTTCCTCGACCGGGACGCTGGGCGCCTCCACCAGCTGCATCTGGTACTCGCCAGGCTGCAGCAGCGCAGAGCACTGGAAGCGGTTCGCCCGCAACGACTTGCGCAGCCTGCGCAACGTCTCGAGCGCCGATCCGCGCCGGGCGTACGAGTCGCAGATCTGCACCGCCGGCGGGGCGCCGGCGCGCCACGCGACCTGCGCGACATCCACACGATCGGGGAACAAGGACAAGGCGAGCCAATCGGTTGCCCGGTTCTTTGCAGCGAAGAGGGCCATTTATCGGGTTCTTTAGCTGGAGGCCGTTGGCGTGATGCCTGAATGTAAACTATTAAATTATTGTGGCCCGAGCATTTTCCGGGCCAGTCCGTGGGAGACCGGACCACGTCGGCAGTTTTCCCAATGGCGAGAGGTGAGCTAAGGGCGGGCTGGCCGGCCGTGCTGCGACGCTCGGGGAGCCCTGGTCCGTAGCCGCCGGTTTGAAATTGGGGGCAGAGCAAGTTGGCATTGCCGCCCAAGCGAGGGTTTGCACCCACGCGGTATTTCCGGTTTCGACAGCCGGCTGCCTGAGCTTGAGGTCACAACTCACCGCCTTTGCCGCCCATCGGTGCCGGGCTTGGTCTACCAGCGGCGTCCGACCCCAGTGGCGAAGCCGGGAGGCGCGCCCTAGGACGGCCTCGTTTCGGATCAGTAATTTTCCCGCAGGAAGATGAAGCGGCTGTTGTAACTGCTGTAGCGCACAGTGGCGGAAGGATTGGCGCTCGTCGCGTTCGTCGGACCGATCTTGAGCCACGCCGGCGCCTGGACCGACACGCCGAGCGTTCCGGTAGCCTTGGGCGCCGCAAGGACCACGTTGCGCTGCCCATAGGAGAAGGCCGCGGCGCTGTACGTCGGCACGCCCGAGTTGGCTGGCACGTTGCTCAACTGCGCGGTGTAGATGCTGCCCACGCCCCCGGCGGTGGTGCTGGTGCACTGATTCCCGGAGGCTGCCGCGCCGCCATAGCACGCCCCCGTCGCAGTGTTGCCGCAAACGCGGTTGGCGGGGGGCCGAGGAGCCGCGTGCAAGCGGTGTCGAGCAGGTTGGGCATCCACGCGCTGCCGCCCCAGTACTCCAGCCACACCGGCACCACGATCGGCACCTGCTCCGAGCCCGAGGCATTCTGGATGCGCATCCTGCCGTAGCGCATCTTCATCGGCAGGCTCCCGTTCACGCTCTGGTAGGTGTCGCCGTTGAGCACAAAGGACTGGCCGGCGGGAATGGTCAGCGTCGAGCCGTCGGTATCCGCAACTGTGACCCCGACACTCAACGAGTCGTACGGACCCAGGTCGAGTCCGGCGTCGTGGTGGCGTCCTTGGGTGGATCGAAATAGTAGGTCGTCGGTGTCACGGTGAAGGAACCGGCGGTCCACGTATTCGACGTGGCAGCCTTGTAGGGCAGCGTGGTCGTCACGCAACGATTGGCGGTGGTGTTCTGGGTCGACGATACGCAGCGGATGAGATCGGTGGTCGAGCCGACTCCGTTCTGCGCGCCGAACCACACGCTGGCGCGTGGCGTGTAGGTGCCGGTGTACGACGGGAGTCCCGGCGCACTCGCGAAGGTCTGCCCGGCGGCGAGCGCCTTGATCTGCATGGAGCCGGCGGATGCGGAGGTCATCGAGAACGGCTGCCCCATGTAGCTGAACCCGTCGGCCGAGCAAGCTTGCGCCACGGCGAGCGAGGCCTCGTAGTGGTCCGGGTAGAACCGCCCGAAGCTGGGCGAGACGAGGCTCCCGATGTCGCAACCGAACTTGCCGGCGGATCGACGGTGTTGCTGGTCGCCGGCACGTAAGGCGCTCCCGAGCCCGGATTGCAGTCGCCGTTGGTCCGATCCTGCGCCTCGCCCGTGGCGTTGCCGTACTGCGTATCGTAGATCGCATTGGCCGGCAAGCTGAAAGAGCCGACGTCGTTGTAGATGAAGGTGCCGGATGTTGCGCCTGGGTTCCAGGATTGCAGGAACAGGGTCTGCGTGCCGGATACCGCCGGTGCTTTGGTGCTGTCGAGCGTGGGGGATCCGGTGGCACCGGTCAACACCCCGTTGCTGATGTTCTGAGGCGTCGCGGTGATGGTGAATGACGCCCCGGCCTTGGTAGTCGGGGCCGCGCTGCTGGTCAGCGCGTAGGAGGCCGGACGCACGGAGAACGCGTCGACCGAGCAGCCCCGTCGTGGTACCGTCGCTGATCTGGGCGATGAGGCGCTTGTACACGCCGGGCAGGCTGAAGTCGGCTGAGGTCTTGAAGCCCGCATCGCCGCTGGTGAACGTCATCGTCTGGCTGGCGACCACGGTCTTCGCGCAGGCGGTGCACGCGCTGCTCGACGCGATGCAGGAGCCGCCCGCCTGGCTGTCATCGAAGAGCTTGACGGTGACGGTTTTGCTGCCGCTCGACGCGTACGCCGTGTTCACGCCCTGCGACACGCCGCCCACGGGCGGAGCGAGCGCGGCGACGTTGAGCTTGAAGTTCACGCCGGCGACTTTCGTGTAGATGTGCCCGAACAGCGCGTTCTGCTTGGTGTTGGGCAAAGCGCTGTCGATGGCGTTGAAGCCGGCTGCGGTCGAGCTGCCGGTGGGCGGGATCAGGGTCTGGGCACAGACCTTGAGGCTGCCGATCTCGTGGATGTTGGTCGATCCGCCGGTGGACCCGGTGAACGAGATCTGCCAGTTGACCGGCACCGCCGCCTGCGAAGGGTTCACCACGTACGCGTCGAACGGCGCGACGACCTGCGTGTAGTTCGCGCCCGTCTGTGTCGTCGCGTCGCGATTGACGGAAACGAAAGCTGTCTTCGTGCCGGCCGTGTAGCTGCGTGCGTCGACGATGATCTGGTACTTGTGTCCAGGCCCGGGGGTGCTTGCGGAATCGATATTGCCTATGGTGGTGTTGCCGGCGAGCCAGGGATAGTTGGTTGCGGTCGCGGCGTTGCCCGAACCTGATCCGCGTACCCCGACTGAGTCCCGGCACTGGCCGGCGCACGGCGGCGTGCCGCCCGAGCGACCTTCGGTGTTGTTTTCGAAGTTGCCGTATTCGTCGAGCGCCACCCCGATCCAGCCGCCCGCGAAACCGTTGATGCCGGTCTTCTGAGCGTAACCGAGCGAGCCGCCGTAGGCTCCGGGCGTAGGCGCGACGGAGTAGTCGGACAAGGTCACGGCGATGCCGTCGGCGCCGCTGGCGTTGTTGTAAGCGTATTGCTGGAACTCGACCGAGATGTAGTTGCCCGCCGCCGGGAAGATGCCCGGCACAGTCGCCGCGCTGGCGTTGTCGTTCGTGGCGTTGGTGAGCTGAAGGCGTCCCTGGTTCACGATCCTCGGGATGCCGAAGCTGCCGCTGCTGGTCGACAACAGCCAGTTGGAGTTGAAGATGGAAGACGGGTTCAGGTTGGCGCGGCCGAAGTTGTCGCACACGCAACCGACCGTCACACCCGCTGGAATATTCGGAGGCGGCAGGCAGGCGTAGGCCTCGCCGACCCCGAAGCTCGCTGCCGAGGTGAAAGCCGTGGTGACGTTGGTCGCCACAATCGAGGTCGCGGCGTTAGCGCCGACGCCGGGGCCCGGCACGACCCAGCCGCCCTGGTTCTCGCCGACGATGAAGTTCTGATAGTTCGCCCCGCCCTGGATGTCGCCCGCGACCCAGTTCAGCGTCGCACCGTAGCTCGTTGCAGTCGCCGTGTCGCCGCTCCCGCCGAGCGTCCAGTAGCGGTTGACGTACTTGCTGCTGCTGAGCGGCGAGATGGACAGGTTGGGTGGTGCGCTCGCCGTGACGCTGCCGGTGATCGTGCCGGCCGTCGCGCCGGTGAGCGCAACCGTGATTGGTGTGTAGTTGGTGGCATCGCCCACATGGTAAGTGCAGGTCGGCGTGCCGGCGGGATAGGTGAGCTTCAGAATGCCGTTGACGTGCCCGCTGCCTAAGCGAGTCACGGATGTGGTGCAATTGCCGGTGACGGTGAGCGTAGTGCCGCCTGTCATCGCGAGGAGCCCGGTATTGCCGGACGCGAAGGTGAGGGTGCCGGCGGTGGAACTGGTGCCGACCGAGGTGAGACCGGCATTGCCGCTGGCGAACGTGAGGTTCGTCGACGTCGAGGCGCCGCTGATCGTGACAGGGGCGGTCGGCGGCGTTGGTGAAGGTCGCGCTCGTACCGGAGAGCGCCCCGTTCAGAGTGATTGCTCCGTTGCTGGCAGTACTGAACGTGGCGTTGGTGGCCGAGACCGCCCCGGTCAGCGCAATCGCCCCGTTGCTCGCGGTACTGAACCCCGCAGTGGTGGCCGTTAGATTCCCCGTCATCGTCAGAGCGGCGCCGCTGGCCGTGCTCAACGCAGCGGTCGTCGCATTGAAGCTGCCATTCACCGCGAACGCCGCCGAGGTGGTGACGATGTTCAGATTCGTCGACGTTATCGCCGCTGCGGCGTTGGCGGTGCCGCCCGTCTTTCTGATCGTCAGGGTAGAGTAGGTGTAGTTGCCGATGTCCTGCGCACCGTTGCCGTTGTATGCGACCGTGCCGGTCGATGCCGTGAAGATTGCGCCGCTTGCGAAATCATCCCCTACATTGAGCGTCCCCGGTCCTTGAAACGTGATTACCGGGGCCGTCCCGCTCACGACGATGCCTCCCGTGACCGTGACGCTGCTTGCCGCATTGCTGCCCAGGCGCAGCATGGCTCTGCGGGTTGCCGAGCTTCCCCCATTCAGGGTCAGGTTGCCGTTGATGGTGAGCTGAGCGCTCGCTGGAACATCGATCAGCTTGGTAATATTGTTCGCAGTCGGGGCGTTGATCGTGACGTTGCCATTGATCGTCAGCATGAAACCGCCGCTGACAGTCAACGTGGAGTTGCTGGCACCACCGGCGACGGTGAGCGAATCCGCAGTGGCATTCGTGGTGACCGTGACGGTGTTGTTGTTCGAAACGGTGACCGTGTCGCCTGCCACCGGGCCGCCGGAGCATCGCCGCGTTCCAGGTGGCACTGGCATTCCAGTTTCCATTCCCGGCAGACGTGCAAGTGCGTGCCAGAGCAGGCGAGCAACCGACGCTCAGCCCGAGCAGCGAGATCCAGATGACTGCACGGCGCAGCCGCATCAGCTGCACCCGTAAGGAGGCTGGTTCGCGGGGTTGCCGTTGGGATCGCGGCAGTAGGCGACGCGAGCCGAGACCTGCCGCTCCACTGCGGTGAGACCGGTTCCGGACGTGGCGGTCGATCTGAGCTGAAACACGCGGATGTTGCGGCCGGCTTCCGTGTGGTCGGTGCACGAGCATTGCAGCGTGACGGCATAACCGGCCAGCACGGTCGAGGCAAACGGGGTGGTCGGGCATGGCCGCTGAAAGCGGGGAGGCGGCCGTTGGACAGATGCTGCCCGCGGCGCCGGGACAGTTCGGCAACGCGGCGCTGCCCGAAGTGGCGGTGGTGTTCAGAGGATCGAGCACGCGGTAGGCGCCCCAGTCGAGTCCGGAGCGGGCGGCATGATAGGCGCGCGAGCCCCGCAAATCCTGGGCGACGCCGGTTTCCGATTGGGTCGTCAGCAAAGTGATGCCGACCGCCAGCGCGGCCAGCACCACCAGGATGAAAATGGCGCTGGCCAGGGCAAAGCCGCGATGGGCCAGTCTACGGTGTATTGTCCACATGAATCTGGTGCAGCAGACTGATCGTCTCACCGCTGTTGGTAAGCGTGATCCATGCCGACAGGAGGCTGTAGCGCTCGGAGGCGCCGCCGGCATAGGAGAACCGGGGGGGTGAGCCTCCTGCGCTGGCTGGACAGGTGACGTTGGTGGCCAGCGCTACCTTGCTGGCGGCGCCAAGCAGTGGGGCCAACACCAGGCTCGTCGGCTGTGCGGGTTGGCGGGCATACCCGGAGATCCGCCACAAGGTGCCGCTCGCCGCGTCGCAGGCGTAGGTCACGGGCGAGGCCGAAATGATAAAGATCCTGCGTGTAGGCGATCCGCCCGGAGGCACGAATACGGTGCTGGCGAACCCCAGCGTGTTGCTGGAAGATCCCGCCCCCGTGGCCGAGGCCAGGGTGACGACCCCGCTTCCGCAATATGCGCTGTAGAGCCCCGAGCTCGACAACGCGCAATTCGAGGGGCTGTTGTTGTACTGGCTGTAGATCGAAACCTGATCCGATGCGGCGACCTGGACGTTGCTCAGCATGTCGCCCATGGTCGAGAGGCTGGTGCAACCGGGGCTGACGAAGCAGGCGTCCTGGTCCAGATAGCGGCCGCCGGTCTTGATGGGAATGAACTCGAGAAACATCCCGCTCGAGTCCACCCTCACGGTGTTCGGCAGGGCCAGACGCACGTCGCGCGCGATGCGGCGCAAGGCCGTATCCGCGGTATCGGCCATGGCGATCCGGGCAGTGCTGCTGAAGTAGCCCTGGATCGGCTTCTGCATGAACACGACCACCACCGCGGCGACAATGCCGGTGATCACAATGACACTGATCGCCTCCAGCAAGGTGAAGCCGCGGGAACGCCTGCTCGCTGTGGTCGGTTCACGCATGTCAGTTCCCTGCACCCTCAGTTCGCCAGATTCGGCGAATGACGGAACCGGAATCCGGTTGCCGTGATCGTATTGCCACTGCCCGTGACGGTGACGTCGATGCGCAGTGCGTCGGCATTGCTGGACAGGCCGAACCCGGTGCCGACCTGCGTTACGCTCACCGAGGCGTTGTAGCCCGAGAGCCTGGAGCTCCACTGCTGGAAGATGTCGTTCAACGTTCCCGTCATGGTGAAGCCGTGGTAGTCGGCAACGTTGTCGAAGAAGACCGGCCCATAGCGCGTTCCGCCACCCCAGTTGGCGGGGTTGTCCATGGACTGGGCGGCGGTGGTGCATCCCGCAGAGCTGGTAGCGGTGGACGCCGCGGTATCGGCCGGGTCGCAGTAGGTGAACGGCTGCAGCTCGATCTCTTCGAGGAGCGACTCCGCGGCCGCCAGCGCCTGTTTGCGCACTATCGGGTCGGCGCTGCGGGCGACTGCCGTGTTGATCGCCATGAGCACGCCGGCCAGCCCGATGCTCACCACGACGATGAATATGATCAGCTCGATGAGGCTCAGCCCGCGCTGCGCAGACCTCGCAGCCGGGTCAGTGGACATAGCCCGTCTCCCCTTCCACCGTGATCGGCGAGTGGCCCGGCATGGTGATGCTCACCGTCGTCGACGCGCGGCCGAGAGGGTCGAACTGGAACTGCCCCGGCGTGGCGGAGACGGTCGAGTGCTTCAAGCACGTCTGATTGGACGCCGTACAGTCCCGGTCCCTCGAAGGCAGGTCCAATGCCGTGCCGAACGGGCAGACGCCCCCGAAGGGTGTTGCGGTCGATTCCGGCGGATTGGCATCGATGGTCAGTGCGACGACCGCGCCCGAAACCGACACGCAGGTGTAGCGGCGCTTGGCGATCGCCGCCTTGCGCGCATAGGTGATCGCGGAGAGGACTTTGTCGTACTCGCTGCGCTCGCGCACCACGATCATCCCGGAGAATCTCGGCGCGACAAAGACCGCCAGAACTCCGACCAGCACCAGGGTGACGATCAGTTCAGTGAGCGTAAGGCCCCGGTGGCTCGACGGTGTCGTCATCCTCGCAGCCGCACGCACGGCGAATGTCGACTGGCCCCTCGGGGTGGACTTCAACAAGCGCAACGCCCGGCCGCCGCTGGAGCGGCCGGGCGCAGCAGGCACAAGAAGGTTTTTCAGTTCCGTTTAGTTCGAGCAGAGGACCGCGGCCGTGGCGCTCTGACCCGAAGGACCGCTAACGGTGCAGCTGATCGGGTTGCCATTGGTCAGATCGGCCGCCAAGCAGGTGGCGGCGCCGGCAACCGAGTAGCCGCTGGGCAGTCCGCCGGTGAGCATTCCCGACAGTGTGGCCTGGGTGCAGTCGACGACGGCGTTGCCCTTGGTGTTGTTCACGAGCCGCGCGGAGAAGTTGATGGCCGTGGCCGAGGATATGGCCCCCGCGACCCCTTGTGCGGCAGCCGCACCTGCCTCTTCGCGCAGGTCGATGAACTTCGGCAGCGCGACCGCGGCCAGGATGCCGAGGATCACGATGACCACGATCAGCTCGATGAGCGTAAAACCCTTCTGCTTCATTTGAATATCTCCGATGGGTTGAGAGCCAAAGCAAAGCAATGTCTTTTTTATGAGACTGAGGACAGGTGCTAGCAGCAACCATCCCAGGTGCGAGGGTTCAGGAACAGTTGGTCCGGTCGGCGTTGTTGGCGGGGTCCAGGGGGATCGAATATACCGGCGCGGCGCCCACAGCGGCCTCCTGATAGGTGAGCGCACAGCTCGGGTGCCCGGGGTCGGTTGAGATCGTCACCTGGTTCACGCCCGCCACCGACACGGGGGCGGCGATGTTGTAGTCCGGCGCCGCAATGCCGGCAGCGACTGCGATCGAGGTCACGCTGGGGTATCCGTTCACCATATTGACGGTCACCCCCTCCATGACCACCGCAGTGCCGGGCGGCAATCCTTGCGTGAGCTGAAGCGAGCGGGCCAGCACCGCGCCGGCCTTCACGGAGCCGAGCGCGCCGTTGATCTTGGCGATGCGCGCGTCGGTCTGCAGGGCGACGAACTTGGGCAGGGCTACCGCCGCCAGGATCGCCAGGATGGTGATCACGACGATCAGCTCGATCAGCGTAAAGCCAGCGCCTCTTGCTTTCATTCCACACTCCTTGACTTGCCGTTCGTCCCGATTCGTGTGCGCCGCGTGCAGAAGGCATGCCAGCGGCAACCCGATGCCGGGAGCCGCCGCCGCCTCAGAACCACCGGTAGCCTTCCACCGGCACCAGCCGCAGGCCGATCATGGCGGCGTCATCCTTGCGCGCCCCCGCCTGCGCGCGCAGCACCTGCACGTGGAAGCGCACGCGCTTGCTGCCGGTGCGGTCTGGGTTCAGATGCAGGTCCAGCCGCGGCAGGTACACGAGCTCCAGCGCCTGCTGGTCGAAGTACCAGGAGCCGCCGGGCAGCAGCTTCGCCTCCTGCGGGACCGGGCTCCCCGCGATAGCCCGGCCATCGGCGCGTCCAGCCAGCGCACCGGATTGCCTCGCGCCATGGCCGGATAGTCGACCGGCTGGTGCTCGGTGATCTGCGTGCCGATGCGCGCCTGCAGCGCCAGCTTCAGCGTGGTCACCTCCAGCTCCATGCGCGCTTTCTCCGCGAGCTCCTGATAGAACAACATCCGCTCGAGCAGCACGCCTGCGAACACCAACACCACCGACACGGACACCGCCAGCTCCAGGGCAGTGAAGCCGTGCTGAAAGCGCGCTCGCGTCTGACGCATCGCGGCCCGCAGCGCGCTCAGCCACCGGCCTTGCCCTGGAACGCGACGCGGCCGAGGTCCCAGATCGGCAGGAACACGCCCAGCGCCACGATCAGCACCAGCACTCCCAGCAGCACGATCAGCACCGGCTCGATCTGCGAGCTCAGGGTCTTCAGGTCGTACTGCACCTCGCGCGTGTACATGTCGGCGACCTCGTCCATCATGTCGTCGAGCGACCCGGACTCCTCGCCGACCAGCACCATCTGCAGCGCCACCGGGGTGAACACGCCCGAATGAATTGCGGTGCGCAGCACGCTCTCGCCCCGCTCCACGCCCTCGCGCATCTTCTCGATGCGGTCCGCCATGTAGCTGTTGTCGACCACCTGCGAGACGAGCGTCAGCCCGTGCACCGCAGTCACACCGCTGCGAATGGCGAGCGCGAAGCTGCGCGCGAAGCGCGCCAGGGTTGCCTTCTGCACGATCGGGCCGGAGATGGGGACGCGCAGCTTGAAGCGGTCCCAGCGGTAGCGGCCCTGCGGCGGTCGCGATCCAGGATCGAAACCCGAGCCACGCGCCGATCAATCCCAGCAGCAGCACCCACCAGTACTCGACGCAAAAGTTGGAAAAGCCGATCAGCCATTGGGTGATGGTGGGCAGCTCGCACCGAAACCGGCGTATACCTTGGCGAACTGCGGGATCACGAACAAGTTGATGATGCCCAGCGCCACGGCCATCACCGTGACCACGAAGATGGGATAGCGCAGCGCGGATTTCACCTGGTTGCGCATCTCCTCCTGGAACTCCAGATGGTGGAACAGCCGCAGGAAGATCTCCTCGAGGCGCCCGGTGGTCTCGCCGACATAGACCATCGCCACGTAGAAAGGCGAGAACGCGCTGCCCTGCCGCTGCAGGGACACGGACAGCTCGCGCCCGCTCTCCAGGCTCTCCCGCACCTTGCGCAGCGTGTCCTTGAAGGCCGGGTTGTTGGTCGACTCCTGCAGCCCGGCCAGCGCGCGCAGGATCGGCACGCCGGCCTTGAGCAGCGTATACATCTGCCGGCTGAACAGGAGCAGATCGATGGCCTTCACGCGCGGCCTGCTCAGGCGCAGCCTGCCCGGCTCCGCGTCCCTGCGCGGCGCCGCGGTCTCGCCGATCTCCACGGGCGTCACGCCGTTGCCGAGCAGCGGCGCTCGCCACGGAAGCACTGTCCGCGCCCTCCAGCACGCCCTCGATGAGCTGTCCGCGCCCGTCGCGGCCCTTGTAGGAGAAGAAGGGCATCAGTCCTCGTACTGGCTGGAGACGCGCATCGCCTCTTCCGGCGTGGTGCGGCCCTCGGCCGCCAGCATGGTGGCATGCCGGCGCAGGGTGTGACCGGACATCTGCTTGCGGGCGGACTCCAGGAACAGGCGGTGGTCCCCGCCGTTGGCGGCCTCGACCACCGGACGGGTCATCTCGAGCATCTCGTATACGCCGGTCCGGCCCAGGTAGCCGGTGGCGTTGCACTGGGTGCACCCGGCCCCCCGCGCGTACTTGACGCCGTCCACCCGCTCGCCCAGCTCGTGCCGCAACCATTCGTGCTCGCTGGGCAAGGGTGCGTAGTCCTGCGTGCAGCTCTCGCACACCAGCCGCAGCAGCCGCTGGGCGATCACCAGGTGCAGCGACATGGCCACCATGTAGCGTGGCGCGCCCATATCCAGAAGCCGGATCGGCGTGCTCATGGCGTCGTTGGTGTGCAGAGTCGACAGCACCATGTGGCCGGTCATCGCCGCCCGCAGCCCGACTTCCGCGGTCTCCTGGTCGCGCATTTCGCCCACCAGGATCACGTCCGGATCCTGGCGCAGGGCCGAGCGCAGAATCCGCCCGAAGCTGAGCTCGATCTTTTCCTGCACCTGCACCTGGTTGATGCGGGGGAGGCGATACTCGACGGGGTCCTCCACCGTGATGATCTTGTGCTCGGGAGTATTGATCTCCTGCAGCGCGGCGTACAGCGTGGTGGTCTTGCCGCTGCCGGTGGGCCCGGTGACCAGGATCATGCCGCTGGGCCGGTGGATCACATCGCGCACGCGCCCCAGGATCCCGGAAGGCATGCCGAGACGGTCCAGCGTGAGCAGGCCGGTGCTTTGATTGAGCAGACGCATGACCACCGACTCGCCGTACTGCACCGGCATGGTGGAGATACGCACGTCGATCTGGGCGTTGCGCACCTTGACGTTGAAGCGGCCGTCCTGCGGCAGCCGCTTCTCGGAGATATCCAGCCCCGACATCAGCTTCAGGCGCAGCACCAGCGCAGAGGCGATCCTGGGCTCGGCCTCGGTCTGCACGTGCAGCACCCCGTCGATGCGGAAGCGGATGATCAGCTTGGTTTCCTGCGGCTCGATGTGGATGTCGGAGGCGCGCACCCCGATGGCGTCCTCGAACACGCTCTGCAGCAAGCGCACGACCGGTGCGTCCTCGACTGCAGTGGAGAGCCCCAGCGCTGCAAAATCCACGCCCCCTTCGCCCATCTCCTGGCCCAGCTCCTCGGCCAGGCCGGAGATTTCCTCGGTGCGGCGGTAGACGCGGTCGACGGTCTGCAGCAGGAGCGACTCGGTGACGACCGCGAGCTGGATGTCGCGCTTGAGCGAGCGGGACACCTCGTCGTAGGCGAACAGGTCGGTCGGGTCGGCCATCGCGACCCGGTAGTACGCGCCGGCGTCTTCCAGCACCAGGGCGCGGAAGCGGCGGGCCTGCGTCTCCGGCAGGCGCATGGCGACCTCGGGTTTGACCGTGAAATGCTTGAGATTCACGTAGGGCACCTGCAGCTGCTTGGCGAGCGCGGTGGAGATCTGCTCCTCGGAGACGAAGCCTTTCTCGACGAACACGCGGCCGAGCTTGCGCCCGCTGCGCTTCTGCTCAGCCAGCGCGTCCAGCAGCTGCTGCTCGGTGAGCAACTGCTGCTGCAATAGAATCTCGCCCAGGCGGACCTTTTCGGGTCTCGGCATCTTCCTTCCGATCGTTCGGTAGCGCTTCTTTAGCGGCCGGGACGATATGCAGGTTTAGGGCCATTTTTCCAGTGGTTTCTGCCGTATCCATCCTATATTATTGATATGAAATGGCATTCCATTTGCAAACTGAGGGCGCTCCGATGTTCGAGCTTGTGCTCTACCGGCCCGAGATCCCGCCCAATACCGGCAATGTGATCCGGCTGTGCGCCAACACCGGGTGCCGGCTGCACTTGGTGGAGCCGCTGGGGTTTCGCATGGACGACCGCGAGCTCAAGCGCGCGGGTCTGGACTACCACGAGTACGCTTCTGTTCAGCTGCACCAGAGCTGGGACGGATGCCGCGCGGCGCTCGGCGAGCGCCGCCTGTTCGCCTTCTCGACGCGAGGTGCGCAGCGCTACGACCGCGTGGCCTTCCAGGCCGGCGATGCGTTCGTGTTCGGCCCTGAGACGCGCGGACTGCCGGCGGAGCTACTCGAGGGATTCCCCGCCGAATGCAGGCTGCGCCTGCCGATGCGCCCCGGGCAACGCAGCCTCAATCTGTCCAATGCGGTAGCGGTGGTGGTGTTCGAAGCGTGGAGGCAGCTCGCCTTCACCGGGGCCTGAGGGCAACGCCCGTTCCCGTACCCGGCATCGGAATCGGCGCCGTCACCTGCAGCGCCAGTACCATGTCCGGGCTAGCGCCGGATAGGCAGCGTTAGCCCCTGTGCTCGGGCTTGAGCTCCCTCGACAGCAGCATCTCCACCGCCGCGTGCGGTGCCAGCCCTTCGTCCAGCACGCGGCATACCACATCGACGATGGGCATGTCGGCCTGCACTTGCAGCGCGAGCCGGCGCACTTCACGCGCGCTGTGTGCGCCCTCGGCGATGTGCCCGAGCTCATCCAGGATGACGGCCAAGGGCTTGCCTGCTGCCAGCCGCAGGCCCACCCGGCGGTTGCGCGACAAGTTGCCGGTGCAGGTCAGGATGAGGTCGCCCACACCGGACAGGCCCATGAAGGTCTCCAGGCGCCCGCCCAGACGCAGGCCCAGGCGGGTGATCTCGGCCAGGCCGCGGGTGATCAGGGCGGCGCGGGCGCTCTCGCCGAAGCCCAGCCCGTCACAGATCCCCGCCGCGATGGCAATGACGTTCTTCACCGCGCCCCCGGTCTCCACCCCGGTGATATCGTCGCTCGAGTAGATGCGCAGGCGCGGTGTGTGCAGCTCGCGCGCCAGTCCGGACGCAAACTCGAGGTCGGTGGCAGCCAGCGTGACTGCGGCCGGCGCCCCGCGAGCAACCTCTTGCGCGAAGCTGGGACCGGACAGCACCCCGCGTGGCGTAGACTGCGGCAGTTCCTCGGCCGCCACCCGGTGAGGCAGCTGGGCGCTGCCTGCTTCGAAGCCCTTGCACAACCAGACGACGGGGACAGGTGTCGGCACCGATGCCACCAGCTTCAGGGTCGAGCGCAGGGCGGCCATGGGCACACCTAGAATCGCCAGACGGCTGCCGTCGAGCGCTTCGGCGAAGTCCTCGACTACATCGAGCCCCGCCGGAAAAGCGAAGTCAGGCAGATAGCGAGCGTTGCAGCGAGCGTGGCGCATTGCGGCGCGCTGCTGCGGATCGCGCGCCCACAACCTGACCCGGTGGCGGCCCGCCAGGGTGATCGCGATTGCGGTCCCCCACGCACCGCCTCCCAGAACTGCGATACTCACAGTCCCCAGACCTGGTCGATGCGTACGTAACCGGTCTCGCCGTCGCTGTGCCGAACCCGCGCAAAGGCGCCGGACAGCTCGAGAAGCTCCAGCAGCACGTCCTGCTCGGCCTGGAACACGACCGGGGCATCGTCCTGCGGTGCCGCCCGCACGTCGGTGCGGGCCACTTTGACCGCGAGCGTGCGCACAAGGCTCAGATCCCTGGCTTCGATCCACGCCAGCTCGCCGGTTGCGTCGCGCACCTTGTACCAGCCCTCCAGCGTCACCAGGAGCTCCACTGGATAGCCCCTGCCGAGGAGGAACAGCTTGTTCGCCTTGGCCGATGGCGCGTCATACAGGATCGCAGCCTTCGGCCCCACGGAACGGAACTCGAGCGCCGCTGCGGGCATGCCGCACAGCGCCAGCGATGCGCAGGCCAGGGACAACCAGATCGCCGGCTGCGGCAGTTGAAGCCGATGCCTCTTGCTCATGCCTGCGCGGTACTGCTGGATTTGCGACGCGATACCCGGTTCGGAGGGACGCGCGATCAGTGGGTAGTGGGCGCGGCTTCGCCCTGGCCGGGTTGCTGCTGGCGTTGCTGGTAGAGCGCCTCGAAGTTCACGGGCGCCAGCAAGAAGGGCGGGAAGCCGCAGCGCGTGATGGCGTCGGACACCGTCTCCCGCGCATAGGGGAAGAGGATATTCGGGCAGGTGATGGACAGCACCGGCTCGAGACTTTCCTTGGGCAGGTTGCGCACCTGGAAGATCGCGGCCTGGTGGGCTTCCACCAGGAACACGGTCTTGTCGTTCAGGGAAGCTGTGGTGGTCACCGACAGAACCACCTCATAGTGGCCATCGTCCAGCGGCGAGGCTTTGGTGCTGAGCTGAACGTCGACCTTCGGTGTATCGCGCTCCAGGAAGATCTGCGGAGCGTTGGGGACCTCGATGGACAGATCCTTGACGTAGATCTTCTCGATGGTGAAAACCGGCTGGGGATCCTGCTGCGCTTCGGCCATGCTCACCTCGCCTCGTTTGAAGGGCGCATTCTACTCCAAGGGACCCGACGCACATCCGCGGACGCAACCGAATCCACAGGATTAACAGGATTTCTCAGGATTAGCAGGATTCTGAAGGCACGCTGCAACGGGGGCAGGCAGCCCCGTTGCGGTGTGGCTTCAGAATCCTGTTAATCCTGAGAAATCCTGTTAATCCTGTCTTTTTCTGTGCGTTCTTCGTTTGCATCCTTCGCCGGCTAGGCGGCGTGCCGAGACAGCCACTGGCGCAGGCGCCCGGGATCGAGCGCACCCACGGCCCGGTCGGCTTCGTTGCCGCCCTTGAACAGCAGCAAGCTCGGGATGCTGCGAATGGCATAGCGCTGGGCGATGCCGGGGTTGGCCTCCGTGTCGAGCTTGGCGAACCGCAGGCGCGTGCGCTGGTCGTGCGCGGCCTGGGCGAAAACCGGGGCCATCATCTTGCACGGGCCGCACCAGTCCGCCCAGAAATCCACCACCACGGGCAGGTCGTTGCGCTGCACGAACTTGTCGAAGCTCTGGTCGGTCAGCTCCACCGGGCTGCCATCGAGCAGCGGCACATGGCACTTGCCGCACTTGGGCTCGTCGGAGAGCCTGGCCGGGAGCACCCGGTTGGTTGCGCCGCACGCGGCGCAGACGATGTGCAATGGTTCACTCATGTGCTCGCCTCCTTGCCACGCAGCAACGCCTCGAGCCGGCCTTCGCGGTCGAGCTCCGAGAGATCGTCGTACCCGCCCACATGGTAGTCATCGACGTAGATCTGCGGCACCGTGCGCCGCTGCGTGCGCTCCATCATCTCGATGCGCCGCTGCGGCTCCAGGTCGACGCGGATCGTTTCGAACTCCACGCCCTTCTGACGCAGCAGGCGTTCGGCCATCTGGCAGAACGGGCACCAGGCCGTCGCGTACATCACCACCTTGGGTGCCATCCGATCAACTGTCCTTCTGGACCGGCATGCCCGCCTGCTGCCAGGCGCCCATGCCGCCAGCGAGCGTGCACACCTGCGCGAAGCCTGCCTTCTGCAGCGTACTGCCGGCCGCTCCGGAGCGGTTGCCGCTCTCGCATGCAAGCAATATGGGGCGGGCCTTGAATTTTTCCAGCTCCTTGAGCCGGTCCCCGACCTGCCCCGCCGGGATGTTGCGGGCGTTGGGGATGTGCCCGGATTTGAACTCCGCCGGCTCGCGCACGTCCAGGATCACCGCATCCTGGCGATTGATGAGCTGCACGGCATCCGCCACGCCGACCTCCTTGGTGCCGGACAGGCGCTTGGCGATGAACGGCCAGATCAGCATCACGCCGCTGACCACCGCGATCATCACCAGCCAGATGTTGTTCTGGATGAATTCCACCGCCTGACCCCTCTCATTGCACTCGTTCGGCATGAGCCAGCAAGGGCGCCAGCCCGCTCACTCCGTCCTCCACCCGTCTGCGCAGCACCAGCAGCGCCGAATCGCGCAGCCCCGGAAAGGACGCAACGGCGCGCTCCCACTGGCGGCGCGCCGCCTCGTCCTCGCCGGCCAGCGCCAGCAGCATGGCCTGGCGATAGACCACATCGTCGATGGGGAACGCGCGCATTGCCAGGCTGTTGACCGCCAGCTTGTCGGCCAGCCCTTCGGCGCTGACATGGATGGTGCGCGCCAGCCCCAGCTCGACCCAGGGCGACAGCAGCGAGGTGCGGTGCAGCTCCACCAGCATGTCGGCGGCCTGCTTGCTGACCTCGACGCTGGCGTGCACGTAGCGGTAGCGGAACGCGAGGAAATTCTCCAGGAACAAGTAGTCTCGCACCACCTGCGCAAACACCAACCCGCCCAGCAGGAGCATGGACCACAGCGCCAGGCGCGCACGCCGCAAGCGACCATCCGCGACCGCCAATTCTAGCGTGCGTTGCTCTCCCAGACCAAGGACGACCGCCGCCACGCCCAGGAAGAAGGCGTACCACAGCGGATACTCGACCATGCTGTGGACGGCGAGCACCGCGCCCAACGCGAGCACCCACCAGAACGCGGGCGTGCGCGGCTGGCGCAGCAGACCCAGCAGCCATGGAGTGATGCCGACGACCAGCGCCAGTATTCCCAGGGCGCCGAACTCGGCCATCACATGAAAGACCAGGTTGTGAGCGTTGTCGGTGAGGCCACGCTCACCCGCCCCTGCGTCCAACACGAAGTTGTGCAGCCCGAACTGGCGGAAGCCGACGCCCAGCGTCGGCGCGCTCACGGAACATTAGCCAGGCAGTACGGAAGATCGCCGGGCGCTGCTCGATGGCGAAGGTTTCCACCAGCCGCTCTGAACCGGTGACGGGCACCGACAACTCGGAAGGCTGGAGCGCGGCAACGGCCAGCGGAACCAGGTACAGCCCGACCAGCGCGAGCAGCGATACCAGGAGCAGCCGGCGGTTCACGGCGTTGCGCTCCCCGGCATAGAAACCGCCCGCCAGCAGGCTGAACGCGGTCAGATAGATCCAGGGCGAGCGCGCGCCTGTCAGCGACAGGATATACAAGGCGAAGGCACCTGCGCCCACGGCATACACGACACGCAGGCGGCCTGTTGCAAACAGATAGGCCAGGGAGGCCAGCCCAAGTGTCATGTAGTTGGCGAGGTGATTCGGCTGCGCCAGGTTGCCCCACACCCGCGTTTTCGAGGCGATGGTGATGTAGCGTCCCAGGAATGCGTAACTGCCCAGGTGCTGGGCAAAGCCGATCACGCTGCAGGCCACCAGTCCGGCGAACAGGAACCAGGCGAGCACGGCGGCGACTCGCTCCAGTCCCAGCTCCCGGCGCAAGAGTGCCGCGAGCACCATCAACGCGGCCGCCCACAGCAGGTACAAGGCAGCCAGCAGCCCCTGCTGGTAGAACGCGAGGCGGCCCAGCGCCATCTGCAGGAGGAGCAGCACGACGAATCCCGCCGGAAGCAGCGTCACGCGCGGAATCGGCAGTCTCGCGGCCCAGGCCGGTAAGGCCAGCAGCGCGATCAGCCCCAGCGCCACTGCGATGGTCTCGGCGCGAAAGCTCGGAATCGGCGGCGCTTTGTAAGGTATCAGGAAGGGCAACAGCCACATCAGCCCGATCACCCCCAGCGCGGCAAGCAGGGCTTGCCGCGCGGTGGGGCCCTGCAGCAGTCGGTTCGCGGTGAGCGTAGTCATCGACACGAGGAGGTTTGGCGTAGAGCTGCGGGAAAGCTTCGAAGCGGGGAGCAAGGACGGTACCACCAGTGAACGGTAGGACTAGAATAGCGGTTTCCCCACGTCGCTCGACGCAACGAGGCCCCAATGCACAAACTCGTCCTGCTCCGCCATGGCGAGAGCATCTGGAACCGCGAGAACCGCTTCACCGGCTGGACCGACGTGGACCTGTCGGAGCGGGGCCGCGAGGAAGCCCGCGAGGCCGGTGCCGTGCTCAAGCAGCAGGGGCTGCGTCTTCGATCTCGCCTTCACCTCGGTGCTCAAGCGCGCCATCCGCACCTTGTGGCTGGCGCTCGACGAGATGGACCTGATGTGGCTGCCAGTGCGCAACAGCTGGCGCCTCAACGAGCGTCACTACGGCGCACTGCAGGGGTTGAACAAGGCGGAGACCGCCGCCAAGTTCGGCGAGCAACAGGTCAAGATCTGGCGGCGCAGCTACGACATTCCCCCGCCTGCGCTGGAGCGCACCGACCCGCGGTTCCCGGGAAGCGACCCGCGCTACCGCGAGATTGCCCCGCCGAAGTGCCGCTCACCGAATGCCTCAAGGACACGGTGAGCCGCTTCCTGCCGCTGTGGAACGCGACCATCGCACCGGAGGTGGCGGCGGGCCGGCGCGTGATCATCGCTGCCCACGGCAATTCGTTGCGGGCGCTGGTGAAGTATCTGGACAACGTGTCCGACCAGGAGATCGTCGAGCTGAACATTCCCACCGGCATCCCGCTGGTGTACGAGCTGGACACCGCGCTCAAGCCGCTGCGGCACTATTACTTGGGTGACCAGGCACGCGTCGAGGCGGCGGTCAAGGCCGTGGCCTCCCAGGGGAAGGCTGGCGCCTGAAACCGGCAGGGCCGCGAAAGTTGCAGGACCACGCGCGAGCCTGCGGCACGCCGCGGCGATGGGCGGCAGCCGCAGGAGCTTGGGCCGTACTGCTGGTGGTCGCGGCGGCATGGGCGGCCGGCCCCGCAGACGACCTCAAAGAGCTGCGCAGCCGCATCCAGCGTTTGCAACAGCAGCTTGCCGAGTCGGAGGACTCGAAGTCGGAGGCCGCCGATTCGTTGCGCGAGTCGGAGCGGGCCATCAGCGAGACCAATCGGCGCTTGTTCGAGCTCGCTGGCGAGCAGCAGACGCGTGCGCGGCCAGCTCGCCCGCATCCAGGCAGGCCACAGCAAGCTCTCCGCCAGCGTGCGCACCCAGCAGGACCTCCTCGCCCGGCAGCTGCGGCAGCAATACCTGAGTGGGGAAAACCAGCCGCTGCGGCTGATGCTGAGCCTTCAGGACCCCGGCGAGCTGGCGCGGCACATCCACTACCTCAGCTATGTGTCGCGGGCGCGCTCCGCGCAGATCGCCGCACTCCAGCGCGACCGCGTCGAGCTGGACGAGCTGGCGGCGCAGGCGCGAGCCAGGGAGGCCGACCTCGAGCGCCTGCAGGCAAACCAGGCGCGCAGCCGCGCCGAGCTCGAACAGGAGCAGCGCGCGCAGCGGGCGGTGCTCGCCAAAGTCTCCCGCGAAGTGGCGCGGCAACGCCGCGAGATCGGAACCTTGAAGCGCAACGAGGAGCGCTTGAGCCGCCTGGTGCAACGCCTGGCGCGGGAGCTGGCACCGCGCGCCGCCCGCGGCCCCGCCAAGCGGCTGCGCAACGACGCATTGCCCCAGACCGGTTTGACCGGTTCATTCCGCCAGCTCAAGGGCAGCTTGCGCTTGCCGGTGCGGGGGGAACTAGCCAACCACTTCGGCAGTCCACGGGAGGGCAGCGGGGTGGCATGGAAGGGCGTGCTGATCCGGGCGCATCCCGGCGAGGAAGTGCGAGCCATTGCCCCGGGCCGGGTAGTCTTCGCCGATTGGCTGCGCGGGTTCGGTAACCTGTTGATTTTGGATCACGGGGACGGGTACCTGAGCCTGTACGCTTACAACGAGGCGCTGCTCAAGCAGATCGGCGATCGCGTCGGCAGCGGCGAGCGCATCGGGACCGTGGGTAACAGCGGCGGCAGCGAGGAAACCGGTTTATACTTCGAAATTCGACACCAGGGCAGGCCGATCGATCCCTTGAGCTGGGCGGCATTGAAGTGAGCCGCAGTTCGAGCCGATAAGGGAGCTTGGCGGCCGGGCACCATCTATCAAACCGGGCGCTGCAGACCCGTGCCGTACCGAGAGTGACTAGGAGACGTCCATGCGCACCACGACTCAAGCAAGCCGCGTTCATCGCCCTCGGGGCGGTGCTCGGCGTGCTGATCAGCCTCAACTTTTCGGCGGTTGCCCAGCGCACGCCGGGGCCGCTTCCGATCGAGGATCTGCGCGCCTTCACCGAAGTGTTCGGGCGCATCAAGTCCGACTACGTCGAGCCCGTAGACGACAAGAAGCTCATCACCGAAGCCATCAACGGCATGCTGTCGGGCCTCGACCCGCACTCGGCGTACCTGGATGCGGAAGCCTTCCGCGAGCTGCAGGTCGGCACCCAGGGCGAGTTCGGCGGGCTGGGCATCGAGGTCGGCATGGAGGACGGCTTCGTCAAGGTGATCTCTCCCATCGAGGACACCCCTGCCTTCCGTGCGGGGCTCAAGCCTGGCGACCTGATCATCAAGCTCGACGACAGCAACGTGAAGGGCATGACGCTCAACGAAGCGGTCAAGCGCATGCGCGGCAAGCCCAATACGGACATCACCCTGACCGTCATCCGCAAGGGCGAGCCGAAGCCGCGCGTGATCACCCTGACGCGCGCGATCATCCAGATCCAGAGCGTGAAGTCCAAGCTGATCGAGCCCGGATACGCCTATCGTGCGGGTCACCCAGTTCCAGGAGCACACCCCGGAGAAGATGGTGGCGGCCCTGGACAAGATGTTCAAGGAGAACCAGGGGCCGATGAAGGGCCTGGTGCTCGACCTGCGCAACGACCCCGGCGGCCTGCTCAACGCCGCGGTAGCGGTCTCGGCGGCGTTCCTGCCCGACAACGCCCTGGTGGTCTACACCGACGGCCGCACCGAAGATTCCAAGATGCGCCTGTATGCCAGCGGGGAGTACTACCTGCGCGGCAGCAAGGCCGACTACATGAAGAAGCTGCCGGCGGCGGTCAAGGACGTGCCGATGGTCGTCCTGGTCAACGGCGGCTCGGCTTCGGCCTCCGAGATCGTGGCAGGCGCGCTGCAGGACCACGCCGGGCCGTGGTCATGGGCACGCAGACCTTCGGCAAGGGCTCGGTGCAGACCATCCTGCCGCTGGGCAACAGCACCGCCATCAAGCTCACGACGGCGCGCTACTTCACGCCCAACGGCCGCTCGATCCAGGCCAAGGGCATCACGCCGGACATCCTGGTCGAGGAGGCGACCATCGCCGAGCGCGGATGCCGGCCTTGCGCATGCGCGAGGCGGACCTCGAGCGGCACCTGGCCAATCCCACCGAGTCGCAGGACAACCGGAACCGAAGGCGGCGCCGCAGCCCAAAGACCAGGACAAAGACCAGAAAGACCAGAAAGACCAGGGCGTGCAACAGCAGGCGCCCAGCGCACCGAAGAGCCGAGACAGTCGAGTTCGGCTCCAAGGGCGACTACCAGCTCAACCAGGCGGTCAACCTGCTGAAAGGCCTGCAGATCATCAGCCGCAAGTGACCGTGCGCAAGCGCGCAGACGCGCGGCGAGCACGGTCATCCCGCGCTTTTTGTTCTATGCTTGTTGCCCGGACGCCAGTACACGCGAGCTCTGGCTACGAGCCAACCAACTGCCCGTGCTCTTCGGCTATTGGCCGCGGGTAGACTTGCCGAAGCCACTCAACCATGGGCGGACCGGAACCGAAGCATCGATCTGAACGACGAGCAGCTGCTGCGCTACAGCCGGCACATCCTGCTGCCGGAGATCGGGATCGAGGGGCAGCAGAAGCTGCTCTCCTCGCACGCACTGGTCGTGGGCGCCGGCGGCCTGGGCTCACCTGTGTCGCTGTATCTTGCGGCGAGCGGCGTGGGACGCATCACCCTGTGCGATCACGACAAGGTCGACCTCACCAACCTGCAGCGGCAGATCGTCCACGACACCACCACCATCGGGCAGCCCAAGGTCGAGTCGGCGCGCGGGACCCTCGCGCGCATCAACCCGCAGGCGCATGTGGTCTGCGTCCAGGAGCGCGTGGAGGGCGAGCGCCTCGAAGCGCTGGTCGCGGGCGCCGATGTCGTGATCGATGCGACCGACAACTTCACCACCCGCCACGCTATCAACCGCGCCTGCGTGAAACATCGCAGGCCGCTCGTGTCGGGCGCGGGCGTGCGTTTCGACGGCCAGGTCGCCGTATTCGATCTGCGCGAGGACTCCAGCCCCTGCTACCACTGCCTGTTCGCCGAGGAAGGCGATCTCGAGGAGATGCGCTGCGCGATCATGGGCGTGTTCGCGCCGCTGGTGGGCATCATCGGTTCGGTGCAGGCGGCCGAGGCGTTGAAGCTCCTGATGGGAGTAGGCGAGCCCCTGACCGGACGCCTGCTCCTGCTCGACGCGCTGTCCATGCAGTGGCGCAGCGGTAAAGCTCAAGCGCGACCCGGCCTGCAGGGTGTGCGGCAGCCGCTAGCCTGCTGGTCGGCCAAGCGACAAAAGGCATTGGCCACAGAGTTCACAGAGCACTCAGAGAAAGGCAACGGCGCCGACGCTGCGCGCCTCGGCTCGCGCCAATGAGGATCACCAAGTTGCAGGCTATCTTTTGATCTTCTCGGTGTCCTCTGTGGCTGCTTTTGGCTTTGGAAGCTGCGCCCCGGGCTAAATTTCGCGCCGCCGGGTCCGCTATAAGGACCCATGGGCCAAGCCACGCCCCAGCAGGTCTGCGAGCGCATTGCCGCCGGGGTCGAGCGCGTCGTGCAGGGCCAGCACGCCACCGTACGCAAGCTGATCGCGGCTTTCCTGTGCGGCGGCCACGTGCTCCTGGAGGACTACCCCGGGACCGGCAAGACCACCCTGGCGAAGTCGCTGGCACGCTGCATCGACGCCCAGTTCAAGCGCGTGCAGTTCACCCCGGACCTGCTCCCCACCGACATCACCGGGGTGTCGATCTACAACCAGCGCGACCAGGCCTTCGAGTTCCACCGCGGGCCGGTCTTCACCCACATCCTGCTGGCCGACGAGATCAACCGGGCTTCGCCGCGAACCCAGTCGGCATTGCTCGAGGCAATGGCGGAGCATCAGGTCAGCGTGGACGGCGCGCGCTATGACCTGGCCCAGCCATTCTTCGTGGTTGCCACCCAGAATCCGGTGGAGACGCACGGGACCTATCCGCTGCCCGAAGCGCAGATGGATCGCTTCGCGCTGCGGCTGGCGCTGGGCTATGTCACCGCCGAGGAGGAGGTGGCCATCCTCTCCGCGCAGAATGGCAGCCATCCGCTCGACGGCCTGCAGCCGTGCGCGGACGTGTCCGAAGTGCTGCACGCACGCAGCCAGCTCGCGCAGGTACGGGTGTCCGACGAGCTGAAACGCTACATGGTGGATCTGGCGGCTGCTACGCGCAGCACGCCCGCCGTGCGGTTGGGCGCCAGCCCGCGCGCCTCGCTGGCCCTGATGAAGCTGGCCCAGGCGCTCGCCGCTTTCGACGGCATGGAGTACGTCACGCCGGACCACGTCCAGCAAGTCGCTGTCGAGGTGCTCGCTCACCGACTCGTGCTGGATCCGCAGCGGCGCTTCGCCGGCGAATCGGGCGACACCGTTGTGGCGGAGATTCTCCAGCGCGTGCGCGTGCCCCTGTGACAACGTGGCTGGGTTGACCAGATGGATTGGCTGCTGCGGCAGTTCGCCCGGGCGTATCGGATCACCCAGTGGCAGCGGCGGCGCTTTACTCCAGCCGGACGGGGTCTTGGCTACCTGCTGATCGCCGCCGCCGCCTTTGGCCTCGACACGCAGCGCACCACCGCTTTTCAGATCTTCGCCCTGGCCGCCGCCTTGCTGCTGGTGGCATGGCTCGCGAGCCTGCGCGCGCAGCCGAGGCTGACGGTCGAAAGACGCCTGCCTGAGTTCGCGACCACGGGGGAGCCGGTGCGCTATCGCCAGCTCGTTCGCAATACCGGCAGCCGGCCGCTCGCGGATCTGCGCCTGCGCGACGAGCTCGCCGACAATTTCCCCTCTGCCGAGGAGTTCCGGCGCAACCGCAGCAAGTCCGAGCCGGGCGTGAACTGGGTGGACCGCCGGGTCGGCTTTCCACGCTGGCTCGCCCTGGTCCAGCGCCGTCGCGGCGCCGTCATCGACGAGGTCGGCCTGCCTCGCCTGCTGCCCCAGTCCACCGCCGAAGCCGCGATGACGCTGGTTCCCCTGCGGCGCGGCGCCCTCGCCTTCGCCCACAGCCGGATACTGCAGCCCGACCCGCTGGGGCTTGTGAATGCCGTCAGCACGTTGGACGCGCCCGGCAGGCTTGTCGTGCTGCCGCGCCGCTACCCGTTGCCGCCCCTTGCGCTGCCGGGTACCCGGCGCTTCCAGCGCGGGGGCGTGAGCTTGTCGCAAAGCGTCGGGGACAGCCAGGAGTTCACCGGGCTGCGCGAGTACCGCCCGGGAGATCCGGTGCGCCACATTCACTGGCGCAGCTTTGCCCGCTTCGGCGAGCCTGTAGTCAAGGAATTCCAGGACGAGTTCTTCACGCGCTACGCGCTGGTGCTGGACACCTTTGGGGACGAGGTGCCGGAAGGTACGTTCGAGGCGGCCGTTTCCGTGGCAGCTTCTTTCGTAGACGGCATGCACACCCAGGATGCGCTGCTCGACCTCATGTTCGTCGAGGAACGCGCGTGGCGGCTGACGATCGGCCGCGGCCTCGGGCAGCAGTCGGATCTGCTGCGTGCGCTGGCCTTCGTCGAACCGCGCCCGGGCGGCCAGTTCACACGCCTGGCGCAGCACGTCCTGCTGCACGGGCCCGCGCTGAGCGCCTGCGTGCTGGTCCTGTTGCGCCTGGACGCAGAGCGGCTGGGCCTGTTGCGAGCGCTGGCCGCCTCCGGTGTCCAGCTGCTGGTGTTGGTGATGGGCCCGGCGCGGGCGACCAGCCCCGACCACTCGATTGCGCTGCACACCATCGACCCGGACGATATCGCCGCCTCCCTTGCACGCCTGGGATCGGGGGCATGATCCAGCCGCCTCCCTTCCTGCTTGCGCTGGGCGTTTCGCTGTGGGGTCTGGCGAGCGGCCGGGTCGCGCTCGCAGCGGGGGCGGCGCTGCTGATCGAGGCGCCGCGGCTGCTGCCGCAGCGGTTCGATCTGACACCGAAGGATTTCGAGCGCGGCGCGGATCTGAGCGCGCTCGCCCTGGTAGCGGCGGCCGTCCTGCTGTTCGCCCAAAGCCGTCATTTCTCGACCGCGATGCTGCAGGTGCTGAGCTGGCTTCCGCTGCTGTTTCTGGGCCTGGTCCTGGCGCAGCGCTTCAGTGTCGCCCAACGCATGCCGCTGTCGGCGTTGTTCTGGTCTGTGCGCAGGCAGCACCCGGCGACGCCACGCTGGTTGACGGTCGACTATGGTTACTTCGGCGCGTGCCTCATCGCCGCGAGCGCCGCGAACCTGCGCGCGCATTGGTACTTCGCCGCCGTTGTCGCGCTGAGCCTGTATGCGCTATTGCCCGTTGCCCCGCGCAGCGGTCACCGCGGGCGCTGGATGGCCGCGGCGGGTGTGGCTGCTGTGATCGGGTTGAGCATTCAAGCCGGGCTGTTCAGCGCGCAGGCGGCCATCCAAGAACTGGTGTTCGACTGGCTGGACCAGCGCTGGCGGGCGCAGGCCGATCCCTACCGGACCCGCACCGCAATCGGCGATATCGGCGTCTTGAAGGGGTCCGACCGCATCCTCATGCGCGTGGCCGCCGAGGGGACACCGCCGCAGCTGCTGCGCAACGCCAGCTATCCGCACTACGGGGGCGGCATCTGGAGCGCCGCAGCTGCGGCGTTGCCGTTCGCCCCGCTGACCTCGACCGGAGCGGATTGGACCATCACCGAGGGCTCCGGGCCACGGGTGCAGCTGTCCGCCTGGCTCGACGATGGGGCTGCCCTGCTGGCGCTTCCTCTGGGGGCCTATCGGCTGGAAGGGCTCAACGTCGCCCGCGTCGAGCGCAACGCGCTGGGAACAGTACGCGTCGAGCAGGGTCCCGAGAGTCTGACTTTCAGCGTGCGGGTGGACCCTGAGGTCAGGACCGATGCAGCGCCAGACTCGGCCGACCTCAAGATTGCTCCGGTCCTCGAGCCCGTCCTCCAGCAAGTGAGCCGGGAGATCGGTCTCGCGAGCGATGACCCCGCACGCACCGCCCGATCCATCGAGGATTTCTTCCGCTCCCGCTTCGCCTACGCGCTCGACCTGGACAACGGGTACGGCAATGGCCGCACCCTCCGACAGTTCCTGCTCGAAGACCGGCGCGGCCACTGCGAGTATTTCGCGACCGCTACCGTTCTGCTCCTGCGCCACGCCGGCGTTCCGGCGCGCTACGCGACCGGCTTTTCGGTGCAGGAGCGCAGTGCGCTGGAGCAGCAGTACGTGGTCCGCGCCAGCCACGCCCACGCCTGGGCCCTGGCCTGGATCGGCGGCCGCTGGCAGGCGCTCGACACCACCCCGGCCGACTGGGCGCAGCAAGAGGACGCGAGCGCGTCGCCGTTGCGGCCGGTCTACGATCTGCTCTCCTGGCTGTACTATCGGTTCGCTGTGTGGAGCGCCCAAGACAGCGGTGCGACCGGGCCGCCCACTGGGCTGCTCTGGCTCCTGCCGCCGCTCGCCTCCTACCTCGGCTGGCGGCTCTATCGGCGCCGCCACGTGCCCGCGCGGATCGAGGCGTCAGGGCACGAGCGCTCTTCCATCCACCGGCCGAGCCCGGGTATGCAGGCCGTGCTCCAGCGTCTCGCCACCCGCGGCCTGGTGCGACCAGGGCAGCGCGCATTGCTCGGCTGGGTGCAGGAGCTGCCTTTGACCGACCCGCAGGTGCACGCGTTGCTCGTCGCTTTGACTCGCGACTACTATCGCACCCGCTTCGATCCTCGTCCGGCCCCCGCGGCTGCGCACGCAGCCGTCGAGGCGCACGCGCGGCGCCTGCTTGTGCTCCTGAGCTAGGCTGGCCCGGGCTAACCCGGCCCGACCCGGTTGGAAGTCCTGCCCTTACCCCTCACGCCTCATCCCTCATCGCCGTGCGCCGGGGAGCGCCAGCACGGCGAGCCCCAGAGCGATCAGTAGCATGCCAACGGCATCCTGTGCGCTCGGCCGCTCGCCGAAGTGCATCCACGCCGCGATCACGCCGATCACCGGCGTGGCGAGGGTACCCAGGCCGGCCAGGCCCGCCGGCAGACGCGCTAAGGCGTAGTAGAACAGCATCCACGACAGAGCGGAGCCGAGGATCGCACTGAAACCGATCGCGGCCACGAACTGCCAGCTCCACTGGATCGGCGCAGATGGGACCAGAGCGTCGAATGCCCAGAGCAGAGTCGTGCACAGGGCCAGCTGCCATACCGTCAAGGTCATCAGATGCGTCTTCATCCGCCCCTGCAGAGACTTGATCAACACCACAGAATAGGCCCAGGAGCCACCGGCAATCACCGCCAGCAGGCTCGGCAGCCAGCCGCGCGGGTCGACCAATGCAAGCAGGCCCGCAAAGGCCAGGCCGATCGCCGCCCACTGCAGCGGCCGCATCTTCTCCTTGAGCCAGACGCGGGCGATCACGATCACCCAGAAGGGCATGGTGTAGACCAGCACGGCAGTGCGGCCGATCCCGCCCAGGTCGAGCGCGACCAGCGTGAAGGCGAAATTGGCCGCGAGCAGCGTCGACAGGATCGCCACATAGCGCCATTCGCTGCGCGGGACCAGGAGGCTGTGCCCCATATAGCGTGCGACCGGCGCGAGGCAGGCCGCGGCGATGGCGAAACGGGTTGCCGCGCAAGCCACCGGCGGGGCGTAGCCGAGGCTGACCTTCATCGCGACCCAGTTGTAGCCCCACAGCAGCGACAGCAACGCGAGCGCGAAGCCGGCGCGCTTGACAGCCGCGGGATCGGAACCGGCGCTCACCGGCGCCAGGCGCCTGCGGGAATGCTCAGACGGGTGTCAACTGCTTCCACTGCGCGTCCCAGGATTCGAGCGGGTCGCGCTTGAAGCCGCTCTTGGCGAACTGATGCCAGCGACCGACCACGAAGCACAGCATAAGGTTGGCATGGGCAGCCACGTCGACGCCGTCGGGGATCTCGTGCTCGCTGGCCGCGAAACGCAGGCACTGCTTGAGCGTGGCCTCCACCCGGTCGTGCAGCTGGTTGATGCGTTGCTGCAGGCGCTCGTTCTCGTTCACCAGCGCATCGCCGATCAGCACCCGGGTCATGCCCGCGATTCTTCTTGGCGAAGCCCAGCAGCATGGACAGGATCGCCTCGAGCTGCGCCAGTCCGCTGCCGTTCTCCGCGGTGATCTTGTTGACCAGGCCGAAGATGGTCTCCTCGATGAACCCGATCAGGCCCTCGAACATCTGGGCCTTGCTGGCGAAATGTCGGTACAGGGCAGCCTCGGACACCTCCAGCTTCGCGGCGAGCGCCGCCGTGGTGATGCGCTCGGCAGCCGGGGTCTCCAGCATCTGCGCCAGCGTCTGCAGGATCTGCAGCTTGCGCTCGCCGGGCTTGGTCGCGGGCATCGGCGGCTACCGGATCCGCGTGAGGCTGGACAGCATGCGCGGGAGCTGCGCGATGCTGGCGATGTTGACGTCGACATAAGCCGGCGCCCGGTGGCTGCGGTCGACCCAGACCGTCTTCATCCCCAGCCGCTTGGCCGCCCTCAGGTTGTCCAGATTGTCCTCCACCATCACGCAGCCTCGGGCCTGCAGACGGTGCTTGCGCAGCAGGCGCTGGAACCCCGCCGGGTCGGGCTTGGGCCGATAGCGCGTGTGCTCGATGGAGAAGACGTCGTCGAACAGGTCGGCCACCCGCAGCACCTCCAGGACCGCCCGCGAATAATGCACCGGCGAGTTGGAGAATACCAGCTTGGGGCCCGGCAGGCGCGTGAGCACCGAGCGCAGCAGGGGGTGGCGCAGGACCATGCGGGCAAGCTCGGGGAACGCGTGGGTCTCCCGCAGGAAGTGTGACGGGTCGACCCCGTGATGCCGCATGAGGCCCAGCAGCGTTGCGCCATAGCGGCGCCAGTATTGCATGCGCAGAGCGTTGGCGTCCTCGCGGTCCAGCCCGAGGTGGCGCTGCAGGTACGCCGTCATGGAGTGGTTCAGATGCGGGAAGATGTGCGCGTTGGCGTCGTGCAGCGTGTTATCCAGATCGAATATCCACACCGGGGTTCTACAGACATGGCGCATTCGCTTCTCGTAGAGCTGAACCGCAGAGGCGCAGAGGCGCGGAGGAACGCAGAGAAAAACGTCCGGACTGGAGCCGTTCCGCCGGATCGCTGTCTGACCGATGCTTTCTCCGCGTAACTCTGTGCCTCTGCGCCTCTGCGGTTAGAGGCGGTGAAAGAACTAGCGGCTGCGGATCAAAGTGCCCACACCTTCGTCGGTGAGAACCTCCAGCAGCAGCGCGTGCTCGACGCGCCCGTCGATGATGTGCACGCTGCGCACGCCACCGCGGGCCGCGTCCAGCGCCGAGGCGATCTTCGGCAGCATGCCCCCGTGAAGGGTGCCGTCGGCGAACAGCGCGTCGACTTCCTTCGGCGTGAGCCCGGTCAGCAGCTTGCCCTGCTTGTCGAGCACGCCGGGGGTGTTGGTGAGCAGGACCAGCTTCTCCGCCTTCAGGACCTCGGCGAGCTTGCCGGCCACCAGGTCGGCATTGATGTTGTAGCTGCGCCCCTCCGGGCCTACTCCGATCGGCGCCACTACCGGAATGAACTCGCGCGTCTCCAGCAGCGAAATCACCTCGGGATCGATGCTCGCTACCTCGCCGACCTGGCCGAGATCGACCGCCTCGGCGCCATCGCTCTCGCCCTGCAGCAGCATCTTGCGCGCGCGGATAAACGAGCCGTCCTTGCCGGTCAGCCCGATGGCGCGTCCGCCGTGCTGGTTGATCAGATTGACGATCTCCTTGTTCACCAGCCCGCCAAGCACCATCTCGACCACATCCATGGTCTCGGCGTCGGTCACCCGCATGCCCTGGACGAACTCGCCTTTCTTGCCCATGCGCTGGAGCAGGTCGTCGATCTGCGGTCCGCCGCCGTGCACCACCACCGGGTTGATGCCGACCAGCTTGAGCAGCACCACGTCGCGGGCGAACGACGCCTTGAGCCGCTCGTCGGTCATGGCGTTGCCGCCATACTTGACCACCATCGTCTTGCCGTAGAAGCGGCGGATGTAGGGCAGTGCTTCGGCCAGGATCTTGGCCCGCTGGGACGCGGTGGATTCGGTGAGTGCCATCGGCGTGGAGATGACGAAAGGGTGAGGCGATTGTACCGGCCCGCGGCAGGTCACGCGCAAACCTGGAGGAAGACCCGCCAAGCTTGGCGCCCAGTCTGGAAGCCGGGGCCCAAAACAAAGGGCGGCCCCTCAGGGCCGCCCTCCTTAGCCAGCCGGCGCGTTACTGAACCGACAACTTGCGGGTAGCGCTCGCCGCCCGCTTGGGCAGGACCAGCTCGAGCACGCCATTGTCGTACTTGGCCTTGGCGTTTTCCTGGTCAACTTCCTGGGCCAGGGAAAACGCACGGTAGACCTTGCCGTAGGAGCGCTCGGTGCGCAGGACCTTCTCGCCCTGCTTCTCGTCCTTCTGGTTCTTGACTTCGGCGCTGATCGACACCTGGTTGCCGTCGATCGAGACGTTGATGTCTTCCTTCTTCACGCCGGGAATCTCGGCGTGGACGACGTAGGCCTTGTCGTCTTCCTTCACGTCCATCTTGATCCGCACCGGCTGCTCCGGTCCGCTCTCCATGCGCATGGGACGCAGAAAGAAGCCTTTGAACAGCTCGTCGACGTCGTCGAAAGGATCCCACCGGGTAATGCTCGCCATAGTGCTTCCTCCAAGTTCAGGTCTGGGGTCAGGGCGGCTCGCCCTCGTAGCCGTTATGTGGGGAGCGGCGTAGACCAATTCAAGGCCGGCATCCCGCCGTCCGCGAGGACGGCGAGGAGTAAGCCGGCTTCAAACAGGGGTACACTGCGTAGAGGCCGACCCCGGCGCGGTGCTGAGTATGCCGCCCGTCGGCCCTCCCATGAACCTCACCAGGAGACACCCGATCATGGCAAAGAGCAGAACCGCCCTGACCATCGCACTCGGCACTGCGTTCGCCGCTTCGCTCGCCGCTGCGCCGGCGCTCGGTGCACCCGACAATCCGTTCAAGATGGCTCCGCTGAAGAACGGCTATCAGGTCGCCGACAACGACAAGGCCAAGGAAGGCAAGTGCGGCGGGGACAAGGCCAAGGAAGGCAAGTGCGGTGGCGACAAGGCCAAGGAAGGCAAGTGCGGCGGGGACAAGGCCAAGGAAGGCAAGTGCGGGGGAACAAGGCCAAGGAAGGCTCCTGCGGCGGGAACAAATAGACGGTCCATCGTCCAGCCCGTGAGTCCCATCGGCATTCACGGTGCCGGCCTCGGCCTCCGTCGCGAGCTGCTTGCCGCGCTGAAGGCCGGGGTCCCGCCCGCCATCCGGTTTCTCGAGCTGGCGCCCGAGAACTGGATCGATGTAGGGGGCGCCAGCGGCAAGAGTCTGCGACAGTTCACCGAGCGCTATCCCGTGGTGTGCCACGGGCTGTCGCTGTCTCTCGGCGGGCCCGCGCCGCTGGACGAGGTGTTCCTCTCGCGCGTGCGCAAGTTCATGCGCACCCACGGGATGACTCTGTACACCGAGCACTTGTCGTATACGACTGACGACGGCCAGCTCTACGATCTGCTGCCCGTCCCCTTCACTGCTGACGCGGTGCAGCATGTGGCCCGGCGGATTCGCCGCACCCAGGAGATTCTCGAGGCGCGCATCGCCATCGAGAACGCGTCCTTCTACGTCGCGGCGCCGTTCGCGGAGATGTCCGAGCTCGAGTTCATCAACGCCGTGCTCCAGGAAGCGGACTGCTGGCTGCATCTGGATGTCAACAACACCTATGTCAACAGCGTGAATTTCCGCTACGACCCGGTGGCGTTCATGCGCGGCCTGCCCGCGCAGCGCGTGGTCTACATGCATGTCGCCGGCCATTCTCGGGAAGCCCAGGATCTCGCCATCGACACCCACGGCGAAGACGTGATCGAACCGGTCTGGGCGTTGCTCGAGAGCGCCTACGAGATCTTTGAAGTACGGCCCACGCTGCTGGAGCGCGACTGCAACATCCCCGGGCTCGACCGGCTGACCGCAGAGATCGAAAGGATCGTCTCTATCCAGCAGCAGCAGTCGCCCGCCCTGCATGCCCGCCGCGCGTGAGACGAGCGGCGTTCGAGCCGCACCTTCCTCGCCCACCTGCGAGGACGAGGAGCGCGCGTCGGCGAAGCGGCCAAACCGGGCCGGCGGTTGATCGAAGCTGCCCTCGTTTCGAGACATGCAGGCCAGGCGGCTGCCATTCCAGGACTACCAGTACGCGTTCGCGGCACACATCCGCGACCCGCGTGCCAACCCCCGCCCCGCCGGTGTGCCGGCAGGCCGCATGCGCGTCTACAACGAGCTGGTGTTCAACAACCTCGAAGGGTTTCTGCTTGCCTGCTTCCCGGTGAGCCGCCAGGTGCTCGGCGTGCGGCGCTGGCGCAAGCTGGTGCGGGCATTCTTCGCCGGACATCGCTGCCGCACGGCGTTCTTCCGCCAGATCCCGGAGGAGTTCGTCGGATGGCTGCGCGGGCCGCGCGCCGGCCATCCTGACGACCCACCGTTCCTCCCCGACCTCGCCCACTACGAGTGGGTCGAGCTGGCGCTGGATCTCTCTCCCCTCGAGCCGGACGGCCTCAGCATCGATCGCGCGGGTGACCTCCTTTCGGGACGCCCCGCGCTGAATCCGGTGGCCATGCTGCTGGCCTACCCGTATGCGGTGCACCGGATCGGCCCCCGCTTCCGGCCGAGGGCGCCCGACCCGCAACCTACCCACCTGCTCGTGTTCCGCGATCTGCAGGACCGCATCCGCTTCATCGTCCTCAACGCGGTCAGCGCGCGGCTGGTTGCCATGCTGCACCAGGGCTCCCTCACAGGCGCCCAGACCCTGGAGGCGATCGTACGCGAGCTAGACCACCCCAACCCGGGAGCGGTCACGCAGGGCGGGCGGGAAATCCTGGACAGCCTGCGCCGTGAAGAGGCGGTTCTGGGGACGTGGCGCTGAGATGTACTGAGCACTCGGCAACGTGGGCGGGCGCAGCTGGTTGACCGGTCACTTGTGCTGCGCGTGCGGGTCTTCTTCCTCCAGCACTGAGCGGACCTGCGCTTGCACCGGCAGCTCGAACCGCTTCCCACTCTGCTCGATCACCAATGTGACGCCGACGTACTCGCCCGCTTTGAGCGGCCGGTTGATGTCCAGCAGCATCAAGTGGTGGCCGCCCGGCTCGAGAGTCACCGTCTTGCTTGCCGGCAGTGCGAGCGAGTCCACCCGGCGCATCCTCATCACGCCGCCCTCGTTGCTCATCCAGTGGACCTCGGCCGCATTGGCGGCGGCGCTCCTGGCGCCTACCAGGCTGGCCTGCTGGTCGCTGCGCAGCTGCATGTAGACGCCAGCGACCTTCTGTCCGGGCATCGTTTCGCGCGCCCAGGCGCCGGAGACCTGCACGCCGGCCCATGCGACCGGCACCGCGCCAAGCAATCCCAGCGCCAAGAGTACGCCTGTCCTGATTCGAGCCACCTGTGTCTCCCGCTCCGCGATCCAAGGCGATCAAGGGTACCAGATCTGGCTTGGGCTGCGGATCACCGATGTCGGTGCGATATAATTGCGCCGTTCGCATGCAGCGCGTCATCCCGCTTTTCACCCTGCTGGTCCTGCTGTCGCGGGCGCACGTTGCGTGCGCCCAGCCGGCCCTCGCGCTGTCGCCTGCGGCCACCCCGGCGCCCTCGATCGAAGCCAAGGCCTGGCTGCTGCTGGACCTGCGCAGCCACCAGGTGATCGCCTCGCACGCCGCCGACGAGCGTGTGGAACCGGCATCGCTCACCAAGCTCATGTCTGCCTACCTCGTATTCGAGGCCTTGAAGCAGAAGCAGATCACGCTCGATCAACGCCTGCCGGTGTCGCAAAAGGCCTGGAGCATGCCGGGTTCTCGCATGTTCCTGCTGCCCGACACGACACCCACGGTGGACGAGTTGCTGCGCGGCCTGATCGTGGTATCGGCCAACGACGCGACGATCGCGCTGGCGCAGGGTGTGGCCGGCAGCGAAGAGGCGTTCGTTGCCCGCATGAACGCGCAGGCGGCGCGTCTGGGCCTGAGCGGCACGCGCTTTTCGAACGCGACCGGCCTGCCCGACCCGCGGCACTACTCCACGACGGGCGACCTGGCCAGACTGGCGGAAGCGGTAGCGCGCGATTTTCCCGCGTTTCTGCCGCTGTACGCGCTGCGCAGCCTGAGCTACAACGGCATCACCCAGCCGAACCGCAATGTGCTGCTCGGCCGCGACCCGCGCGTAGACGGGTTGAAGACCGGCCACACGGAGGACGCCGGCTACTGCTTGATCGCCACCGCCCGCAGCGGTGATCGGCACCTGTTGGCAGTGGTCATGGGGGCGGCGTCCGAGAGTGCGCGCGCGCTGCAGGCGCAGAAGCTGTTGAACTACGGCTTTCAGTACTACCAGACCGTGCGCCTCTATGCCCAAGGCGACACAGTCGCCGAGCTGCCCGTGTGGAAGGGCAGCCCTCGCCGGCTCAAGGCGGGGTTCGAGGAGGACCTGTATGTCTGCGTGCCACGCGGTCACGGTGAGCTGCTCAAGGCGACCTTGACGAGCCTGCAGCCGCTGCTGGCGCCGGTAAGCCGGCAACAGCGGGTCGGGGTCCTGCGCCTGGCCTTCGACGGCAAACCCCTGGGCGAGTATCCTGTGGTGGCGCTGGAGAGCGTTCCGGTCGCCAACATCTTTCTGCGCATGTGGGATGGGTTGCGCCTGCTCTTCAACTGACCATTGCCGCCATGTTCGAGCTTCCTGCCGACGTCGCCGACAGCATCGTGTTCCTCAACGGCAGCTTCCTGCGCATGGCCGAAGCGCGCGTGCCGGTCCTCGACCGCGGCTTCATTTTCGGAGACGGCGTCTACGAAGTCGTCCCGGTCTACGCCCGCCGACCCTTCCGGCTGCCGGAGCACCTGCGGCGCCTGCAGTACAGCCTCGACCAGATTCGGCTTGCCAATCCGTACCCGGACCCCGAGTGGTCCCGGCTCGTTCTGGAGCTGATCGCCCGTTGCCCGCACCCCGATCAGGGGCTGTATCTGCAGGTCACGCGCGGCGTGGCCAAGCGTGATCACGCTTTCCCCAAAGGCGCGAAGCCAACCGTGTTCATGATGGCCAATGTGCTGTCTACACCGTCGCCTGAAGCGGTAGGCAACGGCGTCACCGCCATCACAGCGGCCGACAATCGCTGGCTCCGTTGCGACATCAAGTCCATCGCCCTGCTGGGCAACGTGCTGATGCGCCAGCTCGCGGTCGAGGCAGGCGCCAACGAGACGATCCTGCTCCGCGACGGCTTTCTGACCGAGGGTTCGGCCAGCAATGTCTTGGTGGTGCGCGGCGGCGTCATCCTGACGCCTCCCAAGAGCAACCTCATTCTGCCGGGTACCACCTGTGACGTCGTGCTCGAGCTCGCCGCCCAGGCCGGCATGCCGGTCGACGTCCGCCCGGTGAGCGAAGCAGAGTTGCGCGGCGCGGACGAGCTGTGGCTGACCTCGGCCACCCGGGAAGTGCTCGCGGTCAGCCGGCTCGACGGCAAGCCGGTGGGAAGCGGCGCGCCGGGGCCGGCGTTCCGGCGCATGCACGCACTGTTCAGCAACTTCAAGAGGGGGCTGGGTTCAGGTGCGCCCGCGCACGCCTGAACCCCGCGCGCGATGGCCGAGCCGGAAGTCTCCCCGCTTCACTACCCGCTCGAGTTCCCTATCAAGATCATGGGCAGGAACGAGCCGGGCTTTACCCAGAAGGTACTGGCCATCGTCCAGCGCCACGCCCCCGATTTCGATCCCGCCACGGTCCAGACCCGGCCCAGCCGGAAGAATTCGTATCTGAGCCTCACCTGCATCATCACCGCCACCTCGCGAGAGCAGCTCGACGCACTGTATACGGAGCTGAGCGGGGATCCGGCGGTGGTTGTGGTGCTGTAGCACACAACCACCAGGCGCGAGGCGCGAGGCTCGAGGCACGAGATGACCCCCAGATTGCTGCCAACGGCGGACCCGATATCAAGTCCCGAGCGTGCGACGGAGCCCGCGCTGCCACTCTCGAGCCTCGCGCCTCGCGCCTCGAGCCTGGTGGTGCGTCGCCTCGGCCTGGTCGACTACCTGCCGACCTGGGAGGCCATGAGGACTTTCACAGCCGAGCGCACGCTGACCACAGCCGACGAACTCTGGCTGCTCCAGCATGAGCCCGTCTATACCTACGGCGTGGCCGGCCGGCACGAGCATCTGCCCAGGATCGACACCGGAATTGCCGTTGTCAAAGTCGACCGCGGCGGGCAGGTCACGTATCACGGACCCGGCCAGATTGTCCTGTATGCCCTGCTCGACCTGCGCCGGCGCGGTCTGCCGGTGCGCGGGCTGGTCGGGAAGCTGGAACAGGCCATGCTAGACTTGCTCGCCCAGTTCGGCGTCCACGCGCGACGCCGGGCGGGCGCGCCGGGTGTGTACGTCGGGGACGCCAAGATCGCCGCCTTGGGGCTGCGAGTAAGCCGCGGCTGTAGCTACCACGGGTTGAGCCTGAACGTCGACGTGGACCTTGCGCCTTTCAGTGCGATCGATCCGTGCGGCTACCCGGGGCTGGCCGTCACCCGCACTGCCGATCTGGGCGTGGGCACCACTGCAGAACTGCTCGGCGAGCAGCTGATCGAGAAGGTCAAGGAACAACTGGGCACGCACGCATGAGCGACCTCGAGCAGGGCCAGACCGGCGCCGCCAAGACGGCGCGCAACCCGGTCAAGGTCATCCCCATCGCGCCGCTGAAGAAACCGGACTGGATCCGGGTGAAAGCGGGCAACAGCCAGACCTTCTACGAGGTCAAGCGCAAGCTGCGCGATCACCAACTGCACACGGTCTGCGAGGAAGCGTCCTGCCCCAACATCGGCGAGTGCTTCGGCAAGGGCACCGCCACGTTCATGATCCTGGGCGACCTGTGCACGCGCCGCTGCCCGTTCTGCGACGTGGCTCATGGCAGGCCCAGGCCGCCCGACCGCGGCGAGCCGGTCAATCTGGCCGCCGCGATCGCCGACCTGGGCCTGAAGTACGTCGTGATCACCAGCGTCGACCGCGACGACCTGCGCGACGGCGGCGCCGGCCACTTCGCCGATTGTGTTCGCGCTGTGCGCAGCCGCGCGCCCGCCACGCGCATCGAGATCCTGACCCCGGATTTCCGCGGCCGGCTGGACCGAGCACTCGAGGCGCTGGTGCATGGCCTGCCCGATGTGATGAACCACAATCTGGAGACCGTACCGCGGCTGTACAAGCAAGCGCGGCCGGGCGCCGACTATGCCCATTCACTGAAATTGCTGAAGGACTTCAAGGCGCGCTTCCCGGGCATCCCAACCAAGTCCGGCATCATGGTGGGCCTGGGTGAGACCGACGACGAGATCCTGGGCAGCATGCGCGACCTGCGCGCGCACGGCGTGGACATGCTCACCGTCGGACAGTACCTGCAGCCCACGCCGGGACACCTGCCGGTGCTGCGCTACGTCGAACCCGCGCGGTTCAAGGACTACGAGCGCGAGGCCCTCGCGATGGGGTTCGCGCACGCCGCCTGCGGCCCGCTCGTGCGCTCGAGCTACCACGCCGATCAGCAGGCGCATCTGGCTGGCATGGCCTAGCCCGGATATTTCACCAGGCACCCCCGTATTGCTCGCAGATGCACACCCGCCAAGGCTTTCGAATGCTTGCTGTTCAGGACACTTGGCTTCGGGGTTACGCGGTTTCTGGCTCGTTCTGGACGGCCATCTCGGGCATGCCCGTCTTGCCAATAGAATGATCTATTGGCTGCGACGGTCGAGCCCGACCTGGCTCGCCCAGAACGACCCAGAAATCCGCGTCCTGATGAAATATCCGGGCTAACCTGTCCACGTTCTCTAGAGCGCGCGTGAGCAGACTTGCGCCCGCTGGGCCGGTACGGCTGCTGATCACCAACTTCCACAGCGGCGATTCGGGGGGCCACCGGACCTACGTCGAAACCCTGGCCACGCGGCTATCGCCGCGGTACGAGCGCTGCGTCGCGTGCCCGGACACCAGCGACCTCTACGCGAGCCTCGCCCGCGCGCAGTTCACCGGTCGCCTGATCGGCGAGCCGTTCCCCGCCAAGCCGCGCGAGATCGTCAAGGTGCTCGAGGGCATCGCCAGATTCAAGCGGCTGCTGCGCGAGCTGCGGCCCGCGCTCATCCATGTCAACGGCAGCCCCGATCACCGCATGGTGATGTTCGCCACCCTGGGCAGCGCAACGCGGCCAGGCATCGTGCTCACCAAACACAACACCCTACCGGTCAAGACCGGGCTGTCCAGAGGGCTGCGCGCCCGCTCCTTCACCGATCACGTCATCGCAGTGGGGCCGAGCGCGGCAGCCGTCCTCAACGACTCGCCTTACCGTCCAGTGCCGGTAACGGTGGTTCCCAACGGGATCAATCTGTCCGTCTTCCGTCCCTGCAGCGATAGCGAGCGCGCGCAGGCGCGCACGAAGTACGCTATCCCGCAGGATGCGATCGTTCTGGTCAGCGTGGCCGGGACCGGCTATCACAAGGGCTGGTGGGTGCTGACACAGGCCCTGCGCAGCCTGCCCCAGGGCCTGCGCAACCGCTTCCGGGTGCTGATCGCGGGAATGCCGCTGGAAGCCGCCAGCATCGAGCGCGAGTGCGGCACGCTCGCCGATGAGGGTGTGGTTCGCTTCGTCGGCAAGCTGGAGGGCGTGGTGGACCTGATCCACAGCGCGGACATCGGCTTCGTGCTGTCCTACGGCGTGGAAACCATCTCGTTCGCCTGCCGGGAGATGATGGCCTGCGGGTTGCCAGTCCTGGTATCGAACTATGCCGACCTGCCCGCAAACGTCGCTGACGGCAGCCAGGGATGGATCGTGGGCATCAGGGATGTCCGGCAGGTGAGCGACTGGCTCCACAGCGCCGCGCAGGGTGCGTTCGATCTGCGGGAGATGGGGCGTGCAGCCCGCTTCAGAGCGCAGCGCGAGTTCGGTGTCGAGGCGATGATTGCCGCCACCGAAGCGGTTTACGAGGCGACCCTGGGTCAGGCGCGCAGAACCGCGATCGTGTCCATTTTCTCGCGCACCACGCGATAGCCGTTGGCGCTGAGAATACGTTCCACGTCGTTGCGTTCCCCCGGCGGCAGATGCTGGTGCTCGTACTTGATGATCGCAGGCCGGACCGCGGCGAAGTCGATCATCTTGATGATTTCGCCATCGTAGCCTTCCACGTCGATCTGCAGCAGATCGACAGCTCGCACCTGGTATTTCTCCAACAGCTCCATCAACGTAACGCAATCGACTTCTTCCTGGATCATGTACTCGGCCGGGATCGCGTGCGCTGCCTGGTTGAACTCGGGAAGCACGGACCCGGCGCCCGCCGCCCACCCGGGCACCGCGCCCAGGCGTCCGGGATCCAACCGGTGCAGCATGCACTTGCGCTTGGTAGCGTGAATCGCCAGGTTGACCGGAATGACGCGATCGTAGTCGCGGTAGTTCAGTTTGAGCCGTTCGAAATAGTCCTTGAGAGGTTCCACCACCAGCCCGCGGCAGCCGTGGCCGGTGACGAAGGCGTAGAGCGAATCGAAGCGCAACCCGTCGTTGGCGCCGATCTGCACGAAGCAGAAATCCGGATTGCGGCGCAGCCGTTGCTCCATAAAGTCGACCAACCTGGAGCGGCGCACGATCTCGTAGCCGAGATGCTTCAAGGCCTGGTTGATCAGCTTGCGCACCGCGTCGGTCTCAGCTCCACAACCCGCGCAGCCGGGTGATCACCGAGGGTCGCACAGCACGGTCCGGGAGGGGGCCGGTGAAGCGCTCGCCGCGTCTGAGCGTGTCGGTGACGAAGCGCGCCGCGGAGACACCCCATTTGCGCATGAACTGCCCGCGGCCATCGTTGCGCTCGACGCGCCCGGTGCTCTTGCCCATGAAGTGATACACGCGCGAGCGGCCCACCCCCTGGAAATGCCGCACGCCCGCCTGCCACAGCTTCATGCCGAAGTCGGGGTCCTGGTACAGCCCGGGAGAGAACTCGATGCTCTGCCCGCCCACCAGGTCCCACAGCCGCTTGTGCACCACGCAGGGCGGCCAGGTGGTCCCGGCGTAGTCGTCCATCGGCAGGCTGGCGCAGGCGGCCAGCAAGGCGGCCTCCCGGAAGTCCTCGGGCGAGCGTCCAAAGTCCTGCGGTGCGATCGCGCAGGCGTTGCCGGTGAAGCGCGGCTCGATCATGGTCGACGACAGGAAGAAGAACTCGTGGCCGATCGTGCGGATCGCATCGAGCAAGTAGTCGTCCCACCGCGGGCAAGCGTACATGTCGTCGTTCATGTAGACCAGATAGTCGGCGCGCGCCAGCGAGCGCGCCGCGTTGATCCCGAAGCAGATGCCGACGTTGTCCCGGCACCAGGTGAAGTCGACGCGCTCGGCTTCGAGCCAGGCCGGCGTGCCGTCGTTGCCCTGGTTGACGTGCACCACGACCTGGTGCACGTGCGTCGAGTTCTTCCGCAACGACTCCAGCGCCAGCCGCAGGAACGGCAGGTTGTTCCAGGTCGGCATCAGGATGGAGAACACCGGATGCGCCGTGACGTCGAATGTCCGGTAGCGCATCGAGCGCACGGCGGCGGAGAAGTCCTGCCTCATGATGGCTGAGCTAGGAGCGATCGTCGCGGCGCGCTTGCACGGCGGCCGCCGATCCCGGGGTTGCCGGCCGCTGCTGGAGCAGCATGAGCTTGAGATACTTGTGGAACGTGTTCTCGGCGGCGTAGACCGCCACCATGAACCCTTCGCGTCCGTCCAGAAACCCGGCGCGGATGAGGTACGTGCGCACAAACGTCCACCCGCCGCGCAGTATGGCGGTGGCCAGCGTCGCCCGTCTGCCTTGCTCATGCAGCATGGCTGCGCTGGCGCTCGAGTAGCGGTTGACCTTGCCCAGGGCATCCTCGAGGTCGCTGATGCTCTCGTGCATCAGCAGGCCCTGCAGCCGTCCGATGCGGCCGTCCACGATCAGCCGTTCATGCACCGCGTCGTCGCTGAAGCGGGCCGTCCCGCGCCGGAACAGCCGCAACACGGGGTCCGGCCACCACCCCGCGTGGCGGATGAACCGGCCGCAGAAGCTGGACAGCCGCGGCAACTCGTAGGCATCCGTGTTGCGCGGCGACTCGACGACCCGCCGAATCTCGCTGGTCAGCTCGGGACTGAGCCATTCGTCTGCATCGATCGACAGCAGCCAGTCGCCGGTGGCAACCGCCGCGGCACGGTTCTTCTGCGCGCCGAACCCGGGCCAGTCCGGCGTCTTCACGACTCGCGCTCCCAGGCTCTCACAGATCTGCACCGTGCGATCCGTGCTGCCGCAGTCGAGCACGATCAGCTCGTCGGCAAAGCTCACCGACTGGAGGCAACGAGCGATCGCGTGCTGCTCGTTTCGGGTGATCACGATGACGGACAGACGCATCGCCGCTGGCCTGGATCATTCATGAAGGACTCGCGGCCGCACCCGGATCCGGGCTCAAGGATAGGTCTCAGCCTGAGCCAAAAGCAATCCGTTCGCGTCCTTCGCAGACAGGACGGGCTGCGCTTGGAGCGGCCAGTCGATGGCCACATCGGGATCGTTCCATGCGATCGTGCGCTCGTACTCCGCCACCCAGTAGTCGGTGGTCTTGTAGAGGAAGTCGGTCGATTCGGAGGTCACGAGGAACCCGTGGGCGAAGCCGGGCGGGATCCACAGCATGCGCTTGTTCTCCGCGGACAAGTACACGGACTGCCACTTGCCGAAGGCCGGCGAGGAACGGCGCAGGTCCACCGCAACGTCGAATACCTCGCCGGCGGTCACTCGCACCAGCTTGCCCTGCGGGCGCTGGATCTGGTAGTGCAGCCCGCGCAGCACGTTTCTGGCCGAGCGCGAATGGTTATCCTGCACGAAGCTGGCGGGAACGGTGGCGGCCTCGAAGGCCTGCGCATTCCAGCTCTCATAGAAGAAGCCGCGGCTGTCGCCGAATACCTTCGGTTCGATGATGAGCACGCCCGGCAGCGTTGTCTCCAGCACGTTCATGTCAGCTGCGCCGAAGGTTGGTCCGGCCTAGAACATCGGTTCGGACAGCACTCGCAGCAGGTACTCCCCGTACCCGCTGCTTGCCAGTGGCGCGGCGAGGGCCCGCAGCTCCGCCGCCCCGATGTAGCCCATGCGGAAAGCAATCTCTTCGGGGCACGCCACCTTCAGCCCCTGGCGCTGCTCGATCGTCTCGATGAAGCTGGAAGCCGCCAGCAGAGACTCGTGGGTGCCGGTGTCCAGCCAGGCGTAGCCGCGGCCCAGCGTGGCAACTTCGAGCTGCCCCGCTTCGAGGTAGTGGCGATTGACGTCCGTTATCTCGAGCTCGCCGCGAGCGGACGGCTTCAGGCGCGCGGCTACGTCCACCACCTGATGATCGTAGAAGTACAGGCCGGTCACGGCATAGTTGGACTTCGGCCGCTGCGGCTTCTCTTCGATGCTGAGCGCCCGTCCCTGCGCGTCGAACTCGACTACCCCGTAGCGCTGCGGGTCGTTGACCCGGTAGGCAAACACGGTGGCGCCCGCCGCCTTCGCCGCGGCCCGTTGCACCATGCCGGCAAGGTCATGACCGTGGAAGACGTTGTCGCCGAGGATCAGCGCCGAGGGACTGGAGCCGATGAAGTCGCGGCCGATGATGAACGCCTGCGCCAGACCTTCCGGTGCGGGTTGCACGGCGTAGGACAGGTGGATGCCCCACTGCTGGCCATCGCCGAGCAAGCTGCTCGAACAGCGGCGTGTGCTGCGGCGTAGAGATCAGCAGGATGTCGCGGATGCCCGCCAGCATGAGCACGCTGAGCGGGTAGTAGATCATCGGCTTGTCGTATACCGGCAGCAATTGCTTGGACGTGACACGGGTCACGGGGTAGAGCCGGGTGCCGGAGCCGCCTGCCAGGATGATGCCTTTCACGCTGCGGGCACCTCCCACCGGGCGCCTGCCATCTGCCCGCCCCCGCCTGGCCGTCTTCTTCTCTTGCGCAAGAGGCGACCGACGCGCAGGTCCCATCTCGGGAAGGCGCAGGGTGAGGGCTGGGTGAGAGGCGCTAGGGAACCAGACCATTCGTTGGACGCTTTCAACGCGGCCCGATACTAGCACAGCGGGAGGCTACGGCCCGACCGGCCGCTGTCAGAGCGCGCGCCTGGGTGCCGCCCCGGCAAACAACAGCCCGGTGAGCCAGCAAAAGAACACTCCCTCGTTGTGATCCAGCAGGAACGAGTTGAACAGGCAGCCGACCAGCATCAGCGTGAGAAGGCCGCGCGCCAGGAGGCGACTGGACGGGTCCGGCAGCCGTGCGCTGGCGCGCGCATGGCAGTAGAAGAAGAGCAATAGAGCACCAAGCCCCACTACACCCAGTTCGGCTGTGGTCAGCAGATACTGATTGTGCGGGTTGCGCGTGGGGACATCGATACTGCGCACGCGATCGTTGTAGACCTTGGGGAAGCCGCCGGTGCCCACCCCCAGCAGCGGCTGGTCGCGGATGATCTTGAGCGTATTTTCGTACCATTCCAGGCGCTTTCCGACCGACGTGGTGCTGGCAACTTCGGGATTCCACTGCGTCGTCTCTGCGACTGCCAGCGTGACCCGGTGCTTGAAAGCGGGGAGGCCCAGAATGCGCCGGCAAACGCCGCGCCCACGAGGACCGTAGCCACGCCGACTCCACGCCAGCGCCACCGCTCGAACAACGCCACCACCGCTAGCGCCGCGAGCACCAGATACCCGCTGCGCCCGTGCACCATGAGCAGCACATTCCCGGCGGCCAACGCCGCCACCGCCACCCACAACCAGCGCCGGCCCACCGAGCCGGCCTGCCAGGCAAACACCGAGAACAGCAGCACGCCGTAGGCCATGAAGATATTGTGAGAGATGTAGTTCTTCAGAGCAGCGGGATTGTCCGCACTGCCGGTGAGAGGCCAGGCGGCCGGCAGCAGGCCGGCGGACAACGCATAGGAAAGGCCCAGCGACAGCGACAGACCGGCGGCCATCGCCATCAGCCCGCGCCGACGGTCGGCCGGATCCGCCAGCACGGTTACCAGGACCGGGATCAACAGCAGCTTGGTGTATTTGTTCAGGAACAGCACGACATCATCGGAGGCGCCCTGGCTCCACAGCGTACCTGCCGTCGCCAGCAGCATCAGCGCGAGTGCGGCCAGCGCCACTTCGCTGTCGCGGATGCGACGGAGTTTCTCCCCCCAACCCCCGCTCCCCAACCAGGCCAGCAGCAGCAGGGCCATCAGGACTCCGTTCAGCGCGGTGGAGGTGATGACGGAGAAGCCGAGCGCGATTGCAGACCAGCGAGCAAGGTTGGCGGCGCCAGCCTGCAGCCTGTCCAGCACCGAACCGGAGGCGATCGCATCCGGGTGCTGCGACGGTCTAGCAGGATGCATGATCCGAGCCGAACACCCCGGGCCTCACCGCCCCTTGCCGAGCACTACCACCCGCAAGGTCTTGAGCAGGATTGCGATGTCGAGCATCAGGGAATAATTCTTGATGTAGTAGAGATCGTACTGCAGCTTCTCACGCGCATCGTCGATCGAGGCCCCGTAAGGGTACATGACCTGCGCCCACCCGGTGATGCCCGGGCGCACCAGATGACGCAGGTCATAGTAGGGAATCTGCCGCTCCAGTACGGCATTGAACACCGGCCGCTCCGGCCGCGGCCCGATGAAGCTCATCTGCCCCCGCAGCACGTTCACGAGCTGCGGCAACTCGTCCAGCCGTGCCGCCCGGATGACCCGACCCACCCGCGTGATACGCGGATCACCGTCGACTGCCCACTGGGGGCCGGCTTGCTCGGCATCCACGCGCATGGAGCGGAACTTGTAGATGCGGAACACGCGACCGTCCTGCCCGGTGCGCTCCTGCTTGAAGATCACGGGGCCCCTGCTGTCGAGCTTGATGACGACGGCCACGACCGCTGCGATCGGCAAGGCCAGGACCAGGAGGACCAGTGCGAACATGCCGTCGAGCATGCGCTTCAAACGCAGCCCCAGAGCGTTGTGGAGCAGATCGAAGCCATGCGCGAACACGAGCCAGCCCTCGCGGGTGTGCAGCACCGGGACCTTGAACCAGTGCTGCTCGTAGAAATCCGCCAGGTCAAACACCCGCGTGCCGGCGAAGCGCACCCGCATCAGCTGCTCGACGAGCCCCTCGTGTGCAGGCGAGGACAGTGCGACCACAATGCCGTTCCACGGCTGGGTTGCGATGCGTTCGAGCTCGCTTGCCTCGCCGATCGGCGCCGGGATGCGCCCGTCGCGTGGCACGGCAGGCTCGTCGAGGAACACCAGCTCGCCCTCGCCCCTGGCCCGGGTGAAGTCATCGAGCAGACTCCCGGCCTGCTCTCCGCTGCCCAGCACGAGAAAGCGCGCGCGCCGCGCGCGCCGCGATTGATAACGGGCCGCGTTGTAGCGCCAGAGCGCGGCCCACGCCGCGAACATGAGCATTGCCACAGGGAACACACCGCGGCCGAACAGCGTCACCGTGCTCCACCAGCCGAACAGGTATACCACCGCGCCGGTCAGCAGGCCCGCGATCCCCACCGCCAGCAAGGTCCGGCCTGGCGCGCGCATGCCCGCCACCTGCATGTCGACCGAGTAACAGTCGAGCACGTACAGCGCAAGCAGCGTCACGAGCGCCGGTACGGCCAGCTCGACCGACACACCGAAAGGCGTGCCCAGACGCAGCCAGTGCGCGAGCTTCAGGAAGGCGACGAGCCCGACAATGTCCGCCAGCAGGAGCAGCACAGCGATGCGGCGGGGAAGCCTGGCGAGATCGGTCATCGGGTGAGGCGGTGCTGGGAGGCGCCACGCGCCACGGGCGCCGAAGCGGCGATGGCGTTGAGAAGCCCGGCCGCTTCGCCCGTTGCGGCCCTGATGCCCCTATTCATGGCGGCGCATACACGGACAGGCGCATGGGAGAGTCGGCAACGGGGTATTGATTCGCTCCAATTCAGCGCTCGCTCAGGACGGCTACACTCTGCGCTAGAGAATGCCTCGGCGGGACCATCAGCTCGAAGGCGCGACCTTCGAGCAGTGCAGACGCGATGTTCCGCTTCTGCGGTAGTATCAGCGCGGCGAGCAGTCCCCTTGCTTGATCCCGAGCCTGCAGGCGATCATCTCACAAATCCGCTGCACCTTTTGAAGCCAGCCGTTGAACGCAGTTACTTACCAGCTTACCGGGCGCTTGGGAAACCAACTGCAGTTGTGGGCCTGCGCTCGCACCCTTTCCCTGCGCTACGGTTGGCGCTTTCTGTACAATCGCGTGCAACATCAGGCGGACTTTGCCCTGCCGCGGACGCAATCCAATCCACTGCGTGCGCGGCTGCGTCAGCTCGGATATATCCTCCGCCGTCGCGTTGTGCCGCTTCACGACCATGAGTGGGATGCAAGCTTCAATCTGAACGGGCAGGTGCGCCCGCAATGGCGGCACCATGATGGCGTACTCTTTCAGCTCAGTTGGGGCGGGATATTCAAGGATTTGACCGAGTTCCGCCCGCGCCTGATCCAGGAGTTGCTGGGCGATCACCATGCCACCATCCCCAGCTTGACCGACGCGTCGGCAATCGGCATCCACATCCGGCGCACCGACGCGGAATATCCGCTGCCTTTGACCTACTACGCGAACGCCGTTCGCTGCGGGGCGGCTGACTCGGGCCGCAAGCCTGTTCTTCATCTTTACAGTGACGGCGATCTGGAGATGCTGCGCGGGGACTTGTCCGCTCTGTTGCCCGGGTACGAAATGGTTTTACACCGTGGGAGAGCCGTCGAGGACATGCTTGCGCTGGCTCGGTTTCAGCAGATTGTCATCTCCACCTCGTGGTTTTCGTACTGGAGCGCCTACCTGTCGCATGAGGCACGGATCTACTGCCCCGCGGAATTTCAATACTATGCCCGATGGCATCCGGTCATCCCCTGAAAACCGATTGTCACCCGGACGCTGCAGGAGCGATCAAGCCGCACGGCTCGGCCTCGCTCATCGACCGGGCGTGCGGCCGGCTTGCACGAATTGCCTGCCCTTGAGCGCTACCTTGCGCAGCAGCAGCCCGGTCAGGGACGGCGCCGACAAGCCGTTCTTGCGTAACGCCTCGATGATCTCGGCGTTACCACGCAGCACGTTGTGCACACTGCGATTGGAAACACCGCCCACCCGCATGCGCACCAGCACCTCGGGCAGGTAGCGCACACGGACCCGGTGGCGGTCCAGCAACCGCATGATCAGTTCCGCATCTCCCGCCACTTTGAAGCGCAGATCGAACCCGCCATGCTGCTCCAGCAGGCGCCTGCGGACATAGAAGGTCGGATGCGGAACAGCCCAGCCGGAAGCGAAAGCACCCGGGTGAAATGCACCGGAGCGCCAGTAGCGCACCACCGCCTCGAGATCATTCTGGCGCACGTAGACGAGATCGCCATAGACTGCGTCGGTGGCCGGGTGCTCGAGCGCGTGAGCGATAGACCGCAACGCCGTCGTCGACGCGAACACGTCGTCGGCGTTGAGAAACCCGACCGCCTCGCCGGTTGCAGCCGCGATGCCCTTGTTCATGGCGTCGTAGATGCCGCGGTCCGGCTCCGAGATCACCCGTGCGGGCTTCCAAGGATGGTGGCGGATCACCTCCAGCGTGCCATCCGCGGATGCACCGTCCACCACGATGTGCTCCACATCGACGCCCTGCTGGGCCGCAACCGAGCTCAACACGTCTGCCAAGGTGGAGGCGCTGTTGAAACAAACGGTGATGACGGATAGCCGCACGGGAGAGCCCTGGGGGAGAAACGCGATTCGCTCTAGCCGCAAGGCGACCCGGATGGCCAGATGCCGGCCGCGCCAGCCACCAGAGCGAGACTCATCGGGACGAAGCGTCTTTTCGTCCCGACACCGGGATCTCGGGGAGGCGGCGTGCACGGCGGTACAGCCCGCGCGTTACGTACCCGAAGCGCCCCTGGGCCATCATCAGCAGCAGGCGTCTGAGCTGATAGGCGCGCCGCATCCACGTCGGAGCGACGAACCCCTGCAGCGCCTTGGCGTACTCCTGCCTGAACCGCTCCGGCACCGCGCTGGACTTGGTCTGGCCGTGCAGCCGAAGCGCGCCCCAGATGCCGCCCACATGGGCGGCGGCGTGCCTGCGGGTGAGCCGCAGGAACCAGTCGTAGTCGAACCCCACGGTCAATGTCTCGTCCAGCCAGCCAAGCTGCGCGTGCACGGCGCGACGCCAGAACGCCGCCTGATTGGTCAGAACCATCCCCTCTGCACGCAGCGCGTTGTAGGTGGGCCGCACATAGCGGATGTCGCGCAGCGGCCGGCTCTGCTCGTCGATCAGCATCATATCGGCAATGATGAGATCGGCTTGCGGCGAGCGGTGAGCGGCGTGCGCCAGCTCCTCGAGTGCTCCAGGGTAGTAGGTATCGTCGGAGTTCTGCCAGGCCACCCACGCTCCGCTGGCGCGCTGCAGGCCTTTGTTGATCGCGTGCGCCTGTCCGCGATCCGGCTCGCTCACCCAATAGTCGATCCACCGCTCGTAGCACCGGATGATCTCGACGCTTCCGTCTCGGCTGCCGCCGTCGATGATCACATATTCGAGGTTGGGATAGCCTTGGAGCAGCACCGATCGTATCGTCTCCTCCAGGAATTGCGCCTGGTTGAACGACGGCGTGACAATCGTGATCCGGGGCGCTCCGGCGGCATCCGAAGTCGCCCGCGGACAGTGCGCCTGTGTCCACGGCCAGCCGCTTCGGCCTCCCGGTGGCGGCGGCAGCGATTCCAGCGAGGGGAGGATCTGCCGCACGGCCCCCTTCAACTCCGCTCCCACAGGCTGGCATGTTTGCGGGCGGTCATCTCGTAAGTGTCGCGGCCACTGCTTCCTGATAGACCTCGAGGTAGCGTCTCGCAACCCGGCTTACCTCGAACTCGGCCTGCGCCTTTGCGCGTGCCCGCGCCGAGAGCATCTCCCAGCGCTGCTGATCCGCTACGACCCATTCGATGCCCCGCGCCAGGTCCTCCGGCGAGGACGGCTGCGCCAGATAGCCATTGGCGTGGTGCTCGATCATGTCCGGCATGCCCCCGATGTCGAACGCCACGCAGGGCACTGCGCAAGCAAGCGCCTCCATCACGGTGTTGGGCAGGTTGTCCTGCACCGAAGGTGCGACGAACACATCTGCCGCGCTGTACGCCAAGGTGAGGCTCACGTCGTCGTACAACCGGCCGAGATAGTGCGTCTGAATGCCAAAGTCCTGAGGTGGGTCCGCAGGGGTGGCTCCGATCACGACCAGCGTATAGCGCTCCTGGTGAGGGCCCTGCGCCAGGCGACGCAGCGCCCCCTCCAGGTGCTGCACGCCTTTGCGGCGCGCTTCTGATCCGGCCGGCGTATCGACCAGCACCAGACGCCGTCCTCTCGGCAGACCCAGGGCATCGCGTGCAAAGTCGCCGCGGCATGGGTCGGTACACGCTCAGATCGATGCCGTTCGGAATCACGGCCACCGTGCAATGCCCCAGAATCGGGCTGCGACGGGCGCAGTCGGCCAGCCAGCGGCTGGGCGCCACCACCCGTATCGCCAGAGGCCCCCAGATCGATCTCTTGGCCGCCCAGTTGCGGGACGACAAGTCCCGCTCCCGGGTGGAGCCGAGCGCCGGACAGGCGCCGCAAGCCTGCATGTAGCGGCCGCAGCCGGCGTCGTAGTGGCAACCGCCGGTGAACGCCCACATGTCGTGCAGCGTCCACACGATCGGGCGCGCCAGTCGGCCGAGAGAGGCGACTCGCATGAAGCCGCGCGATATCCAGTGCAGATGCACGACATCGGCACCCGCAGCAGCCACTCGCTGTCCCAGCCGGTCGGGCAGCCAGGCCGGATAGAACACGACGTCCTGGCGCCGCGGATAGCAATACAACGGGAGAAGGTCGAGCTGTGGCCGCACCATCCCCATCAGCGTCTCGAAGCGGTTGCGCGGCCCGAGCACATGTGCATGATCCGATTCCTTGGTCTGCACCAGCATCCGGGAGTCCACTCCGATATCGCGCAAGCCCAGATGCAGACGATAGGCGGCGCGCCCCGCTCCTCCGCGGATGTCGGTGGCGTTGAGCAGCAGCGGCCTCACGGCTTCACGCCCTCGACGAACAACGAGTCGGGCTTGCGCACCTTGCCGTCCACCACGTCCAGTTGATAACGGGCAAAGCCGGCAATCCTGCTGTCGTGCGCGGAGCGAACCGCGACTTCGACGAAACCGACATCCTGCAGAAGGCGAGGGAGCGAGAAGCGGTCGTACATCCACTGATGAATCTCGCCCGAGCGACGGAAGGCCCCTTCCTTCAGCGCCAGCCGAGCCTCGCGGCCGCCCACCAGCCATGCGGCGCCGGCGCAGAGCTCCATCCTGAGCTTGCGGGCAAGCCAGGCGGGTCCCCGGCCGCGCACGCGGTCGACGACGCGCGACAGCAGCCCGCGCTTTGCTTCGGCGAACAGGCGCTCGCCCTCGCTGCCGATGCGCGAGATCACAAACTCGCGATTGCGCGCGTTGCGATTGCCAGCGAAGCGCAGCATTTCGCCGCCGGCGCAGCTGCGCACGGACTGGTCCAGCAGCTCGAGCATCATCCAGTCGTCAGTCCGGTTCGCGCTCCCGCTGCCCCGCCACCGCGTCTTCCGAATGCGCGCAGATACGTGCCGGGCAATGCCCTCCAGGTCCGGCACGACCACGCGCAGTACCGCGCCTGGCTTGAGCACTCGGAAGGCTTCGGCGACAAAACGACGCGCCTGCGTGCGCTCCAGGTGCTCCAGGACGTGCGAGCTGTAGCAAGCGTCAGCGGCCGAGTCGGAAAAGGGCAAGCCGCCGCGCACGTCGATCTTGAGAACCTCCGGCAGCGCCGGTGCGGCATCGAGATTGGTCCACTCCGGATGCAGCGTGGCACCGCAGCCGATGTTGAGCAGCAGAGGCCTGGTCATGCGTGCTTGCGGTACACGGCGGTCACCGAGATGCCGCGCGCACTCGCGGCAGCAACCGGCATGCGTGCGAGAAGCCAGCCGAGGCCCCCGCTCGCCAGCCAGCGCACGCGACCAGCGGCCGTGCCGTCCCATGCGCGAGGGGCGGCACCGAGCGCTCGCGGCGAACGCCGCATGCACGCGCGAGGCTGCGTAGAGGTTCCGGTGCGCGGGTTGCAGCGGCTCGTGCCACAGGTCGACCGCCTCGAGCTCGAACAGGCGCACCAGTGCGGTCAGCGTTGCATCGGGCCAGCGAGTGAGATGATGCGGCGGCATGTCGAGCAGGAAGTTGGGCACGTCGCGGGCAAACGAATCCGCACTTGGCACGGAGAACATCAACACCCCGCCGGGCTTGAGGCAGGCCACACACGCTCGTACGAAGTCACCCACCGCAGATACATGCTCGAGGACCTGAAACGAGCAGACCACATCGTATTGGGCGGGGTGAGCGGCCGCGTGCACCTGCACGCTCTCTCCCAGCACCGCCAGCCCGGCCTCGAGCGCCCGCGCTCGCGCCTTCTCGCTGAACTCCAGTCCGACGTACCGGCGCACATCCAGGCTGGCGCCGAATGCGCCCTTGCCGCAGCCGACCTCCAGCACGGCCACATCGGCGTTCAGGAACCTGCGCGCGAACTCGAACTCGTTCTTCTCGTCGGCATAGTACCAGTCCAGCGCCTGCAGCCGGTCGTAGAACGCCTGACTCCCCGACACCATCGGCCAGAAGAACAGCAGCGCGCACTCGGAGCAACGGACCAGGTCCAGACTGGCGAGCCCCTTCAGCTCGCCACCAATGTCGAGGCCGTGCCGGCAGCGATATCCCTCGACCAGGCCCGCAGAGGGTACCGTCTGCACTGCCTCGAGGGCGCGGCTGTGGCACAGCGGGCACGCGATTGCACTGCTGCTCGAGGATCGTGCCGGCGCTCATCGCCCGACGCACAATCCCTTCAGCCCCCACAGGCGCCTCGCCAGCGTCTTCACAGCGCGCACCGGGAACGAGTTATAGACGATCCGCTCGGTACGCTCGTCGGAGACGTTGTCGCGGATCAGGAACGGCGGGTGGCGAAGCGGAAACGCCATCGGCACCACGGGCAGATTGGCAAACGCGCCGGCGCGTCGTGTGTGCGTCGCATCGGCGCCGAACCCGATGTTCGACACCAGATTGGCGCTCGGGAGGATCGTGAGCCCGCTCTGCAGCCAGCAGGCGAAGGTCCACTGGTAGTCCCAGGTATCGATCTCGCCTCGATAGGCCCGATCGAAGGCCCGGCGCCAGTACGCCACCTGGCTCGGCCGGCTCAGGATGTCATTGAGCCATTGGCCGTCGCGCAACTCGGGCCAGTGCTTCATCTCGACGTCGTAGTGGCGAAATGCGCGGCGCCAGCTCGCCCAGCCCCAGATGTCGGTTGTAGCGCGAGGTAATAGCTGTATTGCGACGGCGCTTGCCGAACTGGAAGTTGTCGCCACTGACGGCCATGACGCGCTCGTCGTCGCGATAGCGCTCCAGCAGCTCTGCGCAGAACGGGAAGAAGCTCGCATCGGGGATGCAGTCATCCTCCAGGATGATGGCCTCATCGACCTGATCGAACACCCACTGCAGGCCGCTCGACACCCGGCGCCTGCAGCCGAGATTCCGACGTCTGAGAACTCGCACAGGACCTCGCACTCCCAGTCGACCCGTTCGACGATACGGCGGGTAGCCACGCAACGATCATCGGCCTCACCCGAGCGGCCGGGGGCGCGCTCCGTCGGCAACGACGAGCAGCTTCGAGGGCCTGGCCTGCGCCACCCTGGCGAACACCTGCTCGGTGGTGTCGGGGCGGTTGAATACAAGCAGCGCAACCGGGGTTTCGAGCATGTGGCGGATCATGCGTGCACGGATCGCCTCGCCCGGTGCACAAGCGGCGCCGGCCTGAAGCTTGGCGTGAGTACCGAAATCCCCGGCAACATTCAGACCACGTCGGCCATCATGCGTTTGACGACCTGCTCAACGCCGGTTCTGGCAACCCATCCCAGTACGACTCTGGCCTTCGCCGGATTCGCGCGGCTCTCGGAAGGATCCGAAGGGCGGAGCAGCTCGGAGCGGTTCTCCACGTGGTGGCGCCAGTCCAGCGACGCTTCGGCGAATGCGGCAGCGACAAACTGCTCCAGGCTGATGCTGCTCCCGGTAGCAATCACATAGTCGTCGGGTCTCTCGGCCTGCAGCATGAGGTGCATCGCCTCGACATACTCGGGCGCCCACCCCCAGTCGCGAATGACCTTGGATTGCCGAGAATCAGCTTCTCCCTTGAGCCCGCAGCAATCCGCCGGACCGCTTCCACGATCTTCTTGGTGACGAACCTGGAGGGGCGCAGCGACGACTCGTGATTGAACAACACGCCGGTGCACGCGAACAGATCGTATGCTTCGCGATAGTTGGCGACCTGCCAATGCGCGGCCGATTTGGCGACCGCATACGGGCTGCGAGGGCTGAACCCGGTGCCTTCATCGGCCGGCACACCGTGAGTATCCCCGAAGCATTCGCTCGAACCCGCATTGTAGAAGCGGATGTCCGCAGCCAGGAAGCGAATGGCTTCAAGCAGATTCAACGTACCGACCATGATGCTTTCCATGGTCTCGACCGGGTGCTCGAATGACAGACCCACGGAACTCTGGCCGGATAGATTGTAGATCTCGTTCGGCTCCACTTTGTGGACCACGTGCAGGACGCTGCGAAAGTCGTTCGGCGCCATGGACCAGGTCAGAACCCGATCGCGAATTCCAAGCCGCCGGAGACCGTCAAAAGCCGCCATCTGGGCGTCCCTGGACGTGCCGTGAACCTGATAGCCCAGCCGCAGCAGATGCCGGGCCAGATAGGCGCCGTCCTGGCCGCTGACACCGCATATCAGTGCGCGTCTCATTCCGGTCCAGGCCTCAGCTTCCGGTAGACAGCCAGCGTCTCCTCTGCGCACCTGCCACGAGAACAATGCGCAACGCCGACGCCCCCGCTCGCTAAGATCCTTGCGCAGTCCTTCCGACATCACAACCCGCTCCATGGCACTTCTGATCTGATCCTCGTCGAGCGGATCAAACAGCTCAGCGGCATCGCCCACCACCTCCGGCAGGGAGCTGCTGTTGCTGCAGATCACCGGACAGCCGACAGACATCGCCTCCAGCGGAGGAATGCCGAATCCTTCATAGACCGAAGGATAGACGAGCGCAGCTGCGGATGCATAGAGCTGCGCCAATGCCTCGTCACCCCCGGAGACGTAGCGCAATCTGGCTGTGGGCACGCCCAGATCCCGGGCCCTGCTGCGCTCTTCCCCACCCAGCGCTCCACCTCCGAAGCAAACCAGATCGAAGTCCCGCTTAAGCAGTTGAGAACGCGAATACGCGGCCAGAAGTCTGTGGAAGTTCTTGTATCCTTCGCGCAATCCGACGTACAGGAGGAACGGCCGCCCCTCGCGCGGCCTTCGGGCCACGAGATGCCGCTGCAGATCGCTACTGCCGAGGTAGACGACCGATGTCTTCCCCGGGGAACCGACAGGATCTCCACAAGGTCGCGCTGCGTGTTCCTGGAGATGCACACGACGTGATCCGCCCGCGCTACGGCCGCCGCCTTCTGCGCGCTGGTGGGGTCGGACCTGGAGTACTGGCCGCTGTACTTCTCGTGCACCATGTCGAAGACGGTGAGCACCGTCGCGGGGCCGGGGCGCGAGGTTCGCTGTCTCGAGTAGTACGTTTCGTGGACAACCGCCGGATTCAATCTCGCCAGGATCGGCCGGGCGAGAACTCGATTCACGCCCAGATAGATTGGTGCGGCGCGCGGCAGCAGGCGGACAGGAAGTCCTATGACGTGAAGCGAATCGGGCTTGTCCGCGAGGTATCGGGTCACGTATACAGGGGACACAACTGTTGCATCCTGGCCGGCTATACGGGAGATTCCTTTGGCCAATTCGTAGAAATACCTGGAAATGCCGCCATAGGGCTGCCAGCTGAAGATCTGATGATCATACGCAATGCGCATTCTCACGAAAGCCCGTGTGTTGCGGCAACTCTGTCAATCCGCGAGCAGCAACGGGTCATGCGTAGGGATTCTGCGGCAGTACCGTCATCGTATAGCCACGACGCTCCAAGCCCTGCTGCAGCGCGGCGCCCGGCGGTTGCTTGAACAGCACGAAGCAACCGATTCCATAGTCGATGCCCAGACAGCGTCCGATCGCCGATTTCAGGCTTATGCGTCGACGCAGCTTCTTCGCCAGCGGACTGTCCAGCGTCACGTGTTCGATGCCCGGAATGTAGTCGTCCTGGATCGAAGCAAACGCGTAGTGTCGTAACGCCGTTCCCAGCAGTGCTTTCTCGATCTCCTGCCGTGAAATTCGATAAATGAAATTCCCCGACGTCTCGAATCCGTGACTGCTGGCACGTCGGATCGAGGCGCGCAGCGCCAACAGCACTCTGCCGACGATGGTGCGGCCGGCGCCCTCCATCGGCTCCTGAAGAATCACCGCCTTGCGGGCAACGCGCAGCATTTCGAACAGCGCTACCGGCGCCCTGGGGCAGTGGTGATAAGCCTCCTTGCAGTAGACGTAGTCGAAGCTTTGGTCGGGCAAATCCATCTTTTCCGCATTCACAACGCGGTAGTCCCTGATCACCTTCCTGCGCTGGGCAACTTCCAGAAGGTCGGATTGCAGGTCGGAGGCGGTAACGTGATCCACCCCATGGTCGATCAGCCAGCCGGCATCGGTCCCATAGCGCCCATCGCCGATCGTAATCCACGAGGCATCGCGGTCGGACAACAGCGGCTCGACCAGCCCTCTGATGCGGTCATGCCGCCAATAGTCCGCCGTATCCTTCCGCAGCCAGGCCAGGCTCTCCTCCAATCGACGCGGATGATTCAAGACGTCGATGGAATGTGCGCGCGCCTGGCGCGCATACAGGTCCTCAAGGTTCACAACCGAGCCCGATCACTGGTCAACACGTGAGTTCGCGCGGGCTTTCAGCAGGAGTTTGTGGTCCTCGATCGTACGGGATCCCAGTCGATGCCTCACATACGATGCCAGTGGCAGAGCCGCCCGGCCGCAAAGCGCGGTTGCAATAAGGCGATTGGGCAAGGGTTTCGACGAAAAGATGTGCAACCCGCCCGCGGAGAACAGTCCGAGTCCCAATCTGTCCGCCACTGTCTGGAGCGTGTCCCTGCGATAGAACCCGATATGCTGACCAGTCTCGAACGCGTAGTACCACCAGGAAGCGGGCGGGGGCGCCGCACCCGAGTACGTTTCCGTGGATACCACCATGCTACCGGTATTGAAACGCCGCATCGTCGCGGAGAGGAAGTCCAGCGGATCCGGTACATGCTCAAGCACCTCGAACGCGGTCACCGCCGCTACGTCCAGGGCCCTGCTCCCGGCCTCGAATCCCCTCGCCAGAAGGTTCTCGCAATGCTTGTCGTCCCAATAGAAGTCGAATCCGATATCACGCATCAAGCGCGTCAACATGCCATAACCACCGGCCACATCGACATAGCTCCTTCTCGGGTCAAAGCACAGGTAAAGCAGCACCGCGAGTCTTCCAGAAATGCCCAGGTTCCTCTGCACCAGGCCCGTGTCTGCAACCGATATCGCGGCGCCATAAGCCTCCCCCAGCCAATACGGCTTCTCCGTCTGGAGAAACCCACACGAGCCGCAGTGAAAGTAGGAGACTTCGTATTTGCGGAGCAAGATCGCGGAAAACGCGCGTGACATGGCCTCACCGCAGATGATGCATCGGTTCACTGGCCCCCCCGAGACTGTGTCCCGGCCCTGGATGCCCGACTGCGTACGTCCGCACTAGGCGCATCCGGCGTCTCCGACGGGGCTGCCGGCAATCGCATCATGTCTTTCGACTCGGAACCACCCGGTCGAAGGCAGCGCTTCGCAGACCGGTAAACGCGCCCGGCAATGCGGCGCCACAGCGGTGCAGACCGGAACTGTGTGGCTTGAGTGAATCTGTCGGCCCGGTCGTCGCGAATCACGTAGGGCGGATGACGCAGGGGCAGGTCCATCTGCCCTGTCGACAGCGCAGCATAAGGATCTTCCCGCTGCGACGTGTGGGTCGCCGCCTCTCCGAATCCGATATTGGAAACCAGATTGACGTTCGGGAGCACGGTGAGTCCGCTGTGGAGCCATGCTGTATAGGTCCAGCGATACGCCCAGGAGGTATTGCGCTCGTGATACGTGGCGTCGAAGATCCTACGCCAGTACTCTGCCGCTTCACGGGTACGCACGACATCACGGAGCCAACCGCCGTCTCGCATCTCGGGCCAGTACCTCATCTTGTGGTCGTAGAGCCTCCAAGCCCTGCGCCATGTCGCCCAGCCCCAAATGTGGGGATAGCGGGAGAAATAGTAACTGTAGTCAGTACGCCTGCGGCCGAACTGAAAGTTATCCCCAGAGATGGTGAGCACGCGCTGGTCGTGCCTGAAGCGCTCCAGCAGCTCGGCTGCGAACGCGAAGAAGCTCGGGTCGGCTACGCAGTCGTCCTCGAGGACGATCCCTTCCTCCATCTCGTCGAAGAACCACGTGATCGCCTGGCTGACCGCTAGCTTGCAACCGAGGTTTGCCTCCCGGAACAGCGTGCGGACCTCGCAAGGCCAGTCGACTTCCTCCACGAGTGCCTGCACCTGCCTGACGCTCGTGCTTTCCCCGGCCCGGCTCGTGCGCGGGCCGTCAACAGCAACGAACAGGCGCGCCGGGCGCGCGTAGCGGACCGCCTCCAACACCCGCCGTGTCTGGTCGGGTCGGTTGAAAGCGAGCACCAGGACCGGCGGACACTGGTAGCCGGGGCCTGCGGTTCTCAAGAAGGCCGTCAGTTCGCGCTCTTCGACCATAGTCTCCATCGATTGTGCGGTACCTTCAGGTCAAGGCTCCCGGCTGCGTGAAGTGCGGCAAACGCTCCACCCCTTCGATCACCCTCTGCACCAGGACTCATTCCTGTACTCCCGCCAAGCGCTGTGGATCACGCTCGAATCGCTGGCCGGATGGACGGTCGCGCCTGAGCACTGCCTGCTCCCAGAGATAGGGAGCCAGATCGGTCCACGCGGCCTGAGCCTCGGCGAAACTCGACTTGCTGCCCTCGACGACGCTGCGCACGGCCGCCGCCACCCTGGGCGCGTCCACCAGCGTGCTCTCCCGGAAGGCGCGGCTGGAGATCGTATCCAGCATGAACGGCTTCAGCGGGCCGCGCACCCAGTCGACGATCGGGGAGTTGAATCCTATCTTCATCTTCCGATAGGCGATATCGCTCGGCATGTAGGGCGCCATGGCATCCCGCACAATCGCCTTCGAGTATCCGCCTCTGATCTTGGCCGCCCATGGCAGCGAGAACGCAAGCGTGACCAACCGGTAGTCGAGGAAGGGCATCCGAATCTCCACACCGTTCGCCATGCTGTACCGATCATAGTTTCGCAACAAGGTCGGGAGAATCGTCTCATGTGTCGAGACATAGAGTCTCTTCGTGAGACTGTCCAGACCGCTCCAAGCCGCGTGCTCCCGATCTCTGCTCGGTAGGTCCGCCCGGTATTGGAGCGCCCGCTTTAAGCTGTCCTTTGCCTGCCACCTGAGCCAGAACCAAAAGCGGTTGCGAGGCATGGGGAACTGCTCGGCATCGTCCGGTTGATTGTCGAAATAAGCGTCGAGCACCTGCCGGGCTGCCGGCAGATCGAGGCCCGCATCGCGCAGCGCAATCAGAAAGTCGAACGCGTAGCCACCGAACAGCTCATCCGCGCCGTGCCCGTCCAGGGTAACCGAGATCCCTGCTGTCTTCACCGCCCCGTAGGTCAGCATGAAGGGTATCGGGCTTGTTATATAGTGCTCCTCGAAGAGGTAGAAATACTCCAGCAGATGGTCCAACGCGTCGAGTGGGTTCACTTCGATGATGGCCGGGGTGATGCCGATGTGCTCGCACACCCGCTTGGCGAACCGCACCTCATCCAAGGGCGTGCCTGGAAAACTCGCGACGAATGCGTGTTGCCAGCCTCCCTGCGTTCGTTCCAGCCCTCGGGACTTGGCAATGTGCGCAACCCCCGTAATGGTCGCGCTGGAGTCGAGGCCACCTGACAGAGCAGTGCCGATGGGTACGTCGCTGCGCATCCTCAGCCGACACGCATCTAGGAAGATCTCGCGGACCAGCTCGACCTGCTCCTCGTACCGAGCGGGGACCGCAACCAGATGATCGAGCGTGCACCACCAGCGTCTTGTGTTCAGCCGGCCGTCCCTGAACCATCCGTAACTCCCCAAGGGAAACCGCCCTATCCCCTCGACGAGGCATTCCTCGCTTGTCTCATAGGTGAATACGAGGCTTCGGTCTCGAAACAGCCGTTGGTTCGCGCTGGGCGACTTCAGCAGCGGGAGGATCGCTTTCATCTCAGACGCGAAGACGAAGCCCAAGCCCTCGATGTGAGCGTGGAACAGCGGCTTCTTGCCAAGCCGATCGCGAGCAAGAAACAGCCCCCTTTCCGCCGAATCCCATATCGCCAGCGCCCACATCCCGTTGAACCGATCCAGACACTTTTCTCGCCACTGGGCGAAAGCGGCCAACGCCACTTCGGTGTCCGATTCACTCTGAAACTGATAGCCGAGCTTCTCCAGCTCACCACGCAGCTCGAGGAAGTTGTAGATTTCCCCGTTGAACGTGAGGTGGTAGCGTCCATCTGCGGAGTGCATCGGCTGCCTGCCACCTTCCGACAAGTCGAGTATCGAGAGCCGCCGATGGCCGAGCGCGATCCCCGGCGCCCTCCATTTCCCGGACCCATCGGGCCCTCTGTGCGCGAGGCTGTCCAGGCAAACTTGAAAGAGCGCCTGATCCACCTCGCCCACGACACCGAAGATGCCGCACATTTGATACTCGCTGTCCCTACCGGCGTTGTTCGAACAGGGCCACGACGAAACCCAACTGCCAGAGCGTGGGGGAGAATGCGCGATAGACTCTGGTTTTGATGTGGCGCTCCCTTAACGTGAAGAATCTGACCAATCCCTGCGCTGCGGTCTTTCCCAGGCGCAGCAGCGATCTGAGGCGCCCACCCATCGGGCCATACAAGGGAATGCCCGAGCGCCCATTTGCGAACACGGACCTCAGCAGCCACCACAGGCTGAGCTTATAGCCGAGGATGGCGTGCGACACGACGATGGAATGGCTGTAGAAGATCCGGTTGCCGAGTTCGTGCATCCGATACATCAAATGGGTCTCTTCACCGTACGACAGCTTCGCTCCCGCCATGCCAATCCTGGTGGAGAATCCGTTCAGCCGAGCAAGCACATCCTGCCGAAAGATCATGTTGGTTCCCTGTAGGCTTTGCCCTGCCTGCAATTCGGCTTCACCCTCGCCCAGCGACCATGTGCCGTACTCGGGCGGGAACCACTCTGGAAGCGGTTGCAGAGCATGCGACAGATACGGGCCACCCACCGCGTCGGCCTCCGGCACCTCGTCGAAAAACCGCAAGATTTCGGCAGTCCAACCTGGCGCTGCTTTGGCGTCGTCATCAATGTACGCCACAAAGTTGCCCCGAGCCTCCGCCAGCCCGCGATTGCGGGCGTGCGAGAGCCCCTGCTCGGTCTCTACAACATAACGGAAATTCGGCGCGCGGGTACAGAACCTTTGGGCGACCGCTTCGGTCTCGTCGCGCGAATTGTTGTCGACGATGATGACCTCGAACACGCTGGCATCCGACGTCTGCCCCGCCAGGGACGCGAGACACTCGCCCAGCAGCGCGGCGCGGTTGTAGGTGCACACCACTACGCTCAATCGGGGGCCAGCGTTGATGCGATCCTCCGTGCCAGTCTCATTCGCGACCGGCGACACCCTGCCGGTCATGGCGCCAACCTCAGCCCAGCCCGGATCAACAGCTTGGCGCGACTACTCAGCCCTCCGGTGCCGGCCGCCAGAGGCGACCTCCGGTACGTGCGATAGGCCAGCAGTCCCAAGGGCGCGAGGTGGCGGCACACTTCACGCCAGCGTGTCGCAAGAAGCGAGAACAGCGGCTGGGTCGGATACACCCCGGTCCGGGCGTTCGCTTCGAGCAACCGCCGCAGCCAGATGTCGACCCGTTGCGCATACTCTTTCGACATCCCGTACTGCCTCATGCTGAGTGAACGATGCAACTCCATCTCACCTTCACGCGGTTCGATACCCAGCCAACCCAACTGAACTCGCCGGACTCCATCTGCCGAGTCCATTTGTGGCGTCACGTGCCTTGAGCTGATAGCCATGCGGTGGATCCTGCGGCGCAGCAGGACTCGCGGGAGGTTTGCCAGCCGGCACTGGCGCCCGCAACGCACCCACAGGTCGTAGTCCTCCGCGTGCAGGATCAGCGGATCGTAGCGCAGCCCGGTTCGATCCAGCATGGCTTTGCTCATCATGACCGAAGGATGGGCAAGCAACGACTCGAATATCAGCCCGCAGACAATCTCTTCATGCTCCTGCGGAAACTGCCATACGGTCTGCTCGCCGTCACCAAAGACCTCTACCCATGTCCCGCAGACCCCGACACTGGGATGGGCGTCCATGAACTGCACTTGAGCGCCAAGACGAGAGGGGCAGGCGACGTCGTCCTGGTCCATTCTCGCGATGAAGCGTCCTCGGGCGATCTCCAGCCCGTGGTTGAGCGTCTCGTTGAGGCCCAGGTTACGCTCATTGCGCACCAGCCTTACCCGATCATTCGCGTAGCTCTTGACTACCTCCATGCTGCGGTCGGTTGAAGCGTCGTCTATGACGAGCAACTCGAAATCCTCGAAGTCCTGGGTCAGGATGCTGTCGATGGCCTCCCGCAGGTAGGGTTCGCCGTTGAATACCGGCATGAGCACGCTCACATAGGGTTCGGTCATGGTAGCTCGCGATCAGCTCACATTCTTCTACGCGGGATACGCCGCATCACAGGCAAGCCGGAACGCTTCGATTGAGCTCCAGGCCCTCAAAGGCGAAACAGAAGAGTCATGCCTGGCAACCCCAAGCCTGAGTCAATCCGCCGATGCGAGCCGCGCATGCATTCGTCGAGCACCGCTCGGATCGCTTCGCACGGGCCAACGTTGTAGCCGGACTCCGCGGACTGATGAAAAGTGTCGTGCAGAAGCACGTTCGCGTCCGGGATGTGCTGAGCGATGCCGCGCAGCTCCCTCAGAACCGATTCATAGGCGTGGTCACCATCCACAAGGAACAAGGGGCGCGCTTGGCGGTGCTCCCGCTCCCAGATGGACAGAGCCGTGTCGAGACCGTCTCCCTGATGCAGGATGACGCGCGGCAGACCGCGCACCATCAGACCCCGTTGGTCTCGAGGGTGCTCCGGGTGGGTGATCTGGTCCGGCAGATCGATGGAGTGGATGGTGCAATCGACGCGGAAGTGTTTGGTGGCTTCATAGAAAATCCGTGCGGACTTGCCAATGTGCGTACCCCACTCGAAGATCTGGGACGGCTGCAAGCGGCAGACGGCAGCCGTCATCAGCATCAGTTCATTCAGAGGAAACGGGTGGATGCCTACGATCGGCACCAGCCGCTCGAGGACGAAGCTGGAAAGGACCCAGTTGTCTACCTCGAACTCAGTGCACTGTGCGTTGCGTGTAGGATTCTTGCAACCGAGCTCGGTGGGTCGTCCCAGCAGGCCGCGAATACGCTCTAGCATGATCTTGCTCGACCTTGGCTCAAGAGGCGGTGGAAGACCGCTTCGTACTGATCGGTGATCCGTTCCCAGGTGAACTTTTCCGCCCAGTTCCTCCGGCCTTGCTTGCCGAGCGCCTCGAGGCGTTGCGGGTCTGCTGCGAGACGCTCAATGTGCCCGGCAAGCACGGCCGGATCCACGCGCGTGTAGCCGCGGCGGTCTTGCGGGGCAGGACAGATCTCACCCGCCTGTGTCCATCGCGCGATCTCCTCCGCGTTGCCGACCGGAACCGAGAGGAAGGGAAGGCCTGCCGCGGCGGCCTCGAACAGCACCAGGGGCGAGTACTCGATGTTCGAGGCAAACACGAACAGGTCGCTGGCGAGATAAGCCTGCACTAGCTCGGAACGCGGGAAGTCGACCAGGAATGCGGCCTTTCCGGATCCGGTCCGACCAATCCGACGGACCTCCGGACGCAGCAGCTCGTACGTGCGCGCGGGCTCGATCTGGTGGCCCGCGCGAAGCAACAGCCTGCCCATGCCGGCCCGTATCAGCAGTGTCTTCACGATGCCCTTGATCAGCGCCACAAGGCCTCCCTGGGAGTACCTGGCCCGCAGCGCGTCTCGCAGCCCCTTGAGCTTGACGCCCGTTCTGTCGATACGCGCTCCATTGAGGACCAGGGCGGCCTGCCTGCCCGAGAACCGCGCCTGCTCGAACGCCTCGGTCAACTCCCGATGACCCTTGAAGCCGGTAAGACTGCCGACCGTCAGCACGACGAAGGCATCTTCCGCAATGCGATGACGCCGCCGGAACTGCGGATCGGGCGCGGCGTTGAACTCGCGCTCACTGGCACCGTTGGGAATGACCGAATAGTGGATCAGCCCACACTGCCTGGCGAGGTTGATGTCACGATAGTCGGACGCGTAAAAGATGAGATGGTCGAACTTCGCGAGAACCTCCGGCATGCGCCGGAAGTACTCGGCGAACACCGGTTCATACAGCCCGGAGAACCCGCAGGGAACCAGCACCTTTGGCTTGCGAATGCGCTCGAGCACAGGGATGAGGGCGTCAAGCGCCCATTGCTGCGCGGCCTTGACCATGAAAACGTCATGCTCGCCTTCCATCACCAGCGTCCGGTAGGACTGCAGGTCGCCTTGCATGCCGAGCGCCGCGTTTCCGGAAATCCGGAACTCGACGATCTCGACTCCGTTGACGATCCTCGCTGTCCTGTCTGCCAGGTGGGAAGTAGCCACAGTGACGCGGTGGCCGCGCTCGACCAGGCGCTCCGCCAGCTGGCGTATCACCTCCTGGACGCCGCCGACGGACGGATAGTAGGACTCGCACGCAAGCAGTATCCGCATGGCCCGCTAGGATGGACTGTTCGTCATACCTTCCCTCGCAGCCTTCCATACGGCGGCGACACCTGTCCCGAGCGCGACCAGCGGCTTCCAGCCCGTGTGCAGCCCCAGCTTCGAAGAATCGAGCACGTTGGCCGGCACATCGAAGTGTCTCGCAGGCAACGTCTCGATGCTGATCTGCACCCCGGCAGTGGCGGCGAGAGGCTCGAGCATGCCGATGAGGTCGCGGTTGCTGGCACCGATCCCCGTTCCAATGTTGTATGCCTCGCCGGCCCGCCCGCGCTCGAGCGCCGCGACGATGCCGCGGGCGACATCGGACACATGGACGTAGTCCCGCACCGTGCCCTCCGGCCCGAAGATGGAAACAGTCTTGCGCCCGAGGATGGAGTGCACTGCGGTGGCAACGAATCCCTGCCCGGAAAACGGGCGTTGCTCCTCGCCGTAGGCATTCCCCGGCCTGACGATCACGACGGGCAGGCCGTGCGTGACCGCGAACATGCGCCCATAGTTCTCGATGGTCAGCTTGGTAATCCCGTACGGCGAGATCGGGTGAGTGGGGTGATCCTCGCGTATCGGGAGCAAACTCGTCACGCCGTACACCGTGCCGCCGGACGAAACGAGCACGAGCTTCCTGACTCCGGCTCGGGCGGCCTCCTGGAGCATTCCGACGGTGGGCGGGAGATTCGCCAGGATGTCGAAGGCGGGATCGGCAAAGCTGGTTTGCGGAACTGTGGCGTACGCAAGATCTACGAGCTCGTCGACGTCAGCGAGCACTTCCCGGAAAATGCCGCGGTTTCCGTAGTCGCCGGACACGTAGGTCACCGAGGGCGGCAGCAGCGCGTCGGGTTTGCTTCGGCGGCCGACCACAACGACGTTCCTGCCGGTCTCGACAAGAAGGCGCGCAACCTGCACCCCGATAAAGCCGGCCCCACCGATCAAGCAGCACCGCATCGCTACCTCACAGCATCGTCCATCGGTCTGGCAACAAATCGGAAGTGTCGAGGCGCTCGTCGCGAAACCAGCGGCGCGGCGCAACGACAAGCTGCGACGGATTCTCGGCAAGCCATGCGCCCCACCAGCTGAAGCTGCTATTGGCAATGATATGGTGCGAGCACAGGCTCATCAGCCAGATGTCATTGTGAGGAGGACAGTCGAGGCTGTGCTCCACGAAGGTTGTTGGCCAGGCGGACTGGAGCTTGTCACGCGCCCATTGCAGATCATCGCCAAACACGAGGAAATGCGCATCGCCGACTTGCCCGGCAACCCAGCGCATCGCCGAGCGGTAATACTCAGGCGAGCAGACCCCATGGAACGCCGCCGCCGCTGGATTGCTGAGATAGTCTGCGCGCCGCACATGGAGCGATATCACGGGCGCGCCCTCGATCTGCCGGGCGAGCTCGGATGCGTGGCTGCAAGGTGGAATGGAAAGCGCAAAGTCCTCCAGCAGGAAGCTCCTTACCGAGCCAAAATATCTCTCACTCTGCCAGTAGCCGCTGAGGTAAGCCGACCTCGGTGTCCGGAGCACATCCGGATCGAAGCCACAACTCTTCTCGGATACAACCGGAGGAGCCAGCCACGCGATATAGTCGGAGAAGCGCGTGAGCCCGGGCCGCAACTGCGGGAACCACCAGAGATCTCTCGCGGTAGCAGGCGAGGCCCGGATGCGCCAGCCGTCCAGCGCATAGCTGCGGACAGTGTCCACCTGGGTCTGCTTCTGAGCCCGGAACCAGGACAGATCGACCTTCAAAGGGACTCGCCGCTCATGCGCGAGCCGGCGTCCCAGCGCGTACTGAAACATCTGGTTGCCCAGGCCACCGATCAGCTTGACAACAATCATCTTGCGGCGTCGGCTGCGGGCGAGGATGAGACTGCAATCATGCTCGCACCTCTTGCACGCTCACTGCACAACCCCCAACAGCGATCAACGAACGCGGCCGAGTCGCAACCGGCAAGTCAAGCGCGCAGGACCCGCTTGAAGTACCCTATGGTGTGCTTCAGACCGTCCTCGAGACTCACGGCCGGCTGCCATTGCAGGGCCTGCCGAGCCAGCGAGATGTCCGGTTGCCGCTGCCGGGGGTCGTCCGTCGGCAAGGGTCGAAACACAAGCCTCGACCGCGAGCCGGTCAGGCTCAAGACCTTCTCCGCCAATTCGCGAATCGTGAACTCGGATGGATTGCCGAGATTGACCGGACCACAGAAGCCTTCCTGCGTATCCATCAACTTGAGCAAACCCGAAACGAGGTCATCCACGTAGCAGAATGATCGCGTCTGGGCTCCGTCTCCGTAGACGGTAATGTCTTCGCCCCGCAGCGCCTGGACGATGAAGTTGCTGACCACACGGCCGTCGTTCGGGTGCATATTGGGGCCGTAGGTGTTGAAGATCCGAGCCACTTTGATGTCTACGTTGTGCTGGCGGTGGTAGTCGAAGAACAGGGTCTCGGCACAACGCTTGCCTTCGTCATAGCAGCTGCGGGGGCCGATCGGGTTGACTCGCCCCCAATAGTCTTCCCGCTGCGGATGCTGTTCCGGATCACCGTAGACCTCCGAGGTCGAGGCCTGCAGAATTCTTGCCTTGACGCGCTTTGCAAGCCCGAGCATGTTGATCGCGCCGTGCACCGATGCTTTTGTCGTCTGCACCGGATCGAACTGGTAGTGCACTGGTGACGCAGGGCAAGCAAGATTGAAGATCCTATCCACCTCTACATAGAAGGGAAAGGTGATGTCGTGCCGCACCAGCTCGAAGTTGAGCTGCCCGTGGAGGTGTGAGATGTTCTGCTTGGAACCGGTGAAGAAGTTGTCCACGCAAAGAACATCACACCCGTTGCTCAGCAGGCGTTCACACAGATGTGATCCGACAAACCCGGCTCCGCCGGTGACCAGCACTCTCAGCATGATGTTCTCAGCAGCCTCTAGTGTCTGCGCTCTGTCAGCAGCCTGGATAGTCCGTGCCGTCCCCAGCATGCGGTGCTCTTCATGCTCAAGACGAGTCGACTCTGGAAGATCTTGCGCAGCAACCTTCTGCGCGCGAGGGTATCGTCGGACTGCGCTTGCACCCACTGCTTGAGGCTGCCCAGGACCAGTTGCTTCTGACGATACGGCGACAGGTCCTGCGTTGCCCGGATGCTGCTGCCCGGCTCATCCCGGTATCGCACGAAGAGCTCGGGACAGTAGGCAAAATCGGTGCGCTGTGCGACGCGCAGCCAAAGGGCATAGTCCTCGATGGCCTTGAACTCCGGCGCTTCGGGAAAACCGCCAGCTTCGACCACGACCGAGCGCCGCGCAATGCTCGAGGAGCAGATCACCTGGTTGACGGCTATCAAGTCGTCGAGTGTCACCCGCGAACCAGACCAGTCGAGGACTGCACCCAGTTCGGTCCCATCGCGCAGAACCCTCATTGCGTTCGAGCAGGCCGCAAGACAGCCGAGCCGGTGTGCCGCGTCGAGCTGCGCCGCGATCTTCCCCGGCAGCCACGCGTCATCACTGTCCAGGAACGCCAGCCAATCGCCTCGGCTTGCGAGGATGCCGCGATTCCTGGGGACAGCCGGACGACCCGCATGTGCGGCAGAGATCCATCGTACACGGTGGTCCTGGGTTGCGAGCTCGCGAATGCAGCCCAGCGTGCCATCGGTTGAACCATCGTCGCACACCAGCACCTCGAGAACGGGAAAAGACTGGGCGAGCGCACTCGCCACCGCTTTCTCGATCGTGTCCGCGCGGTTCCAGGTGGGGATGATGACAGAAACGCGGTCAGTCATTTGCCCAGCTTCGCTCAACTTGCTGTGTGTAAAGCTCCAGCCACGCATCGAGCAAACGCGTTTCGGTTTCACCGTCGTCCACTAGATATTGCCCGAGATACTCCCGCGCGGCAGCCTCGCAAGCCACCTTGTCAAGCACGCGTCGCTTGTGGCCTACGAGCTCGATGTTGAACGTACCCCTCCAGGCATTGCGAGTTACTTTGTCGACGGCAAAACCGTACGCCCTGAAGAGGCTAGCCAGCTGCCCCTTGGTGTAGCCCTCCTTGTGCGCCGCCCACTCTGCCTCATGCGATCCGAACAAATGCCGTTCAGCAACGCCTCGCCGACGACGAGAGGCAAATGGATTGAGCAGTGCGAGACTTGTCCTATGCAGGTCGGGAACCTCAATTCGAAGGCGACCCCCGTCCACTAACCATGATTGCCAGGCCGCAACGAGCGCACATGCCGCGTGCCGGGTAAAGTGCTCGAAGACATGATGAAGGCGGATCTCTGTAACAGTACCTGCGGGGTAGCGCAGGGAGAGGATATCGGCATTCACATCCGCCCTATTGAGGTACTGAACAGTATGCTCGGTGAGTGGGAAATCGACATTGATGTATCCATCCAGATAGCGCTGCCCGCAGCCCAGGTGTAGCTTCATAGCAGACTTCGCTGGATGGTGACAGAGAGGCGGCCGGTCATTTTCCCAGCTTCGCTCAATTACGGGTGGAGTTCGGTATCAGCGCCAGACGGCGCTTGCCACAAAGATGGTGTTGATGAACGTGTCCGCGTATGTCTCGTAGCCCAACCTGCAAATACTGTTCCGAAGGTCTACATCTTTGCTCGCCTGGCGCAGGCTGCGCGAGTAGTGCGCAGTCTCGCAGATGATGACGGTTGGGCTAACGCCAGCTCCGAGAAGGTGCTGGATTACCGTTAGTTCACCGCCCTCGATATCGATGGACAAGAGTGCGAGATCCCTCGGGATTGCGAACTCCTCGACCAGGTCAGGGACCGACAGAATGGGCACCTCAGTTCGCATGAGCAGCTTGTGCCCTTCGATCTGGTACCTCGATGCAGCAAGTTCGTCGAACGTGGAAAGGGTCTTCGGGTCGAATACATAGAAGGGCATGCGACCAGTGGTCGCCCCAATGCCTGCACAGAGGTTGCGGTCACGCGGACGATATCTCTCGAAAGCAGTTAAGCTCTCCGGCATCGGGTCCACATTTGTCCCTCTCCATCCCCTGAGATGGAAGAAACACGTATTGTTCAGGTAGGTCGGGTGATGGGCACCGATGTCCAGGTACTCACCTTTCTGAACCCCCAAGCACTCGAGCAGAAATGCCACGATAAGGTCTTCGCCCGACTGCGCAAAGCTCACTCGGCCGTGTCGCCATCTGAGGAAGGCGCTACCGAGCATCAGGTGACCGCCTGCCATTCGAGCAATGGGGCAATCAGCCCCGGCCGCTTCTGTATCCAGTATGGCGACTCGCTCAGGCCGCCCTGCACAGTGAACCACACCGTTGGCAACGTTCTCCCGGGTTCAAACAGCCACTCGCGGTAATGCAGCCCGCCGAGCAGTTCGACCCGATATACACCTTCATTGAGGAGCCGGCTTGGAATGCGGCCTCGTAAGACGCATCGGCCTGGGCGAATGGGTGGCCACGCCTCTGACTTTCCGTCCGTTTGATAGCTCCAATACAGCAGGTTGCTCTTTTCATCATAGAGAGCGTAGCCAATCGTAAGCGCCGGATCACATATGTCTATCGTCCCATCGATCCTGACCCACAGGCCTTCGTCGTTTCGCACCGGAAGGTCGACGGGTTCGCCGACATCACGAATAACAGACAGCGCCTGAGGAGCGAAGAACGGATTCGCATACTCTCCAGCAACGTTGATCCAAGTTGATTGACCAGCTCCACCCTCGCTCCCAGCACTGTACTCGCGAACCACTGCGGACACATCTGAGGAGTCGTGTTTGACACATCCGTCCTGCAGCAACATGACGCGGTTGCAGACACTTTCTATGGCATTCATGCTGTGGCTAACGAAAACAACCGTTCTGCCGCTTGCGGAGAGACTCTGCACTTTGCCCAGGCATTTCTTTTGAAACTGTGCGTCCCCCACAGAGAGCACCTCATCGAGGATAATGGTTTCAGCTTCGAGATGTGCAGCGACGGCGAATGCTAGGCGAACATACATGCCGCTCGAGTAACGCTTTACAGGCGTATCGAGGAAACGCTCCACCTGCGCGAAGTCGACAATCTCATCGAACTTACGCTTCACTTCGCCTCGGCTCATCCCCATGATGACGCCGTTGAGGAAGACATTCTCTCGCCCAGTGAGTTCAGGGTGAAACCCGGTCCCCACCTCGAGCAGGCTCGCCACACGCCCGCGCAATCGAATGCTCCCGGTGCTAGGGTCGGTCACACGTGAGAGGACTTTCAGCAAAGTAGACTTGCCTGCCCCATTCCGGCCGATGATGCCAACCCGCTGACCCGCCTCGATATCGAAGCTAACATCCTTTAGCGCCCAGAACTCTTCAGCAGTCGTGCCCATGTGCCGTCTGCCTGCCGCCGGGTCACGCAGGCGCCGAACTGCGGCTCGCGCCGCGTTGCTGACCGTCTCCCGCAACGTAGCGTCCAGCGCAGCCGCCCGGTGCCGTAGCGTGTAGACCTTCCCGAGGTCGCGCACGGAGATGGCAGAAGGCATTGCGTCGGCAGCCTCAGATCACGTCTGCAAACCGCTGTTCGGTCCGGCGGAAGTAGACGATCCCGCTGAACAGCAGGAACGCGACAACCAGGACAGAGAGCGCGATGCCCGTCCAGTTCAACGGTACCGCGCCTCGCAGCAGTGCCCATCGGAATCCATCAATCACTCCGACCATCGGATTCAACGCATATGCTAACCGCCAGGGCTCCGGCACGATCGTGCTGCTAAACCCGACGGGCGAGATGAAGAGTCCGAGCTGGACCGTGAACGGGATGAGGACGCGGACGTCACGGTACTGCACATTCAGGGCTGCGACCCAAAGCCCGGCTCCGAGCGCCGCAGCGAAGCCGAGCGCCAGGAAAATCGGCAACATCACCAGTCTCCAGTCCGGTGCCAATCCGTACCAGGCCATGAGGCCCGCAATGATGACCAACGAGATCGCAAAGTCAACAAAACTCACGATCACCGCGCTCCCGGGGACAATGACCCGCGGGAAGTAGACCTTGGAAATGAGACTCGCGCTGCCAACTAGGCTGTTGCCCGCTTCCGAGAACGCGGACGCGAAGAACTGCCACGGCAATAGCCCCGTGCAGACGAGGACCGCATACGGGATCCCCTCTGAAGGCAAACGCGCGAGCCTGCCAAACACAACCGTGAACACTCCGATGGTGATAAGCGGCCGGAGTACCGCCCAAGCGATCCCGATGATGGTCTGCTTGTATCGAACGAGGATGTCGCGCCACGCAAGGAACACGAGCAGCTCCCGATAGCGCCAGACGTCAGCCCAGTAGTGCTGGCTCTGCCGCCCCGCCTCGATCACCAGTTCCTGAGCCTCAGTCTTCAAGGTGCCGTCCGTTGTGACCGCCAAGCCGCCCGACTTCCCTGCGAAGCTCCTCCAGATCACGCTGGATCGCCTCATATTCGGACAGCTTCTGCTTGAGGAACCGCACCGCCGTGCGGGCCTTGGCTTGAATGCCCTTCGGCGTGAGCACGTAGATGTAGGCTTGCTTGCTCCGGCTGTTGGCGAAGTTCGTGGCCTTGACCAGCCCCAGATCCACCAGCGCACGGATGCAATAGTTCACCTTGCCCACACTGACCCCCAGCTCCTTGGCGAGCTCGCGCTGGCTCAGCTCGGGGTTGTGCTCCAGGCGCTTCAGGATTCGGTAGCGGAATTCGTCGTTCAGCACGGTGAAGCCAATAACGGCCGCTGCGTTCAACACTTGAACGGTGTGCATTAGACCCCATCTCGCAAGAAGAATCAAGCCTCTAAGCGCGAGTCTTGAAGATGAACAAAGGAGGTAGACGAAAGACGGACCACCTCGGGCGTGAACCGGCTTCGCCTGCGGGCGGCTTTCGGGCGCAGGCTTCAGTGCGTCCGTGATCGGCGAGGTGTGGATCGCTGGTCGGAAGGCGACTTGGCTGTCGACACGAAGCGAAAGCCTGGTCGGTCCGCCGGCCTATTCGTGATAGTCGTAGGCCGGGTACCCGTGCTTCTTGACCAGCTCGTCGCGCTCCGCGCCTTTCAGATCCTCCCGCACCATTTCCGCGACGAGGTGCTTGAAGTCCGTCTTCGGGCGCCAACCCAGCCGGGCGCGCGCCTTGGTCGGATCACCCAGCAGGCTCTCGACCTCGGTGGGACGGAAGTAGCGCGGATCGACCGCGACGATGCAGCCGACCGCGCTCGTCGTAACCTTTCTCGGCCGCGCCCTGGCCTTCCCAGCGGATGCGCATGCCCAGCTCCTCGGCAGCGGCGTTCACGAAGTCGCGAACGCTGTACTGCTGGCCGGTGGCGATGACGAAGTCCTCCGGTTCGGCCTGCTGCAGGATGAGCCACATGGCCTCGACATAGTCGCGGGCGTGCCCCCAGTCGCGTTTGGCGTCCAGGTTGCCCAGGTATAAGCAGTCCTGCAGGCCCAGCTTGATGCGGGCGATCGCCCGGGTGATCTTGCGGGTCACGAAGGTCTCTCCCGCGAACGGGAGACTCGTGGTTGAACAATATTCCGTTGCAGGCGAAGAAGCCGTAAGCCTCGCGGTAGTTCACGGTGATCCAATAGGCGTAGAGCTTGGCCACAGCGTAGGGCGAGCGCGGGTAGAACGGCGTGGTTTCCTTCTGCGGCACCTCCTGCACCAGGCCGTAGAGCTCGGAAGTCGAGGCCTGGTAGAAGCGCGTGCGATCGCCCAATCGCAGGATGCGAATCGCCTCCAGCAGCCGCAACGCGCCGAGCGCGTCCGAATCGGCCGTGTACTCGGGCTCCTCGAACGAGACCGCGACATGGCTTTGCGCGGCCAGATTGTAGATCTCGTTGGGCTGCACCTCCTGGATGATGCGCACCAGGCTGCTCGAGTCCGTCATGTCGCCGTAGTGCAGGACGAACCGGCGATCCGGTCTCGTGCGGATCCTGGTAGAGGTGATCGATCCGGTCGGTGTTGAAGAGCGACGTGCGGCGCTTGATGCCGTGGACCTCGTAGCCCTTGCTCGAGCAGGAGCTCGGCGAGGTAGGCGCCGTCTTGTCCGGTGATCCCGGTGATGAGTGCTATGCGCTTCACGGGTAGAGTGGTCGAAAAGTCCACAAAATCATAACATAGCCATCGGCCCGCGAGCGGCGTGCGTGCGATAATCTGGGCTTTCGGTCCGACTGCACAACGCAGCGCTCGAGAACGATTCACCATGCTGATACCCCTCATCCTTTCCGGCGGCAGCGGCACGCGCCTGTGGCCCGTGTCGCGCGAGGCCTATCCCAAGCCTTTCATCAAGCTGCCCGACGGGCGCAGCCTGCTGCAGAAGACCCTGGACCGGCTGGTGCCGCTCGGCGACGTGCCGGAGGTCGTCACCGTCACCAACCGCGAGCACTTCTTCGCCACGCGCGACGAGTACGGCGCGAAGCGGGCTCGCCTGCAGCCATTTCTTCGTCCTCGAGCCGTGCGCCCGCAACACGGCGCCCGCGGTAGCGGTCGGCGCGCTGGCGATCGCCGCACGCCATGGCGCCGACGCGGTCGTGCTGGTGCTGCCGGCCGACCACCTGGTGCCCGACGCGGAAGCCTTCGCCGCCAGCGCACGCGCAGGCCGAGCGCTCGCCGAGCAGGGACACCTGGTGACCTTCGGCGTCCCGCCGGCCTATCCGGAAACCGGGTTCGGCTACATCGAGCGCGGCGAAGCCCTCGACCAGAGCGGCTATCGAGTCGAGCGGTTCACCGAGAAGCCGTCCGCGGAAGACCGCCCAGGCAATGATCGAGTCGGGCCGCTACTACTGGAACTCCGGGATGTTCTGCTTCCGGGCCGACGTGTTTCTGCAGGAGCTCGCCCGGCTCGCCCCGGAGATCCACGCGGGTGCAGTGCAGTGCTGGGACGCCGTCGCCGACCACGGGCGACCATGTGCATCTGAGCGAGGAGATCTTCGGCAAGATCCCCGACATCTCGGTGGACTATGCGGTGATGGAAAGGTCCGATCGCGTGGCCGTCGTGCCGGCCACCTTCGCCTGGAGCGACGTGGGCTCCTGGAAGGCGGTCAGCGAGCTGACACCGCCCGACAGCGCGGGCAACCGGACGCAGGGCGAGGCGGTATTCGTGGACAGCCGCAACTGCTACGTGCAGAGCGACTCCCGCATGATCGCCGCGGTCGGCGTGGACGGCTGATGATCGTCGACACGCCCGACGCGCTGCTGGTGGCGAGCCAGGACCACGTGCAGGACGTGAAGAAGGTGGCGCAGCAGCTCAAGCTCGCCAAGCACCAGACCCACCTGCTGCACGAGACCGTGGTCCGCCCCTGGGGAACCTACACGGTGCTGGAGGAAGGCACGGGCTTCAAGATCAAGCGCATCGTGGTGAAGCCCGGCGCGTCGCTCAGCCTGCAGATGCACTACCACCGCAGCGAGCACTGGGTCGTGGTGTCCGGCACCGCCAAGGTGGTCAACGGCGAGCAGGAGATCCTGGTGCGCACCAACGAATCCACCTTCATCCCCGCTGGCCACAAGCACCGGCTGGAGAACCCGGGGCGGGTCGACCTGGTGATGATCGAGGTGCAGAGCGGCGGCTATCTCGGAGAGGACGACATCGTCCGCTTCGAGGATCGCTACGGCCGCGGGTAGAAACCCAGGCGGACGATCACCCCATCCCAGGTCTAGTGGTTCAATTCCAGCGCGCTTATTGTTCGATCCGGTAGTACTCCCGATACCAGCCCCAGAATCGCCGGATTCCCTCCGCCAGCGGCGTGCTCGGAGAGAAACCAACGGCCTCGCGCAAATCGTCCACGTCCGCGAACGTCGGCGCGCACATCGCCAGGCTGCATCGGCAGCAGGTTTCTCGCGGCCGTTCGCCCCAGGGCCTGCTCCAGCGTCTCGATGAACTGCAGACAGCTGGATCGGGCTGGTGGCTCCCGATGTTGTAGAGCCGGTACGGCGCCGTGCTGCGGCGCCGGATCGGGGTGCGCCATATCGGCCTGCGGGTCGCCGGCGGGAATCACCTCGAGCACGCGCACCACCCCCTCGACGATATCGTCGACATAGGTGAAGTCGCGCTCCATGTCGCCGTGATTGAAGACATCGATCGGACGCCCCTCCAGGATGGCGCGCGTGAACAGGAACGCGGACATGTCCGGCCGCCCCCATGGTCCGTAGACCGTGAAGAAGCGCAGCCCCGTGCGTCGGCAGGCCGAACAGGTGGCTGTAGGTATGCGCCATCAGCTCGTTCGCTTTCTTGGTGGCCGCGTAGAGGCTGACGGGGTGGTCGGTGGGGTCGTGCTCGCTGAAAGGCAGCTTGCGGTTGGCGCCGTAGACGCTGGAGCTGCTCGCGAATACGAGGTGCTCGCAGCGCTGGTGCCGGCAGCCTTCCAGAATGTTCAGGAAGCCCGTCACGTTGCTGTCGACATAGGCGTGCGGGTGCGTAAGGGAATAGCGCACGCCCGCTTGCGCGGCCAAGTGCACGACGCGGGGAAACGCATGCTCTCGAAACAACCGCTGCACGCCCGACGCATCCGCGATGTCCATCCGCTCGAACGCAAAGGCGCCATAGCGGCGAAGCTGGTCCAGTCGCGCTTGCTTCAGGGCGGGGTCATAGTAGCTGTTGAGGTTGTCGATTCCGACAACTGCATGCCCCGCTTCCAGCAGCCGCAGCGCTACATGCATCCCGATGAAGCCGGCGCAGCCCGTGACCAGTATCTTCAAAAGTCTCCCCGAATTCGACAGGCCATCCCCAGCGTTCCTGGCTAAGGAGGGCCGCCTAGGTTCCTAGTCCTGGATGACCCAGTCGCTGGACACCGCCCAGCCCCCGACATACGCTTCGACCACCCCGCCGTTCATCTGCCAGATCGAAACCACCCCCGGTGCTGCGTCTGACGCCACAGCGAATACTCGGCCTTTGCCGTCGCCGTTGACGTCGCTGACCCCCTGAATTCGCCAGTCGCCGGCCACCGCCCAGCCCCCGACATACGCTTCGACCACCCCGCCGTTCATCTGCCAGATAGAGACCACCCCCGTGCCGCTCTGACGCCACACGATGTCGTCCTTGCCGTCGCCGTTGAAGTCGCCGATGCCCTGGATCACCCAGTCGCCGGCCACGGCCCAACCCCCGGCATAGGATTGAACTGCCCCGCCGTTCATCAGCCACATCGAGACCACGCCCGTGCTCGTCTGACGCCACAGGATATCGTCCCTGCCGTCGCCATTGAAGTCGCCGATCTGCTCAACCGCCCAGTCGGCGGCCACGGTCCAACCCCCAGCATAGGATTGAACTGCCCCGCCGTTCATCAGCCACATCGAGACCACGCCGGTGCTGGTCTGACGCCACAGGATATCGGCCTTGCCGTCGCCGTTGAAGTCGCCGACGCCCTGGATCACCCAGTCGCCGGCCATGCCCCAACCCCCGGCATACGCTTGGACCGCCCCGCCGTTCATCTGCCAGATCGAGACCACCCCGGTGCTGGTCTGACGCCACAGAATATCGGCTTTGCCGTCGCCGTTGAAGTCGCGTTCCGCCGTTGCGCCTGCGCCTGCGACCACGTTGATCGCCGTGGTGGCCGTCTTGGTGACGCTGCCGCCCGGACCGGTGGCGGTGAGCTTCACCGTGTAGCTGCCCGGCGTGCTGTAGCTATGCGAAGGGTGCTGGGCGTTGCTGCTGGTGTTGTCGCCGAAGTCCCACGTCCAGCTAGTCACGCTGCCGGTGCTCGTGTTCGTGAACGTCACGTTGAGCGGGGCCGTGCCGCTCGCCGGGGCCATCGTGAAGTTGGCAACCGGCGGCCCGGCGACCACGTTGATCGCCGTGGTGGCCGTCTTGGTGACGCTGCCGCCCGGACCGGTGGCGGTGAGCTTCCCCGTGTAGCTGCCCGGCGTGCTGTAGCTATGCGAAGGGTGCTGGGCGTTGCTGCTGGTGTTGTCGCCGAAGTCCCACGTCCAGCTAGTCACATTGCCCGTGCTCGTGTTCGTGAACGTCACGTTGAGCGGGGCCGTGCCGCTCGCCGGGAGGCAGAGCCGGGATTTTGTCATCTTTTCGCGACATGACTTGCCGAAGCATACAAGTTTCTTTTGGTTTCAGCACACTAGCATCGGCACAAACGGCGACACGCCGCGCGGTGGCGCCAAGTAGAATGCGGCCGCATGCACATCCTGCTGGTGAAGACCTCGTCGCTGGGCGACGTCGTGCACAACCTTCCGGTAGCGAGCGATATCCGCCGGCACTTCCCGGATGCGCGTATCGACTGGGCGGTGGAGGAGAGCTTCGCGGAGATTCCGCGGCTGCATCCGGCGGTCACGACGGTGAGTCGCGGTGGCGCCACGACGCTGGCGCAAGGCGCTGCTGGATCCTGCAACGCGCCGGGAGATCGCTGCGTTGCGCACCCGGCTGGCCGATGGGGCCTATGACTTCGTCATCGATACCCAGGGCCTGCTCAAGAGTGCGCTGATCGCCTGCTGCGCGCCGGGCCGGCGTATCGGCCTGGACTGGGTCAGCTCACGCGAACCATTGCGGCCCTTCTATCATCGCACCTATCGCGTTCCTTGGGGGCAGCACGCGGTGCAGCGCAACCGACAGCTGGCCGGCCTCGCGCTGGGCTATGCGCCGGCGCCGGCGCCCGACTACGGAATCCGGATACCGACGCTGGCACCCGAACCGGATCGGGGCGCACCGCTGCACGGGAAGGCCTATGCCGTGTTGCTGCACGCCACCAGCGCAGCGGACAAGCTCTGGCCGGAGCATCAGTGGGTCAAGCTGGGGGATCACCTGCATCACCGCGGCCTGCTGAGTGTCCTGCCCTGGGGTAGCGAGGCCGAGCGCCAGCGCAGCGAATACATCGCCTCTCTGCTCAAGTTGGCGTACGTGCCGCCGCGCCTGGACCTGACGCGCATCGCCTGGCTGCTGGGCCACGCGCAAGCCGCCTTCGGCGTCGACACCGGCCTGTCGCACCTGGCTGCCGCGCTCGGCACGCCGACCGTGGGCATCTACTGCGGCACGAATCCGGCCGCCACCGGCCTGTTCGGCGCAGTCGCACGCGCGCAACGTCGGGACAACCGGTCAGCCCGCCGTCGATCGGCGAGGTGATCGCAGCCGAGGGCGAAGTGCTGCCACCATGAGGCTGGTGTATACCCTTCTGCTGACGCTCGCGCACCCCGCTCATCCTGCTGCGACTGGTGTGGCGGGCGCGCAGGCAGCCCGCGTATCTGCGCAACGTGGGCGAGCGCTTCGGGTTCTACGATCGGGTCCGACGCCGCCCCTGATCTGGCTGCACGCCGTGTCGGTTGGGAGACGCGTGCGGCGGAGCCTCTGGTGAATGCGCTCGAGGCAACCTATCCGCAGTACCAGATCCTTCTCACCCACATGACTCCGACCGGGCGCGAGACCGGTGAGCAGCTGTTCGGCAGTCGCGTGCTGCGCTGTTACCTGCCTTACGATCTGCCGGCGTGTATCGCGGGTTTCCTCGCGCCATTTCCGTCCGCGCCTGGGGATCCTGATGGAAACCGAGCTGTGGCCCAACTTGATCCATGCGAGCCGAGCTGCCGGCATGCCGCTGTACCTCGTCAACGCGCGTCTATCCGAGCGCTCCGCGCAGGGCTATGCGCGCGCGGCAGGCTTGACGCGCGAGGCTCTTGCGGCACTCACGGCGATCGGAGCGCAAACCGAGGCCGACGCGGCAGCGCCTGCGGGCGCTCGGCGCAAACGAGGTCGTGGTCACCGGAAATCTCAAGTTCGACCGCGGCCCCGGGGCGCGGAGGATCTGCAGCTCGGTGCGCAGTTGCGCGCGCTGTTTCGTGCTGCGCCTTCCCCCGTCGCGCCAGAGGCGGGCGAAGCCGCTTCTGCGCGGCTCACTCACCAATCCACCCCGGCGGCTGCGCGACCAGCCGTCCTCGGGCAAGTGGGGAGGAAGCGTCCAGTGGTCCTGGCAGCCAGCACCCGGGAAGGCGAGGAGGAGCTGGTGCTCGACGCGGTATCGGCGTTGCCCGAGGACGTGCTCATCGTCATCGTGCCTCGGCATCCGCAGCGCTTCGACGCAGTAGCCGCCTGCTGCAAGCGCGCGGGCTCAGGTTCCAGCGTCGAAGCGAGACTGGCCCAGTGGCGGCGGATACACGCGTGGTGCTGGGGGACAGCATGGGCGAGCTCTTCGCGTACTATGCCGCCTGCGATGTGGCGTTCATTGGCGGCAGTCTGCTGCCCCTCGGCGGGCAGAATCTGCTCGAAGCCTGCGCCGTCGGCAGACCGGCGTTGGTCGGCCCGCACACCTTCAACTTCGCCGAGGCAACGCGGCTGGCGGTGGACGCAGGGGCAGCCATTCAGGTCGCCGATGCCCAGGAGCTCGGCACCGCACTGGCGACGCTCCTCGGCGACAACACACGGCGGGAGCGCATGGGTGCCGCCGGGCGCGCGCTGATGCTGGAGCATCAAGGCGCTACCGCGCGCACCCTCGCGCTACTGGCCCTCCCTGAGCTAGGTGCGTTGGCCCTGGCATGCCGTCCTCAGTCACAACCGCATCGATGCGGACGTCATCCGGACCCATGGGCAGGCGGTCCACGATCTGGACGGCGAAGGCTGCGGCAACGACCGGCGGACGGCTCGACCATCCCGCCAGTAAGCGGTCATAGAACCCGCCGCCGTAGCCGAGCCGGTCGCCCCGCGGCGTAAAGGCGACCCCCGGAACGAGGATCAGGGAGATCTCCTTCCGGGGTGCAGGCAGGCAGCGTTCGGGCACCGGCTCGCGGATACCCCAGGCGCCGGCGGTGGTCTGTGCCTGCGGGTCCGAAACCTCGAACAGCTCGAGCCGCCGATTGGCTCGGTCGACGCGCGGGAGGACCAGGCGTCTGCCCTGCGCCAACAGGGTGTCGAGAACACCCGTGTGTCATACTCGCTGCCGAAGGAGAGGTAAGCGAGGACCGCCTCGGCCGACGTGAAGGCGGGCAGATCGAGCAGATGCTTGGTAATCGCGGCGCTCGACACCGCGCGTCGGGCCGCAGGAACAGCGTCGCGCTTCGAGAGGATCGCGCGGCGCACCGCCGCTTTGTCCGCGAGCGCTCCGCCATGCTTGCGGCGAGCAGCCTCACTGCGCCACTGTAAGGAGGCGGTTGACGTTCTCCAGATCCCGCTCGGTGAGCCTGCCGACGGCGCCTTCAGCCGCAACTGGCCGACGATCGTCACGTAGTAGGCGCGCACCAGGTTGCGCTGCGCGTCGAACAACAGGCTCAAGGCATTGAGCACGTCGACCTGGGTGCGCACCCCCACCTCCTGGCCGAGCTTGCTCGCCTCGACCGACAGCTTGTTGGAGGTGACCGCCTGTTCCAGGGCCTTGATCTCGGACAGGCCGGTGTTGACTGCGATGAACGCCTCGCGTACCGCCTGCGCCACCGTCCGGCGTGCGTTCTCCAAATCCTGTTCGGATTTGGTGCGATTGGCAACCGACTCGCGCACCCGAGAAGACAGCGATCCGCCGCTGTAGAGCGGGACGGCGAACTGCAGCCCGACCAGGGCCTGGCTTTGTGTCAGCCGGTGCCGAAGTTGGGCGTATTACCCTGATTGTTGTAGTTCGCCGATGCAACGGCGTCGAGGGTCGGGTAGTGCCCGTAGCGCGCCCTGTCTACCTCCTTGACGGCCAGCGCGACGTTGTCCTGGGCGATCTTCACCTGCTGGCTGCTGGCATAGGCCGCCTCGACCCACTTTTCCATCTCGTTGGGCTCCGGCGGGTTCAGGGTGAAGCCCGGAGTCAAGGTGTTGAGCGCGCCTGGAGCGCGTCCGATGATCTTCTGCAGGGCGCTCTTCCTGACCTCGATATCGTTGCGGCTGGCGATCTCGCGCGCCACGATCAGGTCGAAGCGGGCCTGGGCGTCGTAGGTATCGGTGATGGTCGCGGTACCCACCTCGAAATTGCGCTTGGCCTGGGCCAGCTGCTCGGCGGTGGCCGCCTTTTGCGCCTCGACCGTGCGCAGCTCGTATTCGGCCAGCAACACATCGAAATAGGCTTGCGAAACCCGCAGCATCAGGTCCTGGCCGGCCTGGTTGAGCTGGGTCTCGGCCTGGCTTACCTGGATCTTGGCTTGCTCGTAGACGACGCTGTTCTGCGGCCGGTAGATCGGCTGGGTGAGGTTGAGCCCGCCGCCATAGCTCTCGTAATCGATGGTTCCGACTGACGGATCGTTGCTTGCAGGACGCTGGCGGTATTGCGTGTCCGCCCAGTTGTAGTTCGCGTTCGCCGTCGCGTTGACGTTAGGCAGCAACAGGGCCCGTCCCTGGACGATCTTCTCCTTGGCCGCCTGGTAGGTGGCGCGCGCTGCACCGTAGGCCGCGTCCTGGGCCAGACCGGATTGGTAGACGCTCATCAAGTCGTCCGCGGCGGCCGGGCCGGCCGCCACCAGGGGGCCAGGCAGGCGATGAGTTTCAGACGCATGTTGGTCACGTGGGTCCTCTGGGGTTTTTCGCTTGGTTAGCAGGAGCCGTGCCTGCGGGGCGGTCCCGCGGGCTGCGCGGCCTCAGAACACGAACCGTTCCGGCTGCAGGGCATTGCGCAGCGGCGCGATGCAGGTCTCGAACAGGCCGGTCTCGTTGTATGCGCCCTCGGTCACGCAGGTGGTCAGGCGCGCCGTCATCACCGGCGGGTCGCCGACCACCGCGAGCAGCCGGCCGCCGAGGGCAAGCTCGCCGCGCCAGGGCGCCGGCAGCATGGGCAGCGACCCCGTCAGCAGGATGGCGTCATAGGGCGCGTGCCGCTTCCAGCCCCGAGGCGGCATCGCCTACCTCCAGCGTCACATTGTCGATCCCGTGAGCGGCAAGCTTTGCCGCCGCAGCCTGCCGACAGGTCGGGGTGCATCTCTACGCTGTAGACATGGCCCGCCCAGCGCCGCCAGCAGCGCCGTCACATAGCCACTTCCGGTTCCCACCTCGAGCACCCGATCGGTCTTCTTGAGGGTGAGCTCCTGCAGCAGCCGGGCCTCGAGCTTTGGCGCCAGCATCACTTCGCCGTGGCCGATCGGGATCTCCATGTCGACGAAGGCGAGCGGCCGGTACTGCGCCGGGAACAAAGTCCTCCCGCCTGAGGGCGAACAGGGTGTCGAGCACCGTCTGATCCAGCACCTCCCATGTGCGGATCTGACTCTCGATCATGTTGTAGCGGGCGCGCTCGACGTCCATGCTCGTAATACCGAAGCTTCTTGACCGGAGTTGCAATTATTCCATATTTCGTTATGCTTGAATGACTAACGCAGGGGTCCTGCGTCAGGGATCAGGAGTCAGAGGACAGAAGTCAGACAGACGCGCGCCGACCGGCGTGCCCCAATTCTGACTCCTGTCGTCTGACTCCTGACTCCTGGCGTCGGTGAGAGATACCCTTCGAACCTGATGCGGGTCATGCCGCCGTAGGGAAGCGTCGTTCAGTCTCCGCTCCTGCCCGCGGTCCCCCATCTTCCAGGAGCGAAACGCATGGTTGCCAATCCCAGGTTCCTCGCCGCCACGGCGCACGTCGACGACGCTGCGGTCCAGCCGCTGCCCAACTCCCGCAAGGTCTACATCCAGGGCTCGCGCGCCGATCTGCGCGTGCCTATGCGCGAGATCACGCAAGCAGACACGCCGGCCTCTTTCGGCGCCGAGCGCAACCCCCCGGTTTTCGTCTACGACACCTCCGGTCCCTATACCGACCCGAGTGTGCGCATCGACATCCGCAACGGCCTGCCGGCTCTGCGCGGGGCCTGGATCGCGCAACGCGGCGATACCGAAGAGTTGCCGGGCCCCACGTCGCGCTACGGCGCCGAGCGTCTGGACGATTCGAGGCTCGCGGAGATGCGCTTCAACCTCAGGCGCAAGCCCCGGCGCGCCCTGCCTGGGGCGAATGTCACCCAGATGCATTACGCGCGCCGCGGCATCGTGACGCCGGAGATGGAGTTCATCGCACTGCGTGAGAACTGCCGCCGCGAGGAGCTGGCCGCAGGCGTGGACGCAGGCCGGCGGACAGGAGGCCGCGCAGCGGCTCGCCGCCCAGCACCCGGGCCAACCCTTCGGCGCCAGGCTGCCGAAGGCGATCACGCCCGAGTTCGTGCGCGACGAGGTGGCCCGCGGCCGCGCCATCATCCCGGCCAACATCAACCACCCGGAAAGCGAGCCGATGATCATCGGCCGCAACTTCCTGGTCAAGATCAACGCCAACATCGGCAACTCGGCGGTGACCTCGGGCATCGCCGAGGAAGTGGAGAAGATGACCTGGGCCATCCGCTGGGGCGCGGACACCGTGATGGATCTGTCCACCGGCCGGCACATCCACGAGACGCGCGAGTGGATCGTGCGCAACAGCCCGGTCCCCATCGGCACGGTGCCGATCTATCAGGCGCTGGAGAAGGTGGACGGCAAGGCCGAGGAGCTGACCTGGGAGATCTTCCGCGACACCTTGATCGAGCAGGCCGAGCAGGGAGTGGACTACTTCACCATCCACGCCGGCGTGCGCCTGCCCTTCATCCCCCTGACGGCCAGGCGCATGACCGGCATCGTGTCGCGCGGCGGGTCGATCCTGGCGAAGTGGTGCCTCGCCCATCACACCGAGAGCTTCCTCTACACGCACTTCGCCGACATCTGCGCGATCATGCGCGCCTACGATGTCTCTTTCAGTCTCGGCGACGGCCTGCGGCCGGGATCGATCTACGATGCCAACGACGAGGCGCAGATCGCGGAGCTCAAGACGCTGGGCGAGCTGACGCAGATCGCCTGGGAGCAGGACTGCCAGGTCATGATCGAGGGGCCGGGGCACGTGCCCATGCATCTGATCAAGGAGAACATGGACCTGCAGCTCGAATACTGCCATGAGGCGCCCTTCTACACGCTGGGGCCCCTGACCACCGACATCGCGCCCGGCTACGACCACATCACCTCCGCCATCGGCGCCGCCATGATCGGCTGGTACGGAACGGCCATGCTGTGCTATGTGACGCCCAAGGAGCATCTCGGGCTGCCGGAGAAGAAGGACGTCAAGGACGGCATCATCGCCTACAAGATCGCGGCGCACGCCGCCGACCTCGCCAAGGGGCATCCCGGCGCACAGATCCGCGACAATGCGCTGTCCAAGGCGCGCTTCGAGTTCCGCTGGGAGGACCAGTTCAACCTGGGCCTCGACCCGGACACGGCCAAGCAGTTCCACGACGAGACCCTGCCGCAGCAGGGCGCCAAGCTCGGCGCACTTCTGCTCCATGTGCGGACCGCATTTCTGCTCCATGAAGATTACCCAGGATGTGCGCGACTATGCGCAGAAGCAGGGGATGTCCAACGAAGAGGCGCTGCGCAAGGGCATGGAAGAGAAGGCCGTGGAGTTCGTCCGCAAAGGCGGGGAGATCTACACCAAGGCCTGATGCAGCTTGACCTGTTCCTCGATTCGCATGAGGTAGTGCTCGCCAACGAAGCGGTGGCGGCGCTGTTGGCGCGCGACACACTGCGGGCCGCAGCAAAGGTCGGCGACCTGGAACAAGACGGGCCGGACCACCCGGCCCTGCCCGCCCTGAAGGTCATGGCGAGCGCGCTGACCGGATGGGAACCGCCAGCAGCGGTAGCCGCTGCGATCGCCCGGCGCGTCGCCTGGCTGGAGCAGGAGGTGGCCCCGGCCGCTAGCGCTGCGCTGGGCAGGTCTGCACCGGCGTTCTTACACCCCTTCCTCCACGAGCTCGCCGAGGCCGCTCGCGGGCTTCCCTACGATAGCCGCTACCCCGACGCGCACCGGGCCCGGCTTGTGCCTGCTCTCCGGTGACCCTAGTGGCGCCGAGGAAGCGGTGCTCGATATCCCAACCTGGATTGATAATCCGGACGCGCTGCGCTGGCTGAGCATCGCGCGCTATCGGCGCGGCGGACTCGACGCCGCGCGTGCCACGGTTTTCCAGCTCGCGTGGCGCGCGCCGGCCGCTCTGCCCCCGCTCCTGGCCGAATTGGACGATGCACTCCTCCTGCGAGAGTGGCATGCCTTCGAGGCGGCCTCCGCATGGGGCAGCGTTCCGGAAGAGGAGCTGGGCGGTTGGTTCCCCGCGTGGTATCTCACCGAGCATCCTGGGGCCGCGGGAGAGTTCCGTGACATGACCCTCCCCGATGCCCCTGCAGGTCACGTCGGTACGCCTGCTGCTGCGCCTTCTCGATCTCGAACGGCTGGCCGACGTCAGGGCCCTTGTCCGACCAGCGCGCAAGGCTGCGGGAACTGAACCCGGACCTGTTCGCGCTGTACATGGCGCGCCGCGCGGTGCATCACCGGTGATGGAAATCGCGCCGCTGGTCAAGGCGCTCATTCTGGGCGTCGTCGAAGGCCTCACCGAGTTCCTCCCCATCTCCAGCACCGGCCACCTCATCCTGGTCGGCGACCTGCTCGGCTTCAACGACGAGAAGGGCAAGATCTTCGAGATCGCCATCCAGACCGGAGCGATGCTGGCCGTGGTCTGGGAATACCGCGCGAAATTCGCCAGCGTCCTGGCCGGCCTGCCATCGGCGCCGGCGGCCCGGCGCTTCGCGCTGAACGTGATGGTTGCGTTCGTGCCCGCCGCCGTCCTTGGACTGCTGCTCGGCAGCGCCATCAAGGCGACGCTGTTCCGGCCCGTGCCGGTGGCCATCGCCTTCATCGTCGGCGCCCTGGTGATCTTGTGGGCGGAGCGCCGCCGGCACAGCGTGCGCGTCGAGTCGGTGGACGACATGACGTGGCGCGATGCGCTCAAAGTCGGAATCGCGCAGTGCTTCGCGCTGATCCCCGGCACCTCGCGCTCCGGCGCCACCATCATCGGCGGTCTGCTGTTCGGCCTGTCCCGGCGCGCCGCCACCGAGTTCTCGTTCTTCCTGGCGGTGCCCACCCTGGTCGCGGCAGGCGCCTACGACCTGTACAAGAACCGCGGCCTGCTGGAGGTTCACGATGCCGGGATGTTCGCGGTCGGCGTTGCCGCCGCGTTCGTCAGCGCCTTCTTCTGCATCCGCTGGCTGCTGCGCTACATCGCGCGCCACGACTTCACTATCTTCGCCTGGTACCGCATCGTATTCGGCGGCCTCGTGCTGCTGACGGCCTATACCGGCCTGGTCACCTGGACGGTGGCGCTGACCGGAAGCAGCTGAACCAAGCAGGAAGGCGGCCTTAGCTCTGATACCAAGGCTAGCCCGGCAACCCGCCAACCGCCGACGGTATCCCGGCGCCCCCGCGCTGTCTTTGTCGCCCTGGAACCCTTCCAGGACGTTGTAGCACTGGGTGTATCCAGCCCCGGCAGCCATCGCCGCGGCAGCATGCGAACGAGCGCCACTGCGGCAAATGAACATCACCAGCGCTTCCTTGTCGACCTGACGCTCGAGCTGCGCAAGGAAGTCCGGGTTGGGCCGTCCGCCCGGATAGCCCTGCCACTCGATCTCGACGCTGTCTGGAATGCGGCCGACGAAATCCAGCTCCGCGCGCGTGCGCACGTCCACGATCTTGGCCCCGGGCGCCTTGTGCACAAGCTCGTAGGCTTCGGCGGGCAGGACCGCGCCCTCGTAGGGCAAATCCCTTTCCTTCGCCCGGGTGTTCGCAGCAGCCAGGATGTCGGACAGCGTCGCCATGGGTTGCCTCCGTTTCAGGACTGATCGCGTCAGCATAGTGCGTAGCGGGCGAGGCTGCCAATCGCGCACTCATGGGGCACGATGCTATACTTTTGCACCATAACAGTGCCAGCGCCTGCCTTTTGCGCACCAGAACGGTGCTGTCCGGTCCCGCACAATCTCGATTATATTATTGTTTATTATACGATTTGTGCGCTGCGGCGGATGGGCATGCTTTCTGCTGAAATTGCCTCCGCTTCAATCCCGTCCCCTCAAACAAGACACTATCCGCTCCCAGGAGATTTGAAATGACGACGCCAGCCGACGTCCTGAAGATGATCAAGGACAACGAGGTCAAGTTCGTTGACCTGCGCTTCACCGACACCCGCGGCAAGGAGCAGCACGTGTCGGTTCCGGCCAAAGTGTTCGACATGTCCAAGTTCGAGGACGGACACGCTTTCGACGGCTCGTCCATCGCCGGCTGGAAGGGCATCCAGGCGTCCGACATGCTGCTGATGCCCGACGCCGACAGCGTGCGCATGGACCCGTTCACCGACGAGCCGACACTGAACATCACCTGCGACGTCATCGAGCCGGCCGACGGCAAGGGCTACGATCGCGATCCGCGCTCGATCGCCAAGAAGGCCGAGGCCTACCTCAAGTCCACCGGCCTGGGCGACACCGCCTACTTCGGGCCCGAGCCCGAGTTCTTCATCTTCGACGCGGTGCAGTGGAGCGTGGACATGTCCGGCTGCTTCGTGAAGATCAGTTCCGAAGAAGCGCCGTGGTCTTCGGGCGCGGAGCTCGAGGGCGGCAACAGAGGGCCACCGCCCGCCGGTGAAGGGCGGCTACTTCCCGGTGCCGCCGGTCGACTCGCTGCAGGACATCCGCTCGGCGATCTGCCTGGCGCTGGAAGAGCAGGGCGTGGAGGTGGAGGTGCACCACCACGAGGTCGCCGCCGCCGGGCAGAACGAGATCGGCACCAAGTTCGAGCCGCTGGTCAAGCGCGCCGACTGGATGCAGATCCTGAAGTACACCGTGCACAACGTCGCCCACTCTTACGGCAAGACCGCGACGTTCATGCCCAAGCCGATCGTCGGCGACAACGGCTCGGGCATGCACGTGCACCAGTCGGTGTGGAAGGAAGGCAAGAACCTGTTCGCCGGCAACGGCTACGCCGGCATGTCGGAGTTCGCGCTGTACTACATCGGCGGCATCATCAAGCACGCGAAGGCGCTCAACGCCATCACCAATCCGGGCACCAACTCGTACAAGCGCCTGGTGCCCGGCTTCGAGGCGCCGATCAACCTCGCCTACTCGGCGCGCAACCGCTCGGCCGCGTGCCGCATCCCGTTCGTGACCAGCGACAAGGCGCGCCGCATCGAGGTGCGCTTCCCGGATCCCGACCGCCAACCCCTACCTCGCGTTCGCCGCGATGCTGATGGCGGGCCTGGACGGCGTGCAGAACAAGATCCACCCCGGCGACCCGCTGGACAAGAACCTGTACGACCTGCCGCCGGAAGAGGCGAAGAAGGTGCCCAACGTGTGCTCGTCGCTCGACATGGCGCTGGAGCACCTGGACAAGGACCGCGAGTTCCTGACCCGCGGCGGCGTGTTCTCCAACGACATGATCGACGCGTACATCGAGCTCAAGATGGAGGAGGTCACGCGCTTCCGCATGACGACGCATCCGGTCGAGTTCGACATGTACTACAGCCTGTGACCGCAGTTGGCACGCAACCGGGAGGGGGCGGCGTGGCTCTGCGCCCCTGTTTCGGGCACGACCGATTGCTAGCGGCGTGCACCTGGCTTAGACTGGCGCGTGCTGCTTCGTCCGCGCGCCCGCGTGGTGGCGCCTGGCTACGACACGACACCGGTGCCATGCGACTGTTCCTCTGCCTCATCTGCCTGCTCGCGGCCAGCGCGGCCGCCGCCGAGACGTGCAAGTACGTGGACAAAGAGGGGCGCATCACCTATTCCAACGTCCCCGTCAAGGGCGCCCGGAAGCTGAGCGTGCTTCGAGCCGCCGCCGGCCCCGGCGCCAGCGCTGCCGCGCCGCGGCCGAGGCCGCGCCGCCCCTGCCCAGCAGCCGCGCGTCGACAACAATACCCAGCGGGCAGCGCGACGACGAGCGCCGGCGCATCCTGGAGAGCGAGCTGGCGGCCGAGGAGCAGCAGCTGGCCGAGGCGCAGAGGAGCTCGCCGAGCAGGAGTCGATCCGCGCAGGGCGACGAGCGCAACTATGCAGCGCGTGCTGGAGCGCCTGAAGCCCTATCAGGACGCCGTCGCCCAGCACGAGAAGAACATCGCATCCATCAGGCAGGAGATCTCCAACCTGCGCTGAGCCGGCTGCGGCCGCCGCGCCCGCCGCAGCCTGCGCCCTCGTCGGTCCGATCCCGGCGGCAACCGTCCGCGGCTTCCGATCATGCCCCGCGCGTGAGCACGTTCTCCTCTCCGCGCTGGAGCGCTGGCCACGGCGATCCTGGTGCTCGATCCGCGCTCAGAGTCGTGCTACGTCAACCCGGCGGCCGAGAATCTGTTCAAGCTCAGCACCAGGAACATCGCCGGCGCACCGCCTCGAGCAGGTGTTCGCCGAGCATGCGGCACTCGCTGCGCGGCGTCCAGTACGCGGTCGCGCACAACTGCAGCTACACGCAGCACGACCTGCAGCCTCACCACCGCCGTCGCTGGAACGCCTCGAGGTGTGCTGCACCGTCACCCCGCGCGGAGATCGACGCGTTCGACGGCTTTCTGCTCGAGTTCAGCGAGCTGCATCAGCAGCTGCGCATCGCGCGCGAGGAGCGGCTGCACGACCAGACCCAGGCGAGCCGCGCGCTGATCCGCAACCTCGCGCACGAGATCAAGAACCCGCTGGGTGGACTGCGCGGCGCGGCGCAGCTGCTGGAGCGCGAGCTCGAGCGGCCCGAGCTCACCGAGTACACCCAGGTGATCATGAAGGAGGCCGACCGCCTGCAGTCGCTGATGGACCGGCTGCTCGCCCCGAACCGCATCCCGCAGCGGCGCTCGCTCAACATCCACGAGGCGCTGGAGCGCGTGCGCAGCCTGCTGCTCGCCGAGTACCCGCACGAGCCTGCGCATCCGCCGCGACTACGACGTCAGCCTCCCGCCGGTGGCGGCGGACGCGAGCAGATCATCCAGGCGTTGCTCAACATCGCCCGCAACGCCGCGCAGGCGCTCAAAGGCCGGGGCGAGATCGTGCTGCGCACGCGGGTGGCGCGGCAGGTCACGCTGGCCCGCAAGCTCCACCGCCTGGGCGTGCATGGTGCAGATCGTGGACAACGGGCCCGGCGTGCCCGCCGACATCCGCGACAGGATCTTCTTTCCGCTGGTGTCCGGGCCGCGAAGGCGGCACCGGCCTGGGCCTGACCATCGCCCAGAACTTCGTTCACCAGCACGGCGGCGTCATCGAGCTCGAGTCCGAGCCGGGCCGCACCTGCTTCACCATGCTGCTGCCGCTGGACGGTGGCACGCAGGATGACGCCCGACGCCGGCCGGGCCAGAGCAACCAGCCGGACGATCCCATAGAGCTCGCCATGAAACCTGTCTGGATCATCGACGACGACCGCTCCATCCGCTGGGTGTTCGAGAAGACGCTCAGCCCGCGAGGACATCCCGTTCAAGATGTTCGCCTCCGCGCAGGAGGCGCTCGGCGCGCTGTCGGGCGCGACCCCGCAGGTGGTGGTCAGCGACATCCGCATGCCCGGCGGCTCGGGCCTGGAGCTGCTGCAGAAGATCAAGGAGCGCCACCCGCATCTGCCGGTCATCATCATGACCGCCTACTCCGACCTGGAACGCGCGGTGGCGGCGTTCCAGGGCGGCGCGTTCGAATATCTGCCCAAGCCCTTCGACGTCGACCACGCGGTGGACCTGATCCGCCGCGCGATGGAGGAGAGCCTGCGCCAGGAGCGACGTGGCCGAGGCTGCCCGAGGCGAGCCCGGAGATCCTGGGCCAGGCGGCCGTCGATGCAGGAGGTGTTCCGCGCCATCGGCCGGCTCACGCAACTCGCACGCCACGGTGCTCATCAACGGCGAGTCCGGCACCGGCAAGGAGCTGGTGGCACGCGCGCTGCACCGGCACAGCCCGCGTGCGAGCAAGCCGTTCATCGCCATCAACACCGCCGCGATCCCGAAGGATCTGCTGGAGTCCGAGCTGTTCGGCCACGAGCGCGGCGCGTTCACCGGCGCCCAGAACATGCGCCGCGGCCGCTTCGAGCAGGCCGAAGGCGGCACGCTGTTCCTCGACGAGATCGGCGACATGCCGCCGGACCTGCAGACGCGCCTGCTGCGCGTGCTGTCCGACAGCCATTTCTACCGCGTCGGCGGACATCAGCCGATCAAGGCCAACGTGCGCATCATCGCGGCCACCCACCAGGACCTGGAGAGCCGGGTCAAGCAGGGGCTGTTCCGCGAAGACCTGTTCCACCGCCTGAACGTGATCCGCATCCGCCTGCCGGCGCTGCGCGAGCGGCGCGAGGACATTCCGCTGCTCGGCAAGTACTTCCTGGCGAAGAGCGCGCGCGAGCTGGGCGTGGAGCCCAAGCGGCTCACCGATGCCGCGGTCAAGTACCTCATGAGCCACGACTTCCCCGGCAACGTCCGCCAGCTCGAGAACCTGTGCCACTGGATCACCGTGATGGCGCCCGGCGTCGCTGCGTGGACATCCACGATCTGCCGCCGGAGTTCCGGCAGGATCAGCGCGCGCTCACCACGGAGAGCTGGATCGCGGCGCTGGAGCGCGAGGCCGAGCTCGCGCTCAACCGCGGCGAGCAGAGCATCATGCCGGAGATGACCCGCCAGTTCGAGCGCGCGCTCATCCTGAAGGCGCTCGCCCACACCGGCGGCCGGCGCATCGAGGCCTCGCACCTGCTGGGCATGGGCCGCAACACCCTCACCCGCAAGATCCAGGAGCTGGAGATCGAAGGCCGGGACGATGCGCCGGCCGAGCACTGAAACCTCTGCGGTTCAAGGTTGAGTTAGTCAGCGCAGCTCGAGCAGACGCGCGCGCAGGAACCCGCCGTAGACGGCGCTCGCGATGAGCTGCGCTGCGCGTTCATTGGGATGGCTGTCGCCGGGGATCGTGTACTGCTCGGGAGCGGCGCTGATGGTCTCGCCGATCGCCGGGCTGATGTCAAGATACGGGACACCCAGGGCGGAAAAGGTCCCGGCTGCCGATGCCATGAACACCGCAGTGGGCTCGCTGCTCGGACCCGCATGGGGGTCCCAGTTGTGAAATCCTGTCGTAGTCACCCACAACGCCGCGTGATGCGCTGCGCACCAGTCGCGCATCCTGCGGAACAGCGCCTGCCCCACCGCCGCCGGGTCGGGCCCTGCCACCGGGGCTTCGCTCCGCGGCGCGATTGCGCTCCGCTCAGCCAGACCGACATTGGCCCCGCCGAAACGCTGCAGCGCCGTTTTCCGCATCACCTGTACAAGGTGTGAGTGCTCCAGGATCCACTGGTAAGCCGAATAAACCGGCTCGGCGTTGAACCATTGCTTGAGCCGCGAGGGCCGAACCGGAACACGCTCTGCGCTGTAACCTTGTACGTCACTGCGCACGCTCAGGAGCGGGCTGGCCAGGCTGCGGCCGATGTCGTCGGCGTTCAAGAACACCAGGACGGCGTCTGGCCGGATCTGCGGGCCGAACTCTTCGAGAAAGAACACGTAGTCCGCCGCACCCCAGCCACCGGCGGCGGCGTTCAGCAGCACAAACCTGCCGGCACCGAACTGCGCATCGATTAGCTCCTGGATCCTGGCCACATACGTGTCGGCGTCCTCGAGCAGCCAGCCGAAGGTAAAGGAATCGCCCAGTACCAGGATCCTGCGCGCGCTCTGCGACCGGGTCCGGGCGACTTCCCGCAGATGCGGCTCGCCGAACCGGTACCGGACCACACGCTGCCCGTACTGGTGCTGCGACGACCCCCGCGATTTGTTGACCAGCAACCCGGTTTCGGTCTGGATCCGCCAGGAGCCGCTCAGATTCTGAGGCAGCAGGAGCCGGACGGCGACTTCGGCCAACAAGACCGAAACCGTGAGCGCCGCGAGCAGCAGCGACAGATTCTTGGCCACCTCACGCGCTTTCATGGAACGCGGTAGAAGCCTCGCGCGTGCGCAAGGTCAGCGGCAAGCCCGTTCCTCAGCTGCCGATCTCGGCTACCACGGGCGCGTGATCGGACGGCCGCTCCTGTGCCCGTAAGTCCCGGTCGATCGCACATGACTTGCAGCGCGCCGCCAGCGGCTCCGAGAGGAGGATGTGATCGATGCGCAATCCCATGTTGCGCCTGAACTGGTTCATGCGGTAGTCCCACCAGGTGAAGGACCGCTCCGGCTGCTCGAACAAACGGAAGCTGTCCTTCAACCCGAGCGCCACGAGGCGGCGGAACGCCGCCTTCTCCGGCTCGCTGAACAGCACCTTACCCCGCCAAAGCCGCGGATCGTGCACGTCGCGGTCTTCCGGCGCGATGTTGTAGTCGCCCAGCAGCGCCAGCTGCGCGTAGCGCTTGAGCTCCTCCGCCAGCCAGGCATGCAATGCATCCAGCCAGCGCAGCTTGTACTGGTACTTCTGCGATTCGATACTCTCACCGTTGGGCACGTAGATGCAGATCACCCGCACTTCATCCACAGTTGCGGCCAGCACCCGCTTCTGCTCGTCGGCGAAGCCGGGGAGCGCGGTTACCACCTCGGCGGGGGACGTGCGCGACAGAATGGCCACGCCGTTGTAGGCCCTCTGCCCCGTAAACAGGGGCTGAAACCCGGCGGCGCGGACCTCCTCCACCGGGAAGTTGGCGTCCTCGGTCTTGGTCTCCTGCAGGCACACAACGCTGGGGGCGCGCTCGGTGAGCCAGGGCAGGAGTTGCGGCAGGCGAACCTTCAGCGAGTTGACGTTCC
>CAWHCG010000008.1:0-148199 GCA_963827575.1 uncultured beta proteobacterium
CAGTTTGCCCCGTGCGACGAATCGGGCGAGCGCTATTCCACATCACCGACCCGGATGGCCACGAATTGAGCTTTGCAAAACCCCTCGTCCGCTAAGGTTCGCATGTGGATCTGGTGCGAAGTCTTCATGATCTCGCATGCGCAAGTGGTTTAAACGGGCCCGTGAATACCATCGACCCAGTCACGGCAACACCGTTTCGGCTGACGCATGCTATACTCGAAAAACCTATACTCGACAAACGGGGCGTCGTGCCTGCGAAGCCGTCCTGTGGAGTTCGTTCATCGGCGCGCATAGTCAAGTGCATCAAGCTCGGGCGCGAGGCCGAGGGGCTCGATCTCCCGTCCTGGCCTCAGGCTGGCGCGGGCCTTGAACGAACATTTCCCGACGTCACGTTCGATGCCACCATCAAAATCTAGCACCTCATCGATCACGCCGAACTTCTGCCGGAGTCCGGCGCAGCGGGTAGCCTGTTCATCGCCTCCGCGGTAGAAGCCGTGGACGACGACATCCTGCGCCGCGCCAAGACCACACCAGCAGGGACTGTGACCGGGCGGCGCTCACACACTGCGGCGCGGTGGCCGTTTTTACTGGCGTCTCCCAGCCCCAGAACCGGCCAGCGTTCGACGTCCATCTTAGGGAAGTCGTGCTCAAGGGCAATCTCACTCGATCGAGCGTGGTTTCGTGCGTGGGGTGGAGGAGCCTTGACTATCACGACCTAATGGGTGAGCGCATATGATCTGGGAACGGAGTGGAACCGGGCCCCGCGATACCGGGCTGATCCCGATGGTGGTCGAGCAGAGTGCGCGCGGCGAACGCGCCTATGACATCTACTCGCGCCTGCTCAAGGAGCGCGTTGTATTCCTGGCGGGCCGATCGATGAGGTATCAGCCAACGTGATCGTCGCCCAGTTGCTGTTCCTGGAGTCGGACAACCCGGAGAAGGAAATCTCCTTCTACATCAGCTCCCCGGGCGGACCCGCGTCGGCGGGTTTGGCAATTTACGACACCATGCAGTTTGTCAAGCCAGACGTGAGCACGCTGTGCATCGGCCAGGCAGCAAGCATGGGAGCGCTTTTGCTGTGCGCTGGGGCCAAGGGCAAGCGCTTCTGCCTGCCCAACTCGCGGATGCTGATCCACCAGCCCTTGGGCGGGGTTGAAGGCCAAGCCAGTGACATCGAGATCCATGCCAAGGAGATCTTGTACCTGCGACAGCGGCTCAGCGAAATCATGGCCAAGCACACGGGCCAGGATATCAAGACCATCGAGCGTGATACCGATCGCGACAACTTCTTCGGCGCGGGCGAGGCCGTTAAATATGGCTTAGTGGACAAAGTCCTGGTGAGCCGGGCCGAGGTCTGGGCTTCATTTTCTCTCGTAGCGGTCTGCGGGTACTCCCCGCACCGAGCGCGGGCGAAGCCGTGGGCGAGGATGCCGCATTCCAGATAGCGCCGAAACTCCCCCTCCACGTACTGCGGCGTGCCCTCGCCATCGGTGTGCCCTAATCGGCTACTACTGCGCCCAGGGCCCGCCACCGCGTAGTCAAGACGCACAGCTTCGCGTCTTACCGACCTTGGACTCAGCGGCCGATGCGTGCCTTGAGGTAACGAGCGGTCAGCATCTTCACGTCGTAGGGCGGGAGGAACTCTCCCCAGACAATGCCATTCGGATCGACCACAGACAGCGAACCCGGGTAGGGGCGAGCACTTGCAACCGGCTGCCCCGACGGCTCGGGCAGAGTGTCCAGAACGCCCAGGTCGTCCGCCAGCTTCTTGACCCGCTGCGGCGGCCCGGTGGCGCCGATAAAGTGCTCGTCGAAGGGGGCCAGGTAGCGGCGCAATTCCCCGGGAGTGTCCCCGGCAAGGGAGACGAACACCACCTGGGTGGTCTTCACTTTCTGCGTGCGCGCAATGCGCTGGCACATCGCGGCCAACGCCGAGAGGGTCGCGGTGCAGGGCTCGCCGCAGTGCGTGTCGCCGAACAGCACGAGAGTCCAGCGGCCCAGGAGCTGCTCGCGGGTGAACGGCCCGCCCTGCTGGTCGGTGAGGGTAAAGTCCCCGAGAGTCCAGCCCCCGTTGAGACGGCTGACCTGCTGCGCAGCAGGCGGATCGGCCGGCGCCGGTACGGCGGCCCCGAAAGCCAGAACCGCGACGATCAACGCGGGGCCGTTGCGCACCATCGCTCAGATCCGCGCGACAGCCGTGGGACCCTCGACGGTGTCGCCCGCGGCGGCCGGCTTGGCATCCGCACGATGCAGGCGCAAGGACCGCCCCGCCACGACCAGACTGGAGCCGGCCATGAGCGCAGCGGCGAAGACCGGCTGCAGCAACCCCGTCGCAGCCAGCGTCAGGGCGATGGAGTTGTAGCCGAGCGCCCACGCGATGTTGGCCAGCATGGACCGGTGCACCCTGCTCGCCAGCCGCAGCACCCAGGGCAGGCTCTCCAGCGCACGTTCCGGCAGCACCATATCGGCGCTCTCTCTCGCCAGATCGGTGGCTGCGCCCACCGCGATACCCACCGAGGCGGCCGCCAGGACCGGGCCGTCGTTGAGACCGTCTCCAACCATCGCCACCGGGCCGCAGCGCTCGCCCCACGCGCGCAACGCTTCGACTTTGCCTTCGGGGAGCAACTCCGAGCGCCACTCCGGGATACCCAGCGCGCGTGCGGCGTCGGCGACGACGGCCTCCCGGTCGCCGCTCAGCAAGAGCAGCGCCAAGCCCCGCTCGCGCAGCGCGCCTACGGTCCTCGCCGCCTCGGGGAGTATCTTGTCGGCGAGCGCGACGCGCGCATGCACCTTGCCGTCCCACCCCACGAACACCAGCGTGCACCGCTGCACATCGGTTTCCCCGCTCCATTCCGGTGGCATTTGCCAGCCAAGGCTGGCCATGAGCGCGCTGGAGCCTAGCGCAGCGCGTCCACGGCCTCTACCTCGCCGGATACGACCGGTACCCGGATGTGCCTGGGCGTGCGTTGCGGGCGCCGCCACTGTCACGCCTCGGTCCCGCCCCAGTTCCGCGATGGCGGCGCGCCAGCGGATGCTCGGAGGCTAGCGCGAGCGCAGTAGCGCGCTGCAGCACTTCAGGCTCGGTCGCGCCGTCGGAACGAGACGCTAACCACTTGCGGCTGTCCCTGCGTGAGCGTGCCGGTCTTGTCGAAGGCGACCGCCTTGATCCGTGCCAGCCGCCCCAGCGCCGCGCCGCTGCGGATGAGGATGCCGCGCTGCGCAGCCGCGGCGATGCCCAACGTTGTAGCCAGGGCGGCCGCCAAGACCGAGGGAGCAGGGACAGGCAACGACCAGTACGGCGAGCCCAATCAACAGCGCCTCCTCGAAGAGGTCCGCCCGCTCCAGAACCATCACGCTGCCCGCGGCCAGCAAGACAACGAGCGGAAGGAACACGGCCGCCAGACGGTCCACGCTGTCCGCCAGGGAGGACTTGCGCGCCAGTGCCTCTCGCACCAGGCGCCTGCTCTGCACCCAGCGCGTGGCGCTGCCCGCGGCCGTGGCGCGCACGAGCAGGTGCCCGCGGCCGTTCAGACTACCGGCGTGGACCAACAAGCCGGGCCCTTGGCCTGCGGCTGCGGCTGGCCGGTCAGCACGGCCTCGTCGCAGTCCGACCGGCCCTCGAAGACGACACCGTCCACCGGTATGCGCTCGCCCGGGAGGACGCGGACCACCGTTCCCGCCTGCACCGACTGCACCGGCTGCATCTGTGTCGGTGCCGTCGACGAAAACTCTGGCTTGTGCGCGCTCGGCGGCGAGCATGGGCGCGAGGCTGCGCGCGGCCTGCACGCGGGCGCGCGCTTCCAGGTAACGCCCCAGGATGAAGAGCACGAGCACCATCGTCGCGGTGTCGAAGTAAACGGCGCCGGATCCGGACAGCACTTGAAGGGCGGAGTAGCCGTAGGCCGCCAGCACGGCGACGCTGACCAGCGTGTCGGTGCCGACGCGGCGCTGCAGTGCAGCCTGCCACGCGCCGCGCAGAAACGGCCCGCCCAGCACGATCACCAGCGGTGTGGCCAGGGCCCACAGCAGCCAGTGGACCAGCTGCACCGTCCAGCCGTCCTCCGCGCCGAAAGTGCCCGAGTACAGCAGCAGGCTGAACAGCATGATGTTCATGGCGAGAAACGCGCCCACACCCAGGCGGATCAACAGTGCGGCGGCCTCCGGCTCATCGGTTTCGCCATGGTGCACTTGGTAGGCGAGGCAGCAGCCATAGCAGCAGAACTCGTGCGGCTCGCCGTTCACCTCGCGCTGCTGGGCGAGCCGGCCGAGCGGCAGCAGGCAGTGGCTGCAGGCGCGGCGTCGGGCTCATAGGCCGTGCAGGTGCGCACTCATTGGCAGGATGCCGCGCGCAAAGGTGATGAGGCCCAGCAGCAGGATGAGCCGCCCGCCAAGCGCAGGATCCGCGTGCGGCGGTCGATTCCCAGCACCGCTGCAGGCTGAGAGCGAGCACCCACCGGTGTCGGCTGCTGCGCTGCGCGAGCGCCACCACAGCCCGGCACCGCCCATTAGGAGCATGGCGGGGAAAGTGCCCAGGCTGAACGCCGCCATGGTCAGGAAGCCGGGCAGCGGGGCCGCACTGCTCGCGCGCCTGCGCGGCGAACGCGTACACGAGCGGACAGGGCAGGAAGCCGTTGAGCACCCCGAGCGCAAGTGGCGCGCCTGCGCCGGGAGCTCTGAGCAGACGCCCGAGCGCACCGGTCAGCAGCGCGCGTGGCCGGGTTGCCGAGCCGCCAGCGGCCGCCGAGCGAGAAGCCGAGGAACTGCAATCCGACGTAGGACGATCAGCAGCCCGGAGACGAGCGCCAGGACCCGCTGCGCCAAGCTGACGGCGGCCACGTCTCCCTGCTGGCCGCACACCAGCAGCCCGAGGTAGCCCAGGGTCACGCCCAGGAAACAGTAGGTGCTCGCGCGGCCGAGGTTATAGACGAGATGACGCCTGAGGGCGGCTGCACGCGCCGCGCGGATCCCCGCCCAGCGCGCAGGCGAAACCGCCGCACATGCCGATGCAATGGACACTGCCGGCCAGTCCGGCCAGAAAGACGAGCGCATACTGCAGCATGGCTCATCGTGCGCCTGCTCGGGCGCAGCCGTGGTTACTTGCTGAGTGCCAGATAGCCCACCCAGACGAAGAACGCCACTGTCATGATCACGAAGATCCAGAACGCGATGCTTTCGGCCGTGGTCATCCCGCCCTCCTGATCAAGTCCTGCGTCCGCGTGAAGGTGAACCTACGGAGCCTTCTTGCAGGTCCGCGTTGACGCGGACCCGGGGGCTCGAATGCGGCGCCACTGGGCTCGTTCACAGCGTGGAAACGCCGAGCAATCCCACCCCGAGCACGTTCAGCGCGATCTCGGCGAACAGGAAGAGGAGATTCAGCACCGCCAGCCACATCAGCAGCTTTGCCACCATGGTCGCCTCGCCTAGATGAGCCCCGGCCCGAGCCCGCCCCAGTACTTGTAGCCGTAGTACAGCGCCCACACGAACATGATCAGGTAGACGATCAGCAGCCAGCCGTTGACGCGTCCGTGGCGGGCTTGAACATGGCCCCCGCCGTAGCCCTGCACGTCGTCGTGCCCGGCAGCGTGCTCCACCGGGGCGGTCGACTCCTTGGGGTTGTCACTCATCGTCGTTGACCTCCGCGCGATAGGCCTTGTACTTGATCTGTTCCACGTCGTTGAACATCCCCGACAGCACGGCCCAGACGAACAGGCACACCGCACCCAGGCTCATCAGCAGGGCCACCAGGAATTGAATGAAAGTGAGCTCGGCCATGATCTCCTCTCTCCTCGTCGTCGCATCCTCAACGCCAATCCGGCTGGCGCTCTGCCCGCGGCACGCGCATCGGCGAAGTCGAAGCCGTGCTTCTTGGCCCAGGCTTCGCCCGCGTAGTAGGTGGGCTTGCCCGCCGCCTTGCGACTTGTACGCGTAGTGCGACTCGGTGGCCTTGGTGGCCGGGTCGTTGAGCGCGGCGCGATCCGCCTCCGCGATCTTCATCTTCTCGCCGGTGAGCGGATCGGTATACGCCGACAGCGCGACCACGTAATAGGACAACGCCCAGCGGTCCTCCTCGGACTGCGTGTCCATGAACGAAGGCATCGGCGTGCCGGACAGCCCGGTCGACATGGTGCGGTAGATGTCCTTCACCCCGGACCCGGACTTGAACTGACCGGTGGTCAGGTTGGCGGGCGGGATCGGGAAGCCGAGGTCGTCCTTGAGCCCCGGCGCCTTCTCGCCGTCGCCCTTGCCGCCCTCGCCGTGGCACTCCCAGCACTTGGCCTCTTTCCAGACCGCCTCGCCGTGCTTGAGCAGCTCCGCGGACGGGGCGGGCGGCTGGCCGATGTAGATGGGCGGCTTGAGCGGCTCTTCCACGAAGTAGAAGTAGGGCTTGGCCGGATCGCTGCGGTCCGCGGCCAGCTCGTACTTGACGTACTGGATCACCGCCAGCCGATCCTTTTCCAGCAGCTCGTGCCAGGGCGGCATGGCGGTGCCGCGCACGCCGCGCGTGATGGTGCGCATGAGGTCGCCGTCGTCGGGCAGCGATCCCGAAGGCGTGAGCCGGAACTTGAACACGCCCAGGGTGAAGTTGCGCGGCCGGTCGTTCTGCATGAACGCCGCCGCGGGCCCGTTGCCGTCGCCCTTGACGCCGTGGCAGCCCTGGCAGCGGCGCTCGTAGACCTGCTTGCCGTAGGCGATCCACTCCTCCGAGCGCGGGATCGACACTTGCGCCGCCTCCATCAGCTGCGGCTCGAAGCGGTCGCGCCACTTGCCGCGGTTGGTGCCGAGCTTCTGCAGATAGGCGACCAGCGCCCTGAGGTCTTCGGTGTCGGACACCAAAGTCACGACCTCGCCGGTGTACTCGTTGTTGGGCGTGAAGATGACCGGATACTTGCCGCGCTGCGGCGACGTACACCAGCCCGTCGGCGTTAGGCGTGAGCAGCAGCTGCTCCGCGGCGTCGAAGTTGAACAGCTTTTCCGTGGCGGACGTCCTCTCCAGGGTCTTCACGCCCTCACGGCCCGTCCACGATCTTCGCCCGGTAGGGGCCGTCGAACAGCGCACTGAAGCGCGGCATGATGGAATCCGGCGTGAGCATGCGCGGATCCCAGAAGTGCGCCAGATGCCAGGCGTCGCTGTACTTCAGGCCCACCCGCGACAGGTCCGGTCCGATGCGTCGGGTGGAGAACAGGTGCGGCAGGTCGAAGGCGTACTCGCCCGCCTGCGTCACCGGTCCCCAGCGCCGCGTCTCCCCGGTCACCGGGCCGCACGTACTGGGAGTGGCAGTACCAGCAGCCTTCCCGGGTGTACACCCGTCTGCCGTGCTGCTCCAGCGGCGTGTAGTCGGTCGAGTTGTCCTCCATCCACTTGAGCTCGCCCAGCTCGGTGCGCACCACCTTGGTGACCTTGGTGCTGCGCGACTGAGGCTCCAGCATGGGGAGCACCCCCTGCACGAAGGCGGCGAGCGTGATGCAGCCGAACCCGGCCACCAGGGCGTAGAAGCGCAGTCCGTAGCGACGCTCGCTCATGATGGCGCCCCTTCCGTCAGCGGGCCGCGGGGCGCGGGACGCGCGGCCGGCGCGGCAGCCTGCGCCGGCGACAGCACCGTGCGCATCAGGTTATACACCAGCAGCGACATGCCGATGTCCATGGTGATGCCCGGCCAGGGTGCGCACCAGCCAGTACGGGCGGATGGCGACCACCGTGTCCACCCACTCGGCGCCGGCCATCAGCATGTAACCCTGCTGCAGCCCGGCGGCCGTCAAGTCCAGGCCCATCAGCGAGATGCCGCAGGTGATCAGCCAGAAGGACCAGTTGCCCAGCTTGAACGACCACAGCGGCTTGTTCACCAGCTTGGGCACGACGTAGACGGTGCCGGCGATGGCCCACACCACGAAGGTGCCGAACACCGTGAGGTGCGAGTGCGAGATCACGAAATCGCTGAAGTGGGTCGGCTGCTGGATCGCGCGCAGCGCCTCGGTGGAGCCCTGGAAGCAGCCGAACAGATACATGATCGAGCCCATGATCAGGAACTTGGCCGTCAGGTTCTGCCCGAAGGTGTTCCAGCGCCCGACCATGGTGCCGAAGAAGTTCTGCAGCACGGTCCACACCGGCACGATCAGCAGCATCGAGGTGATGATGGCCAGCGTCTCGGCCCAGTCGGCGATCGGGCTGTAGAGGTAGTGGTGGATGCCCACGAAGGGGTAGAACAGCGCCAGCGACCAGAAACCGACCAGCGAGAGCTTGTGGCTGTAGATCGGATTCCTCACGCTCGCGGGCAGGAAGTAGTAGATCAGCACGTAGCCCGCCGGCGTGAGCCACAGGCCCACGATGTAGTGGATGAACAGGCCGTGAAACGCCGCGCTGTTGATCCCGGTGATGGTGTAAGGCAGGATGAAGCTGCCCAGGACCAGGTTGATCACCGTCCACACGAACGCGCCGATCAGATACCACAGCGCCACGTAGAGCTGCGGCTCCTTGCGCTGGGCGATGGTCACCAAGAGCTGGATCGTGATGAGGGTGATCACCACGAAGATGACCGTGTCGATGAGCAGCGGGAACTCGCCCGCCTCCAGCCCCTGGTTGTAGCCGAGCAGCAGCGAGATCATCCCCGCGATCAGCCCCAGGTTCCACACCCACACCAGCCAGTGCCCCCACTGCTCCTTCCACACGCGCACGCCGCACAGACGCGGCACCAGGTAGTAGCACAACGCGATGAACAGCGTGGAGAAGGCGCCGAAGATCACGCCGTTCACGTGCATCGGGCGCAGCCGGCCGAAGGTCAGGTATATCGACGTGCCGAGGTAGTCGGGATAGTTGAACAGGCCCGAGATGGTCACCCCGATGCTGGGCGTGAACAGCAGCCAGAACAAGCCCCAGTAGATCCACTTGAGGATGAGCTCACGGTCGATCAGCGAGTCGAGGTCCGGAAACGCGTCTTGGGCTGGTGCTCGTGCTGGCCATGTCTTCTCCCCTGTGTCTTCTGGCGGCGTGCCGCTCGTGTGTCTTGTTGCGGGCGCAGCTACGCACCACGCCGCCTCGCGGCGCGGTCTTCCAGTTCCGGGGCCGGGCGGCAACCTCCCGCCCGGCCCTCAGCGCTCAGTGCGGGTCGCGCTCAGTGCCTTCCCGGGTCGAGCTTGGAGTTGCGGTTCGACCAGTAGATGTAGGCCTCCAGCGCTTTCATGGCCTCGCTGTTGACGTCGATCTTCTCGCCTTCGTTCGGCTTCTCGATGCACCAGTTGATCATGTCGCGCAGCGTGGCGAACTCTTGCATCTGCTCCTGGTACTTGGGAAACTCGTGCGGGTGGTTGTCGGACGTGAACGGGTGGCACATCGCACAGGCCATGCCGGTGTTGGACAGCTTCACCCCCAGGCGCTTCTCGGTGGCGGGGTCGCCGTGGAACAGCAGGTCCCCGTTCTTGACGTACTGCATGAACACGTCTTCGAAGGCCTGCATCTGCTCCGCGGTGTGCTTTTCCTTGTGGGCGAAGGCCCGGTCGGTGTCCACGCCCAGGACCAACAACGCAGCCGCGCCCGCCGCGATCAGCGGGTAACGAATCATCTTGCGGGTCATGATCCCTCCTCCTTTTTGTGTGGGTCGCGTCCCGTGATGCTCACGGGCGGTCGGCGATGCGCGGGCTCAAGCATCTGGTTGCGGTTGTCTTCCGTGCCCGAATCCACCGGCGCCACCGCGAACACTTCCTTGCGCCACATCATGTATTCGGAGTCCACCTTGCCGGCCGCGCGTCATGGTGTGCCTGCCCCAGCCCACGCCATCGAAGTGGTCGCCGGGGTCCGCCCGGATCATCGGCTTGGTGAGCGGAGGCACGCCCTCCGGCGCGTAGGGCCACGGCCAGGAAGTGGCCAGCATGCCGATGGAGCGGACCTTGCCGATCTCGTTGTACAGCGGCTGGTGGACGTGGCCGTGGATGTTGGTGACGTTGTCGTAGGGCTTGAGCACCTCGTGCGCTTCGCGCCAGTCGCGCGTCCAGAAGTTCCACGGCGCGTAGCACTCCCACAGCGGGGTGTGGGTGAAGATGACCACCGGCTTGTCCTTGGGCCAGCTCGACAGATTGCGTGCTGAGCCACTTGAGCTGCGTCGGCTCCCGACTGCGGCCCAGGCCCCGCCCAACGTGCCGTCCAGGGTGGCCATGTTGCCCATGCGCTCCTTGGGGCTCATCTTTCGCGAGGTCCAGAAATCCGGGGCGTGGCTGACGGTGTCCAGCCCGATGAAGCGCACACCCTTGTGGTCGAAGGACCAGGGCGAGGCGCCGAACATCTTGTTCCAGGTCGCTCCCATGTCCAGGTACCAGTCGTGCTCGCCCGGGATGAACACCTTCTTGATGGTGACCTCCTTGAGCAGCTCCGCGCCCAGGCGCAGCTCGACCGGGTCCCCGAGCTGGGCGAGATCGCCGCCGAAGATCATGAAATCGGCCGGCGGGTTCATCGCTTGCACCTCTTTCATCGCGCGCACGGTCTTCTCCACGAAGCGCGTGTTCAGCTCCTTCGGGATAGAGGTGCGTGTCCGAAACCCAGGCGAACTTGAAGCTCGTCCCCTGCGCCAAGGCCAGCTCGATGGTGCTCAGGGTGGGAAACAGACCACAGGCCGCCACCCCCGCCCCGTACACCGCCGACTTGTGCAGGAACGTGCGCCGGGTCATTGAGGTGCCGCCGTCCGGACGCTCGCCCGCAGGCCGCAGTATCCGGTCCATTTCGCGCCGTATGCGTTCGCGTTCGCTCATCTGCTTGTCCTCCTCTTGAGAAGGTCATATGCCATGCTGACCGCGGCACGCTATTTCTTCTTCAGCTCGATGGATAGCTTGACCGTCTCGCCGCTTTTTACCGTCACCGGGATCTCGGTGTCGCCGGTGTAGTTCTGCGACAGCCACCACGGTGTAGTCGCCCGGCGGGATGTCGGTAATGCTGAAGCTGCCGTCCTTGCCGGTCAGCGCGTAGTAGGGGCTGTCGGCCACGTAGACGTGGGCCAGCATCCAGCCGTGGGCGTCGCACTCGACCCGCACCAGGCCCGGCCTGGGCAGGTCCGCTGGAATCTTGTCCCCTTTGTTGGGCAAGGCCAGGTTGAATGCAGTGCGCTTCCCGTAGAAGCCATGAGTGTTGTGCAGCACCGGGTCGGAGTTGATGAATGTCGATGGCGCCGGCCGGATGACCTGAACGGCCGGCTCGAACCTGCACTTCGCGTTGTCCAGCTCCGGCGTCTTGTCCTGCTTGCTCCAGGCCTTGCCTTTCGCGCACCGCTTTGAGGTACACGACGGCGTCCTGCACGCCCTTGTCCGGCCCGACGCGGATCTGCGGGTCGTCACGCGGGCCGCCGCACACTTCCTTGTCCTTGGTCGGGAATGATCTTCTTGACCGGCACGGTGCCCTGGAACACCACCTTGCCTTCGATGGCGCCTCCGCCGGCCACCGTCACCACTTCGTAGGACAGAGCTGGCGGCGCTAAGGACAATCAGCGGAATGGCCGGCAGCAGCGGTGCGATCGCGTAGGTGGTCTTCATGCGTGAAGCCCTTTTTTCGTTGTTTCAGCATGCAACCGGGCGCGCGCTTCCCCGTGAACAGCCGAACGGCGCGGACCGTATGGTGCTAAATAGAGCAACAATCTGGTCGTACGGCAAATTCAATGTTTCAATAGTCGATTATCAGAGTGCTCCTGTGTGGCGCCAGTGAGAATCAATATGCCAGTATTGATATGCTCAATGCAGTTTCGCTTCCGCGCCGCAGCAATTACTAGCAGTCTGCATTTCGGTTCCCCTTCATGTCCGCCGAACCGCATACCGAAATCAACAGCGCTGAAAGCACAACAACCGAAACGGGAGGAGTGGCCATGACCCTGAAGGAGCTGCAATATCTGGTTGCGCTGGCGGATCAGAGGCGCTTCGTCCGCGCTGCGGAGGCCTGTCACGTGGGTCAGCCCACGCTGAGCACCCAGCTCAAGAAGCTGGAGGACTATCTCGGCGTCACGCTGTTCGAGCGCAACAAGCACTACCTGATCCCGACGCCGGTCGGCGAGCAGATCATCGAGCGGGCGCGGATCGCGCTCGACGTGGTGGACCAGATCCGGCAGCTGGCGCGCCAGGGCGACGACCCGATGGGCGGGTCCTTGCGCCTGGGCGTGATCCCGACCCTGGGCCCCTACCTGGTGCCGCACCTCCTCCCACGCTGCGGCACGCCTTTCCCAGCTGCATCTGTTCCTGCGCGAGGACCTGACGGCGAATCTGCTGGAGCGGCTCAAGCAGGGACGGCTCGATGTGCTGCTGCTGGCGCTGCCGCTGCGAGGCGACGATGTCGGAGGTCATGGCGCTGTTTCACGAGCCCTTCAAGGTGGCCTGCCCGCCGGCCACGCCCTGTGGCACAAGGACCAGATCAGCGAGGAGGAGCTGGCCGGTCAGAACGTGCTGCTGCTCGAGGAAGGGCACTGCATGCGCGATCAGGCGCTCGCCATCTGCGGGTCGACCGCCTCGGACGAGCGCGAGGAGCTGAAAGCCACCAGCCTGGAGACGCTGCGCCAGATGGTGGCCGCGGGGGTGGGCTGTACCTTGCTGCCGGCGCTGCGCCACGCTGCCGGGGGTGGGGTCGGTCTGCAATGGGCTGGTCCGCATCCGTCCCTTCGCATCTCCTGCGCCCACCCGCCTGATCGGCATGGCCTGGCGGCATCGTTATTCGCGTGAGCAAACCATCAAGCGCCTGGCGCAGGTGGTCCTCACGAGCCTGCCGCCGGGACGTGGAGGCTGTCCAGAGCCCGGTACTGCCCAAGCCCGGCGGCTCGAGATCGAAGCAGAGCTCGCCGCGAACCTCACCGGTTGCCGCGCAGGCGCGCTCGGCGGCGTGAAAGAAGGGAGACCTCCTCGCCCAGCCGATCGATGTGCGCCATGATCACGTCCTGGATGGCCCTGCACCGCGCGGTACAGTGCTGTGCGCTCGGGGCGGCGCCGGCGGTAGACACTGCAGCGGGCCGGCGTCTCGACCGCGAGGTCCATGCGACAGTTGCATCCGGTTCATAACAGCCGGATACAGTACTGTGCATATGTACAGCCACGCGACGAAGGTTAAGAGATTGGCAAAGCCGCGATCGGTCCGCCCGCGCGCAGGGGGTGCCAGGCCGCACCGCCTTGCTATGCCCTGTTCGCCCGCGCCGGTCATCTCGACCCCGCCGATGCGGGTATGGTCACCGGCAAAGCGTTCATCTGGCAAAAAGAAAAAGACTTTTAATCCGTTGGTCGCGAGTTCGAATCTCGCACCGCCTACCAACTTCAAGCCGCACTTCAAAGTCAGGAATCGCTGACGGTCTAGCCCTGGGCTAGGACCGCGTGTGGCGCCCGTGCGCGCTACCGCATGAGGCTCTGCGCAAGCGTCTGTGCGGTAGCGATGCTCTCGGTGAACACCGGATCGCGCTCGCGGTCGGAGAGCTGCCGGCCCACGAGCTCTGCCAGCGAGAGGGGCTGAGCGCTCACGGTGCGAGGTGCCGCTGCGACGCCTTCGGTGACCACCTCGAGGCGGGTCGCGTCCAGCGGTCGGAATACCAGTGCCGCCGGCGATCCGTCGAGACGGCATTGCAGGCGCACTTGTCGAACCTCGGACGGCCCCTCGGCGAGGCGGCGCACGCGAACGGTCACGGGACCGTGGGAGGCCTCGAACGCCCAGCGAATCTCGATGCCCGGCTCGACCTTGCCCGCCTTCACTTTCCAGCCCAGGCGGCGCGTGAGCCAGCTGGCAAGCTCCCACGCCTGGATCACGGCGTGCGGCCCGTGTTCGAGCAGCAACTCGGTTGCCGTGCCGGCGCCTCCGCCGGGAGCGCTCGGGTCGAGGGTCTGCGCGAGGAGCCGCCGCCACGATTTCAGCCGCCGCCAGTTCAGGTCCGACGCCACTCGCCAGCGCCCGCCGGGCAGGCCTTTGGCAATTCCCTCGAGCCACTGAGCGGTGGCCGCCACTGCCCGCGTGGGCTCGAGCCAGCCGCGACTGTCGTACACGATCTGCTGGGCGTTCTCGGCGAGATCGAACAGCAGCGCGCCTGCGAACGGAGGGGGCTGGCTCGAGGCCCACCACAGGTTGATCGGCAGATCGCCGACCAGCAGGGCGCGTACGGCGAACGGCAGTCTCCCCGCCGTCGCGCCAGCAGCGTGCAGCGTGACCATCTCGGAACAAGCATCGACGCTGTTGCGGCCTTGCAGCGGGCGGACAAGTGCGGCGGCCGTGACCGGAGCGTCGTCAGACCCGTGCTCTCCCAGCACGAGCAGCACGCGGGCCGGATGGATGGACACCACCTTTGGGACTTCTGCCGCGAGGGTTTCCGCCTGCTCGCGCTGGTCGCAGAAGATCACCAGGTTGGACATGCGGGCGAAGTGCACGGGGCTCTCGGTTGCGCCCCGCAGCGTCTGCGCCTGCCGTGCAAGCTCCGCTTCGACCGCCGCGAGCCGGATCGGTACCCCGCCGCCGGGCGCGAACCGGGCAGGCGCGTTCACAAGCTCCTCCAGAATCGGCCATCCGGCTCGATCAGGCGGTCGGCCTCGATCGGCCCCCAGGTGCCGCACTGGTACTCGGGCAGGTCGCGCACGCGCACGCTGCTCCCAGCGATCGAGGATCGGCATGACGAACTGCCAGGCCGCCTCGACCTGCGTCGCGGCGCATGAACAGCGTGGCGTCGCCGGCCATCACGTCGAGGATCAGCCGCTCGTAGGCCTCCGGCGAGCTGCCGCCGAAGCTGCGAGCGTAGTTGAACTCCATCTTCACCGGGTAGATGCGGACCTTCGGCCCCGGCAGCTTCGAGGCGATGCGCATCGACAGGCCTTCCTCGGGCTGCACGCGCAGCGACAGCACGGTCGGCTCCAGCGGCACCTCGGGGTTGGCGTTGAACAGGACCTGCGGCACGTCCTTGAACTGGATGGCCACCTCGCTGACTCGCTTGGGCAGGCGCTTGCCGGTGCGCAGGTAGAACGGCACGCCGGCCCAGCGCCAGTTGTCGATGAACAGCTTGAGCGCCACGAAGGTCTCGGTCGTCGAATTGACCGAGGCTCGGCGGCAGCGGCTCGTCCCATGGTCTCGAAGGACTTGCGCACCTCCTTGCGATAGCCGGGCACGCGCTGGCCGTGCACGTCGCCCTCGATGTACTGGCCGCGGACGACGTGCTGCATCGACGTCGGCCGGCGGTCATGCGGCCGCAGGCAGTGCAGCACGCCGACCTTGGCGTCGCGGACCACGTCGGGGGCCAGCGACCAGGGCGGCTCCATCGCCACCACGCACAGCACCTGGAGCATGTGGTTCTGCACCATGTCGCGCAGGGCGCCGACGCCCTTCGTAGTAGCCGGCGCGGGTGCCGAGTCGATCTCGCCCGGTCGTCGGGTCGTACTGGGCCAGGCCCTCCTCCTCGGCCACGGTGATCTGCACGTGGTCGATGTACTTCGCGTTCCACAGCGGCTCGAAGATGCTGTTGGCGAAGCGCAGCACCAGCAGGTTCTGCACCGTCTCCTTGCCGAGGTAGTGGTCGATGCGGTAGGTCTGGCTCTCGGCGAACGCCGGCGCCGACCAGTGCGGATCACCTCGCGGGCGCTGTCGAGGTCGCGGCCGATCGGCTTCTCGACGATGACGCGGCGTGAACGCCGTGCTGCTCGCCGGCGTCGCGGACCATGCCGGCGCGCTTGCAGATGCTCGACGCACGGTGCCGACCAGGCCGCGGCGGCACGGCCAGGTAGTAGACGCGGCTGCCGGGGATGCCGAACTGCTGATCGAGGGCTTCCAGCTTGGCCTTGAGCTGCTGCGTAGGCGCGCGGCGTCGTTGAAGCTGCCCTGGCACGAAGAACAGCGCCGCGCGCGAAGTCGGCCCAGTGCGTCCTCGTCCAGCGGCTGACGCGAGAAGCGGCTGATGCCGTCGCGTGGCCCGCCCGCGGATGTACTCGTCCGGGTCGGCCGTCGATGGTCCCCTCGGCCGGCAGGCCGAAGCCGACGACCGCGAAGTGCGACGGCAGGACGCCGTCGACGTTGAGGTTGTAGACCGCCGGCAGCAGCTTCCGCCAGGACAGGTCGCCGGCGCCGCCGAAGATGACGAGCTGGCACGGCTGCGGCAGTAGCGCCTTCGGGCCTTCGAAGACCTTCGCACCGTCCGGGACGGCGCGGTGGGCTGCGGTCATGCTATGGCACCGGGCAGGCGTGTGCAGGGCTGCCGGTTTCGATGGTGCTGGGGACTAACGGCGATTTGGGGTGGCATAGGATATCCGGCGAGTGTGGATCAGGTGCGGGCGCATCGCGGTCGAGGCACCCGGCGCGGCTGGTTCAGGAGTGTCCCTGATTGCATGCTCAACCCACAATATTTAAAACTGATGACAGATCGCCCTTTACCGAGTGGGCTACATGGCCCACGGCGCTGGCTCTGCTTCCGGCTCCTCTCGATCAACGGGCACGCGATGGCGATCCGCTGCACCCTATTGGTGCCTAACCCGATGCACGCCAGCGGAGCGTGGGGTTAACCCAGGTTGTGCGCTAGACTACGGCCGGGGATTCGGGGTAGCTCCCTGCCACAGACTCGAGGACCTTCCTCCTGCGCTCATGCAGCCGGGCTCTGCAAGCTCTAGTGCCGTGTTGACCGTATTCATCGGCCGCGTCGTCTCCATCGCGTACCGCCTGCCGGCGATCAAGCGCTTGCTCTGGCGCGGGTGGTATGACTTCCTGTCGCGCCGATACCAGGACCGGCAATGGACGTTCCTGAACTATGGGCATCGTCCGCCGCACGGCACCGCGCCGCTCGACCTGGCGCCCGAAGACGAGCCCGATCGATCCTGTATCCAGCTGTACCATCTGGTCGCGAGCGCGGTGGACCTGACCGGGCGAGAGGTGCTGGAAGTGGGGAGCGGCCGGGGGGGCGGCGCTTCGTTCGTAGCCCGCTACCTTCGACCCAGCCGAATGGTGGGCGTCGACGTCTCGCCCCAGTCGGTGGCGTTCTGTCGCGCGCGGCATGCCGCGCCCGGGCTGTCCTTCGAGGTCGGGAACGCAGAGCGGCTCGGTTTCCCGGCTGCTTCGTTCGACGCCATCCTCAATGTCGAGTCGTCGCACTGCTACGGTGACGTGGCTGCGTTCGTCCGTGAAGTGCGGCGTGTTCTGCGTCCCGACGGGCATTTCCTGTATGCCGACTTTCGCTCGCGCACCGAACTGGACGCCTGGCGCGCCGAGCTGCTCGCCGCCGGCCTGCGGCTCGTCGTCGAGCGCGACATCACTCCCGGCGTGGTGGCGGCACTGGACGCCGACGACGAATGGAAGCGAGGTCTGATAGAGGCGCGCGTGCCCCGGCCCCTGGTGCGGGCGTTCTGCCAGTTCGCGGCGCTGCGCGGAACGGTCCTCTACGACAAGCTGCGCGGCGGCACGGTGGTCTATCGAGCGTTCGTGTTCGAGAACTGCGCTGCCACGGGCGACCTCGGCAGGCTGCGGTAGGGCTGTTCAAGCGGCGGCAAAGGTGGGCCTGCGGCGTGTCTGCAGCCGCGTCTGCTCGCTCACTTCGATCATGTCGCGCACGATCGGATAGATCTTGGTGTTCCAGCGCCGGCCGCTGAAGACGCCGTAGTGCCCGGCGCCTGCCTGGATGTAGTGGTTGCGCATGAACTGCGGCACGCGCGCGCAGAGGTCGTGAGCGGCGAGCGTCTGGCCGAGCGAGCAGATGTCGTCCTTCTCGCCTTCCACGGTGACGAGCGCGGTGCGGCGGATCGCGCGCGGGTTCACGATGCGGTCGCGCCAGGTCAGGCGATTCTGCGCCAGCGCGTACTCCTGGAACACCTGACGCACGGTTTCCAGATAGAACTCCGCGGGCAGATCGGCGACCGCGAAATACTCCTCGTAGAAGCGGCGCGTGGCGCAAGCCTTCTCCGTGTTGCCTTCCAGCAAGTCGGCGTACAGGTTGCGGAACGCGGTGAGATGTCGCTCGAGGTTCATGTTCATGAACGCCGCGAGCTGCACGAACCCGGGATACACACGCCGCATCGCGCCGGGATAGCGGGCCGGGACCGTCGCGATCAGGGTGCGCTCGAACCAGTCGATGGGCTTCGAGGTCGCGAGCTTGTTGACCGCCGTGGGACTCATTCGACAGTCGATCGGCCCGGCCATCAGGGTGAGGCTGGTCGGTGTCGCCGGATGGCCATCCTCGGCCATCAGCGCTGTCGCGGCCAGCGCGGCCACACAGGGCTGGCAGATCGCCACCACATGCGCGCCCGCTCCCATCACCTCGACGAACTTCATGATGTGCTCTACGTACTCGTCGAGACCGAACGCCCCGGCTGCGAGCGGCACATCGCGTTCCGGCGCCCTCTTCCGGTGCAGGAACCGGCACTGAGCCTCTCCCCCAAGCGTGATGGGGGACAGGTCAGCAGCTTCCGTTCCATGAGCCGGGCCGCGCGGGAACTCGCTGGACCTACTTGCACTTGAGGTTGGTGCTGATGCCGGAGATCCTGCAGGTACCCGATCGGCAACGGTGCCCGACGCTGAGGTCTCCCACGACCCCGCATACCTGCCCGCTTGCCAGCTTGGCCTTGCAAGTATTGGCCGTCACGTCGACACCGCTATTGCACCACATGCTCGAGCCGCAGTCGCCGTCGTTGTTGCATTGACAGATGCCCTTGCTGCTGCAACTCCCGGACACGCATTGGGAGTTGCGGATGCAGGCGTCCCCGAGGCTGGCGGTGGGTGAGTTGGACACGCAGACGTTGCGCCCCAGGTCCAATGTACCCTTGTCGCAGGACGCCCCGCTGCCGCAGTCGCCGTCCTTGTCGCACTGGCACACCCCGTTGTTGTCGCAGTTGCCGGTGACGCACTGGTCATTCCTGACGCAGCTTCCTCCCAGCGCAACGGAGGCCACCCTGATGCACTTGCCGAGCGGCTTCCCGCCGCATACGGCGGGCGCGGCGCATTGCCGGTCCTCGCTGCAACTGTCGCCCTCGGTCTTGCGCGCCGTGCAATCGTTGCTGCCCACGTCCAAGGTACCGAGCTTGCAGTACTGGCTGCCGCTGCAATCGGCATCGTTGGCGCACTGGCAGATCCCTTTGGCGCTGCAGTTCATCGTTTCGCACTGGGGGTTCTTCGTGCACTTCCCTCCCAGGCGGACCGAGGCCTCGGTGATGCACCGGCCCAGCGGTTTTCCCCGACAGATCGCGCCAGTGCGGCATTGATGATCGGCGCTGCAGTTGTCGTTCTCCGCCTTGCGGGCCAGGCATTGATTGCGGCCAATGCTTCCAGTATTGCAGTACTGCGTCACGTTGCAGTCGCCGTCGGCGAAGCATTGTTCTGCATCGGCGACCGCGTAGCGCCGCGTGATGATCCACGGATAGATGCCCTTGACGCTCTCCAGGTTGGTGAGCGCGAACGGTTCCGTCCAGTAGGTGTCCTCGTCGGCGTCGCTGACGGATGTCGCCTGGCACATCAGATACATGCCTCCCATTCCGCCTTGACTCGGATCATCGCAATCGCGCCAGGCGTTCTTGCCGCCCTTGTTGTCCTCCCGATACTCGTCGTCCAGTCCGAGCTCATGTCCGGCTTCGTGCGCGATGGTATCCGGGTACGCGCCGGTGTAGAAGTGCGGCAGCGAGGCGAACGCGGAGCGGTAGCGCGGGCGTTGATCCGCGCTCAGCGTCGTGTGGATAGTCCAGATCAGGTCGTCTCTCTCGAACGATTTCATCTGACTGTCGGTGATGGGGTCGTGATCCACTATCAATACTTCGACGCGGAAGCCGGGCCTTGCCCAGGCCGTTTCGATTGCGCCTTTCCAGAACTCGAAGAACGCCGACATCAGTGTCTTGCCGCCCGGCAAGACCCGATCCACGGGCAGGCGACAGGCAATACCGTCATAGGTGGGGTTCGCCGGCGGGCCGATGAAGCCGATGCTGACGATCCTGGCACCCCAGGGGGTGGTAGTGAAGCGTTCGCGACCGCGGTCGCATTCCTTCGAGCCCTGGCCATCCTCGCTCATCAGTCCCAGCTCCACCGCCAGGCGCTGGGCGATGTCGAGCCGGTTGGACACGACGGTCTGAGGCAGACTGGTCGGAAGGTTCGCGGCGTGCACCTCGCCGGGAAGGTCGAGCTTGATCGGAAGCGTTACGATCCACTCGCCGTTCTCGCGTCTGAGCAGGTAGCGGTACTCCAGTGAAGTGAAAACATTCGCTCCCACCGAGTTACCGTAGAAGCTGTATTGGCCCTTCACCGCGGCGGAAGGCAGGTTCCTTGCGAATCCGCCGCCGGTCTTGGGATCGATGAGGCGATCGAGCTCCTTGCCACGGTTGTCGCGATCGCGGTTGCAGGCGAGAATCCAGGCGTTGTATTCGTCATCTCCGCGATAGTCTGGCGATGCCGGCGCGAACGCCTGGCTCTTCATGAGCTTCGCTTCGGTGCGATAGTGCTCGGTGATGTTGGACTTCTCGCACATGTTCGCATTCGCCGTCCAGGACAACGCCAGTCCGGCGAACAGCAGTGCGGTTGTGATGGGACGGAGCTGGACGGGGAACACTTTGCTTGACCTCCACTGTCAGACTGGCGGACTCGTCCGGGCACTACGCTGCACCCGTCCGACCCGTTTCCAGGAATTCACGACGACGCGCTCACTCAGGGCATGCTATGCGCCGCGTTGGCGCCCAGCAATTGGCCGAAGGTTCATCTCGGAGGGGATGTTGCTGGCGATTCTCGCGCGGGACTTGCCCTTTCGGGTATCTTAGGAACGACACTGCCCAGCTCGCCATGACGAAGATCTTGATCGTCGACGACCATCCCCTGTACCGGGAAGGAGTCATCCAGGCTTTGAGTGGCAGGCCGTTGCACGCCACGATGGTCGGCGTGTCTTCCGGCGGCGACGCGCTGCGCACACTCGACGATGACCCCACGTTCGATCTCGTCCTGGTGGACCGCAAGCTGCAAGGCGATGACGGCATCGATGTACTGCAACGGATCGGTGCCAGCCATCCGGAGATCGCGCGCGTGCTCATCTCGGCGGAGGACTCGCCCGAGACCATCGGCGCGGCGGCTCGGGTCGGCGCGCAGGGATTCATCTCCAAGGTCGCCTCCATTGCCGACGTACTCCGGGGCATCGAACGCGTCCTGGCGGGTGAAGTGTCCTGGCCAGGCCCGTCGAGTGCGGCAGCCGCATCGATACCGGCGCACGGCCTCAGACTCACCGCTCGGCAGATGGCCACGCTTGCGCTCCTGGCAGAGGGCCGCTCGAACGCGCAGATCGCGCAACAGCTGGAGATTTCCGAGCGCACCGTCAAGGCCCATCTGAAGGGTGTGTTCGATGTCCTGGGCGTCGACACGCGGGTTCGAGCACTCGTGAAGGCGAGAGTGCTGGGACTGCTCGAGTAGGACCGCTGGTGGCCGCGCACAGGGCGTTCGAGGACACTGCCAGCGGCGCGCGCGAGCAAGCGCAGTGCGTGCGCGGGCTGTACCGGCAGAGCTTTTCCAACGGCTGGGGCGCTGCCATTGCCGCGCTGTGCCTGGTCCTGGTGATGTGGCCGTTCGCGGCCCGTCCCGTGCTGCTTGGCTGGCTCGCCGTCACCCTGCTCGTCATCGCCGCCCGCATTCCGCTGGTCCGCGCCTACACGGCCGGCCGGGCGCAGGATCAGCACCCCGAGCAGTGGGCACGCCGTTACACCTGGATGGTGCTGGCGAACGGCGCGTGCTGGGCGCTGGCGTCTTTGCTCGTGCTGCGCGAGGGCGATCCGCTGGGCGCCGCTTCCTTCCTGATGATCGTGGCCCTGCTCGCGGCCGGCAGCATCGCGTCGCAGTCCTATCACCTGCCCACCGTGCTTGGCTTCGTCTCCCTCGCGTTGCTGCCGCTCGCGCTACGCCTGCTGAGCTGGCGGGACTGGGACTACCTGCCGGCCGCCGTCGCGCTCCTGCTGTTCTTTCTGTTCCTCGTCGCCAATGCGCGCATCCAGCATCGCCGCATCCACGACGCGATCGCCCTGCGCATGCGCCACCAGGAGCTCATCGATGCCATCCAGCGCGAGAAGGAGGAATCGGATCTTCAGCGTACCCGTGCCGAGCAGGCCAACCTGGCCAAGTCGCAGTTCCTCGCAGCCGCCAGCCACGACCTGCGGCAGCCCATGCATGCGCTGGGTCTGTTCAGTGTCTCGCTGCGTGAGCTTGCCAAGGACGCCGAGCAGCGCACAGTGGTGGACGGCATTTCCGCCAGCATCGAAGCGATGGAGTCGCTGTTCACCGAGTTGCTCGACCTTTCCCGGTTCGATGCCGGCTACATGCAGCCCAAGCCGGTGGATGTTCCGCTCGAGCGCGTGCTGAATGGGTTGCGGGCACAGTACGCGCCGCTGGCGGCGGCCAAAGGTCTGGTTCTGACCATCAACGCCAACGCCAACGTGGTGCACACTGACCCGGTGCTGGCGGAGCGGCTGCTGGGCAATCTCATCGCCAACGCGATCCGATACACCGAATGTGGTTCGGTCGCTGTGTCCGCCTGCGCCGCCATCGGGGACATCGTTGTGGAGGTGCGCGACACCGGCATCGGCATCCCTGCCGAGTATCGGGAGCGCGTATTCGACGAGTTCTTCCAGGTCGGCAACCCCGAGCGCGATCGCAGGAAAGGGCTGGGGCTCGGGCTCGCCATTGTCCGGCGCCTGTCGGTGATCCTGGATCACCCGGTCACGCTGACATCCGCCGCGGGCAGGGGGTCGTGCTTCAGCGTTCGCATTCCCGCAGGTGATGCGCGCGCAGTCCGACCCGCTGAACAGATTCCCTCGTTTCCGGCCGACGTGCTGCGCAGCAGATTGGTCCTGGTGCTCGACGATGAGTTGAGCGTGCGTCAGGCAATGGAGGCGCTGCTCGGGCACTGGGGCTGTCGCGTCGTATCGGCCGCCGGCGAGGTCGAGGCCGTGGCATCGGCGACAAGGCTCCGCCCGGATCTCTTGATCGCGGACTTGCGACTGGCGGCCAGCCCGGGAGCCGATGCGATCCGGGCAATCAGGCGCGCGCTGGGCGCGCAGGTGCCCGCGCTGGTCATCACCGGAGATACTTCCGTGGAGTCCCTGCAGCGCGCCCGGGTGCTCGGCTGTCCGATACTGCACAAGCCCGTGCGGCCCGTGCGGCTGCGCGCAGCGCTGACCCAGCTCCTCGCTGCATCGGCCACCTCCGCCGAAGAATCGATCACTGCCTGATCGCCTCCACATCGCGTCGGGGGCGTGCGCAACCGGGGCACCGCCCAGGTGCGAAGCGCAAAGTATCAGGGGTGTGTTTGCGGCACCTCCGCGCTTTGCGCCTTTGCGGTCCTCGAACCGCAAGCGTGAACGGGTTCGGCTCAGGCGGCCGCAGCCGCCGGGCGCCTGCGCGGCCGCCTGAGCATCAGCGCGCGCAGGGCCAGCATGGTGCCGTAGACGATCCAGCCCGAGAACAGCACATCGCTCAGGAAGTGACCGCCTTGGGCGATGCGCACCAGGCCGATGCCCAGACCCAGCGTGAGCCCCAGCGCGAACCACATGCCGCGCCGGCGGCGATCGACGAACGCCGGCGCCATCCACCAGAAGCCGAATGCGGCATGTCCGCTGGTAAAGGCGCAGTTGCGCGGGCACTGGTCGGACGGCACCAGCGCCGGGGTGAAGTGCTTGACGCCGCCGAGCTCCTCGACCGTTACGGGCCGCGCGCGGCCCCAGGTATCTTTGAGCGTGTTCACGATCAGGCCCGGGCCGATCAGCAGGACCAACAACAGGAACGTCGCAGCGCGGCGGCGTCCGCGCGGCGCCAGCCCCTTCCAGATGAGGCTCGCCAGCAGATAAAGGGAGAGCACTACCGCAGCGGAGCGCGCGGCGATGTCCCAACCCTCGTGCAGCACGCGCACCGCGAACAGCTGTCCGACAGTGAATCCACTCCCAGGATCGCGGAACAGGCTGCTGGTCGCGATGTCGATCTGCGGGAACAGGCTGAACAGCAGCACCGTGGCCACGAACAACCAGAGCTGCGGGGAGCGTGCGTAGGCTTGCCACCTTGCCGGCGTCCAGCCGAATCGGGCCCAGGTCGGCATCGGCTGCTCAGTAGCCCTTGAAGCCGTCGAGACGGTAGATGCGATACACCACGGTCCAGTCCTTGTGCGTGCGGATTGGCGCCTCGCGCACCAGCTTCACCGCCTCGAAGGAGGGGGCGAGGCCGCTGGCATCGCCGGTGGTCACGAACAGGAAGCTCTCCCCCGCGTGCTTGCCGGCGTCACGGGTGAGCCGGTAGTGATCGTCGACCGGACCGCCGGGGTTCCACATCAGCGCGTTGCGCGGTGGCGGTCGTACGTAATACAGCAGTTCCGCCATGATCCAGCGATCGTTGGCGAGGATCCGAGTGTCCGGCTGGGCGCGCCAGACCTCGCTCACCACCTCTCCCAAAGTACGCCAGCCCATGGTGCGCGAATACGGGTCCTGCCCGCGCTTGAGCTCGAGGCCGGCCAGCCGTGTCCAGGTCGGGAGATGGGTGGCCAGCACGACCATCAACACACTGACACCGACCGACCACGCCGCCCAGCGCCAGTATCCGCCCCGTACCCACGCGGCGGCCACCAGCAGGATCGCCGGCGCCAGCGCGACGAACGCCCAGTTGAGCAATGTGCGCGACAGGAACGCCAGGGCCGTGAAGGCGGCCAGGGGGACCAGCGCGATCGCGCCGAGCATGCGTCCGCCTTCGGTGCGCAACGCCGTCCTGCGCAGCCACGGCAGCGCGAGCAGCCCGGCGAATGTAAGCGGGCCGAACACCAGGAACTGGCCGCCCGCGAACTCGCCCAGCTTGGCGAGGCTGAAGGTGGGCTGCTCGAGTCCGGAGATCTCGGCGGTATGGCTGAAGGTGGCGAAGCTGTGCTGTGCGTTCCAGATCAGATTGGGCACGAACAGCAGCCCGGCGATGCCGAGCGCCAGCCACAGCCGCGCGCCGATCAGCAGCCGGCGGCGCTCGTGCGTGATCAGCAGATAGAACAAGAAGCCGCCGATGAACAGCGCAAAGCTGTATTTGCTCATCAGCCCCAGACCGAAGGACACGCCCAGAGCCGCCCAGTCGAGCCAGCCCTGACCCCGGAGGGCGCGCGCCGCGAACAGCAGCGAGGCGCAAGTGAACAGCGCCAGCGGCGCGTCGGTGGTGATGAACAGGCTGGTGAGCGCGAGCCCGGGGACAGGAAATACAGCACGGCCCCCAGCCAATCCGACCCGGGCATCGAACAGGCACAGGCCAGCGAGAAACAGAAAGACGGCGGCGGCGCTGTACATGAGCACTGCGCCACCGCGCACGCACAGCGGCGCCTCGCCGCACAGTCTGCGTCATCCCCGCAATGGCCCAGGCCAGCACGGGCGGCTTCGAGTAGTAGCCGAACGCAGGGTCGCGGGCCCAGTCGATGTACTGGGCTTCGTCCACGAACAGGCCGTGGTCGTAGCCCGCGATGACGGCCAGTCGCCATCCCGCCACCAGCGCCACGAGCAGCGCGAGGAGGACGAACGCGCGCTGCGGGGACAGGCCGGCCGGCAGGCCGGGGTGCTCGGTGGCTGGAGTGGACACGGTCGGTGAGTGTGCTGCGCAGCGCCGGGGCTCGCTCGTAGATGGCGCCCTCCGGCGGGTGCGAGACAGTAACATGTCTGCGGCTCGCCTGCGCAGTGAACGCCGGCGTCGCGCTCGGATGGCAAGGTGGCCGGGCCGCACGCCGCTGTCAGCGCTCGCGTTCGGAGAGGGTCGATCACGGTACAATCCGCGCCAGTGTGCGGACGCACGGCGGGCCAGGACCGGAAAGCGCTGACGCGCGAGCGAGGATCGCAGAGGCGCCCACGCGGGAGCGAGAACCGCAAAGACGCTAAGACACAAAGGAGCTCAATATCCGCAACCGCCCACTCCCGACAGGGCTTCGCCATGAACTGCGTTGGGTCTGCTTTGCGTAGTCCTTTGCGCCTTTGCGGTGAGGCCCCGATCTCCAGCTAGTCCAGCTCCCTGCGCCCCATGACTGCCGTCCCGCCGCGGTCCCCGGCCAGCCAGCGCGCCCTTGGCTGTGCTGGCGCTGATTGCCGTGCTGGCGAGCTTCTTTTTCCTGCTCGGCCGCGCGCCGCTGTTCGACGTGGACGAAGGCGCCTTCAGCCAGGCTACCCTGGAGATGTTTCAGCGCGGGGACTACCTGTCCACCTATCTCAACGGCCGCCCGCGCTACGACAAGCCGATCCTCGTGTACTGGCTGCAGGCCGCAGCGGTGGCTGCGCTCGGCGTGAGCGAGTTCGCTTTGCGTCTGCCCTCCGCGCTGTGCGCGAGCCTGTGGGCGCTGCTGACCTTCCTGTTCGCGCGGCGCTACTTCGGGCTGCAGCGCGCGTCTGCTGGCCGCGGCCCTGCTGGCGACATCGCTCGGCGTGTACATCATCGGTCGTGCCGCGACGGCCGATGCGCTGCTCAACCTGCTGATCGCCGCGTCGATGTTCGGCGCCTGGCTGCACCTCGACACCGGCAGGCGCAGCTGGCTGTACGCCACCTTCGCCGCTATCGGCCTGGGGTTCCTGGCCAAGGGCCCGGTGGCGATCCTGGTGCCGCTTGCGGTGACCTTTTGGTTCTGCGTGCTGCGCCGCGATCTCGCAACCTGGGCGCGCGCCGTGTTCGACTGGCGCGGGTTGCTGCTCTTCGTCGCGATCGCGGCGCCGTGGTACGCGATCATCTTCGCCAAGGAGGGCTGGGCTTTCTTCGAGGGCTTCTTCCTGCGCCACAATCTCAGCCGCTTCGGTGGGCCCCTGCAGGGCCACGCCGGGAGCCTGGTGTATTACTTCCCGATCGTGCTCGCGTGGACGCTGCCCTTCACCGCGCTGCTGGTGCCGGTGGCGCGGCGCCTTCGCGCGATCTGGCGCGACGATCTTCAGCTCTATCTGCTGCTGTGGTTCGTGTTCGTGTTCGTGTTCTTCTCGCTGTCGGGCACCAAGCTGCCGCACTATGTCCTGTACGGCATCACCGGGGTGGTGCTGCTCATGGCCGTGTACGCTCACGAGCTCGAGTCGCCCTGGTGGGCGCTGGCGCCCGCGGCCGGGTTTTTTCTCGTGCTGTTGTTGCTGCCCTGGGCGGTGAAGCTCGCCCTTCCGCAGGTGCCCGATGCCTACTATCGCGAGGCTTTGTCCAACGCCGACGCCTATTTCAGCACCGGGTATTTCGCATTCACCGCCGCTGCGCTGCTGGTGACGGTAGCCGCGATGCTGGAACGGCGGGTGCCGCTGACCCAAAAGCTGGTGGCCACCGGACTGCTCAGCGTGCTGGTGCTGTCGGCCTTCGTCGTCCCGGTGGCCGCCGGCCTGCAGCAGGAACCGATCAAGGAGGCCGCCCTGCTGTGCCGCGAGCAGGCTCTCTCGCCGATTCTCTGGCGGCTCAACGCGCCCAGCTTCAGCGTGTATCGTGGTCTGCCAACCGAGGACCGCGAGCTGCGGCCAGGTGATGTGGTGCTCACGCGTGCGCAGCGACTGGCCGAGTTGCCCGGCAACGGCTACGACGTGCTGTACGCCAAGAACGGCATCGCGCTGGTCAGGATTCGCCCGTGAGCCAGGCCGCCCGCGCCGGCTTGCCGTTGCTCTCGCCGGCGGTGTGGCTCGTGCCGCTCGTCGCCCTCGTCGCGTTCGTCCTGGTGGCCGCCTCCGGGCGAAACCTGCCGTTGTTCCTGCTCCTCAATGCGCTGGGCCCCGCCACGAGCGACGGGTTGTGGGCCAACATCACCGTGCTCGGCGATACCGCCGTGGCCCTGGCGCTGTGCCTGCCGCTCTGGCGGCGGCGGCCGGACCTGCTGTGGGCGCTGGTGCTGGGCGGGCTGCTGGCCACTGCGTGGGTGCATGGTCTGAAGCCATGGCTCGATATCGCCCGTCCCCCCGCGGTGCTGGGGGATGCAGTGCACATCATCGGCCCGATACACCTTAACCGAGCTTTCCCCTCGGGGCACGCGACCACCGCTGCGTTCGTCGCCGGACTGATCGCGCTGGGGCTCGCTTCGCGGGTCGCGTTCGGTGCCGCGCTGCTGGTTGCACTGGCTGCTGCAGCGTCGCGCAGCGTGGTCGGCGTGCACTGGCCGCTGGACGTCCTGGGCGGGATCTTTGGCGGTTGGCTCGCCGCCGTGGCCGGTCTGGCGCTGGCACAACACTTCCCGGCGCCCGCCCGCTCGGCGTGGCTGCAGGGGCTGCTGGGCTCGATCCTGGCCGGCTGTGCGGTCGCCTTGCTCGCCGGCCACGACGGGGGCTATCGGCAGGCGGGCTGGTTGCTGCGCGCTATCGCTGTCGCGGTCTTGGCGGCTGCGGGAGCGGCGATGTGGCGCGGGCGCGCAACCGGAAATGCAGGCTAGAATCGCTTCGATGAGCACAGAGCCGAAGATTTCAGTCGTCATACCGGTCTACAACGAGGAGGAGAACCTCCCGGACCTGGTGGAGCGCGTCGGCGAAGCGCTGGCGCGCAGCCGCCGCAGCTTCGAGCTGATCTGCGTGGACGACGGCTCGCGCGACGCGTCCGCGCAGACCATGGCGGAGCTGGCCGAGAGGCACCCCTGGTTCAAGCCGCTGTACCTGATCCGCAACTACGGTCAGTCCGCGGCGCTGCAGGCCGGGTTCGACGCCGCGCGCGGCGAGTACATCGTGACGCTCGACGGCGACCTCCAGAACGATCCCGACGACGTGCCGGCGCTGCTGCAGCTCATGGACGAGCGTCCCGACGTCGACATGATCTCGGGCTGGCGCAAGGACCGCCAGGACCGCACGGTCTCGCGCAAGATCCCGTCGGTGATCGCCAACGGCATCATCTCGCGGGTGACCGGCGTGCGGCTGCACGACTACGGCTGCGCGCTCAAGGTCTACCGCGCCCAGGTGATCGGCGATCTGCGCTTGTACGGCGAGATGCACCGCTTCATTCCCGCGCTCGCCGCGGACGTGGGGGCGAAGGTGCTCGAGGTCCCGGTGCGGCACCATCCGCGCACCCGCGGCAAGTCCAAGTACGGCATCGACCGCACGGTGCGCGTGGTGCTGGATCTGCTGTGGATCAAGTTCCTGATGCGCTTCCTGCACCGGCCGATGCATGCGTTCGGCGGGCTGGGAGTGGCGCTGGGGCTGGTCGGTGCGCTGATCCTCGCCTGGCTCGCCTTCGACAAGCTGGTGCTCGGCGAGTCGATCGGCGGACGTCCGCTGCTGCTGCTGGGCGCGCTGCTGGTGCTGATCGGCGTGCAGCTGGTGGCCACCGGCGTGCTCGGCGAGCTGCTCACCCGCATCTACCATGAGCCGCAGGGGCGCGCCCAGTATGTCCTGCGCTCTGCGCCCCGCCTGCGTCGGGGGACCGCTCCCAGCGATGCCACAACCCGCGCCTCCACCTGAGGCGCCGGCACCGGCAGCGCCATCCCGGCGGCATCTCAAGCTCGCGCTGCGGATCGGCAGCGGGCTCGCCCTGCTGGCTCTGGTGGTCTGGTACTGCGATCCGCGAGCGCTGGGGCACAAGCTGGTCGGTGCGGATCCGCGCTGGTTCATGCTGGCGCTGGTCCTCGCGATCTCGGCCAACGTCGTCTCGGCCATCCGCTGGGCGGCGATTGCCCGCGCGCTGGGGATGCGCGCCCCGGCCGGGCGGCTGATCCTGATGTATGCGCGCGGCATTACGACCAACATGCTGCTGCCCGGCGCCACGCTGTCCGGGGATCTGCTGCGCACCTATCAGCTCGCCGGCTCTGGGCAATGCATTCCTGCGCGCGGCCCTGTCGGTGTTCTTCGACCGCTTCAGCGGGTTGTGGGTGCTGTCCAGTCATGTCGCTGCTGGCAGCGGCGGGGATGGCGGTAGCGGGCTTGACCACAGCGGCGGCGCTGCCGGGGAGCCTGGGCGGCTACATCCTGCTGCTCGCCGGGATCGTGGTCGCGCCGCTGATCCCCTGGCCAACCGCTGGTTGCGGGAGGTGCCCCTGCCGGGCCTGGCCAGGCTCGCCAGCGCTCTGGAGACGCTGCGCACCCGGCTTCGCGGCGAGCGTGCGGCCGTGTTGCGCTCGTTGTGGCTGTCTGTGGCGGTGCAGATCCTCTCCGCCTGGACGTTGTGGGCTTGTTCGCGCGCAGTGGGCATGGAGCTTTCGTATCTGAGCACGCTGGCCGCGGCTGCGCCCATCTTCATCCTGGCGGCTGTGCCGGTGGGGGTCGCCGGGTTCGGCACGCGCGAGTTTGCCGCAGTGCTGGTTCTGGCGTTCTTCGGTGTGCCGGGCGATCAGGCCACCGCCATTTCTTTGCTGTATGGCCTCGCGGCTGTCGTGCAGGGCGTGCTCGCCGCGCCGCTGTTTCTTGACTAAAGCCTGAGCTAGGGCTCTGAGCTGAGGGCGCGGCCTTTCACCACAGAGGCGCGGAGGCGCGCGAGGGCCCGCAGAGGAACGGCTCCAAGAGCTTGGCGCGCAGGCGTCGAGCAGCCGCGAGCCACAGCCAAGATTCCGTGCTTTCTCTGCGAATCCTCTGCGCCTCCGCGCCTCTGCGGTTCGGCCTGAGGGTTGAGTTCGGACTCAAGCATCGGCCAGGCGCTTGCACATCTCCCCCACCCGCATAATGGCGCGCTCGAGCTGCAGGGACCAGACGTTCCCGCAGTTCAGGCGCATGAAGTTGCGGAACTTGCCGGTGTGGGTGAACATCGAACCGGGCGCCACCGCAATGCAGGCATCCCGCGCCATCTCGAACAGGCGGACCGCATCCACTGCCGCCGGCATTTCTACCCACAGCACGAAACCGCCTGCCGGCTGCGTGATCCTGCACTCGGGAGGGAAGTGCGCCGCTACCGCCTCCGAGGTGCGCTGCACCTGGCCCGCGAACGCCGTGCGCAGTTTGCGCAGATGATGATCGTAGCCGCCGTTGGCCATGAACTCGGCAATGGCGAGCTGCGGCAGCTCCGGCGTGGCGATGGAGTTGATGAACTTGAGCAGCTCCACCTGCTGCTGAAAGCGCCCCGGAGCGATCCAGCCGACACGAAATCCCGGTGCCAGGCTCTTGGTGAAGGAGCTGCACAGCAGCACGCCACCGCTCGGTTTCGAACGCCTTCGCCACGAATGGACGCGAGCGGCCGAAGTAGAGGTCGCCGTAGATGTCGTCCTCGATCAGCGGGATGCCGCGGCCTTCGAGCAGGCGCAACCAGCTTGCGCTTCTTTTCCGCCGGCATGAGGCTGCCCAGCGGATTGCTGAAGTTGCTGATCACCAGCGCCGCCTTCACTGCACCGGGCTTCTGCGTGGCGAGGTCGAGCGCTTCCAGCGAAATCCCTTCGCGCGGATGGGTCGGCACCTCCAGCGCCTTCATGCCCAGGCTCTCGATGATCTGCAGGAGCGTGAAATAGGTGGGCGACTCGAGCGCGATCGTGTCGCCGGGTCCGGCCACCGCGCGTAACGCCAGATTCAACGCCTCGGTGCAACCGTTGGTCACCACGATATCGCCGGCAGTCAGGTTGCATCCGAACTCCACCGCGCGCCGCGCGATCGCGCTCCTCAGCGGGGCAGCGCCGGTGTCCATTACATAGCGCGATGCCACGCTGGGCTGGCGCCGCGCGACCGCGGCGACCAGCCGCAACAGCCTGTCGGCGGGGTACAGCTCCTCGCTGGGCGTGGCACAACCGAGCGGCGCCACGCCCGGGATGTGCGAGCACGCCAGGTACTCCATGACGAACTGGTTCACGCCGACGAATCGGGGTGTGGCCGGTGGACGCGAAGGCGCCGGCTCGGCCAGCTTCATCGGCTTGGGCAAGACGAAATAGCCCGACTTGGGCCGTGCTTCGATGAGCCGCTGGTTCTCGAGTGCGCGGTAGGCCTGCACGGCGGTGGCGATGCTCACGCTGTGCTGCTCGGAGAGGCGGCGCACCGAGGGCAGGCGGTCACCGGCTCTCAGGCTGCCGGCGAAGATTGCCTCTGCCACGCGCGCGGCCAATTCCTGGTAGAGATGCGCAGGAGCGTTCATCCCTCTGATCTCGGGCAACTCACACGGCACCATCCGTTCATCTGCATTCTGGCGTTCATCTGCATTCTGGATCCCTGTGCAGCGGACCGGTAGGCACAGACGCCCAGCCTCCGGACCGGTACAGTCATGGCGGTGCCTCATCTGTACCGGTTCAAATTATATTTCTTTATGTCTGTATTGTGGCGGGCCGCGCACCTACACTGCCGTCATGCAGATACAGGGGGCTGTCATGCAGATACACGGGGCGGATGCCGCGATCAACCTGGAAGCCGAGCAGTCGCTGCGGATAGAGTCCCGCGACGACATCGAGATCGTGTGCCTGTCCGGCCTGTTGTGGGTGACGCAGCCCGGCGATGCGCGCGACCTGTTCGTTGCGCCGGGCGAGCCGCTGCGGCTCGTCCCCAGCGGGCTGACGCTGGTCACGGCGATGCTCCCCTCGGCGCTGCGTGCGCGCGAGATACCCGCAGCCGCCGGCGGGCGGACGTGGCTGCCTGGCCGTCGCGCTCGGTTTTGGCGCCCGGCACAGCCCATGTGCTGGACCCTTGCCCTCCCGCGGGACAGGTCCGCCGGTCTGTGAGATGATCTCATCCAAACCTCAATCCCTGAGGCTGCGGTGAGGGATTGACCTGCGCCCGCGCGGTGGATTCGGCCGCCGGGCTTCGTTTGTTCAAGTACGCAGGGCCGGCGCGGGCGGGTGGGTCACCGCACCCCCGCAGGTATCGCACGCAATCATGCCATCGACTTCCGGCGCCGCGCTGGCGGTGCCGTCCAATCTTGCCGTAGTCGATCTCGCGCCCAAGGCCGCCTCGTTGCGCGAGGAGGTCGTGGCCGGGCTGTCGCAGCCCCGCAAGTCGCTGCCGCCCAAGCTGTTCTATGACGCCCGCGGCAGCGAGCTGTTCGCCGCGATCTGCCGCACCTCGGCCTACTATCTCACCCGCACCGAGACCGGCAATCCTCACGCGCCACGCGGACGACATCGCCGCCGCGCTGGGTCGAGGCTGCGCCGTGCTGGAGCCGGGGGCGGGTGAGGCGCGCAAGATCCGGCTCCTGTTGCCTGCGCTGCGCCCGCGCCTGTATGCCGGCTATGACATCTCGCGCGAGCCGCTGGTGTCTGCCGCCCGGGAGCTGGCGCGGCGCTTCCCCTGGCTCGCAGTGCGTGCCGTGCACGCCGATTACCTGGATTCCGGGATCGATGCTCTGGCCCTTCCCCCCGCTGCCCGGCGCATCCTGTTCTTTCCCGGGTCGAGCATCGGCAACTACGACCGGGCGCAGGCCGGCGCCTTCCTGCGGCGGGCCAGGTCGGTCGGTGGGCCCAAGGGGCGCCGCGCTCATCGGGGTCGACCTGAAGAAGCCCAAGCCGATCCTCGACCTGGCGTACAACGACCCCGAGGGCTATACGGCGCGCTTCAACCTCAACATGCTCGTGCGCATCAACCGCGAGCTGGGCGGGAGCTTCGCCGTGGAGAATTTCGGCCACCTGGCCTTCTACGAGGAAGGCGCGCGGGTGCGTCGAAATGCACCTGGTGAGCGCTCGCGACCAGCAGGTGCGCGTGCAGGACGCGGTGTTCTCCTTCCGTGCTGGCGAGACCATCCACACCGAGGACTCGCACAAGTATTCGCCCGACGAGTTCGCTGCCCTGGCGTGCGCTGCCGGCTTTCCGGAGCACCGGATGTGGACCGATCCGGCCGGCTGGTTCGGCGTGTTGCTCGCCTGACGGTGACTGTGACCGTCCGCGTAGCAGCTCCCTTCCCGCGTCAAGGTCAGAATCGCGGCGTGTCGACGCGGACACAGGGGGGAGGCAATGCGCCTTTGTACCATCCGACGCGACGGCACGGAGACGGCCGCCGTGGTCACCGGCAACGGCATCGTGCCGGTGGCGAGCATCAACGCCTACCTGGGACGCGCCTGGCCGACCGAGGTGCTCGAGCTGATCGAGCGGGGCCTGAGCCACATCCTGCTGCGTGACGCGGAGCGTACCCCGCACGCGTTGCCGGCTGCCGCAGTGCAGCTACGGGCCCTTGTACCGCCGCCCGCGCAAGATCTGGGGCATCGGGCTGAACTACCGGGATCATGCCGCCGACCTGGCGGCGCCTTTCCCTACCGAGCCGGCCTCTTTCATGAAGGGCGACCACACCATCATCGGTCAGGGCGACGCCATCGAGCTGCCGCCCGAGTCCGAGCGCGTGACCGCCGAGGCGGAGCTGGGGGTGATCATCGGCCGGCGCTGCCGCGACGTCTCCGAGGACGACGTCGGCGCCGTGATCGCCGGATACTGCCTGATCATCGACATGACCGCCGAGGATATCCTGCAGCGCAACCCGCGCTTTCTGACCCGCTCGAAGAACTTCGACACCTTCTTCTCGTTCGGGCCTGAGCTGATCACGCCCGGACGAGGTGCTCGACGTGATGCGGCTGAATGTCGGCACCTGGTGCAACGGCGCGCTGCACCGGCAGAACGTCGTGGCCAACATGGCGTTCCCGCCGGCGTACCTGGTGGCATTCCATTCGCGCGTCATGACTCTCTACCCGGGAGACATCATCAGCACCGGCACGCCCGGTGCCGTGATGATCCAGCACGACGACATAGCGGAGTGCCGCATCGAGGGGCTTGGGAGCCTGAGCAATCCGGTGCGCCGCAGCAGCAGCGTGGACTACTCGATGCTGGCCTCCGTCGGCGTGTAAGCGCGCTTCCAACCCGGTTGTACCGCAGTCCAGAATCTTCCCCAATCACAAATACCGGAGGAGAGTATCCATGGCGTCGCCCAACACCCCCTTGGCCAGCGCAAGCATGCTGACCGGCGCACTGGCCGCGCTGGCGCTCAGCCTGCCGGCGGCCGCCGGGACCCTCAAGATCGGCTATATCGACCCGCTGTCCGGGCCGTTCGCCAATGTCGGCGAGCAGGGGCTGCGCGGCTTCACGATGCTGATCGAGGACGTGAACGCGCGCGGCGGCGTGAACGGCAACAAGCTCGAGCTCGTCGCCATGGACAGCAAGGCCAACCCGCAGGAAGCCTTGAACGCGCTCAAGCAGCTCATCGACCAGGATGTGCGCTATGTGCTGCAGGGCAACTCCTCGGCTGTGGCGGGCGCGCTGTCGGACGCGGTCGCCAAGCACAACAGCCGCAATCCCGACCGGCCCGTGCTGTACCTGAACTACGCGGCGGTCGACCCGGCTCTCACCAACGATCGCTGCAACTTCTGGCATTTCCGCTTCGATGCGGACGCGGACATGAAGATGGCCGCGCTGGTGAGCTACATGGCCACCCAGAAGAAGATCAAGAAGGTCTATCTGATCAACCAGGATTACTCGTTCGGCCAGGCCGTAGCCAAGGCCGCCCGCGAGATGCTCGGCAAGAAGCGCCCCGACGCGCAGATCGTCGGCGACGACCTGCACCCGCTCGGCAAGGTCAAGGACTTCGCCCCCTACATCGCCAAGATCAAAGCCTCGGGGGCCGATACCGTGGTCACCGGCAACTGGGGGGCGGATCTCGCGCTGCTGGTCAAGGCCGGCAAGGAGGCGGGGTTGAAGGTGGACTACTACACCTACTACGCCGGCATCGCCGGCGGTCCGACCGCGATCGGCGATGCCGGCGCCGACCACGTCAAGCAGATCAGCCACTGGCACGCCAATGTGGGAGATCCCAGGTCCGACGCTATCGTGCAGGAGTACCGCAAGCGTTTCCCGGAGGGGAAGGACGATTTCGTCTGGCTGGCCGCCTACAACGCAATCGAGATGCTCGCGAAGGCCATGACGGAGAGCAAATCGAGCGAACCGGCCAAGGTCGCGCTGGCGCTCGAAGGCATGAAATTCAAGACCTTCACCGGCGAGGTCAGCATGCGCGCCGACAACCACCAGCTCCTGCAGCCGATGTACGTCTCGACCTTCGCCAAGGCGGGAACCTCCGGGGTGAAATGGGACATGGAGCGCACCGGACTGGGGTTCCGCAGCGAGGGCCGCATCGAGGCCAAGGACACCGCGCAGCCGACCACCTGCAAGATGCAACGGCCTGGCTGAGCTTGCGCGTAGCGGCGAGACGACATCAAACCACCCGGCGGGCGCTAACTATCCTCCCGGTCGGGGATTTCCTTGTCTATCGTCGACGACTCGCGGCTTACAGCGTGCCGGTCACGACCAGCTTGAAAAAGAAGAACAGCCCCAGCGCCAGGAACGCGTAGACGATCAGGTTGCCGCGGGTGGAGTCGCCGCGCGGGTTGCGGTCGTACACGTGCTTGCCGACAATCACCACTGCGGCGCCGACGAAACCGACTACCCACACCAGCCCCGGACTCCTGTCCCACAGCCTGCCCAGCCAGTCGGTCAGCCAGCCGTCGGGGTTCAGGAGCTTGTAGACCAGCCCCCCGACCCCGAGCACCACCAGTCCTACCACCGCGACGGCGACGGCGTCTTCGAGACCGCTGCGCAGCATGTGGCCGAACGACTTGGAAGTCCTCCCCGAAACCCTGCTCATTACTTCCCCTGCGCCGATGCGACTGCCATGGAAGGCGGGTTGCAACGCCCGTACCACAGACCCGAAAGAGTGCTGTTACAAGGAGATAGGTGTGCGCCCCGAGCAGCGAACGGGGATTGGCGCCGGGGGGTGTTGCTGCCGGACGACGGTGGCCGCTGGATCGACCGATGAGGCGAAGCGAGCGCGGGTCCCGGCCGGCCTGATGAAATCCGGGCTAGGGCACGCAGGTCACGAAGTTGCACACGCGCGCGCACTCGGGCGAGAAACCGCACTCGAACTGGCCGATTTTCGGCGCACCGTCGGCTGCCATACCGCACTGCTCAGGAGCCGCCTGCTCGTGAGCATGGGGTCGCCACTCGCACTGGTGACAGGCCGTCAGGCCCGGGAGCTCCAGGGTCTCATGGCGTACCAGCTTCTGCACGCTCGCCTGCGGTTTCTCGCTCAGGGGCAGCTCGGCCTCGTCGGCCGCGATGGCTGCGGGAGCGGCCAGGGCCAGCGCTGCCGCAGCCAGGGTTGCGATGAGTCTTGTCATACCGGACTCCCGTGTAGGTGAACGGCGCGGCTCGAAGCGAGCTTCCTTCCTGGCAACTATAGCGCGCAGCGTGCCAGCTTGCAGACCTACCTGGACCAGGAGGAGTCTCCCGGGGATGGCGCGGAGCGACTTGATTCAGGTCAACTCGGGTGCTCTCCAGCCGTAGCCCGGAGATAAGCTCATGCTGGAGCTAGCCCTTCAGCCGGTTGATCCGGATGACCTCGGGCAGCCGCCGCAGGCCGCGCATGATCTGGGCGAGATGCAGTCGGTTGTAGACCTGCAGCGTGAAATGGATACCGCTGTAGGCGGGGCTGTCGCCGGGCTCGACGCTGACATTCTCGATGTTCGAGTCGTTCTCGGAGATCTCCGCGGCGACCTTGGCCAGCACGCCTTGCTCGTTCGACACCAGCAGCTTGATGTTGACCGAGAACAGCTTGCGCGTCTCCGGCGCCCACTCGACATCCAGCCATTTCTCCGGCTCGCGCTTCATTCTGCGGATCAGCGGGCAGTCGTGGGTGTGGATGATCATCCCGCGGCCCTTCTTGATGAAGCCGATGATCGGGTCGCCGGGGATCGGGTGGCAGCACTTCGCGAACTGCAGCGCCATGCCCTCGGAGCCGCGGATCACCACCGGTCCGGCGCACCGGTGCGCGTGCCGAGGCCGGCAGGCTGCTGGGCAGGAGCTTGCGCGCTACGACGATGGCGAGCACTTTGCCCAGGCCGATATCGGCCAGCACCTCCTGCTTGGACTTGGCGCCGGTGTCCTTGAGCACCCGCTCCCAGTCGCCGTCGCGGACGTTCTTGGCTGTGCCGCCCAGAGCGGACAGCGCCTGCGCGAGCAGCCGCTCCCCGAGCTGCGCCGACTCCTCGTACTGCATGGTCTTGAGGAAGTGGCGGATATGGTGGCGCGCCTTGGCGGTGATCACGAAATTGAGCCACGCGGGGTTGGGCTTGGCGTGCACTGCCGTGATGATCTCCACCCGGTCGCCGTTCTTGAGCTCGGTGCGCAGCGGCACCAGCTCGTGGTTTACCTTTGCCGCCACGCAGCGGTTGCCGATGTCGGTGTGCACGCTGTAGGCGAAGTCCACGCAGGTGGCGCCATGCGGCAGCGCCATGATCTTGCCCTTGGGCGTGAACACGTAGGTCTCGTCCGGGAACAGGTCGACCTTGAGGTGCTCGAGGAACTCGACCGAGTCGGCGCTCTCCGACTGCATCTCCAGCAGGCTCTGCAGCCATTGGTGGGTCTTGCGCTGCAGCTCGTTCAGGCTGGCGTCGGTGCTCTTGTACAGCCAGTGCGAGGCCACGCCCGCCTCGGCGATGCGATGCATCTCGGCGGTGCGGATCTGGATCTCGATCGGGCTGCCGAAGGGACCGAACAGCGTGGTGTGCAGGGATTGGTAGCCGTTGCCCTTGGGGATGGCGATGTAGTCCTTGAACTTGCCCGGAATCGGCTTGTAGAGCTGGTGCAGCGCGCCCAGCGCGACGTAGCAGGCGGCCGTGTCCTTGACGATGACGCGGAACCCATAGATGTCCAGCACTTTGGAGAAGGACAGGTTCTTGTCCTGCATCTTCCGGTAGATGCTGTAGAGGTCCTTCTCGCGCCCGCTGACCTGCGCCTCGATGCCGGCGTCCTCAAGGCGCTGCACGATGGCCGCAAGGATCCTCTCCACCACCTCCTTGCGGTTGCCGCGCTGCGCCTCGACCGCGCGCTTGAGCACCTGGTAGCGGTTGGGATAGAGGTTCTGGAACGACGAGCTCCTGCAGCTCCTGGTACAGCGCGTTCAACCCCAGCCGGTTGGCGATCGGAGCGTAGATCTCCAGGGTCTCGCGGGCGATGCGGGCCCGCTTCTTCGGGTGCATCACGTCCAGCGTGCGCATGTTGTGGAGGCGGTCGGCGAGCTTGATCAGGATGACGCGCACGTCGCGCGCCATGGCCAGAAACATCTTGCGGAAGTTCTCGGCCTGCGCCTGCTCCTGGCTCTCGAACTCGATCTTGTCGAGCTTGGAGACCCCGTCCACCAGCTCCGCCACCAGCTTGCCGAAGCGCTCGGCCAGCTCGCTCTTGGTGACGGTGGTGTCCTCCATCACGTCGTGCAGCAGGGCGGCCGTCAGCGCCTGGGAGTCCAGGTGCCATTGCGTCAGAATGCTGGCAACCGCTACCGGGTGGGAGATGTAGGGCTCGCCCGAGCGGCGGAACTGACCGTCATGGGCCGCTTCGGAGAACTCGTAGGCCGAGCGCAGCTGGGTCAGGTCCTCCGGCTTCAGATAGCTGGAGGCGTCGCGGATCAGAAGCTCGGCCTCGGACATGGCGGGTGGCCTGACGTCCGCGATTGCGCTCAGCAGGCGTTCAGTCGAGCGGGTCGCGCGCTGGAATGCAAGCGGGGCGTTGGATGAACGGCACGGGCGGACAGGCGCTCAAGCCTGGCCCTTGTTGAGGATCTCGGTGCCGACCTTGCCGGCGGCGATCTCGCGCAGCGCAGTGACGGTCGGCTTGTCCTGGCGCCATCGATCAACGGCGAGGCTCCCTGCGTCAGCTGACGCGCTCGGTAAGTGGCCGCTAGCGTCAGCACGAAGCGATTGGGGATGAGTCTCAGGCAGTCGTCCACGGTGATGCGGGCCATGGCAGCCTCACTTCATTGCGTTGATCAGTTCGCGGTAGCGGGTCAACTGCGCCGCGATCTTCAGGCGCTGTGCGCGCACGATGCTCACCAGATCGACCACCGCAACCTCAAAAGTCTGATTGATAATAACATAGTCGAACTCCTCGACATGGTCGATCTCCTCGCGCGCGTTGGCGAGCCGCTTCTCGATCACCTCGTCGCTGTCCTGCCCCCGCGCGGTCAGGCGCCGGCGCAGCGCCTCGAGCGAGGGCGGCAGGATGAACACGCCCACCGCCTCGGGGATCAGGCGCCGGACCTGCTGCGCCCCCTGCCAGTCGATCTCGAGGAGGATGTCGCGTCCTTCGCGCCGGCGCTCGTTGATCCACGCCTGCGAGGTGCCGTAGAGGTTGCCGTGAACCTCGCGCGCTTTCCAGAAACTCACCGCGCTGCGGCAGCGTCCAGAAACCGCTGGCGCGAGACGAAATGATACTCGCGTCCGTCGTCTTCTCCTGCCGCGGTGCCCGCGTCGTGTGCGACACCGACAGCTCGATGTCCGGCTCGCGCTCGAGCAGGGCGTTGACCAGGCTGGTCTTGCCGGCCCCGGAAGGGGCGCAGACGATAAACAGGTTGCCGGTCATGCCAGGCGTGAGGCTAAGGCTAGGCTGAGCGCGAGAGGCTGAACGGGTCAGTGAGGCGTGAGGCGCAAGGCATGACGGCGAAGCGCTCCGCGCCGAGGTGCGAGCGCAATGCGCTCGTACGGCATTGGCCAACGGCACTGCGACGACTGCTGGCGACGAAGGTGTCGTCGGCACGCCCGCTCGGGACTGCGCCTCACGCCTCTCGTCCTCACGCCTCACGGCTTCCTCAGCCTCGCGTCTGCACGCCTCTCGCCTCACTCTATGTTCTGCACTTGCTCGCGCATCTGCTCGATCAGCACCTTGAGCTCCACCGAGGCCTGCGAGACATCGATGTCCACCGACTTCGCGCCGAGCGTGTTGGACTCGCGGTTGAGCTCCTGCATCAGGAAATCCAGCCGCTTGCCCACGGCGCCGCCCTGGCCAGCATGCGCCGGGTCTCCGATAGATGCGCGGACAGGCGCGAGAGCTCCTCCTCCACGTCCACCTTGCTCGAGAACAGCACCAGCTCCTGCCGGATGCGGTCTTCGTCGACCTCCACTCTCGCGTCGCGCAGGCGCGAAACCAGCCGCTCCTGGTAGGCGGCCACCAGCAGCGGGATCTTCGGTTTGACCCGCGCCAGCAGCTCCTCCATCCGCGCGACCCGCTCCAGCAGCAGCGCCCTGAGCTTGTCGCCTTCGCGCGCGCGCGATTGCTGGAACTCCTGCAGGGCTCGATCCAGCAGTGCCAGGGTGCGCTCCTTCAGCTCTTCCAGGGGCAGCGCGTCGGCCTCCAGCATCCCGGGCCAGCGCAGCACGTCGTTCGCGCCCAGCGGCGCGCTGCCCGGCAGATGCGTGCGCATGCGCCGGTCGAGCTCGACCAGCTGCTCCAGCAAGCCGATGTTGAGCTGCAGCGACATCTGGCTCGCGGCGCTCTTCTGAAAACCGACGCGGCACTCCACTTTGCCGCGCGTCAAGCGCGCGGCCACCATCTCCCGCAGCCCAGGCTCGAACGAGCGCAGCTCGTCCGGCAGGCGGAAGGTCAGATCCAGATAGCGGTGGTTCACAGACCGGATCTCCACGCCAGCGTCCCGAGCGCAAGCTCCTCGCTCAGTGCGGCATAGCCGGTCATGCTGTAGATCACGCGTTCCCACCCGAGAGTTTCTTTGCCGCCCAGCCCTGCTTTACTTCCGGCAGGTCGAGCCACCAAAATGCGGCGAGGGAAAGATAGCACATACATTCCACTGGCAAAATCCGGGCCCGCCGGATCGCCTGCCCTGCTAGAGAAGGATCTGCATGCGCCCGAGCGGACGCGCTCCCGACGAGCTGCGCCCGGTGCGGATCGCGCGCGGCCTATACCCGGCACGCCGAAGGCTCGGTCCTGGTCGAATTCGGCGACACCCGGGTGCTGTGCACCGCCAGCATCGAGGACAAGGTGCCGCCGTTTCTCAAGGGCAAGGGCCAGGGATGGCTCACGGCCGAGTACGGCATGCTGCCGCGGTCGACCGGGACGCGCACCCAGCGCGAAGCGGTCGGCCGGCAGACAATCCGGCCGGACCCAGGAGATCCAGCGCCTGATCGGCCGCAGCCTGCGGGCGGTGACCGACCTCGTCGCTGCTCGGGGAGCGCACCATGCAGATCGACTGCGACGTGCTGCAGGCCGATGGCGGCACCCGCACCGCCAGCATCACCGGCGCATTCGTTGCGCTGCACGATGCGGTGCGGCTGCTGCAGGAGCGCCAGCTCATCCGCGAATGGCCGATCCACGACTTCGTCGCCGCAGTGTCGGTCGGCATCTACCGGGGGGTGGCGGTCCTGGATCTCGACTATGACGAGGACTCCGCCTGCGAGACGGACATGAACGTAGTCATGACGGGTGCGGGCGGCGTCGTCGAGCTGCAAGGCACGGCCGAAGGGGCGCCTTTCAGCCGCACACAGCTCGACGCGATGGTGGATCTTGCCGCCGCCGGCATTTCGCGGCTGATCGCCGCCCAGCGCGCTGCGCTGGGAGTCTAGGCAGCGCTAACGCAGGCGCGACGCAAGGCGCAGAGTAGAGCAGCACGACTGAGTGCCGATCGCTGACCTTGCTCCGAGCTGCAAGCTTGTAGCATCCAGCCGGCACGCGTCTACTCCCGGTCGAGCCGCTCTTGGCATTCTCCGCGCCTCTGCGTCCTCTGCGCCTTTGCGTTGAGGTGTTCATTCCTGCGACGAATCGTCCTGGCAAGCAACAACCCCGGCAAGATCCGCGAGATCGCGCGATCCTGGCCCGCTGGACTCGAAGTGGTCCCGCAATCGCACTACGCGGTGCCGGAGGCGGACGAGCCGCACGCCACGTTCATCGAGAACGCCCTCGCCAAGGCCCGGCACGCCAGTGTGCACACCGGCCTGGCCGGCGCTCGCGGACGACTCGGGGATCTGCGTGGATGCGCTGAACGGTGCGCCGGGCGTGCACTCGGCCCGCTTCGCAGGCGAACCCAGATCCGACGCAGCGCAACAACCGGCATCTGCTCGAGTTGCTCGCCCAGACCGACAATCGCCGCGCACACTACTACTGCGTCATCGTTCTGGTGCGTCACGCTCAGGACCCGCAACCGCTCATTGCGGAAGGCGAGTGGCATGGGGAGGTCCTGCGCGCGCCGCGCGGCAGCGGCGGCTTCGGCTACGACCCGCTGTTCCTCGATCCGCTGCTGGGCCAGACCGGTGCCGAGCTGCCGCTGGAGGAGAAGAATCGCATCAGCCATCGCGGCAAGGCGCTGGCGATCCTCGTCGACCGCCTTTCTACCGCCCGCCACACCCTCTAGAGCCAATAATCGCAAAGGCGCAAAGCCGCGAAGCCGCGAAGAAACCGACCTTGTGCGCGCTGAGCCGCGCCTCGAGGGCATAGGAAGCGCCCAATAGCGCGTTCAAGCCAGCGATGAGTTGGTGTGCTTTGCGCCTCTGCGTCTCCGCGCCCCCGGATCGGAGTCCGGGGCAGGCTTTGCGATGAGGTTTGCGGGGTAGTGCCTTGAACGACCCGGAGTCAGAAAAGCCCGGACAGGGCATACAACCCGAACGCCGCGATGACTGCACCGGAGATCCGGTTAACCCAGCGCAGGCCAGCCTGGTCGACGCGCCCGCGCAGCGCGCTCACGCCGGTGCTCAGCAGCAGCCACCACAACGCCGAACCGAGGAACACACCCAGCACGAACAGGGCGGCAAACACGTAGTTGCCGCCAGCGCCGGTCGGCCCGAGTCCGGCGAAGATGGCGACGAAGGAGAGGATGGTGGCGGGGTTGGCCAGGGTCAGCAGGAAGGTCGAGGCATACGCGGCCAGCAGGCCGCCCGGCGCGGCGCTTTGATCGAGGGGCGCGGGAGGGGTGCGGAAGGTCTGGATCCCCAGGTAGAGCAGGAACGCTCCCCCGCCCAGCCGCAGCCACAGCTCCTGAGCCAGCAGCACGTCGGTCACGAGCGTGAGGCCGAAGGCTGCCACGGCGCCGTATGCGGCATCGGCCGTGGCCGCGCCGAGCCCGGTGAGGAAACCGATCAGGCGGCCCTGTGCCAGGGTGCGGCGGATGGTCAACGCGCCGATGGGGCCCACCGGCGCGGCGATCGAGAGGCCGACCCCGCCTCCGGCCAGCAGCGGGCCTGCGATCACTTGGCTGGGAGCGGCTCCGCGACGACCGCCCGCCCCACCCGCACGGCGCGGGTCCAGCCGTAGGGGTCGGGCCGCTGGCCGTACTGCAGTCCCGTGAGCTCGTCGAACAGGCGCTGCGCCACCGGTCCCGCCTGGCCCCGGTTGATCGGTATCTCCTGGTCCCGGTAACCGAGTCGTCCGACCGGGGCGATCACCGCGCCGGTGCCCATCCCGAAGGCTTCGGTGATGCGGCCGCTCTGCGCATCGCGCAGCACCTCCTCGATGGCGATGCGCTCCTCGGCGATCGAGTAGCCCAGGTCCGGCGCCAGCCGCAGGATGGAATCGCGAGTGACGCCGTGCAGGATGCTGCCCGAGAGCGCGGGGGTGCGGATGTGGCTGCCGTCGTAGACGAAGGCGATGTTCATGGCACCTACCTCGTCGACGTAGCGGCGCTCGACTGCGTCGAGCCAGAGCACCTGCTGGTAACCGGCTGCACGCGCCTGCTCGATGCCGTACAGGCTGCCTGCGTAGTTGCCGGGGGTCTTGGCTTCCCCGGTGCCACCCCGAACCGCCCTGACGAGCTGGTCCGACACCAGCACGGAAACCGGGTCGAACCCGGCCCCGAAGTAGGGTCCCACGGGGCTCAGGATGATGTAGTGAAGATACTCGCGGCTGGCGCGCACCTCCAGGCTGCGATCCATTGCGATCATGACCGGCCGGATGTACAAGGCAGCACCCTTGCGGTCCGGCGTCCAGCGGTGCTCCAGCCGCACCAGCTCCATGATTGCCTGCACGTGAGCCGACTCGTCCACCGCCGGCATCCCCATGCGAGCGGCCGAGCGGTTGAAGCGCTCGGCATTCTTCTCGACCCGGAACAGATTCAGGTTGCCGTCGGGGCGGCGATACGCCTTGGTGCCGTCGAACACCATCTGCCCGCAGTGGAATACCTCGGCGGCGGGATCCAGCGTGAGCGCCTGGTACGGCCCGATGGTGGCGTCATGCCAGCCGCGCTCCACCGTGTAGCGCTGCGTGAACATGCGATTGGTGAAAACGCGCCCGAACCCGAGCTCCCTGGGCAACGGTTGGGGAACGGCATCGCTTGCCGGTTCGATCCTGATGTCCATCGTGCCTGTCAGCGGTCAAGTAGCGTGCTGTGTCCGAGTGTACTACGCGCTTTGCGACCGGCGCCGGCCGCAGACGCGGTCGCTCGCGGCTCCGCGGGGCGCCAGCCGGAATGCTGTTAGCGGCTTATCGTGCCGGGGCGGTTTAACTTGAGTCCGAGCCTCAGCGGCGGATCGTCAGTGAGTAGTGCAGGAACGCTTCGTCACGAACCCAGCCCAGCGACTCGTACAACGACTGTGCGGCGACGTTGCTCCTGGCGGTCGCCAGCTCCATCCGCACGGCCCCTGCATCGCGGGCGTATTCGGCGGCCGCTTGCAACAGCGCGCGGCCCGCACCTCGTCGCCGCCGCTCCGGCGCCACGAACAGGTCGTAGAGCACCAGGATCGGTCCCGCGGCGACCGAGCAGAAGCTCGGATACAGCTGGCAGAACCCGATCGGACCCGTGTCGGCTTCGGCCAACAGGACCGTGGACTCGCCGCGCTCGAAGCGCCGGGCGATGAAGTCATGGGCGAGCGCCGGATCGCCCGGCTGCCGATAGAACTGGCGATACTGGTCGAACAGCGCCGATACCGGTTCCAGATCCGCAGCCGTCGCCGGCCTGACGCGCACGCTCATGCCGGCCGCGGCCCGATGCGGACCGTCCCAGGCCGGCAGGGTGCAAGGGGTTGATGCCTCATGCGGTGCTCCCGCAACGGGTCGTTCGACAGTGGCTCAGTCTACCGGCCCGTGGCCGCCTCTGCGCGAATTGCACGAACCGCTGCGCAGCGGGTACAGTTCGCCAGGTCATGCCCGTGCTGGCCCCCAGTCCTGCCCTGCGCCCCACGCAGCTGTCCCTCGAGGCACTGCCCCCGCTGGCGCTGTATGTCCATATCCCCTGGTGCGTGCGCAAGTGCCCGTACTGCGACTTCAACTCGCATGAAGCGCGCGGCGAGCTGCCCGAGGCGCGCTACGTTGCGGCTTTGACCGCCGACCTCGAAGTGGCGTTGCCCCTGACTTGGGGGCGGCGCGTGCACAGCGTTTTCTTCGGCGGCGGCACGCCCAGCCTGCTGTCCGCGCGTGCGCTGGATGACATCCTGTCGCATGATTCGCGCGCGCTTGCCGCTGTCACCGGATGCCGAGATCACACTGGAGGCCAATCCTGGGACTTTCGAGGCGCAGAAGTTCGCCGATTTCCGGGCGCTCGGCATCAACCGGCTTTCCATCGGCATCCAGAGCTTCGATCCGCAGCATCTGCGGGCGCTCGGGCGCATCCACGACGAGCGGGAAGCACGCCGTGCGGTCGAGATCGCGCAGGCGAATTTCGACAACTTCAACCTCGATCTCATGTATGCGTTGCCGGGGCAGACCTTGGAGCAGGCCGAAGCGGATATCCGCAATGCCGTTGCGCTGCGCCCCGACGCACCTGTCGGCCTATCACCTGACCATCGAGCCCAACACCTGGTTCCACCGTCACCCCCCGCAGGTGCCCGACGACGAGCTGTCCGCGAACATGCAGGAGCGCATCGAGGATGCGTCTGCTGCGGGCCGGCTACGCCCACTACGAGACTTCCGCTTTCGCCCGGCCGGGGCGCGAGTGCCGGCACAATCTCAACTACTGGCGTTTCGGCGACTACCTCGGCATCGGTGCAGGTGCGCACAGCAAGCTCAGCCTGCCGCGACGCATATTCCGGCAGATGCGCTCCAAGCATCCCCGCGAATACATGGAGCGCACGCTGCAGGGCGAGCCAGTGCAAGAGGAGCACGACGTCGCGGCCGCTGACCTGCCCTTCGAGTTCATGATGAATGCGCTGCGGCTGGTCGAGGGTTTCCCGCTGCGCCTGTTCGACGAGCGGACCGGCGTGTCGCGGGCCACGCTGTTGCAGCCGCTGGAGCGGGCGGAGTCGCTCGGCCTGATCCACCGCGACCACGAGCGCGTCACTCCTACGCTGCGCGGGCAGCGCTTTCTCAACGAGCTGCTGCAGCTGTTCCTGCCGGCGTAGGGTGGAACCTCCGGTAGGAGCCACGCAAGCGCCGAGGGCTGCATCGCCCCGCTACTCGGCTGCCAGATCGGTGCGTGCCGCTTCGGCGACGTCACGGCGTAACGCAAGTAGCAGAGCAATCACGACTGGTCGGCACGCGCCCCTCCTTCCCCCGTTGGCGACGGATAGGAAATCCAACTACCACAGACAGATCGCTTCGCGCTCCCGTCATGACCTGGGGCGATGCCGACGGCAAGACGTTCTACCTCGCGGGCCGGGACCGCGTATCGCATTGCGATTGAAAAGGGCCGGGGTGCGGCCGCAGTGACCCCTGGGTACCGAGCGCAAGCAGGCGCCCGGCCGGGCGCCCCGTGCATGTCACGCGATTGCTGGGTTGTGCCGCAACGCGTCGCTTCGGCGTGCTGCTCGCCGGCACCTCACGGCGATACCGATCGAAACCAGGCCCAGCGCAAACAAGGCGCTGGTCATTGGCTCGGGCACGACCGCTACGGTCGGGCTGAAGTTGTTGAAGGCCAGGCCCACGCCGGTTGTCTTGGTTCCGATAAATGTGATGCGCACCTTGTCGAAACCCGAAGGGAGATTCAAGAAGGCGAAGGTCCAGGGCTTGGCGTTGTAGGGGTTTTGGGGCCCAATACCGAGGGGGGACAGCTGGGTTGCGAGCACCTGGTCGGCGGTGTTCAGCGCGTCGATGCGCCATTGTTCGGTTGCACTCGGGGCACCGTCGATGTCCCAGATCTCGCCGGACAGGCCGGTGATGAACTGCGCCGTCTCGTAGTCCGCGATGAGCGGCGCGGTCACTCCGCCCAGACCAGTTGCCTGGCGCAAGAAAAAATCTCCCAGCTGCGACTCCAGGCCGGCGCTGGGAACGTCATAGCGGTTCAGTGCGTCGTTGACAAAGCCGTCCTCCGGATCCGCGTCGCCTTCCGCCTCGAACGCCGGGAGAGAGTCAATGCCGGTATCGAAGGCGTTGTTCGAATTGTTGTCGAAGAAGAACCGCACGGAACCACCGCCGGTAATGGCATACGGCTCTGAAAGCGCCGCATTGTCGGTCGGCGCCGTGCCCGCCGGCGTTACCTCGAAGGTGATCACGTCCGCTCGGGCAGAAAGGCAAAGCGCACTGCCGCCGAGCCCCACAATGCAGGCGAGGAATGCGCGACGACACCGGTGGTGTCGCACGGCCCCCAACGCCTCGTCCTCGAATCCGTTGCTCATCGTTCCTCCGTTGATACCAGTCGACGCGCACTCGTCGACCTGGAGCGATGGTGGGCAACTGTCCCCGGCATGTCAACCGCGGGGTTGTAAATCGACGCGATGTTTACCACCACACTGTGTCGCCTGGATGCGACTCTCCAAGCCTTGCGGCGGATAAAGCTGGTTGCGCGCGCTTGCAAATAGAGAAGTGATCTCGCGCCAGAGTTGGGTCGCGGTGGTTCTCAGGTGACGCTCGCGCTGCGGATGGCTCGGCGCAAGTGATGCGCAGTGACGCCTTCCGCTTCCAATGCGAGGGCACGCGAAAGCGCAGCGCCAGGACAGTCAAGCTCCGATCTGCGCTCCATAACGCGGCGCGTGCCGTCCGGCTGGCCCACGGCCTCGGCCTTCGCGGCAAAGCCAGGCGCAGCGGCTGCGTCCGATTTCTGCACACCTGTTGTCCAGATCCCGATCAGCGGCCGTGTCCCGGCGCTCCGGGCACTTGCTCGCGCTCACCCGTTTTCGGCGTGTAGTCAGGACTCTAGGTGTACGATTCCCACGGCGCTCGCGGTGGCATGCCGGTTGCGGATGGAGAGGCTACGGCGCGCAGGCTTGTCGTCGCAATGAGAGCGCCCGAGACATTCCTATGGAGGATGTGATGAAACTGTACGAGTGGGATTTCGCGCCGAATTGCCGGCGCGTGCGGATGTTCCTGTTGGAGAAGGGCATCGAGATACCGAAGGAGGAGTGCATTACTCCGGCCATCGTCCTGAAGTCCCCTTATCTGGCTCACTACAAGCACGCGATGGTGCCGATGCTCGAGCTGGACGACGGCACGCAGCTGGGCGAAGGGCTGTCGATCTGGATCTATTTCGAGACGCTGCACCCGAATCCCCCGTTGATGGGGACGACGGCTTTGGAGAAGGCCGTGATCAGCGCGTGGGAGCGGCGTGCCTACGATGAGGGCATGGTCGGCCACGCCGAGATCTTCCGTAACTCCCACCCTAATTTCGTCGACCGCGGTCTGCCGGGCCATCTCGAACCGGTACCGCAGATCCCGGCATTGATCGAGCGCGGAAAGCTGCGCGTGGCCCGGTTCCACAAGAAGTTCAACGAGCAGCTGTCCCGGAACAAGTTCGTCGCAGGCAACAAGTTCTCGGTGGCCGACATCACGACGATCACGGTGGTCGACTTCGGCCATGCACTGCAGATGCAGATCCCCGGCGACTGTCCGGATGTGAAGCGCTGGTACGACGAGATGCAGAAGCGCGAGAGCGTTCGGAAGAGCCTGCCGACCCACATGCCCGACGGGTCGCCGATGCCGCTCGCCGCGTAGCAGCCGGGAAGTAACGGCTCATCACCGGCACCTTCCCCCGCCTGCGGGGGAAGGCGGGGATGGGGGATGCCGCAGGTATTGCCCCCTACCCTGGCTCTCCCCCGCGTCCTCCGGAAGCAAGGGAGGGAGGCCTGCGTTGACCGCGCTTGGAGAACCTGGCGTTCGGGTTTCGCGCGGAGGAGGCGGCGGCGAGCATTCCTACCCTCCGCCAGCGCTGTCTATCGAATACTGACGGTCTCCCACCAGGGCCCCGGGGTTTTCATCTGCCAACCGACCCCGAGTTCTTCTCATGGCTAGCTTACCTGGCTTTGTGTGGCTCACCGACCGGCGGCCCCGGCCGCGCTAGGGTTCGCTACACTCTCACCGAGCAAAGGAGAACGTACTCATGACCAACGCGGACACAATCAGCGCCGATCAGCAGGTCGCCCGCATCTTCGAATGGAGGCGCGGCTTCAACACCATTCATCTCATCGACCTGGGTGTGCGCCTGGGCCTGTTCAAGGCGCTGGCGGCGACGCCGGGCGCCAGCGCCGAGGAGATCGCGGCACAACTGGGACTGCATGCACCCTACGTGGCGGTATGGTGCAAGACTGCCTACGGCATGGAGCTCCTCGACGCCGATGCGGGACCGCGCTACCGGCTCGCGCCGCATTTCGACGTCGTCCTCGCTGCACCCACGCATCCGCGCTACCTGGGCAGCTACGTGCGCCTGGGAACCGAGGTCGCCGCGGAGGACTTCAAGCGTTGCGTACAGGCATTTCGCACCGGGGAGGTGAAGCCGTTCCAAGGCCGCGGCGACCAGTTCAATCAAGCGATCGCCGAATCCACCCAGGGCCTGCAGGTAGTGACTGCGAAGAAGATCCTGCCCGGGCTCGAGGGGCTGCCGGCGCGCCTGGAGGCGGGCGGTGCGCTGCTCGAGGTCGGCTGCGGCACCGGCAATCTCCTGCTGCAGCTCGCCAAGGCCTTTCCGAAGGCGCGCGTGATGGGTGTGGATATCGAGGCCGACAGCCTGGCGGCCGCCCGCGCCAGGATTGCCGCCGCGGGCTTGCAGGAGCGGGTCGAGGCACGCCAGGGAACCGTCGCCTCTGCCGTGCAGCCAGGCAGCGTGGATGCGGTAGCGATGATCGAAGTGCTGCACGAGATCGGGCCGGCACTGCGCCCTGGCGTGGTCCGCGAGTCGGCCGCGGCCCTGCGGCCCGGCGGCTGGCTGGTGATCGTGGATGAGACCTACCCCGCAACGCTGGAGGAGATGCGCCGGCCGGAGTTCAAGTTTCCCCTCATGACTGGTTTCGAGGAGCTGCTCTGGGGCAATGTCATCCCCACGCGAGAGGAGCAGGAACAGCTGCTGCGGGAGGCGGGCTTGACCGGGCCCATCGAGCGCTCGCTCATCGGCGAAGGGTTCACGGTGCTGTGTACCAGGAAGGCGTGATGCGAATCGACGCCATCGACTTCTTCTATCTTTCCATGCCGGTGGTCGAGGACATCGGCGACGGCAGTCAGGACGCGCTGCTCGTGCGGGTAGCGGCGGACGGACACCTCGGCTACGGCGAGTGCGAAGCGGCGCCACTGCCCTCGATCGCGGCGCTGGTCTGTCCCATGTCGCACAGCGCCTGCAAGCCCGTGCAGGATTCAGTCCTCGGCGCGACCCTGAACACGCCGGCCGATATCCGCCGCATCGGCGAGGCGGTGCGCGCCAACAGCCTCGACCTCCTGCAGGCGGATCACACGCTGTCGGGAATCGATATGGCGTTGTGGGACCTGCTGGGCCGGAAGCTGGCGGTACCGGCGTGGGAGCTGCTGGGATGGACGCGTGCGTTTCCCAAGACGCCTTATTTCTCCGTGCTGTTCGGCGATACGCCGCAGCAGACCCTCGAGAAGGGCGCAGCGGCGCGGGAGAAGGGGTTCCGTGCCGCCAAGTTCGGCTGGGGGCCGTTCGGACGTGGGACGGTGCGCGCCGACGAAGAGCAGCTCGCCGCGGCGCGCGAGGGGCTGGGGGCTGACGGCGTGCTCCTGGTGGACGCCGGCACGGTCTGGAACACCGACGTCGAGCGCGCGCGACAGGTGCTGCCCCGCGTTGTGGCGCGTGCGGGCTACCTGGCTCGAAGAGCCGTTCGTGTCAGGAGCCCTGGACGAATATCGGGCGCTTTCGCAGGAGAGCGGTCCGGTTGGACTCGCCGGCGGAGAGGGCTCGCACAACCTCTTCATGGCCAGGCACATGATCGATCGCGCCGGGCTCAAGTACGTGCAGATCGACGCTGGCCGGATCGGCGGGATCTCGGTGGCCAAGGACGCCGCGGACTATGCGGCGGCCAAAGGCGTGACCTACGTCAACCATACTTTCACTTCCCATCTGGCGCTGTCGGCTTCCCTTCAACCCTATGCGGGCCTGCAGGCGCATGACATCTGCGAGTACCCCGCGGAGCCCAGGCAGCTCGCGCTCGACATCACTCGCAATCACCTCAAACCGGATGCGAACGGACAGGTGAGCGTTCCCGAACGGCCGGGGCTGGGGATGGAAGTGAATTGCGAGGGGCTGCGCCCCTACCTGGTGGACACCGAGATCCGGGTCAACGGGCGCACCCTCTACCGCACGCCTGCGCTCTCCTGAGAGCTGCAGGCCAAGCCTTGGCGCAGCGGATGGATCTCCGAGCGAACGGGGGCGGTCTGGTGAAATATCCGGTCTAGACAGGTCTAGACAACGTACCGCACCAGGATGCGCAGCGTGCGGCCCTTGTCGCCCCAGTGGGTAAAGGACTGGCAGACTTGCCTGGTGCCGTCCGCGTCCAAGCGTTCGAAGTGGCTGGTCGCGAAGCGGCCGCCGTGCAGATCCTGGGCTGCAGTGACCCGCGCCTCGCTCCAGGGTTGCCGGGAGTCTTCGGGCCGGGCAAACAGCTCCACAGCGGTCACGCTGGCGCCGGCCGGCACCGGCGTGCATACGGCAATCTGCAAGGCGTCCTGCTCGGTGCAGGCCGGCCGATCGGTAGCGAAGCCCACTTGCGCTCCCTTGCAGGCGGGCAGTGTCACGAGTGCAGCAAGCCCATCGAGCCCGCGCTGCTGTGCCGCAGACTCGGCGCCGCCTGCTGCGCCGGGCGCAAGCTTTTCCAGGCGCGCCGTCGAAGCAGACAGTGCGCTCAGCTGGCGCTGGAACTCCTCGCGCAACAGCGCGGCTTCGCCGCGGGTACCCTGCGCGCGGTACTCTGCGTAGGCGAAACCGCCGACGGCCGCAGCCGTCATCAGCGTGAGCATCCACAGCAGCGAGCCCAGCCCCCCGCGCGCCCTGGGCTTTTCCTGGGCGGCCCTGCGCCAAGTCAGCACGAGCTGAAACATGGCGGTGCAGACCGTTGCGGTTGCACCGATCATGGCGGCCATGATGGGTTCCGACAGATTCATAGGGACTGCTCCGCTTGCGAAGGAGCGGGCCGGCCCGTTCGATGCAGATTCTGGGCCGCCTGCCAGGCGAGCAGCGGTGCACCCGCAGCCCGGTCCGCCAGGGGGTCAAGCAAATTCCATGTCTGTCGCCGGCTGGCGAATGCCCAAACAGTCCGGCCGCGCGGCCATAACGGCGACCTGCGAAGCGTCGTCGAGCGCCCTCCCCCTTGCGGGAGAGGGCTGACAGCTACGTAACGCGTCGAAACAGGACGTCCCAGACGGCGTGCCCCAGACTCCTGCCGCGTGCTTCGAATTTGGTCAGCGGGCGATGGCCGGGTCGCGGCGCGAAGCCTTCGGCCAGGTTGGCCAGAGCCGGCTCGGCCTGTGCCACCGACAGCATCTGTCGCGCATACTCCCCCCAGTCGGTCGCCAGGTGCAGGTATCCGCCGGGCGCGAGCCGCGTCGCGAGCAGGTGAACGAACGGGGGCTGGATCAGGCGCCGCTTGTGATGCCGGTTCTTGGGCCAGGGGTCCGGAAAGAAGACGTGGACGCCGGCCAGGCACGCCGGGGCGAGCATGTGCTCGACCACCTCGACCGCGTCGTGCTGGACGATGCGCAGGTTGCTCAGGCCGTGCTCGTCGATCTGCTTCAGCAGGCTGCCCACGCCGGGAGTGTGGACCTCGACCCCAAGGTAGTTGTGCTCGGGATGCGCCTGCGCGATCGCAGCGGTGGTCTCCCCCATGCCGAAACCGATCTCCAGGATGGTCGCGGCGCTGCGCCCGAAAGCCGCCGCCAGATCCAGCGCAGCCGGGAGCATAGGGGATGGCGTAGCGGGCAAGCAGGTGCTCGTAGGCCCGCCGCTGGGCGTTGGACATGCGACCCTGCCGCAGGACATAGCTGCGGACGGGCCGATGCCGAGCTTGCGCTTCGTCATCGGCCGGGGAGCGGTTGGCGTCGCAGACCTTGCTCATGGTTCCGTGAGCCCGCAATCCGCTCACGGCGGGGCGCTTCGCGAGGCCCGTCTATTCGGTCAAGCCGCCTTGCCCTGCGCAGGGGCGATGATGCCGCCGGTCGGCGAGCTCGGCGCGCCCGAGTACAGCTTCTTCGGCATGCGGCCGGCGAGAAAGGCCTCGCGCCCCGCTTCCACTGCCTTGCGCATGGCGCTTGCCATCAGCACCGGGTCCCTGGCGGCGGCGATGGCGGTGTTCATCAGCACCCCGTCGCACCCCAGCTCCATGGCGATGGCGGCGTCGGATGCGGTTCCCACGCCCGCATCCACCAGCACCGGGACCTTGGCCTCGGCGATGATGATCTGCAGGTTCCAGGGGTTGAGGATGCCCATCCCCGAGCCGATCAGGCTGGCGAGCGGCATCACCGCTACGCAGCCGATCTCCTCCAGCTGCCGGGCGATGATCGGATCATCCGAGGTATACACCATCACCTGGAAGCCTTCCTTCACCAGGGTCTGCGCGGCGGACAGCGTTTCCACCACGTTCGGGTAGAGCGTGTGCGGATCGCCGAGCACTTCCAGCTTCACCAGCGCGTGGCCATCCAGCAGCTCGCGCGCGAGCCGCAGCGTGCGCACCGCGTCCTGCGCGGTGTAGCAGCCCGCGGTGTTGGGCAGAATCGTATATCGGGAGGGCGGAACCGCATCGAGCAGGCTCGGCTCGTTCGGGTTCTGGCCGATGTTGGTGCGGCGGATCGCGACTGTGACGATCTGCGCGCCGCTTGCTTCGATGGCCAGGCGCGTCTGCTCGAAGTCCCGGTACTTGCCGGTGCCGACCAGCAACCGCGATGCGTAGGCCTTGCCGGCGATGATGAGTTGATCCATTTACGACTCAAAATCGAATGGACAGGATTAACAGGATTGAAAGCAGGATTTGCAGGATTCTAAAGCCTCGCATCGCTTCGCGACGCTGAGTTTCCTGAGTGACAAATCCTGTTAATCCTGAGAAATCCTGTTAATCCTGTCAATTTCTTTGGCGCTCGGCCTAGCCGGCATTTGCACCACCTACCCGCCGCCGACGGCTACCACGATCTCCAGCCGATCGCCATCGGCCAGGCGCTGGCTGGCGAAGCTGCCGCGCGGCACGATCTCGCCGTTGCACTCCAGCGCAAGGCGTTTGCCGGCGAGCTCCAGCCGCTCGAGCAGCTCGGCCACGGTGAGGTCTGCCTCGAAGCGGCGCGGCTCGCCGTTGATGGTCAGCGCGATCACTCGCCAGCACAAAATCCAGTAAACCAATTCTAGCATGCGTCCCGCAGCGGTTCGGTAGCCAAGCGGCTGGGCGCAGCCGGACGCGGGCGTAGTTCAATGGTAGAACGGCGGCTTCCCAAAAGGTTGCTCTAGGTAGCCGCACCCGAGGAGGGGTGGCGCGCGCAGCGCGACGGGGTGGCCTCCCCTCCTGCCCGAGTGTCCCGAATGCTCGGTCGGCCTCCGCCGAGCCCCTGCCCCACACCAGTGACTCCTCTGCGCCCGCGCCCGAGTTCGTGCTCGACCAGCGCCTGAGCCGGTGAGCCGCATCGTGACGGGCGGCACGGGGCTGTTCCGCAACTATGTCGGGGAACAGCGGCAGGAACTCCTCGGCTTCAATGCAAGCGGGGGTGTGAACCTTCGGGTGACGTTCATCCTGAAGAGAGCCACCAAGTAGCAGCCGTTTGCCGTGCGGGCAGCCGCTTCGCCGCGGCTGCCAGGCTTCACCTCCGGTCCGTGCCGTCGTTCGCCAATGGCTGGAAACTCCTCATCTAGCCTTCCCGAAGACCTCCGGCGGTGGCGGGTGATTTGTCACCAGCCAGAACATGCCGATCTGCTGGACCACCTCCCGGAATTGGTCGAATTCGACCGGCTTCTGGATGTAAGCATTGACACCCAATCGATATCCTTCGATCACGTCTCGTTGCTCCGCCGACGAAGTTAGAATCACGACCGGAATCGCCTTTGTACGTTCGTCCTCCCTTACGGCCCTGAGCACAGTGAGCCCGTCTACCTTGGGCATCTTCAGGTCGAGCAAGACTACCGTAGGAGGCCTCGAAAATGCGCGGTCGCTGTGAGCACCACGGCAGAAGATGAAGTCCAAAGCTTCCTCGCCGTCCTCAGCCACGTGAATCTCGTTAGCCAGGCCGTTACGCCGCAGGGCATGAATCGTCAGCTCCACGTCGGACGGGTTATCGTCGACCAGGAGAACCTCCACTTCTCGTTCCATCGCTCAGCCCTCTGTTTTCAGGAATCCCGTCCTGTGTTCGTGCTCCGCGAACGATCCGATGGTGAAGAAAAAAGTCGCCCCTCGGTCGGGTTCCGCTTCCGCCCAAATCCTGCCGCCATGCCGGCGAATGATCCGCTCCACCGTGGCCAGCCCCACACCGGTGCCTTCGAACTCCTGGGCCCGGTGAAGGCGCTCAAACACCCCGAAAAGTTTGTCGGCGTACCGCATGTCGAAACCGACGCCATTGTCTCGAACAAAGATCACTGGCTGATTGTTCACCAGCATCTGCCCGACCGCAATAGTCGCCCGATCGCGCGGCCGGGTATATTTCAACGCATTCGAGAGGAGATTCACGAAGACCTGCTTCATCAGACTCGGATCACACTCTACGCTGAACAGCCCGTCGACTTGCCATTCGATGTTCCGGCCGGAGCATTCCGACTGGAGTCCCTCCAGAACCGCCTGCAGGATCGAGTTCAGCGGCGTGAGCTGCGGCGAGAGTGATTGTCGACCGATCTTCGCCAGGCTGAGCAAAGCGTCCACCAGCCGTGCCATATGCTGGGCGCCGTCCTGGACCCTGTTCAAGTGGCGTCTGGCATCGGCGCTCAGTTGAGGTCCGTACTCTTCGGTGAGAATCTTCGAGAATCCAAGAACATGACGCAGAGGGGCTCGCAGATCATGGGCAACGGAGTAAGAGAAGGCTTCCATCTCCTTGTTCGCCGCGATCAGCTCTGCAGTCTGATACTGCAGGTCTTCATTGAGTTGACGGATTTTCCTTTCCGCCTTTTCGCGCTCGGTGATGTCGGTGATGACCCCCCCAAGGGCGGTGACCTGGCCGTTGTTGTCGAGAATCGGAAATTTGCAGGCGATGCTGGTGTGCACGCCATCGACGTACTGTGCGTTCTCTTCGACCTCTACCGGTACGCCTGCGGCCAGGGCTCGGTCATCGTTGTCGCGGTACTGCGAAGCCTGCTCCGGCGCGAACAGCTCTGCGTCGGTGCGGGCAATGATGTGCTTGCGTTCCAACCCGAAGGCACGCACGAAGCGCTCGTTGACGTGCACATATCTGCCCTCCAAGTCCTTGATGAACATGATCGATGGGCTGTTGTCCATGAATGCGTGGAGTTGCGCTTCGCTCAGCCGTGAGTGCTCCTCGCTGCGCCGCAGCTCCTCGTCCGCCTGCCTGCGCTTCATGATGTCTTGCACTTGCGCGATGAAGTGGACAGGTCTTCCCATATCGTCGCGGACCACAGACGCGGTCAGTTGCACCCAAACGATACGCCCATCCTTTCGCAAATATCGCTTCTCCATCTGATACGAGTCGACGTCCCCCCGTAGAAGTTGCTGCACATTCGCCAAATCACCTTGCAGGTCATCGGGATGAGTGATGGCTTGGAACGTCAGTTTCTCGAGCTCGCCCTTCTCGTAACCGACAATCGCACAAAGAGCCCGATTGACCTGCACAAACTCTCCCTGCAGCGCCACGATGGCCATGCCAATCGGGGCGTGTTCCAGCGCGTTGCGGAAGCGTTCCTCCTCCTGCCGCAATTCTTGCTCGATGCGCTTGCGCTCGACGATCTCGCTGGTGAGCTCCGCATTGACCTTCGTCAACTGTTGCGGGCTGGGAATAGCAAGTGCCTTGGGAACCAGCCGCACCAGGAGGACGGCCGTCGGCACTGACGCCGCCGCTGTGACGACCTTGACGAATCCAGACAGCCAATAGTTGGGGTTCCATGTCGTCCAGACATCCATCACATGCGTAGCTCCGCACGCAAGGATGAAGATCCCGAAAGCTACGAACATCCAGTTGAAGGGGATGTCGCGTCTTTTTTGGACAAAGTAGACGAGGGTCAGTGGAATCGAGAAATAGGACAGGCTAATGAGCAAATCCGAGATGACATTTGTCCATAGAAGTCCTGGGGTCCAAAGGTAGCAGTGCCCATGCGGCATGAATCCTTCGGAGTTCAGAATGGTGCTCAAGGAACTCACGGCGTACCTCCGAAAGAGGCGGAATGGCGACGACGGAAGGATGCCCCATCCGCGCGAAAAGTGCGATGGCTCACGGCTGCTTCGAAGCGATCAGAGCCTGCAGCTCGTCGATACCTGTGGCACTGCCGAAATAGTAGCCTTGCGCCTCGTCGCAGCCGCCCTCGCGCAGCAGCAGAGACTGGCGCTCGGACTCCACACCTTCCGCTATGACTTTCAATCCGAGGCTGTGCCCCAGCGCAGTCACTGCCTGGCAGATGGTGGCGTCTTCCGGGTCCTTGTCGATGTCCCGGATAAAGGACTGGTCGATCTTGATGCGATCCACAGGGAAGCGCTTGAGGTAGCTCAGGCTGGAGTAGCCGGTGCCGAAGTCGTCGAGCGCCAACCGCACGCCCATTTCATTCAGTCGCTGCATCGTCTGGATCACTTCGTCGGCGCCGTGCATCACCATGCTCTCGGTCAACTCCAGCCCCAGCCGTCCAGGCTCCAGACCTGATCCGTCCAGCGCGCGTTGAATCAATCCCTCCAGTCCGCCATCGCGGAACTGGCGTGCGGAAAGGTTGACCCATACCGTGTGCGCAGGCGACCCCTGCCGCACCAGAGCAGCCGCGTCTGCGCAGGCCCGGTGCAGCACCCACTCGCCCAGTGGAATGATCAGGCCGGTCTCCTCAGCGACGGGGATGAACATAGCGGGAGGGATGGAGCCGAGCTGCGGGTGACGCCAGCGCAGCAGCGCCTCGACTCCGACCACAGCACCGGTGCGCAGATCCATCTGCAGCTCGTACGACAGGGAGAGCTCGTCGCGCACGACGGCGCGACGCAGCGCATGCTCCAGCGCGAGGCGGCGATCGATCGTCTCGTTCATCTCCCGGGCGAAGAACTCGATCCGATTGCGCCCACGGTCCTTCGCCCGGTACATGGCGGCATCCGCATTCTTGAGCAGGTTCTCGCCGTCGCCTCCGTCGCGCGGATAAACGCTCAAGCCGATACTGCAGCCGATGTCCAGGTCGCGCCCGTTGACGATCACGGGTCGGGACACCTGCTCCAGGATGCGTTCGACCACGGCGTAGTTGTCGTTGGTCGAGTCCGGCCCCGACAACAGGAAGACGAACTCGTCGCCGCCGAGCCGAGCCACGGTGTCGCCGTCGCGCACACAGCCGAGCAGCCGCGCGGAGACCATCTTCAGCAGCTGGTCGCCGGCGTTGTGGCCCAGGCTGTCGTTCACGAGCTTGAAGCGGTCGAGGTCGAGCACGCCGACCGTCACCTCATGCCCGGCCCGCTGTGCCTGCGCGATCGCCTGTGCCAGGCGGTCGGTGAGGAGGCTGCGGTTGGCGAGGCCGGTGAGGGAGTCGTGAGTGGCGCGGTGCTCCAGCTCCTCCTGATAGCGCTTGCTGTCGGTGATGTCGTGCTGAATGCCAACGAAATGGGTCGCCTCCCCACTCGCCGGGTCGCGCACCACGGCCAGGTGCAGCTGGTTCCAGAACAGGCTGCCGTCTTTGCGATAGTTGCGCAACACGGCCCGGGTGTCACGGCGCTCGCGGATCGCGGTGCGCACCCTCACCAGGTCGAGCTGGTCGCGGTCGCTACCCTGCAGGAAGCGGCAGTTGCGTCCGATGGCCTCCTCCCTGGAGTAACCCGTGATGCGCTCGAAGGCGGCATTGACGTCCACGATCGGATGGTCCGGGAGGGTTGCGCTCACTACGATGATGGGATCGACGCTTGCCTCGATCGCGCGGTTTCGCAGCATCAGCGCTTCCTCTGCCTGCCGACGTGCCGTGCGCTCGAACGCTTCCCGCACCGCTCGCCGCACCGCGGGGGCCAGACGCTCGAGATTCGCCTTGAGCACGTAGTCGGTGGCCCCGCGCTTGAGGGACTCGATTGCGGTTTCCTCCCCGATCGTTCCCGACACAAAGATGAAGGGCGTATCGGGGCACATCTCACGCACGGTGGCGAGTGCGGCCAGCCCGTCGAATTGCGGTAGCGAGAAATCCGACAACACCACGTCGGGCTCGAACCGGGCGAGCTCCTGCACGAGACGATCGCGGGTCTCCACCCTGCACACGCTGGCGACGATGCCAGCGCGCCTCAGGCCATGCGCGATCAGCTCGGCGTCGCTCGCGACGTCTTCCAGCATCAGGATCCGCAGCGCTGTCTCCATACCAAACCCGGGATCGAACCTGGCAGACAGACCACCACGGTCACCTGCTCGATCATCCTATGGGTCTGCCCGAAGGAACGCGCGCGCTCCAGAAAGGCGTGCACGCTGCGAAGGGAGATGACCGCCACCGCGAGCAGCGCGACGGCGGCCGCGACAGATGCCGCGGCCACGCTCCAGCGCGGCAGGCGTGAGCGGTGCAGTACGTTTCCGGTCACCGGTAACGTATGGAGGACAATATCCGTTTGTAGCATGGGGACGATTGTCGGCAAAGGACCTACCCACCGGACCGCATATCCGGTGTGCCACGCCGGCGGTATGTCGGACCAACGCCAGGATCGATTTGCTGGCGGCGATAGATTGAAGGGAAACCGGCCCGAGGTCAAGAATTCGTGCTCTTGGTCGGGAGTCCGCTTCGAGGGCGCAGACGCAATGTTCAACCCGCGAGATATACGTGAGGCGAAACTTTGTACCGTTTCGGGTATCCGAGCCGCGTCCGGTTCAATGCATCGAGCACGAAGCCGCAGACAGTCTCTCCGGATCAGACCGGCATTCCTCGCTTGAGAAGGAGCTCGAATTCCTTCGCCGGCACCGGCTTGCTGAGGTAGTGGCCTTGCGCCTCGTCGCAACCGGCGCTGCGTAGGAAAGCCAGTTGTGCGGAGGACTCCAGCCCTTCGGCAAGAACGCGCAGTTGCAGGCTATGTCCGAGGGCGATGATCGCCTGCGCAATCGCCGTGTCGTCCGCGTCGGTTCCGATGTCCTGCACGAAGGAGCGGTCGATCTTGAGGCGATGCACCGGGAAGCGCTTGAGGTAGTTCAAACTGGAATAGCCGATCCCAAAATCGTCCACCGTGAGCTGCACACCCAGGGCCTTGAGCTCCTCGAGGGTGACGATCACCTCGTCCACCGAATGCATGATCATAGTCTCAGTCAGCTCCAGCTCGAGGTAGCGGGCCTCGAGGCGACTGGCCCGAAGCAAACCAGCGACGGTTTCCACGAACCCTTTTTGCCGGAGCTGCCGCGCGGAGAGATTCCGGCTACCGTAATCGGTGGCAGCCCGGCCTCCTGCCAGCGCCTGTTCTGAAGCGCGGCCTCGCTCAGTGCCCAAGCCCCGATCGGCACGATCAGCCCGCTCTCTTCAGCCGCAGGGATGAATGTGGCCGGAGGCACAAGCCCATGCCCGGGTCGATTCCAGCGGATCAGAGCCTCTGCCCCAAACACCCGACCCGTCCGAAGGTCGACCTGCGGTTGGTAATGCATTACAAACTCGTCCCGCTCCGTGGCTTGGCGCAGGGCAGCCAACAGCGACCAGCGGTCGTCGTTGCGGTCGCTCATCGCCTTGGCGTAGAACTCAACGCCGTTGCGGGTCTGAGCCTTGACCCGGTACATGGCGGCATCGGCATTTCGGAGCAGGGTTGAGGCATCCTCCCCACCCTGGGGATAGATGCTCACTCCGATGCTGCAGGTTACGCTCAGCTCATTCCCGTCGATGAGCAGTGGTTCTCCGACTGCGGTCACGATCCGCTCGATCAATTGCACGGCGTCTTCTTCGATGATCCGCTCGATCGATTGCTCGGCGTCTTCTGCGTGCTCCTGATCCTGTATCACGACCACGAATTCATCGCCACCCAGGCGGGCCACCGTATCGCCCTGCCGGACACTCCCGGTCAAGCGTTCGGCGACAACCTTGAGCACCCGGTCGCCAATCCCATGACCCAAACTGTCGTTGATCAGCTTGAACTGGTCCAGGTCCAGCAGGGCGACCAGCAACAGCCCGCCGCGGCGCCGTGCCTGCATGACGGCCTGCTCCAAGCGGTCATTCAGGAGGTTGCGATTCGCGAGTCCAGTCAGCGCGTCGTGGTTGGCCTGGTGCTCGAGCTCTTCTTGATAGCGCCTGGTCTCGGTTACGTCGTGTTGGACGCCCACAAAGTGGGTCACATGGCCAGTCTCTGGGTCCCGCACCGGAGTGATGTGCAGATCGTTCCAGAACAGGCTGCCATCCTTGCGGTAATTGCGCAGCAGCGCATGGCCATCACGTTGCTCACGCAGCGCGGCGCGGATCTTCTCGAGCTCGGGCTGGTTCCGGTCGTCACCTTGCAGAAAGCTGCAATCGCGACCCACCACCTCTTCTCGCGAATAGCCCGTCACACGCTCGAATGCCGGGTTCACATACCGGATCGGATGCCGGCTGCCTGCGCAATCGGCGATGAGAATGGGGGTGATGCTGGACTTCGATGGCGCGGTTGCTCAGCCGCAGGGCCTGTTCGGCCTGCCGCCGAGCAGTGCGGTCGGCCGCCTCCTGTCGCGCCCGGCGGACTGCGGATGGCAGCCGGGTCAGATTTCCCTTGAGGACGTAGTCAATGGCGCCGCGCTTCAGCGACTCGACCGCCATCTCCTCCCCGATCGTACCGGAGACGAAAATGAACGGGGTGTCCGGGCTTCTCTGCTGAGCAAGGTCCAGGGCTGTAAGCCCACTGAAGCTTGGCATGGAGAAGTCCGACAGGATCACATCGGGCTTGAACTCGTCCAACTCGCGCAGGAAGTCGTTTTCGGTGTCCACGCGCCGCACCACAGGCTCCATGCCGGCGCGCTTGAGCTCCACCGTCACCAATTCCACGTCGGCCGGAAGATCTTCGACCACAAGGGCTTTAAGGGACATTGATCGCTACTACGGCAGCGATTCGCTCAGCTTGAAGGGAGCCGTGCCGCCCTTGAAGTTGCACTTGAAAAACAGTTGGGTCAGGCCGTTGTTGTATGCATTCCCTCCCGCGTTCGTCGCTGGACAGCGACGAGTTATCGCTGACCGGCACGTCGTAGACCCACGGGCTACCATGGCGCGAGCGCGCGACGAACTGAACACGGAGCTCAGGCGCGCCAACGAGGAGCTGGAAGCGTTCAGCTACTCCGTTTCCCATGACTTGCGGGCGCCGCTGCGTGCGGTTGACGGATACACGCACCTGCTCGAAGAGGGCTACGCGACGCGGCTCGACGACGAAGGACGGCGGCTTCTCGGCGTGGTGCGCGAGGGAGCCGCTCGGATGGGGCAGCTGATCGACGACCTGCTCAATCTCTCGCGGATCGCGAGCGCACAGCTCACCCGCAACCCCGTCGATCTCGCATTCGAAACTGAACAGCGCGACGGCGGCGAGGTATTCGTGGTGCGCGACAACGGGGCCGGCTTCGACATGGCCTATGCCGGCAAGCTCTTTCGGCCCTTCAGCGGCTCCACAGCGAGAGACAATTTCCCGGGACGGGGATGGGCTCCCGATCGTCCGCCGAATCGTCGAGCGCCACGGCGGCCCGCATTTGGGCGGAAGGCGCGCCTGGGCGCGGCGCAGCCGTCTTCTTCACCCTGCCGCCCCCTGCAGACAATCAGAGGCCAACGCAGTAGCCAAATATCCGGGCTAGCTAGAAAGCAGCTCGAATGAGCCACACGCGGCTACGCTCACCGAGCTTCAGGCTGCTGTTCACGATCGCCACCGAGCCGCGGCCGTTGACAGCGAGCTTGCGCATCAGCAATCCCTGGCTGCTGCCGTTTGAGCCGCCCGCCGGATCGATGCTGCCGGGCACCAGAGTGGGCGGGGTGAAGGTGCCTCCGGCGTCGCGCGAGACGGCGAGCGCGAGGCCGCGGGCATATCCGCGGGGATCGCGGAAGAGCTCCCACAGCACGTAGAGATTGCCTTTTGTGTCTACGCCCAAGGCGGGAAATCCCGCCCCCGGCGCGGAGATCTCGCGCGACGGCTCGAAGCTGCTGGCGCCGTCGGTGGAACGCGTGTACCGGATGTAGGACGGGTCGAAGGGCCCGCCGGAGCTCTCCGCGTACACCAGGTGCAAAGCGCCGCGCGGGTCGACCGCGAGCTTCGGCGCATCCGAATAGCCTGGGCTCGACGTGACGATGCGCGGCTTGCCGAAGCTCGCTCCGCCGTCCGCGGACCGCGCGACACGGATATCGGCGGCATTGTCTTCGCCGACCGTCCAGGCGAGATACACCGCGCGATCAGGACCGAGCGCGAGCGAGGGCGCGCGCGCGGGATTTTCCGTGCCGCCGCCGGCGATTCGCCGTGGCGGCGAGAACCTCTTGCCGCCGTCGTCCGAGCTGCTGAACCAGAGCGCTCCCTGGTATTCCGTCCAGGCCACGTAGACTGTGCCTTCCGCGCCGGCCGCAAGGTCGAGGCTGCCGTTGTGCCAGACGTCTCTGCTGATCCGCCCCTTGCCATCGCCCGCCATGGAATTGGACAGGTTCACGGGAGGCGAGAAGCTCTCCCCGCCGTCCTCGGAGCGCGCGAACAGGATGTCGCCGCCATGCGAGCCGCCCGAGAACACGATCTCCTGCCAGAGAACGTACACCCTGCGGGGCTCGTGCAGAGCGAGCGCGACTCGCGGCAGCCAGGAAAACACCGCCGGGCTGCCCGAAACGTTGACCGGCTCCCCGAGCTTCGCACCGGTGGCCGAGATGCGTTGAAAGAACACGTCCTTGCGCGCCTGGTCGACCCAGACGACCGCGGCGTCGCCCTGATCGTCGATCGCGACCGAGGGATCATCGACGTAGTCGAACCTGGACTCGTTCATGCGCCAAGGCCCGCGCTCGGCTCGGCCGGCCGCGATTTCGGTGCTGCCGTGCCAGGATAGCGGCTGTGCCGACTGGGCGGGAGCGCCGGCGAAGGCGGCGAGCAGGAGGACGGGCAGGCACTTCGTACCGGCTTGGCCTGCAGAATACGCTTGCGGTTTCAGCGATGTCCGCGCAACTAGGCTCGGCATAACTTTGCTACTGCGCAGCTGGTCGGCGCTGCGGACTCAGTTCATCGTGGCGCGGAGGACGCTTTCGACCACGTGCTCGAAGACGCGTGCATCATGAGTGATAGCTCAGGCCCGCGGCAGCCTCACGGCGGCGCGCAGGCTGTTGTGGTTGGCGAGCACGATGTCCCCGCCGTGGGCCCGGACGATGGTGCGGGCGATGGACAGGCCCAGGCCCACGCCGCCCGTGGCGCGGTTGCGCGAGCTTTCCAGGCGAACGAACGGCGCGAAGACGCGTTCCATCTCCTCTTCCGGAATCCCGGGGCCGTCGTCGTCGACCGTGATCTCGATTGCGTCGCCGGTGCTGGTCAGTGCCACGCGCGCACGCTCGCCATAGCGCACCGCGTTCTCGATCAGGTTGCGCAGCGCACGGCGCAGCCCATCGGCGCGGCAGCGATAGGGAATCTTCTCGCCGTTGGAGAATGTGACGTCCCAACCCAGGTCGGCGAGATCGGCGCACAGGCTTTCGAGCAGCGCAGACAGATCCACCGTTCGCGTCGCCTCCTGGGTCGCGTCTTCGTCGCGCGAACGCGAGCGTCGCCTCGGTCATGGCCTGCATTTCGTTGAGGGTGGCGAGCAGTTTCTGGCGGGTGTCCTCGTCGGAGACGAACTCGGCGCGCAGCCGCATCGAGGTGATCGGAGTGCGCAGGTCGTGGCCGATGGCCGCCAGCATGCGGGTGCGATCCTCGACGAAACGCCGCAGTCGCTCCTGCATTCGGTTGAATGCGGCCGCCGTGCAGCGGATGTCCATCGGCCCTTCGTTCGGCACCGCGGGAACATCCTCGCCGCGCCCCAGCGCGCTCTGCAGCCAGCGCCAGATGGCGCAGCGGCCGCGTGATGCGCCGGGCGGTGAACACCGCGATGAGCGAAAGCGTCAGCGCGGCAATGCCAAGCGCGACATAGGACTGGTACGGTGAAGGCGCCAGGGAGGCGGGCTTGGCTTGGACCGCGTTGAGCCAGGCGCCGTCGGCGAGCTGCACTTCCAGACCGAAGCCGTTCCAGTCCTCGAGCTGCAACAGCCTGGCCGGCCGTCCAAGCGACCAACCGTCGGCAGCCAGCCTCTCCCAGGACTCCTCGGGCGAAGCAACCAGAGCCTCCATGACCCGGTAGAAGTCGGCGGTAGTGCCCTGGGTGTCGTTCGCCGCGAAGGGACGCGGCGGCCGAGGGCACCCGCGCCGGCGCCGGCAGCATCAGGCGCTCGCGCGCCGCCTGCTGCCACGCCATCGCATCGCTCTGCTCGCGCGGCAAGCCAGTAACGGGCGAGCGTCGAGCTGCCCGCCCGCAGGATCTCGTCGTGCAATGACGCGGGCGTGGATTCGAGCAGCCTCACCACCGAAGCAGTCCGTGCGAGAAAGTCCTCCTTCATGACTGCGCGCAGCGCCTGCGCACGCTCGTCGCGATGGATGAGCAGTGCGATCGCTTGCGACAGCACCAGCGCGAGCAGCAGCACACACACCATCTGCGTGGCGAGATTCATGCAGGACAAGCGCCGGATCAACTTGAGCATGCGCGCGCCTCGAAGCTGTAGCCACCGCCCCAATGGGTCTTGATGAGCTCGGGATTCTTCGGATCGACCTCGATTTTCCTGCGCAGCCGGCTCACCTGATTGTCGATGCTGCGATCGAACACTTCGGCGGCCCGGCCCGCGGTGAGATCGAGCAGCTGGTCGCGGCTCAGCACCATTGCCGGGTGGTCCAGAAAGGCGCACAGCAGCCGAAACTCGGCGGTGCTGAGCGGCACGGCCACGGCGTCCTCGCCGAGCAGTTCGCGCCGGCTCATGTCCAGCGTCCAGCGATCGAATTGGACCAACTTCGCGCGCGCGCCGCCGCGCCGTGGCGGCAGACTGTGCGCCCGCCGCAGGACGGCCTTCACGCGCGCCAGCAGCTCGCGTGGGTTGAACGGCTTGGTCAGATAGTCGTCCGCGCCCATCTCCAGACCGATGATGCGCTCCGTGTCCTCGGCCAGCGCGGTGAGCAGGATGATGGGCAGGTCGGTGGTCGCGCGCAGTTGCTGGCATATCGACAGGCCATCCTGACCCGGCATCATGATGTCGAGCACCACCAGATCCGGCGCGCTGCGCTCGAGCAGACGGTGCAGCGCGGTGCCGTTCTCGGCCGCGCTGACGCGAAAGCCATGCTGCGCGAGGTAGCGGCCGACCAGCTCGCGGATGTCCTTGTGGTCGTCGACGATGGCGACGTGCGGCGTTGATTCCATGCGGGTCTGCGCTCGGCAACCTTATAGCACACCGAAAAAAGGGGGGCGCCGGAAGAATTGTATCAAAGTTTGTCAGCGGGCCGCGCGGCGACAGTCTGCGACAAACGGCCGCTCCTTGGACAAGGTTTTGCGACAGTTTCGGCTCATCTTGCACCTAGCGTGACCTCGATAGGAGATAGCTGCATGCGCTGCCTCTCGATCGGTCGCAAATCTCTCGACGCCTGGAAAAGGATCGGAATCAAAAATGCACACACCTACCCTGCCCATCGCCATCGAGCCAGCGCACGCGCCTCGACCGCTGTCGCGAGCTACCGGATCCCGGCATGCGGCCGCACCCGCGCCTGGCCGGTTCTGAAGCTGGAGCGGCACGACGTCGCGCCGGCCAGCAAGTCCCTGCCCACCGGCGCGGAGCAGCATCTCGTATTCGTCAGCCTGGGGCGCGGCCATGTCGACCTGGAGCGCGGCGGTGAGTCGATCAGGCGTGAGCTGACTCTCGGCTCCGTGGCGGTCTATCCGGCCGGGCTGCCGATCCGCTGGAGCTGGCGTACGCCGCTGAGCTATTCGGTGCTCGCGCTCGACCCGGCCTACCTGAATCACGTGGCCTGCCGCATCTACGGCGCGGATCCGGGTGACTTCGAGCTGCTGCCCGCCGAGCGCAACCACGACTTCGGCATTGCTACGTTGCTGGGCACGCTGGCGCGCGAGGCGGGGCGGCGCCAGTCCGGACCGCAGCCTTGTACGTCGAGTCCCTGGCCAACATCCTGGCTGTGCATCTGCTGCGTCACTACGGCAGATGGACGCGCGGCGGGCCGCACGGCAGCCCGGCGCGCGCTCGAGATCGAGCCGGGGCCGGGCGTGCCTGAGCCTGTGCAGCGCGCGGTGCGCTACATCCACGAGCATCACGCGCACGCTATCGGCCTGCGAGACATCGCCGCAGGCAGCCAACCTCAGTCCCTATCATCTCGCGCGCCTGTTCAAACAGAGCATGGGCACGCCCCCGCACAGGTATCTGATTCAGGTGCGCGTGCAAAGCGCTCATTCCCTGCTTTCCATCGGCGCAGAGAAGCGCTCGCTGGCCGAGGTGGCGGCCGCTGCCGGTTTCAGCGACCAGAGCCATCTGACACGTCACTTCAAGCGCGTGCTCGGCGTGACCCCTGGGCAATTGACCCCTCCGACGACCGGTCGGCTCCTGTATCAAACCCCGCTCCAGCGCGGTACGCCCGATCGGGCCCACGCGAGGGCTCAAGCCAGGTGACGCCCGACCGCCCATCGAGCGAAGAGGAGGCTAGGACATGTGGTTGGTAACGCTGGCGCTGCGCCGGCCCTATACCTTCGTCGTGATGGCGCTGCTGATCCTGATCCTCGGGGTCGTGGCCATCCGCAACACCCCCACCGACATCTTCCCCAAGATCGATATCCCGGTGGTGAGCATCATCTGGCAGTACAACGGGCTGCCGGCGGCCCAGTTCGAGAAGTACATCACCACCTTCAGCGAGTACACGGTCTCCTCCGGCGTGAACGACGTGCGGGCCATCGAGTCGCAGACGGTCAACGGCGCCGCTATCGTCAAGATCTTCTTTCAGCCGAGCGTTGACATCGGCAATGCCATGGCGCAGGCCACCGCGCTGTCGCAGACCATCCTGCGCCGCATGCCACCCGGCACGATCCCGCCCCTGATCGTGCAATACGACGCCTCCAGCGTGCCGATCCTGCAACTGCTGCTTGCCAGCAGCAAGCTGTCCGAAGCGCAGCTGTACGACTTCGGCATCTACCGCGTGCGCCAGGCCATCGCGCCGGTGCGTGGCTCGCGCCTGCCTCTGCCCTACGGCGGCAAGCCGCGCCAGATCATGGTGGACCTCGACCCGCAGGCGCTGATGGCCAAGGGCATCACGCCGATGGACGTGACCCAGGCGCTGGCCGCCGCCAACTTGAGCCTGCCCACGGGCAACGCCAAGATCGGCAACACCGACTACATCGTCGGCCTGAACAGCAATCCCGAGGACATCGGGGCGCTGAACGACGTGCCGATCAAGGCCGTCAACGGCTCCACCGTCTACGTGCGCGACGTGGCCAACGTGCGCGACGGTTTCGGCGTGCAGAGCAACATCGTGCGCAGCGAAGGCCGGCGCGCTGCGCTGCTCACCGTGCTCAAGACCGGGGGCGCCTCCACGCTGGACGTGGTGCAGGGGATCAAGGATGCGCTGCCGGCGCTGCGCGACACTTATCCCGATATCGAGATGACCGAGCTGTTCGACCAGTCGGTGTTCGTGCGCGCGGCGGTGGACGGCGTGGTGCTGGAGGGCGCGATCGCTGCACTGCTCACCGCTACCATGATCCTGCTGTTCCTGGGCAGCTGGCGCAGCACGCTGATCGTGACGGTGTCGATCCCGCTGTCCATCCTCACCTCGCTGTGCATCCTCAGCCTGACCGGCGAGACGCTCAACATCATGACCCTGGGCGGTCTGGCCCTGGCGGTAGGCATCCTGGTGGACGACGCCACGGTCGCGATCGAGAACATCCACCGCCACATCCAGATGGGCAAGCCGCTGGAGCAGGCGATCGTCGACGGCGCCCAGCAGATCGCCGTGCCTGCGTTCGTGTCGACGCTCGCGATCTGCATCGTGTTCGTCTCCGTGGTGTTCCTCACCGGACCGGCCAAGTACCTGTTCACGCCGCTCGCGCTGGCCGTGGTCTACGCCATGCTGGCTTCCTACGTCCTGTCGCGCACGCTGGTCCCGATGCTGGCCAAGTATCTGCTGCCGCATGAGGTGCCCAAGTATCTGCTGCCGCATGAGAGACATGGCGCCAGCGGACAGGCGCAGCTCGCGCGGGGGCGGGCGGGCTCGGGCCATGGCCTCTTCACCCGTATCCACTACGGCTTCGAGCACGGCTACGAGGCCCTGCGCACGCGCTACATCCGCACGCTCGACTGGGGTCTGTACAACCGCATGGCGGTGTTCGTCGTGTTCGGGCTGGTGGGCGTGGCGAGTCTCGCCCTGCTGCCCTTCGTCGGGCGCGACTTCTTCCCGCTGGTGGACGCCGGGCAGATGCGCATGCACGTGACCGCCCCGGCCGGCACCCGCCTGGAGGAGACCGAGCAGATCTTCACGCGGGTGGAGAACGCCATCCGCGAGATTATCCCGGCCGGCGAGCTGGGCACCGTGATGGACAACTTCGGGCTGCCGCAGCCGGTGAACATGGCCTTCACCGACACACCCACCATCAGCGCGGCCGACGGCGAAATCTTGATCGCGCTCAGGCACAGCCGCACGCGCTCCACGCAGGAGTACGTGGCGCTCCTGCGCGAAGAGCTGCCCAAGCGCTTCCCCCAGCTGTCGTTCTTCTTCCAGCCGGCCGACATCGTCAACCAGATCCTGAACTTCGGCCTGCCCGCGCCGGTGGATATCCAGATCGCCGGCTACAACCCCAAGATCCACGCCATCGCGCGCGAGATCGAGCAGAAGGTCAGGGGCGTGGCGGGCACGGCGGACGTGCACCTGCACCAGATCATGAACGCCCCGGCGCTGCAGGTGAACGTGGACCGCACGCGCGCTGCCGAGCTGGGCTTGACCCAGCGCGACGTGGCCAACAATTTGTTGATCGCGCTGTCTTCCAGCTCGGTGGTGAGTTACAACCTGTGGCCCGACCCCAAGACCGGCGTCAACTATCCCATCGCCGTGCAGACGCCGCAGCACCTGTTGACCTCCATCGACGACGTCATGAGCACCCAGCTCCCCGGCCGCGGTCCGGTGAGCATGCAGCTGATGTCCAACGTGGCGAGCGTCGAGCGGCGCGAGGTGCCGGCCGTGATCAGCCACTACGACGTGCAGCCGGTGTTCGACATCTTCGCTAACGTCCAGGGCAGCGACCTGGGCAGTGTGTCCGACCGTCTGGAGCGCGTCGTTGCGGAGTACCTCCCGCCCAAATTGCCGCTGTGGAAGCGGGCAATCTGCCCCGAGCAGCCGGGCAAGCTCACCTCGTGGTTATGCACGGTGCCGCAGGCCAAAGGCCCGGACGGCAAGCCCCTGGAGCCCAAGCTGCCGCCCGGCACCAAGCTGACCGTGCGCGGTCAGGTGGACAGCATGAACACCGCATTTGTCCGGATGGGCTACGGAATGATCTTCGCCGCCGTGCTGGTGTACTTCCTCATGGTGGTGAACTTCCAGTCCTGGATCGACCCCCTCGTCATCATCACCGCCCTGCCCGGCGCGCTGTGCGGCATCGCGTGGATGCTGTTCCTGACCCATACCACCTTCAGCGTGCCGAGCCTGATGGGGGCGATCATGTGCCTGGGGGTGGCCACGGCCAACTCGATCCTGCTGGTGTCCTTCGCCAACGAGCAGCTGCGCGCGGGCAAGACCCCCCACGAGGCCGCGCTGGCGGCCGGCTTCACGCGGCTGCGCCCGGTGCTGATGACCGCTTCGGCGATGGTCATCGGCATGGTGCCGATGGCGCTGGGCCTGGGTGAAGGCGGCGAGCAGAACGCGCCGTTGGGGCGCGCCGTCATCGGCGGGCTGATCTTCGCCACCATCTCCACGCTGCTGTTCGTGCCGGTGGTCTTTACCTTGGTACGCGAACGCATCCGGCACGCACCCGAACCCTCCGCGCTGGTCGCGGGCGGCGCCGCAGCCGGGTGAACGATTTACATCCATAGAGGTACACCCCATGCAAGAAGACTTCACCGACAAGATCCGCCAGGCGCTCGCCGCACCGCCTGCGAGCGGCTCGGCGCGCAAGCGCGCCACCCTGATGGCCGTGGCTGCGGTCGCGCTGGTGCTGATTGCGCTGTTCGGTGTGGGGCTGCTGCCGCGCCTGAGCTCGAGCAAAGCGATTGCCGACGTTGCCCGCGACCGCCGCCCCACTGTAGAGGTGGTGCCGGCCCTGCGCGGCAAGGCCGGCGGCGAGCTGGTGCTCCCCGGCACCATGCTCCCGCTGCAGGAGACGCCGATCTACGCGCGCACCAACGGCTACGTCAGGCGCTGGCTGGTGGACATCGGAGAGAAAGTCAGCAGCGGCCAACTGCTGGTGCAGATCGAGACGCCCGAGATCGACCGTGAGCTGAAACAGGCGGGGGCCAACATGGGCCAGGCCAGGGCGAACCTGCAACTGGCGCTGAGCAGCGCCGAGCGCTGGCAAGCGCTGCTCAAAGACAAGATGGTGTCACAGCAGGCGGTCGACGAGAGAGTCGGCGCGTGGGAAGCGCGCAAGGCCGACCTGGCCGCGGCCGAGGCCAACGTCCAGCGCCTGCAGGAGCTGCAGGCGTTCCAGCGCGTGCACGCACCGTTCGGCGGCACGATCACTGCACGCAACGTCGACGTCGGGCAACTCATCTCGGCCGGAAGCGACAACCCCAACACCTGGCTGTACAAGCTGTCCAAGACCGAGACCCTGCGCTTGTACGTCCACGTGCCGCAGACCCACGCGCGCCTGGTGCATGCCGGGCTGCCGGCCGACGTCCTGCTGCGCGAGTATCCGGGCCAGGCCTATCCGGGCAAGGTGTTGCGCAGCGCCGGCGCGCTCGACCCACAGTCCAAGACCATGCTCACCGAGGTGCAGGTGCCCAACGACAAGGGGGAGCTGCTGGCCGGCATGTACGCCCAGGTCCGCTTCAAGTTGAACCAACCCGAGCCGACCATCGTGCTGCCGGCCAACACCCTGATCGTGCGCGCCGACGGCCCCCAGGTGGCGGCGGTGCACAACGGCTCCGTCAGCATGCGCAAGATCGTGCTCGGCCGCGACTTCGGCCAGCAGATCGAGGTGATCTCGGGTGTCGCCGACAGCGAACTGGTTATCACCAACCCGTCGGACGTTGTGCGCGAGGGTGCTCAGGTGAGAATCGCGCAAGCGTCGACCGAAAAGAAATAGCCCAGCGCGCGTCCATCCCGACGACCCGTCTCTCCGCCAGGCTACTTAGCCCAGGCCCAATTCGAACCCGGCAGCCAGACCTCGGCACGCTTGCGCTGCGCTCAGCAACGCGACCTCTGTGCGAACCACAAGCGGCCCCCAAACCGCGGGCAGCATTCGATATCGATATCGAACACCCGTTTGAGCAAGCCCGGCGATACAGTCACGCTTGGTGAAACGGTGCGTTTCAATTTCCTATGCGCCTATGCTCTATGCGCATCTGGAGAGCAGCGACGGCCAGCGCGGAGCCCGCTATGGAATTGCTCGGCGGCGACGCGCCGTAACTGCGGCGAGGCAAGTCAAACCTAGCGCGAGGAGCATCCACGTCTCCGGTTCGGGTATCGGACCCGCGAGGAACACGCCTGACGCAGACGTGAAGGAATAGTCTGGCGGAAGGATGATCGTGAATCTGGCCGTATTACCAAAATCGGAGATGGCATCTGAGCCGAGTGCGCCTCGCGATCCCACGAGAGCGCGTAACTCGGATTCGAAGTCGAACGGCGTGCCCGGTACGATTTCGGTGTCGAACCTGAGCAGCAAATCGAAGTGATCTCCGGCAACCGGGAGCTCGTCCTCGAAATCGCCGTCACCAAAGACCGAGTCGGTAAGTACGGCACCGGCGGCATCGTATGTGCGGCGCCGCTGCAGCGTAGCGCGTTCGCTCTGCCCGACGATTCCGAGCGCTCCTTGAACTGAGGCGAAAGCGATGGAGGCTCCCGTTGCGCTGCCCGGTACGATCAGATCTCCCTCCGCCGCCATCTCGAAGGTGACGGGTATCGCGTCGGTGCCCGGCCCCTGGATGGTGAGCGTATCCACAGCGCGTGCGAGTGCGCTGGCAGCGATCTCGGATTCGCCTGAGACAAACCGTTGTCCGGTCGCCTTGGCTGTCAGTTCACCCGTGCCGATGTCCGCGGCGGCCGCTGCGGTGGCCCGCGCGGTGGCGTCGTCGCGCGTCTTGCTGTCGCTCACGATGCGAACGTCGCTGGAAACAAACGGCTCGTCCGGCTCCAGTGCACCGAAGAACTGCAGCGTAGTTTGGACTTCGGCGTGCAGCGACGATGCCCAGGACGAGAAACCGCACATCAACACAACCAAAAGAGCTCTGAGGCTACGCATGTGGACCTCCCTGCATTGTTGCGGGATCCTGAATCCGCGGGGCCTCCACCCGCTCACGGCTCGACATACTTCAAGCATCCTAGCCCACTACTCCGTCCGGAACAACCCCAACGACTGGAGCAAGCAGGTCCGCGGCGCAGACGCTGACCGTCTGCAACTGGCCATTGCGGTCAGTGGTCGAGGTCCGGCGCCACCGGGTTAAAGCGCCCAGGCCCGGGTTGTTGACCGCGCGGTATAGCTCACGCATAGCACCGCGGAAAATGAAAAAAGGCTTGCATCACTGCAAGCCTTTTGTGTTCTAGCGCTGCGGATTCTGTAGCGCACTGAATCAAGCGAGATTGGCGGGGGTCACCGATACCGTTGGTGCAGCGACAGTTGTACTCAATGCTACCGTCTTCGTTAGCCCTTCCACCGCATGCTGAATACTTCCGGCGACGATGCCAGTTGCTGCGGTCGCTCTCAGCCTCACAAAGACGTCCCTGCTGATGCTGTTGACCCCATTCTGCACCAACGACAGGCTGGGCGCGAATACTCCAGTGCTAGTGAGCCCGAGTTCGTACCCTGCAGAAGCTATCGCAGTTGCCTCGACTCCGGTAGCAAGGTTGGTTGCCGTTACCCTAAACGATCTCGCTGCGGAGGCCTGGTCCTTCAACGCAGTGAAAGTGAAGCTCGAAACGGACGTCGCAAGTGTGTGGGAATCGGAAATACCGTCGTCCTCAGGGGAAGTGTTTTGGTTTCTGTTTCCACCCCCCTCACCGTTATGTTTGCGTCGAAGGTGCCGACGTCCCCGCCGGAGAAGCGAGCGAAAAATTTGAATACCGCCACTTCCGGTAAACGTGATGATCTTGGCGGTCTTTCCGGTTGGGCTGAGCTCACTCCAGGGCAGTATGCCCCCGAGGCATGAACCAGACGTCTAGCGCAGCGTGAGACTGTCGTGAAAGTTGACGAATGTGTGTACGTCCGCGAGCCCCGTCCCGGTGGGGGCCTGACGGGGGACCGAAATTCGACGCAGCCGAGTACCCTCCGTGTTGGAGAGCTGGGCGGCGGCCATGGCGGTCGGCCGGGACACGACCGCGCTCACTTCGCCTTGACATACCGGCCAGGCGCCGGCTCGATCGGCCGGTAGCGCGCGTTCCCAGGCGCGTCCGGCCTGGGGACGAGCGAGCCGGAGTACTGCTGCAACCATTTGCTCCAGTCCGGCCACCAGCTGCCCGGCACGCTCCGGGCGCTCGCCAGCCACTGCTCGGGGTCCGGGCCCGCCGCCCCGCCGGTCCAGTAGTTGCGTTTCTTCTTCTTCGGCGGATTGATCACTCCGGCAATGTGACCGCTCGCCCCGAGCACGAACGTCGTATCGCCCCCCAGCAGAGTCCGCGACAGGTAAGCGCTCTTCCACGGCACGATATGGTCCTCGCGTGAGGCATATACGTACGCGGGCACATCGATCTCGCCGAGGTCCACCGGCATTCCGCACTGCACCGTCTTGCCCGGCACGCACAGGCTGTTCTGGAGATAGTAGTTGCGCGTGTACCAGCACATCATCGGACCGGGCAGGTTCGTGCTGTCCGAATTCCAGTAAAGCAGGTCGAACGCGGGAGGCGCCTTGCCCTTGAGGTAGCCGTTGACGACGTACTGCCAGATCAGATCGTTCGCGCGCAGCGACGAAAACGTGAACGCCAGCTCCTTCCCCTCGAACACCCCGCCCCCGCCGATCATCGCTTCGCGCGCCGCCACGCTCTGTTCGCTGACGAGGAGCCCGATATCGCCGGGTGTCGGAGAAATCCAGCATGGTGGTGAGCAGGGTCAAGCTGGATGCCTTCTGCTCTGCCTTCGCCGCCAGCACTCCCAGCGCGGAAGTCAGAATCGTGCCGCCGACGCAGAATCCGAGCGTGTTGGCACGGTCGGCGCCGGTAACCTCGAGCGCGACGTCGATCGCTTTCATCACGCCCTTCTCGAGGTAGTCGTCCCAGGTGAGCGTCCCGAGCTCGGGGGTGATGTTGCGCCAGGACACCAGGAACACCGTGTGTCCCTCCGCCACCGCATTCGCGACGAAGGAGTTTTCCGGCTGGAGATCGAGGATGTAGAACTTGTTGATGCAGGCCGGGATGACGACGAGCGGCCGTTGGTAAACTTCCTCTGTAGTCGGCGTGTACTGGATGAGCTGGATCAGCTCGTTCTCGAAGATCACCTGTCCCGGCGTCACCGCCAGGTTTCTGCCGACTTCGAACGCGCTCTCGTCGGTCATGGAGATGCGTCCCTTGGCGACGTCATCGTAGAACAGGCGCATTCCCTCGATCACGCTCTGGCCATCGGTTTCCTGCGCCAGCTGCATCGCTTCCGGGTTGGTCAGGAAGAAGTTGGACGGGCTGATGGCATCGGCGAACTGGTTCGCCGCGAACCGCAACTGCCCCTTGGTCTTGTCGTCCACGGGTGCCGAGTCCGCCGACCGCTGCAGAAAAGCGGCGTATGCCAGGTAAGCGTCGCGGATCGCGTCGAAGCGCGGGTCTGTGCGCCATGGCTCGCCGGCGAAACGCCTGTCCTCGCTCTTGGCTCCCGCGCCTTGGGCATCAGCCTGGCTCGCAACACCGAGCAGTCCGGACCACAGATCGGCCGCCTGCTTCAACATCTGTTGCCGCATGTCGGTCACCTGCTTCGCCGCCGCCTGGAGATCCGGCGGCGCCTCGCCTGAACCAGGCGCTCCCGAGGAAGATTGCGGCGCGCCAAACTTGCGCATCATCTCCTGGCCGGCCGCCAGCATGGCGGAGAGGATCTTCGCGGGATCGTTGGATTGGTCTGCTGCCATGGTGCCTCCTTTGGCTCACTGACGGGGCGACCCGACGCGCTGCTGCTCACGTCGTGCGGCCGCCATCCCCAGAGCGAGCACGGTCGCGTCTACATCGCCAGACGCTTCACCGCGTCTTCGTTCCATTCCAGACCGCTGCCCGCGCTATCGGGCACCGTCACATAGCCGTCCTTCACCGGCAATGGATTGGCCAGAATGGGCTCCGCCCAATCGCTCCACTCCAGCCAGTCGGCCGTCTCGCTGACGCGCAGCAGATGCGCGGAAACCATCGCGTACAGATGATTCGAGAGCGGGACACCCGCCGCGCCGGCGATCGCGGCGGAACGCATCCAGCCCGTCACCCCGCCGATGCGCATGAGGTCCGGCATATACAGGTCCGCCGCGCGTGCACTCACCGCCTTGTAGAACTCGCGCGGGCCGTAGATGTTCTCACCGATCTGGACCGGCGTCTTCATTTCGCGCGCAATCTGTGCGCAGCCTTCCAGGTTGTCGTAGACGATCGGCTCTTCGAACCAGCTCAGGCCCTGGTCGTCGAGCGCATGCAGCCGCTGCAGCGCTTCGCCGAAGCCCAACCCCTGATTGAAGTCGCACATGACTTGGACGTCGTCGCCGACCGCGCGCCGGACCGCGGCGATGGCGGCCAGATCGTCCTGGAGCTTGTGACGTCCCAGGCGCAGTTTGATCGCCTTGAAGCCGCCCTGCGCGACCAGCTCCGCGGCTTCGCGTTCGATGCGATCCAGCGGGATCAGCCACAATCCGTTGGTGTTGTACGCGCGCACCTTGCCTGTCGTCCCGCCGAGCAGCACCGCCAGCGGCATCCCGGCGGCTCTAGCGAGCGCATCCCAGATCGCCATGTCGAGACCCGCGATCGCGATCAGAGTCACGCCTTCCCGCCCGATCAGGTGCAACGCCTGCATGCCGTCGCGATACGCGTCGAGCGGAGCGAGCGGCTTGCCCTTGAACGTCTCCGCCAGGTCGGCGATCGCCTGCGCGATGTACTTCACGGACTTCTGCAGGTAAGGCTCGAGGTAGCTTCTGCCGATCACGCCTTCCTTGGTCTTGACGTCGATCAGTATGAACGGCCACTGCGTATACTCGCCGACCTTCGCCACGATCGGCCTGCGCAACGGCACCACCACGCCGCGCACATGGACACTCTCGAGCGTGAGCTTCTGAATGGGTGGCGTATTCATCTGAGCAAACTCCTCTACAGTCGAGATTGCGGGCGGTCCCCCACAGTAGCATCTCCCGGACCGAGCCGCACCGGCGTGCCCATGCAGCGAGGCGGGCACGGCTGCTTCGCTCCTTAAGCCTTCTTGATCCCCGCCGGAGCCTGCCCTCGACCCGATCGGGGGCGGGGATGGTAGTTCCCTAACGCGTCTGCCTTCGAGGGAGCGGGGGCATCTTGCTGGTTGACGGCACCAGCAAACCCGGCTATACCGAGCCTGTGATGCGCAAGTCATAACCCACAACAGGAGGAGTTCCATGCGATCCATCAAACGCTGGTGCGGGCTGCTCACAGTGCTCGCCGGCCTGGCGCTCGCGCTGTCCGCCGCGGCGGCCGACAATTTCACGCGCCAGAACGTCACTTTCAAGAGCGCCGGCCTGAACCTCGGCGGCTGGCTGTACACGCCCAGCGGCCTGAAGCAGGGCGAGAAGCGTCCGACCATCGTCATGGCGCACGGCTGGAGCGCGGTCAAGGAGATGTACCTGGACGACTTCGCGGCCAAGTTCGCCAACGGCGGTTTCGTGGTGGTGGTGTTCGACTACCGCAACTTCGGCGACAGCGAGGGCGAGCCGCGCAGCCATATCGACCCCCACATGCAGCACGAGGACTACAAGAACGCTATCACCTGGGCGATGCTGCAGCCCATGGTGGACGCCAACCGCATCGGCATCTGGGGATCGTCCTACAGCGGCGCGCACGTTATTCATCTAGCCGCCTTCGACCGGCGCGTGAAGTGCGCCGTCTCCCAGGTGCCGCTCACCAACGCCATGGACAACTTCCGCCGCCTGGTGCGGGCGGACTTCTTCCCCGCCACTCAGGCTTGGCTCGCGTCCGACCGCATGGAGCAGTACACCACGGGCAAGATCAACTACCTGCCGGTGGTTGCAGAGCAGGGCAAGCCCTCCGCGCTGCCGACGCAAGAGTCCTACGACTGGTTCGTCAAGACCGGCCAGACCCGGGCGCCCAACTGGAAAAACCAGCAGACCGTGCGCTCACTGGAGCTGGCGCTGGAGTACAACCCGGCGGCCAACATTCACCTGATCTCGCCCACGCCCTTCATGCTGATCGTCGCGGAAAACGACACTCTGACCCCGACCGATCTGGCCATCGAAGCCTTCGGCCGCGCACGCGACCCGAAGCAGCTCGTCATCATTCCCGGCGGCCACTTCGATGCCTACGTCGCGGGCTTCGAGAACGCGTCGACGCCGGCGCTGAAATGGTTCACGCAGCATCTGATGAAGTGATACGGATGCAGCGCCCCCGCCGGGGCGCTCTCCTTCGCCTCAGGGCTTGAACACGTCCACCGCGAGCACCACGACCGGTCCGGCGCCTTTGTTCTCGGCCCAGTTGCTCCGATCCGGTTTGCTCAGCGGCCTGGGAGTACAATCCTCTCGTCATCGCACCTGCCGGGAGGGGCGGATGCCCAGGACGCGCCCTCAACTCGCCAAGCTCACGCGCCCTCGCCTGCACGGCGCGGTGGCTCGCGACCGGCTGTTCGATCAGCTCGATCAGGAACGCGCCCGCAGCTCCGCCATCTGCGTAGTCGGACCGCCCGGTGCGGGCAAGACTACATCGGTATCGTGGCTGACGCGCGCGGCGTCACGGGCAACTGGTACCAAGTCGATCCGGGCGACACGGACCCGTCGACGTTCTTCTACTATCTCGGCCAGGCGGTCGCTCCATTCAACGGGCGCGGCGACCGGCCGCTTCCGGCTCTTACGCCGGAGTACCTTTCGGATGTAGCGGGGTTCGCTCGAAGGTTTTTCCGTCACTTGTTCGAGCGCCTGCCCTCGCACGGCGTGCTGGTCCTGGACAACTACCAGGAGGTCAAGCCCGACTCCCTGTTCCATCAATTGGTGGCCGACGCGGTTGCGGAGGTGCCGGAAACGGCGACCTTGATGGTGGTGAGCCGCCGCGATCCGCCGGAATGCTACGTGCGGCTGATCGCCAACCAAAACGTAGCCTTCGTCGAATGGGACGCGTTGAAGTTGAGCAGCACCGAGGCCCAAGCCATTGCCGCTGGGAGGGGGCGACGCGATCCCGAGCTCGTGCGTGAGCTGCATGCCCTCACCGACGGATGGGCAGCGGGTTTCATTCTGATGCTGGAGCGCGGCCGCGCCATGGATATGCCGACAGAGAGCGGCCCCGGCGCACGTCAACCGGTGTTCGACTATTTCGCCACGCAGATCCTCGCGCAGGTGAGCGATGCCGTGCGCATGTTCCTGGTGACTACGGCCTGGTTGCCCAATGTGAGCGTGGCGGCAGCAGAAGCGCTTAGCGGCAATCCCGATGCGCAGGCAATTCTCGAGGATCTGTATCGACGGCACCTGTTCGTACACCGACGCCCGGGCGAGCCGCCGAGCTATCTTTACCACGCGCTGTTCCGCACCTTCCTCCAAGCGGAAGCGCCGAAGCTGCTGGATGCCGGAGCACTGGCCGCGCGCAAGATGGAAGTACCAGGCTGCTGGAAGAAGCTGGGGACGTCGAGTCTGCCCTCGACCTGTACTGCGAGAGCGCAGCCTGGAGCGAAGCAATTCGCCTGCTCGTGAGCAGCGCGCCAGCATGGCTGGCGCAGGGCCGCTGGAAGACGCTGCAAGACTGGGTGGCGCGCGTCCCGGGCGATGCCGTGCGCGAACCGTGGTTGGCCTACTGGCTTGCCCGCTCTCGGTTTGCCCTGGCGCCGGCCCAGGCTCGCGACGGTCTTCTGCATGTGTTGAAGCAATTCGAGGCGCGCGCCGATCGCCTCGGGCAGATCCTGTGCGTTGCCAGCATCATGGAGACGCACTGGGTCGAGTCGACCGGCCACGAGCATCTGGACCGCTGGATCGATCGCGCTCTCGTGCTGCTCGCATCGAACCCGGCGTTTCCGGATGGAGAGACGGAACTGAGAGCGGTGAGCATCGTGATGGTTGCGATGTCGTTCCGGCAGCCGCGAAACCCGATGTTCGGCTGGGCTCAGGAGCGCATGAAGGTGCTGATCGAGTCGGACCTGGTGGATGAAGCAAAGGTACTGGCTGGCAGCGTGCTGGTGGGTCAGTCCCTACCAGGCGGCGACTTGCCGCTCGGGCAATGGACCGTCGACCGCGTCGGCCCCATCGCCGACCGCGTCACCATCTCAGCCGTCACGCGGCTGATGTGGCTGTTGCGCGTGGCCTGCCACTTCGCGCGCGCGGCCGACTACGAACTGGCGGTGGAGACTTTTCACAGGGCCGAGGTGCTGTCGGAAGAGGAGGGCCTGCGCGCAGGCGAGGCGATGCTGTGCTGGTGGGGCGGGCACATTGCGGTGCTGGCCGGCAGAGCGCACGACGCCGAGCAGTACGCGGCCAGGCTCGAGCGCAGCTCGACGATCGAGCGTCCGTTTCACATGGGGATCCTGCTCGGCATCCGCTGTATGGCCGCCCTCGCGCAAGAACAAGTGCGCGAAGCGCTCGAGTGCGGCCGACGCGCGACCGCCATCGCCAAGACGCAGGGCGTCGTATGGCCTCGGGTCTGGCATGCGATCCCGACCATCTATGCTCTCCTGGAGGCGGAGCAGGATGACGAAGCGATGGCGGAGATCCGCGAATTGCGCGAGTTCATCGCGGCCACCTTCGTGGAGGTCGTCGAGGTCGAGCTGTTGCTGGCCGAGGCCTATCTGGCTTTTCGACACGGCCATTCTCACGCGTGCCATGCGCTGCTGCGCGACGCGCTCGCCTTGGCCGCCGACAAGGGCTACATCTTTCTCTACCGGACATCCTTTCGTCCGCATCGGCTGCTACTGGCCGAGGCATTCCGGGCCGGGCTGGACAATGCCTATCTGCGGCGGGCGGTCGAGCGGTTCCGGCTGCGTTCCGGCGGAGTGGCCGACGAGAATTGGCCGTGGTCAGTGAAGATCTATACGCTCGGCCGCTTCGAGGTGCGCGTTGGCGGCCAGCCGCTGTCCTTCTCGCGTAAGACGCCGCGCCGGCCAATCACGCTGCTGAAGGCGCTCATCGCCTTCGGCGGCGGCCCGGTCGCCGAGCACAAGCTGCTGGACGCCCTATGGCCCGACGAGGACGGCGATGCGGCCCGCCGTGCCCTGGCCATGGCGCTGCATCGATTGCGCGGCTTGCTAGGCGTTCGCGACGCCCTCAATCTGGAGGGCGGCGCTATCAGCCTCGATCGCGACCTCTGTTGGGTGGACGCGTTCGAACTGCAACGGCTGATTGCAGAGAGCATCGACGACGCGCGACAGGTGGATGAACCGACGCTCGCTTCGGTAATGCAGCGGGTCGCCAGCTTGTCGTCCGGGCCATTTCTAGCCGCCGACGAGGATGCGTCCTGGGCAATCTCCATGCGCGAGAAGCTGTCCGCTCGCCTGACTCAGTTCGTCGCGACGGCGGGGGGCAAGCTGGAAGAAGCCGGCCGGTGGGAGGAGGCAGCGTCCTGCTACCAGCGCGGTCTGGACATCGACAACCTGGCGGAGTCGTTCTACCAGGGGCTCATGCGCTGCCACCTGCAGACGGGGCGGAGCACCGACGGCCTGAACGTTTTTCGGCGCATGCGTCAGCTTCTGTCGATTACGCTCGGCGTACCGCCCTCGCCGGCCAGCGAAGCCCTGCACCAGGCGCTCCAGTCCCGCTGAGATCCGGCAAGTTTCCAATCCGTGACGCATCCGTGACCGTCCTGTCCGCATAATCGATCGCGGGCAAGAAGGAGGGTTGCCGGTGGGGGACGCCAAGACGTTCGTCGTGCGCATCTATCCCGGAAAAGGGCCCGCGCTCCGCATCGTCGGAGTGGTCGAGTTGATTCCAGGCGGGACGACGCGGTCCTTTTCGGGATTCAACGAGCTGAGGCGGATTCTGCTCACGACCCTCCCTCCAGCCGGGCGAAGCGGGCGGCGCGCAACCGCCGTGGTGCCCGCGAGTCGAACGCGCCGGCGATCCGCCGAGGAACGCTCGGATTGACTGATCCAATGAAGGAGGAGGGCAGGATGAAAAAGAACGCCGCAAGCCTTGTCATCGCAGCAACCGCCTGTGTCGTGTCCGTGCACGTATCCGCGGGAGAGCGCATCTCCCGGGACGGGACAGACTATTTCACCGGGGAAACCCAGGTCGTTGCAATGGAGGACGGGCATGCGCTGATCTTCGGCAAGTGGGAGGGCATCATGCAGGCGAAGGATCCCTCGGCGCCGTTCCACCTCGGCCGGCTGCTATGCAGCGGCGTAGTGGACGCGCGCAAGGACGGCACGTTCGACGCGAACGGCTACTGCATGCATACACACCGCGACGGCACCCGCTGGGTAGGCAGGTGGTGGAACAATTCCAAGCTGGAGACTGACGTTTCGAGGTCTTCCACGGCGAAGGCAAATGGAAAGGCGCGACCGGGGGCGGGACGCGCAAAGTGTACCGACCTCAACTCCGCCGCGCCGATGAGCAGCATGGTGTGCGAGGTGACGGGATCGATCGAGCTGCAATAGCGCAACAGGAGCAGGCTGGGCGGTTGCTTCCTCCCACGCCGCCCGGCCCCCAAGCTACTGATGTGGTCCGTCGGAGCAGACGGCCGATCGCCTGCGGCAAGGCTCAGTTTTGCCAGACCGCATAGCCTCGTTGGCTCATATCGTTCTTCGGCCGCTCCTCGAATCATCGATGTCCAGCGGCAGCCCTCGGCGCAATGCGCCGAGAAACCGATCCACGCTGCGCGGGGCCAGTTCGATCCAAAGGCCCGAGTCGTTCCTCTGAGCATCCAGGAAGCTCATCCGGTATGCAGCGATCGGGTCGTCGCCTGCGCTGGTGACCATCGCAACGCGAATCCCGAGCGAGCGCGCCCGCGGGACCCGGCGAGTCCGGCTCCAGGGGCCGAGAGATTTCGTCAGAACGATGTCCTGCTCGGTGATGATCCAATCCTCTCGATAACAAGGAGAAGAGTAGGCCCAGCATGACGAAGAACGCGAAAAAGCCGGACCAGAGCCAGTAGAACCCGGCCAACGACGCCCAGCCGGAGATCGGCTGTGTCGTGAGTGCGAATGGTCCAAATGGGTCCACCCATTCCAACGGCTGCTAACTCCTGCTCGACCACGCCCGAGTGCGTCCCATGAAAGCATGCGGCGGGGAAGAGTGGCTAGCCTGGTAGCAATTCCCCCAGTGCGGACAGCGTTTTCTGCGGGAAGCGCTCCAGCGGATAGAAGCGGGTGATGACTGAAATCGCTTGCTCGTAGCTGCCGATGTCGAGATGTCGGAGCAGGTAGCGGATGTCGTCCTCGTCGTGGAATTCCGCACCGATTCGAAGGGCCAGGCATTTCATGGCCAGCAGGTACTCCGGCTGTGCCACCATGACCCGTAAATGGTCCAGCTCGAGGAAGGGCGCGTACTCGCCGTGCTCGCTCAGGAATCCTTTCACGCCGTCGTTGAGCCAGTCGGCTTGAATGCCCGCTCGCACGGCCACGCGCGCCGCGCCTTCCCGAACCTGCCGGGCGGGGCGAAACACGCCATCCACGTCCTGCGTGGAAGGGCGGGCGGCATAGGCCAGACACATCACCGCCCCGCCCACCAGGAACAGTTCACCTTCCGTGCCCGTCTGGCGCAGTTCCTCGTTCAACAGTGCGAAGAGCCGGCGGATGTCCTTGTCAGTGAGCGCAGCCATCTTGCTCCGGGGTCATACGCTGGAGCCAACGCTCGCATCGATGAAGATGTTGCGCCGGCGGAAGGGCGGCGGCGAATGGGTCAGCAGGTACAGGCGCAGGCTCGCGAGCGTCGAGCCAAACACCGGTTCGGCCGGCGGCGCAATCGCGAGAGTCCATGCAGGTGGCACGACACCGCTTCGCCAGCACCCGTACTCCACCATCGCCGCGATGTAGTTGGCGAGATGGAGCGTGAGGCCGGCCGGCGGCGACAACACCGCTTCCTGCAGCTCGCCGGCACTGAGAGTAGCCAGCCAGGAGCTCAGCTCTCCCAGCGCGAAACGCGCGCGCTGGGGATCCCGGCAGGCCTCGGTGAGATCCTGAAAGCGGCGCGCCGGGGGCGGCAGCACCCGGCCGAGGACGTAGGCAGACATATCCAGCCCGGCGCGCCGGGCAGCGCGCTGGATGGCAGCTTTCTCGGCTGGTGAGACGCGAATCTGGAGCTGGGAGGACTTCGCCGTTGCAGACATAGGGCGAGCATAGCCTCGTTCTCAGATATTTGTCAATACATATGTATTGACAGTTAGTGCGCCTGGCGCCCCAGCGCGAAGCGCGCACGCGCGCAGCAGCCGCTCTAGCCCGGCTCGGTCGTGGCCGTCGACGCGCACCCGGGCATCCAGCGAGAGCCCCCGCCGTGGTCCCAGCGTGCCATGTCGTACGCATGGGCGTGGTCGAGATGGCCGTCGCGGGCGAACCAGCGCAGCACCCGAGCGCCCACGATCTCATCCCTTGAGCCCGACCTTCGCAAAGCGTCCGCCCCGTCGCGCTGCGGCCAAAGCGAGACCGGCGCCGAGTTCGTGGTCATGATCGGCGGCGACATCATGACCATGCCGGGGCTGCCGAAGGTGCCGTCCGCGGAGCGGATCGACCTCACCGACGACGGGCGGGTCGTGGGCCTGTTCTAGTCCAGGTCAGGCCCTGGTCAGCTCGAACAACATGTAGCGCTTGTCCCGGCGGAACACGGCCGGGTCCACGCCGTCCAGCTTCACCTTCTGCAGTGCGCTGGAGACATGGTCCGCGGCGAGGTAGGCGAGCACCGGATGCTTGGCGAAGTAGCGCACCGCGGCGAACTGCGCCCCGGGCAGCGCGATCCGCGCGGCGAGCAGGTGCGCGAACGCAAGAGTCGGGACGACGTGCTCGGTGATGTCCACGCGGTCGGCGATGGTGTAGCCGGCGCGCTGCACGGTGGACTCGAAGCGCTCCAGCAGGTGCCCCGAGCGGTTGCGCGTGGACTCGTGCAGGCGGAAGTAGTCGAGCACCACCCACTTACCGCCCGGCTTCATGAGCTCGCTGCGCGGGGCCAGTTCGATCCAAAGGCCCGAGTCGTTCCTCTGAGCATCCAGGAAGCTCATCCGGTATGCAGCGATCGAGTCAGCGTCTGCGCTTGTGACCATCGCAACGCGAATCCCGAGCGAGCGAGCCCGCGGGACCCGGCGAGTCCGGCTCCAGGGGCCGAGAGATTTCGTCAGAATGATGCGGTAGTCTGCCGTGAGATGCGCCAGCGAGCGCACCCCGAGCAGCAAACCCGACTCGTCCACAAAGAACCGCGGCGAATGATTCGGCCAACACCTCGCCGCTTGCACCGACGCTCTTCGCAGAGTTCAGTTCGGCTTCACGAACTTCAACGTCATGCGGTCGCTCTCGCCGATCGCGAGGTACTTCGCGCGGTCCTGTTCGCCTAGGCGTAACGTGGGCGGCAGGGTCCACACGCCCTTCTCGTAGTCCTTGGTGTCCTTCGGGTTGGCATTGACCTCCGAGCCGCCGACGAACTTGAAGCCGGCCTTCTCGGCCGCCGAGATCACGTACTCCTCGGTCATGTAACCGCTGTCGATCTGCTGCTGGAAGGACGCGCCCGGCTTGGCGCGATGGTCCTTGACGCCCAGGATGCCACCCGGTTTGAGCGCATCGTAGAAAGCAGTGAACATGGCGTCCGCGTTGCCGGCCTTGGCCCAGTTGTGCACGTTGCGGAAGGTGAGCACCATATCGGCCGAGCCCTTGGGTGCGATCGCCACCCAGTCGGGTGCCAGCAGCTTGGTCTTGATCACCTTGCCGTAGAGATCGGGGCGCGCGGCGAGCATGGCGTCGAAGCCCTTCTCGCGCTCCTTCAGGAAATCCGGGGTCTGCGGCCATTCGGTGGCGAACCAGGCCGCGTAGTACTTGCCCTGATCCTTGAGCAGCGGCGCGAGAATCTCGGTCCACCAGCCGGCGCTGGGCCACACCTCGACCACGGTCATGTTCGGCTGAATGCCGAAGAACAACAGAGTTTCCTCCGGATGGCGGTACTGATCGCGTGCCGCGTTTTTCGGGTCGCGGTGCTTGCCCGCCAGCACCTGGTCGAGTTGTTGACCGACGTCCGCTCGAGCCGTGGATGCGGCCACCATCACGCACACGGCGGCTGCGCAGACCAGTGCACCTGACCGAAGCTTGGATGTAAACATGGATCTCCTCCTTGGTTGAGAACTGGAACCGGGGCCTCGGTCGCCCTGCTCAGCGGCCCACGGCCCGCTCGGAACTGCGCATTATCGCCGAACCGAGGTCCTGGGCGCGGGTCTCGCGCTCGAAGGTCAGCCCCTGCATCTGCGCCGAGGTCTGACGCGCCGGGTCGCCGATGGGCAGGCGCGCGTTTTCCGCTTGCAGAGCCGACTGGCGACGCCGCTGACTGTCCTCCAGCAGGGTGGCCCCGGTGACAGCCGGCGGAGCCGATGGAACGACCGTCGGCTTGGGCGGCAGCGCTGGTGCAGGCTGCCGTTCGAGAATCTCAGTGCCGGCGTGGGCAGAATAACCGAGCGCCACAGCTCCGAAGGTTGCACCGGCGGCGGCGGCCGTGCGGGAGGTCGAGGTGCATGGTGAACTCATGCGCGCTGTGCGTCTGCGCGTTGGTCTGAGCCCTGGCAGAGCCCATGATAGTCGCACCACCCGAGTGACGGATTAAGGCAGAAAGGGAGAAACTATCGTAGAATCAGCACTCCGCGCGGGCGTAGTTCAATGGTAGAACGGCGGCTTCCCAAGCCTCAGGCGTGGGTTCGATTCCCATCGCCCGCTCCAGATCTGCTCAAGGCTGCTGGCCCGCTCCCGGCTCCCTATACCCCACGGATGTCGTCCATGAAAGCGCTGAAGTATCTTCTCTACGCCCTGGCTGGCGTGATAGTGCTGGTGATCGTGCGCGGTCGCGATCATCGCCGCGACCTTCGATCCCAACGACTACAAGCCGCAGATCGTGCGCTGGTGAAGGACAAGACCGGGCGCACGCTCGCGATCGAGGGCGACATCGGCTTGAAGCTGTTTCCCAAGATCGGCGCCGAGGTGCGGCAAGGTGTCGCTGTCGGAGCGCGAGCGGCAGCGGCCGAGTTTGCCGGCGTCGAGCAGGCGCAGATTTATCTGTCGCTGTTGCCATTGCTTCGCGCCAGGTGGTGGTGGACGAGGTGCGGCTGGACGGATTGCGCGCCAACCTCGATCAAGTACAAGGACGGCAGCGACCAACTTCGAGCGATCTCGACCGGCGGCGCCGAGAAGGCGGAGCCGGGCGGGGCCGCCGCGCCGGCGCAGCCCAGGCGGCAAGCCGATCCGGCTCGATGTCGAGCGGCGTGCGCATCACCAACTCGCGCGTTACCTGGAAGTGACGAAACCAACGGCAACGACCTCGTGATCGAAGTGGGCGAGCTCAAGACCGGCCGTATCGCCGAGAAGATCGCCGAGCAAGATCGAGCTCAACGCCGCGATCAAGGGCGCGCGGCCGAAGGCTGGATCTCAAGGCGGTGAGTCACGGGCGAGTTGACGTTCGACCTCGCCGGGCAGCGATACGGCTTCAAGGGGCTGGATGCGAAGCTCACCGGCAGCGCAATGGAATTCAGTGGCATTGCCCTGGCGCTGGCGGGCGATGTCGAAGCTCGTCACGGCCATCAGCGGGTAGCCGTCTCGGGCCTGAGGGTGGAGGGCAAAGCGGGACGCGGCGAGGACCTCTACAACCGTGAAAGCTGTCGGCGCCCAGCGATCGAAGAGCGGCCCCGGAGGCGTGGCCGTGAAGGATCTCACGCTTCAGCGCAAACGGGACGGTCTCCGGAATGCAGCTCACCGAGAGCAAACTGAAGGTCGCCGCAGCATGCGCATGAACCTCGCAAGGAGCTTGATCCTCTCGATGGGCTGGCGCTCAGCGCGAAAGCCAAGGCGGGACGGACAATGCGTCAAGGTCGACCTGAGCGCGCCCAAGCTCGCCATCACCCCGGAGCGGCGAGCGGGCGCTTCGGCGCTGCTGCATGCCAAGCTCGCGGTGCGCAGCGCAATGCGAACGTGAACCTGCAAGCTCTCGGCGGTGAGGGCTCGGCAAAGGCGCTCAAGGTGGCTGCGCTGACACTGGACGTGGACGCCAAGCAGGGGGACAGCGCCGTCAAGGGGCAGCTCACCACGCCGGTGAGCGGCAACCTCGAGGCGAAGAGCTTTCGAGCTGCCCAGCTTGCCGCCAACTTCACCGTGACCAGCCCCGCCATCCCGCAGAAGACAGTCCAGGTGCCCCTGAACGGACTGGTGCGAGCGGACATCGGCAAGGAGCGCGTGTTCGGCGGACATCGTTACCAAGTTCGACGAGAGCAACATCAAGGCGAAGGGCGCCATGGCCCGGTTCGTCGAAGCCCGCCTACGACTTCGATGTTGAGCATCGACCGGCTCAACGTGGACCGGTACCTGCCGCCCGGAAGCCGCGAACGACACAGGCAGGCCGCAGAGCAAGCCGCCGCGAAGCAAGCCGGCTGGCCCGGAGCAGCCGATTGACTTGTCGCCGCTCAAGCCGCCTGGACCTCGACGGCAGCGTCAAGATCGGTCAGCTGCAGGTCAACAACATCAAGGCCAGCAACGTGCGGGTCGACCTGCGTGCCAAGGACGGCAAGCTGACCGTCGACCCGCTGGCAGCGAACCTGTACGAGGGCTCGACCAAGGGCACGATCAGCGTGGATGCCAACACCAACCGCTTTGCGGTGAAGCAAGCATGAGCGGGATTTCCATCGGCCCGCTGCTGCGTGACGCGGCGCAGAAGCGACGTCCTGGAGGGGAGGGCAACGTGGTGCTGGACGTGACCACGCAGGGCAACCTGGTGAGCGCCCTGAAGAGAGCGCTGGACGGCAAGGCGCAACTGGCAGCTCAAGGACGGCGCGGTCAAGGGCATCGACCTGGCCGGCGCCGTGCGCAGCGTCAAGAGCGATGTTCGGCGGCAAGGACGCCGAGGGCACAGCGCAGCCGAGGCCGAGAAGACGGACTTCTCCGAGCTCACCGCGAGCTTCGACATCAAGAACGGCATCGCCCACAACGAGGACCTGAGCTGAAGTCGCCGTTCATCCGCGTGACCGGGGCAGGGGACGTGAACATCGGCGCGGACAGGCTCGACTACGTGGTGAAGATGCCTCGTCGTCGGGACATGAAGGGCAGGGCGGCAAGGAGCTCGCCGAGCTGAAGGGCTTCACCGTGCCGGTGCGCGTGTCCGGCCCCTACACGGCGATCAAGTACAAGGTCGAGCTCAGCCAGATGTTCGCGGGCAAGGAGCAGCAGCGAAGCGGTCAAGACTACGATCAAGGAAGCCGGCCCAGAAGGAGCGGTGCGAGAAGCTGCTCGGCAAGAATTGCCCGGTCGCGCGCGAGCAGCCGCCACCCAGGGGCGCCGACCGAGGCGCAGACAGGCGGCGCCGAGCAAGAAGCCGGAGGAGCAGTTCAAGGAGAGGTTGAAAGGGCTTGTTCGGTGACGGTAAATCGGTGATCGGTAGTCAGTGACCGGTGATCGGTGATCGGTGAAATCGGTGTGTCGCGGTAGTCAGCCAACGTGACAGAAACTGACGTGCATCCAATGAATAGGTGCGGCTGACCGACAGCGCGCTGATCACCGATCACCGATCACCGATCACGGCGATCACCAGCTTCGTCGCCCGCATCATCGCCTGGCAGCAGCGCCACGGCCGCCACGACCTGCCGTGGCAGAACACGCGCGACCCCTATCGCATCTGGCTCTCGGAGATCATGCTCCAGCAGACCCAGGTGCAGCGCGGTGATTCCCTACTATCGAGCGGTTCCTGGCGCGCTTCCCGGACCTGCGCGACGCTCGCCGCGGCACGCGAGGACGAGGTGCTGCAGCTTTGTGGGCCGGGCTCGGCTACTACGCGCGCGCGCGCAACCTGCACCGGGCCGCGCGCTTGATCATGCAGCGATCACGGCGGCACGTTTCCGCGTGAGCACGCGGCAGGTGCCGCGCTTGCCAGGGATGGGCGCATCGCACCGCCGCCGCCATCTGCGCTTTCGCCTACGGTGCACGCGCACGCCATCCTGGACGGCAACGTCAAGCGCGTGCTGGCGCGCCAGTTCGGCATCGCAGGCTACCCGGGCCGACAAGCGACGTCGAGACAGGCGCTGTGGGCGCGCTCGAGCGCGTTGCTGCCCGAGCGGGAGATCGAGGCCTACACCCAGGGACTGATGGATCTCGGCGCCGGCATCTGCATGCGAGGCTCGCCGCGCTGCGGCCAGTGCCCGGTGCGCGAGACGTGCGTGGCCCGGCGCGAGAATCGAACGGCGGAGCTGCCCGAGCCCCGCGCGGCCCGGCGCCGTGCCCGAACGCTCGACCGCGATGCTCGTGCTCGCGGCAGGGCGAGGTGATGCTGGAGGGCGGCCCGCGCCCGGCATCTGGGGCGGGTTGTGGTGCTTCCCCGAGATCGATGCCGCCGCGTCGCTGCGAGGAGTGCGTCGGGCGCTATGGGCTGGAGGCGACTGGGACGCGCGGCCTGGATCGAGATCGAGCATGGCTTCACCCACTTCCGCCTGCGCATCACGCCGTGGTGGCACGGTCCAGCCGCGCGTCGGCGCGCAAGAGCCTGGGCGGATCTGGTTGACGCCCGAGGATGCCCTGGGTGCGGCCATACCGGTGCCGGTGAAGCGGCTCCTGATGGTGCCATGCACGACCTGCACGAACAGGAACAAAAGCAACCAAACCCAGACCGCTCACCGCCAAGGACGCAAGGACGCCAAGGAAGCTAGCCACAGAATACGGCGAACCGATGCCACGGAGCCGCAATGAACGCGCCTGTGCTTCAGTCGCTGCGCAAGGGCGTATCCTCAAGGTCTTCGGGCCTTTGCGTCCTTGGCGGTGAGCGTTCTGCTTTGGCGGTAACCGTGGTCACACACCACCGAGCGGCTCCGCAAGAACTCGCTGAGCATCCCAGGCGCGCTAGCGGGCCGTTGGCCTCGAGCAGGGCTGCTTGAGCTCCATCTCGAGCGGCAGCACCTCCGTCAGACGCCAGGCAACCCAGTCCCCGTCGTCGAGCTGCACCGGCGCGGGGAAGCGCTCCTCGCCGAACTTGTCGATGATCTCGCTCCAGCAACTCCGCGAGCGACTGAGTACTCCCCGGGCAAGGCGCAGGGCGCGGGTGGGTCGCATCAGTTCGACGTGCGCGTGCAGCAGCCCGCTCTTAGGGTCCAATGCTCCAGGATGCGAAATACCTGCTCGCCCTTGCAGACGAGCTGGAACAGGCCCAGGTGCGGCATGTCCCATTCGGCGATGCGCGCGGTGCAGCCGACCGGGTGGGGCACGGCGGGCGCGCCCACCTCGGCGCCGTCGCGGATCAGGCACACCCCGAATGGCGCGTCGTCGCGGATGCAAACCTTGGTCATGTCCAGGTAGCGCTGCTCGAAGATCTTGAGCGGCAGCAGCCCCGCCGGGGAACAGCACGGTGCGCAGCGGAAAGATGGCGATCTCGGGCATCGCCGTCGCTCCCGGCTGCCCGTGGTCGGGTCCGCGCCCCAGCGAGCCATGAGTCGATGCGGCACGCCGAGCTGGTCGAGCACGCGCGCGACCACGAAGTCGACGACATCGTCCACGCTCGTGGGATGATGGTAGAAGCCGGGGTTGGCCGGCAGGACGACCGCTCCGGCGCGCGCGAGCCGCAGCATGTTCTCCAGGTGGATGGCGGAGAGCGGCGTCTCGCGCGGCACCAGAACGAGCTTGCGCGCCTCCTTGAGGATCACGTCGGCCGCGCGCTCGATCAGGTTGTCGGCCAGGCCGTTGGCGATCGCCGCGAGCGTGCCCATGCTGCAAGGACACACCACCATCGCGTCGGGCGGGTTCGAGCCCGAGGCCACCGGCGCGAACCATTCCTCGCGCCCGAACGCGCGCAGCTGCCCGGGCCGCGCGCGCGAAGCGGGCGGCGAAGAACTCTTCGGCCTCGTCGCGCGCGCCCGGGCAGCGCGAGGTCCATCTCCTGGCGCGCGACGATCTGCGCCGCCTGGGAGTACAGCAGATAGACGCGCAGCTCCGCGGCCAGCAGGCACTCCAGCAGGCGCACCCCGTAGGGCATGCCGGAGGCGCCGGTGAAGGCGAGCGCGACGGTGCTGCGTCATGGCTGCGCCGGCGTGCAGGACCGTGGCGCGCCGCCGGCCTGCGCTGTAGCTGCGCCTCCAGCTCGCGCACCGCGCTTCCAGGCGCCCGACCTCCGCGCGCAGCGCGTCAGCCACGGCCGGGTCGGCGGCCTGCAATGGCCGCCGTCTGCGCGCGCCTTCGCGGCTTGCTCGACGAACACGCACATCAGCGCCTCGAAGCGGTCTCCCACGGTTTGCGGGAATGATCGGCTCGGCCGGCGCCTCGGGCGTGTAGACGTTGTCGATGATGGTGCCGTCCTGCGCGTACAGCAGGTAGCCGAGCGTGCGATGGGTGTGGCTGCTGGCAGTCGATGCGCTCGCGGTACAGCGCCATGCGCGCGGTGCCGCCCTTGATCGGCTGGGGCGTGCGGAAGAGCACGCGCCGCCAGTAGGTGATCGCGTCGCCGTCGACGAACAGCTTGGTGCGGTCGTAGGCGTGCTGGTGCTGGTCGGGGGCGTGACCCGCACCCAATCCGCAGCCTGGGCCGGGCCGCGCACAGCGTGGCCACGATACCCAGCATCGGCCAGACCGCAGCCGCGCACGGTGCTCACTCGGCCAGCTCCCGGTGCCGCACGATGACCGGCATGCTGGCCTGGAAGCGCCGCGCGAGCGCCTCGACGAAGTACACCGAGCGATGGCGTCCCCCGGTGCAGCCGATGGCCACCGTGAGGTAGCTGCGGTTGTCGCGCACGAAGCAGGGCAGCCAGGTCTCCAGGAAGGTGCCGATGTCGGCCAGCATCTTCTGCGCGTCGGCGTTCGCGCTCCAGGAACTCGATGACCTCGTCGTCCTTGCCGGTGAGCGGGCGCAGCCGCGGGTCGTAGTGCGGGATTGGGCAGGCAGCGCACGTCGAACACCAGGTCGGCGTCGAGCGGGATGCCGTGCTTGAAGCCGAAGGACTGGAACAGCGCGTCAGCCCGGTGCCGGCCATGCCCGGCGAAATCCTTGACCCAGGCGCGCAGCGCGTTGGGCGACAGGTCGCTGGTGTCGATGCGATGGGCGAGCGCGCCGATCTCCTGCAGCATGCTCGCGCTCGGCTCGATGCACTCGGGCAGCGTCAGGCTGTCGTCCGACAGCGGATGGCGCCGGCGCGTCTCGGAGAAGCGCTTGACCAGCGTGTCGGTCTTGGCGTCGAGGAACAGCACGCGCAGGTCGACGCTCGCGCTGCCGCAGCTCGGCGATCGAGGCGGGCAGCTCCTGCAGCGTCGGGCCGCTGCGCACGTCCACGCTCACGGCGACGCGCGCGTAGCCCGACTGCGAGCAGAGAATGCCACGACGCTCGGCGAGCAGATTGGCCGGCAGGTTGTCCACGCAGTAGTAGCCGCTGTCCTCCAGCACATTGAGCGCCACGCTCTTGCCCGAGCCCGACATCCCGGTGACCAGGATCAGCCGCATGGCTGCCGGCCGGAGCGCGTCGGCTGCCTGGTGCATGGCGGCCTCGCTCAGGGCTCGCGGCCGAAGTGCTGCTCCTGGCGCTGGATGAATTCCTGCGTGCTGTCGATGCCGCGCAGCTGCAGGACGTAGTTGCGCACCGCCGCCTCCGCCAGCACCGCGAGGTTGCGCCCGGCGGCCACCGGCAGCACCACCTTGCGGATGCGCACGCCCATGATCTCCTCGAAGCTGGCGGTGAGCGGCAGCCGCTCCAGCCCGGGGATCACTCCGCCCGACCGGGCTTCTCGAGCTGCACGATGAGCTTCAGGTTCTTGCGCACGCGCACCGCGGTCTCGCCGAAGATGGTGCGGATGTTGAGCATGCCCAAGCCGCGCACCTCGAGAAAGTCCTTGCAGCAGCTCCGGGCTGCGGCCTTCCAGCGTCTCCGGGGCGATGTGGTAGAGCTCCACCACGTCGTCCGCGACCAGCCCGCCGCCGCGCGTGATCAACTCCAGCGCCAGCTCGCTCTTGCCCACCCCGCTCTCCCCGGTGAGCAGCACCCCCATGCCCGAGCACGTCGAGCAGCACGCCGTGGCGGGTGACGAACTCCGCCAGCGCCCGTCCCAGGTAGGTCCGGATCACCCAGATGATCTGCAGGCTGGGCAGCGGCGAAGCGATCAGGGGAACGCTGCATGCGCTCGCTGAAGCGCAGCGAGCGCGTCGGGCGCCGACTCGCCGTCGCTCACGATCACGCAGGCGAGGCCGCTCTCGTGCAGGCGCGCCAGCGCCTGCTCGCGCTCGGCGCTCGCCCATGGCGGCGAAGTAGGCGGCCTCGGTCTGGCTGAAGATCTGGATCCAGTTGGGATGGTAGAAGTTGAGGTGTCCGATGAGGCCCTCGTTGGACTGGTTGATGCGGCGCGTGTCGAGCCCCGCGGCGGTGAAGGACTTCGCCGGCGAGCCAGGGAGCTGCAGCGCCTGCTGGTTGTCCTTGAACAGCTGGGCGACGCTGACTTGCGGGCATGAGGTGCTTCTCGCGCTGGCGGCGGCGCTCTGTACGGGCCTGGCGTCTGCCAGCCGGCGATCAGGCGCTGGACCGTCGAGGCTGTCGGCGGCCGCGCACAGCCTGGCGCGCAGCTCGCGGTCGCTGAACATCTGCGCCAGCTCGCCAGGATCTCCAGGTGCAGATCGGTGGATTTCTCCGGCACCAGCAGCACGAAGATCAGATTGCACCGGGCGCTCGTCCGGCGCTTCGAACTCGACGGGTGCGCGCGTGCGCACGAACGCGCCCGACCGCCTCGCGCAGCCCTTGCACGCGCCCGTGCGGGATGGCGATGCCCTGGCCCAGGCCGGTGGAGCCCAGGCGCTCGCGCGCGAGCAGGCTGTCGAGGATCTGCGCTGCGCTTGACCCCGGTCTTGCCCTCGAGCAGCGCGGCGACCTGCTCGAACACGGCCCTTCTTGTCGGCCGCGGGCAGGTCGAGCAGGACGTGGGAGGCGGGCAGCAGCGAGGCGATCAGACTCATGGCGGGCGGCCAGTATACCGCGTGCGACTGCGGCTGCCCGCCGCAGGGCCCAGGCGTACTCCGCGAGCGCGCGGGCGCGCGGCGCCGTTCTGGCGCTGCTCGACCGTCTTCTCCTTGTGCTTGAGAATCTGGCGGTCGAGCTTGTCACGCGAGGCTGTCGATGGCGGCGTACATGTCCTCGTCCACGCTCTCGCAGAAGATGTCGCGCCCGCGCACATGAATGTTCGCCTCGACGCGCTGCTGCAGCTTGTCCACCGACAGGATCACGTTGACGTCGATGACATGGTCGAAATGGCGGGTGATCCGCTCGAGCTTGGAGGTGACGTAGCTGCGGATGGCGGGCGTGATCTCGAGGTGATGTCCGGTGAGCTGGAGGTTCATGGCCGCTCCTTCTTCCTTCAGTTGTCAGTAGTCAGTAGACAGTAGTCAGAGTCAGTTGGCCGAGGCAGGAGCCGGTGTGGCGTCAAGGCTGGTCTACCGTGCCTGAACCGTCAGACACCGAGGAGCGACTGACCACTGCCTTACTGATTGCTGACTACTGACCACTGTCCACTGACTACTGACTACTGACCACTGACTCCTGACGTCAGATCGACTTTCTCAGGTTGACCGGCAGGATCTGCAAAGATTCCCGGTACTTGGCGATCGTGCGCCGCGCCACCACGATGCCCTGCTTGCCCAGGATCTCGGAGATCTGGCTGTCGGACAGCGGCTTGCGCGAGTCCTCCTCGGCCACCAGCTGCTTGATGCAGCGCCCGGATCGCGGTGGCGGAGCAGGCCCCGCCGGTCTCGGTGGTGACGTGGCTGCCGAAGAAGTACTTGAGCTCGAAGATGCCGCGCGGGGTGAGCATGAACTTCTGCGTGGTGACGCGCGAAACGGTGGATTCGTGCAGTCCGAGCGTGTCGGCGATCTCGCGCAGCACCAGCGGGCGCATCGCCACTTCGCCATGCTCGAAGAAATGGCGCTGGCGGTCGACGATCGCCTGGGACACGCGCAGGATCGTGTCGAAGCGCTGCTGCACGTTCTTGATCAGCCATTTGGCCTCCTGCAGCTGGCCGGCGAGCTGCTGCAGGCTGGCGTCGCGGTTGCGGTGCAGGATGTCGGCGTACATGCGGTTGATGCGCAGCTTGGGCATGGCATCCGGGTTGAGCGAGGCCCGCCACATGCCCTTGAGCTTGCGCACGATCACGTCGGGCACGATATAGCGCGCCTCGTCGTTGGAGAAGTTGGCGCCCGGCCGCGGGTTGAGGCTGATGATGAGCTGCTGCACGCCGCGCAGCACCTCGTCGCCGCACTTGAGCAGCTTCTTGAGCTTGGCGTAGTCGCGCGAGGCGAGCAGGTCCAGGTGGCTGCGCACGGTGGTGAGCGCCTCGCTGCGCAACGGCGTGTCGGCCGGCAGCGTCTCCAGCTGCAGGGCCAGGCACTCCGCGAGGTTGCGCGCGCCGATCGCCGGCCGGTTCGAGGTGTCTGCAGGTGCTTCAGCGCGATCTGCAGATCCTCGCGGTCGATCTCCATCTCCGGCGGGCAACATGGCCGCGATCTCGTCGAGCTCCTGCGTCAGGTAGCCGTCGTCGTCCAGCGTTTCCACCAGCAGGGACACCAGCTTCTTGTCGCGGTCGGGCAGCTGCAGCAGGTTCACCTGCCACAGCAGATGCTCGCGCAGGCTGGGCGCTACGGCCGCGATCTGCGGGAAGTCGTTGTCCTCGCCGTCGTCGTGGCCGCCGTAGCTGCCGGCGCCGTCCTCGCGCATCCAGTCCTGATCGGCCTTCGGGCGTGGTCTCCGAGCTCGGTTTCCTTCTGGCGCTGGTGGTGGTCGACGCGGTCGAGGTGTAGTCGGGGGTGAGCGGGGCAGCCGGTGACCGGCGCTGCGCCCTCCTCCTCGCTCCCCTCCTCGCGCTCCAGCAGCGGGTTGTCCTGCAGGAAGCGCTCGATTTCCTGGTTCAGCTCAAGGGTCGACAGCTGCAGCAGCCGGATGGACTGCTGCAGCTGCGGCGTGAGCGTGAGGTGCTGCGAGAGCTTGAGCTGTAACGAGTGCTTCATGCCGGTGACGACGACGGTGCGGGCAGGCTAGCCGTGTTGGGGCGGGGTCGCCGGGGGTCTCGCTAGAGCCTGAAGTGCTCACCCAAGTAGACCTTTCTTACGCTTTCATTATAAACGATTTCTTCGGGGGCCCCACAAGCAAGCACCGAGCCATCGTTGATGATGTAGGCCCGGTCGCAGATGCCCAGGGTCTCGCGCACGTTGTGGTCGGTGATCAGCACGCCGATCTGCCTTTCCTTCAGAAACCGGATGATGCGCTGGATATCCAGCACCGCGATCGGGTCCACGCCGGCGAACGGCTCGTCCAGCAGGATGAACCGCGGGTGACTGGCCAGCGCGCGGGCGATCTCCACCCGCCGCCGCTCGCCGCCCGACAGGCTGACCGCCGGGCTGTTGCGCAGGTGGGCGATGTGCAGATCGTTCAGCAGGCCTTCCAGCTGCTCCTCCCGGTCGTCCCGGCCGTTGGTGCGTAACTCCAGCACGGCCAGGATGTTTTCCGCCACCGTGAGCTTGCGGAAGATGGAGGCCTCCTGCGGCAGATAGGCCAGGCCCATCCGCGCCCGCATATGTATCGGCATGCGGTTGAGATTCTTTTGGTCGAGAAAGATGCGCCCGCCGTCGCTCGGCGATCAGACCGACGATCATGTAGAAGCAGGTGGTCTTGCCGGCGCCGTTGGGGCCGAGCAGGCCCACCACTTCCCCGCTCTTGACATCCAGGGAGACGTCCGGACCACCAGCGCGGGACTTGAAGCGCTTCTGCAGGTGCTCGGCGCGCAGCTCGCTCAGCGCGGCACTGGGTGCGGCTGCAGCCCGGATCGATGGCAAGCACGGCGCTCATGGTGCTTGCAGGCCGGGTGGCCGGCATGGCGTCACAGCTGCGCGGGCGTGCAGCCGCGCGGCTGGCTTCATGCGGCTGCTCCGGCGGTGCCGCGGGGTGCGGCGGGCTTGTCCGCCGGGCGGCTGTTGCATGTCGTTCTTGGGCTGGATCACGGCCCGACCCGCCCCTGCGGGTTGGACGGCGTGGCGGCCGCCGTCGCCGCCGCCGACCACTTCGTAGAACTCGGTCACGGCGTTGTACGAGATGTAGTCGCCGCGCACCTCGTCGATACCCTTCTTGACCCGGGCCTCGGTGAACATCTCCACCTTGTCCTGCTTGCCGTCGTACTCGAGACGCTGGGCGAAGCCTTCGATGAACTCGTCGAAGCCTTCGCGCTTCTGGCGGAAGTAGGCCGGCGCGCCGGTGGCGAAGGCGTAGTTGAAGCCCTGCCCGTCCTGCCGCACCACCACGCGGTCGGCGCGCAGCATCAGCGAGCCCTGCGTGAGCTGGACGTTGCCCTCGAACACGCTCTCCTTCTTGAGGTCGTCGAGCGACAGGCGATCGGCCTCGATGTTCACAGGCTTGGCGCGGTCGGCGCGCTCGGCATGCGCGGGAAGGCCGCTCAGCACAGCCGCGGCGAGCAACGCACCGGCCGCGGCGCGACCGGCGCGGGTAAGTCCATCCATTGACAGCCGTATTGTTCGCGTCATACCGGGGCGCCCTCGTGAGAATACGGGCTAACGCCGTCGCTCCCAGGGCATGGGCTGCTGCGACTCCTTGGTGGGCGTCTCGAAGGTGCCGCGGACCTGCGAGAGCAGCTTCAGGCTGCGCGTGGCGTTGTTGAATTCTAGGCCAACCGACTTGACCGTGCTATTGCCGCTGGTGAGCGTGACCTCGCGGTCGGTCTTGGCCAGGTCCTTGTCGGGGATCACATGCAGATAGCTGGTCTGCAGAGTCATCTCCTTCTGGTCCGCATAGGCATGCCGGCGCACCAGCACGCCGCCGGTGAAGTAGGCGTCCTCGCCGTTGTGCGGACACCTGGCCATGGTCGGCGCGCATGGTGAGCGGTGCCGTTTCGGGGTCGAAATGGGTGAACTCCGGAAAATCCAGCGTGGCGCTGTTGTCGCCCGGGTAGTGCACCAGCTTCTTGGCCCTGACGGCGTAGCGCGGCGTGCCGTCCCGGTTCATCCGCGTGACCAGGAAGTCCTCGGCCAGGAAATCCGGGCTCTTCGGCGAGTTCTCGTGCGGCTCCTCCGGTTGCACCATCTGGTCCAGCCAGTAGGTCAGCCCCGCCAGCGCGGCCAGCAGCAGCGCAGGGAGGTAGCCGACCCAGCGTTCCTTCATGCCAGATACTTCGCCAGCTGGGCCCGCAGCCCGTCCTGGGCCTCCAGGATCAGCTCGCACGCTTCGCGCACCGCGCCGCGGCCGCCGGGACGACGGGTGACATAGTGGGCGCGGGCACGCACGGCGTCGGGCGCCTCGGGCACCGTAACGGCCAGCCCGCAGCGCTCCAGCAGCGGCAGGTCCGGCAGATCGTCGCCCATGCAGGCCGCCTGGCCCGGCTGTCAGCGCGAGCTCCCGCAGCAGGTGTTCGAAGGCGGCGAGCTTGCGCTCCACGCCCTGGTACAGGTGGCGGATGCCCAGATTCTCGCGCGCGCAGCTCGAGCGCACGCGAACTGCGGCCGGTGATGATCGCAGGCTCTACGCCACTGGCTTGCAGCATCTTGATCCCCAGCCCGTCCTGGATGTTGAAGGCCTTCAATTCCTCGCCGTTCGCGCGAGTAGTAGAGCGTGCCGTCGGTGAGCACGCCGTCGACGTCGAGCACCAGCAGGCGCACCGCGCGCGCGCGGTCTCGCAGCTCGGATGGCGGCAGAGCGCTCAGATGACCTTCGCCCGAAACAGGTCGTGCATGTTGAGCGCCCCGACCAGGCGCCGGTCCTCGTCCACCACCAGGATCTGGTTGATGCGATGGTCCTCCATGAGCTTGACCGCTTCCGCGGCCAGGCGTTCCGGCCGGATGGTGCGCGGGTTGGCGGTCATCACCTGCCGCACCGGCGTGGCGCGCAGGTCGAGCGGCTTCTCCAGCGTGCGGCGCAGATCGCCGTCGGTGAAGATGCGCCACGACGCCGTCCGCGATCGTCGAGGACGGCGGTCATGCCCATGCCCTTGCGCGACATCTCCAGCACCGCTTCCGACAGCGACGCGTCGCGCGGCACGGCGCGGAATGGCCTCGCCGGTGCGCATGACGTCGCCCACGTGGGTCAGCAGCCGCCGGCCCAGCGCGCCGCCCGGGATGCGAGCGCGCGAAGTCCTCGGCCCCGAATCCGCGCGCCTCCAGCAGCGCGACCGCCAGCGCATCGCCCAGCGCCAGCGCGGCGGTCGTGCTGGCGGTGGGCGCCAGCCCCAGCGGGCAGGCCTCCTCGGCCACCCCGGCGTCCAGGTGGACGTCGGCCTCGCGCGCGAGGGTGGAGCTTGCGGATTTCCCGTCATCGCGATCAGCCTGGCGCCGCGGCGCTTGACCAGCGGCACGATCGCCAGCAGCTCGGCGCTCTCCCCGGAATTCGACAGCGCGATCATGACGTCCTGCGCGGTGATCATGCCCAGATCGCCGTGGCTGGCTTCGGCCGGGTGCACGAAGAACGCGGGCGTGCCGGTGCTCGCCAGGGTGGAGGCGATCTTGGTGCCGATGTGGCCGGACTTGCCGATGCCGCTGACCACCACCCGCCCCGTGCAGGCCAGGATCAGGTCCACCGCCTGCGCGAAACGCTCATCCAGGCGGGCAGACAGCGCGGCCACTGCGCGGCCTCGATGTCGAGCACGCGCCGCGCCGAATCGAGCGCGCGCTGCGCCTGCGCGCCTGCAGCGTCGTTGTTCATCGGCGCGAAGTATAGCGCGAACGGATCCCAGCCCAATGCCGGGCTGCCGCCGCCACGGCCTTGCGCCCAGGTCGGAAATGCAGGCTATAGTCCGGGCAGCGGGCGCGGACGGATGCCGATGAAAGGACGGGTTCGCCGCGACTACCCACGGTTGCGAGGGCCGGACAGGCTGCGCCGGCGCAGTGATGGAGCCGCCCGCTAGCTCCGGGATGTGCCCCTGCGACCCGCAACCTGCATCGATCGCCCCTGCTCCGTGATGCACGACGCGCTCGAAGTTGCACTGCTGCTGCTCGCTACCGCCGTGGTGGTGGTCGTGGTGTGCCGCCTGCTGCGGCTGCCGGCGCTGGTCGGCTATCTGGTGGTCGGCATCCTGATCGGACCGCACGTGCTGGGCTGGGTCCCGGACACCGAGGAACACGCGCTACCTGGCCGAGTTCGGTGTGGTGTTCCTGATGTTCAGCATCGGGCTGGAATTCAGTCTGCCCAAGCTGGTCACAATGCGCCGCATCGTGTTCGGGCTGGGCGCGGCGCAGGTGGCGGCGTCACGCTCGCTGGTGGTCGCCGTGGCGCTGCTGCTGGGGCTGGGGTGGCAGGCGGGCATGGTGCTCGGCGGTGCGTTCGCGATGTCCTCCACGGCGATCCTCGGCAAGATGCTGGCGGACCGCCTCGAGCTCAATTCCCTGCACGGCCGCCAGATCATCGGCATGGCGCTGTTCCAGGACCTGGCGGTGGTGCCCTTCCTGATCCTGATTCCGGCGCTCGCCGCCGGCCCGGGCCAGCTCGGCACGCAGCCTCGGGGCTGGCGCTCGCCAAAGCCGCGGCGGTGCTCGCGCTGATGCTGTTCCTCGGCCAGCGCGTGATGCGTCCCTGGTTCCACCTGGTGGCGCGGCGCAAGTCGCCCGAGCTGTTCATGCTCAACCTGCTGCTGTTCACGCTGGGGCTGGCCTGGCTCACCGCGCCAGCTCGACCTGTCGCTCGCGCTGGGCGCTTTCCTGGCCGGCATGCTGATCTCCGAGACCGAGTACCGCTACCAGGTGGAGCAGGACATCCAGCCGTTCCAGGACGTCCTGCTGGGGCTGTTCTTCGTCACGATCGGCATGCAGCTCGACTCGGCGAGGTCGCGCGCTAATGGTCTGGGTGCTGCTCTGCTGGTGACGCTGCTGGTCGTCAAGATCCGCCCTCATCGTGGCGCTGGCGCGCTGTTCGGCAGCGACGCCGGCATCGCGCATCCGCACCGGTCTTGCGCTGGGCGCCGGCGGCGAGTTCGGCTTGGTGCTGCTGTCCCAGGCGCGGCAGGCGCTGGCTGCTGGCCGCCGCAGGTGCAGCAGATCGTGCTGGCGGCGATGGTCCTGTCGATGCTGGTCTCGCCGTTCATCATCGAGCGCAGCGAGCACATGGTGCGGCGCTTCAGCGGCGCGGACTGGATGTACCGCGCCATGGCGCTGCACACCATCGCAGCGCAGACCATCGCGGCCGAGGAGCACGTGCATGATCTGCGGCTACGGACGCAGCGGACAGAACCTGGCCCGCCTGCTCGAGCAGGAGGAGGTCGCCTTCATCGCGCTCGACATGGACCCGCAGCGGGTCAAGGAGGCGGCTGCCGCCGGCGAGAGCGTGGTGTTCGGCGATGCGGCCCGGCGCGAAGTGCTGATGGCGGCCGGGCTGATGCGCGCCAAGGCGCTGGTGATCACCTATGCGGACACGCACTCCGCGCTGAGGATCCTGCATCACGTGCACGAGCTGCGTCCCGGCATGCCGGTGGTGGTGCGCACGCTGGACGACACCGACATCGACCAGCTCAAGCAGGCCGGCGCGGCCGAGGTGGTGCCCGAGATCATGGAGGGCAGCCTGATGCTCGCGTCCCATGCGCTCATGCTGGTCGGGCGTGCCGTTCAACCGCGTGCTGCGGCGGATCCGCCGAGACCCGCGAGCAGCGCTACGGTCTGTTCCGCGGCTTCTTCCGCGGCGTGACCGACGAAACCGGAGAAGAGCGCGATCGCACTCAGCCGCGCCTGCACTCGGTCCGTATTGCGCCCGGCGCCCGCGCACGAGGGCCGCAGCCTGCGGGACATCGACCTGGCGGCGCTCGGCGTGGAGGTCACTGCGGTACGGCGGCGGCGGGTGCGCAGCGTGGCGCCCGATCCCGACACCGTGCTGGCCGAGGACGACGTCGTCGTGCTGCGCGGCACCGAAGAGGAGCTCGCGCTCGCCGAGATTCGGCTGATGCAGGGCTAGCTGCCCGGATCGCGGGCGAATTGCGACTATCGAGTCGGAGACTACAGCAAGGTCGCCGCGCCGCAGTTCGTCGGAGCGAAAGCGAGATTCCACGCCGCGTCGGCGTCGTCGCTGGTGGTGCAGGAGGTGTCGTTGCCGCCCCACTCCAGCGGGTCTCCGACCCCTGCGTAAGGGGAGAACTGGAACCGTCCCAAGCTGGGCAGCCCGTCGTCGGTCTTGCGGTCGATCTCCGCGAGGATCTCCGCCGGGATCCCATTGCCGGTCTTGATGTTGTGGCGGCGTCGGTGTTGCCGCTGTGGCCCCAGTTCTCGTCGTAGATTACCTGCAGGTAGCCGCCGAAGGCGTTGGTCGGACTGTTGTCCCGGTCCGGATCCGTGGTGCCGCTGGTGGCCGCGAAGCCGGCGTTCAGAAAACCCGCTGCGGTCAGGTGCGTCCATACCAGGATGTATTCCTTGACCGCGCCGGTGTCCTCGATGCGGCCGTTGCCGTTGCCGTCGGCAACTGCGCCGCTGAGGTTGGTCGTGGCCTCGAGGTAGTCGCCGGGCAGGGCCCGGAAGCGGTCCTGGAAGCCGAGGATGGCGGTGCTCACCGCTTCCTGCTCGGCGATGAGGTTGCGCACGCGGGCGCTGCGGATCAGCTCCTGGCCTTGCAGCACCGCCGCCAAGCAGCAGGCCCACGATCACCAGGACGATCGCCATCTCGACCAGCGTGAAGCCGGCGGATCGCTTGCTCATGGGCCATGCCGCCCGAGGGAACGCACCTAGACCCGGAGCCGGACCTGGCTCGGCCCGGCCGCGGATTAGTCTGGGAGATTCGCAGCTTAGAACAGGCTGGCGCCGCCGCAGTTGGTGCTCGCCGCCTGTGATCGTCCCAGTTAGTGGGCCGGCAGCCGTCGATGCAGTCCGGCGCTGTGCGCGCCGCTGGGGACGTATACTCGGAGAACTGGAAGCCGCCGGAGGTCGGGCTTGCCGTCGTCGATCTTGCGGTCGACCTCGGCGATGATCTCCACCGGGACCTGGCCGCCGGTCTTCAGGTTGTGCTTCTCCGGCTGGCCGCCGGTGCCGGTGCCATAGTTGCCGTCGTAGATGAGCTGGACGATACACGCTGTAAGGGTTACTCGGCGTGTTGTCCGCATCGGGGTCGGTGACCGAGCTGCTGGCCATGGTGTAGCTGCCGTTCATGAAGCCGGCCGCGGTCAAGTGGTTCCACGCGAGAGATCTCCTCATGCGGGACGCCGCTTGCCGAGTGGCGTCGTCCTCGATGCGCCCGTTGCCGTTGCCGTTCGCCGCGACGCTTGCAGCTGATGTTGTTGTCGCCGCCGCGTAGTCGCCGGGCAGGGCCCGGTAGCGGTCCTGGAAGCCGAAGAAGGCGGCCTTGATGCCGTCCTGCTGGGAGATCAGGTTGCGCACCCGCGCGCCTGTGATCAGCTCCTGCCCCTTGAGCACGCCGCCCAGCAGCAGCCCGATGATCACCAGCACGATCGCGATCTCGATCAGGGTAAAGCCTCTGGATTTGTACGTCATTTCCCGCTCCTTTGCCGATTGTGCTCGGGGGCCCGGCCTGCGCCCCGTTGCGCTTCAAGAAAAACCCAAACCCTCATCGCCTACAGCAGCGTCGCGACTCCACAGTTGGCGTTGCCGCTGCGCAAGTTCCAATTCGCATCCACATCCAGCACTGCGTCGTGCAGCGCTTCCGCGCCGCCCTCCTCGGGGCTGGGGGCGCCGTCGGCGCTGTATGCGAGAACTGCACCGCGCCCTTGTAGGGCTTGCCGTCGTCGGTCTTGCGGTCCAGCTCCGCGGCCACTTCGACCGGTATCTGCGGCGCCGGACTTCAAGTTGTGGCGCGGCGCCCCGCCATCGCTCAAGCCGTACTGGCCGTCGAACACGATCTGCATGTACACCGAGAACGGGTTCTTCGGCGAGTTCGCGTCGGTGCGAGATGGACTCGCCATCGACCATGCGGTAGTCCCCCTTCAAGAAGCCCGGAGAGCGACAGATGCGTCCACACCAGCAGGTCCTCGCGCACCTGGCTCGCGTTCACCGGGGCGGCATCGCTTGCGGATGCGGCCGTCGCCGTTGCCGCGCAGGCAACTGCTGCAGTCGAACGCCTGATCTACCTCGGCGAAGTCGCCAGGCAGTGCCTTGAAACGGTCCTGGAAGCCAAGGTAGGCGGCGCGGATCTCGTCCAGTTGCCCCGCCATCCGCTTGACCTTCGCGCTGGTAATCATCTCCTGACCCTTCACCGCACCCGCCAGAATCAACCCCACAATCAGGATGAGCAACACGATCTCCAGCAGCGTCCAACCCTGCTGTGCTTTCGCTCTCATCGAACGTTCGCATCGGTTACGCAGCCTGAACCTGCCGTCAGCCAGAAGCGTGCCAACTTTTGACAGTGCATGGTTTGAACGGGTTAGGCGTTGTTGTTCACAGTGGCGAGGTGAATGATCACCGCTAACCGTGTGCCCTGAGATGTCGCTCGGCTGAACGTGTCAAGTGATTGAAACTAAATACAGAATACTCCATGCGGGCCGGTCCCTGACCGGCCCCATGGCGGCAGTCACTTTTTCGACGCTCTTGACGATTTCTCGGCGGCTTCCAGCTGCTTCAGGCGCTCCACCAGGAACGCCAGCTCATGCGGGTCCGTCACCGTTCCGCTTGCCAGCAGACCGCCGAGCAGCACCTTGGCGGCCTCGTACTCGCCCATGTCCTCGTGCAGGAAGATCTCCATCTGCCGCGCCCAGCGCGGGCACTGCGGAGGCCGTGGCGTGGGTCCGCAGCGCCTGGGCATAGCGCAGCGCCAGCTGCCTGGTCCTTGAGGCGATGGCGGGCCATGATCGCGGCATGGGCAAGCCACGGCCAGCGGCGGTTGGGGTCGGCTAGGAAATGCCGGTAGACGAGCTCGAGCATCTGTCGCTGCTTGCGCTCGTCGGGTACTTGCGCGTAGACCTGCGCGGCGAGCAGCAGGGGGTACTGCCCTTCCGGGTCCAGCTCCAGGATGCGCTCGAGCCAGTTCTCGACCCGAGCGTAGTCGAGCTGCAGGAAGGGGATGCTCACGCCGGGCTGGTTGTCGAACGCTTGCAGGTACAGCGTCAGCATCTGCGCCAGGACGATGGGATCGCCGAGGCTGGCGATTCGCAGCACCGCCGCCGAAGGCAGGCGTCGGCAAGGCCTCGGCGTTGGCGCGCGGGGGCGGCTGCAAGGCGGCAAACGCGAGCTGCAGGACGAAGGCCGCGACCAGCGCCCAGCGTATGCCGCGTGGAACTGCGCGAGAGACGGCGGTCCATGTCACAGGTTCTTGCGGTAGAGGTCGAACAGGCCGGCCAGGATGATCAGCGAGCCGTAGATGGCGGTCTGGGCCGCCACGAAGGCGATCGCGGGCAGGCCCTCGGACCCGTTCACCAGCCAGGCGGTGCTGGTGAAGCGGCTGAGGTCGGGCAGCAGCAACGCCATGCCGTCCACCATCCAGCCCAGTGCGCGCTGGGTCCACTCCCGGTGCGGCAACAGGTCCGACCCCGCGATCAGGCGGATCGCCCCGATGCTGCGCGCAAGCAGATAGAATGCGGCAACGAAGCTGACCGCCGGCATGATCTGCGCGAACGTCAATGTGCAGAACAGCGTCAGACTGGCGACCAGCAACAGCTCGCAGGCCAGCGAGACCCCCCACAGCGGCAGCTCGGACGGAGGGGGGAGCCGCGAAGGCTGAGCCCGACCAGCGCCAATGCCTTGGTGATCAGGCTGGGCACTGCAAGCGTCGCAGTGGTCGCGATCGCCACGACCAGGGCCAGGGCGACATAACCGCTGAGCTTGCCCAGGTAGTAGCCGGCGCGAGGCAGGTCGAGCGAAAGCAGGAGCTCCACGCCCTTGTCGTTGAACTCGCGTGCCATGCTGCTCGCCACGTGCAAGCACAGGACGAACACCACCGCGAGCCGCGCGCCTGCCGCCAGGAAGCCGGTCTGCACGCGTGCGCTCTCGGCGATCGCCAGCTGCTGGACGAACAGGCTGGCGAGCAGCAGGCCGCCCAGCGCGGCCAGGACCAGCCAGAGCAGGCGGGTACGCACGGCTTCCAGGAGCGTGAACTGGGCGATGGCGAGAACCTTGCTCATCGCGGGTGACCCCCGCCGCACCGACCGCGTCATGAGCGCCGAACCGACCCCCTCACGCGCGTTGCGCTTCCTGCTGTCGCTGCGCCAGCAGGACTGGCTGGCGCTGATGCTGTTCGCGCTGCACGCGGCGCTCATCTTCGGCATCGACACCGCCTTGTCGAAGGCCTTCCTGCTGTCCCATTTCGGCTGCTTCCTGTTGTGGCAGCCGGTGCTGCGCGGCGAGCAGAAGCTGTACGTCCGGGCAGGCGCTGCTGATCGTAGGCGCCGCAGCCGCCCTGGTCGCCGCGGAAAGCTGGTGGTTCATGGCCTTATGGATCTCCGTGCTGTTCGCGCTGATCGGTGGCGAGGTGCCGGCCATCCGCAACGTCGGCCAGCGTCTGGTCTCGCTGCTGGCGGCGACCTACCTGCTGGCGATTCTGTTGATCTGGGTCGTGCCGCACCTGTTCGACAGAGGCGAGTTCAGCCCGCTGTTCGAGGCCGCTGTGCGCTACGGGCCGCTGGCGCCGCTCGCGACGATCTTCCTGGTGACCGCCGAGCGTGCGCCGCGCGCCGACAGCTACGGCGTCGATCTGATCTACAGCGTGCTGCTGTTTCTGATGGTGGTCGTGCTCGTGCTCGGTGCGTTCGTGATCCGCCAGCTCAGCCACGGCAACTACGTCCTCGCGCTGGCCCAGGCGCTGCTGGTCATCGCCGGGATCCTGCTCGCCTTGAGCTGGCTGTGGGATCCGCGCGCCGGCTTCGCCGGCATCGGCCAGGTCATGAACCGCTACTTCATGAGCGTGGGAATGCCCTTCGAGCGCTGGATGCACAGCCTCGCCAACCTCGCCGATCAGGAGCGCGATCCCGACAAGTTCGTGATGACCGCGGCAGAGGACATGGCGGCCCTGCCCTGGGTCAGCGGCATCGACTGGCAGACCGCGACCCAGCGCGGCATGTCGGGCCACATCACGCGTCATGCCACCGAATGCCGTTTGGGCCCCCTGCGCCTGACGGTGTACACCCGCTGGTCACCCGAGCCCGACCCTGGTGCTGCACATCCGCCTGCTCGCGCGTCTGCTGGCCGACTACTACGAGGCCAAGGAGCGCGAGCAGGAGCAGCGCCGCAACGCATACATGCACGCCATCTACGAAACCGGCTCGCGCCTGACTCACGATGTGAAGAATCTGCTGCAATCGCTGCGCTCATTGTGTGCCGCCGTCGACAGCAGCGACGAAGCCGACGCGCCGGCGCTGCGCCGCCTGCTGCGCCGGCAGCTTCCGCAGGTCGCCCAGCGCCTGCAGACCACGCTGGACAAGCTCGACCGCGGGGCCGAAGCGGCCCGCACCACGCGAGTCCGCCGGGCATTGGTGGCGCGAGCTGCAGGCGCGCTACGCGCACGAGCGCATCCTGTTCGAGTCCGACCCGCTGCCGTTGGAGCTGAAGATACCCAGCGACCTGTTCGACCGGGTAGCGGAGAACTGCCTGCAGAATGCGCTCGAGAAGCGCCGCGTTGCGCCGCAACTGCAGATCCGCGTGCACCTTGCGGTCCAGGACGGGCTCGAGCTCAGCGTGTGCGACACCGGCGAGGCGCTGCCCGAGTCCCTGGCGCGCACGCTGTTCACCGCGCCGGTGCCGTCTCGCCAGGGCCTGGGCGTGGGGCTGTACCAGGCTGCGCGTCAGGCCACCGCATTGGGGTACCGGCTCGAACTCGCGCGCAACCGCCTCGGAGAAGTGTGCTTCGCGCTCCGCCACGACTCGACCACCGCCGTCACGGCAGCCGTCCGGCGGCTACCATCCGATTGAACAGCAGCGGGTTCGAAACCCATATCACGAGGTCGTCGAATTCGCCGCCAGCCGCCGCGGTGTTCTTCGAGATCGTGCGGCTCACGAAGTCGTTGCAGTTGGCGCTTGTCGTGCACTTGAACTTGCTATCGTTGGCACTCTCATCGGTATTGGTTGCCGATGAATTGCCGAACTCGCCACCGTCGTCCCGAAAGCCAAAGTTTTCCGTGGCGTGGGACAAGATAACCGCGGGTACACCCGATACGACCGGTGTAGTGCAGCTCGTTGAACTCGGACAGACCCGCTTGTGGTTGGTCATCGGCGTAGAAAACGTGAACGCGTTGTCGGCGAAGCTGGGCGAGACGCTGTAGCGCAGCTGCTTGCCCCACGGGTCCAGGCGCGGCACGCCGAGGGTGGTCCAGGGTACGAACCCGGTGCAGTTGGCCACGGCGTCCTTGCTCGGATTGGGCAGGCTGGCGCAGGTGGCGGACAACTCCTGCCCGTCGGTTGCCGAAGTCGCTGGACGTGGTAGACGGCCGTTGATCATTGCGAAGCCGATGATCGCCTCGCGCGTGTCCTCGAGCAGCCGTTGCGCCTCAGCAGTCTTGCGCTGCTCCACCTGCGTGGCCAGCGGAACGAGTATGCTGCCTAGCAGCAGCGTGACGACGAGCAGCACGACCGCCAGCTCGACGAGCGTGAAGCCGAGGGTGGGCCGGCCTAGTCGCATGGGGAGGCCCCGGTATCGTGGACGCACTCCACACGATCGTTGAAACCGCCCGACGGTCCCGTAGTGACCGACCGGGGCGCTTTCCCGAAGCTGGTTCCGCCGGTTAGAGCAGCAACATTGTTGTACGACGAATATTGCTCGAGGTAGTAGAAGGCGTTGGTCTTGGTGCCCGCTCGCAGCAGCTGATTCACCGAGTGAGGCGGTTGCGGGAGCATGCGCCCGGCCACGATGACGACGAACTTGACATCGCCCTGCCCATTGACTTGCAGACAAGCCCCGCACGGCCCGCCGCCGCCAGTCGGGGCATACTCTGCTGACACGCGGTACAACAGTAGCTCGCTCCAGGCAGTCCACCACGTTCCGGCTGCGAAGCATGCTGTCCCACCGCCAGGATCGGGGACGTCCGGCTGCCAGGTACCGCTCAGCAGGGTTGTTGGAACGCGCCCAGACAAGGCCCCGCTCACTTCGGTGAGGCTGGGCCAGGCGGTCAACTGGGCGGCGAAGGGGTAGCGTCCGCCCGCGCTGGCCGCAAAGTTCTCCAGGCATCTACGCGCCTGCCGGGCGACCCGCTGCTCCACGGCAGGCATCAGCATGTCGCGGGTGAGCAGCAGCAGCTTGTCGTTGAAGGTTGAGCTTTCCGGGCCAGCCGCGTAAACCGTATCTGCATTGCTGTTCTCACCTTCCAGATACTGCGGCAACTCGGTCGCGACGGTGGTGTCCGCCGGGTTGCGATTCTGGCTGGAAAGCACCGCGCCGGGCGCAATGATGACGGCGACAACGTTCGTGGCGGCAGGTGTCCCAGTTACCGTCAGCTGTCCGGTCGTGTCACTGTTCAGGACGCCAGCAAACTGAGAATCGCGGAAGGTCGGAGACAGCGCATACCAGAACCGCTCGCCTTCGGCATCCCGGAGATCGGGTAGGTCGAGCGTCTTCCAGGGCACACGCCCGATATAGCTGGCGCACGTGCTGCCGGACCAGTCGGGGCTTGGAGTGCTTTCACCATCGTTGTTCACGTCCGGACAGGGCAGGCTTCCCGGTCGATTGAGATCGCCGGCTGCCCGCGCAACCAGAGCGTCGCGGATCATGCCCATGGCCTTGGCGCTCTTCTGGACCCGCTGGGCCTGCGTGGCGCTGCTGCTGGCGACCCACAAGACCGCCAGCCCGACAACGATGCCGACCAAAGCCAGCGTGATCAGCAGGGCGGCGCCTTGCTGTACTCTTGGCCAAGCTGCACCGCAGCCCCTTGCCCTAGCGTCCATCCTCGCCTGCTTCGCCGGGCTCCGCGTCACCCTGTCTAGCCGTGTCCGGCCCATCCGTCGGGTCTTCGGGCTTGCGGGACGGCCCGGTACGGCTTTGCTGCTCGGGGCCGGGTGCAGGTTCGGGCACCGCGGCCTCCGGTGCCGTGGGCGCGCGGCGCTCGTAGCCCTCCTCGATGCGCCCGGTCAGGATGTCCGCGCGCTGCCCGACTTTCAGCCTCAGGGTGTGGCCCTTCTCGGGCTCGTGCACGATCACCGCGGCCTGCTGGCCGGCTGTGACGCGCACCTTCAGCCCATCGTCGGTGGTGCCGTCGACCGGCTTGCCGTTGATCCACACCGTGCTCTCGCCGTCGCTGCGCCGGACCACACCGGTCACGGTCACGCTCCTGAGCGGGGGCCGCGCGGGCTTCTCGATCGCCTGAACCTCGGCCCGGGTGTTCTTCTTGCGCGCCTCTTCGAGCGCCGTGCGCTGCGCCGGCGTAAAGAACAGCCGTCCCAGCCCGGTGTCCGCGGCCCGCGCCGGCGACCAGACCGCGACGAGGGTCAGCAGGACCAGTCCCGCGGTGCGCGCCATCACGTACCTCCCTCCGGGGCTGCGGGCGGCGGGATGGTGACCCACGCCACGTCGCACTCCGCGCGCAGGGTCGGCTGGTTGATCGGCTTGGATACGTCCGAGGTCAGGCGCTGCAGGGTGCACTGGTTGACCGCGAACGCCCCGACGTTCTGCCGAGCGAGCACCCGGAAGAAAGTCAGCAGGTCGGTCTCGTAGAGCAGGCCCAGCTTGAGCTTCATGGTCGACTGCTGAACCGGGAGTCCCTCGGCGTTCACCTGCGCGGCGAAGCTGTACGGGATCTGGCTGCCGACTTCGTAGTCCACCCCGAACAGCTGGGCGTCCACGTTGGCAATGCGCAGCGCGTCGATCCAGTTCAAGCGTTGCTCCTCGCCCACGATGCCCAGCCGCACGAGCTCCTGGTAGGGGCCGATGTACCTGCGCAGCGTGTCCACCTCGTCGCCCGAGCGGGATACGCGCTCGCGCGCCTCCTTGAGCTTGCCCTGGGCCGCGGCGAGATCGGCTTGGCCCTGCTTGATCAGCTTGCCGGTGTAGGAGATGCCCGCAGCGCCCAGAGCCAGGATCGCGCCCAGAATGACGAGCGGCGGTCCGAGTGCGGGGATGTCTCGCAGCGCAAGCTTCATGGCCGCCTCATACTCCCGGCTTGAGCGCCAGCTCGACCTCGAAGGGCGCCAGCTGCGGCTGCTCCCGGCGCGGGTTGGCGGTGCTGCCGCTCAACTTGGCGCTGGAGGCGAGGTTCACCGGCAGCTTGACCGTGCGCGCGGAGGCGACCAGCTCGCTGCCGCTCAGGTCCTTGACGAACTTGTTGATGGTGGCGAGCACGGCCTTCTGGTCGCTCGGCTTGGCCATCAGCTGCAGCTGCAGCTGCGCCGACTGCGCCAGCTGGCCCGGCGCGCCTTCCGGGACCAGCTGACGGCCGTGCCTCCAGGTCAGGGCGGTCAGATCGATCTCGGGATTCATGTCCAGGGCCCGGCTGACCACGCCGAAGACCTGGTCCGGCAGGCGCGCGCTGGCCTCGATCTGCTTGGCCACGTCCACCGTTTGCTTCAGGCGGCCAGGGGGCAGGGGGGAAGGCGGATAGCTGCGGGTCAGCTGTTGATACTGGGTCTGCTGCGCCGAGGTCGCCGCAAGGGTCTCGTGTTGCTGCCCCTTCAGGTCCAGCGCCCGGTACAGGTTCACGCCCGACCAGGTCAGGCCCACCAGCGCGGCGGCGGCACCGGCCAGATAGATCGAGCGGCTGGCCCGATAGCGGCTGTAGCCGCCCGTGAGCGTGGGCGGCGCGAGGTTGATTCCGGGCGTCTGCAGCCCCAGCAGATGCAGGTGCAGGGCGTCTTCGCTCGCCTCCATCGAGGCACGGTCGACCCCGACCTTGGCAATCAACTCCTGCTGGCCCACGCACACCCAGCGCAGGTTCTGGCGACCCTGCACGATACGCTCGCCCAGGCTTTGCAGCGATCCGTCGCTGTCGACGATCACGACGGTGACGACATCCTCCACGTGCGTGACGTTGAGCGCGTCCAGGTACATGCGCGTGTTGCGGATCTCCTCGGCATAGTAGTCCTGGGCCGAGTGATCGCCCGCCCGCACCGGAGTGAGGCGGCTGATGCGGAAGCGGCGCTCCTTCAGGAAGGTCTGGCGCACGCCGGCGTTGTGCCTGGATACCAGCAGCACGTTGGCGTCCTGCAGGCCCAGACGCTCGGCCAGCGCGAGGCTCACCATCGGCAGCGGGAACACTCCGGCCACCGGCGCCTTGGCCGCGAGGAGGAACTGCAGCCATGGGCTGAAGATCTCGGGGTTGGTCAGGGCGGAGAACAGGTAGCGATCGTCGCGCCGCTTGTCGCCCTCGCGCTGCTGCAGCTGGGAGCCGTAGAAGGGCGTGCTGCGGTAGAGCTGCTTCAGCTTGCGCTCCAGCATTTCGCGCCGGTCGCTGCCCCCGGCGTGCGGCAGGGTCTCGAAGCGGTAGTCCTCGTCGACCGTATCGGCCATCAGGTACACCGGCACGCTGGCGGTGGAACGCAACAGGTTCTGGAAGGCCGCGTGGCCCGCCTCGTCGTCCTCGAATCCGCGGCAGCCCAGCAGCCGCCGGCCCGACCACAGCGCGGCGGAGATGTGGAAGGTCGATGCGCACAGGAGCAGTTTCTTGGCCATGGGACTTGATTTGGGGGTCTTGATCCGGAAGCCTGTCAGAACTTCATCTGGCCCAGCATGTCGTAGATCGGGGTCAGCACCGAGAACAGGATCAGCGCGAGGATGCCGCCCAGCACCAGGGTCATGGTCGGCTCCAGCAGCTTCAATGCCTTGTCGATCGACTCGCGCACGTCGCGCTCGTAGAAGTAGTTGATGTTCAGCAGCGCCGTGTCGAGCGCGCCGGTGTTCTCGCCCACCCGCATCATGCGCAGGACCAGCGGCGGAAACAGGCCCAGGTTCTGAAACGCCTCGCTCAGGCTCTCGCCCGAGCTGATCTGCTACGCCGGCCCGCTGCAGGCCGTCGGCGATAACGCGGTTGCCGACGATGTCCTCGCTGGCGCGGATGGCATCGAGAATGGTGATGCCCGATTGGTACATGAGCGCGAAGAAGCTGGCGAAGCGCGCGAGGATGATCTTCTGCAGGATCGTACCGGTGATCGGCATGCGCAGCTTGAGGTAGTCGAAGTAGTAGCGCGCCTTGGCGATTGGCACGCAGAGTCAGCACCGTGCCCACCACCACGACGACCGGCAGCAGCAGCATGATGTACCAGAAGTGGACCACGAAGTTCGGACAGGGCGATCAGGATCCGCGTTTGCAGCGGCAGCGGGAGGCCCATGGTCTTGAGCAGGGTCACCACCTGCGGGACCAGGTAGGTGAGCAGAAAGACCACCACGGCCATCACCACCACCGAGCACGAACGCTGGATAGATCAGCAGCTTGCGCGTCTGCGACACCAGCTCGTCGTGCCACTTGAGCGCCTTGCCCAGGTTCTCGAACACTTCCACCAGGCGCCCGGTCTGCTCGCCGGCGCGGATCAGGCTCACGAACACCGGGGTGAACACCTGCGGGAAGCGCGGCCAGGCCCTGGGACAGCATCTTGCCGCCTTCGATGTCCTCGAGCACCGAGGAAAGGATCTCGCGGAAGCGCGGGTTCTCGATGCCGTTGCGCAGGTCGCGCAGACCCTCGATGAGCGGAATTCCGGAGCGGGAGATCTGCTCGAGGTCGAAGCAGAATGTGATCAGGTCGCGGCGGGTGACGCTGCCCTTCGCGAAGCTGGTCCCGCCGGCGCGTATGGTCCGGAAGGTGATGAGGTCGAGGCCCATGCGCTTGAGGCGCAGCTCGAGGTCCACCTCGTTGGCCGCGTCGAGCTTGCCGCGCGCGGGGCGCCCGATCTTGTCGATGGCTTTGTACTGGAACGCTGGCATGGCTGTGGCACGTCGCGAGACTGGGCTGAGGCGGCCGGCGACTCAGTGGAAGCGCTGGGTGAGATCGATCGAGCGCGCGACCTCGGCGATGCTGGTGCTGCCGTCGAGAATGCGGGCGATGCCCTCTTCCACCAGCGGGCGGAAGCCCTTCTCCAGGGCGAGCGTGCGGATCTCGCGGTGGGTGGCCCGGCGCGCCACCAGCTCGTCGAGGTCGGCATCCATGCGCAGGATCTCCATGATCGAGGTGCGCCCGCGGTAGCCGCGGAAGCTGCAATGCTTGCAGCCCGCCGGCCGGTAGATCTTGATGTTCGGGTCCGGGTCGAGCGCGAGGATCTGGCGCTCCTCGCGGCTCGGAACGTAGGCTTCCTTGCAGTGGCTGCACAGCAGGCGCACCAGGCGCTGGGCGATGATGCCGATCACGTTGCCGGCGATGATGTCGGGCAGGATGCCGATGTCGAGCAGCCGCGGGAATGCGCCCAGCGCGGAGTTCGTGTGCAAGGTGGTGAACACCTGGTGGCCGGTCATGGCCGCGCGGAAGGCCATCTCCGCGGTCTCCTTGTCGCGCACCTCGCCCACCAGGATGATGTCGGGGTCCTGGCGCATCATCGAGCGGATGCCGTTGACGAAGTCCATCTTGGCCGCTTCGTTCACGGAGGTCTGGCGCATCATCGCGACCGGATATTCGACCGGGTCCTCCAGCGTCATGATGTTCACCGACTCCACGTTGAGCTGCGACAGCAGCGAGTACAGCGTGGTGGTCTTGCCGCTGCCGGTCGGTCCGGTGATGACCAGGATGCCCTCGGGCCGCGCGAGCATCAGGCTCAAGCGTGTTCATCATGTGCTTGGGCAGGCCCATCTGGTCCAGGCTGATGATGGACTTCTCCCGATCCAGGATCGCGCAGCACGATGTTCTCGCCGTGGATGGTCGGCTGGGTCGCCACGCGGAAATCCACCGGCCGGCCGTTCAGGTTGAGCGAGATGCGCCCGTCCTGCGGCGCGCGGGTCTCGGCGATGTTCATGCCGCTGATCACCTTGACGCGCACCGCGATGCCGGGCCAGTAGTTCTTGTGCAGGCTGCGCACCTGCTCGAGCACGCCGTCGATCCGGTAGCGGATGCGCAGGAACGCGAACTCCGGCTCGAAGTGGATGTCGGACGCGCGCCGCTTCACTGCGTCCACCAGCAGCGCCCCGACCAGCCGCACGATCGGCTGCTGATACTCGTCGCCGCCCGCCTGCAGGCTCTGGTAGTCGATCTCGCCGGTCTCGATCTCGCGCAGGATGCCGTCGACCGACAGCTCGTGGCCGTAGAACTGGTCGATGTGGTCCTCGAGCTGCGCCTCGCCGGCGAGCACGGTCTTGATCTTGATCTGCTGCCCGAGGGTGGCGCGCAGCTGGTCCAGCGCCACCACGTTGAACACCTCGGTGATGGCGACGGTGAGGATCTGCTCCTGCAGCATCGAAGGCGATGGGCAGCAGCGCGGTGGCGGCGCGCGAAGTCCTGCGGGATGACCTTGACGGCGTCGCCGTCCACCACCACTTGCGTCAGGTCGATGCTCTCCTGGCCGATGGTCCGGGCCATGATGTCCCGGATCACCGCCTCGGTGACGAAGCCCAGGCGCACCAGCAGGCGCCCGAGCGGGGCCTGCTGCTGCTTCTGCTCGGTCAGCGCGATGCGCAGCTGATCGGGCGTGATCAGCCCCTGCTGAACCAGCAGCTCGCCCAGGCGCAGCTTCTTGCGCTGCTCCGCCCAGGGGCGCTGCGCTAGTCGCTGCCAATGCGCGCGGTGAGCTGCCCAATGCGTTCCTGCACGCGAGCGCTGTCGAAGCCTGCGTGCCCCCTCAAGTTGCCGAGTTCCAGCGGCCTGGCGGTAGTAGTTGAGCGCGAGCTTCGGCTGGCTCAGGTGCTCGAGACCCACCGCGAGGTTGTAGGCGTAGTCCGGGTTGTCCGGATGCAGCTGGTAGGCCTGGAAGTAGGCCTGCTGGGCTTGCGCCCACTGCGTGCCTGCGCGCGTACAGGTTGCCCAGGGCGAAGTACAAGATTGGCCGACGGCTCGCGTGCGATCAACTGCTTCAGCCGCGACTCGGACATCTGCGGATCGGCCTGACCCAGCAGCGAGATCAAGGCGGCCTGGGCGGTGGCGTTGCGCGGCTCGAGCTCGAGCGCCCGGCTGTAGTGGCGCGTGGCGAGCTCGCTGTTGCCCCGCTGCACGGCGATCGCCGCCAGGCCGAGCAGCGCGTCGACGTTCTGCGGCTCGGCGTGTTCCACTTTTTCGTAGAGCGCCTCGGCTTGCGCGAACTGCCCGCGCTGGAGTGCTTCCCATGCCTGCATCAGAGTAGCCCGCAGTGGCGGCCGGCGCGTCTGGTCTGCCGGACCGCCACCGTATCCTCGAGCGGGTCGTGGGCTCCGCGACGAGCTCCCTTCGGGGCGGCGCCGCGCGCGCGGCGCGCGCGCGCGGATGGCCTGGTGCGCTCGGCGCCGGCGGCCGACCGGGCGGTTTGCTGCGCTCGGTGGCTGCAGCGGCGGGCTTGGCCGGTTGCATGGCTGCAGCCGCCGGTGGCGCTTGCGGCAGACCTGCAATGGGTCTCTGGCTCGGCCTCCACACGCCCGCGGCGCGGCGCCGTGGCGCGGTGGCAGCCTGAGGGGTCGACGGCTGTGGCGCCGCAAGCGCTGGCTCCGGGGCGACTGGCGGCGCAGGAGATGGGCGTAAGCGGTGGCGGCGGCGCCTTGGCCTTGAGCGGGGGCTTGATGAGGAAGTCGCCGCGCAGAACCGCGGGATGGAAGATCTGCAGGTACACGTACACGCCGTAGAACCCCAGGAAAATGCCGGCTACGATGGCGAAGGCGTGCACAGGCCGGTCGCGGACCCAGTCCAGCCAGCCGGCGCTGCGTTCTTCGCTCGCGCGCAGGATCGTAGCCGCGTCCGCAGCGCTCGCGCCGAAGTTCAGCGCCGTGCTGCGAGAGCTGCCTGATCCGGGCCGGGTCGGAGCCGGCAGGACCGGCTCGGGCTCGGGCACGACCTCCGGTTCGAACAGGTCCGCGTCGTCGGCCAGGGCCAGCTCGGCGCTGCCGGGCTCATCGTCGACCGGGGGGCCGTGGGGGTCGAAATCGAAGGAGGGTTCCTGCACCGGCCCGGGAGGCCCGGCGGCTCCGTCGTCCGCGCTGGTCTCCCGGCTCCTTGCCGCCTTCTGCAGGGCCTGCAGCAGCAGGCTCATGGATGCTCGCCCGTCTGGTCGAGCTGGGCAGCAGCCGCCGCAGGTGCTTCAGCTCCTCGCTGTCGAGAGAGGGGTTGCTGACTACGATCGGGCGGATGAAGATCACCAGCTCGCTCTTGGTGACGTTCTCGTTCCGGAATGCGAACAGGTCGCCGACGCGCGGCAGGTTGCCTGCATAGGGCATCTGATCGCGGTCGCGCTGCACGTCATCCTGCATCAACCCGCCGAGGATGGCGGTCTGGCCGCTGGTGAGCTGCAGCACGGATTCCATTTCGCGGACGGCGATCTCCGGCACCAGGTTGTGGTCGACGGTGAGTGTCGGGTTGGGGTCGTCGCACGAACCGGTTGACCCGGCTGATCGTAGGCCTCACGGTGAGCGTGACGTTGCCGTCCTCGTGCACTTGCGGGGTCAGGCTCACCACGACTCCCACCGCCACGGTGTTTGGCGTCGTCGTCACCGCGGTGATCACGTTGCTGCCGGTCTGCGCCGGTGGTGGTCTGCGACGATTGGACGGTGAAGTACACCACGTTGTCCACCACTTTCAGCAGCGCAGTCTGATTGTTCAACGCCATCAGCTTGGGACTCGACAGCACGCGCGTGTTGCCGAACTGCTCGAGCAGGCGGATGGAGATGTTGAAGTCGGCTGGTGATGCCGCCATAGCCGATGACGATGCGCGGGGCGGTGCCCAGCGTGTCCGCAGTCATGGTTTCCTGCTGGAACCTGAACCCGTTTCCGTTGTTCGCGAGCTGCTGCCAGTCGATGCCCGCCTGATAGCTTTGCGAAAGCTGCACCTCGGCGATGGTCGCCTCGATCAGCACCTGGCGCTGCACGAGAGCTCTGCACGCTGTCGAGGTACTGCTGAACCAGGTGGTGCTGCCGCTCCGTGGCCAGCACGGTGACGGTGCCTGCCATCGGGTTGATGACGATCTCCTGGGCCTTGTCCTCGGAGCGTTTCGCGCACCGAACGACCTCTTTGAAGAGGTTGCCGGCGGTGGGGCCGGCGCGGGCGACCGCCTCGGCCTGGGCCAGCTGCTGCTCACGCTGAGCCTTGACGCGCTCCGCGCGGGCCTGCCGCTCCGCCGCGCGACTGGTCCAGCCTGCGGCTGGCGGCGAGGATGCTGTCGATGTTCTTGTGCAGCACGTCCCAGAAATCGCTCTTGCAGGTGGTCTTGACTGACGTTGTCGACGTGCCGCCCGACTCTCGTGCCCGCTCGACCGGTTCCGGCACCTGCCCGCTGACGGAGATCGTCGAAGTGGTGTCTCGCGTCATGTTCACGTAGTTGACCTTGTAGGTCTTCAGGTACGGCGCGTCGGGCTCCACGACAATCGTGCGCCCGTCGATCCGGTAGCGCATGTTGACCTGCTTGGCGATGCGCTCGAGGATGGACGGCAGCGTCTCGTCGATGGCGTTGAGGCTCACCAGGCCGCCCAGGCCCGGGTGGACGTCGATGTTCTCCTTGGTGTCGCGGGCGAGCGCGAGCAGCAACTCCTTCACCGGCACCTCGTGCACCACGACGCTGTAGGTGGTGGGCTTGGATCTCGGCTTGGGCGGCGGGGTGAAGGTCGTGGTCGAGGTGACCGGCGGAAGGATGCGCTCCTTCTCTCCCGGCGGCTGGCACCGCTGCGGCGCTGAGGTGCCCATCGGAGGGCGGAATCGTCGGCTTGTAGTGTGCTGCAGGCGCCCAGCAGAAGCGAGCGGCAGCGCCAGGCGCGTGACCAACCGAAGCACGGCTCCCGCGCGCTGCGCATGGTGCGCTCTGGGACTGTCGGGGAAGGGTGGTGTGCATTGCCGCTGGTCTTGCTAGTCCGGATTATTCTGCGGGTCGGGCAACGGCTCTGCCAATCAGCGCCGGCCCGCCGATTCCCCGTCCCGTTGTGCGGGGATCATTGTCTGGTCAGACGGGTCGTGTTTGTTCGGGCGACAGTCTATCTGCTCAGGACGGCCGGTTCAGACCGAGCTCGCTGCGGATTCCCTGGACCGTGCGGATGTAAGGGCGGTTCGACTTCAGATCCGCCGGAAGCGCATCCAGCGAACGGATCGCATCGATGCGCGCGGGAAAAGCTCCGTACAGAACGGTCATCGACGGCTCCTGGTTGGCAACGGTACGGTACACAAAAATCTTATCTATTTCAATGTAGTCGCTAAGGCTCTGGAGGTAGTCCATCAGCATCTGCGGGTCGTTGGATCCGAGCAGCTGGATGCTGTAGATCACACCCTGCTCCTGCGCCAGCCAGCGCTGCGTCGCAAGCAATCGCTGTTCCAACAGGTCTGAGCTGCCGCCGGCGGCCGCTGCGGCGCCGGTGAGGTCCGCGCCGCCCGGTGCGGGGTACTGCGGAGGTATCCATATCCGCTGCAGGGTCGGCCCAGGTGCTGCCGTTCGTGGTGTGCGCAGCGCTTCCCGCTGGTGTGGCGGTGGCACCGGTCTCGACCCGCGGTTCGGCCGGGATCGATGCCTGCGGAATCTGCGTGGCGACCGGTGCTGGCGCAGGCACCGTGGTGATCGCGGCCTGGGCCACGGCTGGGCCGCCGGGAGCTGCAGCGGGCGGCTGCGGATCTCCGGTGTAGTACCGATACGCGAGCAGCGCTGCGGCAACGCTCAGCCCGCCCAGGCCGGCAGTGGCGGCGAGCGCGCCCGGCCCCCAGCTCCTGCGTCGCAACGGCCGCGCGTCGCTGAACTCGCTGTCGGCCGACCGCCGCCCGGACGTGCTTGAGGCGCGACGTTGTGGGTGTTCTCCGCGAAGGCGGCAAGCAGCGCCTTGTCCGCGACGATGTTGATGCGGCGCGTCAGGCCGCCCGTGGCGCGGGCCACGTAGCGGATCACGCTGCGGGGCGAACAGGTCCGGGCCGCGGTAGCCGGCCGCCTGCAGCCGGAACGCCAGGTATTCGCGTACTTCCTCGGCACTCGAGCGGGGCCAGCGAGAAGCTGTGGGTGATGCGCTCGCGCAGCTGGCGGATCTCGGTCTTGCGCAGGTTGTCGTCCAGCTCGGGCTGGCCGAACAGGACGATCTGCAGCAGCTTGTGCTGCTTGGTCTCCAGGTTCGAGAGCAGGCGGATCTCCTCCAGCGTGGCGAGCGGCATGCTCTGCGATTCCTCGACGAACACCACCACCTGCTTGTGCTCGGCGTGCTTGGCGAGCAGATATTCGTTGAGCGCGTGCATCACCTCGAGCCGGCCGGCCTCCCGCGCCAGCGCGAGCTGCAGCTCGAAGGCGATGGCGTGCAGGATCTCCTCGGGGGACACGCTGGGGTTGGCGAGGTAGACCGTCTCGACGCTCGCCGGCAGGCGCGCCTGCAGCACCCGGCACAGCATGGTCTTGCCGCTGCCCACCTCGCCGGTGACCTTGACGATGCCCTCGCCCTGGGTGATGGCGTAGATCAGCGCCTCCAGCACGGCGCCGCGATTGCCGCCCTCGAAGAAAAAATCGGTGTCCGGCGTGATGCGAAACGGCGGCTGCTTGAGACCGAAGAAGGCGTAGTACATAGAGCGACTGCGTCAGGCCTTTTGCGTTTCGGCGACCGGCGCGTAGTTCTGCATGCGGCTGTACAGGGTGGTGCGGTGGATGCCGAGCAGCTTGGCTGCCTGGCTCAGGTTGCCGTTGGTCAACGCCAGCGCGGCTTCGACGTAGCTGCGCTCCCACCGCTGCAGGGTTTCGTCGAGGCTGAAGTGGCGGCTCGACTGCAGGTCGCGCTTGGCCGCGTCCACCGAGCTGCGGAAGTCCAGCGCGGCGAACCCGTGCGGAGCGCTCGGCGCGTCCAGAGTCTCGGGATCCAGCTCCGCCAGCAACTGCTCGCTGTTGACCCGCTCGCCCCCATACTTGGCGGTGAGCCGGATCACGATGTTGCGCAGCTCGCGCACGTTCCCGGGGAAACTGTACTCCATCCACGCCCGCTCGGCCTTGTCGTCGAGCTGTACCGGGGCGACGCCGCTCTGCGCGGCATAGAAGGCGGCGAAGTGCTGCAGCAGGCGGCGCTTGTCCTCGCCCAGATCGCGCAACGGCGGCACGGCCACCGTGAACACGCTGAGCCGGTGGTACAGGTCGGCGCGGAAGCGCCCGGCCCGCACCTCCTGCTTGAGGTCGCGGTTGGTGGCGGCCAGCACGCGCGCCTGGCTGAGCCGCGTCGTGGTCTCCCCCACCCGCTGGAACTCGCCATTCTCCAGCACGCGCAGGAGCTTGGCCTGTAACTCCAGCGGAAGCTCCCCGATCTCGTCCAGGAACAGGCTGCCGTCGCGCGCATCCTCGAAGTAACCGGCGCGGTTGGTGTGGGCGCCGGTGAACGCCCCTTTCGTGTAGCCGAACAGGGTGGCCTCGACCAGGTTCGGGGAGATGGCCGCGCAGTTGAGCGCAAGGTACGGTTTGGCCGTACGCGGGCTCTGGCTGTGCAGGGATGCGGCCACCAGCTCCTTGCCGCTGCCCGATTCGCCCTCGATCAGAACCGGAAACGGCGAGGCCGCGTACTGCCGGATCTGCTGGCGCAGCTTGGCGATCGCCGGCCCGGTGCCGATGATTCCGGCGTCCTCCGCCGCCGCCCCGCGCTCGGCTGCGGCGATGCTGCGAGCATCCAGGAGCAGCGCGCTTGAGCTGCTCGGGCTCGCAAGGCTTGGCAACGAAGTCGATGGCGCCCGAGCGCACGGGCATGCCGTGCGTTGCTCTCGTCGTTCTGGCCCGACAGTACGATGATCTTGATCGCCGGGGACAGCGCGAGCAGCTCGGTGATCAGCTGGAAGCCCTCGTCCGGGCGGTGCGGATGCGGGGGCAACCCCAGGTCGACCAGCGCCAGCTCCGGCGGGCTGTCCAGTTGCCGCAGCACGCTCTTCACCTGCGGTCTGGATTCCGCCACGCGGACGTTGAAGTCCCGCCCGAGAACATAGTCCAGCGTCTCGGTGATCAGCGGATCATCGTCCACGATCAGCAGGTCGGGTTTGGCGAGCGGTATCCACCGGCGGGGGTTCGATTCCAGGGTTGGGCCCGGAACCGAGATCAAATATTGTGCCAGGTCGGTCCATCAGCTCGTTTCGCTGCCGCGGCCGCTGCCCCGATGCTGGCGAGGAAAGCCGCCTCCAGCGTCTGCGCCGCGTACTGCGCACGCAGCGCCGCCGGGGTGCCGCAGAAGCGCAGCTCACCGGCGTGGATCACCGCCATGCGGTCGCAGATCTCCTCGACATCGGCCAGCGAATGTGACGTGAAGAAGATCGTATGGCCGCGGCTGCGCAGTTCCTGCAAGCGCTGCTTGAGCAGCGCCCGCGCCTTCGGGTCCAGGCCGCTGGTGGGCTCATCGAGGATGTACAGGTCCTTGCGGCTGAGCAGGCACCCGGCCAGGCCGAGCTTCTGGGTCATGCCCTTGGAGAAGGCGCGCACCGGTTTGGTCGAGCGCGCTCGAGTCGAGGTCGAGCGAGCGCAGCATCGCCTGCGCCTCGTCGTCCCGGTACGGCACGCCCTGGAGCTTGACGATGTAGCGCATGAAGTCGCCGGCCGCTCAGGTAGTAGGGCGGGTTGAAACGCTCGGGCAGGAACGCCAGGCGGGCGCGCGATGCCGTGGCCCGATGGCTGACGCCGAAGATGCGGATGGTGCCTGCGTCGGTGCTGCAGAAGTCGAGCAGACACTTGATCAGCGTGGTCTTGCCCGCGCCGTTCACGCCCGCCAGGCCGAAGGACTCGCCGGGCTCCACCGTGAGGCTGAGACCGGCCAGCGCTACGGACTGGCCGAAGCGCTTGTGCACGTCCGCGAACTGGAGCGCCGGAGGCGTCCTGGCGACGGGTAGAGGGTCGCTCGTCATTGGGCCCGATGCTCGAACCAGCAAAGTGGAGGGTCACACAGCTCGGAGCGGGCTCCGGGCTTGCGGGCTACGCGAACCCGACTACAGTGCCGCGAATCGGCGGCGCGCGCAAGGCGCCTGTCCGGCGGCGCGGGACGGCGCCGGGCATCTGGTACAATTCGCGCGCCTTATCCAGAATGGATTCCGTGGCCGCCGACAACCTGGTCGAGATCGACAACGTCGAGTTCCGCTACGACGTGCGCCCGGTGCTCAAGGGCATCAACATGCGCTTCCCGCGCGGCAAGGTGGTCTCGATCATGGGATTGTCCGGCTGCGGCAAGACCACCACGCTGCGCCTGATCGGCGGCCAGCTCAAGCCCAGCCGCGGGCGAGGTGCGAGTCGCGGGCGAGGTGGTCCACGACGCTCGACCAGGAGCGCCTGTACGCGCTGCGCCGGCGCATGGGGATGCTGTTCCAGTTCGGCGCGCTGTTCACCGACCTGTCCGTGTTCGACAACGTCGCGTTCCAGCTGCGCGAGCACACCAGCGCTGCCCGAGCCCATGATCCGCGACCTGGTGCTCATGAAGCTCAACGCCGTGGGGCTGCGCGGCGCGCAGCGCCTGCATGCCCGCGGAGCTGTCCGGCGGGATGGCGCGCCGGGTCGCGCTGGCGCGCGCGATCGCGCTGGATCCGATGCTGATCATGTACGACGAGCCTTTCGCGGGCCTGGACCCGATCTCGCTGGGGGTCATCGGCAATTTGATCCGCCGCTTGAACGATGCCTTGGGCGCCACCTCGATCGTGGTCACGCACGACGTGCAGGAATCGCTCAAGATCGTCGACTATGTCTACTTCATGTCCGAAGGCGTAGTGGTCGCGCAGGGCACGCCCGATGAGATCCGCGACTCGCAGCGAGGCCTACGTGCGCCAGTTCGTGCATGGCGAGATGGACGGCCCGGTGCCGTTCCGCTATCCGGGCGCGCCCTATGTGCGCGACTCGTACGCTGGAGGCGCCCTGTGCATAGCCCGCTGGTAGCGTGCTGCAAAGGCTGGGGCACAGTGAACAGTGCGCTGGCGCCTGGCGGAGACTGGGCGCCAGGTGAATAGCGTCCTCGTCCGGGCGTTGCGCCACATCGGGCACCTGGTCATCGACGGCATCTGGCGCCTGGGCTACGCCAGCCGCTTCTTCGCGCTGGTGCTGCTGCGCTCGGGGCTGAGCTTCCGGCGCATCGGCCTCACCATCCGCGAGATCTACTTCGCCGGCGTGCTCTCGCTGATCATCATCCTGGTGTCGGGCCTGTTCGTCGGGCATGGTGCTGGGCTTGCAGGGGTACGATACCCTGCAGCGCTACGGCTCGGCGGAAGCGGTCGGTACGCTGGTTGCTCTGTCGCTGGTGCGCGAGCTGGGGCCGGTGGTCTCGGCGCTGCTGTTCGCGAGCCGGGCCGGCTCGGCGATGACCGCCGAGATCGGGCTGATGAAGGCGACCGAGCAGATCACCGCGCTGGACATGATGGCGGTGGATCCCATCGCGCGCATCGTCGGGCCGCGCTTCTGGGCCGGCGTGCTGTCCATGCCGCTGCTCGCCGCGCTGTTCAGCGCCATGGGCATCTTCGGCGGCTATCTGATCACCGTGGTGCTGCTGGGCGTGGACGCCGGCGCCTTCTGGTCGCAGATGCAGGCCTCGGTCGATCTGCGCGAAGACGTGCTCAACGGCGTGATCAAGAGTATCGTGTTCGGCGTGGCGGTGACCGCCATCGCGCTGTTCGAAGGCTACGATGCGCCGCCCACGGCCGAGGGCGTGTCCGGGGCGACCACGCGGACGGTGGTCACCTCCTCCCTTGCGGTGCTGGCACTGGACTTCGTGCTGACCGCGTTCATGTTCAGAGGGGTCTATGACCGATGGAGCGAAGCGGTTCTCGACCTGTGGGTCGGCATCTTCGTGGCGGCGGGCCTGGCGGCCTTGCTCGATGCTGGCGCTCAAGGTGAGCAATGCCAGCACTTTCAACACCGCCGACAGCTACCAGGTCATCGGCGGAGTTCGAAAACATCGGCGGGCTCAAGGTGCGCGCGCCGGTGCAAGAGCGCCGGCGTGCTGGTCGGGCGCGTCGAAGGCATCGGGTTCGACAATGACAAGTTCGTCGCGCGCGTGGTGCTGCGGCTGGACCGGCGCTACGAGCTTCCCCGACGACACCACCGCCTCGATCCTGACCTCCGGGCTGCTCGGCGAGCAGTACATCGGACTGGACGGGGGCGGCGACGCGAAGATGCTGAAGGACGGCGGCACGCTCAAGCTCACGCAGTCGGCCGTGGTGCTGGAGAAGCTCATCGGCCAGTTCCTGTACGGTCGCGCTGCGCGAGGGGCTGCGGGCAAGTGAGCCCGCGCGCCTGTCCAGCTCGGCCGATGACTTGAACCGAGATGACCCGCGTGGTCGCCGGAAATCAGGGAGGAAGCCGCACTAGGTCCGTTCAGACCGGAGTCATCCCATTGTCTGCAGCGTCCGCTAGCATACGCTGTTTCTGGACTCACGAGGTCGACCATGTTTCGATCCCGTTTCATCCGGCGCGGTCTCGCTGTGGCCGCTGCTCGTGCTGCGTGCGCTCTGGCGGCGCCGGCGATGGCGCGCCGAGCGAGGCCGCCCGATGAGCTGGTCAAGCGCGTAGCCGACGACGTGCTCAAGATCGTCGCAGCAGGACCGGAGCTGCGTGCGGGCAGCCAGCCAGGATGGCGCGAGCTGATCGAGGAAAAGATCGTCCCGCACTTCGACTTCCAGCGCATGACGCGGCTGGCGGTCGGGCGCAGCTGGCGCCAGGCCACGCCGGAGCAGCAGAAGCGGCTCGTGGAGGAGTTCCGCAAGCTGCTGGTCCGCTCCTACAGCACCGCTTACAGCGCATACCGGCAGATCGGCGTGGAGGTGAAGCCGCTGCAAGCTGCAGCCGCGGACGACGACGTGCAGGTGCGAACGCATGATCAAGCTTCCCGGCGGCGGCCCCGCCGTGGACGTGGACTACAGCATGTTCAAGGCCTGACTCCAGCTGGAAGGTGTACGACGTCACCGTCGACGGGGTAAGCCTGGTCACCACCTACCGCGGCACTTTGCCGAGCAGATCAGCCAGGGCGGCATCGACGGCCTTGATCAAGGCGCTGGCGGACATCAACGCCGCCGAGAGCGCGCCGCCGCCCGTGGGCACGGCGAAACAGTGACGGCCAAGCAGCTCGATCCAGATCGTCGAGCGAGACGACGTTTTCGCGTGCGAAGGCCCGGTGACCATGGACAACGTCGAGGCCGTGCTGGCGGAGGGCGAGCGCGCTGTTCGACGGGGCCCGAGGTGCAGCGTCGATCTGGCGCGGTAAGCGAAGTCGATTCTTCCGCGGTCAGCCTGCTGCTGGAGTGGTCTGCGCCGATGCGGCGCGCCAGGGCCAGCGGCTGACCTTCTGCAATCTGCCGGCCAAACTCCGCAGCCTGGCGGCGCTCTACGGCGTGAGCGAGCTGATCTCCGATCGAACCGAACGTCGCCGGCAGTCCTGCCCGGCGCGAGCGCTGATCTGGTGCGCGGGCGGTCTGCTGCGCGGCGATGAGAAGCGTCGCGCTACATGGCTCTGCGATCGAAGTCCAGCCAGGCCAGCAAGCGCTACGGCGCGGTGCGCGCGCTGGACGGCGTCAGCCTGGCGCATCGAGCGAAGGCGAGTTCTTCGGGCTGCTCGGGCCCGAACGGCGCCGGCAAGACGACGCTCATCAGCCTGCTGGCCGGGCTGGCGCGGGCGGACAGCGGCAGCTCGTCGGTGATGGGCCACGACGTCGTGCGCGAGTACCGCCGCGCGCGGCGCGCGCTCGGCGTAGTGCCGCAGGAGCTGGTGTTCGACCCCTTCTTCACGGTGCGCGAGACGCTGCGCATCCAGTCCGGTTATTTCGGCCTGCGCGCACAACGATGCGTGGATCGACGAGGTCATCGCATCGGCTCGATCTCACCGACAAGGCCACAGCCAACATGCGCTCGCTGTCGGGCGGCATGAAGCGCCGCGTGCTGGTGGGCCAGGCGCTCGTGCACCGGCCCCCGGTGATCATCCTCGACGAGCCCACCGCCGGCGTGGACGTCGAGCTGCGGCAGGAGCTGTGGAAGTTCATCCGCGAGCTAACGAGGCCGGGCACACCGATCGTGCTCACCACCCACTACCTGGAGGAGGCCGAAGCGCTGTGCGGGCGCATCGCCATGCTCAAGCAGGGCCGCATCGTGGCTCTGGACGACCACCGCGCAACCTGCTGAAGGCATTCTCCGGGTGTGCGCCTGCGGGTGCGCTTGGAGCCCGACGAGCTGCCGCCTGCGCTCGCAGGCCTTCACGCCGGCAGACGAGGGCGAAAGCGCGTGCTGCAGCTGCAGGACTACTCGGCAGGTGGAGGAGGTGCTGGCTGCCTGCGCGAGGCGGGCGTGCAAATCCAGTGAGCTGGAGATCCTGCAGGCGGACCTCGAGGACGTGTTCGTTCAAGTGATGCGCAGCGGTCGATGAGCTCCGGCTTCTGTACGCTGCTGTACAAGGAACTGCTGCGCTTCTGGAAGGTGAGCTTCCAGACCATTGCCGCGCCGATCCTGACCGCGCTGCTGTATCTGCTCATCTTCTCGCACGCCCTCGAGTCGCGCGTCGAGGTCTATCCGGGCGTGAGCTATCAGCGCGTTCCTGGTGCCGGGACTGGCGATGATGTCGCTGCTGCAGAACGCGTTCGCGCAACAGCTCCTCCAGCCTGATCCAGTCCAAGATCACGGGCAATCTGGTGTTCGTGCTGCTCACGCCGCTGTCGCCGCTGGAGATGTTTCTCGCCTATGTCCTGGCCGCCATCGTGCGCGGGCTGGTGGTCGGCGCTGGGCGTGCTGCTGGTGACCGCTGCTGCTCGCCGACGTGCCGGTCGCAGCATCCGCTATGGGCGTTTGCGTTCGCCGTGCTCGGCGGCGGCATCCTGGGCGCGATGGGCATCGATCGCCGGCATCTGGGCCGACAAGTTCGACCAGCTCGCGGCGTTCCAGAACTTCGTCATCGTGCCGCTGACCTTCCTGGCCGGCGTGTTCTACTCGGTGCACTCGCTGCCCGCCGTTCTGGCAGAGGCGCGTCCCACTTGAATCCCGTTCTTCTACATGGTGGACGGATTCCGCTACGGGTTCTTCGGGGTGGGCGACGTGCCGCCCTGGCATCAGCCTCGGCGGTGGTCGCCGCCGTGCCTGCTCGCGGCTCGGCGCGCTCACTCCTGCGGCTGCTGCGAGCGGCTACAAGCTGCGGCACTGAAGCCGTCGTACGTCCCGTACCGCGCTAGGAATACGGCGCTGTTGAATGTACTCTGTGGAGGCATGCCGTGGTCCTGCCCGACGACGTCAAGCGCTATATCCAGGAAGGCCTGGCGTGCGAGCATGTGGAGGTCGAGCGGCGACGGCCATCACTTCGAAGCGGTGATCGTAAGCGAGGCCTTCCGGGGCAAGAGCCGGGTGCAGCAGCACCAGCTCGTGTACCGGGCGCTGGGCGAGCGCATGCGCGAGGAGATCCACGCGCTGTCCATGCAGACCTTCACCCCAGAAGACTGGCAGCGACGGCCGCGCGCTAGCTGACACGGAATGGACAAGCTCCTGATCCAGGGCGGGGTGCCGCTGCGCGGGGAGGTGCGCGTCTCGGGCGCCAAGAATGCGGCGCTGCCGATCCTGTGCGCCGCTATTCTCACGGCCGACACGCTGCGCGTGCGCAACGTTCCGCATCTGCGCGACGTGACCACCACGCTTTCGCTGCTGGGGCAGATGGGGGTGGAGGTCGTCGCTCGACGAGAAGCTCGGGCGTCGGCCTGACCGCGGCGAACCTGCACAACCGCGGAGGCGCCCTACGACCTGGTGAAGACCATGCGCGCCTCGATGCTGGTGCTGGGCCCGCTGCTCGCGCGCTTCGGCGAGGCGCGCGTGTCGCTGCCCGGCGGCTGCGCGATCGGCTCGCGGCCGGTGGATCAGCACATCAAGGGCCTGCAGGCGATGGGCGCGCAGATCGACATCGAGCACGGCTACATGCATGGCGCGTGCGCAACGGCTGCAGGGCGCGCGCATCGTGATGGATCTGATCACCGTGACCGGCACGGAGAACCTGATGATGGCGGCGACCCTGGCGCGAGGGCACGACCGTCATCGAGAACGCGGCGCGCGAGCCGGAAGTGGTCGATCTCGCCGACTGCCTGATCGCCATGGGCGCGCGCATTTCCGGCCAGGGCACCGACGTGATCACGGTCGACGGCGTCGAGCGGCCTGCACGGCTGCGACCTACGCTGTCATGCCCGACCGCATCGAGGCCGGCACCTTCATGGTCGGCGGCCGCCGCGACCGGGCGGCGAAGTGCGGCTGCAGGACATCCGCCCGGACGTTCTCGATGCGTGCTCGTGTCCAAGCTCACCGAGGCCGGCGTGCAGGTCGAGCAGCGGCGACGGACTGGCTCGCGCGTCGAAGCGCAACGGGGCACTGAAGGCCGTGAGCGTGCGCACGGCGCCTTACCCCGCATTCCCCACGGACATGCAGGCGCAGTTCATGGCGCTGAACACTGTCGCTCACGGCACGTCGGTGATCACCGAGACCGTGTTCGAGAACCGCTTCATGCACGTGCAGGAGCTGCGCCGGCTGGGCGCCGACATCGAGGTGGAGGGCAACACCGCGGTGGTGCAAGGGCGTGCGCGACCTGTCCGGCGCGACCGTGATGGCGACCGACCTGCGCGCCTCCGCCTGCCTGGTGGTGGCCGGGCTGGTGGCCGAAGGGCGAGACGCTGGTGGACCGCATCTACCACCTGGACCGCGGCTACGAGTGCATCGAGGAGAAGCTGTCCCAGCTGGGCGCGCGAATCCGGCGAGTGCGATAGCGCACGTAGCGCTCCGAGATGCGGCACAGCTTTCGGCGCGAGGCTAACGCCGCCCGTAGGCGGGCGGGACTTAACGGTCGCAGAGCCTGGCCGGAGCCCAAGAAGCTGAGCTCAGCATTCGCGAGCTCTGGCATTCGGCTAGTGCTCTGAGCCTCGTTGCGGCCGCCGATATGCGTCCTTTGCGGTCAGGTCCGGCCTTGGGACACGGTAGAATCAATCGCCATGAACCGCATCACCATCGCCCTTTCGAAGGGCCGCATCTTCACCGAGACGCTGCCGCTGCTGGCGGCGGCGGGCATCCGGCCGGCCGAGGACCCGGAGACCTCGCGCAAGCTGATCCTCGCGCACCAACCGCCCCGAGGTGAGCATCGTCGTGGTGCGCGCCTCCGACGTGCCGACGTATGTGCGCTACGGGGCGGCCGACCTGGGCGTGGCCGGCAAGGACGTGCTGCTACGAGCAGGGCTCCGAGGGTCTGTACCAGCCGCTCGATCTGGGGATCGCGCGGTGCCGGATGATGGTGGCGGTGCCCGGCGGGTTCGACTACGCCGACGGCGGTGCGGCAGGGCGCGCGCCTGCGTGTGGCGACCAAGTATCTCAAGACCGCCCGCGAGCACTTCGGCGGCCAAGGGTGTGCACGTCGATCTGATCAAGCTGTACGGATCGATGGAGCTGGCGCCGCTGGTGGGGCTTGCCGATGCCATCGTCGATCTGGTGAGCACGGGCAACACGCTGCGCGCCAACAATCTGCGTGGCGGTGGAGGAGATCATGCCGATCAGCGCGCGGCTGATCGTGAACCAGGCCGCGCTCAAGCTCAAGGGCGCCGCCATCCAGCCCCTGCTGCGACGCGTTTGCCGGCGCGGCGGCGCGGGAAGCGGTGCGATGCTGCAGCTTAATCTCCTCGACACCCGGCAGCGCCGACTTCCAGGCGCGGCTGGCGCCGTTGCTGGCGTTCGAGAGCCGCTCAGGACGAGCGCGATCGAGCGGGCGGTGGCGGACGATTCTCACGAGGTGCGGCGCCGGGGCGACGAAGCGGTCCTGGAGTACACGCCGCCGGTTCGACAGCGTGCGCGCCGAGCGCGTAGCCGCGCTGGAGATCCGCCGCGCCGAGCTCGAGGCCGCGTTCGCGGGGCTCGACCAGGCGCCTCGCGAAGCGCTGGTGCACGCGGCGGGTCGTATCCGCGCGTATCACGAACGCCAGGTGGGCGAGTCCTGGACCTACATCGAAGACGACGGCACGAGGCTCGGCCAGCAGCGTGACGCCGCTCGACCGGGTCGGCATCTACGTGCCCGGCGGCAAGGCGGCCTATCCCTCATCGGTGCTGATGAACGCGATGCCGGCCAGGGTCGCGGGCGTGGGACAGATCGTGATGATGACGCCCACGCCCGGCGGCGAGCGCAATCCGCTCGTGCTTGCCGCTGCCGCGATGTGCGGCGTCGACCGGGTGTTCGCGATCGGCGGCGCGCAGGCCATCGGTGCGCTGGCGTACGGCACCGCAGACGGTGCCGCGGGTGGACAAGATCGTGGGCCCCGGCAATGCCTATGTGGCGGCCGCCAAGCGCCGCGTGTTCGGGGAAGTGGGCATCGACATGGTCGCCGGGCCGTCCGAGATCCTGGTGCGTGTGCGATGGCAAGACCAACCCCGACTGGGTGGCGATGGACCTGTTCTCTCAGGCCGAGCACGACGAGCTGGCGCAGGCGATCCTGCTGTGCCCGGACGGGCAGTTCGTGCAAGCGGTCGCCGACAGCATCGCAGCGGCAGCTCCCGGACATGCCGCGGCGCGAGGTGATCGCGGCCTCCCTGCGCGGCCGCGGCGCGCTGATCACGGTGCGCGATCTGGACGAGGCCTGCGAGCTGGCCAATCGCATCGCGCCCGAGCACCTCGAGCTGTCCGTGCAGGATCCGCAGCGCTGGCTGCCGCAAGATCCGCCATGCCGGCGCGATCTTCCTCGGCCGCTACACCTCGGAGGCGCTGGGCGACTACTGCGCCGGGCCGAGCCACGTCCTGCCCACTGCCGGCACCGCGCGCTTCTCCTCGCCGCTCGGGGTGTACGACTTCCAGAAGCGCACCAGCCTGATCGAGGTTTCGCCGGCCGGGGCGCGCAAGCTCGGTGCGATCGCCGTCGAGCTGGCCATCGGGCGAGGGTCTGCCGGCCCACGCGCGGTCGGCGCAATACCGCCTGCATGGCTAGCCGGGCTAGCGACCACGCTTTCGTAGTAGGGCAACGGGTTCGCCCTGTATCCTGCGAACTGCCAATCCTCGATCCGTCCGCAGCTCTGTCCGCATGCGCAGTCACACCCGATCAGATCATCCGCGACGAGATCCGTGCGCTGTCGCGCCTACCACGTCCCGGACAGCCGCGGCTTGGTCAAGCTCGACGCGATGGAGAACCCGTACGGCTTGCCCGCGCGAACTTGCGCGAGGAGGTCGGCAGACTGGCGGCCGAAGCGGCGCTGAACCGCTATCCCGATCCCGTCTGCCGCAGGCGCTGAAGGCGCGCCTGCGCGAGGTGATGGCGGTGCCGGCGGGCATGGAGCTGCTGGTCGGCAATGGCTCGGACGAGATGATCCTGATGCTGGCGCTGGCGGTGAACCGCCCGGGCGCGGCGCTGCTCGCCCCGGAGCCTTCGTTCGTCATGTTCCGCATGGTGGCGGGCTTCGTGGGCCTGCGCTACGCCGGTGTGCCGCTTGCACCGGATTTCGATCTGGACCTGCCCGCCATGGAGAGCGCGATCCGCGCGCACCGGCCCGCGCTGATCTTTCTCGCATACCCGAACAACCCCACCGGCAATCTGTTCGATCCGCGCCGCGGTCGAGCGCATCGTCGAGCTGGCTCCGGGGCTGGTGGTCGGTGGACGAGGCCTACCACGCGTTCGCCGGCGAGAGCTTTCTGCCTCGGCTCGAGCGCTATCCCAACCTGCTGGTCATGCGCACGCTGTCGAAGCTCGGCCTCGCCGGCCTGCGGCTGGGGCTGCTGGCGGGCCGGGCGGAGTGGCTGCACGAGCTGGACAAAGTGCGTCTGCCCTATAATGTCAACGTGCTGACGCAGCGCGGTGGCCGAACGCGTGCTCGGCCAGCATGGATGTGCTGAATGCGCAGGCGGCTTCGATCCGCGACGAGCGGGGGCGACTGTACTCACGCCTGTGCGCGATTGCCCGGCGTGCACGCCTTCCCGAGCCAGGCGAACTTCATGTTGTTCCGGGTCCCGCAGCGCCGATGCGGTGTTCGCGGCGCTCAAAGCGCGCGGCGTCCTGATCAAGAACCTGAATGGCTCGCACCCCATGCTGGCAGGGTGCCTGCGCGTGACGGTCGGCACGCCGCACGAGAACGACCGGTTCATCGACGCCCTGCAGGGCGGCCTGGAGCATGCCGCATGAGCATCGACGCGTTGCTTACTCGCGATCGCGCTTCACGAGCCTGTCCCAACGCTGCTCCGCCACCTATGCGCCAGGTTGAAGTCGTCCGCAACACGCTCGAGACCCAGATCAGCGTCAAGCTCGAATCTGGACGGGACGGGGAAATCCGCGCTCGCCACCGGCATCGGCTTCTTCGACCACATGCTCGACCAGGTGGCGCGGCACGGGATGCTGGACCTGGAGATCGGCGCCAAGGGCGATCTGCACATCGATGCGCACCACACCGTGGAGGATGTGGGCATCACGCTGGGCCAGGCGGTTGCCCAGGCGCTGGGCGACAAGAAAGGCGTGCGGCGCTACGGGCACGCCTACGTGCCGCTCGACGAAGCCCTGTCGCGCGTGGTGATCGACCTGTCCGGCCGTCCGGGGCTGGAGTTCAACGTCGCATTCAAGCGTGCGCTCATCGGCGAGTTCGACGTCGACCTGATCCACGAGTTCTTCCAGGGTTTCGTCAACCACGCCCTGGTCACGTTGCACGTCGACAATCTCAAGGGCGACAACGCACATCACCAGGCCGAGACTGCATTCAAGGCGTTCGGGCGGGCGCTGCGCATGGCGGTCGAGCCGGACCCTCGCATGCAGGGGATCCTGCCATCGACCAAGGGCAAGCTCTAGACATTCAGCCAGCGGCTGCGCCCCGGGGCGCGCCGAACCCACACCAACACCGCCATGACCGACATTGCCGTTGTCGACTACGGGATGGGCAACCTGCGTTCCGTCTCGAAGGCGATCGAGCACGTGGCGCCGGGCCGCATCGTTGCCGTCACCAGCGATCCCAGAACGGTGCGTGCGGCCGCCCGCGTCGTGTTTCCCGGGCCAGGGCGCGATGCCGGACTGCATGCGCGAGCTCGATGCGCGCGCATCTGCGCGAGGCGGTGCTCGAGGCCGCCCGCAGCAAGCCGTTTCTGGGCATCTGCATCGGCTTGCAGATGCTGTTCGAGCGCAGCGCGGAGGGAGACGTCGCCGGCCTGGGTCTGCTGCCCGGCCGAGTGGTGCGATTTCCCGCACGCCGGCCGGGTGGACGCTGCCGGCCAGCGGCTCAAGGTGCCGCACATGGGCTGGAACGAAGTGCAGCAGACGCTCGAGCACCCGCTGTGGGCGGGCATCCCGGACCGCAGCCGGTTCTATTTCGTCCACAGCTACTATCCGGCCCCGGCGCAGCGCGAGATCGTTGCCGGCTACACCCTGTATCCTTTCCCATTCGCCTGCGCGGTAGCGAACCAGAACCTGTTCGCCGTCCAGTTCCACCCGGAGAAGAGCCAGGCCAGCGGGCTGCGACTGCTCGCCAACTTCGTCGACTGGGACGGTGCGATTCCCGGACGGACGCAGACGTCCGCGTTGCCCCGGATGGGGCCATGACTCACGGCACTCACCCGCCGCCGCTGCGCGGGTGCACAGGGCCGCGGCCTTTGACAATCCGCTGGTGCAAGCCGCGGCGCCTTTGGGGTATGATCTCTGGGCCGCCGCGAAGCTGCGGCCTTGCGCGCATCCTGACCCGCCGTTCCCTGCTCTCCCCGCATGTTGATCATCCCGGCCATCGACCTGAAGGACGGTCACTGCGTGCGCCTCAAGCAGGGTGTCATGGAGGACGCCACCGTGTTTTCCGAAGATCCGGGTGCCATGGCGCAGCACTGGGTCGGGATGGGGGCGCGACGCCTCCACCTGGTCGATTTGAACGGTGCCTTCGCCGGCAAGCCCCGAAACGAGGTGGCGATCAAGGCGATCCTCGAGACGGTCGGCGACAGCGTGCCGGTGCAGCTGGGCGGCGGCATCCGCGATCTGGACACGGTCGAGCGCTATCTCGACGACGGTATCAGCTACGTCATCATCGGCACGGCGGCGGTGAAGACGCCCGGTTTCCTGCACGATGCCTGCTACGCGTTTCCAGGTCACGTGATGGTGGCGCTCGACGCCAAGGACGGCAAGGTCGCGGTGGACGGCTGGTCGAAGATGACCGGCCACGACGTGATCGATCTGGCGAAGAAGTTTCAGGACTACGGCGTGGAAGCGATCATCCACACCGATATCGGACGCGACGGCATGCTCACGGGGCTGAACATCCAGGCCACCGTGGAGCTGGCCCGAGCGCTCAGCGTGCCGGTCATCGCCAGCGGCGGCATCAGCAATCTCGACGACGTGCGCTGCCTGTGCGGGTCCGAGCAGGAAGGTATCGTCGCGGCGATCACCGGGCGCGCGATCTACCAGGGGACGCTCGACTTCGCGCAGGCCCAGAAGCTGGCCGACGAACTCGCCGCGAAGTAGCAGTTCTCGGCGGTTGCTGCGCACCGCGCAGTGGGTACCGTAGCGCCGGAACGGCCCTGACTCCTGCCCCCTGATTCCTGGAAGCCGACTCCTGATGCTCGCCAAACGCATCATTCCGTGTCTGGACGTGACCCGCGGGCGCGTAGTCAAAGGCGTCAACTTCGTCGGGCTGCGGGACGCCGGCGACCCGGTCGAGATCGCCCGCCGCTACGACGAGCAGGGCGCCGACGAGCTGTGTTTCCTCGACATCACAGCCAGCTCCGACGATCGCGGCATCATCCTGCACATCATCGAGGCGGTGGCCTCCCAGGTTTTCATCCCGCTGACGGTCGGTGGCGGGGTGCGCTCGGTGCAGGACGTGCGCGATCTGCTCACCGCCGGCGCCGACAAGGTGAGCATCAATACCGCCGCGGTGTTGAGTCCCGAGCTGGTCGGCGAGGCCAGCGCCAAGGTGGGATCCCAGTGTATCGTGGTGGCGGTGGACGCCAAGCGCGTCGGCGGCGGTGATGATCTGCGCTGGGAGGTGTTCACCCACGGCGGACGCCGGGCCACCGGGATCGACGCCCTCGACTGGGGCCGCCGCGCGCAGGCGCTGGGGGCGGGAGAGATCCTGCTGACCAGCATGGACCGGGACGGCACCCGCCTTGGCTTCGACCTGGAGCTCACGCGCGCCTTCTGCGACACGCTGGAGATTCCGGTGATCGCCAGCGGCGGAGTGGGAAATCTGGATCATCTGGTCGAGGGCGTGCTTCAAGGGCACGCCGACGCCGTGCTGGCGGCCAGCATCTTCCACTACGGCGAGTTCACTGTAGGTGAGGCCAAGCGGCACCTGGCCGCTCACCAGATCGAGGTGCGAGCATGAACCAACCCGGCATGGCCTGGCTGGATGCGGTGAAATGGGACGCCGAGGGTCTGGTACCGGCCGTTGCGCAGGATGCAGCCTCGGGCCGGATCCTGATGCTGGCCTGGATGAACCGCGAGGCCCTGGAGCTCACTGCAACGCGGGGTCAGGCGGTGTACTGGTCGCGATCGCGCGGGCGGCTGTGGCGCAAAGGCGAGGAATCCGGGCATGTCCAGCGGGTGCGCGAGATCCGGCTGGATTGCGACGGCGACGCGGTCCTGCTGAGCGTCGAGCAAGTCGGCGGAATCGCCTGCCACACCGGGCGCGAGCGCTGTTTCTACCGGCGGCTCGAGGCCGGTGCGTGGGCGGAGACCGAACCGGTGCTCAAGGACCCCGGCGACATTTATGGCCGCACGGCCGGACAGGGAGACCGCCATGATTGACCCCTCGATCCTGCAGCGCCTGGCGCACACGCTCGAGGCGCGCAAGAGCGCCGATCCCAAGTCCTCCTACGCGGCGCAACTGTTCGCCAAAGGCCAGGATGCCATCCTCAGGAAGATCGCGGAAGAAGCGGCCGAGACCCTGCTGGCGGCCAAAGACGGTGATAAACTGCAGATCGTCCGCGAAACGGCGGATCTGTGGTTTCACACGCTGGTGCTGCTCAGCTATCACGGCCTCGGCCCGGACGACGTGCTGGCCGAGTTGCGCAGGCGCGAAGGCATTTCCGGGGTAGACGAGAAGGCCGCCCGCAACACCTGACCCGCGCGCTGTATCGGCGCCGTCACCGGCACATGAACCCAAGATCATGCAAGACCCGAACTGCATCTTCTGCAAGATTGTCCTAGGACAGATCCCCTCCCGCAAAGCCTACGAGGACGAGGAGGTGCTCGCGTTCCACGACATCCATCCCATCGCGCCGGTGCACGTCCTGGTCATCCCCAAGCGCCACATCGCCTCGCTGGAAGACGTTGGGGACGGCCACCAGGCGCTGCTGGGCAAGATGCTGGTGGTGGCGCCCAAGATCGCACGGGAACATGGAGCGGACGACGGCTTTCGGGTGATCGTGAACACGGGCCGGGTCGGGCGTCAGGAGGTGTTGCACCTCCATCTGCATGTACTGGGCGGCAAGGAGCCGCTGGGCGCGATGCTACCGCGGCCGCGGCAGTAATCGGTTTCTACATAAGACATTAGGAGTACGCAATGGGAAGCTGGAGCATGGTGCATTGGCTGGTGGTTCTGGCGGTGGTCGTGCTGATCTTTGGCACCAAGAAGCTGCGCAACCTGGGCGCCGACCTCGGCAGTGCCGTCAAGGGCTTCAAGGAAGGAATGGGAACGAAGGGCAGCGAGGCCGAAGAGGGGCAGCAGGCGAGCGCCAAGCTCCAGCATCCCGGCTCCGGCCAGACCATCGAAGGCGAAGTCAAGGACAAGGCCAAGTCCTGAGCCTTCGCACCGCGCGGGGCTTGCGAGAACGCCCATGTTCGATATCAGCTTCGGCGAACTGATGATCATCGGCGCGGTCGCGCTGGTCGTCATCGGCCCCGAGAAGCTGCCGCGGGTGGCCCGCACCGCCGGCCATTTCCTCGGTCGGTTTCAGCGCTACGTCGCGCAGGTCAAGTCCGATATCGGCCGGGAGATGGAGCTTGCCGAGCTGAAAAGGCTGCAGACCGGCGTCGAGGACGCCGCCCGCGACATCGAGCAGACGGTGAGGAGCGGGATGCACAGCGCCGAAGAGGAGCTGCGCGGCGCTGAAACCGAGCTGCTCAAGGCCGAACAGGAAATCCGCAGCGCGACCGAGTCGTCTGCCCCTGCCGTGCACATGGGAATGATCAGGCAGTCGCTGCCCGGCGCTGAGACCGCGGTGCCTGTGGAGCACGCCGCCTCGAGCCCGGATCCGATCGGCGCGCCCCAGTCAGACCCCCAGCCCGCCACGACCCCCGAATTCGACGAACCGCGTCCGCAGCTCGAGCTCGGCCTCGAAACGGACGCCACGCACAAACCGGGATAGCCGGCACCGCCGCGCGCTGTCCTTGTCCCGGCTCCATAGACCGCTGTGAACGAGTTCCCGCAGGAAGGCGAGTCGTTCCTGTCGCATCTGGTGGAGCTGCGCAACCGCCTGGTACGGGCGTTCCTGGCGGTCATCGTGGTGACCGTGTGCCTGCTCCCGTTCGCGTCGATGCTCTACGACTTCCTCGCCTCTCCCATGATGCATGCGCTGCCCGAGGGCACCAGGATGATCGCCACCGGGGTGGTCACGCCGTTCCTGGTGCCGGTGAAGGTGGTGCTGCTGGTGGCCCTGGTCGTGACTCTGCCCTATCTGCTCTATCAGGCCTGGGCGTTCATCGCGCCCGGGCTGTACCAGCACGAGAAACGGCTGGTGCTGCCGCTCGTGATGGCGAGCACGGTGCTGTTCATCGTAGGCATGGCGTTCTGCTACTTCTTCGTCTTCGGCGTGGTGTTCAAGTTCGTCTACTCGATCGCGCCCAAGAGCATCTCCGTCGCGCCCGACATCGAGAACTACTTCAACTTCGCCATCGGCATGTTCCTCGCCTTCGGGGTCACGTTCGAGGTTCCGATCGTCGTGATCGTGCTGGCGAGGATGGGGATCGTGTCGGTTGCGAAGCTGCGCGAGATCCGTCCCTATGTGATCGTGGGCTCGTTCGTCATCGCGGCGGTCGTCACCCCGCCGGACGCCATCTCGCAGCTGCTCCTGGCGATCCCGCTATGCGTGTTGTACGAGATCGGGATCCTGGTGGCTGCGATGATTACGCCTCGCCCCGCCCAAGACTCGGAGTACCAGAAGGAATAGTCGGGCTACTCGCTGGCGCGCTGCGGTTTGGGACGTTTGCCGACGGTGAGATTCAGCGCGACGGGCTTGCCGTTGCGCAGCAGCTTGAGCGCCGCCACCGAACCGGGCTGCACCGCGGCTACCACGTTGAGCATGGCCGATGGATTGGGCACGGTCTTGCCGTTGACCTCCACCAGGATGTCCCCGGGGTGCACACCGGCACGGTCGGCCGGACCGCCGCGCACGACGCCGGCGATCAGGACACCTTTCGCTTTGGTGAGCTTGTACGAGTCCGCCATCTCGGGGGACAGGTCGTCCACCTCCACGCCGATCCATCCCCGGGTCACCGACCCCGTCTGGATGATCTGCTGCATGACCTGGCGCGCCAGGCTCACGGGGATCGCAAACCCGATGCCCATGGAACCGCCGCTGCGCGAGAAGATCGCCGTGTTGACGCCGATCAGATTGCCGGCGCTGTCGACCAGCGCGCCACCTGAGTTTCCGGGGTTGATGGCGGCGTCGGTCTGGATGAAGTTCTCGAAGGTGTTGATGCCGAGGTGGGTGCGCTCGAGCGCGCTGACGATTCCCATGGTCACGGTCTGGCCGACTCCGAAGGGGTTGCCGATCGCCAGCACCACGTCGCCGACGTTCACCTGGTCCAGCGTGCCGAACGTGATGGCCGGCAGGTTTTCCAGCTCGACCTTGAGCACCGCGAGATCGCTGTCCGGGTCCGTGCCGACAATGCGCGCCCGCGCCTGGCGTCCATCGTTGAGGGAAACCTCGATCTCGTCGGCCTGCTCGATAACGTGGTTGTTGGTGAGGATGTAGCCTTCCGTGCCCACGATCACCCCCGAGCCCAGGCTGGAGGCGCGCTGCGTCTCGCTGTCCAGCTGCTCACCGAAGAAGCGGCGAAACAGCGGATCATCCATCAGCGGGTGCCGTGGCACCTTGACCTCCTTGCTGGTGGAGATGTTCACCACCGACGGCATGGCCTTGCGGGCCGCGACGCTGTAGGTGTCCACCGGGGGGCGCAACTCGGCCGAACGCGCTTTGGCGCTTGCTTGTGTAATGGTGACCACCTCACCGGCCGGAGGGCGCTGGGGCAGGAGGTCAGGCCGCAACGTGGACACCACGAGCAGCACTGCCAAGGCAACCGTGGTTGCTTGAGCAAAGATCAGCCAGAGCTTGCGCATAGGGTGGCGCCGGGAAGTGACGCCGCAGGAACAGGGGTCGTGACCGAATGAATAAAGCCGGTTGAATTATCGCGCAAATCCGGCCACCCTTGAAGCCGCTTGGCGGCGCGGGCGGCGGGCGCAGGCCGTCCCCGGCCGGTTTGACAGTGGCCGGCGCTTTCCCTTATCATCCGCGGCCTTCCCTAAAGCAGCCTCCAAACCAGGGCGTTACCAGATGAAGACGTTTTCAGCCAAGCCGCACGAGGTCAAGCGCGACTGGTACATCGTCGACGCCAATGACAAAGTGCTCGGCCGGCTCGCGGTTGAAATCGCCCGCCGGCTGCGCGGCAAGCACAAGGCGATCTACACCCCTCACGTCGATACCGGGGACTATATCGTGGTCGTGAATGCCGAGCGAGTGCGCGTCACCGGGAACAAGGCCAGCGACAAGATCTACTACCGGCACAGCCAGTTCGCCGGCGGCATCAAGAGCGTGAACTTCGCCAAGTTGCAGGGCCGCTTCCCCACGCGGGTGCTGGAGAAGGCCGTCAAGGGCATGCTGCCCAAGGGGCCGCTGGGCTCGGCGATGTTCAAGAAGCTCAAGGTCTATACCGGGCCGTCCCACCCGCACGCTGCCCAGCAGCCGCAGGAACTGAAGCTCTAGCTTTCCGCAGGAATCCAACCCAGATGGCCACCCCGCAGCACTACTATGGCACCGGCCGCCGCAAGAGCGCCGTGGCCCGTGTGTTTCTCCGGCCCGGCAAGGGCAAGATCATGGTCAACGGCAGGTCGATCGAGCAGTTCTTCTCGCGCGAGACCGGGCGCATGATCGTGCGCCAGCCGCTCGAGCTATCCAACCACCTGGCCACTTTCGACATCCTGGTCAATGTCCAGGGCGGCGGCGAATCCGGACAGGCCGGCGCCGTGCGCCACGGGATCACCAGGGCGCTGATCAGCTACGACGCCGCGCTCAAGCCGGCGTTGAAGAAGGCCGGGCTCATCACCCGGGATGCGCGCGAAGTGGAGCGCAAGAAGGTCGGCCTGCACAAGGCGCGCCGGCGCAAGCAGTTCTCGAAGCGCTAGCCGGGTCAAAGCCACTCCCGAGCCGCCCCCTGGGCGGCTTTTTTGTTTGCAGCGCCCATCGGATCAATTCCCGGGGTTATCATGTACGTTATATGTCCATGGTAACTCTATGATTAAGGCGGAATAGCAGGCACGATAGGAACGCACGGGTGTAGAGTTCCAGGCTACCGGCGTCGACGTGGAAGCAGCCGGCCCGGAAATCGCATCTGTTTTTCGCCGAGGCTGCCGATAACTTGGGCAGCCGCTGACGCGAGGCGGGTTTGCCATCTGCGGATGTGTCTCACCCCCTGCGTCCGGGCACTCATGTCACGCTTCATGCGCAGCTGATCAGGAAGGTGGATTCACAGCAACTCTTCCAGGGTCGCTTCGGTGCACAGGCCGGCTTTGGGCCGCTGGCACCATGACGATGCTGCGCAAGCTCAAGCGCAGATACGGGATCGCGGGCCGGCGCGTCGCGGTCCATACACACGTGCCTTGGTACCAGCGCTGGCTGATGGGCACCCTGGTGGTTGCGGTAGTGCTGGGCCTGGCTTGGCTCACCTACGACTTCGGGCGCAGCCTGGCCGGGTTCCACAGCGGGGAAGCGGCAGCCGAGCAGGCCCGACTGGAGGAGACCGTCGGCCGCCTCCAGGACGAGAACTCCGAGCTGCGCGACCAGCTGGCCGCCGCGGAGCGCCAGATGCAGATCGAATCGTCCACCCAGGGCAGCCTGGCCGGCCAGCTTCAGACCCTGTCGGACGAGAACGCGTTGCTGAAGGAGGATCTGGCCTTCTTTCAGACCCTGATGACGTCGAGCAACGACGCTCCGAGCGGAATTACCATCAACCGTTTCCGGGTCCGGCCCGATGCGCTGCCCGGGGAGTACCGCTACCAGCTCCTGGTGGTCCAATCACGCAGCCGCAGCAAGGAGTTTCAAGGTCGGCTGCAGCTGGTCGTTGATCTGGTGCAGGACGGCCGCCCACACGTTGTCCTGCTCCCGCGCGCGCAGGATAAGGAAGCGCCCTATGTGCTGGTGTTCAAGTTCTACCAGCGTGTCGAAGGGGCATTCACTGTCCCGCCCGATGCCACGGTTACGCGGGTTCAGGTGCGGGTGCTCGAGGACGGCGCCGATATGCCGCGGTCCTCGCAGACCGTGAATCTATCCTGAGCGGAGGTACGCGATGTTTGGAGGCAAGGCAACCAAGCCACAGAGCCGGATCGATAGCCTGATCGGGGAGGGCACCGTTGTCGAAGGCAACGTCATCTTCAATGGCGGGCTGCGCATCGATGGGCGCATCAAAGGCAATGTCCTGACTGCCGGGGACCAGCCGAGCACGCTGGTGTTGAGCGAACGCGCGCGGGTAGAAGGCGAGATCCGGGTTTCCCACGCCGTCGTGAACGGCACGGTGGTGGGGCCGGTCTACGCCAGCGAGTACGTCGAGCTGCAGCCCAAGTGCAACGTTACGGGAGACGTGCACTACAAGACCCTCGAGATCCAGCTCGGCGCAGTCGTCGAAGGGCGGCTGGTGCATGAGGATGAGGGGCAGACGCACAAGGTCGTCCCCCTGATGTCCGGGACCGGGGATTGAGGCCCGGCGGATTGACCCCACCTACTCGATGATCGGATAATTCCCCTATTGAGTGCCCGCGCAAGGATGCAACCATGAACGCCGTAACCGACATGCCGAACCCGCTGATCTTCACGGACAGCGCGGCCAACAAGGTGAAGGACTTGATCGACGAGGAGGGAAATCCCGCACTCAAGCTGCGGGTATTCGTCACCGGCGGCGGCTGCTCCGGGTTCCAATACGGCTTCACCTTCGACGAGGAAGTCAGCGAAGACGACACGGCCATGGAGAAGAACGGCGTCACCCTCCTCATCGACGCCATGAGCTACCAGTACCTGCTGGGCGCGGAGATCGACTATCAGGAAAACATCGAAGGTGCGCAGTTCGTGATCAAGAATCCGAACGCCACCTCTACCTGCGGCTGCGGGTCGTCCTTCTCCGCCTGAGCAATCGATCCCGGAACGAGAAAGGGGGCTGCGAGCCCCCTTTGTTGTTTGTGAAGACAGAACTGCATTCACAGGATTAACAGGATTTCTCAGGATTAACAGGATCCTTTTCCTCGGCGCGGCGTCGATTAGCACATGGCCAGCATCCATTTGGATGCTCGAATCCTGCCATCCCGTTCTAATCCTGTTAATCCTGGGAAATCCTGTTGATCCTGTGAATCGCTCTTGTTCGCGAATCCCTCAGTGCGCCGATCCCGATCGCGACTGAGTCACTTGCGGGTCTCGTCCCGCATCGCCAGATCGATATTGCGCAGCAAGTCCAGGCGTTCGACCAGCGGAGCGGATGTCTGCTGGAACGCCGGTAGCAGCTCGCGGGTGATGCTCGGCCCGGGCGGGAGCACGGCGCGCAGCGGATTCTGGTGGACACCTTCGACGCGGAACTCGTAGTGCAGGTGCGGGCCGGTGGCGAGCCCGGTCATGCCCACATAGCCGATTACCTCGCCTTGATCGACGCGGCGGCCTGCGCGCATCCCGCTTGCAAATCCGGACAGGTGTCCGTACAGCGTCGAGCGGCCGTTGGGATGCCGCAGGATCACGGCTTTGCCGTAGCCGCCTTGGCGCCCGACGAACTCCACGACGCCATGGGCGGTTGCCTTGACGCGCGCACCGACCGGTGCCGCGTAGTCCACACCTTTGTGTGCACGCCACGTGCGCAGCACCGGGTGGAAACGCGACGTGCTGAACCCGGAACTGATGCGGGAGAACTCCAGCGGCGAGCGCAGGTACGCCTTGCGCAGATTCTTGCCCTCGGGGGTGTAGAAGCCGTTGCGGCCCTGTGGATCCTGGAAGTACACGGCGCGATGGACACGGCCGTCGTTGCTGAACTCTGCAGCCACGATGCGGCCGGTGCGGATGAACTCGCCATCGCTGTACAGGGCCTCGTAGACCACCGAGAAGCGATCGCCGGGACGCAGATCGCGGTGGAAATCGACCTCGCTGGAGAAGATCTCGGCGAGCTGCTATCGCCACCGAGTCACCGAGTCCGACCCGGTCGGTGGCTGCGAAGAGCGAAGTCTCGATCTCGCCCGAGACCATGACCAGCTCGCTTTCGGTCTGCACCGCCGCTTCCTTGGCGATGAACTGCTCGCCCTCCCGTCGCACGACCAGCTCGGTGCCGTCTCCGTTCAGGTAGCGCAAGCTGACCAGGGCGCCTTCATTGGTCGTCACGGCGCGCAGTGTGCGGCCAGGGACGAGCTGATACAGGGAGCGCACGCCGTTGTCGCTGCGCAGATAGGCCATCGCTCCGGCATCGTTGACCTGCAGCCGGGCCAGGATCGAACCGACGGTGTCTCCGCGCTGAATGCGCTCCTCGCGCCAGAACAGTTCGGACTGCACCTCGGCCGCGGCCGCGATCACCGGAAGCGGGACGTCCTGCACGATCTGCTCGAGCGTGACCCGCTCGGGGCTGGTGTCGGGGGCGATACCGAACGCTGCCACCACGCCCAGGAGAGGAACGCTGGACAGGCTCAAGGCCCAGCGGCGCAAATGCGCTACGCTGGGGGGCAGGGGCTTTTCGGATAAAATCGCGCTTTTTCGTTCAGGCATCGGCGTTAGCGCGAAGGTTATCAGAAAATCCGCGCGCACGTCCCCCGACCCGGGCCAGCCGTATGCCGGTCCTGCGACCGACCCACCCGATGAGCACAGCCGCACCCTCGAGCAGCGCGCACGTGAAAGACAGCCTCGCCGTCATCAAGCGCGGCTGCGACGAGCTGCTGGTCGAGCAGGAGATGGCCGAGCGGCTGGCGACCGGCCGCCCGCTGCGCGTCAAGGCGGGCTTCGACCCCACCGCGCCGGACCTGCACGTGGGCCACACGGTGCTGCTCAATAAGATGCGCCAGTTCCAGGAGCTGGGGCACCACGTGATCTTTCTGATCGGGGATTTCACCGGCATGATCGGCGACCCGACCGGGAAGAACGCCACGCGGCCCCCCCTGAGCCGCGAGCAGATCGAGGACAACGCCAGGACCTACAAGGACCAGGTGTTCAAGATCCTCGATCCGGCGCGCACCGAGGTCGCCTTCAACTCCACCTGGTTCGACGGCATGGGCGCGGCGGACTTGATCCGGATCGCCGCCAAGCATACCGTTGCCCGGATGCTGGAGCGGGACGACTTCGGCAAGCGCTACCGCGGCAATCAGCCCATCGCTATCCACGAGTTTCTCTACCCGCTGGTGCAGGGTTACGATTCGGTGGCCCTGCGCGCCGATATCGAGCTCGGCGGGCACCGACCAGAAGTTCAATCTGCTGGTCGGGCGGGAATTGCAGAAGCACTACGGGCAGCCGGCACAGTGCATCCTGACCATGCCGTTGCTGGAAGGGCTGGATGGGGTCAACAAGATGTCCAAGTCGCTCGGCAACTACGTCGGCATCAACGAGCCGGCGGAGCAGATCTTCGGCAAGCTCATGTCGGTTTCGGACGATCTGATGTGGCGCTACATCGAGCTGTTGTCCTTCGAGCCGATGGCGACGGTGGAGCGCTGGAAGGGCGAAGTCGCCCACGGGCGCAATCCGCGCGATATCAAGGTCGGGTTCGCGCAGGAGATCGTAGCCCGGTTTCATGACCGACCGGCCGCCGAGAAGGCCCTGGCCGACTTCGAGGCGCGCTTCCGGCAGCATGAGCTGCCCGAGGACATTCCCGAGCACACCCTGGCGCTGGATGCCCAGTTGATCCCGCTCACCCAGGTGCTCAAGCGGGTGGGTCTGACGGCCAGCACTTCCGAGGCGATGCGGATGATCGACCAGGGAGGTGTGCGGCTGAATGGCGAGAAGGTGAGCGACAAGGCCCTGACCCTTTCCCAGGGAGCGGTGGTGGTGCTCCAGGTGGGCAAGCGCAAGTTCGCACGGGTCACCCTCGCCGAACCCAGCCCGGAAGTGCCTGGGCAGGTTGACGAACCCCCTTCCGAAACTCCTTGACCGCGTAGAGTCGGACGGTATAATGCGCGGCTTCGTCGGCTCCGGCCGGCG
>CAWHCG010000009.1:0-25950 GCA_963827575.1 uncultured beta proteobacterium
TGCGCCAAGACCAGAACCGGCGCGGATCCGGTCGCGGCGCAGACAAGGGGTAGCTCAGCCGGCGCCGGACCGCCATGAAGTCTCGATGAGAGGAACCGAGTCGCATGGCCAGCGTCGATCGTCGAGAGGCAGTCATCCTCGCTGCGGCCCTTTCCTTCGGCACCCTCTTGAGCGCGCGCGCTCAGGTCATGGAGCCGCTCTCCTACACGAACGCGCCGGTCGGGCTCAATTTCCTGATTGCGGGCTACGGCTACCTGTGGGGCGATGTCCTGGTCGACCCCTCGTTGCCGATAAAGGACGGCGACGCCCGGGTCAACATCGCTACTGTCAACTACACGCGGATCCTCGACATCCGGGGCCAGTCCGGTTTGTTCACGCTGATCGTGCCCTATGCCTGGCTCACGGCGAGCGGGGAGGTCGCCGGGCAGTCGAGGAGCGTGGATCGGTCGGGGATAGGTGACGTCGTCCTGCGGTTATCGGTCAACCTCTTCGGAGCACCGGCGCTCTCGCTGCGGGAGTTCCGCAACTATCGACAGGACACGATCGCAGGGGTCAGCCTGTTGGTAACCGCGCCCACGGGCCAGTACGATCCCGGGCGGCTGGTCAATATCGGCACCAACCGCTGGTCATTCAGGCCGGAGGTCGGGATCTCCAAGGCGTCTGGGCCGCTGGACGCTCGAGGTCGCGGCGGGCGCGACCTTCTTCACCGATAACGACGAGTTCCTGGGCACCAACGTCCGCCAGCAGGATCCGCTATACGGCGTGCAAGGACACCTGCTCTACAACTTCAGTCCAAGCCTATGGGCTGCGCTGGATGCCACGTATTACACCGGCGGCCGCAGCTCGGTGAACGGTGCACTCAGCGACGACCTGCAGGAGAATTCGCGCTGGGGCGCGACGCTCGCGCGCACGCTCAACAAGAACAACTCGATCAAGGTCTACTACAGCTCAGGCGTGACCGCCCGCACCGGAACCAACTTCGACGCGGTCGGCATCGCTTGGCAATACCGCTGGGGCGCCGGGCTGTGAATCGAGCGCGACGGGTGTCGCACCGAGTCGCCGCCTCGCCGAAAAATAGCGTCCCGTGCAGCACACGGGCGTCCAAGAAGCTCGGGGAGAGGGTATCGAGATGAGGCGTGTGCTCCGCGTTCTGCTGGTCATAGCCGTCCTCGCGGTGACGGCGTGGTGGGCGCTCGCCTTGGTTTTCGCCGGGCCGCAGCCTGCTTGGGTTCGCTATGCGCTTGCGGCGATGTGGGCGTTGAGCACGCTGGCAGTGCTGCTGTGGGTGCGCCCGTTCCGCCGGGCGCTCACGCTCTGGGGCATTGGCATGTTGGCGATACTCGTCTGGTGGGGAACCATCCAGCCCAGCAACGAGCGCGACTGGCAGCCGGAGGTCGCCCAGCTGCCCTCCGTCGACGTGCGCGGAGACCTGCTCACGCGTGCACAACATCCGCAACTTCGACTACCGCACCGAAACCGATTTCACCCCCCGCTACGAAGATCGCACCTACGATCTTTCCAAACTCCGCGGGGTTGATCTATTCCTGGTGTACTGGGGTTCGCCGGCCATTGCCCACACCATCATGAGCTGGCAGTTCGAGGGCGCGCCACCGCTTGCCGTCTCCATCGAGACCCGCAAGAGAAGGGGCCAGGAGTACTCGGCCGTGCAAGGCTTCTTCAAGCAGTACGAGCTCATCTACGTGGTGGCCGACGAGCGCGACGTGGTTCGGTTGCGCACCAACTACCGCGGCGAGCAGGTCTACCTCTACAGGCTCAACGGCTTCGGCGGCGCAGGCCCGGGCGCTGCTCATGGACTATGTCGCCAGCATCAACGCGCTGGTCGAACAGCCGCAGTTCTACAATGCGCTCACGGACAACTGCACGACCAGCATCCGCCGCCACGCCACACGCATCAACCCGAACGCACCACCGTTCGACTGGCGGATGATCGTCAACGGGTACGGCGACCAGCTTCTCTACCAGCGCGGCACCGTGGATACGCGCCTGCCGTTCGAAGAGTTGCGCGCGCGCAGCCTCATCAACGCCAAAGCCACAGCGGCGGATCAGGGATCCCGCTTTCTCGCAGCGCATTCGCGAAGGGCTGCCCGATCCGCGAGCGGCGGCGAACATGGGATCGATTTCGCGTGCCGTCAGTCGGTGCGGGTACGAGGAATGAATTGCAGCACCTTGCTTCTGATCCCATCGGGACCAGCGACGCTCGCGATGGTCCTCACCATGTGTATCCGTGGTGCTCGGCAGGGCGATCGTTGTCTAGTGCGGCTGATCGACAGGGTGTTGGGCTGGGCCAGGACGCAAATCCACTTCGCCACTTCATGGAAGAAGGGTATCTATTTGCCTCCGGGGGAATCGCTACCCCAGGGTCAGTCGGCACCTCGCGCGAAGGTCGTCACAGGCCGGAGAATCCCTATGCGTGCGCCAGCAGCCTCGGCGCTTCGCCGGACGCGGTCCGGCTTCACTTGGGCTTGACGTGCTTCGCCAGTTCCGGAAAGGCACCCGCGGCCAGTTCGTCCAACAGCGGCTTCACCGTGTCCAGCGTGATGACCTGCTGACCGGCAACCTTGGCCAGGCGCTCGCCTGTCGCCACCCGCACCCTCATCCCCAGCAACTCGCCGGTGACGCTGTCCGTTCCCTCGACTTCGTACACGATGAACGCCCGCTGCGGCGTACCCGTTGCGGCCCTTGCGCTCATGGTGGCCACAAAGGCGATGGGTACGTACTGGTAAGGCTTGAGGCCCTCGCCTTGCGCCGCGACGCCGGCTGAACGCAGCAGCGAATCTGCAGCACGCCGGGCCCGGCACGATCGACCACCCTGAATCGCTGGCTGACTGACCGCTTAAGTGTCTCGTTGGAGTAGGCGAGAATTTGTTGCGAGCGTCTCGGCGCTCACCTGCTCGCTCGGCCTCGGCTCCGGGTAGAAGACGAGCGGATCGAGCAGTATCGCATCGTAGTTGGCGGGCGTGAGCTTGGGGCTCACCCAGGCCCGAATGGTCTTACCTTGGGTGTCCCTGGTCTCCTGCAGATCGTAGTAATCCCTTAGGAAGCCCGAACCCCCGGTCTGGTTGACACTGGCCGTCCTGGTCGCGCATGCTCCGAGGATCACTGCGAGCAGAACGACGCCCACCTTGCCTGCGATCGATTTCTTCATGACCCATTCCTCCTCGCCGTTAGACTGCGGCCACCTGCGGAGTCTGCGGAGTCCCGTTCGGCGGCGTTTGCGGTCGCCCGAAGTGCGCCATGGCGTCCGCAACGGCTGGGCCCCCCGCCTACAAGCCGCCCGCTCTCTGTTCCGGGCCGGATCGCGATTTTAACCCGTTCTCCTTGCTGCGCAACCCCAGTCCTGTTGTGTTAGCCTAGGCTGAACCGAAGCTCTCACCGCCAAGGACGCCAAGGACGCAAAGGAAACGCAAAGGAAGACAGTTGTAGGCGAGCCGACCGGGGGACGGCAGGTCAATCGCCGCTCCGCGTAGTCTTCGAACCGAGGCGGGACGCTTATTCGATTCTTATGGGGTTTCCTTGGCGGTGAGCTTCTAGCTTTTCTTAACCGAGCGGGCATCGAAGAACCGCTGCATGGCGGCCTGCGGCTCGCCGCTCGCGTAAGCCTCCTTCTGGATGGTCCTGGCGGCCTCGAGCGCGGCGTCGAAGCCGGGCTGGGAAAGCTCGCGGAAGCGCTGCTTGGTCAGGCGCAGCGCCGTCGCGCCGAGCTTGATCAGATCCTGCGCGACGGACAGCGCCTTCGGCACGACCTCCGCGCGTGGCACGAGGTAGTTGATCAGCCCGACGTCATAGGCGCGCTGCCCGGAGATGAGCTCGCCGGTGACGGACAGCTGCTGGTTGAGCGAAAGGCCCAGGTGCAGGGTCATCAGATAAGAACCCACGACGCTGGCCAGACCCGCCTTGATCTCGGGCTGGCCGAGCTTGAGCTCGGGATAGCCCACGCGCAGGTCGGCGCACAGCCCGATCTGATAGCCGGCTCCGGCTGCCACGCCGTTCCAGGCCACGACGCAGGGCTTGTCGAGATCGCGCACCGCCTGATACATGGCGTGCTGGCGGGTCAGCCACTCGTCGACGTCGTCGATGGTGTAGCGGACGGTCTCGCTCAGGTCCTGGCCCGAGCAGAAGGCGCGCTCGCCCGCACCGGCGATCACCAGCGCACGCACGCCGGCGTCGGCGTTTGCCTGGTTGAGCGTGGCGATGAGCTGCTCGCGCAGCTCGCGGTTGACCGCGTTGAGCGATTCGGGGCGATTGAGCGTGACGATCGCTACAGCGTCCTGTCGCTCGAGCTTGACAATCGGATCCATGCTAGCTCCTACCTTCTCAGTCACAGTCCAAAGGCAGCCACAGAGGGCACAGAGAGCACCGAGAAGTTCACGGCCCGGTCGCCGAAGTCCCGCCCGGCCAGAGCAGGCCAGGGGTTGCAAGCACGTGTTTTTTCTCTGTGTCCTCTGTGAGCTCTGTGGCCAGTCTTTGCACTCGAAATCACAAGCTCGATCGCCAGTCGGCCTTCCACATCGGCAGGAACGCATCGGGATCGAACGGGTGGGCCTTGGCCGCCTCGGGGAGGAAGCGGCCCACCCCTAGACCCGGGCGTGCAGGCACATCGTAGCCCCCTGCGCGCGGACGCGGCGGGTGCTCGACCAGCTCGAAGCGCCAAGCCGGCGAGTACTCGCAGAACGATTCCTGCATGATGAAGTTGGTGGTGCAGGCATCGAGCTGGATGCAGGCGGCGGTGGCCACCGGTCCGAACGGGTTGTGGAAGGACACGGGCGTATAGGCGGCATCCGCGATGGCGGCGATCTTCTTGGCTTCGAGGATGCCGCCGACATGGATGGGATCGGGCTGGAGAACGCCGACCTCGTTGCCGGCGAGCAGGGCCTGCAGGTGGTATTTGGTATAGCAGCGCTCGCCCGTGGCCAGGCGCGTGCGGATGGAGCGGCCGACCTTCGCCAGGGCCTGCACGTTTTCCGGGTCGCACGGTTCCTCCAGCCAGTACAGCTTGCAGGGCTCCAGCTCCTGGGCGATGGCGATCGCCGAGGCGGGGCTGAAGCGGCCGTGGCAGTCGACCAGGATCTCGACGTCTGGCCCCACCGCGGCGCGCACCCCGGCCACCAGGTCCACCGCGGCGCGGACCAGCTTGGCATCCGGGTCGCGGCCGGCATTGGCGAACGGATCGAGCTTCAAGCCGCGATAGCCTCTGGCCGCCACTTCCGCGGCAGCGCGGCCGATGTCGTCGAGCGTGGCGCCCGCACCGTACCAGGCGTTCGCATAGGCCGGCAGGCGCTCTCGCACCACGCCGCCGAGCAGGTCGCAGACGGGGCGGTCGAGCGCCTGGCCGACGATGTCCCACAGCGCCATCTCGATGGCGCCGATGGCCGAGTTCAGGATCGGGCCCCCGCGCGCGAACTCGTTGCGGAACATCTCCTGCCACAGGCGCTCGATGGAGAAGGCCGGCTGTCCCACCACCACGCGCCGCGCCAGCTGCTGGATCGCCGCCTCGACCGCTTTGGGCTGGAACTCGCAGGTGCCCTCGCCGACGCCATCGAGGCCGTCGTCGGTGAACACGTGTGCGAACACCCAGTTGCACCACTTGGCACCCACCACGTAGGTGTCGATGCGTGCGATGCGGCAGTCGCGGCGGTTGCTCATGCTCTTTCCTCCACCTCGCCGGCGCTGCCGGCTCCGAATTCACAGGATTAACAGGATTTCCCAGGATTGACAGGATTCTCATTCGAGGTTGCGGTCGGATCGCTGATGGGCTGCGTCGCGCGGTGCGATCAGTCCTTGTCCAGGCCGCCGGACAGATTGAGCCGTTCCGCTGTCATGTAATCGGGTGCGTCCTCGGCGAGCCAGGCAACTGCCTGGGCCATCTCTTGCGGCGTAGTGCGGCGGGCGAGCGGAATGCGTGCGGTGCGCTCGGCGCGGAACTGCTCGAGATCGTCACGCCCCGCGAGCCGGCAGAAGGTCTCCTCGGTGCGCAACTGCAACGGCGTGTCCATCATGCCCGGTGAAAGGCTGTTGACGCGGATACCGTGGCGGGCCAGCGCGACCGCGCCGGTCCGGGTCAGCGAATCGAGCGCGGCCTTGGTTGCCGCGTAGGCCGCATAGTCGGGCAACGCCATGCGTGCGGCAGCCGAGGTGATGTTGATGATGCGGCCTCCGCCCTGCCTCGCCATCTCGCGCGCGGCAGCCGCCATCGCCAGCGCGACCGCGCGCACGTTCACCGCAAGCGCCGTCTCCCAGGCCGCGGCAGTCATCTCCAGAAAGGCCTCCGCAGGGGCGGTGGCAGCGCAGTTGACCAGCACGTCGACCCGGCCGGCCTGGCGCACGGTCTCCTCCACCATTCGCGCCGGCCCGTCGGCGCTGGCGAGATCGACGATCAGCGGAAACGCGGCACCCCCGTTCTCCATGCAGGCCGTGGCTACCGCACGTGCGCCATCGCCGTCGATATCGGCGACCGCCACGCGCCATCCGCGCTCGGCCATGTGTGCGCACACCGCCTGCTCCCAGGCCTTGTGCCCCGCCGGTGACCAGGATTACCTTGGGCAACGCAGTGTCTCCAGGAAGCTTGCCAGGATTCTAGTCTGCTCGCGCCAGGCGATCAGATGCAGCGGACCGTCCACGGCGCGGACCAGAGCGGGCATCGCCCATCAGTCCATGTGCAGGCCCGCGTCCTTGACCACCTTCGCCCAGATCTGCGTTTGCGCGCGCAGGTGTGCGGCGAGGCGCTCGGGGGGCCCGCCGATCACCCGCACTCCCTGCTCGGCGAACCGGCTTTTGACTTCGGGCTGCGCAAGGATGCGGTTGATCTCGCCGTTGAGCTTGGCGACGACGTCCTTGGGGGTGCCCGCCGGGGCGACGACGCCGAACCAGACCTCCACGTCGTATCCCGCCACACCTGCCTCCGCGAGCGTCGGCACCTGCGGCATCAGCGCCGCGCGCTGTGCGCTGGAGACGGCGAGCGCGCGCAGCTTGCCCGCCTTCACGTGCGGCAACGCATTGGGGAGGTTGTCGAACATGGCCTGCACTTGGCCGCCGATCAGGTCGGTGAGCGCCGGCGCGCTGCCCTTGTAGGTGATGTGCGTGAGATCCACGTGCGCCATCAGCTTCAGCATCTCCATGCACAGATGCGCGGAAGTGCCGTAGCCGGCGCTTGCATAATGCAACGCCTGCGGGTCGCCGTGCGCGAGCGCCAGCAGCTCCTTGACGCTGCCCGCCTTCACGGCCTGATTCACCAGGAGGACGTTGGGTGTGCCGGCCGCGAGCGCCACCGGCGTGAAGTCGCGCAGCGTGTCGTAAGGCAGGCGCGCTATCAGGCTGGCATTGACCGCAAACGCAAAGGAGACGATCAACAGGGTGTGACCGTCGGCCGGGCGCCTTGGCGGCGAGGTCGGTGCCGATGACGGTGCTGCCGCCCGGCCGGTTGTCGACGACGACAGGCTGGCCCCAGCGCTCGGCCAGATGCTGGCTCAGCACGCGCGCCAGCTGGTCGTTGAACGCGCCCGGAGGGAAAGGGACGATGATGCGGATCGGCTTGCTGGGATATTCGGCGGCCACGCCAGCGCCGCCGATGCTCAGCGCAATCGCGAGCCCCAGTGCGCACAGCCGGGCAACCGACACCACGACGATCTTCTCCTCACGCCCGGCGTTTTCGGGGGCCAGGCAGACCGGGTCGCGGAGAAGGATACACCAGGCTTGCTGACGCTCAGGTGTCAGTGGTCTGCGACTAGGGAAGTCCCGCGAGTGCTCCTCTCCCCTTGCGGGCGGGGTGAGGGGTCATGCCGAAGGCTACTGTTGCCGGATCTACGGCGACCCGGCACGGAACGGTCAAGGAAGCACTGCCGTTCTGCGTTTCCTCTGCGGCCTCTGCGTCCTCTGCGGTTAGTGAGGTTTCCCCTGCCCGGACCACGAACGATCCGTCACTGCGTGGCCGACTTGGGCGGCACCGGCGGCTTGTTCTCGAGCAGGCTGGCCTGGTCCATGGTCAAGCGCGCCGTTACCGGATCCACGACCTGCAGCCGCGAGGGCTCCCGCAGCCGGCCGACGTTGATGTCTTGCCACACGTAGTAGATGCCGCCGGGCTCGGTCTTCAGGCGGAGCACCGCCGGCGGCTGCGTGAAGGAAACGATCACGTGCTGTCCGGGGGGCACTTCCCAGCGGTAGAAGGTATTCGGGCGTGGCGTGCCCACGATCTGCCCGTCGAGCCCTACCTGCACCTCGGTAATGTACAAATCGCCGCGATCGCGCAACAGGTAGATCACCGCCTTGTCGGGTACGGAGCGAAGCAGCCGCGCCTGAGCGTCCTGCTCGGGGGTGGCCAGGGGTTCCTTGGCGCAGCCGGCCGCAGCCGCAGCGAGGCACAGTGCGAGGAGGACGGTCGGGATCCGGCGTTTCATGCGTTGCTCCAGGACGGTTGATCGGGCGGCGTGGGCCGGGTGCGGCAGTTCCCGCTCGCTGGCAAGCGGCTGTGTCTATCGACCCGGCTCGGCGGCGAAGCCGGTCAGGCCGAAGCATCGACCGGGCCAGGAAGCACAGAAGCCAGGCCGACAGGGGTCTGGGCCGGGATAGTTCATCCAGGCCGGATCATACCGTGCCTCATACATAGGCCGGCCCCTCGATGACCGGATGGGCGGCAAGGAATGCCTCGTTCACTTCCAGGCCCGAGCCCGGCCTCTCCAGCGGCCGCACGCAGCCGTCGCGGTCCGACCTCGTAGGGCGTGCTGACCAGCTCGTCGCGGAACAGGTTGTCCTTGGACACGTCGCCCTCGAAATAGCCGCCGTTGTCGATGCGCGCACAGGAAATGGATGGTGGCGGCCATATTCAGGCCGGTCATGGAGGTGTGCGGGTTGATCGGCAGCTTCCAGGTGGAGGCGAGGTGCGCGATGCGCAGCGCCTCGGTGACGCCGCCCGTCTTGGACAGGTCCGGCTGCAGGATGGTGATGACCCCGTCCTCGATCACGCGATGGAACTCGAAGCGCGTGTAGTGGTTCTCGCCCGCGGCGAGCGGCACGTTGCCGAAGCCCGCGGCCTGCGCGTAGCTGGCATAGTCGTGCGGCGGAAACGGCTCCTCCAGCCAGCCTACGCCGTGCTCCTCCAGGCCGGGCATCGCCTTGCGCGCATCGGCCACGGTGTAGCCGGTGTTGGCATCCGTGAGAATGTCGATGTCATCGCCGAGCGCTTTGCGCACCGCCGCGACCCGCGCAAGGTCGCGCGCGGGCGTGTCGCCGATCCGCAGCTTGACCGCGCGGTAACCCGCTGCCACGAGCGGCTGCGCCTCGGCCACCAGCGCCTGCGGATCCTGGTAGCCGAGCGAAACGCCGCCTGCATAGGCGGGAATGGGCTTGGAGCGCCCGCCCAGCAGCTTGTACAGCGGCACCCCTAGCGCCTTGCCGCGAATATCCCAGATCGCCATGTCGATGCCGGACAGGCCGATCGACGCGCCGCGCGCCCATGCCATGGCTGCCGAGCTGCTTCTCGTAGACCTTCGCCCAGATGCCGACGACGTCGTGCGCATCCTGCCCGACGACGAGCTGCTTGAGCGTGTTGTTGATCAGATGCGCCACCGAGCCCGGCGCGCGGCCGTGGTGCGCTTCGCCGCAGCCCACGATGCCGGCCTCCGTGGTGACCTTCACGATCACCGCGTCGCGCTTCACCGCGCGGCCGATGCCCAGCGTCACACTGTTCTTCGGGTCGATCGGAAACGAGGTCGGAATGGCCTTGATGTCGGTGATGCGCAAATGTTTCGGCGGGCATTGTGTCTCTCCTGAATGCGGCGGCGGGCGAGCAAGTATACCGAAACCCCTGCATTCACCACCCAGCGGTCGATCGCGATCGACCGGAGTCTGCGGCTGTGCAGAGTGGATTCACGACGAACCGGTCGATCGCGATTGACCGGCGCCCCGCGGCTGCGCGAGATCGGGCAGAGCGGTCGGCGTAGCGCTCGATCATCGCCAGGTCACCCAGCGTGCTGCGCCGGACCTGCACGCCTTCCTGCCTCAGCAGGTCCGGCAGCAGCCTGGTGCCGAGGCCCGGGCCCGGTCAGCGGATAGATGTAGCCGTCCTTCACCACCGGCAGCTCGGTGAGCACGTCCTTGTACCAGGTGGAGTAGTAGGCGCGCACCGCCTCCATGATGAGCGCATTGGGGATGTGCATCATCAGGTGGATCGAGGCGACCCACACCACCGGGCCGTTGCAGTCGTGCGGCGCGACCGGCCGCTGGTAGGACTTCGGCGAGCGCGGCGATCTTGCGCGCCTCGGTCAAGCCCCCGCACCAGCCGACGTCGAGCATCACGATATCCACCGCCTGCGCCTGCAGCATGTCGCGGAACGGCGCGGTGCCGCCCAGCGTTTCGCTGCCGCACACCGGGATCGCGGTCGAGTCGGCGTACTCCTTCAGCGTGGCGGCATCGCACATCTTGATCGGGTCTTCCGACCAGTACGGCCGATACTCTTCCAGCGCCCTGGCGATCTGCTTGGCCTGCTGCAGGTTCCACAGCGAGTGGAACTCGGCCATGACCTCGATCCTGTCGCCCACCGCCGCGCGGATCTTGCGCCAGGGCTCGAGGCCCGAGCTCCAGGTCTGCGCGCGACAGGAAGCTGCCGCCGGTGCGCTCCGACGAGCGGATCGAAGGGCCAGATCTTCATCGCGGTGAAGCCTTCGGACAGCAGGCTCTCCGCCAGTTCGTCGGCGCGATGGGTGAAGGCGATCTGATCGTCGTACGGGCCTTCGGGCCTGTCGTCCGCGCCGATCTGCCGGCGGGCCACGGTGCGCGTGTTGTAGTTGTAGCCCGCGCAGGTGTTGTAGGCGCGGATGCGGTCGCGACAGGCGCCGCCCAGCAGCTGATAGATCGGCTGGCCGCATGGCCTGGCCGAAGATGTCCCACAGCGCCATGTCGATCACGGAGGCGGCGCGGATCTCCGCGCTCGCTGCTGGCGAAGCCGAGATAGCTCGCCATCAGGTGCTTGCTGTGGAGCTGGATGGCGAGCGGGTCCTTGCCCAGCAGGTAGGGCGCGACCAGATCGTGCATCTGGGCCTCGACCGCGAGCGCGCCGCGCGAGGTCTCGCCGAGCCCGACCAGACCTTCGTCGGTATGCACCTGCGCCAGCAGCAGGTTGGGCCGTCCGGGCAGGCGGATCGTTTCGAGGGCGGTGATCTTCACCGCGGCCCCGGCGGTGGCGGTCGTTGCGCGCGCAGATGCCGCACGATCTTCAACACGGCGAAGGTCATGAGCGCGAAGCCGGCCGCGGCGACGCGCCGGCGAGTCCTGGTTGGCCATGAACGGAAGGAGGCCCGACAGATCGGTGATCAGGCCCGCAACGCCGACGCCGGCGAGCAGCGTGCCGACGGCATCCAGGACGATCAGTTGCGCAGGGATGCGCATGCCTATTCCGCCTTGATGTTGCGGCTGCGGGCGAGCTTGCCCCATCTCGCGCTCTCCGACTGGATCAGCGCGTGCAGCTGCGCGGGCGTCCCGCCAGCGATATCCAGGCCCACTTCTTCGAAGCGCTTGATGACGGCCGGCTCCCGGAGCGCCTCATTGAACGCCTGGTTGAGCTTGGCGACGATCGCAGCCGGTGTCTTCGCTGGAACGAGCACGCCCCACCAGGGCTGGATCACGAAGCCAGGGAAGCCCGCCTCCTGCATGGTGGGAACATCGGGCAGCTGCTTCGAGCGCTTCGCGCCGGTGGTGGCGAGCGCGCGCACGGCGCCGGCTTTGACGTGCGGCAGTATCGATGGCGCATTGTCGAAGAACACGTCGATCTGTCCGCCGCGCAAGTCGATGATGGCAGGTGCGGAGCCCTTGTAGGTCACGTGCGTCATCTCCACGCCCGCCATCGCCTTGAGCAGTTCGCCCGCGAAGTGCGGAGACGAGCCATAGCCGGTCGAGCCGTAGGTCAGCGCGCCTGGCTTGCTCTTGGCGAGCGCCACCAGCTCTTTGACGGTCTTTGCCGGCACCGACGCGTTCACCGCCAGCACGTTGGCCACCGAGCCGACCAGCACCACCGGGGCGAAATCGCGCTCGACGTCGTAGGGCATGCTCGGGTAGATCGCCGCGTTCATCGCGCAGGTGCCGATGGTGCACAGGGACAGCGTGTAGCCGTCCGGCGCGGCGCGCGCAACCGCCTCGGTGCCGAGGTTGCCGCCTGCGCCAGGCCGATTCTCGACGATGATCTGCTGCCCGAGCCGCTGGCCGGCCGCCTCGGCGAGGACGCGAGCGATGATGTCGGTGGTGCCGCCCGGTGTGAACGCGACCACCAGCTTGATCGGGCGCGCCGGGTAGGCCTGCGCCCATGCGGCGCCGGCGGCGCAGGCCGCCAGGGCGAGCGCAGCGGCGATCCGACGCGCTGCGCTGCGTGGGGCGCCTGCCCTCGCCGAGTCCTTCGGATTCACTGCACGCCCTCCAGCAACTGGATGTCCACGACGCGGTATGCCGGCCGATACGCCGCCCGATAGTCCTCCGAGTGGCGCACGACCGGATAGCCCTGGGCGATGATCGGATCGAAGTACGCGGCCACCGCGGCGCGGGTAAATGCGATGCCCCCGGCATCGGCCAGATCGCCCAGGCAGGCGCAGAACTTCGCCAGCTTGTCCGGCGAGCCGGCGTAGGCGGCAGCCGTCTCCAGGAAGGCGTCGGCGAGCTTGTCCAGGTCGCGCCCCGCGGCAACGTACGCGCGCAGATGGATGCGCGCAAGCCGCCCGTCCGGGGAGATCGGATCGACCAGCGGGTCCGCCGGCCCGTCGCCGAGGGCGGCTACCTCGGAGAGCAGCGCGGCGCGCGCCGCCGCAGCGTTTGCGACCGCATGGCCGGGCCCGAGGGCGGCCTGGTGCAGGAGCTTGTAGAGGTCTGCCAGCGCCATGCGCGGATAGCGCTGCCGGTGCTGGCCGAGAAGCTGGCCGATGAACTTCATGGTCTCCTCCTCGTGGCCGCGGTCGGAGCGCGGCGATCGGTCCGGACCATGCTATCACGCAGCCGGCGCCGGGCAGGGCCGAAGAGTTGCTGGAGTTTGGCAGCGGCCCCATTCGTCTGCCGCAACTTCCCTGAGCCGCTCGGCTGGGGACCGGAAGGGAGCGGGATCAGTCAGAGCGCCGTTCGGCGGATCGGGCACGCGCGACCTTGTCTCGCCCACGCCTGTGCCACGATCTCGCGTCCTGATCAAATATCCGGGCTAGACTGGCGCGCTGCATGTCGATACACCAATCATCGAGGGCGACGATGAGCTTCGATCGCAAGACCTTCGCCGCGCTGCTGTCGTTGAGCGCGGCCTACTTCACGCTCGGCACGGGGTCGCTGGCGGTCATCGCGCTGGTGCCGTCGATGGCGGCGGATCTGAGCACTTCGCCGGCGGCCATTGCCAACCTGCTGACCGCGTTTGCGCTCACCTTCGCCTTGGCGGCCCCGCTGTCCCAGGTGCTGCTCGGGCACCTTCCGCGCCGCACGCTCCTGCTCGGTGGGCTGGTGGTGATGAGTACCGCGTCCATCGCCGGTGCATTTGCCTGGAGCTACGGTGTCCTTACCGTCACCCGCGTGGTGATGGGCCTGGGCGCAGCCACTGTGGGTCCGATGGCCCTGGCGGTCGCGGCCGGACTGACGCCCCCCGAGCAGCAAGGGCGCGCGCTCGCGGTTACTTTCAGCGGCATGATGCTGGCTACCGTGCTGGGCATCCCGCTGTCGGCCTGGCTGGGCGAGCTGGTCGGCTGGCGCGCCGTGCTGCTGGTGATCGGGGTGGTCGGCCTGGGGGCGGCGGTGTCCGTGTTCCGCCTGGTGCATGACACCAACGCGGGCGGCCGGGTCAGCCTCGGCACGCTGCTCGCGGTGCTGGCGCGGCGGCGTCCAGGCTTGAGCGTGGCGACCAGCCTGCTGCAGATGGCCGCACAGTTCGCTACGTATGCGCTGCTGCTGCCTTATCTCACCGACCGCGCGGGCGTGGCTGCCTCGTGGGGCGCGGTCGCATTCTTCATGTTCGGCATCGGCGGAGTCGTCGGCAATCTCGCTGCAGGGCGGCTCGCGGACCATGTCGGTGCGGACCGTACCGTGACCCTCAGCCTGGGCGGGGTTGCGCTCACCTTCCTGGGTTTGATCGTCGCGCCGCCGGGCCTCATCCCCACGTTTGCCCTGCTGGCGGTGTGGGCGGTGGCCGGGGTCATGTTCCACGCCCCCCAGCAGAAGCGGCTGGTCACGATCGATCCGGCTGCGCGCGGGTTGCTGCTTTCGCTGAACTCCTCGGCGCTGTATCTGGGAATGTCGCTCGGGGCTTTTCTGTCGGGTGCAATACTGCGCAGCTTCGGGGCCGGCGCCTTGCCGATGGGCTCGCTGTTGTTGCTGATGCTGGCGGCAGCTTGCTTCGCCGGATCGCGCGAGAGCAGGCCGATGCGGCCGGGACCGCAAGCGCGTAAGGCGGGCTAGTGTTCTCGTGCGCGCCCGTGCTTCAGCGATAGACCATGACCGGGATCTTCGTGTGCGTCAGCACCTTGGTGGTCTGGCTGCCCAGCACCAGCGCGCCCAGCCCGGTGCGGCCATGCGAGGCCATGAAGATGAGGTCGCACTTCTTCTTCCTGGCGGCCTCGACGATGGCTTCCCAGGGCGCGATGCTGGCGAGGTAGTAGCCTTCGTAGGGCACCCCGGCTGCGTTGGCCGTCTTCTCGATGAACGCGAGCTGCTTCTCGGCGGCTTTCCGGGCGTTGGCTTCGAACTCGTCCTGTGACATGAGGCTGGGCGGGATGTACTCGCTGTACATCAGGACGCGGTAGTCCTCCGGCGAGAAGAAACCGACGACCTTGGCGTCGACGGACTTGGCGAACTCGACGCCCTTCTTGATCACCTTGCGGGACAGCTCGGAGCCGTCCGTTGGCAACAGGATCTTCTTGAACATGGTTCCTCCCCTGGCAGAACTGGAACAGCTGCTTCAGCACTGGGTCCTCAGTACTTTGGTATTGTATGTCCATGCCTCCTGCCCCGCTGTCTCCCCTTACCTTCCGCACCCTGCGCCTGCTGGCCGACGGCGAGTTCCACTCCGGCGAGGCGCTCGCTCGCGGGTTGCGCGTCTCGCGCACCACCGTGTGGAAAGCGCTGCATGGCCTGGAAGAGTGGGGCGTTACGCTGTTCAAGGTGCACGGCCGCGGCTACCGTCTGGTAACGCCCGTCGACTGGCTCGACGCGCAGCAGATCAACCGGCATCTCGGTCCGCATCAGGAAGAGCTGCAGGTGCACGTGGTCGATACCGTGGATTCCACCAACAGGCTGCTGCTCGCAGAAGCGCAGGCCGGTGCGCCGAGCGGGCTGGCGGTAGCAGCCGAGCTGCAGACGCGCGGCCGCGGGCGGCGCGGCCGCGGCTGGCAGACGGGGCTGGGCGATGCGCTCACCTTCTCGCTGTTGTGGCGGTTCCCGCAGGGCGCAGGTGCGCTGCACGGGCTGAGCCTGGCGGTCAGCGTGGCGCTGGTGCGCGCGCTGCGGGCCTTGGGCGCGACCGAGGCCATGGTGAAGTGGCCCAACGACTTGCTGTGGCGCCAGTGCAAGCTGGCCGGCGTGCTGATCGAAGCGCAGGGCGGGTCTGCGGGGCCGAGCGCCGCGGTGATCGGGATCGGCATCAACGTGCGCCTGGACGAGAGCGTCCGCGAGCGCATCGACCAGCCGGTCGCAGACCTCGCCGCAGCCGGCGTGCCCCTGCATCGCAATCGCATCCTCGCTCGGGTGCTCGCAGAGCTCGCCGAGGTGCTGAGCGTGTTCGGCGGGTGCGGTTTCGCGCCGTTGAAGGCGGAGTGGGAGAGCTATCATTTGCTCTCCGGTCAGCCGGTGTGGCTGACGCTGTCGGACGACGAAGCCATCGGCGCGGTGGTGGCAGGCGTCGATGACGATGGCGCCCTGCTCGCTCAGACCGCTACCGGGCTGCGGCGCTTCCACTCCGGCGACGTGAGCCTGCGCACGGCCGAGGACACGCTGCCCGCGCTGCAATTGCGTTCGGGTTGAGCATGCCGATCCTGGCTGTCGACGCCGGCAACACCCGCATCAAGTGGGGGTTGTGGGAGGATCGTGGCTTCATCGCGCAGGGGTCCATGCTGACCTCGCGGGCGGCCGAGCTGCCCGATGCGCTGCACATGCTGGCGCGGCCACAACGCTCGATCGGCTGCAGTGTGGCGGGCGCGCGGGTGCGCGGGCAGATCGAGCAGGCGCTCGCGCCTTGGGGAGGCGGACCCGAGTGGGTCGTGAGCCGCCGCGAGCAGTGCGGCGTGGTGAGCCGCTACGCCCAACCGGAACAGCTCGGCGCCGACCGCTGGGCGGCCTTGATCGGTGCGCATGCGCGGCATGCCGGCGCGTGCGTGGTAGTCAACGTGGGCACCGCGGTGACCATCGACGCCCTCACCGCCGCCGGCGAGTTCCTCGGCGGCCTGATCCTGCCGGGGCCGGAGCTGATGGCCGAAGCGCTGGCCACGGGTACCGCGGGCCTCCCGCGCCAACCAGGCCAGTTCGAGGTCTTTCCAACCAGCACGGCGAATGCCATCTTCAGCGGTGCCCTGCACGCGGTGTGCGGAGCAATCGAGCGCATCGGGCGCAGCCTGATTTCCGCTGGGCACGCCGAGCCGGCCATCGTGATCAGTGGCGGTTCGGGCGACGTGGTCGCCGCGCAGCTCGGCCGCCCGGTAACGTTGGCGCCCAACCTGGTGCTGGAGGGGCTGGTGGCGATCGCGCGCGCATGAGACTCCTGTTCGCTCTACTGGTCACAGCCAACCTGTTGCTGGCGGCCTATGCGCTGTTCGCGCCACAGGCGCGCAGCCCGGATGCCGGCCTGGTCGACACTCAACTCAACGCCGACAAGATCCGCATCGTGCCGCCCCGGCCAGCCGTCATACCCTCGCGCCAAGGCGCCTGCATCGAATGGGGGGCGTTCTCCGCCGCGGAGCTGCCGGTGGCGCGCGAAGCGATCGGTGCTCTCGAGCTGGGCGCGCGCGTCAGCCCGGTGGAGGTGCAGATGATTGCCGGCTGGTGGGTCTATATCCCGCCGCTGAAGAGCCGGGCAGAGGTGGAGCGCAGAATCGCCGAGCTGAGCGAGCAGGGCGTGGACGAGTACTTCGCGGTCGAGAACGGCGGCGAGTTGCACAACGCCATTTCGCTGGGCGTGTTCAAGACCGAGGAGGCGGCCAGCAACTACCTGCAGGCGCTGCGCAACAAGGGTGTGCGCTCCGCCCAGGTCGGGCGCCGCGACCACCGGGTGAGCCAGACCGCCTTCCTGGTGCGCAACCCCGATCCGGCGATCTCCGCGCGGATGGCCGAGCTGACCACGCGCTTCCCCGGCAGCGAGCTGAAGGCGAAGGACTGCCCCGGGTAAAGCGGGAACGCAGAGGTACGCAGAGGAAAACAGCGAGGACGCAGAGGACACGGCCTGGCATGCGGGTGGGGAGCGAACTGCGGACGAATGGGGCACCTTCTGGCATCTATCGGTTTTCCTCCGCGTCCTCTGCGTTTTCCTCTGCGTCCTCTGCGTTCCCGCTTTAGGGTTTAGGAAGGGTCTGATGCCGGCGATTCAGTCCACACTCGACATCGCGAGCGAGACGTTCCAGCGCAACCGCGCGCACATGCTCGGGCTGATTGAGCGCCTGCGTTCGCTGGAGGCGCGCGCCAGCGATGCCTCCGCGAACGCCAAGCCGCTGTTCGACAAGCGCGGGCAGTTGCTGCCGCGCGAGCGCATCGCCCGGCTGCTCGATGCGGGCGCACCCTGGCTGGAGCTGTCCTCCCTGGCCGGCTACCTTCACGATACCCACGACCCCGAGGCGTCCATCCCGGGTGGCGCGATGATCTGTGGTATCGGCTACGTCAGCGGTGTGCGCGTCATGGTCGTGGCGAGCGACTCCGGCATCGACGCCGGCGCCTTTCAAATGCTGGGCGCCGAGAAGATGCTGCGCGCGCAAGCCATCGCGCTAGAGAACAGGCTGCCGTTCCTGCACCTGGTCGAGTCGGCGGGCGCCAATCTGCTCAAGTACCGGGTCGAGTTCTTCATCGGCGGCGGCGCGCTGTTCTACAACCTCGCGCGGCTCTCGGCTGCCGGGATTCCGGTCGTCACGGTGGTGCACGGGTCGTCGACCGCGGGCGGCGCGTACATGCCCGGCCTCTCCGACTATGTCGTCATGGTGCGCGGTCGCGCCAAAGCGTTTCTGGCCGGACCGCCGCTGCTCAAAGCCGCTACCGGCGAGATCGCCACCGACGAGGAGCTGGGTGGCGCGCTCATGCACACCCACGTCTCCGGTCTGGGCGAGTACCTGGCCGAGGACGACTCGGACGCGGTGCGCCTGGCACGCGAGGTGGTCGGGCGGCTGGGCTGGGGTGCGGCGCAGCCGCCTGCGGGCAAGCCGCCGCGCTACCCGGCGGAGGAGCTGCTCGGCGTCATGCCCGCGGACTACCGCAAGCCGATGGACATGCGCGAGGCGATCGCGCGCTTTGCGGACGACTCCGACTTCCTCGATTTCAAACCCGACTACGGTCCCGCGACGGTGTGCGGGCATACGGCGGTTCAGGGCATGCCCGTGGGCATTGTCACCAACAACGGGCCGCTGGACCCGGCGGGGTCGAACAAGGCCACGCACTTCATCCAGACCTGCTGCCAGGCCGGGCTGCCGATCCTCTACCTGCAGAACACGACCGGCTACATCGTCGGCAAAGCCTCCGAGGAAGCGGGCATGATCAAGCACGGCTCCAAGATGATCCAGGCGGTGTCCAACGCCAACGTGCCGCAGATCACGCTCATGTGCGGCGCCTCGTTCGGCGCGGGCAACTACGGCATGTGCGGGCGCGCCTACCGGCCCCGGTTCCTGTTCTCCTGGCCGAACGCGCAGACCGCGGTGATGGGTGCCGAGCAGGCCGCGCTGACGATGGCCATCGTCCTGGAGGCTGGCATGCGGCGCAAAGGCCAGGCGGTGGACACCGCGCAGATCGAGGAGGTCAAGCGCGCGATCGTGGAGAACTTCGAGCGCCAGCAGAGCGCCTTCGTCACCAGCGGGCTGATGCTAGACGACGGCGTGATCGACCCGCGCGACACCCGCAACGTGCTGGGGTTTGCTCTTTCCATCTGCCACGAGGCCGACAGGCGCACGCTGCGGCCGATCCAGTTCGGGGTGGCGCGGCCCTGAGGGTCTTCAGTCGATGCGGGCGAAGAAGGGCGTGCGCAGCAGCGCGGTCGCGTCGGCCTCTGCCACGTGCTGCCGCGGGTTCGCCGCGTCGAACCGATACAGCCGCCCGGTGCCGATACCGCGCACGGTGACGGGCGAGGCCGCACGGTACTCGAGCAGCACGCGCCGTTCGGTCTTGCCGGCGCCGCGCGCATCCACGCTGTCGCTCGCTGCGCTCGCGCCTCTCAGCGCCATGCGTCCTTGACCGCAGCAAGCCATCGACTTTTCTCCTTAAGATGGTGATGAATCGGTCGCGCGGGTCAACAGGCACGCGGCCCCGGACAACGCCAGCCACGCGACCACCCATGCGATCGGCTCGCGGGCGAGCACGAAGGCAAACGCGGCCGCCACCCACAGCGACAGGCAGAAGAAGCAGTCCAGCATGCGGCCGAGAAAGCCGCTGCCGGCCCAGGCGCGCAAGCGCAGCACCAGGTCGGCAGGGCCATCCTCGTAGGCCAGCAGATGCGATGCCCGCCATGTGGCCAGCGCGCTCAGCACGAACCTCGGCCAGAACTCGAGCTCGCCCATGGCGGCCCCGATCGCGCTCACACCGGCTCGGGACCGTTGATGATCTTGATCGGGAACAGCACCAGCCCGGAGTAGTGAACCGTCCCTTCGTTCACGATCGTCTTGTCCCAGACCTGCAGGATCACGTTGTACACGCACGCCTGCCCCGGGCCGAGCAGCTGGTCGGCAGGCAGCCCCATCGGGTTGCTGGCCGCGTCCACCGACTGCAGGTTCCAGGTCGAGATGGTGTCGACCGCCAGCGGTAACGGCCGTGCTGGCACCGGCGAGACCGAGGCCGTCAGCAGCGCGGGTAGCGCGGCGCCCTGCTTCTGGAACTGCACCGTGTACTGGTCGAAGTTGTCGCTGGTCGGCTGCGTGAGAATGGGGGGCTCGATCAACTGGTCCCAGGCATAGCCCTGGATGTTGACGGTCTTGAACACGCCGGCGCTGGTCTGCGTGTACAGATCGGCGCACGGTGCCTGCCCTCCGATACCGATGATGGCGGCCTTGATCGGTTCGTTGTCGACCCAGGCGCGCTGCACGTCGTAGTAGGTGTTGCCTGTGGTATCGATGACCTGCAGCAGGAAGGTGAACTTCCCCGTGCCGCCCTGATGGACCGGGTTCAGCTTGGGCAAACTGTTGCTGTCGAACGCGCTCGGCTCGAGCGAAGGCACGTTCCAGCAGGTGCACACCAAGGTGGCGTCCACGTGCACGCAGATGCACTCCGAGCGGGCGCTCCAGACGTTGGTCAGGACATTCGGCTGCGGGTCCCCGTCCAGGATGTTGTAAGCGCGCACCTGATCGGCGGTGTAGTTGATCGGCGGTCCGACCGGTTGCGCGATGGTCTGCGCCGCGAATTCGATGTGGCGCACCAGCACCCAGTCGGCGCCTGGTACCACCGCGGAGAAGGCCGGCGGTTGCGGGAATGCGAACGTCGCGTCCGGAATGGCCCAGATCGTGTACTCCTTGATCTTCTCCCCCGTGCAGCCGTAGACGTTGGCGGCGCCACGCACGTGCAGCCCGCCGCCCACGGTCGCGAGCGCGGCGGCAGCGCTGTTCGCCACGCGCAACGGCTCGTCCGGAGCGGAAAAGTCGACCGACCAGGGTGTCGACACGCGCTTGATGTAGACCTCGTTGACCGAGAGCGTGAAGGTCGTGGTGCACGGCGGCTGCAGTTCGCTGCCATCGGTGGCGAACACGCGCAGCGTGACCGTGAAGGTGGTCGAGGTGAGCAGGTCGACCCCGGCATCGACGGCGCATTTCTTGGTGTCGATCCAGCCGAGACTGCCGCCCGAGACCACGAAGTTGCCCTGCACGGCTCCTACGTCCGGCAGGCCGAAGTTGTTCGGATAGACCACCACTCCGGACAGCAGCACGCTCGCCGGGTCGCGCACCTCGATGACGTAGCGCCCGAAGTTGAAGCCCTCTGCATCGCCGGTGACCGGCTCGAGGATGCGCCCCGCCAGGATGTCGGTCTCGCCGCGTACGCAGCCGGACGGGCCCGTGATCGCGCAGTGCAACGGCCGAATGCAGTCGCGCAGGCAGCGCCGATAGAAGCGCAGGCAGCGGAACACATCGCGCAGGTTACGCGCGCGCGCCAGGCAGCAGCCGAAGCGGATCGCGCACAGGCACCAGCAGCGGCAGAACCAGAAGAACGGCTCTTGCCGGTACTTCGCGATCAGCTCTTTGCCCAGCAGCGCCGGCGCGGTGTCCGTGGTCAGCGCACGGTCGAGGATCTGGACCGCGGCGTCCTGGCCTTCGAAGCAATCGAGCGCGCCGCTGAAGATCTCGTCGGGCAGGGCCTGCGTGAACTCGACCGTGGCGAGCTGATCGTTGAGGTAGGGCCGATACGCAGCCGCCATGGCCTTGACCAGCGTGGCGAAGTCTTCGCGCTCGGCGGCGGTGGGCGGAGTCTGCACCGGCGCACCGAGGGCCTCGCGCACGCAGCGCCAATAGCGGTACAAATAGTAGATCGACCCGCGGAAGGTGCGCGGCCCGCGGCACAGCAGCCAGCCGAAGATGATGCAGCAGCGCAGATGCGCCAGGCACCAGCGCCAACGCTCCGGCGGCCCGAGGATCTCGCGCGCCGATGCGGGCAGAAGCCGCGTAGCGACCGCCTCGCTGGTGAAGCGATCGAACAGCGCTGTGGCCTGCGCGAACTCGTCCTCGCAGGACGGCGGGTTGGCCAGCGCCTCCTTGATCAGCGCATCCGGCGAGTTGGCTCGCTGCAGGTCCGCCTCCAGCACCGGTTTGTAGGCATTGAGCAGCTCACCCAGCACGAACTGGAAATCCTCGTCCAACGGCTCATCTGGCTCTGCCGCCGACGCGGCAGCAGCGCGCGGATTCAACTCGTCTCGGAAAGCGCCGCCCGCGGCGCCTGGTCCGGTTTGCATGGCCATCGCAATGTCTCCTTTAGTGGTGTATGCGCAGCAGGCACGGCTGCAGCGCTGCGATGTGCCATCCTAGGAGGCGCGCGAACGTGGCCGTTAGGACTCGTTTGTGGCGGAGTCGGACGATCTTGTGCTGAACGCCGCCGTGTTCGGCCGACCCTATTTCAGTGCCGAGAGCAGCGGTTGGATCGACTGGCGATATACGGAGGCAGGCACGCCGGCGAAGCGACGGAACACGCGAGCGAAATAGGACAGGTCGTTGAACCCGACCGAGTAGGCCACGTCGGATACGCTGCGCCGCGGCTCGGCGAGCAGCGCGGCTGCACGCTCCACCCGCAGGCGCAGGAGATACTGACTGAAGCTGACGCCCTGATCGGCGTGGAAGCGGCGGCTGAACTCGCAGGGGCTCAAGTGACAAACCCGCGCGCAGTCGGCGAGCGACAGATGGCGATGCAGATTGTCGGCGATGAACTGCAACGCGGGTTGCGTGGGCCGATGGCGGGATTGCGAAGACATGTTGCGTGAACCACTCCTGGAGACGAGCCGGATCGGCAGCGTCCTCCTCCAGCTGTTGTCGTTATAGCGGAGCGACACGCGCACTTGGATAGATCGTTGGTCATAGACCTCGGCCGGTCCGCACCGCGCAAGGGCGAGCCGTGAGGCGAAACGAGGCAAACAGGAGAGCCGCGGACGGCGTTCGACGAACTGCCGCTATCGGCAGCGCCTCAACCTGGACAATTCATGAAGACGCCCCCGGAGCGAGCAATGTCTATGGTGCCAAGGTCGTTCGAGATGCGAGCTGGGGACAGGGGTGTTGCGCCGGGCTGCTCGGGTGCTGGCGGCCGATTTCCGGCCATTTGCGGCATGCCTGTCTTGCCGATAGAGTGTTCTATCGGCTGCGACAGTCGAGCCGCAACTGGCTCGGAACTTGGCTCGCCATCATCCCGAGTCCTTCACGAATTATCCAGGTCAAGACAGGAGGTGAGTTGGGATCTTCAGACGTCTTGCTGCTCGCGCAAGACCCTCGTCGAGAGTCTCGAAACCCGGCAGGGCGGCATTGTGGGCGATCGCCAGATGGAGGGCATCGCCGGCTCGCAGCCCGGTAGCCGGCACAGCGAGAAGGTCGACGGCCAGACCGAAATCCTCCTGGCGCAACCGCAACACCTCCATCGCCGACTCGACCTCGTCACGAAATGCTGCCCGAGCAGCGTCGGCCTGGCTGCGGTCGAGCTGTGCCATCCGCTCCAGGCGCGCCACAGCGCTGGCGAACTCGACGCGTGTCCAGTCGCTGATGGCAAACTGATCGCGCTTCTTGCGCTCGAACCACTTCCGGACCGTAGTGCTGTGTGCGTCGTTGAGTACCAGCGCCGCGACCACGCTGGTGTCCAGATAGAGCATCAATAGCCCTCGTCTCTAAGCTGCCGGATCAGCTCCGTGCTCGAGACTTGGGCTCTTGGCAACGACTCCCGAACGCGATCGATCGCGCGCAGGTCCAACGCCTTCTTGGGCCTGCGCTCCGGACACAGGCGGGCGACCGGTATTCCCCGTCTGGTGATCACGACTTCCTCCCCGGATTCGACGCGCGCGAGTAGTTCGCTCAAGCGCGCTTTGGCCTGGGCAACGCTAACCGACGATCGCTCGAGCTTCATGCGGTCCTCGCTGGATTGGTCATCTAGTTGGTCATTCTATCACAGACCCGGGGCCACGCGATCGCCAGCCGCTCGCCGAACGCCACATAGCGTTGGCCGAGGTCCAGGCCCGCGGCATTCTCGACCGTGAATTCGGCGGGTGCGTCGGCCGGCAGCGAAGCTTCCGCCAGCCACCAGGCGTTCACCCGTTCGAGGGTGATCGGGCAGGCTGCTTGCTCGGGTTCGCGCCAGAGCCCACAATGTCGCAACATCGCAACTGATTGTGAGCCGGTCATGCCGAGATGAATCTCGTCCTCTTGGCGCTTGCCGAACCGGATTTCGAGGGATGGTGTCCTGTTCTCCAGCCTGCTGATCGCCAACCGCGGGGAGATCGCGCGACGCGTCGCGCGAACTGCTCGACGCATGGGGCTGCGCATTGTCGCGGTGTACTCGGAGGCGGACCGCGACGCGCTGCACGTGCGCGAGGCCGATTCGGCGGTCTGCATCGGCGGCCCTTCGCCGCGCGAGTCGTACCTGAACATCGAAGCGATCGTCGCGGCAGCCATGCAAACCGGCGCGCAGGCGGTGCACCCGGGCTACGGTTTCCTCGCCGAGAGCGCGGTGTTCGCACAGGCCGTGCTCGATGCCGGGCTGGTGTGGGTAGGGCCGTCGCCCGCGGCCATTCGCGCAATGGGCGACAAGGCGCAGGCGAAGCGGCTGGTGCATGCCGCCGGGGTTCCGGTGCTGGCGGGTTACGACGATGCCGATCAGGACGATGCCGTGCTGCTGGCGGCTGCAGCGGACGTGGGCTACCCGCTCATGATCAAGGCGGCGGCCGGCGGAGGCGGACGCGGCATGCGCCGGGTCGACGCCGAGTCCGGGTTTGCAGCGGCGTTGTCGCAGGCGCGCTCCGAGGCCGAGCATGCATTCGGCGATGATCGCGTGCTGCTCGAGCGCGCGCTCGAGGGGGTGCGCCACGTCGAGGTGCAGGTGTTTGGTGACGAGCACGGCAGCTGTGTGCATCTCGGCGAGCGCGACTGCTCGGTGCAGCGCCGGCATCAGAAGCTCATCGAGGAGTCGCCGAGCCCCGCAGTCGACAAGACGTTGCGCGAACGACTGGGCCAGGCGGCGATCGCAGCGGCGCGCAGCGTCGGCTACGTCGGGGCCGGCACCGTCGAGTTCCTGCTCGAACCGGACGGCGAGTTCTGGTTCATGGAGATGAACACCCGGTTGCAGGTCGAGCACGCGGTGACGGAGATGGTCACCGGTCTCGACCTGGTGGAATGGCAGCTGCGGGTGGCGGCGGGCGAGCCGTTGCCGCTGCGGCAGGAGGAGATTCGCTTTCGGGGACACGCAATCGAAGCGCGCCTGTGCGCCGAGGATCCGGCCCGCGGGTTCCTGCCGCAGAGTGGCAAGCTGCTGCTCTGGTCGCCCCCAGGGGACGCACTCGTCGGGAGCGGGCGCGGTGAGGGTTGACCACGCGCTGGAGTCCGGGTCATCCATCTCGCCCTTCTACGACTCGATGCTCGCCAAAGTGATCGCGCACGGGCGCTCACGTGACGAGGCGCGCGAGCGGCTCGCCGCTGCGCTGAATGCGACGGTGGCCCTTGGCGTGCCGACGAACAAAGCGTTCTTGACTGCAGTGCTGCGGGATGCGGAGTTTGCCGAGGGCGGCGCGACGACCGACTTTATCGTGCGGCGCTTCCCGGTGATCAAGGCACCGGAGCCTCCCTGCCGCGAAGCCTTTGCGCTGGCCGCCGTGCTGGCGGCAGAAGTCCGTGCACGTGCCGCAGGCTATGGGGAGTGGACCTCGTGGAGCAACGACCCGGCGCGGGCAATGCGCATCCGGCTTGCATGCGGCGACGCCGTCGAGAACGTCGTGATGCGCTTCGACAACGGCCGTTATCACGTCTTGGTGCGTGACGGGCAACACACTCTCGAGGCGCCGGCGCTCGATGGCGCAGGCGTTCGCTTCGCAGTCGAGACGCCGGACGGGCTGCGCCAGGGCTCCGCCGCCTGCGCGGTGGAGGGCGACAGCCTGTACCTCGCCTGGGCCGGCGCCAGCTGGCGCTTCGACGACACCGTGCGCGAGCCGCCGCGCCGGCGTCAGGAAGACCTGACTGACGGCCGGCTGACTGCGCCCATGAACGGGCGCGTCGTCGCCGTGCACGCTCAGCCAGGCGACAAAGTCGACAGCGGCAGTCCGCTGGTGGTGCTGGAGGCGATGAAGATGGAGCACGCCCTGTCGCTCC
>CAWHCG010000010.1:0-201874 GCA_963827575.1 uncultured beta proteobacterium
TGCGCAAAGCGCTCGGTAACGACATCGACATTCTCACGGATGCCAATACCGGCTACACCGTGGCCGACGCGCGCAAGGCGATGCCCGGCCTGGAGGAGCACGGCGCAGGCTGGCTGGAGGAGCCGTTTCCGCCGCACGACTACGCCAGCTACGCGCAGGCCGCGGGCTTCGGCAACGTCCCGCTCGCGGCCGCGAGAATCACTACACGCGCTTCGAGTTCCATCGCGTGATCGAGGACGGTGTCATCACTATCCTGCAGCCGGACCTGTCCAAGAAGGGGGCGTCACCGAAGCGCTGCGAATCGCGCACCTGGCCTCCACCTGGAAGCTGCCAATCAACCCGCACACCTCGATGACCGGCCGAACATGGCAGCGACCATCCATTTCCTTTGCGCGATCGACAACGGCGGCTACTTCGAGGGCGACGTATCCAGGGGCAACCTGTTCCGCGACGAGCTGGTCAGCCCGCCCTATCAAGTCGGAGCCGACGGCTGCGTGCGGCCGCTGGAAAGGCCGGGATTGGGCCTGGAAGTGAACGAAGCCTTCCTTGCCGCTCACCCGGTCATCGAGGGGCCGGCCTATGTCGAGGCACGGTATTATCCGGCCTGGATGGACTATCCGGGCCCAGACCGCTGTCGGCCTGGCTTCCGTGCTTCCTGGCCCGGTCGATGCTTCGGCCTGACCGGCTTCGCCGCCGAGGCGGGTGGTGGAAACCAGCCGCTTGCCCGCGAGCAGGAACCCCCGCCCCCGGCCCCGCCGCCCAATCGACCGTCCTGGAGCAACGCATGAACCGCCGGACCCCGCCCGTCCTCCTCGCGCGTGCCTCGCTGCGGCTGCAGCCGGCTGCGCCAAGGCACCCCGGCCCCCCCCGAGCAGGACGCTCAGGCGCGGCTGCTCCGCTCCGTACCCATAAGGCCGTGATGTACCTGCTGCGCGATCGGGGGGATTGTACATCACCGAAGTGCAGGTGGGACTCGACGAGCAGATCGTGGGCACGACCACGCCCAATACCTTCTACCGCTGGGAAGTGCCCCCGGGACAGCACGTGATCGTTTCCTTCACTCAGCCGCCGGCGGTGCTCCGCCTGAAGACCGAGCCCGGCGGCATCTACTACGTGTGGCAGGACATCAACGTCGGCCTGCTGCGGGAGCCCTCGCGGCTGCAGGTCGTGGATCCGGTCACGGCGCGCTTCACCATGGACCAGGCCAGCCTGCTCGAGAACAAGCCGCCGGCGCCGCCCAAGTCGGCCACACAGTGACGGATTTCTACCCGGCGGGGATTGACGGTCATCCCGAGGATGCAACCTCGACCTGATCAGGTGCCGGAACGACAGACAGGACGTTGCCTTCGGCCTGACCCTACCCGCGACAATCCGACGGCGGCTTAACGCGGGCAGACTTGCTGTCGACAGCCCGCCGACGGCTCGATCTGAAGCCTGGTGTATCCTTCTCCGCGACCCGGTCTGCCTGGCCCCCGAAAACGCCGGGCGTGAGGAGAAGATCGTCGTGGTGTCGGTTGCCCGGCTGTGCGCACTGGGGCTCGCGATTGCGCTGAGCATCGGCGGCGCTGGCGCGGCCGCCGAATATCCCAGCAAGCCGATCCGCATCATCGTCCCTTTCCCTCCTGGCGCGTTCAACGACCAGCTGGCGCGCGTGCTGAGCCAGCATCTGGCCGAGCGATGGGGCCAGCCTGTCGTCGTCGACAACCGGCCGGGCGGCAGCACCGTGATCGGCACCGACCTCGCCGCCAAGGCGCCGGCCGACGGTCACACCCTGTTGATCGTCTCCTTTGCGTTTGCGGTCAATGCCAGCCTGATAGCGCGCCTGCCTTACGACACACTGCGCGACTTCACGCCGGTGGCGCTCGCGGCCGGCACACCCAACCTCCTCCTGGTGAATCAGGCCGTGAAGGCGGGCAGCGTCAAGGAGCTGCTGGCGCTCGCGCACGGCGACCCGCAGGCGTTGCATTATGCAAGCGCCGGCTACGGCACTTCCGCGCATCTGTGCATGGAGATGCTGAAGCTGATGGCGCACGTGGATCTCACGCACATCACCTACAAGGGCAGCGCGCCGGCGCTCACCGACCTGATCGGCGGCCAGGTGCAGGCCATGTTCGACAACCTCCCCAATGCGTGCCGCACGTGAAGGCGGCAAGCTGCGCGCGCTCGCCGTCTCCAGCGCGCAGCGCGCGGCGCTGATGCCGCAGGTGCCGACGCTCGCGGAGGCAGGTGTGGCGGGATACGACGTGGAGGTCTGGTTCGGCGTCGTCGCCCCGGCGGGGACCCCCAAGGACGTCGTCGCCAAGCTCAACGGCGAGATCAACCGCATCCTTGCGCAGCCCGAAGTGAAAAGCCGGTTCGCCGAGCAGGGAGTGCGGGTGATCGGCGGTCCCCCGAGCGCCTCGCCACACACCTGCGCGCGCAAACGCAGATCTGGGCGAAAGTGGTCAGGGACGCGGGACTGCACATGGACTGATGGGCGATGCCTGCTCTTGCCGCGCCGTGGGCGGTCCGCTGCATCTGATCGCTAGCGCGAGCAATGCAGACTAGAATCCTGGCAGGCTTCCTGGAGACACTGCGTTGCCCAAGGTAATCCTGGTCACCGGCGGGGCACAAGGCCTGGGGCAGGCGGTGTGCGCGCACATGGCCGGCGCGCGGCTGGCGCGTGGCGGTCGCCGATATCAACGGCGATGGCGCCTCGCGGTCGCCCGGCCTGCACGGAGAACGGGGGCGCCGCGTTTCCGCTGATCGTCGATCTCGCCAGCGCCGACGGGCCGGCGCAATGGTGGAGGAGACCGTGCGCCAGGCCGGCCGGGTCGACGTGCTGGTCAACTGTGCCGCCGCCGCGCCGGCGGAAGCCTTTCTCGAGATGACGCCGCGGCCTGGGAGACGGCGATTGCGGTGAACGTGCGCGCGGTCGCGCTGGCGATGGCGGCTGCCGCGCGCGAGATGGCGAAGCACGGCGGCGGCCGCATCATCAATGTCACCTCGGCCGCCGCACGCATGGCGCTGCCCAACTATGCGGCCTACGCAGCGACCAAGGCCGCGCGTCGATTCGCTCACCCGGTCGGGCGCGGTCGCGCTGGCCAAGCACGGCATCCGCGTCAACAGCCTTTCGCCGGGCATGATGGACACGCCGCTGCAGTTGCACACCGAGGAGACATTCTGCCGGCTCGAGGGGCGCAGCGATCTCGAGCAGTTCCGCGCCGAGCGCACCGCACGCATTCCGCTCGGGCCGCCGCACCACACCGGAGGAGATGGCCCAGGCAGTGACCTGGCTCGCCGTGGACGCGCCCGATTACATGACAGCGGAGCGGCTGAACGTCAGCGGCGGGCTGGACAGGGATTGAGTCGCACCGCGCGACGCAGCCCATGCAGCGATCCGACGCGCAACCTCGAATGAGAATCGCTGTCAATCCTGGGAAATCCTGTTAATCCTGTGAATTCGGATACCGGCAGCGCCGGCGCAGGTGGAGGAAAGAGCATGAGCAACAGCGCGACTGCCGAATCGCCCGCATCGACACCTACATGGTGGGCGCCAAGTGGTGCAACTGGGTGTTCGCGCACGTGTTCACCGACGACGGCATCGAGGGCGTCGGCGAGGGCACCTGCGAGTTCCAGCCCAAAGCGGTCGAGGCGGCGATCCAGCAACTGGCGCAGCGCGTGGCGGTGGGCCAGTCGGCCTTCGCCATCGAGCGGCTGTGGCAGGAGATGTTCCGCAACGAGTTCGCGCGCGGCGGGCCCGATCCTCAACTCGGCGATCGGCGCCATCGAGATGGCGATGTGGGACATCGTCGGCAAGGCGCTCGACCGCCCCGTCTACGATCTGCTCGGCGGGCCGGTGCGAGAGCGCCTGGCCGCTTATGCCAACGCCTGGTACGGTGCGGGCGCCACCTGCAGGAAATCGGCCGCGCTGCGGCGGAGGTGGCGGCGCAAAGGCTATCGCGGCCTAAAGCTCGATCCCTTCGCGAATGCCGGACGCGACCCCGATGCGAAGCTCATCCGCGCCGCAGTGGACATGGTGGCCGTGCGTGCGCGACGCAGTGGGCCCGGACGTGGAGGTGCTGATCGACTGCCATGGCCGCTTCAGCCCCGGCTCGGCGATCGCCATCGCCCAGGAGCTCGAGCCGTGCAAGATCTACTGGTACGAGGAGCCGTGCGATCCGGAGAACGTGCAGGCCCTGGCCAAGATCGGCCGCTCCATCCGCACGCGGCTGGCGACGGGCGAGCGCTGCTACACCAAGTACCATCTGCAGGCGCTGCTCGCCGGCAACGAGATCGGCGTGCTGCAGCCCGATCCCATCCATGTCGGCGGCATCCTCGAAGCCAAGAAGATCGCGGCCATCGCGGATGCCGCTTACACGCCGGTGTCCTTCCACAACCCATTCGGTCCGGTGGCGACCGCCGCCGCCATCCAGCTCGACGCCTGCACCACCAACTTCATCATGCAGGAATCGTTCTGCGAATACTCGCCGAGCTGGCGCTTCGAGCTGGTCGAGCATCCGCCGCGTCCGCGCGACGGCGGCTACGATATTCCCGCACGCCCGGCCTTGGCGTGGGCGGTTTCCTCCCGGAGGCGGCAAAGGCGCACCCGTTCGACCCGAATGCGTTCCTGCCGATGTGGAAGGCGGACTGGCGATCGAGCTTGTGATTTTAAACAGGAAGGCTGGCCACAGAGAGCACAGAGAAGAAACCCATGCCCATGTTGTGCGCGTGACCAAGCGGCGAGAGTTTGACGTCAACACCACACCGCCCCGGCGCGCTGCGCGCGCAATCCCGCCTCGTGATGGGCAGAGCGAAGGAAACTCCCCCGCCCGAGGAGCGGCGGCACGCGAAGCGTGAGGGGTGCTGGAGCCTGCCCGAGGATGTGCGGTTTTCATATTGACTGGAGAAAACAGGAACTCTCATGGACTCGATCGTCAAGATCGACAGACAGGACGCCATGGCAATCGTCACGCTCAACCGCCCCGAATCGCTCAACGCGATCAACCGCGAACTGCGCGAGTTGCTCATCGCCACGCTCAACCATGCGAACGCTGACGCCGCTGTCCGGGCGCTGGTGATCGCCGGTGCGGGCGAGCGAGCCTTCTGCTCGGGCCAGGACCTGAGCGAGGCCGTCCGCTACACCATCGACGACATCGACGAGTGGCTCACGCGCCAGCACGCCATGTATCAGGCGGTGCGCGATCTGGACAAACCGTGCGTCGTGGCCTGGAACGGCGTGGCGGCCGGCGCCGGCTATCAGATCGGGCTGTGCGCCGATCTGCGCGTGGGCTATCCCGAGCTCAAGCTCGGCCAGCCCGAGATCAGGGCGGGTCTGGCCAGCATCGTGGGCTCCTATCTGATGACCCTGCACCTGGGGCTGTCGCTCAACCAGCAGCTGTCGATCACGGGCGAGCTGATCTCCGGACAGCGCGCCTATGACGTGGGCCTGGTGAACTATCTCGTGCCGCGCGAGGAGGTCGTTGCGAAGGCGCTATCCGTAGCACAGGAGCTCACCAAGCTGGGTGCGACCGCACTGCGACTGACCAAGCAGCGCTTCCGCGAGCTTTCGCAGCCCGGCTTCGACGCCGCGCTCGAGGCGGCCAAGAAGATCCAGAAGGAGGCGTACGCGAGCGGCGAGCCTCAGGCTGCTATGCAACGCTTCTTCGCGGCTCGCTCGGGCAAGAAGAACTAAACCCTAGAGCGCTCACCGCCAAGGAAACCCCATAAGAATCGAATAAGCGTCCCGCCTCGGTTCGAAGACTACGCGGACCGGCGATTGACCTGCCGTCCCCCGGTCGGCTCGCCTACAACTGTCTTCCTTTGCGTTTCCTTTGCGTCCTTGGCGTCCTTGGCGGTGAGAGCTTCGGTTCAGCCTAGGCTAACACAACAGGAGTGGGGCTTGCGCAGCAAGGAGAACGGGTTAAAATCGCGATCCGGCCCGGAACAGAGAGCGGGCGGCTTGTAGGCGGGGGGCCCAGCCGTTGCGGACGCCATGGCGCACTTCGGGCGACCGCAAACGCCGCCGAACGGGACTACCGCAGGTGGCCGCAGTCTAACGGCGAGGAGGAAGGGTCATGAAGAAATCGATCACAGGCAAGGCGTGCGTCGTTCTGCTCGCAGTGACCCTGGGAGCATGCGCGACTGGGGCCAGTGTCAACCAGACCGGGGGTTCGGGCTTCCTAAGGGATTACTACGATCTGCAGGAGACCAGGGACACCCAAGGTAAGACCATTCGGGCTTGGGTGAGCCCCAAGCTCACCCCCGCCAACTACGATGCGATACTCCTCGATCCGCTCGTCTTCTACCCGGAGCCGAGGCCGAGCGAGCAGGTGAGCGCCGAGACGCTCCATCAAATTCTCGCCTATTCCAACGAGACACTTAAGCGGTCAGTCAGCCAGCAATTCAGGGTGGTCGATCGTGCCGGGCCGGGCGTGCTGCAGATTCGTGCTGCGTTCACCGGCGTCGCGGCGCAAGGCGAGGGCCTCAAGCCTTACCAGTACGTACCCATTGCCTTTGTGGCTACCATGAGCGCAAGGGCCGCAACGGGTACGCCGCAGCGGGCATTCATCGTGTACGAAGTCGAGGGAACGGACAGCGTCACCGGCGAGTTGCTGGGGATGAGGGTGCGGGTGGCAACAGGCGAGCGCCTGGCCAAGGTTGCCGGTCAGCAAGTCATCACGCTGGACACGGTGAAGCCACTGTTGGACGAACTGGCCGTGGGTGCCTTTCCGGAACTGGCGAAGCACGTCAAGCCCAAGTAAGCCGGACCGCGTCCGGCGAAGCGCCGAGGCTGCTGGCGCACGTATAGGGATTCTCCGGCCTGTGACGACCTTCGCGCGAGGTGCCGACTGACCCTGGGGTAGCGATTTCCCCGGAGGCAAATAGATACCCTTCTTCCATGAAGTGGCGAAGTGGATTTGCGTCCTGGCCCAGCCCAACAGCCTGTCGATCAGCCGCACTAGACAACGATCGCCCTGCCGAGCACCACGGATACACATGGTGAGGACCATCGCGAGCGTCGCTGGTCCCGATGGGATCAGAAGCAAGGTGCTGCAATTCATTCCTCGTACCCGCACCGACTGACGGCACGCGAAATCGATCCCATGTTCGCCGCCGCTCGCGGATCGGGCAGCCCTTCGCGAATGCGCTGCGAGAAAGCGGGATCCCTATCCGCCGCTGTGGCTTTGGAGTTGATGAGGCTGCGCGCGCGCAACTCTTCGAACGGCAGGCGCGTATCCACGGTGCCGCGCTGGTAGAGAAGCTGGTCGCCGTAGCCGTTGACGATCATCCGCCAGTCGAACGGTGGTGCTTTCGGGTTGATGCGTGTTGCGTGGCGGCGAATGCTGGTCGTGCAGTTGTCCGTGAGTGCATTGTAGAACTGCGGCTGTTGGACCAGCGCGTTGATGCTCGCGACATAGTCCATGAGCAGCGTGCGGGCTTGCGCCGCTGAAGCGTTGAGCCGGTACAAATAGACCTGCTCGCCGCGGTAATTGGTGCGCAACCGAACCACGTCACGCTCGTCGGCCACCACGTAGATGATCTCGTACTGCTTGAAGAAACCTTGCACGGCCGAGTACTCCTGGCCCTTTCTCTTGCGGGTCTCGATGGAGACGGCAAGCGGTGGCGCGCCCTCGAACTGCCAGCTCATGATGGTGTGGGCAATAGCCGGCGAACCCCAGTACGCCAGGAATAGATCAACCCCGCGGAGTTTGGAAAGATCGTAGGTGCGATCTTCGTAGCGGGGGGTGAAATCGGTTTCGGTGCGATAGTCGAAATTGCGGATGTTGTGCACGGTGAGCAGTTCTCCGTGCACGTCGACGGAGGGCAGCTGGGCGACCTCCGGCTGCCAGTCGCGCTCGTTGCTGGGCTGAATGGTTCCCCACCAGACGAGTATCGCCAACATGCCAATGCCCCAGAGCGTGAGCGCCCGGCGGAACGGACGCACCCACAGCAGCACTGCCAGCGTGCTCAACGACCACATCGCCGCAAGCGCATAGCGAACCCAAGCAGGCTGCGGCCCAGCGAAAACCAAGGCGAGCGCCCACCACGCCGTCACCGCGAGGACGGCTATGACCAGCACAACACGGAGCACACGCCTCATCTCGATACCCTCTCCCCGAGCTTCTTGGACGCCCGTGTGCTGCACGGGACGCTATTTTTCGGGAGGCGGCGACTCGGTGCGACACCCGTCGCTCGATTCACAGCCCGGCGCCCCAGCGGTATTGCCAGGCGATGCCGACCGCGTCGAAGTTGGTTCCGGTCCGGGCGGTCACGCCTGAGCTGTAGTAGACCTTGATCGAGTTGTTCTTGTTGAGCGTTTGCGCGAGCGTCGCGCCCCAGCGCGAATTCTCCTGCAGGTCGTCGCTGAGTGCACCGTTCACCGAGCTGCGGCCGCCGGTGTAATACGTGGCATCCAGCGCAGCCCATAGGCTTGGACTGAAGTTGTAGAGCAGGTGTCCTTGCACGCCGTATAGCGGATCCTGCTTGCGTACGTTGGTGCCCAGGAACTCGTCGTTATCGGTGAAGAAGGTGGCGCCCGCCGCGACCTCGAGTGTCCAGCGGCCCAGAGCCTTGGAGATCCCGACCTCCGGCCTGAATGACCAGCGGTTGGTGCCGATATTGACCAGCCGCCCGGGATCGTACTGGCCCGTGGGCGCGGTTACCAACAGGCTGACCCCTCCGATCGTGTCCTGTCGATAGTTGCGGAACTCCCGCAGCGAGAGCGCCGGTGCTCCAAAGAGGTTGACCGATAACCGCAGGACGACGTCACCTATCCCCGACCGATCCACGCTCCTCGACTGCCCGGCGACCTCCCCGCTCGCCGTGAGCCAGGCATAGGGCACGATCAGCGTGAACAAACCGGACTGGCCCCGGATGTCGAGGATCCGCGTGTAGTTGACAGTAGCGATGTTGACCCGGGCGTCGCCGTCCTTTATCGGCAACGAGGGGTCGACCAGGACATCGCCCCACAGGTAGCCGTAGCCCGCAATCAGGAAATTGAGCCCGACCGGCGCGTTCGTGTAGGAGAGCGGCTCCATGACCTGAGCGCGCGCGCTCAAGAGGGTGCCGAGGGAAAGGGCCGCAGCGAGGATGACTGCCTCTCGACGATCGACGCTGGCCATGCGACTCGGTTCCTCTCATCGAGACTTCATGGTGGACGTCGGCGGAGCACCTCTGTTGAGAACGTCGTCCCTATGGCTCGTTCGATTCGCGCATGCCGTCAATCGCCTGTGGGCTGTCCTGTGCATATTCCTCCGCTATTTGGGCTGGGCTGGTGCCTCCGAAACGCGCCAGTACGGCCTCGACACTTCTTCGAGCGGCCGGCCCGGATCACCGGGAGGGAGCCCGTAGCGAATGACTGCGACCAGGTCCGAACTCACCGTGGGGTCAGAGGTGAAATAGCTATGGCCGATGAAATCGGTCTTGCCGGAGAACTGGATATAGCTGACGAAGCCCGCGAATTGGCGGCTCTTCGCGAGGTCTTCCGCGCTGAGTGTTGCCGCGTCGGCACGCCCCAATCTACCCAGGCTGCCGAATAACCACTGCGACAGGCTCAGTGCCTTGTCATTCGGCGACGTGTATACCGTGACGCGCATTTGAGGAGGCTGAAAGGCGCCCCGCGGGTTGGGCGCCTGCCCGTATGGCATATCAGGGTCGGAGACGATGCGGAACATCTTGGCAACCGCCACGTCGGCGTCCATGTCGGGCGCCAGGAGGACCACGTTCGCCAGCTTGAATCTCCGGTCCATCAGGATCCCCCCGTCGGCGTAGGCCTCGATCCCGAGGTCTCCCAAGGCGGTCGCCAGCACGTCGGTCCCGCGGCTGTGGGCGAGAAGGTGCAGGCGCTCTACGCCAGGCGTGTCGGCGATGATGCGGATGGCCTGCTTGAGGTGATGCGCGGCAAACTCGCCCGACTCGCGGTCGACGTTGTAGCCCATGAACAGGCCGCGTTTGCCGCCTGCGGGCCACGTGAAGATTCCGCACACGAACTCGCGGCCCAGGAAATGGCACAGCTCGCCCATCGTGAACGCCGCGTCGTCGAACGTGTTGGCGTAGCCGTGCACGTAGAGCACCACCTCTTTGCGCGGCACAGCAGCGAGGCGGCGCTTCACCTCCGCCTGCAGACCTGCGGCCGCCTTTTCGTGCGCGTCCACGACCGCTGGGGCTCGCGTCACTCCTGCGGGCGTGGCCACCATGTCATAGACGATGGGCGGAAATCGTCCGAGCTCCACCGTCGGCCCGAGCGTCAGGTCGAGCGACACCGAGCGCTTGCTCACGGTGCTCTGCGCAACCAGAGTGTCCCACGTGATGTCCTTGCCGACCTCGACCGTGACTGTGCCGAACGCCATCGATCGCGAGCGCTCGGCGCTGTACGGGAGCTTCTCCTCCGGCTTGGTCTTTGGCGCGCGATCGGTGACATAAAGCAGATCGATGGGCGGTTTTTGGCGATCTGCGGGAATGTCAGTGAAGAGCGGCTTGGCCTGCTCTCCCACGTACACGGCCGGGGTGGGCATGAGCGGGAAGTTGCTCGCGCAGCCGCCGAGCAGCGCGACTGCCGCCAGCACTGCAAAGCTAAGCGAACGCGCCGTGGCGGATGATCCGATACCTAGTGCCATACTACCTCCCCGGTTGGACGGGCTTGCGCCTGGTCTGCTTAGATGCACCTCCTATTCAGCAATGCTGGCTGGCGCGCGGCCTGGTACTGGCTGGCTTGGCGCGACCATGTTCGCGATGTGTCCACCCGATCCTTCCTCTCTGGGACCTTAGAACTTCCAGTTGCCGTATAGGGCGAGGAACACGGTCGCGGTGCTGTCGTAGGAGCCGACCACGTTGCCGCGCCCGCCGAGCGCGACGGGCACCCTGCTTTGCAGATTGGTGTCGAGCGTCCCGCCGTACAGATACTCGGCCGCCATGCCCCAGGTGAAGGTCTTGCTCGCATGGTGCTCGGCGCCGATGCCGAAACGCCAGGCCGAGTTCACCGGCAGCGACGGCGAGACGTTAGAGCTGTCCTGGAACCCCGAGTCGTAGGCGATACCGAAATTGAGCAGCCAAGGCTCGCTCAGCTTGTACTGCGCGCCGAGAGCAACGTGCCAGGTATCGTCGAAGTCCAGGTCGGTGGTGAGACTGGTGGGATTGGACGCATTGTCGACGCCGAGCTGCACCTGGCCGAACTGCGACCATTGCTGCCAGCCCAGACTTCCCAGCACCGCCCAGCGCTCGTTGACTTGAGTGAACAGGCTCAGCATCACCTGCTGCGGGACCTTGATGCCGACGTTCACGGTCGAATTGAGCAGCCCCGCGTTCTGGAGGGTAGTGCCCAGTTGTCCGAGGTTGGAGAACTCGGCCGGCGCGCTGAAGTCGAGGTCCACTTCCGAGTTCCAGGTGAACCCGACCCGCGTGCCTGGCGTAAATTCATACAGAAGGCCAAGGTTCACACCCCAGCCCCACGTGTTGTCGTCCAGCTTGAGCTGCGCATCGCCAGCGGCCCGCTGACTCGGCACGACGATCCCCGGCCGCAGCGTATCGGGGATGTTGATCGCCACCTTGTTCTTGTAGATGCCGTACATGGCATTCAGACTCGCGCCGAGCGAGAGCTTGTCGGTAACCTTGTAAGCGAGCGAGGGCAGGAAGGAGAAGCCCAGCAGCGTCGTCTCCTGCACGTAGTAGCGGCCCGCCCAGTCGTCGTCGTAGTCTAAGGGGGCGCCGAAGTTGCCGGTCATCGCGAACCCGAGCTTGAGCTTGGGCGACACGCTGTAGCTCATGAACCCGCCGCCGCCCAGGAACCAGCCGTCGGACCCGAACGCATTGCCGCCGTCGTTGGTTCCGAGCTCGGGCGAGGTGCCCGAGCCGATCGAGAACTCGGTGCGGCCGTACACGAGCTGGCCCCCCAGCAGCAACTGCGTGCCGTCCAGCCGCGTCATGCCAGCGGGGTTGGTGAATACGGTCGAGGCGTCCTGCGCGCGTGCGCCATAGCCCGCCGAGGCAAGGCCGACCTCGGCTGTTCCGAATTCGTAGGTGAGCAAGCCGCCGGCGGCCACCGGGCCGGCGGCGAGCGTCCCGGCGCACAATGCGATGACCGTAGTGGCGCGGTGTTTCCCAGAGAGCAGCACTCGCAAGTTGCTCATAGAACCCTCCACTGGCTTGTAACCATCCACCGGTGCTCGTTATTCTACCCGCTATTCAGGCGCAGATTTTCTCCTGCAAGGGCCGCCGCAGGAGCGGCGGCTTGGCTACACATATGAGACATATGACAGCGCTGGCCTATAGCCTCAAGCGCGTCATGCAGATCGTAGGGGCCCCGTTGCTCATGCAGGCGATGAGCACATAGGGCCTCCGTAGCCGCAGGGAGTCTGGCTGTCGAGGCCGCACACATTTGACTGAACAACCAGGGGGTTCCATACTCGCAATCCACCAAGAGCAATGCTTGGTGGGCAGACTCGCGGCAGACGGGCTGACGGGACGGAGGCAAGCATGAGGAAGAGTTCTGGGAGCGCAAGGGGTCGCAACGAATTCCAGGTTCGCCCGCTTGTCACAATGGTGCTCGCGGTAGGTCTTTGCGGTTCTTCTCCGCTCGCCCACGCGGAGAAGAACCCGCTGCGAGACGTCTTTTTCGGTGAGACCCACATCCACACGAGCTGGTCGTTCGACGCCTACGTCTTCGGCAACACGCTCACCGGGCCCGAAGAGGCCTACCAGTACGCCCTTGGGAAGGCGGTCAGGCATCCCGGAGGCTACATGGTCCAGATGAAGCGGCCGCTTGACTTCCAGGCCGTGACGGACCATTCGGAATACATGGGCACGGTCAGGCTCGCGAACGACCCGCAGTCGGACTTGAGCAAGCTGCCAATCGCCGAGAAGCTTAAGGTCAGGAGCAAGGAGGATATCCAGAAGGTCTACCTCTTCCTCGCCACTTCCATCATCACGGAGCCGGTCACAGAGTTGATCAGCCCTGAAGTGGCCGGCTCGGTGTGGAAGAGAGTCGTGGAAGCCGCCGACAAGTACTACCAGCCGGGCAAGTTCACGACCTTCGCCGCCTACGAATGGAGCTCGACGCCGGACAATCGCAACCTGCATCGGAACATCCTCTTCAAGGATTCGAAGAAGGTTCCGTCGCTGCCGTTCACCTCGATTGACTCGGACCAGCCGGAGGACCTGTGGAGCTGGATGGATGGCCAGCGCAAGGCGGGCAACGAGCTGCTGGCGATCTCGCACAACGCGAACCTGTCCGACGGGGTCATGTTTCCACTGGAAGTCGACAGCAAGGGCCGGCCGATCGACGCGGCGTGGGCGCAATCGCGGGTGAATAACGAACCGTTGACCGAGATCCAGCAGCTCAAGGGCGCGTCTGAAACTCACCCGGCTCTCTCGCCCAACGATGAGTTTGCCGGGCACGAGATTCTGGAATATCTCTTAGGCGGGGTTGATCGCGCGCCAAGGCTGCATGGCAGCTACATTCGCGAGGCGTATCAGAACGGTCTGGCCATGCAGGAGACGCGCGGCTACAACCCGTACAAGTTCGGCCTCGTCGGTGCGAGCGATACACACGACACCGCCGCGGCGTACACTCAATCGAATTTTTTCGGCGGCCATGGCTTGCTCGACGCCACGCCTCAAGCCCGCCTCAGTGGCGAGAAGCATGCCGGTATGACATCGGACAAGTTTTCGACGTCCGGGCTCGGCGGGGTGTGGGCCGAGGAGAATACGCGCGAAGCCATCTTCGCGGCCATGCAGCGCAAGGAGACCTTCGGCACCAGCGGCGTGCGCATCAAGGTGCGCTTTTTCGGCGGCTGGGAGTTCGCGCCGACCACCCTGCAAAACAAGGACTGGGTCAAAACCGGCTACGCGAAAGGCGTTCCCATGGGTGGAGACCTGCCGGCTCCCAAGTCGAAGGCCCCGACGTTCATCGTCTGGGCCGTCAAGGATCCCGATGATGCCAATCTCGATCGCGTCCAGATCGTCAAGGGGTGGACACGAAACGGACAGATCTTCGAGAAGATCTACGACGTTGCATGGTCGACTCGAAAGGCGCCAAGCGCGGCGCGAGTATCGGACGCGCTCGTTCGTCAAGGTAAGGCCGACCTGCCCCCGGTAGGGAATACCGTGGACGTGAAGACGGCGACGTACACCAACACGATCGGCGCCGTGGAGCTGAAGACTGTGTGGACAGACCCGGACTTCGATCCGAGCCAAAACGCGTTCTACTACGCACGCGTGCTGCAGATCCCGACACCGCGCTGGACAACGTACGACGCGAAAAAGCTCGGCGTTCCGCCGCCGAACAACGTGCCCGCGACGGTGCAGGACCGCGCATGGACTTCGCCGATCTGGTATGCGCCGAGGCGACGAAGCGCGCAAAGTCCGCGAAGCCTGGAACGACGGTCGCGGACTTGCAGCAAAAGGGTGCCGTGGCGCTGGACGATGCGCAGCTCAAGCAACTCATCGTCGGGAAGACGTTCACCGTCCGCAACACGGTGACAGGACAGCGGTTCGAGATCCTGTACGGGGTGAATGGGCGGCGCCTTATCCTCAGCGTTGACGGAAAGCAACCGGCGGCCGGCGAGATAGGCGACGTGCTGCACAGCGGCGAGCTCGGATCTCCGGCGCACTACGAGATTCGCGGTGGCAAGATCGTCACCACGATCGCCGGAACGCCCTTCGAAGTGACTGTGTACAGGGTCGGCGACAAGTACGTTGCGGCGCGCAGCAACGAGTTCGGTTACGCCAACTACGAGGTCGAGTAGAGCGTCGTGCGGTCTTCGCCGAAGCGCTGGCTGCGCGAACCGTTGCTGCATTTTCTGGTCGCCGGCGTGTTGCTGTTCGCCGGCTACCGGCTGCTGCATCCGGAGCTTTCCAGAACGGCCGAGCTCAATCGGATCGAGCTGACGGCCGACGATCTACAACAACTCGAAGTCGCGTGGACTGCGCAGTGGCGCAGGCCGCCGACGCCCGAGGAGATGCGTGGACTCGTCGAGGGCCGGGTGCGGGAAGAGATCCTTTACCGCGAAGCCCTCGCCCTCGGCCTCGATCGCGGCGACACCATCGTCAAGCGCAGGCTGGCGCAGAAAATGGAATTTCTCGCCGGCGATTTATCAGCGCTGCGCGATCCTACCCCCGACGAGTTGCGGGCGTGGTATGCGAGGAACTCGGAGCGCTTCGCCGAGCCCGGCCGTAGGTCGTTCCGACACGTATATTTCTCCACGGATCGTCGGGGCGACCGGGCGGCCACGGATGCCATGCGCGCCCGCGGCAAAGTCGCCGACAAAGCCGTCGATGCACCGGTCGCCGGCACGATCGGCGATCCATTCATGTTTCAGGATTATTACGGCGATCGGTCGCCGGAACAGATCGCATCGATATTCGGAAGCGCGTTCGCGGCCGCAGTCACTCAGGTCCGACCAGGATCGTGGCAAGGACCCATCGAGTCGGGCCTCGGCTGGCATCTGGTGTTCGTTACATCGACAACGCCCGGGCGCGTGGGCTCCTTCGACGAGATCGAACCGGAGATCAAGAAGGGATGGATCGACGAACAGCGCGCGGCAGCGCGTCAGCGTGCATTCGAGGCCATGAAGGCGCACTACGTAATCCATCTGCCGGAAGCGCGCGTAGCGACCGTCACGCATCAACCCGGTACGAATTCCGGGCCGTGAACCCCGGAGCGCGCGCTTTTCGATGGTTGGGGCGATTGCTGGCGCTCGCGGCCGTCGCCGTCATTGCGCACCACCCGAGCGCGAGCGCCCACGAGGCGCGACCGGCGTACCTCGAGTTGACGGAGGCGTTGCCCGACCGTTACGACGTCGTGTGGCGCACACCCGTGGTGGCTGGCCTGCGCCTGCCGGTACTTCTGCAATTTCCCGATGGTGTGAACAACCTCGTCGAACCGAGGCTGCACGAGCTCCCTGACTCGATAGTCGAGCGCCGGATAATCACCACGCCCGGCGGCCTCGGTGGCAAGCGCATCGAATTCGTGGGCTTGCAGGGCACGATAACCGATGTCCTGGTGCGGATCCAGGCCCGCGATGGCGGGCATTCGACGATGCTCGTCCATCCGTCGCGGCCGTGGGTGGAGATCGCAGCCACGCCCGAAGCCTCGACCGTGGCGAGTGCCTACCTCGCGCACGGCATAGCGCACATCCTGCTCGGCTACGACCATCTGCTGTTCGTCCTTGCGCTCATCCTCGTCGTGCCGAACCTGCGGGCGCTGGTCATGACGGTCACTGCCTTCACGCTGGCGCATTCGCTTACCCTTGCCCTGGCAACGCTCGGTTTCGTGCACGTGCCGGGGCCCCCGGTGGAGGCGGCGATTGCGCTCAGTATTGTGCTGCTCGCTTGCGAGATCGCGCGCTCTTCCGCGGGCCAACCCAGTCTCACGGCGCGCTGGCCCTGGTTGATGGCGTTCTCGTTCGGTCTCCTGCACGGCTTCGGTTTCGCCGGTGCGCTGTCGGAGATCGGTTTGCCACACCGCGACATTCCGCTTGCGTTGTTCGTGTTCAATGTGGGGGTCGAGATCGGACAACTCGTTTTCATTGCAGCGGTACTCCCCGCACTAACCCTCGCACGGCGAATTCCGATTCCTGACGTATCGCAACAGGCCCGGCCGGTCGCGACTTACGCAATCGGCAGCCTTGCCGCGTTCTGGTTTGTCGATCGCGTTGCCGCATTTCTGCCTTGAGTACTATCTTCGGTATTGGCCGGCAAGACATCGAGGCGGACGCGTTCGGCCGACACCGACAGGAGGCCGAGAGACCCCGCTAGCCTAACCTTGAGCGCCTGCAGTTTCCCGAGTGCTCCCGCGACTGGATGCACAGTAACACCGTTGCGGCCACGAATGGTCCATCTCTTGGGCATATGAAATTCGCCTTCGCTTTCGCCGACGATGGGCCCCTCGCGAAGAGAAACGCACGCGCCTTTGCCAACTTCGTTTTGTCGACGGCGTACGGGATTTCTGTGAGTAACCCCAGGTTTAACCTAGCTAGGCGGCGAAGCGAGCAGGATCGGTATTCCCGCCGCACACGATGACCCCCACGCGTTCGCCCGGCTGCGGCTGATACTTGCCCGAGCGCAGGCCAGCGAGCGCCGCGGCCCCGCCGGGCTCGGCGAGAATGCGCAGGTTGTCCCACATGGCGCGCTGGGTCTGGCGGATCTCTTCGTCCGTCACCAGTACCACATCGTGCACGAAGCGCTGCGCGAGGCCGAAAGCGAGGGCGCCGATACGCCGCGCACCCAGTGAATCGGCGGCCACGCCGCTCACTTCGATGTCGACCGGCTCGCCGGCCTCGCGCGCGGCGTGCAGGGTGGGGCAACGCTCCGGCTCGACACCCACCACCCTCACTCGTCCGGCGAACCATGCGGCCACGCCGCCGATCAGCCCTCCGCCACCGACCGCCACGAGCACCGTGTCGAGTGCGCCTGCCTGCTCCTCGAGCTCGCGCGCGAGCGTTCCCTGACCCGCCAGCACCTCCTGCTGGTCGTAGGCGTGCACCTCGAGTGCGCCGGTCTCACTGGCGCGATCGCGGCTCGCCGAATAGGCCTCGGCATAGTTGGCACCTGTCAGCATCACCCGCGCACCATAGCGCCGCAGCCGCTCCACTTTCACATCCGGTGTGGGCTCCGGCACGAAGATCTCGGCAACGCAGCCAAGCTGACGTGCGGCATAGGCCACCGCCGCGCCATGATTGCCGCCGGATGCGGCGATGACGCCGGCGTCGGGCACCGTGCTGCACAAGATGCGATTGAAAGCGCCCCGCGGCTTGAAAGAGCCGGTGTGCTGCAGCAGCTCCAGCTTGAGGGTGAGCTGCGCGGGGGAGCCGAAGGCTCGCGGCTCCAGCCGGATGCATGGCGTGACGCGCACGCGCGGCGCGATGCGCGCTGCGGCCTGCTCGATAGAGTTGGGGTCGATCATCGCTACGGATCAGGCACACCAGGACTCGTGGTGAATGAGCTTGTCGGTTCTCGCAGGATACCGCATCGGTCCAGCTTGCTCCCCCGATGCGATCTCGTCACCACCCCAACCGGCCCGCCATTTGCTTTCCTTGACTGTCAACCCTTTTTACAAAAACCTATGCTCGGACTCACCAGCAGAAAGAGAACGCCGGCGCTCGAGACGCTCGAGACGGCCGAGGTCCGCGTGGGCCGGCTGCCCAAGGAGCCGCTGGCCGCGCTGCAGGAGCTGGCCGCCTTGATGGATCTGCAGTTCAGCGGCAGCCGCATCGCCGCTGGCCAGGCGTACCCCATCGCGGATCTGCTCGACCGGACCGGCCGCCCGCACTTCCGCAAGATCGCGCAGGAGTACGTGCTGGGCCACAAGCAGCTGACGCGCTTCCAGAACGATCGCATCTGGAACGCGGTCACGATCTATCTGACCCAGCTCGCGAAGGTGTACCGCTACTGCCTCGCTCAATATGAGGTGGGCGCCCGCGGCGCACGCAGCTTCGGGCGCATGCTGCCTACGATCGCGGCTCGCACCATGCGCGCGTGCGCTGCGCGCATGAAGTGGTACGACCTGCGCTACGTCCCGATCGAGATCGAGCAATGGCAGGAGCTGGCCGCGGTCTATCTGTTGGCCGAACGCGCCGGCTTCGCGCGCGAAAGCCTGTCTTTGTATCGCAAGGCCGCATCCGACTCGTCCGTCGAGCAGGAGTTCCTGCGCGCAACCATGCTGGCAGTCGCCTCGCCCGGGTCGATGCTGCCGGAGCAGATCGAAGTCGCCGAGCGCCTGGTAGCGCACTGCGCCCCGCACTTCCTGATCGGCACCCGGCCCGCGGAGTCGATGCGCTACTTCATCGACATGCAGTCCGACGCCGGCCCGCACCGGACGCCGCTGTCGGGCCGCATCCCGGCCACCGCGCGCGCCTTCGGCGCCGGCAACGCGATTGGCGAGCTGCGCCGGATCATGGAACGCCTGGACGCCGGCCGGCTGACACGCGCGGAGCTCGGCCTGTCGCAAGAGTTCGACTTCGAGTTGATCCGCGCCGCGGGGCGGCATCTGCTGCGCTACTGGGACCCGCCGCTGCCCGACCGGCGCAGCCCGCGCCAGGAGGAGTTCGCCCAGATCGCCGTGGTGTACGACTTCGACGAGGTCACCGCCAAGGTGGGGGCGGTCGCGCTGCAATCGCCCTTCGTGGCCGAGCAGGAAACCTGGCTGGTCGAAAACCACAGTCCGCACGGCCTGCGCGCCCGCGTCCCCAGCCCGCAGGGCCTGTGGATCACCGTGGGCAGCCTGGTGGCCTTCCGCCAGCCCGACGACTCGCTTTGGAGCGTGGGCGTGGTGCGGCGCCTGACACGCAAGCGCGACGAGACCCGCGAGGTAGCGGTGGAGACTCTGGCGCGCGGCGGCTCCGCGGTGACCGTGCTGCCGCGCATAGCCGCCAAAGGCAAGGCACCGGAACAAGGTGTCCTGTCGGTGCTGTTGCCGCGGACCGCCGGCCCCCGAGAAGAAGTCATGCTGCTCTCCCCGCCCGGTACGTTCTCCGACACGCTGCCGCTCGAGATGCGCTCGTACGACCGCACCTACGTCCTGTTCCCCATCGAGTTGATCGAGACCGGCGCCGATTTCCAAGTCGCGCGGTTCAAGGTGTTGCGGCAAGCGCTAAGACGAGGCACGAGGCGCGAGGCGCGAGAAAAACCCCCTCTCCCCTCGCGGGAGAGGGCTGGGGAGAGGGGGCTAGCTCGCGTAAGTCTTCACCCTCTCCCCAACCCTCTCCCATCGAGGGAGAGGGAGGCTTTTTCTCGTGCCTCGCGCCTCCTAGGTGCCTCGCGCCTCGCGGTTCACCACGTATACCGCACCGTATACCGGATCACCGCTTCCTTGTCCGCAGCCACAGTCACAGGGATGTGGATGGTGCGGGCATCCTGCTTCTCGAAGGGGTGGGTGCTGGCGGTGATGCGCCAGTTCACCCACCGGTACAGGTTCTCCTTGACGACTACCCGCACCGGCTCGTCCTTGCGGTTGCGGATCTTCACCTCGATCTCCTCGGTGATCACCTTGCGGCTGGTGTCGATGCTGAAGTCGAGCTGCTTGCGCTCGCCCACGACGTCGAAAGCCGAGCCGAGCTTGAGCAGGATGGTCTCGTTCTTCGGCGTGTGGTCGATGCGGTCCTCGCCGATGAACTCCAGCGAACCATCCGCGGTGTCCAGCTTGCTCACGCGCACGCGCCCGGCGGGCATCGGAATGCCCATGCGCGTTCTCCTGCGTGTTCTTGAAGCTCAGGTAGGTGTCCACCTTCTTGTTGCCGGTCAGGCCGTAGTTGCGGTCGGTGTACGGGCTGCCGCCGTAGCCGTCCCACATGCCGGCCTGGCCGTAGTAGACCAGGGTCTTCTCGCAGGGCACGCCGGCGACCTGCGGGAACAGCTCGATCTGCTTGGTGGAGTTGTCCGGCAGCGAGCTGGGGCGGCCCAGCGTATACAGGTGGTATTCGAAGAACTGCTTCTCCTCGAAACCGCGCACTTCGTCGGCCATGGCCTCGGCACCGCATCGCCTTGGCCATCGGGGCCGGCGGGCGTCGCCGGTGCGCGATGCACGTCGCCTGCGATCAGCTTGAGCTTCGCGTCGGGGTAGCTTGCGCCCGACTGATTGAGGATGCTCACCCATGCACCGACGTCGAGCTTGCAGGAATTGGCGTCCCGCCCTTCCGCATAGGTCAGGTTGTAGTCCGCCCACCACGTGATGCCCGGTCGTCTGGTAGGCCACGCGCGCGACGTGCCGGCCGGGCTTCTTGGCGGACACGTCCCACACCAGCGTGGGGCGAGTGATCAGCCCGCCGGGCAGGCTGGGCAGCTTCACGCTGGCGTTGTGCGGCACCATCCGCACTGAGCCATCCGCCTGCCGGAGCACCAGTCCGCCCGCAGCTCGACAGCAGCGTCCCGGAGAAGGTCTCCACGCTGTCGCCGCGAATCTGCTCTACTGCGATGTCGCGGTCGATGAACTTCTCCAGCAGTTTGTCGGTGCTGACCAGATCGAACTGGAAGTTCTGCTCGACCACGCGGGTTCCATTCGGGTCGGTGAGCGACTGGAACGACACCGTAGTCGGGTCGATCAGCCCCGCCACGTCGGTGAAGCGCAAGTCGTTGCGGCCGGCTTTGAGATCGATCTCACGCTCGTGCCGGACCACCGCATACCCGGGCACCGCATAGCCTCGCTGCCCGCCATACCGGTACAGGTCTGCCGGGATCGCGCCGGCCTGAGCCGAGCTGTAGATGGTGAGCGAGTTGGCCACCGGCTCGGCGGCCGAGGCCGCGAAGGCCGCGGCAAACGACAAGCACAGCGCGGACAGGCGCAGGCCGACGGGTCGGTTCATGAAAAGCTCCTTTGGATTGTGTTGGTTGCAGCGACTATAAACGCTGGCCACCTGAAAAGGGGTCGATGGTCTTTGACCAGGCTCGCCTGGGGTTGATTCTCCTCGGTCGTTGGCGGTGAGAGCTTGGATCGAAAGCCCGCCCGCCGGCCGGCCCCGGTGTGGACGCGCGAACGCACCGGTCCGATAATGGGCGACTCAGGGAGGGTGCGATGAGCACGCCGCAGGCTGCGACACAACGCGGGATTGGCCAGCACGGGACGGAGGAGCCGCTCGACAGCCAGCTGGCAGCGCTGCGGGAACGCGTGCGGTCACTGGAGCAAGCCAACCGGGAGATGGAACGCGAGGTCGTGCAGCACCGCATGGCCGAGGAGCTGGCGCGGGCCCAGACCAGGATGCTGATCCGCTCGCTGGGCATTCTCGCCGCCGAATCGAACCTGGACAAGTTCCTCGGACACGTCCTCAAGGTCACGGTGCAGCAGCTCAACTGCGTGGGCGGCACGCTCTGGTTTCCCGACCCGCTGACCGGCAGCATCCGTCTGCACCTGGAGTACCTCGACGCGCGCATCATCCCCGCCGCCGAGTCCCATCACCCGGCGGTGCTGCGCCCCCTTCCGGTAGGCGGCCGCGGGGTCTCGACGTTCCCCACCGAGCGCCCGGAGACCTACGTCCTCAGCGTCGAGGTCGCCGGGATGCCAGAAGAGAACCGGGCCTACATTAACTCGCTCGGCGTGCGCACCCTGCTGACCGTCCCGATGCTGCTGGGGAAGGAAACCGTGGGCTGGATCTGCGTGCGCAGCAGCAAGAGCGATCCCGCCGACCTGGAAAGCAAGATCCACCTGGCGGAGGCGCTCGCGAACCAGGCCACCCTGGCTGTGCAGATGGCCCGTCTCGGCGAGCAAGCGCGCGAGGCCGCGGTCCTCGGGGAGCGCAACCGCATCGCACGCGAGATCCACGACACCCTGGCGCAGGGGTTCACCGGCGTAGTGGTGAACCTGGAGGCGGCCAGCCGCACGCTGCGCAAGCACAACGTCGAGCTGGCGCTGGAGCACATCGAGCACGCACGGGGGCTGGCGAAGGCGGGCCTCGATGAGGCGCGCCTGTCGGTGCGGGCCCTGCGCCCCGATCCCTTGCAGCAAGTCGATCTGATCCACGCCCTGCAAACCCAGATCGCACGCATGGCAGCCAGCGGCACACTGGCGCGCTTCGCGACCCTCGGCGAGAAGGTTGCGCTGCCGCGCGAAGCGCAGGGCGAGCTCCTCCGGATCGCGCAGGAATGCATCACCAACGTGATGAAGCACGCCCAGGCGCAGCGCGTCGAGGTCGCGCTCGCGTTCGGCCCGGACCTGGTGTCTCTGAGCGTGACCGACGACGGTGTGGGTTTCGATCCGGACGGGCACCACGAGGGCTTCGGGCTGCTCGGCATGCGCGAGCGGGCGCAGCGCATCGGCGCGCGCCTGGTGGTGACGAGTGCGCCTGGCCAAGGCAGCCGGATCGAGACGCTGCTGCCCGCTCACAGTTAGCCCGACCTGGCCGGTGACCATCGAATTCACAGGATTGACAGGATTTCTCAGGATCAACAGGATTGATTCCAACAAGCTCTTGAAGGCCGGACGCCCAAGGGGTCCTAAGCTTTGATCCTGTGAATCCTGCTTTGAATCCTGTTAATCCTGTGAATTGCTTTTGGATCTTTTGGATAGCAAATTCATATGCTCAACCGCAGACAATCACCCGAGACCGAGGCACGCCGCGACGGCGAGGCGGCGGCGCAGCACGGCCGCATCCGTGTGCTGATCGCCGACGACCACCCGCTGGTACGGCGGGGCTTGGCAGCGATCATCAACATGGAGGAGGACGCCATGGTGATCGGCGAAGCCGGCGACGGCGAAGAGGCGATCGCCCTGTGGCGGCGCCTGCGGCCCGACGTCACGCTCATGGATCTGCGCATGCCCAAGCTGGAGGGCGTGCAGGCGATCCGGCAGATCCGCGCCGAGGATCCCGGCGCCGGCATCATCGTGTTGACGACCTTCGATCACGACGAGGACATCTATGCGGGTCTGCGTGCCGGCGCCAAGGCCTATCTGCTCAAGGACGTGCAGCCCGAAGAGCTGTTCCGCTGCATCCGCGCGGTGCACGCCGGCGAGGCGTACCTGCAGCCGAAGGTCGCCGCCAAGCTGGCTCAGCGCGTGCAGGAGGAGTCGCTCACCGAGCGCGAAGTGCAGATCCTCAAGCTTCTGGCCGAAGGCAAGAGCAACCGGGCGATCGGCCAGGCCTTGTTCATCACCGAGAGCACGGTGAAGAGCCACCTGAAGAGCCTGTTCGTGAAGCTCGACGTCACCAGCCGCGCCGAGGCCATCGCGCTGGCCGCCAAGCGCGGGTTGATTCATTTCTAGGCCTCACCCGAAAGAGTGACTTCCGCTCGCCTGAATGGCGCGGGCCGAATCCCTCCTCCGCCTGATGCCACGGCAGCCCACGCCGCACACAATTTCGCTCACCCCCCGGTTGCACACCAGGCCACGCCTAAAGTTTCTTGCCCCTCGAAGGAGACCGCACGACATGCCTACCTTGACGATCAACGGTCAGAGCTATTTCTCTGACTCCCCGCCCGACACGCCCCTGCTGTGGGTGATCCGCGAGGAGCTGCGGCTCACCGGCACCAAGTTCGGCTGCGGCATCGCGCATGTGCGGCGCCTGTACCGTGCACATCAACGGCCAGGCGGTGCCCTCCTGTTCGGTGATGCTCGGCGACGTGGGCAACGCGCGCCATCACCACCATCGAGGGGCTCGACCCGGCCGGACGCGCATCCGGTCCAGCAGGCCTGGATCGAGCTGCAGGTCCCGCAATGCGGGTACTGCCAGTCGGGCCAGATCATGCAGGCCGCCGCGCTGCTGGCGCAGAACCCCAACCCGACCGACCAGGAGATCGTCGCGGGCATGAACGGCAACCTGTGCCGCTGCGCTACCTATCCGCGCATCGTCGGCGCCGTCAAGCGCGCCTCCCAGATCATCAAGGAGACCAACACATGGCTAACCCGACCGAGCAAGGCGTGACCCGCCGCGAATTCCTGGTGCGCTCGGCCACCATCGCCGGAGGCGCGTTCCTCAGCATCGGCGTGCCGCCCGGGCCTGCGCACGGGCGAGGCGCAAGCCGCGATGGCCGCCACGCCGGCCTACACACCGTCCATCTGGTTCACCATGACGCCCGGACGGCACCACCACCATGCACATCGTCAAGGCCGAGATGGGCCAGCACATCGGCACCGCCTACGCGCAGATCATCGCCGAGGAGCTGGAAGTGCCCTGGGAGAAGGTACGGCTCGACATGCCGCTGGAGAGCGTGGAGAACTTCGGCGTCTACGGGCTCGCCTACACGGTGAACAGCGGCAGCGTCACCACCGACTTCGACCGCCTCCTGCGCGCCGGCGCGCTCGGCCGCATCGCTCTGACCGAGGCCGGCGCCAAGCTGCTGGGCGCCAAGCTCGCCGACTGCTACGCCGACAGACGGCCGCGTCATCGACAAGACCTCCGGACGCTCCATCGGCTACGGGGAGATCCTGCAGAAGGTCAAGATCGACCGCAAGTTCGCCTACCCCGAGGACTTCAAGAAGGTCAAGCTCAAGGAGCGCAGCCAGTACAAGATCATCGGCCAGTCGGTGCCGGCGCTCGACATTCCGGCCAAGACCAACGGCCAGGCCAAGTACGGAATGGATGTGTTCATCCCCGGGATGGCCTATGGTGCGCTGGCGATCCCGCGCACCCGTTACGCCTCCAAAGTGCTGAGCATCGACGATGCCGAGGCGAAGAAGATCCCCGGCTACCTCAAGGCGGTAAAGATCGACGACTCGATGGGCAAGTGCACCGGCTGGGTGGTGGCGCTGGCCGAGACGTTCCCGGCCGCCGATGAAGGCCAGCCAAGGCGCTCAAGATCCAGGCCGACCCGGGCCCTTACGGCAGCTTGAGCCTCTCCGACATCATGGAGGAGTTCTCCGAGAAGTCGAAGAACACCCAGGAGAGCGCCGCGTGGGTGCTGGAGGGCGACGTCGACAAGGCCCTGCCCGCAGGCCGACAAGACGCTCGAGGTCGAGTACACCAGCGACATGGTGTGCCACGCGTCCATGGAGCCGATCAACTGCGTCGTGCAGCATTCCTCCAACGACGAGTGGCACGTGCACATCGGCACGCAGAGCACCTCGTTCGCTGCGCATGACGCTCACGGCATACCTGTCCAAGGTGCTCAACAAGAAGCCCGAGGACCTGAAGGTCTACGTGCATCAGTACCTGATGGGCGGGGGCTTCGGCGGCAAGCAGGACTACGACGAGATCCTCGCCGCGGCCTACTGCGTCAAGGAGCTGGGCCGGCCGGTGAAGCTGATCCATACGCGCGAGGCCTATTTCGCGACCAGCCTTCCCGCGCACGCCGACGTTCCATCGTCTCAAGGCCGGCATCAAGGGCGGCCAGCTCACCGCCATGAACCACGACATCGTGTGCGGCTGCATGGGCCCGCGCTTCTCCGTCGGCAAGAAGTACGGCAGCGACTGGCTGCAGCTCGACTCCGTGGGACGGCAAGAAGCAGGACATCGACCAGTGGTCGATCGGCGGCAGCGATCACTGGTACTACGTGCCCAACCATCGCGTGCGCGCCTGGAACAGCGACAAGACGACCTGGGCCGTGCAGGCGAGCGCGCTGCGCACCGTGTCCAACTCCTACAACATGTTCGTGGTCGAGTCGTTCATGGACGAGGTGCGCGCACGCCGCCGGGCCGCGATCCGCTCGAGTTCCGGCTGGCCATGCTGAACGGCAAGGGCGGCAACCGCGGCATTCCCAACACCGGCTACCCGCCCGGGCACGCCGTCCGACTACTACATGGACCAGCTGTGGATCTCGCTGCCTTGGCCGCAGCCGGGCACTTGGCCGCCCTACGAGTCCGGCACCGTGGGCGGCGCGCTGCGGCTGGCGAACTGCCTGCGGGTGGCGGCCGGCAAGGCCGGCTGGGGATCCAAGCGGCTGCCGCCGAACACCGCAATGGGCCTCGCGGTGTCGTCGGCGGAAGAGCGCCAGAGCCCGACCTGGGTCGCCGGCGTCGCGGAGGTCACCGTCGATCCGGCCACCGGCAAGTACACGCATCAACAAGGTCACGATCGCGATGGACATGGGGATCGCCATCAACCCGAACAACATCAAGGCGCAGATGATGGGCTCGGCGTTGTGGGGCGCCAGCCAGGTGCATGTCCGAGCGGCTGACCTACAAGAACGGCGCGATCGAGCAGACCAACTTCCACGAGTACAAGCCGATCCGCCAGGTCGATGTGCCGGAGTTCGACATCGAGCTGATCGAGTCGGGGCGGCATCCCGTGGGTGTGGGCGAGCCCGCCTCGACAGTTGTCGCGCCGGCCGTGGCCAACGCCATCTTCAACGCCGTCGGCGTGCGCGTGCGGCACATGCCGATCACGCCCGAGGCGGTGCTGGAGGGGATCAAGAACAAGAAGGCGTAGGTCACTGCGGGCACCGGTTCCTCCCCCTTCAAGGGGGAGGCAGGAGCGGGGATGGGTCTTGGTGGGCGCGAATCCATCCTCACCCCGGCCCTCCTCTTGAAGGGGAGGGAGTTGGATTGCGCTGAGCTAAACCGCGTGTGGCCCTTGACGTCACAAGACATACATGGACGTCCTCTCCCTTTCGGCCGCCGAGCTGCTCGAGCGCTATCGCACGAAGCAGCTCTCGCCGGTCGAAGTCACGCGCGCCGCGCTCGACCGCATCGCCAGGCTGCAGCCGACCTACAACGCGTTCGTGCACGGTGGGCGAGCGCGAAGCCCTGCAGGCTGCACGCGAGTCCGAGGCACGCTGGATGCGCGGCGAGCCGGCCGGCCTGGTCGATGGCCTGCCCACGACGGTGAAGGATCTGCTGCTGCGCGAAGGGCTGGCCGACTCTTCGCGGCTCTCGCACGGTCGATCCGGATCAACCCTGGGACGAGGACAGCGCGGCGGTCGCGCGCATGCGCGAGCAGGGCGCGGTGTTCCTCGGCAAGACCACCACACCGGAGTTCGGCTGGAAGGGCGTGACCGACAGCCCGCTCACCGGCGTCACCGTCAATCCCTGGGACACGACCAAGACGCCGGGCGGCAGCAGCGGCGGCGCGGCGGTGGCAGCCGCCTTCGGCATGGGCGTCATGCACATCGCCACCGACGGCGGCGGCTCGATCCGCATTCCCGCCGGCTTCTGCGGCCTGTTCGGCTTCAAGCCGACCTTCGGGCTGGTACCGGTGCACCCGCATCCGCCGCCGTGGACGCTGTGGCACCAGGGCCCGATCTCGCGCACCGTGCACGACGCGGCACTCATGCTGACGGTCATCTCGCGCCCCGATGTGCGCGACTTCTACGCCGCGCCGCCACTGGGTATCGACTACCGGGACGGGCTCGACGACGGCATCCGCGGCATGCGCATCGCCTACAGCCGCACCCTCGGATACGCCAGGGTCGATTCCGCGGTCGCAGCGCTGGTCGATAAAGCAGTGGCCAGCTCTCGCTCAGCTCGGCGCCCACGTCGAGGAGATCGACCTGGCGCTGGAGGACCCGATCGAGATCATGCAACCGCTGTGGGCCGTTGCGCTCGCGATGGCCGTGCAGCCGCTCACAGCCGAGCAGCGCAGCCGCATGGACCAGCCGCTGCTCGAGCTGGCGGCAGCCCGGCTTCCGCGTCAGCGCCCTGGAGTACCGCGCCGCTCGAGAAGCAGCGCGAGACGCTCGCCCGGCGAATGAACCTGCTGCACCAGCAGTACGACCTGCTGGTCACGCCACAGCTCGCCACCACCGCGTTTGCCGTGCATCACGAAGTGCCGCCCGGACAACGGCATGAAGCGCTGGTGGGAATGGTCGCCCTTCACCTACCCGTTCAATCTCACCCAGCAGCCTGCCGCGAGCGTGCCGTGCGGCTTCGCGCCCAATGGGCTGCCGGTGGCGATGCAGATCGTGGGCGCCAAGTTCGCGGAGCGCAAGGTGTTGCGCGCGGCGCGTGCTTACGAGCAGGCGAGGCCGTTCGTGATGCCGGAGCTTCCGGCGGGAGGGTAGCCGCTCGAACGGATGCCTCGCCAAGCTCTTGGGAGGAAACGGCGCCACATGGGGCTGCTCCGATCAGAACTTATGGATGCTTACCTCCCGGGGCTCGATGACGTGGGCACCGCAGGCCAGCACCAATCTCGACGGCGCGGGATCGCTGACGGTCAGGCTGCGGTCAGCGCCGCTTCGATGCGGCGCAGTGGCGCGGCACGCGCAGCGTTCTGCGCTCCGGGCTGAGGTGTACGCGAACGCTCATCCACACCTCGCAAACGCGCGCGTGCCCTGCGGCTCATGTGCGCCCCGTGTGCTCAGCACCGGTTTTCCCAGGCTCCCGCGCGCCCATCTCAGACCCCGCCTTGAGCCCTCCCGCGACACGTGATACGGTTGGAAATCCTATCCTTCGCCCATTATGCATCGGGCGCACCTTGCCCAACAAACCAGCCACGCTCGGACCTGCGACCCGGCGGCTCAACGCGACAGCACCTCGCCGAAGCGCACCCAGGTCTTGCCGTCGAAGCGGATGAGCTGCACCTGCTCGATGGGATAGAAGTCGCTCGCACCGGTGTTGATGCGAATGCCCGGCAGCAGCATCGGCAGCTCCAGATCCTTGAGGTTGGCCGCCTGGCGCATGACGTTCTCGCGCGTGAGATCGTCGCCGCACTGCTTGAGCGCCTGCACCAGGGTCTGCGCCACGGTATAGCCATAGGCGTTTAAAGAGTCGTCGGGGTTGCCGTCGGGGTAGTACTTCTTCATGAAAACAAAGTAGTCGTTGACTCCCTTGTCGTCCTTCCACGCGGAGTCGGTGGGGTCCTTGAAGTAAGCCACCGACACCAGCCCTACGGCCTTGTCAAGCCCGGCGGGTTGCAACACCGCCGCCACCGACGTGGATACGACGTTGAGAAGGTGCAACGGCCGCCAGCCCACGTCGTAGACCTTGCGGATCGCCTGCGCGGCGAATTTCGGCGTAGTGACATTGAACAGCACGTCCGCGCCCGAGGCCTTGAGCGCCACCACCTGCGAATCCACGGTGGCATCGGTGACCTCGTAGCTGGTTTCGGCCACGATCATCCTGGTCGCCTTGTCGCCCAGCCCATCCTTGAAGCCCTTGACGTAGTCCTTGCCGTAGTCGTCGTTCTGGAACAGGATCGCGACCTTGGCGTTCGGCTTGTTCTGCAGCAGGTACTTGGCGTAGATGTGCGACTCGTGCTGGTAGGTTGGCTGCCAGCCGATGGTCCAGGGAAAATGCTGCGGGTCGCCCCACTTGGTCGCGCCGGTGGCCACGAACAATTGCGGCACCTTGCGCGCATTCATGTACTTGTGGATCGCGGTGTTGGACGGCGTGCCCAGCGTCTGGAAGGTGAACAGCACCTGCTCCTCCTCCACCAGCCTGCGGATCTGCTCCACGGTGCGCGGCGGGCTATAGCCGTCGTCCAGAGAGATCAGGTCGATCTTGCGGCCGTTGATGCCGCCCTGGTCGTTAACCATGCGCAAGTAGGCCGCCTCGCTCTTGCCGATGGTGCCGTAAGCTGAAGCCGGTCCGCTGTAGGGCATGGTCTGCCCGATCTTGATCTCGGTGTCCGTGGCGCCGGGACCGTACTTCTTCTGGGCATGGGCGGGCAGGCTGACCGCGGCGGCGACGGCCAGAACCGCGACGAACGAGCGCAACTGGAATGACATGAACTCCTCCTCGATCTACGTGATGTGGCTGGAAACGTAACGACCGGAGTGAGTGCTTTGCCTCCAACGCGGCCAGCCCACGCGCGTTGACCCGCCCTTATAGCCTGCACAACTCATGAAGAGGCTCTCAGGGGCACGATACCAAACACAGCGCTTCGCGCACCACCCCGTCACGCTTCGCGTGCCACCCCTCCTTGAAAAGGAGGGGAACAGATTCCCGGCTTCTCACGAGCGGGGTGGCGCCGCAGGCGCCGGGGCGGTGTGGTGTGCGGCAGTTGTCATCCTGAGTGTTCATGAATAGTCCGGGTGGCCCTTTGCCACCGCCAGTCTGCGCAAACGGCGCAACACGACCGCAGATGGCCGCATCGCATAGGCGAGCCGGTGGTGAGCTGCCGTAGATCCCAGGGGGCGGCCCCGGAGACTGGCCGCGATTGTGCCCGAGTTGTGACGTCTACGACCAGCCCCTGAGCTGGTAGGCCGCGCGCACCTTTCACCCGCTCTATTTGCCGAGCCCCTTCCACGGGCTCAAGGGCTAAGCTTTACCTGCCCCCCAAAACCGTGACGCTGACCCCCCTGTCATCGCACTGCCCCACAGTTGACTGCCCCCAGGCACATCTCCCGAGCACTTCCCCAGCCCCCGCAGGCCAACCCAACACCCGCCTTGAGCCCTCCCGCGACACGTGATACGGTTGGAATTCCTATCCTTTGATCCAGCTCGAAGGCAAAGATCATTATGAAGCTGCGCGGGCTCGCTTCTCCCGACTGTGGCGACGTGTTCGCCATGTCCTACGCGGTGAAGCTAGCGCCACGGACTCCCATCACGATCGTCACTGAGTGGCTGAGCTACAGCAGCGGGGAGTCTTCCAACCACTGGATGGCGTAAGGGCGCGATGAGGCGCTAGCTGAGCGGGCGGTAGCCGGAGGCCAAAGTCATGGCCACGCCGTGTGAGCCCGGCGCCATTGTGCTGCATTCGTACACCCAGAGGACGGAATAAGCAACGGTGCCTAGCATGCGCCAGGCGCCAATACGATGGCCCTAATACAAGGACGCATCGTCGGATTCCGCAAGGCCGTTGTCGCCGCATTAGCCATGACGCATGAACGCAGCAAGGACGGCGACAATGCTAAATGCAAAGATACCGACGAAGAACCCGAACACTGCGCCATGCCAACCATTACGACCGATCTTCCTCCACCACAAGTAGAAGAACAGCCCATGCCATAGCGCCGAACCATAGAGTGCTTCTGGACCTATGCGATGCCCGGCATAGGCTTGGATAATCATGGCTGCGTAGATACCAACCAACGCGATGCCAACCAGGAGCAACCAATTTTTCTTCGGTGCGTCTACGGCAGGCACTCGCTTTGTTGTTCGCTCTCTTGCCACTTCTATTTCTGTGACCCCTGTGACCCGAGACGCACGCCCGCCCACAGGTTTACGATCCTCCCTTGGCATGTGACTTATGCACTAATTGCCTGCGTTTGGCGACTTCTGCAAAAGCTGGTCAACTCTCTGTGAACAGATTTGCCAAGCCGAAGGATTGGCCGCGTGACAATCGGGCTCGAGCGTCGGGCGCCGGTCGAAGGCAAACTCGCCGGCCGCGACGGACCGCGCGCGAACCTCGCAAAAGCTAACCTCGGAGAATTTGGGGGTCCAGATCGCCGACGCACAGGGTGGGGTGGTAACGGTGCGCCGGATCTTTCTTGCCATTACCCTGACTGTCGCTGCGCTAGCTATGCCTGCTTTGGCTGAGGCACCCAGTTCCAGTGTCAGCGGCGGTCAAGGGCATACGGCCCCAGGCGGCTAGAGCTAGAACGCCTCGAAAGGGATATCGTTCCTCAGAAGGACGTGATGGTGGTCGCGGTCGTACAGTTCGTCCGTCCTGGGCCGATCAACGGCTGGAAGGGTAACGACGGCTTTGACTGCCCGCGCCTGCCTGGCGAGAGTGACGATGAATTGCTTGCAAGGGTAGAGGCCGAAGCGCGGGAGAGGGTAATCCCGGAACCTTGGGGCATCGTGCTGTACTCGTACTAGTAGCGGTTACGTCGCCAGTCTGGCGACAGCGAATCCGATGGACACTAGCGCCACTATCACGAGGCTTCCTACGATTCCGATGACCTTAAACGCCTGCTGCTCTGGGTCTATGAGACCAGTTACACCTTTTAGCAGCAGCCGAACGAGTCGGCGGAAATGAGGTTCGCCGTCGGACTCAAGCCCCACAACCGCTGGGGCGGCTTCAAGGGTTTGCGTGAACGCTGGATCGCCCACCTGGAAGGAACCCGGCTGCGCCCGGTCCTGCTCGTCGACGAAGCACAGGAGATGAGTCCCAGCGCACTGCCTTGAGCCCTCCCGCGACACGTGATACGGTTGGAATTCCTATCCTTTTCTCGCTCGATGCATCGGTGCGCATCGACGGCCACGACCGCGCCGGGCGGGAGCGGCTGCTACGCTACTGTGCTCGGCCCCCCTTTGCCGTGGAGCGCCTCGAGCAAGTCCGTCACGACCAGCTCGTCTATCACTTCCCCAAGCCACAGCCCGATGGCAGCACGCAACGGCGCCTCACGCCCCTGGAACTGATCGAGCGTCTGGCCGCGCTGATCCCGCCCCCGCGCCCGCACCGCCACCGCTATCACGGGGTGCTGGCACCCAATTCATGGCTGCGAAAGAACTCGGCGATGCCCAGCTCCGAGCGCAATCTCCACGACTCGATCAGAGACGCGAGATTCAGCTTGCTGCATCTATTTGTCTCTACGGCGCCTCCAAGCGACTGCACTTGCCAGAATCGCTCCAACGATCAAGAGTATGAAACTGGACGGCTCCGGTATCACTGCCAACACCTCACCGCTGCCGGGCAAAAAGATCTCATCGTTACTCCCGATAGTGAAGTCGAACACGCCGAACAACTTGTTCGCTACAGGACGGTTGAACGACCTTGCATTGAAGCCCTGAAAGGGCACTGGAGACTGGCCTCCATTTCCGGGCGGTGGATCGACCAGCCCCAACAACACACCGCCCAGCCGAGCCTGCAGCAAGATGTCTGCATTTCCGATCACGCCAGTCGCAAAGCCGGTCTGGTACTGACCGTTCAGCGATGCAAACCCCGATACGCCCCCAAGCGAGACGAGGGGTTGGCTACTGATCAATCCGATCTGTCCGTTGGTGGACGCACCTGCTTCTCCGCCCACCGTGGCGTCGGTGAGATTCATGAAAATCGACGTGACGTTGCCTAAGGTATCCCGGCCGATGGTTTCAGTCGCTATCCCGGCCGCGCTGAACACGTTCGGCGCCTGACCAACGATGGGTTGAGAAAAGTCGATCAATCCGATAGTGTTGTCGTTATCCAGAGGCCCGTTGTCGGCGATCTCGACAACGCAGCCTTGCCCGATACATCCCCCGAATCGTGTCAGTTCAACAGTGAACGTTTGTGCCTGGCAAAGGGGCATGCCAAGCAGCGCAGCCCCACTCCATATGAACGCCGCAACGAAACGTTTAGTCATGGTTGATCTCCTTGCTCAATTGAGACAATGGAAGGCCGGGCCATCGCGAGCGCTCAATCAATTCGCTGACCACACGGCCCCGCCTGGCGGTTCTGCTATCCCGCTTGAGAGCTACCGACGCTGTCGGCGCCAGCCGATAGCGATAAGAAGAAGATGGCGTCCGGGCGGAAACTGTCCCGGCGAAAAAACCCGAAGTGGATAACGCTTGCCGCGCCCTCTTGAGTAGCGCGGCAGACCTGTACGCAATGCTTTTGTACACGCGCTAACGTGCTGCCGTGAAAACCGCTCCTAAGGCCGGCGTGCTGAAAGCGCTCGTGATCACCGCTGCAAAGGCGACCCCTTACGCGATCCTGGACGATTTCATCTCTTACCCCGCCGATTTGCCATGTCTATAGGTTCTTGATAGACCATCGCGCCCAACAAGGCAAGGAGAATCATAGCCCAGCGCACCTTCCCTGCGCTGCTCGCCAAGCCCCGCCTGCGGGCTCGAGCACCACGCTTTATCTGGCTCCCCCAAAACCGTAGCGCTCACCCGCCTGTCATCCCGCTGCCCCACCGTCAACTGGCCTCAGGCACGCATCCCGACCCCTTCCCCAGCCCCCGCGGGCCAACCCGACACCACCTACCTGGGCGAGCCCACCACCCCTCCCGAGGTCGCCCCCGCCCGCGGTCCCCCGCTGTGGGAGCAGCCGGCCGAGCCCGTGGCCCACTGGGAGGACGCCCCGGCACCCGTGCCTTCAGTATCGTGTTCGACCAGCGCCTGAGCTGGTAGCCCACCGACCCTTCCCCGCTGCTCACCCAGCCCCCCACAGGGCTGACGGCCAGGTTTTGCCGCCCCCCTCCAAAACTGTGAACGCCGCCCCCCAGATCATCGCGCTTCACCACCGTTGGCCGCCCCGCGCCACCTTCCCGACCGCCATCCGAGCCGGCGCCAGCCAACCCGATACCCCGCTTGAGCCCTCCCGCAGCACCTGATACGGTTGAATCTACTCTCCGTTGACCCGCTTTCGTCCAGCCTAGGGAATCGATCCGAATACTTTCATCGTGCTGCATCCCGCGGCTCCGAGGTTCCTCGCGGTCTCTCCGACTGAAAAAGACAAGGTTGCGGCGAGCAAGCACGGTGCGCCGCGAGCGCCGTAAGTCGGGCGCGGGGCGCGGTGGGCGCCGGAAGCGTCTCAGCCAATTCTTCCAAGACGGACGCCGGCGCGGCCTGTAGCGTTCGGGCTGGAACTCTGCTTCGTCGGATCGCCGTAGCGTGCGCGATGCTCCTCGCCCCAGTCGCACATCAGCTCGAGGATCGGCCGCAGCGTGTTGCCGTGGGCGGTGAGCGTGTATTCGACCCGCAGCGAGTTGCCCTCGTGGTGCACCTTGCGCGCGACGATGTCGTCGCGCTCGAGCTGGCGGATCTGCTCGGTGAGCACCTTCTTCGACACGTTGCCCATGGAGCGGCGCAGCTCGCCGTAGCGCATCGTGCCGCCCACCTGCTTGAGGAAGTAGAGGATCAGCGGCTTCCACTTGCCGCCGATGATGTCGGCGGTCACTTTGACGGGACAGCGCTCGATCGTCATCGGTTTGATCATGCGGTTCTCCCCGGGCACCGAAAAGTGCCTACTTGAATCGCCTATTTTGCTCCTCGTATAGTGGAGGCCGCAAAGACACTGCGATTCGAGCACGACTTGAAATATTCACTGAAATATTCGAGGCGAGCCTTTCTCAAGGCTGTCGCGCTCGGCGCGGGGGGATTGTCGATAGGGTTCTCGCTGAACCGTGCACTGGGTGGACTTATATCGGAAAGGAGTGAAGCCGAGCTCACCGCCTGGGTGCGGATCACGCCCGATGACCGGGTGACCATCGTGGTGTCGCAGGCCGAGCTCGGCCAGGGCATCAGCACCACGCTGCCCGCGATCCTCGCCGACGAGCTCGGCGCGCGCTGGGCAAGCGTGAAGCTCGCCACCGCGCCGTTCGCGCCCGCGTACCGCAATCCCGAGCGCAACTGGATGTTCACCGGCAACAGCGAGAGCTCGCAGGCGTTCTACGATCTCATGCGCAAGACCGGCGCCGCCGCGCGCGAGATGCTGGTGCGGGCCGCCGCGGCGCGCTGGAATGTGGCGGAGCGCGAATGCACGGCGAGCGACGGCGCGGTCCGCCACGCGCCGAGCGGACGGCGCGTGAGCTTCGGCGCGCTCGCCGCCGATGCGGCGAAGCTGCCGGTGCCGCAGAACCCCGCGCTCAGGCCGGCATCGCAGCTCAAGCTCGTCGGAAAACGCGTCCCGCGGGTCGACGTGCCACTCCCTGAGCCTTATGGTCGCCCCGTTTGGTGGTCAGGCACCGGTTAGTCACCTCACCGAGCTGCCGTCAGGAGACCCCCAATGGATATCTCGAGCGTCAAGATCACCGTCCGCGTCAATCGGACGACGTACACGCTCGTGGTCGAGCCATATGTCACGTTGCTTGATCTCCTGCGTGAGCGCCTCGAGCTGACGGGCACGAAGAAAGGCTGCAACTACGGCGAGTGCGGCGCCTGCACGGTTCATCTCGACGGCCGCCGCGTCAATGCCTGCATGATACTGGCCGCCCAGGCCGACGGGCGTGACGTCACGACCGTTGAAGGTCTCGCGGAGGGAGATGTCCTGCATCCGGTACAGCAGGCCTTCATCGACCATGACGGCTTCCAGTGCGGCTTCTGCACGCCGGGTCAGATCATGTCGGCGGTCGCTTGCATCGAGGAAGGTCACGTCGGCACGGATGCCGAGATCCGCGAGTGGATGAGTGGCAACCTGTGCCGCTGTTCGGCCTATCCGCAGATCGTCGAAGCGGTGAAGGCAGCGGCGGCAGCGGTCGGGAGGACACGCTGATGCACCCCTTCGCGTACGCGCGCGCTGATCGTGCGGACCAGGCAGTCGCCGCCGGCGCCGACGCGGGCACCATGTTCCTGGCGGGCGGCACCGAGCTACTGAACTGGATGCGGCTCGGCATCGTGGCGCCGGAGCGGGTCGTCGATATCTCGCGCATCGCCGAGCTCGGGCGGATGGAGTCACTGGCCGGTGGAGCGTTGCGCATCGGCGCGCTGGTCAGGCTGAACGACGCCGCCCAACATCCCGCCGTCGTGCGAGATTACCCAGTGCTGTCCCAGTCCATCCTCAAGGCGGCCTCGGCGCAGCTGCGCAACCTGGCGACGATCGGAGGCAACCCGTTGCAGCGCACCCGCTGTGCCTACTTCCGTGCTGAAGAGACGCTGCCCTGCAACAAGCGGGTGCCCGGTTCGGGCTGCGCAGCACGCCATGGGCTGAACGACAAGCACGCCATTTTCGGCTGGACGGACGACTGTGTCGCGGTGCAGCCATCCGATCCGGCGGTCGCGCTGGCCGCGCTCGATGCCGTCATCGTGACCCAGGCCAGAGACGGTGGCCGGCGCATCCCCGCACGCGAGTTCCATACCTTGCCGGCCGACCGGGCCGGAGCGGGACAACGTGTTGCGCCACGGTGAGTTGATCACCGCGATCGAGATGCCGGCGCCGGCGCCGCGCTCGGCCTATCTGAAGGTGCGCGAGCGCGAGTCCTACGAGTACGCCACGGTGTCCGCCGCCGCCGTCATTGAGATGGACGACGGCGTCATCCGCCGGGCGCGGATCGCGCTGGGCTCGGTTGCGCATCGCCCTTGGCGGCTGGACGAAGCGGAGCGGCGCCTCGTCGGTTTGCGCGTTGACTCCCCCGAGGTCCGGATGGCGCTCGATGCAGCCTTCGTCGAGGCGCGGCCGCTCACCCACAATGCCTACAAGATCCCGCTCGCACGCAACGCTGCCCTGCGGGTGCTCCACACGGCTGCGAGGGTCCCATGAGCATCGGTGATCCCGTTCCCCGCCCTGACGGTCCTGCCAAGGTGACCGGCCGCGCGAAGTACGCGGCTGATCAGTCGGTCCCCGGCATTCTGCACGCCGTCTGCGTCGGCGCCCCGATCCCGGCCGGGCGCGTTGCCTCGATCGACATCGTCCCGGCGCTAGCTGCGCCAGGTGTGGTGCGCGTCCTCACGCATCGCGACCTGCCACGGCTGCTGGCGAGCGCGCCGACGCCACCGCTCGCGTCGTCCTTCCTGCCCATGCAGAGCGACGAGGTTCGGCACGAAGGCCAGCCGGTCGCCATCGTGCTCGGCGAGACGCTGGAGGCCGCTGAGCACGGGGCTCGGCTCGTCAAGGTGACCTACGAGCGGACGACGTTCAGGGCCGCCGGCAGCGGCGTGGCCGAGGATCCGGCGCCTGATGGCGGCTACGTGGCCTTCTTCGAGGGCACCGAATTCACGAAGGGCGACCCCGACGCCGGTCTGGCCGCCGCTGTGCACCGCCTCAATGCGGAGTACGTCCAGCCGTCCCGTCATCACAACCCGATCGAGCCTTCGGCGACGCTCGCGCGATGGGAAGGCGACCAGCTCACCGTCTTCGACGCCGTGCAGCACGGCTACGGCGCGCAGCTCGTGCTGGCAACCGCCTTCGGCGTGCCGCCGGCGAACGTGCGGGTGGTCTGTCCCCACACGGGCGGCGGCTTCGGGGCCAAAGGGTATGTCTGGCCGCACGAGATCCTCGCGGCCGCGGCGGCCAGGGTGGTGGGACGGCCGGTCAAGCTCGTCCTGACCCGCGCGCAGATGTACGCCAACGTCGGCTATCAGCCGCACATGGTGCAGACGATGGCGCTCGGCGTCGACGCGGACGGGCGGCTCACCGGGCTCAAGCACGACGTCGTCAATCTCACGAGCATCTCGGATGACTACATCGATAAGGCCACCGAGGCGTCGAAGGGACTCTACGCGACACCTGCCATGCACCTGCGGCAGCGCGTCGAGCGAGCGCACGTGAACCTGCCCACGCCGATGCGCGCGCCGATCGAGGGCCCGGGCACCTGGGCGCTCGAGAGCACGATCGACGAGCTCGCCCACCGGCTCGCTGTCGACCCGCTGGACCTCAGGCTTGCCAACTACGCCGAGGTCAATCCGGCGGACGGTCGGCCGTGGTCGTCGAAGAAGCTCCGTGAAGCATACGCCGAAGGCGCCCGGCTCTTCGGATGGCGGGAGCGGTCCCGCGAGCCGCGGCGCGACGGCGACTGGCTGGTGGGCACCGGCATGGCGAGCTGCACCATGGGCACCTTCCGCCTCCCCTCGACGGTGCGGGTGCGGCTCAAGGCGGACGGAACGGCGGTGATTGAGAGTGGGTTCCACGACATCGGCTCGGGTACGCTGACCATCTTTCCGCAGATCGCCGCCGATGTGCTCGGGCTCGATCCCGGTGCCGTCACCTGCGCCATGGGGGACACGGCCCTGCCGGAGGCGGGGCGCACCTATGCTTCCTCTTCGACGATAGGTGTCGGCACGGCGGTGCTCTATGCTGCCCAGGAAATCCGGGCAAAGCTCGCTCGCCTCGCGGGACTGTCGCCGGATGAGGGCGAACTGGCCGACGGACGCATCCGCCGCCGGGGCCAGACCGACGGTGTGCCGGTCGCGGAGTTGCTGCGCCAGGCAGGGGTTTCCGAGCTGGTTGGCGAAGGCAGGTTCGCCCTACCCAACGACGCGCCGTTCGAAGGCGACGGCAAGGGCACTCCGTACGCGATGCGCACCTTCGGGGCCATCTTCGTGGAGGTGGGCGTCGACGCCGCGCTCGGGCTCCTGCGCCTCAGGCGCGCCGTCGGCAGCTACAGCGTCGGGCGGATCATCAATCCCAGAACTGCGCGGGCACAGATGACCGGCGCCATCATCTGGGGCTGGGGCATGGCGGCGATGGAGGCGAGCCACCACGAGCCAACGCTCGGGCGCTGGCTGTCGAAGAACCTGGCCGGCGTCGCCATCCCGGTGAACGCGGACATCCCGGGTGACCTCCAGATTCACTTTGTCGATGAGTTCGACGCGCACGCCAGCCCGCTGGGCGCGAAAGGCATCGGCGAGCTGGGGGCGACGGGCGTCGCCGCCGCCGTGGCGAACGCGGTCTTTCACGCGACGGGCAAGCGCGTGCGCGAGCTGCCGATCACCCCGGACAAGCTCGTGAATCCGGCGGACCGTGCTTCGCACGAGTGAGCAGTGGCCAAGCTGAGGCGCAAACCATCGCGCCCGACGCTTCCCGATCCGATGCACCGTTTCGTGGCGACCAAGCTCCCCGCGCCCAACGCCGGCCGCGAGGAGTACGTGGCGCGCGCGCTCGAAATGATCGCGAACACCTGCCCGTTCGACGTGACGGGTCATCCCGCGTGCACCGTGCCGTGCGGAATGTCCGGAGGGCTCCCGGCGGGGATGATGTTCATCGGCCGCCATTGGGAGGACGCGAGCGTGCTGCGCGCGGCGGACGCGTTCCAGAAGCTCGGCTAGCAGCCCAGGGGGCGCCGGGCCGGCGCCTCTTTCAGCTCCGAGAGCTCGTAGTCCTACTTGCGCCGGCTTTTGATGGCCAAGCTGTCGTCCACCGGGACTACGACAACCGCAAACGGCGTTCCCGCATCATCGGACACGAATGGCAGTGGTCTACCGAACTGGTTGTCGCCCAGCATCGAGTTCTCGTAGTACGGAGAGAAAACCATCATGTGCGGATGCCGGTCCACCCACGCATGACCATGCAGTAAAACCCGTTGTCGCCTTCGCTAACCACTTGGTAGCCGGAGGTCGTCAAGACCTTGATCGTCGCGCGGTCCGAGACGTTTGGTGGAGCCGCGCTTCGGGCCAATGCCACCTCCGCCTCCGGCGGCATCAGGTACTCGCCAAGCTGGGGATACTTGGGACCTTGGGCCCAAGCACCAGCACCAAGACTCGCCAGCAGGGATAAGACTAGTGGTGTCAGCTTCTTCATATCGACCTCACGATTCGGCTGGATTGCGTGGGTTAACTTCCACCCGCGGTGGGAGCCGCTCCCGCAGAGTGGGAGCTCACCTGCTTCATGAGCCAAAGACGATCCAGGCCGGCAAAAGGATGCGCAGCGCGAGCCCAGCAGACCTGCCCTGCCATCCCGGCGTCAATGTCGGTGTCGCTCAGAGCGGGATGCACGAACGGATCCCCTGTCCTTTTCAGGACTTCAGGCGCTCGAGGACTACCTCGGTCATGGCGTGAACCGCCATCTCCTCGCGCGGATCCAGCGGGCCCGGATGCGGCTGGCCGCCGCGCTCCCGCTCCTCGTACAGGCCGCAATGCAGGAGCTCATGCACCAGGATCCTTCGCAGGCGCGGCGGCTCGTCCCCGACGTCCTCGCGCAGGGCGATGACGTTCTGCCCCTCGATGGAACGGATGTAGGCCGCGGGCCAAGGCAGTTCGTGAGCGGAATAGTCCCGCACCTCGGGGTCGGTGCAGGGAAGTCCGAATGCGGCGACCGCCGCCAGAAGAGTGCTGATGTCCATCTGTCAGAGTGTTGAGAATCGCAGGTAACCGCAGCTTAGCGGCCGCTGCGGACGCCGGGCTAGAAGGTGCTTGCCGAGTTTTTAGGACACTCTTGCTGCGGTGTCGCGCCGGAGCGGCGCTCCCTGGAGCGGCGAGTGGCCGAGGTTTCAGGCCAAAAGGGGCACGCCGACTGGTAGCGGATGCTCCGCATCGCGTCGGCCAAATGCCCCGTTGTCGAATCCGGACCCTCCCAAACGACTACAGCGTATCCACAACGATTCCACCTGCGCTTCAGGGGAGCATCCATCGAACAGCTGTGTGCATATGTTGCTCATGGTGCTTGGGAGCCGGTAGCAATGGCATGGCATTTTGATTCGCGGCCGCGTGGAGGAGCGCCGCCGATCATAGGAGATCATGTGGGTAACAGGTTACCAACCGCACTGCTCCGGGCGCCACATTGGGACTTGGCGTGGGTTAAACTCGACGCCGCGATGAGTCCAGACAAACACACGCTCGATGGATTGCGCATCGACCGCACTGCCGCGCCACCCCGCAAGGTGCCAGTCACGCTTGCCGTAACCGTATTGGTGGTCGTCGGTGCGAGCATCGGATCGATCTGGTGGTTCAGCGGGCCGGAAGCGGCCGTCGTCCGCACGGTCGTGCTGCAGGAGGCGGCATCGGAGGGTGACAGAACCCTCCTCAATGCCTCCGGCTACGTGACGGCGCGGCGCGAAGCGACCGTTTCTTCCAAGGTCACCGGCAAGGTGATGGAGGTGCTGGTCGAGGAGGGAATGAAGGTCGAGGCCGGCCAGGTGCTGGCGCGGATCGATTCGTCGAACGTGGAGAAGAGCCTCCAGCTGGCGGAAGCGCAGTCGGAGTCGGCCCGCAAGGCCCTGGCTGAGACCAGAGGCGAATCTCGATCAGGCCGAGCGCGAGTTGCGCCGGCTCTCTCAACTCGCGGCCAGCAAAATGGTCAGCCAGTCCGAGTTGGATCGCGCCGACGCGGATGCGAAGTCGTCGCAGGCGCGCTTGGAACGGCAGCAGGCCGACGTTGCCGTCGCGGAGCGCGAAGTGGCGCTGTGGAAGCAGCAGCTCGACGACACGATCATCCGCGCGCCGTTCGCCGGGATCGTGACGTCCAAGAACGCCCAGCCCGGCGAAATGATTTCGCCGATGTCGGCCGGCGGCTTCACGCGCACCGGCATCTGCACCATCGTGGACATGAGCTCGCTGGAGATCGAGGTGGACGTGAACGAGAGCTACATCAACCGCGTCGAGCCGGGCCAGCCGGTGGAGGCCACGCTCGATGCCTATCCGGACTGGCGGATTCCCGCGAAGGTGATCGCGATCATTCCCACGGCCGACCGGCAGAAGGCGACGGTGAAAGTGCGCGTCGGGTTCGAGAAACTCGATCCGCGCATCCTGCCGGACATGGGCGTGAAGGTGGCGTTTCAGCAGACGCCGGCGCAACCGCGGCCGCCGAACCGAGGCATCGTCGTTCCCAAAGCGGCGGTGCACCAGCGCGACGGCCGGGACGTCGTGTGGGTGGTTCGCGAAGGTCGCGTCGAACGGCGCGCGGTGACGGTTGGCGACGACGCGCGGCGACGAGGTGACCATTGCCGCCGGCGTTGAGCGGCGGCGACAGAGTGGTGATCGAAGGACCGGACGATTTGGCTGGACGGCATCAGGGTAACGGAGGCAAAACGATGAGCACAAGCGACGGAGTTCTCGTCCGCGTCAAGGACGTCGAAAAGACCTTTCAGCGCGGCTCGGAAGAGATCCACGTGCTGTCGGGCCTGAACCTCGAAGTGCCGAAGGGCGAGTTCCTGGCGCTGATGGGGCCGTCCGGGTTCCGGCAAGTCCACGCTGCTGAATCTGATCGGCGGACTGGACCGCGCCGACCAGCGGCTCGGTGGAGATCGGCGGCGACCGCATCGACCAGATGTCCGACCGGCAACTGGCCGCCTGGCGCGCGCGGCACGTGGGGCTGGTGTTCCAGTTCTACAACCTGCTGCCGGTGCTGACGGCCGAGCGCAACGTCGAGTTGCCGCTGCTGCTGACGCATCTGTCGAAGGCGGAGCGGCGGAAAGCACGTCGAGACCGCGCTTGAGTGTCGTGGGCCTTTCGCACCGCGCCACGGCATTACCCGCGACAGCTCTCCGGCGGCGAACAGCAGCGCGTCGGCATCGCCCGCGCCATCGTCACCGATCCGACGCTGCTGCTGTGCGACGAGCCGACCGGCGATCTCGACCGCAAGTCCGGCGATGAAATCCTGGGCCTGCTGCAGGCGCTCAATCGCGAGCACGGCAAGACCATCGTCATGGTCACGCACGATCCGCACGCCTCGGCGCGCGCGACGCGCACCGTGTATCTGGACAAGGGCCAGCTCGTCCGACGGAGAGACCGGAATGAAATTCCTCTCCCTCGTCTGGAGCCAACCTGAAGCGAAGAAGCTGCGCACGTCGCTGACGCTGCTCTCGATCTTCGTCGCGTTCGTGCTGTTCGGTCTGCTGTGCACGATCAAGGAAGCGTTCACCGCCGGCGTCACGATGGCGGGCGCGGACCGGCTCATCGTGCGCCACAAGGTGTCGCTCATCATGACGCTGCCGGTGACCTACAAGGCGCGCATGGAACGGATTCCCGGCGTCGCCTCCGCCGTCCACTTCACCTGGTTCAACGGCATCTACCAGAACGAGCCGAAGAATTTCTTCGGCAGCTTCCCGGTCGAGCCGGAGCCGTTCCTCGACGATGTACCCGGAGTTCCTGCTGCCGGAGGAGCAGAAGCAGGCGTGGCTGAAGACGCGCACCGGCGCGATTGTCGGGCGCGCGCTGGCGGACCGGTTCAAGTGGAAGATCGGCGACCGCATCCCGCTGACCTCGCCGATCTGGCCGCGCAAAGGCGACGGCGCGTGGGAGTTCGAAATCGTCGGCATCTACGAGGGCGCGAAGAAAGGCACCGACACCTCCGGCTTCTATTTTCGCTACGACTATTTCGACGAAGGCCGCGCCAGCGGCGAAGGGCAGGTCGGCTGGTATACGGTGCGCGTGAACGATCCCGACGCGGGCCGCGGAAGTGGCGAAGGCGATCGATGACGAGTTCGCCAACTCGCCCTACGAAACCAAGGCCGAGCCGGAGGGCGCGTTCATGCAAGGCTTCGCGCAGCAGATCGGCGACATCGGCACGATCCTGATCGCGATTCTCAGCGCGGTGTTCTTCACGATCCTGCTCGTGGCCGGCAACACGATGGCGCAGGCCGTGCGCGAGCGGACCGAGGAACTCGGCGTGCTCAAGGCCATGGGCTTCACCAACGAACGCGTGCTGGCGCTGGTGCTGGCCGAGTCCTGCCTGATCGCGGCGGTCGGCGGGCTGGCGGGCCTGGGCGTGGCTTGGCTGATCACGGCCGGCGGCAGCCCGGTGCCGGCGATGCTGCCGGTGTTCTATCTGCCGCCGCGCGATCTGATCATCGGCGTCGGGCTGGTCTTCGCGCTCGGCTTCGTGGCAGGCATCTTGCCGGCGCTCCAGGCCATGCGGCTGCAAATCGCCGTGCGCCTTGAGGAGGACACGCGATGATCAACTGGCTCTCCCAAGTCGTCTCGGTGACGCTGTTCAATCTGCGCACGATTCCCGAGCGCAAAGGCTCGGCCATCGCCGCGGCAGTCGGCATCGCGGGCGTCGTCGCGGTGTTCGTCGGCGTGCTCTCCATCGCCGAGGGCTTCCGCGCGGCGATGACCGTCTCCGGCGCGGACGACGTCGCGATCGTGCTGCGCAGCGGCGCCGACAGCGAAATGACCAGCGGCCTTTCCCGCGAGGAGGTGCGCCTCATCGCCGAGCCCCGGCGTAGCGCGCGCACGCAGACGGGCCGCTCGCGTCGGCCGAACTGTTCGTGATGATCAATCTGCCCAAGCGCTCCACCGGCACGGACGCGAACGTGCCGTTGCGCGGCGTCGAGAAGGCCGCGATGCCGGTGCGCGGCGACATCAAGATCGTCGAAGGCCGGACGTTCGAGCTGGGCCGCAACGAGGTGATCGTCGGGGCCGGCGCCGCGCGGGCGTTCGCCGGACTCGACGTCGGCAAGAAGATCCGCGTCGGCCAGAACGAATGGGAGGTCGTCGGCATTTTCACGGCGGCGGCGGCGCGGCGGAATCGGAGATCTGGACCGATGCCGCCGTGCTCCAGCCCGCCTATCAGCGCGGCGATTCCTTTCAATCGGTCTATGCGAAGCTCACCTCGCCGCAGGCGTTTCAGGAGTTCAAGGACGCGCTGACCACCAATCCGCAGCTCAAGGTGAAGGCCGCTGCGCCAGGCCGAATTCCTGTCCGAACAATCCAGCATGCTGACCGGCTTCATCGAGAACATCGGCGTGTTCATCGCGGGGCTGATGGCGCTGGGCGCGTTGTTCGGCGCGCTGAACACGATGTACAGCGCCGTCGCGGCCCGCACCCGCGAGATCGCCACGCTGCGGGCGCTGGGCTTTGGCCCGGCCCGGTCGTCTTCTCCGTGATGGTCGAATCGCTGGCGCTGGCGCTGATCGGCGGCGCGGCCGGCGCGGCGGCGGCTTACTTCGCCTTCGACGGCTTCAAGGCCGCGACCATCAACTGGCAGACCTTCAGCCAGGTCGCGTTTGCCTTCAGTGTCACTCCCCAGCTTCTGGTCAACGCGATCGTCTGGGCGGCGGCCATCGGGTTGCTCGGCGGACTCTTCCCCGCGATTCGCGCCGCGCGGCTGCCGATCGCAGCGGCGTTGAGGGAGACTTAGGTCTCGGCCTGCAGGCCAGACTCACCGCAAAGCCTGGGCAGGAAGAGCTCACGACGTCATTGCGTCGGCACTTTCTGTCCACACGAGCACGAATGCCGCGACCTGCTCCCAGCCTGGTTCATTGTGGATCTCATGAAAGCAATCTTCCCAGACCTTGAGCTGTGCCTTACGGGCTGATGCCGCGACAAACGCCTCCGACCCGGCCAAGTGGTGATCATGTCGGCCCCGCCATGCATGAGCAGCGCGGGCATCGTCAGCTCCGAAGCCCTGCCAATGATGACCTCGCGCGCCTTGAGCAGTGCGTCATGCCCGGCAGCGGCACCTGCGGCGCGATGTTCACGGCGAACGCGATGAGCACCATCGCGGAAGCGATGGGAATGATGCTCACCAAAGGCGCTTCGCACCCCGCGGACTACGACGCGGCGAGCGATGTACACGACGACGTCAAGGTCCAGGTGAGCGCGAGCGTGGATGCGCTGTCATCGCTGCCCCACAGTTGACTGCCCCCAGGCACGTCTCCCGAGCACTTCCCCAGCCCCCCGCAGGCCAACCCAACACCCGCCTTGAGCCGTCCCGCGACACGTGATACGGTTGGAATTCCTATCCTTATCCTTAGGCCGATCACCCGGCTGTGGAAGTGGACGGCAATCCCCGATGTAGGATAATCAGCCGCATGAAGGAGCAACTCCACCCCGTCCAGGTCGAGGGATTCCGGCGCATGACGCCGGCGCAAAAGCTGCAGATGGTCGCCGATCTCTATTGCGCGGGGGTTCGGCTGAAGGCTGCGGGTCTGCGCATGGTGCACCCGGATTGGCCGGAGGAGCGGCTTGACCGGGAGGCTCGCAGGTCCTTGCTGTATGCCGGCACCTAGCCCGCTTGCGCCCTTCCTCGAACCGCTCGAGCGACTCGGCCTGCCATATTGCGTTACCGGATCGGTGGCGGCGAGCGTATACGGCGAACCGCGGCTCACCGCGGACATCGATATTGTCCTGCTGCTCGCAATCCGGGACATCGCCGCGCTGCGTGCCGCGTTTCCCGATGCGGAGTACTACGTCCCACCCGACGAAACGCTATGCCTGGAGCTCGCTCGAGATACCCGCGGCATGTTCAACCTGATTCATCACGCCAGCCAATTCAAGGCCGACATCTATCTTGCCGCTCGCGACCCTCTGCACGCCTGGGCTCTGAAGCATCGGCGCAGGATCAGCCTGGAGGACAGCGGGGCTTGGATTGCGCCGCCCGAGTACGTGATTCTGCGCAAACTCGAATACCTGCGCGAGGGCGGACAGGACAAGCACGTCCGCGACATCCGGTTCATTCTCGCGGCAACGGACCTCGACCGGGCGTTTGTCGAGGCCAAAGTGGCGCGCCTGGGCCTGTCGGACCAGTGGCTGCAGTGCCAGCCTGATCGATAGTCGATGTCTCGATTCCCCACGGCTCGAGTGATCACGTCGTCGAGGCGATCGCGGTGAGGCGGCTTAGTGTCCGACCTGGCTTAGCGTTTCGACAGCAGCCCGCAGCCGCTGGCGAAGCATGCTGTGAGCAGGTAACCGCCGGTCGGCGCCTCCCAGTCGAGCATCTCGCCGGCACAGAACACGCCGGGCAGCTCGCGCAGCATGAGGTGGTCGTGGAGGCCCTCGAACGCGACCCCGCCGGCGCTGCTGATCGCTTCGTCGAGCGGCCGGGGCGCCTGCAGGCGCAGCGGCAGGGCTTTGATCGCCACCGCCAGGCGCTCGGGTCGGCGAGGTCTGCGGGCGGCGCGTGCATACGAGCAGGCCAAGCCGTTCGTGATGCCGGAGCTTCCGGCGGGGGTGCAGTGACCCACGGGTCGCCTCGCACCGCAGCCTCCCCCGATGCGCGCGGCGAGCCGCTGCTTGGGATCACACCGAACGCACGCCCCGAAACCGCGTATCCTGTGCGTAACGCGGGGTCACGTGCGCCCGCTTTCTCATCAACTCACAATCGGAGGAGACCATGAAACGCGTCGGGGTATTTGCGATCGTGTCGATAGCGGTGGCCGGCTTGCTTGGCTCGCCTGCGCGAAGCGACGATGCAATAGCCGTCGCAAAGGGCAGCGTCACGCCAGGAGACGGTCAGTCCGTGACATTCAAGGGAAGCCCCCTGCCGCTGGCCGGCAATCCGATCAAGCTGGGCGAGCCCCTGCCGGCCTCCACGCTCACCGGCGGAAATATGGCGCCTGTGAACATCGCCGAGCCCACGGGAAAGGTCCGCATCATCAGTGTGGTTCCATCGCTCGACACGCCGACGTGCGATGCGCAGACGCATGAGCTCTCGGAGAAGGATCCAACGCTCGCGAACATCGAAATGGTCACGGTCAGCATGGATCTACCCTTCGCGCAGACCCGCTGGGCGCGTGCGGCGAAGGTGAAGAACGTGACTTTCCTGTCCGACTACAAGGCAGCCGAGTTCGGCACCAGCACCGGCCTGCTGATCGTGCCCTTGCACCTGCTGGCACGCAGCGTAATCGTCACCGACAAGGACGGGGTGGTCCGGTATATCCAGGTCGTACCGGAGATCACCGAGCTGCCGGACATGCAAGCGGCCATCACTGCGGCGAAGGGTCTGTAACCGCGTCGCCAGACTCCTTGCACGGGACCCGGCTCGGGCGCGGCGACACCCACGCGCGCGCTTGGTCAGCTCCCACCGATAGCACGCGTTCGCGACAAGGTGCCGCTACCATGAAGCTCGGAATCCCACTTCGTATCTTGCTGGCGGCTGTCATGCTCGCGGGCGTCGTCCAGCATGCCTGCGCCGTGGACGTCGGCGATCAAGCGAAGCTCAAGACGGTGACGCTGGACGGCAAACCCGTCGATCTTGCCGAGCTCAAGGGCAAGGTGGTGATGGTGAACTTCTGGGCCACCTGGTGCCCCGTCTGCAAGGCGGAAATGCCGAACTGGCAACGCTTCTACGACGCGAACAAAGGCCGTGGGTTCGAGCTCATCGCCATCAGCATAGACGACGACCAGGGCGCGCTTGCCAAGCATGCGAAGGAGCAGAAGTTCGCCTTTCCGATCGCCTGGCGCTGGGACGACAAGACCGACGACAGCTTTGGCGACGTCATCGGGACGCCGACCCTGTTCATCGTGGACAAGAATGGCAAGGTCGCGTGGACCAAGCGCGGGCGCGTGACGCCTGAGCAGCTCGCCGCGATTGTCGAGCCGTTGCTGAACTAGCCCGGCAAAGTCCGGGGGCTTTCAACCGCAAGCCGCTCAAAGCGGCGCGCCGAGCTGCATCAAGAACGGCGATCCTCAATCGCCTCACGGTACGCTCCGAGGAGGTCCCGGCCGCAACCCCGCGAAAGTCCCCATCGCTGCGCCATAGGCAAGGAGACTATTGCAACAACGGGAATTTTCTACACGCACCTTCGCCGGGTCTTGCTCCCAACTACCTGATTCAAAGGCAAGTCCGCCGGGCATAGCGGTTGCAAACAAGGTATGGACAGGATAATCTGGCGAGTGGAGGCAACCAGCATGCGACTGTCCTTCAGCTCCCGTGGCCTCGCGGCAAGGCCTTTCGCGGGCGGGATAGCGACACGCCATCTGCGCAGCAGAGCCTGCAACTTCCGCGGCTCCGTGCTGGTGTTGTCGCTGGCAGTTCTCGCGCTGCAGCCGCGCGCGGCCTTACCCCATGAAACCGACCAGTACACGCTGCCCATCGGCCGGCAGTTCGCTGATCTTGGGCCACGCCTCACACGCGTGGTGCATGGCGCAGTCGTCAAGGCGGTCGCCGAGACGAATGCGGCGATCAACCGGTCGCTGCGGCCGCATCCGCCGGTTCGAGACGCTCGCCCGATAGATGCAACCGCGCCCCTGCAATCTGCTGACTACGTTGCCGGCAAGGTCTGGCTGCAGCTGCTGGCGGCGTTTCCCACCAACGAACTGCTGGACAACGGGTTGGCGGCGCAACCTGTGCACGCCCGCTATCCTGGGCTGATCACCGCCTATCGGCCGGAGCTGTCGATATACGACGATCCGCTGCTGATGCTGGATGTGACCAAGCTGGTGAGGGTGTTCTTCCGGGCCGCAACCATCAGTGCCGACGGAAAGCTCTTCGGCACGGACAAGATCGTCCATTTCATCCACATCGGGCGCGTCTATCACTCCCAGTACATGAACGCGCGCAATCGAGGCGGCGCAGAGGCCACCGCGATCGCCCAGACACTGGTTTCGACGACCAACAACCCCCTGGTCTCGGAGAACTGGCTGCTCGGCATGTTCACCACCGGCATCTCCTCCAATGCCGATCTCGCCGCCGACTACGCGGGGTTCAAGTTCTACCGCAACCTGACGGACCCGATCCGCATCGGGAACCGGGTGATGCCGCCGATGCTGGCTCGCGATGGCCCGTACTGGCGGCTGAACGAGCACGTCAACCCGGGCTCCGACTTCTTCACCGCGTTCATCACCCCGCACTGGAATGAGGCGTTGAATCCCAACGTCTACGCAGCGATCTCCCGGGGGAGAATCAGAGCGTTGCTGAAAGACCGCTGCCCCGATCTTCTCGACTGGTACCGGGATGAACGGGGTCGGCCGCTGACCCAGCAGCAATTCGCCGCGTTGGAGGCGGAGTTGTCTACCTTTTACGGCGAAGACTACGGATACCAGAAGGACAGCCAAAACCGGATCAGCATTGCCTCCACCTGTTTTGCAGCACCGTCGCGCAGCACGATGGCTGGACCCAGCGCAAATGCGCGCGGCGAGGCCAGCTTCGAGGGTCAGTCGCGGCAATCGTCGCGGAGCCAGTTCGGACGCAGCGCCCTGTGGTGGGCGGCCAAGGATGGCCGGGTCGAGGACGTGGAGCGACTGCTCGCGGCCGGAGAGGATCCCACTGCAGCCGACATCGACGGGGAAGGTGCGCTGCACACCGCGTCCCGCTGGGGACGCGCTTCGGTGGTCGAAGTCCTGCTTGCCCACGGAGTGGATCCGAACACACCAGGGCTCTACGGAATGACGCCCTTGCAGATTGCCGTACTGGGAGGTCAGTCCGACACCGCCAGCGCACTGCTGCGCCATGGAGCGGATCCGAACGCACACGACCTGTTTGGGCAATCGCCATTGCACGAGGCCGCTTTGCACGACGCTCCACAGTTGGTCGCGCTGTTGCTGGAGCATGGGGGCGATCCGGCGGCGATGGATGAGCGCGGCAGGACGCCCCTGGACCTGGCGAAACAATCCGGCAACGAGCGGCTCGTGGAGGCGATGATGTCTGGCAGGCAGAACAATGCGGCGCGTGCCATCCACGTTTCCAACTAGTCAACCGGCGCCGCGGCACCCCGCAAGCAGTGTCTCGCCGCTGACGCCACCAGACATGCTCTCGCGTGCCGCCTCACCGACAGGCAGGCTTGCGGGCTGGCTTCCCAGGCTGCTGATGGTGTTGCTCGCCAGCGCCCTTGCGGCTTGCACCACGCGCTCGCCGCATCGGGACACCGCGGACCTTCAGTCGAATCTGACCGTCAGCACTTCCAACCGGCTCATTTCAGTCTGGCAGCAGCACCTCGGCCGATTCATCACCCGGAATGGCCACGCCGATCCGGCGGCGTTGTCGGAGCTGCAATCTGCGCGATCTCGAGACGTCCTGCGGCCGGCGCGAATCACTTTCGGCGTGCTCGATGTCGAAGCCAGCGTCCCGGGCAAGGACGGGTGGGACCTGGTAGGCGTGCTCACGGGCAAGCAAATGGTTGCGGACCGGAGCTGGTACGTCTTCGTCGTCGGCGTTGTCGAGCGCGCCGGGTACCGGCCCAGAACCCTTGCCGATATCCGCGCCGTCGGGTTGTCCGCTCAGGACGGCAAGCTGGTCTGGAGGATCAGCCCGCTGGAGCCTCAGGCCGTGCAGCACTATCGCGAAACCTTCGCAGCGGCGGTGCCGGTTCAGTTTCCCGCAGACACCGACATGTTCGCGACGAAAGGGTTCGAGGAGCAGGTGTTGATACATGAACTGCGCTCGGGAGCGGAATGGTCGGTCCAGCTCGGGAGGGAAACGCCGATCTGACTCGGCCGGGATACCGGCAGCCGCCAAGGAAGCGAACCGCACGAACCGATTGCCTGGCTGCCTGGTTCGGAGGAAACTGCGCCGCATTGGGGTCGCCTTGACCAGAAAATGGACGCTCGCCCTCCCCGGCTCGACGCAGCAGCGCGACAGGCCAGCACCGCCACTGTCATCGCTCGGACCCGGGAGTGGGTCGAGAAGGCCGTCATCGGGCTGAACCTGTGCCCGTTCGCCAAAGCCGTCTACGCGGATGATCGCATCCGCTATTACGTCAGCGCAGCGCAATCGGAGGATGCGCTGCTGACCGATCTGTCCCGGGAGCTTCTGGCCCTGCAGGCCGCGGATCCACAAACCTGCGAGACCACTCTGCTCATCCATCCCTGCGCTCTCGACGACTTTCTCGACTACAACGACTTTCTCGGCGCGGCCGAGGCGGCGGTCGAGGCGCTCGGCCTGACCGGAGAGATCCAGCTCGCGAGCTTCCACCCGCGCTATCAGTTCGCCGGCAGCGGCCCGGACGACATCGAGAACTACACGAACCGCTCGCCTTACCCGATGCTCCACCTGCTGCGGGAGTCGAGCGTCGAGCGCGCGGTGGAGGCGGCGGGCGAGGAAGTCGCCGCCATCGGGGAACGAAACATGGAAACGCTGCGGCGCCTGGGATCGAAGGGGTGGCGGCGCCTCTGGCTCGCCAGGACCGGAGAGGACTGAGCCTGTCACGCTGGGACACGCCAGGCGGATGCGATGAACCGCTGTTCAAACGCCTGCCGTGGTAGCAGCCGCCACCGGTACGCTCCCGCGGTGCGCGCAGGGCGGGATCAGCCGAGCGTAACCCTCCGCGGGCGTGCCCCCGAAGACGCAAACCCCGCCTCTGGCGGCGGGGTTTGCGCTTCGGGATAGCGTCGTATATCAGCTGCGCTGCCGGCGCCGCCGCACCGCGGCGCCGACCAGCGCCAGCCCGGCCAGCAGCAGGGCATAAGTTTCCGGCTCCGGGACCGCCGCGATGCGGTAGGCGAGGACCATGGTGTCGTTCTCGAGCCCGGCGTTGTAGTCCTGCAGCACGCCGGCCGCATCGAGATACTTGCCGGTCTGTGTCAGGAAGTCGTTGTCGTTGCCCACGAACAGGAAGTAGTCGCCGCTGCCGTCATCGACGGGCACCAGGCCCATGGCTTCCCATTTCTCGGAAATCGTGTTCGCATCGCCAGGCGCCGGATTCAGGTTGAGGCCGAATTTGGCCAGCTCGATCGCGCTGCCCGAGCCCAGCTTGCCGAGCATGTTGAGCGCCTCGGTCCACTGGATCGGAGTGACGCTCACGTTGAGGGCGCCGCCCGGTGCGACCGCAGCGCCTTCGGCGTCGAACCCGGTGAGGTTGGTGGCGGTAGACAGGTCGGCCAGCAGGATCGACTTGAACACGGGCGCGCCGCCGGCACCGCGCCCGTTGCCGTCGCGCGCCAAGATCAGGAGCTGATGGTCGTTGAGTGCGATGATCGAGCTCTGGGCGCCGGTACGGTTGACCGCGACGGTGCCGCCATTGTCGTCGATGAGAGGCAACTGGATTACATACTGCTTGGCAGGCGCGTCCGGCGTGTCCGAGGAGGATATGTCGTATACCAGAAGCGCGTGCATTGGAACGGCCCTGGTTGCCGCTGCCGGAGTCCTGGATCGTCGCGCTTTGCAGCAGCGCGAACAGCTTGGTGCCGTCCGGGCTCTGCGCGATGCCTTCCATGCCCTGGTTGATGCGCCGGCCGTTGGCCGGCGGGTCCGCGGCGAAGTTGACGGTGCCGGCGGGCGAATGCGGCACCAGCGCCGCGGGCAGCTGCAGTTGCCCGACGATCTCCTTGTTGCTGTTGAAGTGGTAGATGTAGCCGCCATACTCGTCGCCGACCCAGCCCGAACCGGCCTTGCCGGCGCGTTTGTCGAGTATCAGTCCTTCCGTGTCGAGGGTGAGCCGGTTGGCTATGGTGCCGTCGCTCTGCGTGGTGCCGACGCCGGCGCCCGCGGTCGGTACGGTGGTGTTGAACAGGCTCGCGGTGCCGTTGGCCAGGACGCCCGTCGTGAAGACCGGCGCAGTCGCCGGATTGCCGTCGTGGTCGTAGGTGAAGCGGGTCGACCCGGCGAAGCTCATCGCGATTTGGTTTTGCAGGGCGGTCGGCGCGGCTGCGGTGTAGGGCGTGAAGGTGAAGCTGAAGGTGTTGATGCGGGCGGCATAGTTCGAGAAGATCGTACCGGCGTTGTACCCGCGGTCGGGGAGGAAGTTGAAGGTACCGGTCCAGGTGCCGTTGTCCTCCTTGCTGAAACCGGCGATCTGCATGTCGGAAATCGACCCCAGCGACTCGCCGGTGGCGTCGTCGATGCTGTTGGCCGCGATGCGGCCGACGCCTTGCAGACCGAGATTGACGAAGGTCGTACCGCCCAGAGTCACACCGGCGGTCGGCCAGGCACCCGTGTTGGGTGCAAGGACCTCACGATTGGTCGACGTGACCTCTGCCGGCGCGAGGCCCGGGAGAGCGGCGAGCAGCGCCAGGGCGGCGGCCGAGAAGCCAAGACGATGTGTTGCTGTCCCTGGAACTCGTTGAGGTTTGCGCATTCTCGAGCCTCCGCGGATTCGAAGTTGTTTGGGAATAGCGTGCGGCCCCGCAACCGGGGGCGACAAGCCCGTGGGAGGCCCAGTGTGCGTACCGAATGTTTCACCCTCGTTACGACGGGGGCGCCCACTCGTCCGCCGCAATCCGCATGGCAGCGTGGGCATCGGCCGGGAATGCCCGAACCCGGGGTCAGATTCGGCGGGCCTTGCTCAATTCGCCTTCTTGGGTCGAGCCGGTGAACTTGCGCTGTCATGCGTGCTCGAAAACTCTGAGCCTGGGGACTGCGCGCCGAACGGGCGCACCACGCCGGTGCAAAGAGCGCGGCGTCTCAATGGCCGCAACGGGCGCAGGCGAGAGCCGGCGTGAGCGGGGTCGCCCGCCCGCGCGGATAGCAGGACCTTTCCGCGGCAGTCACCGACGATTCGGGTCGGGCGTGCGCTGGGCGCTCCGTGGTCTGCTGCTTCATCAAGGAGTATCGAATGGTACAGCTGAAGGTAAATGGACGAACGAAGGAGATCGACGTGAGCGAGGACACCCCGCTGCTGTGGGTGCTGCGCGACCACCTCGACATGACGGGGACGAAGTTCGGCTGCGGCATGGCGCTGTGCGGGGCCTGTACCGTGCACCTGGACGGCGCAGCCGATCCGATCCTGCGTTACGCCGGTATCGGCAGCCGCCGGCAAGGGCGTCACGACTATCGAGGCGATCGGCGAGACGCTCGAGGGCAGGAAGGTGCAGGCTGCATGGATCGCGGTGGACGTGCCGCAATGCGGATACTGCCAGTCGGGGCAGATCATGTCGGCCGCCGCACTGCTCAAGACCAACAGCAAGCCGAGCGACGCCGACATCGACGCCGCGATGAGCGGGAACATCTGCCGCTGCGGCACCTATAACCGCATCCGCGCTGCGATCAAGCAGGCCGCGAGCGCGTGAGGAGCGAAACCATGAGCATGACTCGAAGGGACTTTCTCACCGTATCGGCGCTCGCCGGCGGCGGTTTCGCGATCGGCTTCGCGCTTCCGTGGTCGAGCGCGCTCGCGGCGGACGCCAAGCCGGCAGTTCGCTCCGAACCAGTGGATTCGCATCGCACCCGACAACACCCTGACGGTGGTCGTGGACAAGTGCGAGATGGGGCAAGGCGTCTACACCGGCCTGCCGATGCTGGTGGCCGAGGAGCTGGATGCCGACTGGCAGACCGTGCGCATCGAGCCGGCGCCCGCAGCCAGGGAGTATGCGCACCCATGGTTCGGCGTTCAGGGTACCGGCGGCTCGACTTCGATCCGCGCCATGTGGCAGCCGCTGCGCCAGGCGAGCGCCACCGCGCGCGCCATGCTGGTAACGGCCGCGGCGCAGGTGTGGAACGTCGACCCGGCCACGCTTAAGACCGAACGCAGTGCGGTCATCGGCCCCGGCGGACAAGCGCCTGACCTATGGCCAGCTCGCCGACCAGGCCGCCAAGGTTGCGCCGCCGAAGGACGTGCCCGTCAAGAACGCGGCCGCCTTCAAGATCATCGGGCAGCCGGTCAAGCGCCTCGACACGCCGGAGAAGACCAACGGCAGCGCGAAGTTCGGCATGGATGCGAAGCTGCCCGGCTTGCTGACCGCGGTGGTCGCGCGCGCGCCGGTGGTCGGCGCGAAACCGGTGAGCTTCGACGCCGACAAGGCCAGGGCAGTCAAAGGCGTGAGGCTGGTCCTGCCGGTGCGAAGCCCTACCGCCGAGGGTGTAGCGGTGCTGGCCGAGAGCTACTGGGCGGCGAAGCAGGGCCGCGACGCGCTCGCAATCCAGTGGGACGACGGCCCCAAAGCGACATTGTCTACGGCCGCGATGCTCGACACCATGCGCGCACTTGCTGCCTCCGGCGAGAATGCCCTCACCGCGCGCAAGGACGGCGACGTGGCTGCCGCCGCGCCCGCGAAAACCGTCGAGGCCGTGTACGAGGTGCCCTACCTGGTGCACGCACCGATGGAACCGATGAACTGCACCGCCTGGGTCAAGCCCGACGGCGTCGAGGTGTGGGCCGGCAGCCAGGCGCAGGGGCCGAACCAGATGACGGTGGCACAGCTCACCGGCGTGAAGCCCGAGCAGGTCAAGATCAATACCCTGCTGCTGGGCGGTGGCTTCGGCCGCCGCTTCGCACCCGATGCCCTGGTCGAGGCGGTGCTGCTGTCCAAGCAAGCCAACGCACCGGTGAAGGTGGTGTATTCGCGCGAGGACGATACCCGCGGCTACTACTATCGGCCGATGGCTGTGGCACGCGTGACGGGTGGCGTCGATGCAAACGGTAATCCCGTGAGCTTCGCTGCGACAACCGTGCTCGATTCGCTCGCCGAGGGCACCGGCTTCGAAGCTGTGCTGATCAAGGACCGCATCGACGGCAGCACGGTCGAGGGTCTGGCCAATCTGCCCTACGCTATCCCCAACGTGAAGGTCGACTGGGTGAAGTTCCAGCCCGGCGTGCGCACCTGGTTCTGGCGCTCGGTGGGCAGCACGCAGAATGCCTTCTTCAGCGAGTGCTTCATCGACGAGCTGGCACACGCGGCGGGCAAGGACCCGTTCGAGTTCCGCCGTGCGCTGCTCGCTCAGCAACCGCGCCACAAGGCCGTGCTCGAGCTCGCCGCGCAGAAGGCGGGATGGGGCACGGCGCTAGCGGCCGGGCGCGCACGCGGCATCGCCGTTGCCGAATCCTTCGGCAGCTACGTCGCCCAGGTGGCGGAGGTCTCGATGGAGGACGGCAAGCCGCGCGTGCACCGCGTGGTGATCGCCGCAGACGTGGGCACCGTGATCAACCCCAACCAGGTCGCCGCGCAGATGGAGGGGGCCATGGTGTACGGGCTCTCGGCGGCGCTGTATGGACAGATCACGTTCAAGGACGGCAAAGTCGAGCAGAGCAACTTCCACGACTACCCGATTGTGCGGATGAACGAGATGCCGAAAGTCGAAGTGCACCTGGTGAAGTCCACCGAAGCGCCGGGAGGCGTCGGCGAGCCGGGCACCCCACCCATCGCGCCGGCCGTCGCCAATGCGCTGTTCGCGCTGACCGGCGAGCGGATTCGCGCGCTGCCGATCGTCAAGCCGAGCTGAACCGGGGGAGGGGCGGCGACCCCTCCCGCTTCGCTATCAGGAGGGGATCCGCGCCGTCGCGCGGATCGGCCTCGATGCGGGACTGCTTCGAGAGCGTCACCGCCACAGACGCACGGGAATGTCGTCTGTGTATGCCGTTGGCCTCGTCACCATCAGTCTGAAGTATCCGGGCCAGTCCCGTTGCCCGCCGCCCTCGCTCGCCGCACACCGGCCGGCTGATCCGTCTCCAGGCTGAAGCGAGCCCACAAGGCCCTCCGAAGGTCCCGTATGTTGCGTTGCAACTGTCCGATGGCCGGACCGGTCTTCGGGCGGGAGCGGTCCGCCTGTCAATCCGTAGTATTCAATAAAAATAGTCTCTTAAATGAGACGTTCCGCCTGTGGAGTTGTGCGTATCCGGGCATAACAGCTATGCATGAGAGGCGCTTGTGGTGCGGTGCAATAACCCCTATATTCATTCCCAGCCGCTCTTGGCAGAGCAACCGCAGCAAAGGAGCAACGATGAAACACAACATTCGCAATCTAGCCGTCGCAATCGCGCTCGCCGCGTCGGCCACAGCCGCATTCGCGCAGCAACAGCAATACGGGCGCGACAGTGTCTACGCGGATCCCAGGCAAGCGACTCGCCAGGCAGGCCTCGGGGCGCAGAGCGCAGCCGAGCCCCGCTTTGGCCGCGACAGCGTGTACGCAACGGCGTCGTCGAGGCCATCGAGCCCGGTGACCGCAGACGCGACGGGGCTACAGCGTTACGGCCGCGATAGTGTGTACGCGATCCAACTCGGCAACCCGGAAGGGCGCCTGAGCGACACACGGATCGGCCGCGCACCGTCGGACAGCGCTAGCAATTGAGGTCGTTGCATGGCCCGCATGCGAGACGCGTGAAGCGTCTCGTGCGCGGCGCCAACGACAACGCCAGGCTCGACACCTTGCGCGAACGTCAGTTGAAGCTCTGAGGATCAGCTGCGCTGATGTCGATCATCAGTACAAACGATTGGAGAGATTCCCGCGCAAGCCGAACAATAGCACTCCAAAGGCATACCGCTGGCGCTGCCCAAAGTGTGCCGCGACGTGCGAGTGCCTTACCGATTTGTTTCAGGAGAACCGCCATGAAGCTATCTAGTCACCTATCGATCGCGGCCGCATTGCTTGCCGCCAGCGTTATCCCCGCGCAGTCGAGTGCCAGCGATCTTGCGCCCAGCAACGTATTGGAGAGCGCCATCCACACACCCAGCGCGGCACACGGCGACCTGCTGCGCTTTTTGATGCAACCGGTGGGAGACTCGACCGAGTTCGAGAGCAAGCGCATCGCGATCGTAGCGAGCGACGGCGCCAGCGCCTTCGAGCTGGAGCTCACGCGCGACTACTTCATGAATCGAGGCGCGCGAGTGCACATCCTCGCGCCGCGGCCGGTCGAGGGGGCGCCGATGGTCGGTCTGGCCGGCTTCGTGCCCCCGCGCGAGCTGCTCACGACACTGGACTACGCGGGCGAGCGACGCCTTGCCACCGTCACCTGGTATCTGGACCAGGTCAAGCCGCAGGACTACGACGCCATCTACGTGCCGAACAACCTGACCGACATCGAGCGCCTGGCCTCCAATAGTCAGACGATCCGGTTCCTGATCACCGCCCAGGGCACGCAGCGTCCAATCTTCGTGACGGGCAACGGCAGGGCCAGCGTCCCCGACTTCGAGATCTCGGGGCTGACCCGGCCGGCCAGCGTCGCGTCTGCAAACCCGCCAGCGCAGATCCGGCAATGGCGGGTCTACGCTGGAGAGGATGCCTTCGACATGCCGGAGCTGATCGGGGCGCTCGCGGCTACGCTGACGGCCACGCCTGCGCGCGAGATCAACTGAGCCATGACCACCCGCGCTTGAGCCTGGGATAGATCTGCGCGGGTTGTCTTCGAGGACCTTCCTCCGGTCCGCGGCACTCAGCCACTCGATCGAATGGACATAGCGCCGGGTGTCGTCGTAGTGATGGCCGTCCGCGGATCCGCAACGCCGGATCCGCGGGCGTGCGCAGCCCCTCCAGATCAGCTGGGTCGAACGCTATCGCGCTGCTGCGCCCGGCGCAGCAGATCGCGCTTCCATCCCAGTATGGCGAAGACCTCGAGCATCAGAAACAGCGGCGCCACGAAGAGCTGCCAGATGTTGTCGACCAGCGCCGGCCGCTTGCCCTCGTAGTAGTGTCCCAGGAGCTGCAGGGCCCAGCCGCCGGCGAAGGCGGCCGCGAATACCATCCAACCCGTTGTGTACCCGAGGCCGGCGGTTAACTGCGCCGCCCACAGCAGGGCCGCCGCAACGACGGCCAGGGCCAGTGCGATCGCCGCGTCCAGCGCAAGGTAGTACCCCAGCACCAAAACCAGGAACAAGTGTGCGAGCGTGATCCGCACGCTCGCTATGTCGAGCCCGAGCCAGCTCATCGGAATCAGCAGGGAGAAGACGATGAGAGGCACGCCGACGAAGTGCGTCAGCGTGTTGCGCGCGTCGCGATGATATTGGATGTAGAACGCCATCTGCTGCTCGAGGGTCTTCACGCTGACCCTCCCCGCCGTGGCACAGAGCCCTTGCCCGGCACGACCGGCGCGCCACAGATCGGACAAACCGGCCCCGGCGCAGCGCCGCACGGTTCACGCCAGTAGTCAAGGGGCGCGCGTCGCGCGCGGCGTGCACCGCCGCCTCCAACCTTCGTCATAGGGCCAACGCTTACTCCAACCGGCCGGCACCGCTGCATAGACTGGATTTCACGAGGGCGCCGAATCGCTCTTCGAGCGTTCGCGCACTGCCGGATCCGCAGCGAACGTCGTACACCAGTCGCGGAATCCGGCATCACTCGAGAGGACATATATCATGAACAAGCAGAACCTGAAAGCACTGACCAGCCTGGCAGTCGATCGCGCCGTGGCTGCGCGCGCGGCCGCGGGTGTGGAGTTGACCGTCGAGCAGACCGCCAGCGTGGCGGGCGGCGGGGGCGGCGGCTTTTCGTACATCAAGGACCCGACCTGGTACGGCATCTGGGAATTCCTCAAGCTGCCCAGCCAGGTGCAGGTCGGTGTCGTGGCGGAGCCGATCGGGGTGAACGAGAGGCTCGACGCCGGCATTGCCGCGGGCAAAGTCGCCTTCTGAGGTCGACCATGGCGAGCGACCGCGTCCTGATGTGCCCCAGTGTGCCCCCACACTATCCGGACGCGGTCGCGTTCGGCATCGTCACCGGCTCCGCCGACGCGCCGGACATGGTGCCCTTGATCCCGGCAGTACCGGTCACCGACGAGCTGCTCGCGATGGCTGCACCGGTGTCGCCGGGCGAGGTGTTCCGCTTCGCCGCGGGCTGCATCCAGGGCGGCTGCCGCCACTGGGAAGGCGACACCAAGCGCTGCCGGCTGGTCGCGAAGACCGTGCAGCTCGCGCCCGTCGCCGTGGAGAAGCTCAAGCCCTGCGCCATCCGCTCCGACTGCCGCTGGTGGCGGCAAGAGGGCAAGGCGGCGTGCGTGCGTTGCCCGCAAGTCGCCTCCAGCGATCCGTCGCGCAGCGGTGCGATGACGCTGGCGGCCAGCGCGGACTACGGCCAGGAAGCGTGATACCAGGCCCGCAGCGCCATGCGCTTCGGCCCATTCGAGCGAGGGGGCGATAGAGCGCGTGCCGTCGCCTTCTTCGGCTTGTCCGGCTCGGCGGTCAATCCGCCGGCCAACGCGACCCGTTCGGCGCTGGCGTCAGGGAGCTTGCATCGCGAGGCTCACGCGCTGTGGCTCACGAGATTCGGCCCCGCCGCACAGGCGCTCCGGGACAGCGTACGCTGAGCGCTTTCATCTGAACATCAAGATGCGGCGGTGGCGCTGTGCGCGACGCCGATGCTGCGGACGCAGAACCACTGCCGCAGCGCGCCGATGACGATGATGCGCACACCCCCGAAGCGGCAAGCACTGGGTCCGCCTCGCCGCTACTGCCGGCGCGGATCGTCGGCGGGGTTGACGAAGGTTGTACCGGTCGGCCCCATCGCCGTGCACTCGGCGATCGCCGGCTCGTCGCGGGTCTCGGCGAAGTGGTTCATCCCCGCCGGCTCGGTGTAGTGACTGCCGGCCGGCAAGGCCTGCAACAGCGCCTCGTCCCGCGTCGCGCCGTAGGCGAAGTAGAAAGTCCCCGAGTGCACGAAGCACGAGCGCATGTCAGGATGCGAGTGCGGCGGGATCTTGGTGTTGGGCGTACCAATCGAGGAGTGGCCGATCCCGCCGGCACCCGCACACGGCCATGCAAGCGGTCAGGTCGCGGTCGTGAAGAGCGGGGCGCCACGCTCGATCATCCACAGCCCTGCGATCGCAATGCAGGCGCACGCGATCGACACGCGCACCGGCTTGTGCCATTGCGCTGCGCGACTCGCCATCCAGGCGATCAGGACCCACACGCCGAGCGCGAACCCGATCTGCCCCAGTTCCACGCCGACATTGAATGCGCCCAGGCTGACCGCGAGATGCGGTCCGTCGAGCTGCAGCATCTGCCGCAACGCGAAGGAGAATCCCAGGCCGTGCACCAGTCCCACGGCTGCCGTCAACACCAGCAGTGGCGCCCCGCCCGCAGTGCGCAGCGCAGCCGCCGCGACCAGTGCGATGGAGCCGGCTACGGCGGTTTCCACCGCCGGAACGAACCACGCCGCCTGCGGGACGTAGCCAAAGAACCCGGCGACCAGCGTAACGCAATGCCCGAGCGTGAACCCCGTGACCCGCCATGCCAGCAGCGCCAGAGTCGGCGTTCCCAGCGCAAGGCACAGCACGAACAACAGATGGTCGGCGCCCCCGGCGATGTGCTCGATACCCGCCCGGGTGAAAGTCGTGGCGGCCTCCCATGCCGACGGGTTGAGCATCAGCGGCTCCCGCAGCAGGCCGCTCGCCCGATACACGACGCTGCGGCCGTCGGCGTGATCGACAAAGATGTTCTGCACCTCGGGCTGACCGAGCACCCGGTTGTCAAGCGTGCTGCTCAAGCGAAACGCGGAGGCGGCCGCCGCCGGCGGATAGAGCAGATGGGCATCCACCACAACGTATGCCGCGTCCACTTCCGGCGCATCGGGCGGATAGCCGGGCCCGGGTGCGGTCGCCGCTTGCGCCTCCTCGAGCGTGTTGAACGGCGGGACCGAGCCCTTGGGATAGGCACGCACCGATAACACTTGCGCTTCGCGTGCCAGGGCGTTCGCCTCGAGACGGTGACCGTCGGCGATGAACCCGCCCAGCGCCAGCGGCTCGGCACGGATGCGCGGTGCATCGGGATAGTAGAAGCCGTGGCGGCTCTCGATGCGCAGCACGGTGAAGGGCGCGGGCTCGTAGTTGCCGTCGGCACGCTTCGCGCCGAGCCGGTTGGCCACCACGAGCGGCAGCGTGAGCCGGTAGTAGGCGTGCAGTCCGTCTTGCATGCGCACGAAATGCACGACCCGCAGATCGTAGCCCGGATGGAATATGGGCGCGGGCCGCCGCGCCCGCTCCGAGAAGGAGCAGCGCTGCGACCCACGCCGTCAGCCGGTCCCTGCTCACACCAAGCGGCGTCGTAGCCGCCGGCCCGGCCCGTCACTTGGCCGGGTCCTTGGCGCTCCATAGCCTGGTCTTGTATTGCTTTTCGTACGCCTTGCCCTTGGGGTAGCTGACCAGCTCGAGGTTCATGCCCCAGGGCGACAGGAAGTAGCCCCAGGTCTCGCCTGCGCTCGGCCCCGCCGTCATCACCGTGGGCTCGCCGAGAAACTTCAGGCCCTTGCTCTTGAGATAGCCCACGGCCTTGTCCATGTCGTCGACGTAGAACGCGACGTGATAGCCGCCCAGATCGCTGTTCTTGGGGATGGCCGGATCCTGGTCGGGCGACTGGTACTGCAGCAGCTCCAGATTGGTGCCGTAGCCGCAGCGCACCAGCTGCATCTGCGGGATCTCCGCCCGCGGATGCACGCCCAGATGCACCGCCATCCAGTCGTCATCGGCCTTGAACGGCCCCATCTTGAAGAACGCCTCGCACCCCATGACTTCCACGAAGAACTTCACCGCTTGATCCAGATCGGGCACGGTAACCCCGATGTGGTCGCTGCCGCGGAACCCCGGCACCCCGTCAGCCGCAGCGGCTGCGAAGGACAGTGTGGATGCGAAAGCAGCCAGGACAGATCTTGATTTCATTGCGTACCTCCTCCCACGATGGCGCAGCGTCGATCTCGAGCGAAAGCGCCGCCGCTGCGACGCGGCACTCCGCGGCTTCGAAGCGGGATCCATACTACACCGGGCGGCGCGCGCTCCGCCCGGGATCGGGCGAGGGACTGGCTCGAGCGCGTCCTCGATCGTCACCGTGCGGGTGATGCGGCGCTCCAGAACCGAGCCCTGCGCGGGCCGCCTGAGCACCACCTCACCGCGGTAGAGGCCCGCTGGCCAGCGGCCCGCCGCGTTGCGCCGTCCTGCGAACACGAAACGCCTCGCCTGTGCCCGGTCTATCCTCTGCTCCTGCTGCATGACCTGCTCACCGTTGGGCCCCGTGATGGTGATGCGAACGGTGTCCCCGGCCTGCACACCCAGCATATCCACCCAGAGCACCAAGGCCGGCGACGTCGCACGCAACGGTGCCTCGCCGGGCTCGCCTCGTCGGATACGGTCGATGTCCGGCTCCCCTCCGGCAAACCCCGCGTTGTAGAGCGCCACCTCTTCGTAGGGAACCGGCTGGTCGGCTCGCCACAGCGGCGCGCCCGCGAGCCCGCAACCGGCGGTTCCTGCTCGCCCCGTGAAGGGATCGATCGCGATTCCCCTGTGCCTGACCGCCAAGTGCAGGTGAGGAAACTCGGTTGCACCGGAGAGCCCGACCAGTCCTATCGGGGTGCCGCGGGCCACCCGGTCGCCGGGTTTCACCCGCACGCTCCCGCGGCGGAGGTGGCAATACTGGGTCTCCCATTCGTCGTCATGCTGGATGAGCACGCCGTTTCCACATTCCCGCGCGGCGACTCGCGCCCGCGAGGCCGCATCGGTCGCCGGCACATCCTCCACGCCATCCCGGATGCTACGCACTACTCCCGCGGCGCTCGCCACCACGGGCACTCCTGCCCGCATGACGCCCAGATCGCGAATCGCGATATCCACCCCGTCATGCCCGTCGTACGTGCGCGGCCGGCAGCGAAAGTCCCTGGCATCGGGCGTCGCATCTACGTCCACGTAGTTGGCCACCCAACAGGTCTCCCCGAGGACGCAACGCAGCGGCAGCGCCAACCCATCTGCCTCGAGGGACTCAGGCGCGGCCGGCTGCGCCCGCAGGAGGAGCCACAGCACGATCAGGGCCGTACACCGATGCCGCGTGAGCCGGTGCCGATGATGGGGTGCCCACATGCTCATTCGGCCGCCTCGTGGGTGAGCCGGATCGCCACTTGTCCGCCGGCATGCAACACAGCCAGCCGATCGAGCGTCGCGCGGTGGGCGCTGCGGTGGTGCTGGACGAAAACGCTCAGCGCCGCCAGTCGGTTCAGCGCGGGATTCGCGATGCTCTGCATCGACAAGGCCGCATCGGATGCCAGCAGGACCCAGCCCGCGTCTGTGGCCACGAAGGCGCCCAGGTGTCCGCGGGCGTGACCGGGCAGCGGGACGGCCAGCACTTCCCCAGTTCCGGACAGGTCCCAAGCGTGGGTGAACGGCGCGAGCGTGGCGGGAAGCGCCCGCTCGGGAAAGTGCTCGACGAAGGTGAGCCGCGCCGCGATGTCCGTGGGCAGCAACTCGGGGATGAACGCAGCGGCCACCGCCTGCAGTCCCCACAACCCGCGGACGTGGCTCCAGGCCTCGCGGGAGCACACCAGCGCGGCATCCGGAAAATCGCGCATCCCGGCATAGTGGTCCGCATGGAGATGCGACGCCACCAGTGTTCTGATCTCGCGTGGCGGCAGCCCGTGCTTGCGCAGCTGCTGCGCCGCTCCCTGCGTTGAATCGAATGTGACCGGAGCGATCAGCGCATGCAAGCCATAGACCGAACGCTGCGTGGCATGAAGAAAGGCCTCCGAGTACCCGGTGTCCCAGAGCACAGGCCCGGCCGCCGTTTCGATCAGCCAGGCGCGGGCCGGAAATCGCATCGGCGCAAACCCGGCGCCCCTGACGGCCGCGCCGCCGGGGTAGATGCAGAAGCCCGCAGTGAGCTCGGTCAGCCTGGCCACGGCAGTCGAGCCAAGTTGCGCAGCCGTACGCAGCCTGCATCCATTCCGATGGCGGGCGGGCCGCCCGGCGCGGCGTGTGCGCACCGACCGAGCGTCATGTCGAACGTGAGGGCCCGGCCCGTAGCGACGAGGCGAAGCGCCCTGTATGAGATCGGCATGGATACCTCCGAGGATCCTCTCGAACTGTGCAGGCAGACTATGCAAGTCCTCGACGGCCCTCCATCCCCGTGACGGAGGTGCCGCGCCCTGCACCCGGAGGTATCGCCGCGCGATACTTCCGGCACCCGGCGCGCAATGCCGGGATCGGCGCAGACCGATCTTGCACATCCAGCACGGGAAACCGCCACCCCATCCAACCACATGGCAAGCAAGGGCGGTGCCGATATTGCGTTGACATTTTCGTGGCCTTTGGCGGTACTTCGGCAGTCGGCAAGCCGGCTGCGCTGCGTACTCCTGTCGCCCGGGCGCAGGCCGGCGCCCGGTCAATCGGCGACCCGGACCGGCGGATGGTGAGCGTGTGAATGGCGTGGGGTGCGGCAGGCTCCGGCCGCAAAGCGCGCTGCGACCGAATACGATCGCAGCCGCCACGGCAAGGCCGGTACTGTGAGCGGCCCCGCGGCTGCCCGGAAAGCCCAGGGCCGGCGCAGCGAGGTTCAGGCGCAGCGCCCGGCTTGTACCGGCGCCCCGACCGCGGCGTGGCCCGGATATTTCATCAGGACCCGCCAGAATCCGCGTAACCCCGAGCTCCAAACTGCACGCAACGCTCGCGGTCCACGATTGGCTGCTGTTGTGGATCTCCGAGCGAACGGGGGTGGTCTGGTGAAATATCCGGGCTGACCTCACCGCTTGCTCAGGATGACATCGTCCTGGATGTTGCGAGGCCGGGTGATTGCCGTTCCGGTAAGGCGCCGGCCTTGCCCGCTGATGCGCAGCCTCCCCTCGGTGGAGTAGCCCGCCTGAAAAACCAGGTCGAGCTTGAAGTCGACCGCGTCGCCGTCGATCGAGCCGCGGCCCTTCTTCCAGACCTCGCCGGATTCGTAGTGGACTTCCTGGATGGTCAGGTCGCGCCCCGCCTGGTCGACGATCCAGTAGCTGCCGTTGGGCAAGTCCCAGGTGCCGTCCAGATCCGGGGGACGCGACAGATAGACCCAGCCCGCGGCCCCGGCGGCGGCGACAACCGCCACCGCCGCGCTCGCCAGCACGAAGCGGCTTCTTCGGGCGCGGGGGCCACGTCGGGCGCCAGCACCCAGCGTTGCCTCGATGCTGTCGGCGAGCCGTCCGATGTCGTAGTCCCAGCGCGAATCGGCGAGCTCGTGCGCTTGCCGGCGGGCCAGCGCCTTGAGCTCATCCGGGAGCTCTGCATCCGAGGGCATGCTCGCCCCTTCCACCAGGACCGGAATCACTTGCACGTCGCGACGAAGTGCAGCGCCGATCTCTTGCCGCACGAAGTCGCGCGGATCGTCGAGCCGCCGGCCTCCGTCCGCGCCAGTGGCTGTCAACCAGCTCTTGCTGACGACGACGATCAAGACACGGCAGTTCTGCAGCGCGCGCTCCAGCCCGTGGACGAAGTCCTCCCCTGAAGTGAGGTCGTCCACGTCGCGGAACACCTCGACTTGCCCGAAGCGGCGCTGAAGATCTGCTTCGATCCGCCCGGCGAAGCCAGAGCCGCCTTCGCGCCGGTAGCTGACGAAGATGCTGCCCATGGTGAGCGCGATTAGCGGTCGAAAGGCCGGCGCGCAGCGTGCCGTTGGGCCGCGACCGCCACAAGGGCCAGACCGAGGAACACCACGCCCCACGCCGGCAGCACAGGGACCTGCTCGTTGGCGGGTCGACCGAGAATGCTCTCGATCCAGGCCTGATAGGGCCACACCAGGTTGCCCCCGCCACCGGAGCCAAACGTGCTGAGCGCGGTGGCCCCGCCGGAGAAGGGGAAGATGAAGGTGTTGATTCCGGCGACCTTCCACTTCCCACCCGTGAAGGTGAAGCTGGGGCTGCCGGAGTCGCCCGAGGCGAGGCCGGTCTCGATGCGGTTGCCCAGCGTGGGACCGCCGAGGAAATTGCTCGCCCCGCCGCCGTCGAAGTCGAACGTGAACAGCGCATTGCGTCCGGACCCGTCCGCATCGGGTGTGAAGACGTCCGCGCTGTTGCTGCCTACGCGCTTGACCGCCGGGCCCCCGCCGACGCTGACTCCCACGTCGCCCTCCCCGCTGGCGCCGTAGCCGACCATCACGAGCGTGGTGCCCGCAGCGACGCCACCAAAATGCAGCGGGTAGATCGGCACACCCGCAGGAATCGCCTGCGCGAGCTCGATGATGGCGATGTCGTGCTGCGGGTCGGGGTCGTTGAAGGAGGAGAATGCCGGATGTACAAACACTGCCGCGGCTGGAATTTGGTAAGCGAGGCTGCCGCCGTAGTTGATGTTGAACGTCACGTTGGCGGGCTTGGCGCCACTGGCGACGTGGGCGGCGGTGAGCACATAGCGTGGCCCGATGGCCACCGCGCTGTAGGCACCGCCGCCCACGCTGAGGCTGCCGACTCCGGCCCAGGTCGAGGCGGTGGTATTGGCGTCCACCCGGTTCGCAGGGGTATCCGGTTGATTGCCGGAAGCGGTGCCGGCCATGATCGCAGCCGCAGGCGTCGCTTCCAGCATTGCCGCGGCGAGCGTCCATGCGAGGGCTCGGGTGACCGGAAATGAGCGAACGGATTGCAGCGTTTTCTCCACGGTCGAATCTCCAGTCGAGGCTGGCGCCCCTCCTCCACGCTGCGACGCGCAGACCCGCCAGAATCCGCGCAACCCCGACGTCCAAACTGCACGCGCTCGCAGTCCGCGATTGGCTGCTGTTGTGGATCTCCAAGCCAACGGGGGTGGTCTGGTGAAATATCCGGGCTAGACCTCGACCACGCAGCCGGGGTCGAAATCCGGATTTGGTTCGTAGGGAATGTAGCCGCGCGGATTGCACAACACGCGGGTGCCGAGCAGATGGTAGTCGAAGGAAGTGTGAGTGTGCCCATGCACCCACAGGCCTACGGGCGGGCCGAGCAGCTCTTCGAGCTGGTTGACATAGGCAGCGTTCAGGTGCCCCATGTCGTCTCGGAACCGCTCGGCGATCGAGCGGGTCGACGGCGCGTGATGCGTCACCACCACGGTCCGGCCCGCGAAGGGCTCGGCCAGCTTCACGCGCAGGAAAGTCACCGCGTCGCGGTGGTCCTCCACGACGTCCGAAGGGCGCAGGCGCCGGTAGTTGCCCGCGCGGATGCGGCGGTAGTCGGTCATGCGCTGCCGCGCCTCGAGCGCCGCGAGCACCAGGTCGCCGGTAGCCGAGAAGTCGGTCCACAGGGTTGCGCCGAGGAAGCGCACGCCGTCGATGACCACCTCGTCGCGGTCCAGCACGTGCACTTGCGTATCGCCGGCCCGCTCCCGCATCTTGGCGAGCGTGTTCTTGAAGTGCCCGCCGTAGTACTCGTGGTTGCCGGGGACGTAGATCACCGGCCGGCGGAAGGTCTCCGCGGCCCACCCCACTCCGCGCGTCTGCACGTGGATGTCGCCCGCCAGGACGACCACGTCGGCGCCCGTATCGGGCGGTTCGAGCGGAGCGAACTCGAGGTGCAGGTCTGAGAAGATGTGCAGGCGCATGGGCGCGCATCATACCGTGCCGTCCGCTATCACGACCACCTTGGCTACCTGCAGTGCAGTAGAATCGCCCATTCGCGGCGCCCGCCGCCTGAGTCCCCGCGCCTGATGCCCAACTCCGCAGCTTCCAAGGCACCTCCGCCCAGCGGCGAAGGTCACGTCACCAACTTCATCCGCAACATCGTCGAGGCGGACCTCGCCAGCGGCAAGTACGCCTCGCGCACCTGGGCGCGGCAAGCCCGGCACCGCCGCCGATGCAGGCCGGCGCGCCGAAGGATCCCGGCGCGGATCCGCACGCGCTTTCCGCCCGAGCCCAACGGCTATCTGCACATCGGCCACGCCAAGTCGATCTGCCTCAACTTCGGCGCTGGCGCGCGACTACGGCGGCGTGTGCCACCTGCGCTTCGACGACACCAACCCGGTGACGGAGGAGACGGAGTACGTCGATTCGATCCTCGACGCGGTGCACTGGCTGGGCTTCGACTGGGGACCGCACCTGTACTACGCGTCGGACTACTTCGACTACCTGTACCAGTTCGCCGAGGCGTTGATCGAGCACGGCACTGGCCTACGTCGACAGCCTGAGCGCGGAGGAGATGCGCGAGCACGCGCGGCACGCTGACCGAGCCGGGACGCAACAGCCCGTACCGCGACCGGCCGGTGGCGGAGAACCTCGATCTGTTCCGGCGCATGCGGGCCGGCGAGTTCCCGGACGGCGCGCACGTGCTGCGCGCTGAAGATCGACATGACCTCGCCCAACATCAATCTGCGCGACCCGGTGGCCTACCGCATCCGCCATGCGCACCATCACCGCACCGGCGACAAGTGGTGCATCTACCCGAGCTACGACTTCACGCACGGCGTGTCGGACGCGCTGGAGAACATCACCCACTCGCATGTGCACGCTGGAGTTCGAGGACCACCGGCCGCTCTACAACTGGCTCAACGAGCGGCTGGCCGACTTCGGCGTTGTCTGCAGCCAGCCGCTGCCGCAGCAGTACGAGTTCGCGCGGCTCAATCTCACCTACGTGGTGCTGTCCAAGCGCAAGCTGATCCAGCTGGTCGAGGAAGGGCACGTGGAAGGCTGGGACGATCCGCGCATGCCCACCCTGGTGGGCGCGCGCCGGCGCGGCTACACGCCGGAGGGCTTTCGCCTGTTCGCCGAGCGCATCGGCGTGTCCAAGGCCGACTCGTGGATCGACTACTCGGTGCTCGAGGACGCGATGCGCGACGACCTGAACGAGCGCGCGCCGCGGCGCATCGCCGTGCTCGATCCGGTCAAGCTCATCATCGACAACTATCCGGCAGGGCAGACCGAGACGACGCGAGGCGCCGAACCATCCGCAGAAGCCCGACTGGGGCAAGCGCGCGCTGCCTTTCTCGCGCGAGCTGTGGATCGAGCGCGAGGACTTCACGGAGACCCCGCCCAAGGGCTACTTCCGGCTGTTTCCCGGCAACGAGGTGCGGCTGCGCTACGGCTTCGTCGTGAAGTGCACGGGCTGCGCAGCGCGATGCGGGCGGCAATCTCGTCGCCGTGCACTGCGAGTACTACCCCGATTCCAAGTCGGGCACGCCCGGCGCGGACAAGTACAAGGTGAAGGGCAACATTCACTGGGTGTGCGCGAAGGGCGCTTACCGGGCGGAGGTGCGGCTCTACGACCGGCTGTTCAGGGTGCCGCACCCGGGCGCCGGCGAGCGCAACTTCCTGGACGACATCAACCCGGACGCGAAGAAGATCATCACCGCGTACCTCGAGCCCGCGCTGCAGCAGGCGCAGGCCGGAAGAGCGCTTCCAGTTCGAGCGCCACGGCTACTTCGTCGCCGACCGCGTCGACTCGAAGCCCGGCGCGCCGGTATTCAATCGCGCGGTGACGCTGCGCGATTCGTGGGGCAAGCAGGCGGGCTGAGGTGGACCCTCATGTCATCGTGATCGCGGGCCCGAACGGCGCCGGCAAGACCACGACCGCGCCGGTCCTGCTGCAGGAGACTCTCGGTGTAACGGAGTTCGTCAACGCCGATCACATCGCTCTATCGGCCGCTGGCGCACCGGTGGCACTTCTACGACAATACCCGAGAGTTCTCTCCGAGGCTGGTCGCTCATGGCAAAGCCAATCGCACGATCCACGTCGAGCATGTCGAGATCTGGAACCAGGTCAGAAAGCGGTTCGGGACGCCCGCGGCCCGCCGCTGACTCCATCTCCCGGGCATTTCAGGAGGTCGCGCCGATAGAGAAGGCTGTATGGCGCGCAGCGCGTAGGGCCAAGGCCAAAGGCGGCGCGCGCCTACGCTGACGCACCAAGTCGGTCGGCTCCCCAGTCCCTCATGAATTTGTCCAGGCAGTGCCCCGGATGGACGGACCATGTGTCGGCTCGCACCGTTATGGGCCGGGCACGAGCTCGAGGTCCGCTTCCAGCGGCGGCGCCGGATAGTCGAAGGCCACCGGGCCATCCGGCTCGGCGTTGACGAACTGGTGCACGAAGGCGTTGTCCGCCTCGGTGATTTCCTGCGGCGTGCCCTCGCCGACCACCACGCCATCCGAGATGAAGAAGGCGTAGTCGACGACCTTGAGCGACTCGGACACGTCGTAGGTCACCACGATGCTCGTCGAGCCGAGGGCATCGTTGAGGGTGCGAATGAGCTGCGCGATGGCGTTCAGCGAAATCGGGTCCAGGCCGGCGATCGGCTCGTCGTACATGATCAGCATCGGGTCGAGCGCGATGGCGCGGGCCAGGGCCACGCGCCGCGCCATCCCACCGGAGAGCTCGCCGGTCGCGAGGTTATGTGCCCCGCGCAAGCCCACCGCATCGAGCTTCATCAGCACGAGGTCGCGGATCATGGACTCCGGCAGTGTCGTGTGCTCGCGCATCGGGAAGGCGATGTTCTCGTAGACCGACAGGTCGCTGAACAGACCGCCGGCCTGGAACATCATCCCCATCTGCCGACGCAGGGCGTACAGCCGGGGCGTGTTCAGCTCGTGCACCACCTGCCCGTTCACCTTGACGTAGCCTCGCGCCGGGCGCAGCTGGCCGCCAAGCAGCCGCAGCAGTGTCGTCTTCCCCGAGCCGCTGGTGCCCAGAATCGCGACCAGCTTGCCACGCGGGATGTCGAGGTTCAGGCCCTTGAGCACTTGCCGATCGCCATAGGCGTAGTGCAGGTCGCGGATCTCGACCAGGGGCTGTTGGGCGGTGGTCATCGGGACATGATACGCGAACTTCCCTGCCTTCCTGCCCCTATCCCGACAGCAACCGCAGAAGCGCAGAGGACGCAGAGGAAAACGGGACCGCATTCAACAGGAAGAACCCGAAGGGGGCTGCGGTTTGCTTGGCGTGGTGGCGCCTTGGCGGCCAATATGGCCCTTCCTTGGCGCCTTGGCGGTTCGAATCTGGTTTCGGCTTCGCCCGCGCCCTTCTGTGCCACTGCGGCTGGCGGCAGCTGGCAGGGTGTGGAAGGATCCCGCGAGACGGTGTAGCCTGTGCGCTGCCCATCCACCAGCAAGACCAATGCGATGAAACACATCAAGTGGGATGAGATCCCGTACGAGCGGGTCAACGAGAGTTTCCTGCGCAAGATCGCCTGGGACGGCAAGGTGATGATCGGGCTGACCGAGGTGGCCCAGGGCTATGAGGTGCCGGCCCATTCTCACGACAACGAGCAGGTGACCTGGGTGATGAGCGGCAAGTGGCGCTTCCATCTGGAGGGCAGGACCGTGGAGGTCGGCCCCGGCGAGATGATCTTCATCCCAGCCAACGTCGTGCATCGTGCCGAAGCCGTGGAGAAGCTGGTCGCCTACGACATCTTCACGCCCCCGCGCGAGGACTGGCTGAAGGGCGAAGACAGCTATCTGCGGGCGTAGCCCCAAAGAATAGGCGCGAGGCACGAGGCACGAGGTTCTAGATCTCGCGCCTCGCGCCTGGCGCCTGACCCGACGAGTGCCACGAGGATGGTCGCAATGCTCACCGCCGTACAGATGGAGGAAGTCATCCGCCGCTACTACGCCGGCTGCAATGAGGCGGACGTCGGCAAGATGGCGGACTGTTTCACGCCCGATGCGGTGCACTACTTCCCGCCCGGTATGCCAGGAGGGCCGTTCCGTGGGGCAGACGCGATCGCCGAAAGCTGGAAACAGGTCGTGCAGAAGGCGGGCGCACGCTGGACCATCGATGCGTTGCTGCTGGATGCCGCTGCGGGACGCGCAGTGATCGAGTGGAGCAACTTCACGCGCGGCCGCAATCCGCTGGTGCGCGGCACCGAGTGGGTCGAGTTCGACCGCGACTGCGGCCTGATCCGCGAAATCCGCGCCTACCTCGCCGCGCCGCTGCCGCGCGATCTGGAGCGGGCCCAGCTGGAAGGGTTCGACTACGCCGGGCGCGGCTATCCGCTGTAGCACCTGTTGGTCCGCTGTATCCTCCGCACCACCGTCACCTTACCTTGAGGAGGACTTCGTCATGCCCAAGCAGCAGATCTCCGCCCCATCGGCCGCGGCACCCATCGGCGCTTACTCTCAGGGGTTGCGCGCAGGCGACTTCGTGTTCGTGTCGGGCCAGGGACCCCTGGACCCGCAGACCGGCAAGGTGGTCGGCACTACCATCGAGGAGCAGACCACCCGTGTCCTGGAGAACATCAAGGCGATTCTGGCCGCCGGCGGCGCGAGCATGGCGGATGTCGTGAAGGTGGCGGCGCACCTGAGCGACCTCTCGCTGTTCGAGCGCTACAACCGCGTGTACGCGAGCTACTTCCCGGATCCCAAGCCGACGCGCACGACCGTGGGCAGCCAGCTGCCAGGCATCCTGGTGGAGATCGACGCGATCGCCTACGTCGGGAAGTAAGAGGAGTGGCGCTTGCGAGAGCGCTAGCTAAGCTAGTGGACTGCAGCAGCCATTTCGGAACTACCGCGGAGTGCTCCCTCTCCCCTCGCGGGAGAGACCCCATGAGGCGTGCGCGCCACGAATCGAGCCCATGAACCAGCGCCTCCTCCAGTCCCCTCTCCCCTCGCGGGAGAGGCGCGCTGGAGCGCGGAGCAGGGGCCCCGCCGTGCGGGGATGCGACCGCGAAGGCGCGCGTGGCCCTCGACCGTGCGGGCGACGACATCCCTCTCCCCTCGCGGGAGAGGGCCAGGGAGAGGGGGCGCCGGCTGGCGTGTTCTCACCCTCTCCCCCGCCCGCTCCCATCAAGGGAGAGGGAGCCGTTGTCCGCGCTCCGTGCGGGGAGGTTCATGGGTGTCAACACAGCACCCGGCCCTGCTCCCACCGCACCTCGCTCACCTGCCCGCTGCGGCCGGTCAGCCGCGCGAGCGCGGCTTCGAACCCGGTGTGCGCTGCCGCTGGTGAAGAAGCGGTGCCGCGACTTCGCCGGCACGGTCCGCAAGCAGACCGTGCATCCTCAGCACGCTGCCCAGATGCCGTGCGATGGCTGGGGCCGGGTCGATCACGTTCACGTGCGCGCCGGCGATGCGCCGGATCGCCTCGATCACGAACGGATAGTGTGTGCAGGCCAGCACGATGGTGTCCGCGTTGGCCGCGAGGATGGGGGCGAGGACGCCGCGCAGGAGGGCATCGGTGTGCGCACCGTCCAGATTCCCGGCCTCCACCAGTTCCGCCAGGCCATCGCACACCTGGTTCACGAGCCGGATGTCGCCGGCCACCCGCCCGGCGGTAGCCTGGAACAGCCGGCCCTGGAACGTGGCCGGCGTGGCCATGATGCCGACCACCCGGGTGCGCGTGGTTGCCGCGGCCGGCTTCACCGCAGGCTCCATGCCGATGATCGGCACCTGTGGAAACGTCTCGCGCAGGTGCTTCAGAGCGGCCGCCGAGGCGGTGTTGCAGGCGACCACGATCGCCTTGCACGCCTGCCCGAGCAGGAAGCGCGCGATGGCGTCGCAGAAGTCCCGGATCTGATCCTGCGAGCGCGGCCCATAGGGCACGTGGGCCTGGTCGGCGAAGTAGGCCGTGCCCTCACGGGGAGCTGGTCGACGATCTCACGCCACACACTCAGGCCGCCGACACCCGAGTCGAACATCCCGATCGGGCCGGTGCGCGGGTCTGGAGCGGGGTTGGCAGCACGTGGCGGAGTGGCTGCGGGGGCCGCGAAGTATAGCCCCAGGCGGGGTCCACGGCCGCGTTGCCTGGCAGGCAGAGGACGCCGACCTCCGGCCGCAGACCGCGCCAATGCAGGACTCGGTTAGATGGCTCCTCACTCGACCTTTGAGCCTCCGCCCCGACCGGGTACAATGCGCGGTTTTTCGCTTTCCGCCCACGGCGCAGCCGCCGCCCGCAGCTTCCCATGACCGATCTTCCCCAGGCAGTGCTCTCCGAGCGCGTGGCGCAGCGGCGCACCTTCGCCATCATCTCGCACCCGGACGCGGGCAAGACCACGCTCACGGAGAAGCTGCTGCTGTTCGCCGGCGCCATCCAGATCGCCGGCAGCGTCAAGGCGCGCAAGGCTTCCCGCCACGCCACCTCCGACTGGATGGAGATCGAGAAGCAGCGCGGCATCTCGGTGGCGAGCTCGGTGATGCAGATCGAGTACCGCGACAAAGTCATCAATCTGCTCGACACGCCCGGCCACCAGGACTTCTCGGAGGACACCTACCGCGTGCTCACGGCGGTGGACTCGGCCCTCATGGTGATCGACGCCGTGAACGGGGTGGAGGAGCAGACCTTGCGGCTGCTCGAGGTGTGCCGCTCGCGCGGAACGCCCATCATCACCTTCCTCAACAAGCTCGACCGGGAAGTGCGCGAGCCGGTGGATCTGATCGACGAGATCGAGCGCGTGCTGGGCATGTCGGCCGTGCCCTTCTCCTGGCCCATCGGCATGGGCAAGTCCTTTCACGGCGTGTACGACCTGCGCGAGGATTGCATCCGCGTGTTCAAGCCCGGCGAGGACCGGCTCGACGGCAAGGAAGAGGTGATCCAGGGCATCGACCATCCCTCGCTCGACGCGCGCTTCGGCGCAGCGATGCGGCAGGCACGGCACGACATCGAGCTGGTGCGGGCCGCCACCCCGGCGTTCTCGCGCGAGGAGTTCCTCGCCGGCCGGCAGACTCCGGTGTTCTTCGGCTCCGCCATCAACAACTTCGGCGTGAAGGAGATGCTCGACTCGCTGGTGGACATCGCGCCGCCGCCGCGCCCGCGCATCGCATTGCAGGGGCCGGTCGCGCCCGATCGCGAACACTTCTCCGGCGTGGTGTTCAAGATCCAGGCGAATATGGATCCGGCCCATCGCGATCGCGTCGTGTTCGTGCGCGTGTGCTCCGGACACTTCGAGCGCGGCATGCGGCTGCGCGTACAGCGCACCGGCAAGGACTTCCGTCCCAACAACGTGGTGTCCTTCCTGTCCCAGCGCCGCGAGCTGCTCGACGAGGCCTACGCGGGGGACATCATCGGCATCCCCACGCACGGCGGCCTGCAGCTCGGCGACACCCTCACCGAGGGCGAGCCTCTGCAGTTCACCGGGCTGCCGTTTTTCGCGCCGGAGATCTTCCGCTTCATCGAGGTGCTCAATCCGCTGCGCGCCAAGCAGCTGCGCACGGGCCTGATGCAGCTCGGCGAGGAGGGCGCCATCCAGGTGTTCCGCCCCATGCGCAGCCCGACCATGCTGCTGGGCGCGGTGGGCGCACTGCAGTTCGAGGTCGCGGCGCACCGGCTCAAGCACGAATACGGCGTGGAAGCGCGCGTGAGCCCGGCGCCCTACACGTGCGCGCGCTGGGTGTCGGCCGACGATTCCGTCAAGCTCGACCGCTTCCTGGAGGGCAACGCCGGCCGCGTGGCGCTCGATGCGGCCGATGCGCCGGCGGTGCTCACCGCTTCGAAGCACGAGATGAAGGTCGTGCAGGAGATGTGGCCGGACATCCGCTTCCACGTGCAGCGCGAGCATGCCGGGCTGGCGCTCGAGACTGCCGGTTAGTCTGCTGATCCACTGCCTAACCCTTGAACCGCAGAGGCGCGGAGGCGCAGAGAGGAGCAGGAATCAGGATCATCGTCTTGCTCCTTCCCCCGCCGGCGGGGGAAGGCCGGGATGGGGGCAAACACCTGCAGCAGCCTGCCCCCTCCCCAGCCCTCCCCCGCGTCCTGCGGACGCAAGGGAGGGAGCTTGCGCCGCAGTCATGGCGCGACGAACGCCGTTCCGGAGTCCTCTGTGCTCCTCTTGTGTTTCAAGCGGGTCTCTTCCCTGCATCGCTGAGGCGCCAACAAATCTGCGAACCGCCTTTGTGTTCCTTCGTGTCCCGGATCCGGGTCCGGGGCAGACTTCGTGGTGAATGCTGTTGGGTTTCCTCTGCGAGCCTCCGCGCCTCTGCGGCTAGAGTTGGATTGACGCCTTAGAAAGAAATGTGGTTCAAGAACCTGCAGCTATTCCGCGTCCCGGAAAACTGGAACCTGACCGCCGCGGACCTGGCGGCGCAACTCAAGCAGCACTCGTTTCAGCCCGCCGGAAGCTTCGCGCTGGAATCGCGCGGCTGGATCCCGCCGCGCGGCGACGACCAGCTGGTCCACGCGCTGAGCCGCCAGTGGCTGATCGCACTGGGCGTGGAGCAAAAGCTGCTGCCGGCCTCGGTGATCCGCCAGACCGTGAAGGAGCGCGCCGCCGAACTGGAGGCCAAGGTCGGGCGCAAGCTCGGCCGCAAGGAGCTGCGCGATCTCAAGGAGGACACGATCGGCGAGCTGCTGCCGCGCGCTTTCAGCCGCTACCGCGCCACCTTCGCGTGGATCGAGCCGGTGGCCGGCTGGCTGGCGATCGACGCCGCCAGCCCGAAGAAGCTGGAGGAGATCGTCGAGTCGCTGCGCCGGTCGCTGGACGAGTTCCCCGTCACGCCGCTGCAGACCCAGGTCTCGCCCGCCGCCGCCATGACTGAGTGGCTGCTCACCGGCGACGCCCCGCGCGGATTCACGGTCGATCAGGACTGCGAGCTGCGCTCGCAGCAGGATGAGAAATCGACCGTTCGCTACGCGCGCCATCCCCTCGACATCCAGGAGATCCGCAACCACATCGCCCAGGGCAAGCAGCCCAGCCGGCTGGCGCTGACCTGGCAGGACCGCCTCTCCTTCGTCCTCACCGACAAGCTCGAGGTGAGGAAGCTCGTCTTCCTCGACGCGGTGAAGTCGGAAGCAGGTGCGGATCAGGACTCGCAGGAGGAGCAGCTCGATGCGGACTTCGCGTTGATGACCGGGCAGCTCGGGCACTTCCTGCCCGATTTGATCGCCGCGCTCGGCGGCGAGGCAGCGTGATGACGCGAGCGCGTCCGAGAAGACGGGTCCCGGTGATCTGTAACAGCGATTTCCGTAGTCACCACCGAATACTCCCTCTCCCCTTGTGGGAGAGGGCGCGCCGGAGCGCGGAGCAGGGGCCCCTTGGGGATGCGACCGCGGAGGCGCGCGTGGCCCTCGACCGGCCTATCGTACAAGACTCCCTCTCCCCTTGTGGGAGAGGGTTGGGGAGAGGGGTCAAACAGAAAGGCGGCCCAGGCACGCGGCGTGCATTCGACCAACCCATCCAAACCCGGCAGAATCGCGACCATGAAAGTACCTAAGAGGCTTGAACCGCTGATCGAAGATGGGCTCATCGACGGCGTGGTGCGCCAGCTGATGAGCGGAAAGGAAGCCACGGTCTTCGTCGTGCGCTGTGGAGATGAGACGCGCTGCGCCAAGGTGTACAAGGAGGCGCACAAGCGCAGCTTTCGTCAGGCCGTGGACTATACGGAGAACCGCAAGACCAAGAACAGCCGGCAGGCCCGCGCCATGGCCAAAGGCACACGGTTCGGGCGGCAAGCGCAGGAGAGGGCCTGGCAAAGCGCCGAAGTGGACGCACTGTACCGCCTTGCCGCCGCTGGCGTGCGCGTCCCCAGGCCCTACAACTTCCATGAAGGCGTGTTGTTGATGGAACTCGTCACCGACGCTGAGGGCGGCGCCGCCCCCCGGCTCGGCGACCTGGAGCTCAGCCCGTCGCTGGCGAGAACGTTCCATCAGCGCTTGATCATCGAGGTCGTGCGCATGCTTTGCGCCGGTGTAGTGCACGGCGATCTGAGCGAATACAACATCCTGGCCGGCAGCGATGGCCCGGTGATCATCGACCTGCCGCAAGCGGTGGATGCAGCGGGCAACAACCACGCGGCGAGCATGCTGGAACGCGACGTGGCCAACCTGCGTAGCTACTTCGGCCGTTTCGCGCCCGAGCTTCTTGCCACGGAGTATGGCAAGGAGATCTGGGGGTTGTTTCAGGCCGGGACCCTGCACCCGGAAGCGCAGCTCACTGGCCGGTTCGAGCGCAGTGAGAAGGCGGTCGATCTGGACAGCGTGGTGCGCGAGATCGACGACGTACGCCGCGAAGAAGCGGCCCGGCGACTGCGCCTGCAGGCGGTGGAGTAGCTGCGGGTTCGCCGGAGCTGCGGCCCGGCCAATGACGCCGGGTCAGTAGGGGTTGGCGATCGGTAGCTCCTCGGCCGGGTACAGCGAGATGATCTGCGGCCCTTTGGGCGTGAGCACTACTTCCTCTTCGATGCGCGCCGCGGAGAACCCATCGGTGGCCGGGCAATAGGTCTCCACGGCGAACACCATCCCCACCTTCAACTCGATGGGCTCGCGGTAAGAGTTGAGCCGGCTGATCACGGGCCGCTCGTGCAGCCCGAGCCCCAGGCCGTGGCAGAAGTTCAATCCGAACGCGTCCATCTCGCTGGCGAAGCCGATCTCCTCGGCGCGCGGGAAGGCTCCCGCGATCTTGTCGCTGCCCATGCCCGGCTTGATCAGGTCGATGGCGCGATCCATCCATTCGCGTGCCTTGCGGTACGCGGTGCGCTGCGGCTCGGTGGCGCGACCAACGCTGAAAGTGCGGTAGTAGCAGGTGCGATAGCCCATGAAGGACTGGATGACGTCGAAGAAGGCCTGGTCGCCGGGGCGGATCAGGCGGTCGGTGAAGTTGTGCGGATGCGGCGAGCAGCGCTCCCCGGAAATCGAGTTGATGGCCTCGACGCAGTCCGATCCCATCTCGTACAGGCGCGCGGTCGCCATGGCCACGATCTGGCTCTCGCGCACCCCGGGCTTGAGCGCTTCGGCGATGTCCTGGTACACCCCGTCCACCATGGCGGCCGCCATGTTGAGCAGCGTGATCTCGTCGATGCTCTTGACCTCGCGCGCCTGCAGCATGACCTGCTGGCCGTCGCGCACCTCGATACCCAGCCGCTGCAGCTCGAACAGCATCGGCGGTTCGACCACGTCCAGCCCGAGCGGCATGTCCGCCACTCCCTCGGCCTGCAGAATGGCCTTGATCTCCTCCGCGGCCTCGCGAAACAGCGCCAGGTCGCTGCCCACCGCGCCGCGCATGCCCAGCAGCCCCGCGCGGCAATGATCCTGGTGCAGCCAGGGCGCGCGCAGGCGATGGTGCTTGGCCGCGGAGCCGAAGTCCCAGATGTAGGGATCGCCGTTTCCGGTCAGCAGCGAATAACGGGTCAGCTTGTCGCGGGCCCATTCCCCGATCACGGTGCTGGTGGTGTAGCGGATGTTGTGCTGGTCGAAGCACAGCAGCGCCCCCAGCCCGGACGGGGCGAGCGCAGCGCGCACGCGTGCGAGCCGGTAGTCGTGGAGCCGGCGAAAGTCGATCCGCTCCTCGAAATCGACCTGGGTATGGCCGGGGGCCTGGATCGGCCGCGTCCAGTCGTGATGCGGGTCGATGTCGTCCGGCCGGACCAGCTTCGGCTCGTTGCGATGCTTTGCCATCTGCCGCCTCCCCCTGTTGATGTAGCGGGATTCTGGCGCAGCCCGGGACGCGGGTAAAGCCGAGGAGCCCGAACCGCTGGATGCCGACAACAACCGATTCAGCCGCAGCACGCTGCCTTCCCCCGCTTGCGGGGGAAGGTGGGGATGCTTGCCCCCTCCCACCCGCTCCGAAAGATCTGGGTCCAGCAGAGTTCCAGTGTCGCGGGCGACGCGCGCCTCCGCGGTCGCATCCCCGTCGAACGGGGCCCCTGCTCCACGCTTCAGCGCGCCCTCCCCCGCGTCCTGCGGACGCAAGGGAGGGTGCCTTCGGTGGGAGGCGCGGTTCGACCAGTGGCGGAGGCAAAGCCATGGTCAAGGCCGAGCCGGGCGCCGCGGGACGCTCCCCTTTAGAATGGCGGCCTGCGATTCATCCGCCCGATCATGACCAAAGTCTTCAGCGTCGACCAGCTCGTCCGCTTCTCGCACTGCGACCCGGCAGGCATCGTTTACTACCCGGAGTTCTTCGATCTCCAGCATGCGGTCATGGAGGACTGGTTCCGCGACGGTGTGGGCAGGTCGCTGCCCGAGATGGTCCGCAATCGGCGCATCGGGACGCCGACCGTCAACATCCAATGCGACTTCGCCAGGCCCCTGACGATCGGCGACATCCTGCACTGGGAGCTGCGGGTGCTCAAGGCTGGACGGGCCTCGGTGCAGCTCGAGTACCGTGGCCAGAAGGATGGCGCGGACCACCTCAGGATCGTGCAGACCATCGTCTTCATGGACCTCGACCGCCAGGTCGCCGTGCCCATCCCGGAGGACCTGCGAGCTCGAATCGAGGAGTTTCTGGTTACACCCTAGAGCAAGATCTCACCGCCAAGGACGCAAAGGACGCCAAGGAAGACTGTAAAGGGGCTCCCGGCGTATCGACGCCGCCGCGGATTTGGACCGGACACTCCAGCATCGACCGGCTACTGGCAGGCACACCGGTACGCCGTCCAATCTGTTCTAGGCTTTCCTTAGCGTCCTTTGCGTCCTTGGCGGTGAACGCTCTTGCCGTCGATCCTTTCGCCCTACTGCAGGAACCCGGCCTTGACGTCGTCCTGCGACAGCAGGTCGACCGGCACGGGGTGGACGTGCCAGATGTCGCGGCAATACTCGCGGATCGTGCGGTCGGAGGAGAACTTGCCGCTGCGCGCGCAGTTGATGATCGACATGCGCGCCCAGTCGCTCGTGGTCGTGGTACGCCGCGCTCACGCGCTGCTGGCAGTCGACATAGGCGCGGAAGTCGGCGAGCACCAGGTACGGATCGCTGTACAGCAGGTTGTCCGATCAGCGGGCGGAACAGCTCGGCGTCGCCGCGTGAGAAGAACCCCGAGCGGATCAGGTCGATCACCTCACGCAGCTCCGGGTCGGCATGATAGTAGTCGCGCGGGCGGTAGCCCTGCGCCTTGAGGCCGGCTACTTCCTGGGCGGTCAGACCGAACAGGAAGAAGTTCTCCGCGCCCACCTCCTCGCGGATCTCGATGTTGGCGCCGTCCAGCGTGCCGATGGTCAGCGCCCCGTTGAGCGAGAACTTCATGTTGCCGGTGCCCGAAGCTTCCTTGCCCGCGGTGGAGATCTGCTCGGACAGATCGGCGGCGGGGTAGACGCGCTGTCCGCTGCTCACGTTGTAGTTGGGCAGGAACACGCACGCGCATGCGCTCGCGCGCGGCAGGATCGCGCTCGAGCACCTCGCCCACCGAGTTGATCAGCTTGATGATGAGCTTGGCCAGGTAGTAGCCGGGCGCCGCCTTGCCGCCGAAGACGAACGTGCGCGGCGGCGCGTCCGCCGTCGGCGCCGGACTTCAGCCGGACGTAGTGGCGCGATGACGTGCAGGATGTTCAGGTGCTGGCGCTTGTACTCGTGGATGCGCTTGACCTGCACGTCGAACATCGATTGCGGGTCGAGCGGTCGCGCCCGGTGCGCGGCGCGCAAAGGCCGCGAACTCCTCCTTGTTCGCGCGCTTCACCGCGCGCCAGGCCTCGCGGAAAGCCGGCATCCTCGGCCGAGCGGCTTCCAGCCCCGCCAGCTGATCGAGGTCGGTGAGCCAGCTCTCGCCGATCGCGTCGCTGATCAGGCGTGCGAGCCGCGGATTGGCGAGCGCCATCCAGCGCCGCGGGGTGACGCCGTTGGTCTTGTTGCTGAAGCTTCTCCGGCCACAGCGCGTGGAAGTCCTGCAGCACGTCCTGCTTCAGCAGCTCCGAATGCAGCTCGCGCCACGCCGTTGATGGCGTGGCTGCCGACACAGGCGAGATTGGCCATGCGCACGTAGCGCTCGCCGTGCTCGTCGATCAGCGACAGCCGCGCGACGCGCGCCTCGTCGCCCCAGAAGCGGATGCGCACCTCGTCGAGGAAGCGCGCGTTGATCTCGTAGATGATCTCCAGGTGCCGCGGCAGCAGCTTGCGCGAACATCGCCAGCGGCCAGCGCTCCAGCGCCTCGGGCATCAGCGTGTGGTTGGTGTAGCCGAAGGTGCTGGCGCGTGATGTCCCAGGCCTGCTCCCAGTCCATGCCCTGCTCGTCGACCAGCAGGCGCATCAGCTCCGCCACCGCGATGGCCGGATGGGTGTCGTTCAGCTGCACGGCGAACTTCTCGTGGAAGCGCTCGAGCGGGATCTTCTGCCCGCGCATGATGCGCAGCATGTCCTGCAGCGAGCAGGACACGAAGAAGTACTGCTGCTCCAGCCGCAGCTCCTTGCCCTGGATCGCCTCGTCGTTGGGGTAGAGGACCTTGGTGAGGTTCTCCGAGACGATCTTCTTGTTCACCGCGCCGTAGTAGTCGCCGCGGTTGAACACCGCGAAGTCGAACGACTCGGGCGCCTCGGCGCGCCACAGGCGCAGGGTGTTGGCGGTGTTGGTGCGATAGCCGAGGATCGGCGTGTCGTAGGGCACGCCCATCACCACGCGCTCGGGCATCCAGCGCACGCGCAGTCGGCCCTGCTCGTCGCGTGTAGTGCTCGGTGCGCCCGCCGAACTTCACCTCCACCGCCCACTCCGGCCGCGCGATGTCCCAGGGCGTGCCGTAGCGCAGCCACTTGTCGGTGCGCTCCACCTGCCAGCCGTCGACGATCTCCTGCTCGAAGATGCCGAACTCGTAGCGGATGCCGTAGCCCAGCGTGGGGATCTGCAGCGTGGCCAGCGAATCGAGGAAGCACGCGGCCAGCCGCCCGAGCCCGCCGTTGCCCAGCCCCGGCTCCTCCTCCTGCTGCAGCAGCTCGTCGAAGTCCAGGCCCAGCTCGGCGATCGCCTGCTGCACCTGCGTCGTAGATGCCGAGGTTGATCAGGTTGTTGCCCAGATGCGGGCCGATCAGGAACTCGGCCGACAGATAGGCGACCGTGCGCGAGCGCTGCTTGGTGTAGGCCGCGGCGGTGCTGACCCAGCGCTGCAGCAGGCGGTCGCGCACCACGTAGGCCAGCGCCAGGTAGTAGTCGCGCTTGGTCGCCAGCGCCGGGAACTTGCCCTGCATGTAGAAGAGGTTGTCCAGAAAGGCGCGCTTGAGCGCCTCCTTGCCGAGGCCGGTACGCTCGTCCTCGGCAGCGGTCTCGGGGGACGTTCCCGGGACAGGCATGTCCATGGCGGTGGGTCGAAGATCGCTGTGAAGGGCACCTAGGTGCCTTCGCAAGAAGCATGCGGAGCGCGCATGCAACCGCCTGGTGCACGCCGCGGTCGCCACAACCTTCGGATAACGCTGCGCAATGGAGGCGACCGGTGCGCGCCCGTACCGCCTCCTTCTCCTTCCCGCAGGATCGACGCGCACCATCGACGAACACCCGGGATGCGGTGCGCACGTCCTTGGTGCGGCGGCCGCCACGTGCTGCTCGCCGCATCGGGGTGCAATCCTGGCTGATTCCGCCGCCCGGCGGCCTGTTGCGCAGTCGCTGCGCACCCGTTAGCGTAGCAAGGGTAACGCGCCGACCGGTCTTCAGGGGCGGCCAGATCGGGGAGCAGACGTGGAAGTGAGGAGAATAGCCGGCGCGCTGGGCGGGGAGATTCAAGGAGTCGATCTGTCCGGGCCCCTGTCCGCGGACAGCGTGGCCGAGATCCGCCGTGCATTGCTCGAACACCTGGTGATCTTCTTTCGCGGCCAGGACCTCACCCCCGCCCAGTTCCTGGCCTTCGCCCGCAGCATGGGCCGGCCGGTGGAGTATCCGTTCGTCAAGGGCATTGCGGACTACCCTGAGATCATCCAGGTGATGAAGCTGGAGCACGAGCGCACCAACTTCGGCGGCATCTGGCACTCCGACACGGCCTACCTCGAGGCGCCACCCATGGGGTCCATGCTGCTCGCGCGCGAGGTGCCGCCGGCGGGCGGGGACACCCTCTTCGCCAACCAGTATCTCGCGTATGATGCCCTGTCCTGCGGCATGCGCCGGCTGCTCGACCGCCTGACGGGAGTGAACAGCTCGGCCAAGGCCGACGTGACCAAGACCCGAGAGGATCGCTTGCGAACCGATGCCCGCGACGACGCCCGCGCGGAGTATCTTGCCGAGCATCCGGTCGTGCGCACCCATCCCGAGACCGGCCGCAAGGCGTTGTACGTCAACGTCGCCCACACCGCGCGCTTCAAGGACATGACCGAGGAGGAGAGCGCGCCTTTGCTCGACTATCTGTTCCAGCACCAGGTGCGGCCGGAGCTCACCTGCCGGTTCCAGTGGGCGGTCGGGTCGATTGCCTTCTGGGACAACCGCTGCGCGCTGCACAACCCGGTGAACGACTATCACGGCTATCGCCGCGTCATGCATCGCATCACGCTCGCCGGCGATCGGCCTCGCTGAGGTTGTGCTACTGCGTCTAGAGCCTACATCTAGCCGCAGAGGACGCAGAGGTTCGCAGAGGAAGCCGAGGTCACCGTGACCCGCGCCCGGAGCACTGTCCGGAGCACCGTGACAAACCTCAGCTCGTCATTCCGGGGCCACGCTGCGGAACCCGGAATGCAGAAAGGGAGGCAGCCGACATGTCTGGACGCAACAGCGTATTTCCAACCCAAACACTGTTTCCGCTGATCCGGACGACCTCGGCGCTGCGCGCAGCTCCGGTGTTCTTCCCCACGCCGCTGCCCGACCCGCACTATGCGGAAGCAGAGCGGGATTTCGCGTGGCCGCTGTTCGTCTTGCTCGAAGCCTATCGCGGAACCGGCGATCCGAGGTACCTGCAGGGCGCAGCACAGATCGCGCGCCACCTGATCGAATGGTGGCAGCGGCCCGGCGATCACCTCGTCAATGGCGTGGCGGTGGGCAGGAACGACTGGCGACAGGGCACGGGCTGGTGGGCTATGCGCCCCAAGTGCGACAACTGCTCGGCGGGGAGCAACGGCACCAACCCCTGGTTCGCCGGCCATCTCTTGTCCGCGCTGATCACCTTCTACGAGTACGACAAGGACTATGGCTACGCCGATGGGGCGCTGGTCAAAGAGATGATGCTGCAGACGATGAACTACGTGGTCAAGTACGGATGGAATGCGAATCGCCAGTGCTTCCGCTACGCGGAGACGCAGACCGATTCCTGCGGGGGCTTCTTCGACAACTTCCAGATGTTCCCGCTCGCCTACCTGTACCGGCTCTACGCTGCCGGCGGCCTGGAGCACCCGCAGTGGTACGACACCGCGCCCTGGTGGATCTGGATCGCCTACGAGAAGTATCAGGACTGGAAGCAGGTGAAGTGGCGCGGCTCCAACAGCGCGGGCTTCTACGGCTACGAGATCGCCTTCATGCCGGAGTTCTTCCGGGAGATGCGGCAATGGGAGCTCCCCGCCGGCGACGCTTCGCCGGCCCTGCCGCCCCCTCTGCGCTGACACCCCCCGGATTCGGAGTCCGGGGTAGATCCGAGTCTCCTCAATCGTCTCCAGGCTCGTACGGCACCTCGTGCTCTGCCAGCTCCCAGATGAAGCGCGCGGCAGGCTCGCGGCGCTCCTCGAGGATGTGCCCTACCAGCCCGGCGGCGCGGCTGACCACCGCCACGCCGCGCATCACCTCCTGCGGGAAGCCGATCTCACCCAGCACCGCGGCGATGGCGCCGGTGGCGTTGATGGTGATGTGGCGGCCGTAGACTTCGTCGATCGCCCTCGACAGCGTTTCCAGCGCACGCAAGTAGTTGCCCGGCACTGCGTGCTCGCGAGCCAGCGCGATCAAGCGGGCGGAGCGCGGATCGTCCGGCTTGTGCAGGCGGTGGCCGAAGCCGGGCAGCGGTTGCCGGCTTTCCCGGTAGCGCCTGGCGATCGCCACGGCGCGCGCCTGCTCGCCCTCCTCCGCACCCAGGACTTCATCGAGCAGCGTGACGGCGTTTTCCATGCTGCCGACGAAGGTGCTGCCCACCGCCAGCAGACCGGCTGCGACGGCCGACTGCAGCGCTTCGGGAGCGGAGGCGTAGACCATGCGCGCAGCGATCACGCTGGGCGTGAGGCCGTGCTCCATCAGCGTCACCATCACGGCGTCGAGCAGCGCCGCTTGCGCGGGGGTCGGGCGGCGGCCGGTGACCTGGAAGAACATCATCTGCGTGAAGCTGATCTTGCCGATGAGCTGGTCGACCAGATCGACCTCGCGCACATAGATCGCCTCCTGCGTGTGGCGGGCGATGCGGGTCCTGGGACGGGGCTGCTCAGGCATGACTGGTCCTTCTCGGTTGGTCGTGCGGGTGCGCGAAACAATGCTACCGGACTATGGCGGCGGCTGCCTCCGCGCTGCGGCCGGACCGCCCGTCCTCTCTCGAAAGGGAGAGGAAAGATTCCCTCGATCGTGAGAACCTGGAACCTGTCCAGTCATTCCTGCCTGTAATGGCGATGGCTGGCGACAGGTTGAATGGATCATAGGTAGGCAGTGGCGCGTTTGTCTCTGTTTCCAAGCGACGAGCTGGAACAGGGAGTTCGTTTTCGCCGCTTTCTCATCGCCGCCGGCACCTCCCTGACGGTGGTCGTGCTGCTCGGGGTATGCGTCCTTGCGGGAGTGCTGGCGCTGCGCCCCTTCGCCATTGTGGCCAGCGCCGCCCTGGCATCTCTCGCCGCGTTCTACTTCGCATTCCGGTCCGGCCTGAACCAGCGCGCGCGCGATCCCAGCTTGACGGTTCCGATGATGATCCCGGCGATCTGCGTGGTCAGCTACGCTTTGTATCACCTGGGCGGAGCACGCACGGTGTTCATGCTGGTCTACCCGATGATCATGTTCTTCGGCGTGTTCCGCCTCGGTACGCGCCCCCTCTTGCTGGTCGGCGCGTTCATCCTGTGCACCTATGGGCTCGTGGTCTGGAGGCTGGCGGAGCAACCCGCGCGGCTCGACGCCGAGCCCATCGAGCTGCTGCGCGGCGTCGTCCTGGCGACGGTGCTGGTGTGGTTCTCGGTCATGGGCGGATACGTCCACGAGCTGCGCAGACGCCTGCGAGAAAGCGGGTACGATCGCTTGACCGGCATCCATAACCGCGGTCGGGTCCTGGACATGCTCGCCCACGAGAAGATCCGTTGCGATCGCGGCGCCGGCCCTTTGTGCGTGTGCCTGTCCGACGTCGACCAGTTCAAGGAAATCAACGACACGCTCGGCCACCCGGCCGGCGACCTGGTGCTGCAATGCTTCGCCCGCATCGCGCGCGAAGAGCTGCGCGCCATCGACCTCATCGGCCGCTACGGTGGAGACGAGTTCCTCCTGGTCCTGACCCAGACAGGGCTGGAGGGCGCCCGCGAATGCGCCGAGCGCATCCGCCGGCGGATGGCGCACAACGACTGCATCGGCAACGACACTCATCGCCAGGTCACGGTTTCCATCGGCGTCACGCAGCATCGTCAGAGCGAGCCTCTGCAAGACACCTTGCAGCGCGCAGACGCGGCGCTCTATCGTGCCAAGAGCGGCGGACGCAACCGGGTCGAGTGCGACTGAGCGGCTTTCCAAGGCCCTTCGGGCCGGGCTCGCTCTCCTCGGCGGCGCCGGCGTAGTACCCTACTGCACCGCCCGGCCTGGGCAAGCACGCCCGGTATGCACGGGCCAGGCCAATCCGGCCTAGTCCCGCGGCTCAAACTTTCCTGCGCACCAGGAGCAGTCGAACCATGCACGACCTTGTCATCCGCAGCGGCGTTGTAGTAGACGGCACCGGCGTTCCCCAACGGGGCGCCGACATCGCAGTCGACGGCGAGACCATTACCGCAGTCGGCAGCGGGCTCGGCCGGGGGCGCCGGGAGATTGACGCGCGCGGCCTCCTGGTTACGCCCGGATTCGTGGACGTGCACACCCACTATGACGGCCAGGCGACCTGGGACCCCTACCTCACGCCCTCTTCATGCCACGGCGTGACCACAGCCATCTTCGGCAACTGCGGGGTGGGGTTTGCCCCGGTGAGGCCGGGTGACTCGCCCTACCTCATCAATCTCATGGAGGGGGTCGAAGACATCCCCGGCAGCGTGCTCGCCGAAGGCGTCAAGTTCAACTGGGAATCCTTCCCCGAGTACTTGGACGTGCTCGACAAGGTGCCCAAGATCATGGATATCGGCGCGCAGGTGCCGCACGCTGCGCTGCGCTTCTACGTGATGGGCGAGCGCGGAGCGGACCACGGCGCCTTGCCGACCGGCGACGAGATCGAGCGCATGGGCGAGCTGCTGCGGCAGGCGCTCGACGCCGGCGCGCTGGGCTTCAGCACCTCGCGAACGATCAAGCACAAAGCCAAGGACGGCCGCTTCACGCCGAGCCTGTCGGCACGCGAGCCCGAGCTGTTCGGCCTGGCCGCCGCCATGAAGCGAGCCGGCCGCGGCGTGATCGAGGTCAACTCGGACTTCGGTCCTGGCGAGTTCGAGATCCTGCGCGCGACCGCCGAAGCCTCCGGCCGGCCGCTCTCGATCCTCCTGCTGCAGGTGAACAATGCGCCCGAGCTGTGGCGCGAGACCCGCGAGCAGATCCACCGGGCGCGCGAGGCCGGGCTCCAGGTCAACGGCCAGGTCGGTTGCCGCCCCATCGGCGTGACCTGGGGCCTGGAGACATCGACCAACCCGTTCTCCACCCACCCCGTGTGGCGGGCGCTGCGCGATCTCACGCCGGCGCAACGCTATGACCGGCTGATGCGTGAGGGGGACCTGCGCCGCGTCCTGGTGGAGCAGCGACCCGACGACGAGTATGCGCGCATGATCGACGCGGCCCTGTCCATGACCTACGTGGTCGACGAGAACTACGACTACGAGCCGAATCCCTCGCTCGACAGCGTGGCGGCCCAGGCACGTGCACGCGGGATCGACCCTTGGACCTTCGCACTCGATGCGATGCTGCAGGATGGTGGCAAGCGGCTGCTCTCCCACACCTTCGAGAACTACTTCGAGGGCAGCCTCGAGGTCATCCGCGAGATGCTCACCGACGAGGCGACCATCATGGGGCTGGGCGACGGCGGCGCGCACGTGTGCACCATCTGCGACTGCAGCTCGCCTACCTTCCTGCTCACCCACTGGGCCCGCGACCGCAGGCGCGGCGGCAAACTGCCCATCGAGCTCCTGGTGGGAAAACAGACCCGCGACAGCGCGCTCGCATATGGCTTGCGCGACCGTGGGGTCCTTGGCCCGGGCTACCGGGCCGATATCAACGTCATCGACTTCGACAAGCTCGAGTTGCTCCGGCCCGAAGTCGTCTACGACCTGCCCGCCGGTGGCAAGCGCCTGATGCAGAAGGCGAGCGGGTACCGGCACACCTTCCTCGCCGGCCGCGAGATCGCCTGTGACGACCGGCCGACCGGTGTACTGGCCGGACGGCTCCTGCGGTAGCGGCGGCAAAGCGACGCGCGAAGAAATAGCTCGTGCAAACAGGCTTCCTATCCCGCTTTTTTCGTCAAACGACGAGTGATACTTCGTCGACTGACGATGTATGTACGGGCGTTAGAACTCAATCCGTCCCTGGAGACGCAAAGCTTGAAACCGGAATTCGTCCTGATCGACTTCGAGAACGTACAGCCCAAGAACCTAGGGGCCTTGAGCGGGCGGCCGGTCAAGATCAAGATCTTTCTTGGTAGCAACCAGGCCAAGATCCCAGTCGCGATGGCTCAGGCGATGCAAACCTTTGGGCCCGACGCTCAGTACATCCAGATTGACGGGAACGGCAGCAACGGTCTCGACTTCCACATCGCGTACTACATTGGCCGACTAGCCGCCGAGCATCCTGGCTCATCCTTCCATATCGTGTCGAAGGACACTGGCTTCGATCCACTGATCCGCCACCTTAAGGCCAACGGCATTTCCTGCCATCGAACAAAAACCCTTGCTGAGTCCGCCGCGGTCAAAATACCGAATTCAGGCCCGAACGCCCAGAAGATCGATGCAGTCATCGACAACCTCGCAAAACGAAGGGCAGCGAAACCGCGCACACTCAAGACCCTTCGGAGTACCATCAAGGCACTGTTCGTGAATCAACTCTGTGACGAAGAGCTCGATGACCTAATCGAGGAACTCACCGCGCGTGGGGCAGTGAAGGTCACTGATGGGAAGGTTCACTACCAGCTCCCATCATGAGTTCTAACTTCGCGATCAACCCGACCGCCCAACAGCGGCGCTTCGCTTGCTGTTGGCCGGCGGGTTATCGCGGGCGTTGTGCCCCTTCCCGGCCCAGTGGAGGCTCTGATGTGCACGCGCTCCGAAAACATGTGTAGGCGGATTGTTGCCGCAGGCATCGTTTGGGCAGCTGTCTTGCCGCTTCTCGGTCCGATCGTTCTGAAAGCGGCCGAGCCGAACTACCCAGCAAAACCGGTGCGAATTGTGTGTCCGGCAGTTGCCGGGAGCTCCGCGGACGTGCGAACTCGCCTCTTGGCGGAAAGGCTCTCGGCGCGACTCGGCCAGCGGTTCGTTGTAGAGAACAAACCCGGTGCCGGGGCGACCCTGGGCACGGTTCTGGTCGCTGATGCGAAACCAGATGGCTATACGCTGCTCGCCACTTTCACGCCTAACTTCCCAATCGGACCGGTCCTGTATAGGGCAGCTCGTTACGATCCAGTTACCTCATTTACGCCAATTGCAATGTTCTCCCGAGCCTCACCATTTCTGATCGTTCACCCTTCCTTTCCCGGAAGAACACTCGAGGAGTTTGTCGCACTGGCGAAGTCTAAGCCAGGTGCACTGATCGTTGCTCACTCTGGACTTGCAGGTCCGGCTCATCTTCCTGCGGAGCTCTTCCGCCGAGCAGCTGGCATTGATGTGCTTTATGTGCCGTACAAGAGTGAAGCCCTCGCCCTGCCAGATCTGATCGGCGGCCAGATATCTGCGATGTTTGCCTATACCGCCATGGCCGTCCCGCAGATCAAGGCCGGCAACGTCCGGGCGCTCGCTGTTGCGGGCGCCCACCGCAATGGTGCGGTGCCCAACGTGCCTACTTTCGCCGAGTCGGGGTACCCTGCCGTCGAGTTTCACGGCACGATGCTTCTGCTCGGGCCCGCCGGACTTCGGAAAGAACTGGTTACGCTCCTGAACAGTGAGGTTGCTTCCATCCTGATAGAGCCCAATGTACGGGCCAGCTACGAGTCTACTGGAGCGGAACCGGTTTCCGGATCCCCGGAACAAGTTGCGGAGCTAATAAAACGCGAACTAAGTACGAATGGTGTGCTTGTGAAGGAGCTTGCCATCTCTTTAGAGTAGCCCGCGCCGCGTAAGGCATGCGGGGGCTCAACAGCGACCGGCAAGGTTCACCATATTGAGGCCAAAGTCGGCGGCACGTATAAGATGTCCTTTACGAATTTCACCGCAGGCCACAGCCACTCCTTCGGCGGGGAGTATCTTGAACTGGTGCCCTCTGAGCGCATTTGCCACACGGACAAATTCCACGATCCACTGATCGGACTAGGGCTCGACGGGCGCTGTCATGCTGAGATTTCCTTGACTTCCAGCCAAAGACTTGTTGCTCACTTGTGACTATTGCGCCGATACTCCCTCTATGAGCTCTGGGCCTCCCAACCCCGGCACCCCCGCAAGGCAGGCAGATCATCCCCGTACGCTCGGTTGGGTCGCCACCACAGCTCTGGCCATGGGCGGCAGCAACCAGAGCTTGTTTCTCATCGCCGCTCTGTTTGCCGGCCAGGGCGCGATCTCCGGCCAAGGCAGCGCAGCCGTTCCGCTGCTGATTCTCGGCCTGCTCCTGGGTTGGGCTGCGGCGCCGGGATGGACCGAGCTCGTTCTCATGTATCCGAAGCGGGTCGGCGGCATTGCCGCAACCTGCGCCGAAGCGTTCCGCCCCTATAACCCGGTATTGGCCAACCTCACTGGTGTTTGCTACTGGTGGGGCTGGGTTCCCACCTGCGGCTTGACTGCGATCTTTTCCGCTGCCGCGATCAACGCATGGTATCTCCCCAGCGTACCGGTGCCGGTCATAGCGTGCGCGCTGGTGCTGTTCTTCACCGCGGTCAATCTATGCGGTGTGAAGTGGGCAGGCCGGCTGGCGATTCCGATCGCGAGCGCGTCCGCGGCGCTTGCGTTGATTTCAGCGCTGGCTCCAGTGCTGGCCGGGCAGGTGGATTGGCAACAAGCGGGGACGTTTCATCTGACGGTGCCGTTCCCGGGTTGGTTCGGCGAGTTGACCGGCTTCATGGCGGGACTCTATCTGATCGGCTTTGCCGCACCCGCTTTCGAGGCTGCCGCCTGCCACGTCGGCGAAACCGTCGATCCCAACAAGAACGTGCCGCGCGCCATGCTGGCGAGCGCCGTCATGGCGTCCATCTATTTCATCGTGCTGCCGGTCGTGTGGCTCGGAGTACTGGGTCCCGAGCAACTAGGCAAGGATCTCATGCTGGTATTGGGACCGACGTTCGCGCCGGTGTTCGGCAGCTTCGCGAAGGCGGCCGCCATCTGGTTCATGATGTTCAACATGTTTCACGGCACGCTGCAGCCGCTTGCCGGTGCTGCGCGCACGATCTCGCAACTCGCGGAGGACGGCCTGCTTCCGCGGACACTGGAGCGCAGGTCGCGCACCGATGTGCCTTGGGTGGCCACCTGCCTCACGGCGGGCATGGCCATCCTGTTCTTACTGCTCGGCGATCCGATCTGGCTCGTGGCGGCTGCCAACTTCACCTATCTCATCGGCATCTGCCTGCCCAACGTGGCAGTCTGGCTGCTGCGAAAAAACCAGCCGGAAGCCCAGCGCCCGTATCGCGCGCCGCGGGGAACGATCGCTCTGGGCCTGGTCGCCGCAGCCGCGTGGGCCATCTCCGCAGTACTCGGGTTCCAGCAGTTCGGGATGGAAACCGTATTGATCGGTGTGCTGTTCGCCTACTCGGGCTCGGTGCTCTACGCCTGGCGCAGGTTCAGCGACCGCCGCCGCCAAGGCTTGCCCGGGGTGGCCAACACGCTGCACATCAAACTCACCGGCGCGATGCTGCTCGTGCTCGCATTCGACGGCGCCGGCTACCTGCTTGCAGTGACGAGCCTGCCGGATCAGAGCAGCGCACTGGTCAGCGTGCTGGAGGATATCTTCGTGGCCGTGGCCATGCTGAGCATCAGTGTCGGCCTGGTGCTGCCTGGCATCCTCGCCCACGCCATGGTGCAGGTATCGCAGGCCGCGACCGACATGGCGAAGGGGGCCATGGCGAGCTTCTCGAATGCGTTGCTGGCGCTGGGACGCGGCGACTTGGACGCCGCTCAGGCACGTGTGGACCTGGTGCCGGTGACGGTGCACTCGGGCGACGAAGTCGGGGAGATGGCAAAGAGCGTCAACACGCTGCAGCAGGAAATCGCCCGCGCCGCCGACAGCCTCGCCCACGCGCGCGAGGAGCTGCGTCAGGCGCGCCACGATGCCCTCACGGGGCTCATCACGCGGCGAGAGTTCGAGCGGCGGCTCGACGCCGCTCTGGTCAGGACGCGGCGCGACCCCATTCCGTACACCCTGCTGTATCTGGACCTGGACTACTTCAAGGTCGTCAATGACACGTGCGGGCATGCGGCCGGCGACGAGCTGCTGCGTCAGATCACCGGTCTGCTGCGGGCCGCCATTCGCAACCGCGACAGCGTGGCGCGCCTGGGTGGCGACGAATTCGCGGTGCTGCTGGAAAACTGTCCGCCCGAACCCGCCGAGCGCATTGCGCGGGACCTGCTGCAAACGATCCAGGCGTTCAGTTTCGCGTGGGAGGAGAAGGTCTTCAAGATCGGCGTCAGCATCGGTCTGGTCGGATTTGACGACGGCAATGTCGGGCTGCTCGAACTGATGCGCGCTGCCGACGATGCCTGTTACGTCGCGAAGAAGAAGGGTCGCAATCGCATCCATGTCTACCAGCCGGCCGACAGTGACGTGGCTGCGCGGCAGGGGGAGCTGGATTGGGTGGGGCGGCTGCGCCGGGCGCTGAATGACGGGCGCTTCTGCCTGTACGCGCAGGAGATGGTTGCCGTTTCCGCAGCACGCAAGGGGGAACGCCATCAAGAACTGCTGGTGCGCATGATCGACGACGACCAGCGGCTGGTCGATCCCACGGCGTTCATCCCGGTTGCCGAACGCTATAACCTCATGCCCGCCGTGGATCGACTGGTGATTTCCACCGCCTTCGCAGAGTTCGCCCGTATCATCGAGCGAGAAGGGCGGGTCGACACCCACCGATGGTCGATCAATCTGTCGGGCGCGTCTTTGAGCGAAGACGACTTTCTGGCGTTCGTTCGGATGCAGTTCGACGCGTTTCGCATCCCGCATTCCGTGATCTGCTTCGAGATCACGGAGACTGCGGCCATCGCGAACCTTGCCAAGGCCACGCATCTGATTCGCGAGCTGAAGGCGCTGGGTTGCGGCTTTTCGCTCGACGATTTCGGCAGCGGCATGTCCTCGTTCGGGTATCTCAAGCATCTGCCGGTCGACCATCTGAAGATCGATGGTGCCTTCGTGCGCGATATCGTCGACGATCCAATCGACCGCGCCATGGTAGAGGCGATCAACAAGGTGGGCCACGTGATGGGAATCACAACCATCGCGGAGTGCGTGGAGTTTCCTCAGACGCTTGCCATTCTGGAGGAGATCGGCGTCGACTACGCGCAGGGTTTCGCCATCGCCCGCCCGCAGGCGTACATCATGCCGCCCCATCTCGCCGGGGTGAACCGCGAGGACAGCGTGTCCCCGGTGTGAGAGCGCGGGAATGCTATTACACTCTCCAGTGCGCGGACTGCGGTCCACTCGATCATCCCTATTCGTCCAGGAGGAAAGTCATGCTGCTCGACGTGCGTACCTATACCTGCCGGCCCGGAACCATCAAGAAGCACCTCGCGCTCTACGAGCGCCTCGGCAAGGGCCCGCAGACACGCCACCTCGGCGAACCCTTCGCCTACCTGGTGACCGAGACCGGTAACGTCAACCAGTACATCCATATCTGGGCCTATCAGGACGCGGGGGATCGCGAGCGCCGGCGCGCGGCGATGCAGGCCGACCCGGAGTGGATGGTCTTCGTGGAAGAGAGTGCGAAGCTCGGTGCGCTGGAGCACCAGGAAAACCGCCTGATGCGGCCGGTGGACTTCTTCCCGATCAAGCGCTGAGCCAACGGCCCGGCCCTCGATGCCACGATGCAGATATTCGGTCGACGCCTTCGGACGACTGCCCAAGCGGGATCGAGCGCGGCGCGCTAGACTTCGTGGGTGAATCCGACGGCTTGCCGGGCGGCGCGTCAGTTTGTCGATGTCAGCGACTCGGTGGAATGCTGAGTTTCTACTAAGAAGTGGCTCGGTAGCCGTCCAGCGAAGTAATTGGACAGCACGGGGGAGCGCGGCTGCGACCGGCTGACGTAAGTGCGCAAAGTGTTCTGTCAATCGACGCGCGTGCCGGCCGACGACCTACGCACAGTTGCTGCGCTCACGGCTGGCAAACGCAGACCCACAATCCTTGACCCAGCACTTGGAGGAATACCATGAGACTGCAATTGTTCGCCGCTGTCATGACCCTCGCACTGTTCGCCGGCTGCGCCACCGAGAAACCCTCCGGCCGGATGCAGGACGTCGTCGAGGCACGGGCGACCGTCACGGCCATCGACCGGCCGCACCGTCTGGTTACGCTGAGGGACGAGAGCGGCCGGGACCTCGTGGTCGCGGTGTCGGACCAGGTCAAGAGGCTGGATGAGGTCAAGGTCGGCGACCAGGTCGTCGTCTCCTACACCGAAGCGCTGGCGTGGGAGGTCAAGCCGGCAAGTAAGGGGACGCCTGGCGTCAGCTCGCAGGATTCTATGACCAGGGCCCCGGCAAGCGAGGCGCCGGGTGCTACTGTTGGCCGCACCACTACGGTTACTACCACCATCACCGCGATCGACCTCGCCAATGGCACCGTCACCCTCACCGGCCCGGCCGGCGGGTCGCAGACCATCAAAGCCCGCGATCCGGCGAACCTGAAAAAAGTGCAGGTGGGCGATCTGGTCGACATCACCTACAGCGAGGCGGTCGCGGTCGCGGTAAAGCCGGTCACGACCAAATAGCCGGCCGGGGACGCCGCAATAGACTTGTCCCTCCCGAGAACTCGTCGCGCGCCTGTTGTCGGAGCGACCTTGGTCACGAACTAGGCAGCTATTCGTTCGCAATGGTGATGTAGGCCAGGCGCGGGAGCAGGCGGAGCAGGCGGTGGCGCTGGCGCGAGCTCACCAGGCGCCGGGGTGGGAAGCTTGGGGTTTGAAGCTGCTCGGGGACATTCGCGCCCACGAGCTTGCCGAGTTCGAGCAGGCCGGGGACGCGTACCAGCAGGGCTTCGCGCTCGCGACCACGCTGAGCATGCGCCCGCTCGTCGCTCACTGTCACTTCGGCCTCGGCAAGCTCGACCGACACACAAACAAGCGCGAGACGGCACGAGAGCACCCACGACCGCCGCCACGATGTATCGCGAGATGGACATGCAATTCTGGTTGGAGCATCCGAGCTCGAAATCAGACGAGTGGTCTGACGCGTGCAGGTACCAGCAATTCAACCGCGCATGACTTCGCCGCGCAACGGAGGCGCAAAACAGCGTTTGTAGTGTTTGCGGGTGCGTCTAGTGTCGAGTTTGGAATGTCCGCTCCCGGGCTGCTCGTGTGACCGCAGTGGGTCGACACCGGCAGTTCCCCATTGGCGGCAGCCGGCCACTTTGCGACATTCGGTAGCCGGATCGCACCGCCCGAAAGCAGCCGCTCGGGCGCCTTCCTCGCGCACTGGGGAGAGTCTTACACTCTCCGAATTGCTGCGCTGGCCGCCATCCTCTTGCTCGCGGGCCTCGCGTCAGTCGGCCTCGCCCGCCGGCGCTTCCAAGAGATAAGCTTCAGTAGGCGGGAACGGGCCCCGCCCGGCTGGCGCGCTCAACGCTCAACTACTCATATGGAGTGGAGTACCGGGCACGGCCAGCGCAGACCGCCCGCGGCTGATCCCCAACAGCATACCCACAGCAAGAGCTACAAACACGAGCGTGGATGGCTCGGGAACCGCGGTGGCGCTCAGCGTGCCGCCGGGAAGAATTTCACGAGAGGCCGTGCAACCCGGGTAAACACCAAGATATGGTTCGCCGCAGTCCTCCGTGATCCAGTCCACATGTTCCTCCCGGGACCCGGGAAGGACCTGAAACGTACCGTGAGTCGCATGCAGCAAATCGGCATCGGTGTCCAGCCAAATTTCGAAATCGAAGGAATGGCTGGCAGCAAGAAAGTGGAAGCCGTGGTTACCTATAGAATAATCGTTATTGCCGCCAGCATTGAATCCGGGATCATACTCCACTCCCATGATAATAGTCTCACCGGTCCGCCCAATGCCATCGGTGGGTACGGTGGGTGTGGGCTTGGTGCCGTCCGTAGTCTTGATATCGAAGCCGCCGAATGATGATGTTTCGGCGTCGTATGTGACTGCGAGTTGGCCTGTCGTCGTGTCGACGACGAAGAAGCCGCTCGCCGCACCGCCGTCGTCAAAAGACACCTCGTTGAGCGTCCACTTGACCAGCGTGGCATGGGCTTCGGCGCATGCGAGGAGGGTGATCGCCGTAGTGACAAGGACTCGGAGCATGGAGCGCATTGTCGGCACCTCCGCAACCCACGGGATTGGCAAAGGGCATGATAATACGTCCCGAGTATCCAGACAATGTGCAAGTACCTCGACGCGCTGGCGTCTACGTCCAATGCCAAACGCCACGGAAGGTAAACCTCACGCTTCGTGAGGTTTCAGGGCTGTGATCGCCCTTGAGACTAACCGCCAGCCTGAGATGCCCGATACCGGACGGCCATGAACTTCCGCACTGGGTCGATAGCGGGTGGCCGACTGAGCGTCGTGATCGGCCAAGTTCTGTCGTTGACCTATCTTCCCTGAAGCGCCCTTGGATTCATCGCGACGGGCAGGCTCGCCTCGTCCTCATATCCCGGCGGCCCTCCGTTCTCCCTCGGCTATCGGCAAACAACGCGGAAGCAAGACCGAGCGATAATTGTCGCCGACTGCTGCACCCAGGAGGAGCCTGTGAGCAAGAAGATCCTGTTTGTCGGAGCCGGCGCGATCGGCAGCTACATCGGCGCATTCCTGTCGCGTGCCGGGCACGACGTGACGCTGGTCGACGCCTGGGGCGAGCAGGTGGAAGCGATCCGCCGGCACGGCATCGCGGTAACCGGTCCGCACGATCCGTTCAGCGCACGGCCCAGGGCCGTGCACCTGCACGAGTCCCAGCGGCTGCCGCGGGACTTCCAGATCGTCTTCATCGCCATGAAGGCCTACGATACCGCCTGGGCCGCGCAGCTCGTCGGTGGCGAATACCCCGTCGATCACGCGGCAGTGATCACGCGGCAGTGAAAGTGCAGAGATCCGTGAACTCGCACCAGGTCGCGTTTATGAATGCACATACTGCCCGCCGATAGCGTTCCATTGCTGCTCGAAATACCGAGCGTCCTGCTCGGAGTGCGCTTTCACTCCCACCAGAATGCCGCCGTCGTGGATGCCAGCTTCGTACTGCTGGGCGCGCTCCTCCGGGATGCCCCAGTCGCTAAGCGCTCCAATAAGGCCCATCGCCAGGGCAGCGGCGCCCCCGGCTGCCAGTGCTACGGCTATAGGCCCAGCCAGAACCAACCCCAAGGCGGGGAACGCCAAGAGACTGCCCGCGGCTACCACGGCCGGCATGATGGTGCCAATGGTTCCCCCGATGGGCCCGCCAAGTTCGCCACCCTCTGCTGCTTTGCTGACCAGCTCGGTATCGATTTGACGATCATCAGAGAAGTATCGTCTACGGGTGTCATCGGACATGACCACGTTGATGTCCTTTGAGCCATAACCGCGCTCAGCAACGAGTTGGTAAGCGCGCTCGACGCTCTCGCTGTCTCTGAATAGGCCTGTGACTATCCTTGGATCGTCACTGGATGATGCCGCATTTGTCATCGCCTTCTCCTAAGGTTTTGCGACCCAGGCGATACAGTAAGCATTGGGGCTGATGGAACCCTCCACGACTTTGCAGGTACCGTTGTCCTTTGGCTTCTGACCGGGAACGAATTGAAGACAATTACTGCATTGCTTGTTGCCGCTGGGTTTTTCCTGATACTGCATGGCTGCTTTGGTGGCCTTTGCCTGTCCAAAGGCCGGCATGCTCGTCACTAATACTGGAATCGTCGCGCCACCCGTCAGAAGAACAACGCCCTTCACGAACGAACGGCGAGCAACATTTGGGCAATCACGCATTTTCGGCACCTCCGCGCGAAGGCGAAACTCCCTCAACCTTACATCCAGCGCATGCCGACAGCACATGCGGAGGTCAGAAATCCGCAGGAGATCCGGGGCCGCGGCGGAACTCCGAAGGATCTCCCGCCGCGCGACTCAGCCGTTATCTACGCGGAGCCTATTTGCGTCAACAGATTCGCAACTCGCGTGCCCGACAATCGCGGTGCGAGTTCGTCCGTCCACACAAGTTGTGATTCCAGCGCAAAGCCTCGAGTTCCAAGGAAATCAGACGGCAGTCGAGCCGGTGAGCGACGCTTAGCGCATTGTGTAATACCACTGGGGGCCTAGGAAGGAGATGGCGGCTGAATTGATCACTTTCGCTGTGTCGCTCGTCCCATCTTCTCCCGACTCGCAACTGAGTGTGCCGCAACGCACGTGCCCGAGCAACAATGGAGCGTTGCTGAACGACTTACTGTAAGCGCAGCATGAGGTGTGTAGGTCTTACCGTTGCGAGTGTACGCAGTACAGAAACGCCATACGGGAACTGGCGCGTGCCGTCACGCGGTTATCCCCTAATGGGATCATATGAATGCACGAGCTGCCCACAGCACGCAACCACTTGAACAGGTGCGCCTCAATTTCGCGAGATAGCCGCTGGGGTCAGTTGCGGCGGCCTCCGCCAAGTGGACCTGCCCGTCTTCGCCGGCGGCGAATACCTCGTCGCTCACGCAGCAGTGAAAGTGCCCATTGTTCGCGTTCGCTTTCTTCATGCTGGTGAACACCCAGAGCCAGCCGCTGATCCTGCGTGCGTATTCCGGACCATCGTGACCGTGGACCGGCTCGGAATGACCCGGGTGAAACGGTGGGGGGGTTAGCAGCTCAGGCGCTGGTCGAACCCGTACTCGGGTACGGGTGCTGGGGCGTCCTCCCAGCGAGGCACGGGTTCGGTCACCGGATCCCACAGCGGGGGGCCAGGCGCGCGGGCCAATTTGGGAGGGGTGGTGGGCTCACCCAAGTGAGTCAGCAGCGCGTTGACTGAGGCTGCCTCGGTGAGGAAGGCAATGATGCGCACTGGGCCGCCGCAGTAGGGGCACAGCAGCGGAAGAATCTCGTAAATGCGCGCCAAGAGCACCGCCCACAGATAGCGAGCTGGCGGGGGGAGGGATTGGCCGCGTTGGGCGCAGTCGAAGAGTCGACAGGGTTCGGCAAAAAGCATCCGTCTCCATTGCATAATTTTTCGTGTCCCGGAAATCAGTCCTGTTTTGGATACCCGAAAGGAGACATTCGTCACCGTCGCCTCAGGGTCGATGGCGGTCATCCGACGGCGCGGGGTCGAGTGGGGACTTTGTGGGGACACGAGGGGACACGACAGTACACGACAGAGCACAAGAGCGGAACGGCCTGCCGGCAACTGCTGCTACAATTCAAACACTTGCGCCAGAGGGCCAACAAACGATTCCCCGCCTCACTTCGGCGGGTCGTACTCCGCCAGCGAGGCGCGCGCGCTCTCGACCAACGACCTGCCCTGCAGCCCGCGCCCGTCGCGATCCTTGATCCAGTCCTCGACCAGGGTCTGGGCGGGCGCGCGCCATCCGGACAGCTCCGCCGCCGGCAGCTGGTCGATCGCGTCGCCGCGCTCGGCTGCGAGCTCGCGCGCGCTCGTGGCGGCAGCGTCGAACACGCTGCCCAGCCAGGCGGAGGTGTCGGCACCGCTGTTGGCGCCGATCACTTTGCGCAGGTCTTCCGGCAGGCTCTTGTAAGTTGCGGAGTTCATCGCCAACACGAACACCTCCGAATAGAGCCATGGCGTTTGCGGATCGAGCTGGGTGTGGCACTTCACCAGCTCACCGCTCCCCAGCGCGGTCAACGCATCCCAGGACAGCAGTGCGCCGTCCACCGCACCGCTCGAGAGCGCCTGCGCGGTCTGCGCAGCCGGTATCTCGACCGGAGTAGCGCCGAGTGCAGAGAGGAAGATGCTGGCAGCGCGCGCCGGCGTGCCGATCTTGAGACCGGCGAGATCGGCGACGGCCTGGACGCGCTTGTTGCGCATGTGCAACTGAGGCGCGTCGTGCCGCCCTACAGCCAGCAGGCGCACGCCGTCGAACTCCTTGCGTGACAGATCGTTCAGGCGCACGTACTCCCACAGCGCCCGGCTCGAGCCCTGGGCGCTGTTCGCGGCGAGCGGCAGCTCGAACACTTCGACCGCCGGAAAGCGCTCCGGCGTGTCTCCCACCCCGGTCCAGACGATGTCGGCGACACCCTCCTTCACCTGATCGTAGAGCTCCGGCGCGCCTCCACCCATCTGCAACGCCGGGAACAGCCGGAACCGAATGCGGCCGCCGGATTCCTTCTCGACCTTCTGCGCCCACGGCACCAGGAACCGGGTGTGAAACGCTGAATCGGCGGGCAGGCCGTGGTGCACCTTGAGGGTGACGCCATGCCCGTTCGCGGTGCTCGCCCACAGCGGCAGGGCGAGGCAGACGGCGGCGATGCCGAGAGAACGGCGCATGCGATTCACGGTTGTTATCCTCCTGCAGGATTGCGATGCGTTTGCGCGCCGGGGCTACTGCTCGTAGGGCTCCACCTTGCTGGCATGAAGGGAGTAGCCGACATCGACGTCGGAGGCGCCGTCCAGGAGGTACAGCGACTTTTTCGCTCCGGTCGTGGACAGCCGCCCCGTCACCCAGACCGGCGTGAACATGCCCCCGCCGAGCGACACCGGCTCGTCGGACTTGACGTGGACGATCTGGTTGGGGGGCGGCGGCGGGGTATGGATGCAAGCGCCGACCCAGGGCACGAGAAGAAACTCGGTCACGTCCTTGCCGGTGTACTCCAAGGGGAGCAGGTACCCGGGCAACCGGATCAGCGTGCCGTCCAGCGCGGGGTTGACCGCGCGCATCTGCGCTCGCCTGGCCTCGCTGAGCTCTTTGCGCCGCGCCAGCAGCGCTTCCACGTCGATGCCCTGCTGCCCGAGCTTGCGCGTGGCGGCCCGCTCGTCGCTCAAGTCCAGCTCCGTCAAGGTCTTGTCTCCCTGGGCCTGGCGGTCACGCACCGAAGCGATGTCGGTGAGCGCAAAATACTGGTCGCGGGTAAGCTTCGGCAACGGATTGTCCACGCTGGATTTGGGCACCAGGTCCTTCCACTCGATCTGGCGCGGCGCCTCGGCGCGGGTCGCCGGCGCGAGCAGCGCACACAACAAAATCAGCAGACTACGCCGGGTGTCGTTCATGATCTTGACCCTGGGTCGGAGGCAGTGCCCTAAGAATACCGGTAAATCCCCTCGGCGGGGCCGCGCCCCCGGACGCCGAACCGGCGGAAAACCCCGAGCCTGCCGATGTGACCGAGGGCCACCGGTACTCGCTTGGCTCCCGGAACGCGCGCGTGCAACACCAACGTGAACGTCGCGCCCGGGGGCGGGTCAAACCCCCCTGGGCTCCGGGCCCAGGACTAGAATGACTGCCTCGAGCCGGGTTTCTACCAAGCGCTCTGGCAACCACCGCTGTAGTTTTCGAGGAGAAACTCAATTGGCAACACTCAATGTAAACGGCAAGCAGCTCAGCGTCGACGTCGAGCCGGACATGCCCTTGCTGTGGGTCCTGCGCGACGAACTGGGCTTGACCGGAACGAAGTACGGCTGCGGCATCGCCGCCTGTGGTGCGTGCACGGTGCTCGTGGAAGGGAAGGCGGTGCGCTCCTGTGTGATGCCCGTGTCGGCGATGGAGGGCAAGGCGATCACCACGATCGAAGCGCTGTCGAAGGACGGCACCCACCCGGTGCAGAAGGCGTGGGTCAACCTGCAGGTGCCCCAGTGCGGTTTCTGCCAGAGCGGAATGATCATGGCGGCCGCCGCCCTGCTGCAGGAGAACCGCAACCCGACCGACGCGCAGATCGACGCGACCATGAGCAATATCTGTCGCTGCGGGACCTACGTGCGGGTGCGCGAAGCCATCCACGTCGCCGCGAAATCGATGTAACCGGGAGGCTACATGACAACCTCGTTCAGCAATGATCGCCGCGACTTCCTGGTGAAGACGGCCGCTCTCGGCGGCGGCCTGGTGCTGGGGGTTCGGCTCCCGGCCTCTGCGCAGGCTGCTCAGGCCATGCCGCAGATGCCCGAGATCACCCATTGGCTGGTGATCCAGCCGGACGAAACCGTGGTGGTGCGCGTGGCCCGCACCGAGCTGGGCCAGGGCACGTTCACCGGCTTGCCGATGCTGGTGGCCGAAGAGCTCGAGTGCGACTGGAGCAACGTGCGCGCGGAATACGCCGACGTGAACGAGCACGTGCGGCGCGGGCGGATCTGGGGGTCGATGTCCACCGGCGGCAGCCGCGGGATACGCGACTCGCAGGAATACGTGCGCCAGGCCGGCGCCGCGGCGCGGGAGATGCTGATCGCCGCGGCTGCCCAGGGATGGGGCGTGCCGGCGGCCGAATGCAGCGCGAAAAAGGGCGTCATCACCCACCGGCCGAGCAGCCGTACGACGACGTTCGGCAAGGTCGCAGCGGCAGCGTCCAATCTGGAAGTCCCGAAGGGCCCCAAGCTCAAGGAGCCGAAGGACTGGACGCTGATCGGCACCTCTCCGCCTCGCTTCGACATCCCGGACAAGACCACCGGCAAGCAGCTGTATACCGCCGACGTGCGCCTGCCGGGGATGCTGCACGCCTCGGTCGTGCAATGCCCGGTGTTCGGGGGCAAGCTGAAGAGCTTCGACGACTCCCAGGCCAAGACGATGCGCGGGGTGAAGAAGGTCGTCAAGGGCGAGGACTGGGTCGCCGTCGTTGCCGACAACTGGTGGCGCGCCAACCGGGCGCTGCAGGCGCTCACGGTGGAATGGGATGTGGGCGAGAACGGCAAGGTCTCGAGCGAGTCGATCATGCAGTTTCTGCGCACCGGGATCGAGGCCAAGGAGGCGCCCGCCGCGCGCAAGGACGGCGACTTCGACAAGGCGCATCGCCGGCGCGGCGAAAGTGGTCGAAGCCGAGTATTACGCCCCGTACCTGAATCACGCGACCATGGAACCGCAGACCGCCACCGCCCTGGTCACCGACGGCAAGGTCGAAGTGTGGGTCGGCACGCAGAACGGTGAAGCGTCGATCGCCGCGGCATCCGAGGTCTCGGGCATCCCGCTCGAGCAGACCGTCGTGCACAAGATGCATGCGGGCGGCGGCTTCGGTCGGCGCGGCCCACATCAGGAGTACACCAAGCAGGCAGTGCTGATCGCACAGTCCATGCCCGGCACGCCGGTGTGCCTGCAATGGTCGCGCGAGGAAGACATGCGCCAGGGCCGCTACCGCCCGGTCGCACTGGTGAAGCTGCGGGCCGGGCTCGACGCCCAGGGCAACTGGACTGCGTGGCACGTTCGCCAGGCCGACCAGTCGATCATCGTCACGGTGCGGCCCACCGACATCAAGAATGGCGTCGATCCCATCAACACGCGCTGCTTCGTGGACGCGCCCTATGCGGTGCCCAACTTCACCAACCAGTACGCGATGCGCAATACGCACGTGCCGCCGGGATTCTGGCGGGCGGTGGCGCACACCCACAACCCGTTCTTCCGCGAGTGCTTCATCGACGAGCTGGCCCACGCCGCGGGCAAGGACCCCTATCAGTTCCGGCGGCCCCTGCTGCAAGGCAAGAAGGACCTGGCTGTGCTCGATGCGGTGGCCAAGGCCGCCGGCTGGGGGAGCCCCGCGCCCAAGGGCGTACATCGCGGGATTGCGGTGGTCGACTCCTACGGAAGCTACACCGCGGCGGTGGTAGAACTGTCGGTGAAGGACGGCTCCGCGCTCGATGTGACACGAGTGATCGTGGCCATCGACTGCGGGCATGTCGTCCATCACGACGCGGTGAAGGCGCAGGTGCAGGGCGGCGTCATCTGGGGCCTGAGCTCGGCGATGCACGAGGAGATCACGATCGAGAACGGGCGCGTCGTGCAGAGCAACTTCTCGGACTACCCGGTGCTGCGCCTGGCGGAGACCCCGCCGCAGGTCGAGTGCATCATCATGCCCAGCGGTGGCTTCTGGGGTGGGGTGGGAGAGCCGCCCATCGGCGGGGTCATCCCGGCGCTAGGCAACGCGATTTTCGCAGCCACCGGCAAGCGTGTCCGCTCGCTGCCGCTGCGGCATCACGGCTTCTCGTACGCTACGTGAGCCGGCTCCCCTCGACTAGCCCCTCGGGCTAAGTGGATTCCCTCCCCCTTTCAGGGGGAGGGCTGAGGGTGGGGTGCTGGTGCCGGCGCATGCGTTGCGCTGATGCCGGCGCCTCACCCCGATTCCGATCCCCGCCTTTCCCCTCGTCAGGGGGAAGGAGCGTAGACGTCGCCGCCTTGGGCGGCTTCACGCAAGTGCGCGCCCTTCAGGCGCTCACCAATCACGCCCCCGGCCTGATGCTGTTTGCCTTCCGGCAGTGCTACCGCCGGGGTTCGCTGTCGCCATCTCCGCAAGACGTCATACGCGCGGGGCCTATGTCCTCGGCAATATCGAGCGCCCGCGACGCGTCACTCACACTGGTCAGCAGGGACATTCTGCGAGCTTGCAGCACCTGCCGGTAAGTCTTCCCGCTTCGCCGACCAGGTCGCACACGAGCGCACGTAAACGCCTCTGCCGTGCACCCCGCGGCGTTCGAACGGGGTATCAACCTTTTGTGGAGTATCCATCATGTCTTTCGATCTGACGTTACTGAACTACCTGCGCAATACCCGCGCGCGGGTTGCCATGACCCTGCTCGCCCTGGGGTCTGCGGCTGCGCTGTGCTCGCCGGTGGGAGCGCTCGCGCAAACCTCGCTGGTGAAAGCGCCCGTGCAAAGCGTGCTGGTGGCAGCGCCCGAGCAAACCACGACCTACTGCGGCCCCGAGGCGAAAGAGGAGGTTGCGCAAGCCCTGGGCGGTATGGACGGCGCCTCGGATGCGGAGAAGCTGGCCGTGGAAGCGGATCTGTACGCGAAGTACCAAGGCTGCGCAAAAGACAGCGCACTGGTCGCGCCGAATTCCAGCTTCTACGTGGCTGCGAGACAGTGCGGTGCCATCGTGTCGCAGCTCGGCAGCCTCTTCTACGAGGAGATGAGCTGCTGTGGCTACGATCCGCAAAGGCGCCAGTTCGCCTGTCCGGTCAAAATCAAGCAGACCTTCGGCTTCGGTGGGGCCCCGCTGCCCGGCAGCCGCGAGCACGTGCTGCATTGTGTCGCCGACGCCAACGGTGTGCTGCAGCCGGTCGGGCACGATAGCGTGCACCTAGCCAATGCGCTCCCGGGCGAATTCCCGACCTGGCAGTTCGCGGTGATCGCCGCCGCCAACCAGAACCTGCAGCTGGTGCAGCCGATGAACGGCGGGACCCGCCAGGCTCGCTCGATCCTGTCGTGGGCCTTTACACCGAACAACTGCGCCTTCCAGCCGATCTGGGGCAATGCGCTGAACTACCGCATCCGCCTCGACCAATAAGGCTGTGCCCCGGGGAGCCGCCTGCCGGCTCCCCGTTTTCTCTTGTACGCGGAGTCAGAGTGCAGCAGCGCCCGCTCGGGCGATCACCCCGTCCTGGAAGGATTGCACGCCGGACACGCCGATCGCTCCGACAAAGGCTTCGTCCTTGACCAGCGGCACCCCGCCTTCCAGCGGAACTGCGCCGGGCAGCCCCATCATCACGCTGCGCCCTTCCAGGACCACATCCTCGATCGCTTTGGTAGGCCGCTTGAACAGGATGGCGGTTCTGCCCTTCTTTTCCGCGATCCGGCTGGAGGCCTTCTGGCACCCGTCCATGCGCTCCAGGTACATGAGGTGCCCGCCGTCGTCGACTATGGCGATCACCACCGCCCAGCCATTGCTCTGCGCCTGCGCGCGAGCGGCTGCGGCGATGCGCTTGGCATCGTCGAGCGAAAGTACCGGTTGCTGGAACATCGAGTCGCCTCCCTCTAATGCAGCGCGTCGAACAGGTTCTTGAAGATGCGTCCATCCTTCATGACGAGCTTGATGTTCTCAGGCGCCTGCAGCAGGCGCACATCGTTGTGCGGCTCGCCTGCGACGACCAGCAGATCGGCCAGAAAACCCTCTTCCAGCTCGCCCGCCTGACCTTCGAGCAGCATCGCCGCGGCGCCGGTGCGCGTCGCGCAGACCAGCGCTTCTGCGTCGGAGTAGCCGAGGAACCGCACCAGATGCTCGAGATCGCGGGCGTTGGTACCGTGCCTCATCCACGGGAACCCGTAGTCGCCGCCGATCAGCACCCGCACCCCGCGCCTGCGCAGCTCCGGGAAGACCCTCTGCGCGTGCTCGAACTGAGTGACCACGCCGGCGTCCATCGCATTCTGATAGGTGATTCCCCACGACTGAGCTTCGTGCATCAGGGCATGCAGCAGGCCGATCGCCGGGGCGACGAAGATCCTGTCGCGTGCGGCCTCCATGAGGTCGAGACATTCTTCGTCCGCATACTCGCAGTGATACAGGATATCGACCTCGTGCTCCAGCGCCAGCTTGATCGCAGCGGCTGCGCGCACATGGGCGGCTACGCGCTTGCCGTGCGCATGCGCGGTCTGCGCGGCTGTGGCCAGCTCGTCGCGGCGCATGACCGTGATGTGCGAGCGGGCATTGGGAATCGTCTGGTTCCCGGAGACGTTGAGCTTGATCGTGTCCACCCCTTCGCGGATCAGCATGCGCACGGTCCGCTGCATCTCGTCCACGCCGTCCACCACCATGGCGATCGACTCGCGGTACAGATGCAGACGCCGTTCGTCGCCGAGATTGCCGGTGTTGGTCAGCTCCGGACTGGCCGCCAGCAGTCGCGGGCCGGGAGCCGCACCGGCGTTGATGGCATCGCGCACGGCGATGTCCAGCCGCGGCTTGGCCGAGCCGCCGCTCAGGCAGGACGTGAAGCCGGCTTCCAGCACCGTGCGCGCATGAACGAGCGTCAGCAGCGTGTGCTCTTCCGGCGGGATATCCCCGGTGTCCGCCATGCTCGCTTTGTGGGCGAACGGCAGGTGCGCATGGCCGTCGACCAGGCCGGGAATGAGGGTATGCCCGGAAACGTCGATCCTGACTGCCGGACCCACCTCCGGCAGCGGCGGTTGGCCCACACGAGCGATGCGATTGCCGCGCACCAGCACATCCGCCGGGAACGCGGGCCGGCCGCTGCCGTCCCAGACCCTTCCACCTTCCAGCAACACAGCGTCCATCGCGGCGCGGCCTCTCACAGTCACGGCACCAGCAATGACTATACATCGGCACTGGCCCAGCTGCGCGCGGCCCGGCTTGGCATGCGATCCTCTGCGATTCGCTGCTGGCGCGGTCGAGTGCGCTCTGCGACGAGAACTTTGCAATCAATTTGCAAAAAGTAAAAGTAAAAAGACGTTTACCGTCTTCCAAGCCGGGCCGCGCGGCTTTACCATGATGTCGTCGCATAACTACAAGACAGACCGTGGGCTTCAGGTAGCAAGGCCGGCGAGCGGGGCAGCCCCTGTTCGCATTGGCCGAGTCAGGGGAGGAAGACAATGGGCATCGCACCAATTGGCGCGATCGGACCGGCGATTGTTCCAGCCATGCCGGTGTTTGCGGCATCGATCACGCCGGTGGCGGCAACCCTGCCGGCCGCCGCAGTTCCTCAAACGGCGGCGCCGAACAAAGTCGACGGCGCGTACTACCTGGTCTCCGGTCCGGCTCTTCCACAGGGTGTCGGAGCAACCGGCCTGGAGCAGGACCTCATGAAGGCGGCGCTTCTGATCAGTCTGCTGGGCGATGACGACGAGGAGAAGAAAGACAACCCGCTCCTGGACCTGATCATCGCCGCTGCCGTCCTCAAGATGTATGAGCAGATGTCCGCATTGGGCACGACGTCGAGCGTCGGATTCGTCGGCGACGGCGCTGGAGGTGCGGTAGGGCTCTCGGTCAACGTGACCGCTTAACCTCCGCCTTCGTCGGATTTCCCCGCGTCGCCGTGCGCTGCACACGGCCGTCCTCGGAATCAGCGAATCGGTGTCACAATCGGGCATCAACGTCCTGCGTCTTTGCCGGGAGGTGCCGTGATGGCCGGGCCTGTGTTCGAATGCATCCGTGTGGCGCGCCACGAGCGGGTGATGCACATCGAGTTGAGCCGACCAGAGCGCTTGAATGCCCTTTCCCGACAAACCTTGCTCGAGCTGAACGCGTGCTTGGACGCCTTCGAGGAAGACGCCGAGCTGCGCGCCGCGGTGATCAGTGGAGCGGGGAGAGCGTTCTCCTCCGGCTTCGACCTGAAAGAGCAGATGGAGCGGCGCCCGAGCGGGCCGCAGGCCTGGCGAGAGATCCTGGACCTGGACTTTCGCACCACGATGCGGTTCTGGCACTGCCCCAAGCCGACGATCGCCGCGGTGCACGGCGCTTGCCTGGCCGGCGGGTTCGAGCTGGCGCTCGCCTGCGATCTCACCATCGCGGCGGACGATGCCCTCTTCGGAGAACCGGAGCTCAAGTTCGGCGCCGGGATCGTCACCATGCTGCTGCCGTGGCTAACGGGACCCAAGCAAGCCAAGGAGATGCTTCTGCTGGGGCTCGACCGCATCGATGCGGCCACCGCGCAGCGGCTGGGCATCGTGAATCGCGTGGTCCCGGCAGGCACTCACGTTGACACTGCGTTGCGGATCGCAGGCAACATCGCGGCAATCGATCCGAGCCTGGTGCGCGACACGAAGAAGGCGATCAACCGCAGCTACGAGGTCCGTGGCATGGACATGGCGCTCAAGCAGGCGCTGGAACTCGATCACTTGATCGAGTCGCACGGCTCACCCGACAAGCGTCAGTTCATGGACATCGCGCGCGCGCAAGGCCTCAAGGCGGCACTGGCCTGGCGCGATGCACGCTTCGCCGAGGAGCAATGAGCTCGCGGCGTGCTGCGGATTCACCAGCGCTGCTCGGAGAGACTCTCCCACCACCCCGTCACGCTGCGCGTGCCACCCCTCCTCGGGCAGGAGGAGAACACCACCCCGTCACGCCTCTCGAGTCAAGGCTTATCGAACGTCGAGCCATCGGTTAGAGTATCCATCCAGGACCAGAAGGAACGCGTATGGACGCCAACGAACTGCGATCCCTGCAGGCGCCGCTCAAGGCGCGCTACACGCAGAGCCCCGAGCAGGCGGTGATCACGCTCAGCGCGCGCGGCAAGCTCGGCGACGAGAGCGTGACCTGCAAGGTGGAGACCGGCAAGGCGATGGTGGAGGCGGGGCTGCACCCGGCCACCGGCGGGGACGGCATCTCCGCGTGCTCCGGCGACATGCTGCTCGAGGCGCTGGTCGCCTGCGCCGGCGTGACACTGAAGGCGGTGGCAACCGCGCTCGCTATCGAACTGCGCAGCGGCACGGTCACAGCCACCGGCGACCTGGACGTGCGGGGAACACTGGGGGTAGCCAAAGACGCACCCGTGGGTTTTGCGCAGATCCGCTTGCGCTTCGATCTGGACACAGACGCCACGCCTGAGCAGGTCGCCACGCTGCTGAGGCTGACCGAACGCTACTGCGTGATCCTGCAGACGCTGCGGGGTGCACCGCCGATCGCGGTCGCGCACGCCATCGTCGCGTCGTGATCGGCCGGCGCGCACTCGGGCGCAGGGTTACCCGGATGCACGTGCGTCGCCCCGTCATGACCTTGTCCAGGCTCACGCCCTCATGACAAATGCAGGCTGACCAGCGCCTGCTCGCCGCCAACGGCCTCGCTACCTTCGCCTTCCTCGGTGCCATCCAGGCGCTCTACGGGCCGTTGGTTCCGGGGTTGAAGCAGACGTTCGCCATCGACACCAGCGAAGCCGGCCTGGTGTTCACCGCCCACGGTGGCGGTGCGCTGGTCGGCATTCTCATCCCGGCTGTGCTGCGTGCAAACTGGCTCGCGTCCCATTGGCTGGGCATCGCCACCGGGCTGCTCATGCTCGGCGCGGGCGGCATGTTCGTCGCGCCGAGCTGGCCCGCCATGCTCGCTGCGGCGTTCATGCTGGCCCTGGGCTTCGGCATTCACGTCGTGCGCCTGAACAGCCTGTTCGTCGCCGGCTTCGGGACGCGCGGCATGACGATGTCCCAGCTCATCAATGCCGCGTTCAGCATCGGCTCCATCCTCGGACCGATTGCGCTGGGCCTGTCCGGCGGACCCTCGCGCAGCATCTTCGGCGGCGTGGCGCTTCTCGCGCTCGCCCTGCTACCCGTCAACCTGGCCACGGACGCCAGGGTGAAGGAACCCGGCTCCGGAGGCGGCGGCGCGGCCGCTCATGCGCACCGTCCGGCTGAATCGCGGACCGTGCTGGCCGCGTTCGTCGTCATGCTGTGCCTGGTTTCGGGGGTGGAGAACTCGATCGCCGGGTGGACTGCCACGCTCGCACTGGCGCGTGGCTACGGTTACGCGGAAGCGGCCAACCTGACCGCGCTGTTCTTCGGCGCCGTCCTGGGCGGCAGGCTGATCGCGGCCGGGCTCGCCCGGCGCGCACGCGCCGGGCTGTTGGTGGTGGCCGCCATCGCCGGGGCCGCGCTGATGCTGGCGCTCGCTGGCCTCACCGCCCTGGGGCCGATCGCTTTCGCGCTCAGCGGGTTCGCGCTCGCGCCGATCTTCTCCGCTACGCTGATCTGGGTGGGAAGCGCGTTGCCGACGTCCGCACACGCCAACGCGATCGTGATCGGGGGCGCGCTGCTCGGTGCGGCGGTGTTTCCCGCCTTGATCGGCCGGGTGATCGACCGTCTCGGCGCCGCCGCGGCACCCCCTGCAATCCTGGTCCTGGCCCTGGCGGCCTTCGCAGCCGCGCTGTGGCTGCATTTCATCAGGCGTGCGTAGGCTTGCGCCCGAACCAGGGACGCGCCGCTTCGAGTTGTGCGCCAAGGCGAAACAGCGTCGCCTCGTCGCCGTAGCGTCCGACGAGTTGCACCGCGAGGGGCAACCCGCCCGCATTCCGGCCCAGCGGGAGCATCAGCGCGGGCTGGCCGCTGAGGTTGAACCAGACGGTGAACGGGGAGAAGGCAAATACCCGCCGCCAATACTCATCCACGTCGTCCATCATCATGTCGAGCCAGCCCAGCTTCACCGGTGGCGTGGCGAGCCCCGGGGTCAGCAGCACATCCCATTCGGACTGGAACGCCGCCATTTGGCGCCCCAGGCGATGCGCCGCCTGGGTGGCGCGGACGTAGTCGGCCGCAGCGCGGTTCTCACCCATCTTCGCCGTCAGCCAGGTGATTCGCTCCACTTCACCCTCGCGTGCCGGGCGGCCCGCGCTCGGGTGGCTCGCAAGGTTCACGACGGTGTTGGCCGCGATGATCGTCAAGAAGCTCGGCACCACCGCCTCCCGATCGATCACCGGGTCGCGATGCTCGACGCGATGGCCAAACTCGCCGCACAGCGCGACCGTATCGGCGAGCACCTCGAGGCAGTCGTCGTCGATCGCAGCGCCGTTCGGAGCTGCCGCGGTCCAGGCGATGCGCAGCCTGCCGGGGTGCGTGCCCGCTGCGTCCAGATAAGGCGCAGCGGGCATCGGGGCGACGTAGGGGTCTCCGGAACCTGGCCCGCAGGTCGCATCCAGCAGCGCGGCGCTGTCGCGCACGCTGAGGGTCACGGCGTGCTCGGTCGCAAGCCCCCCCAGGCCCTCGCCCGCGAACGGGGCGAGAGTGTTGCGGCTGCGCGTGGGCTTCAAGCCGACCACGCCGCAACACGCCGCGGGCGCGCGGATCGAGCCGAACCCGTCGGAGGCGTGCGCCATCGGGAGCATGCGGGCGGCGACCGCGGCCGCGGCGCCTCCGCTCGAGCCGCCCGCGATGCGCGTGACATCCCAGGGGTTGCGGGTCGGACCGTACAGCCGCGGCTCGCAGGTCAGCGACAGGCCGACCTCGGGTGTGTTGGTCCGTCCGAAGATCACCAGCCCCGCCCGCTTGAGCCGCTTCACGTGATCGCTGTCCGCGGTGGCCGGCGGCGTGTCCGCGAAGAACGCGGAGCCTCGCGTCATTGCCACGCCAGCCACCGCCGAAGTGAGGTCCTTCATCAGGAACGGCACGCCGCGCAACGGCCCGTCGGGCAGGCCGTCGGCAATGGCCTTGCGGCCGTGATCGTAGAGCTTCATGACCACGGCGTTGAGGGCCGGGTTGCGCGCCTCGACACGCTCGATTGCAGCCTCGAGGAGATCGCTTGGGCTCACCTCGCCGCGCCGCACCAGATCGGCAAGGCCGAGTGCGTCGTATTGCTCGTAGTCTGCGAATGCGCTCATCCTGGGTCCTCCCGGACCCCCGATTGTGCCAGCAACCGGTGGCATTGAGCGCTGCCGCGATGCGTGATACGGTTGAGTGCCCGACGGCAACCGTCGGGCCCAAACCGGCAAAGGCGATTCCCCCATGACGCAGCCGTTCCGAGTCCTGTACATCGGCCCCGCGAAATCCGAGGCCTTCGACACGTCGTCGCTCGAGCAGCAGAGCCGTGCGGTCCGGCTTGCCGGAGGAACGCTCGTGCGCTACGAGGGTCACGACACCACCGCGCTGGTCCAGGCACTGCGCGACGCGGACGTCGCGATGGTGCAGGGCCACGGCTTCGATCCTGCCGCCCTTGCGCACATGGGCCTGCACGGCCGCTGCAAGGGCCTGGTCTCGTTCGGACACGGCTTCGACCACCTGGATCTGGACGCGGCCACGCGCAACGGCGTCGTCCTGGCGAACACGGCCTCGTTCGGCACCGAGGAGGTGTCCAACCACACGATCATGCACTTCCTGGTCTGCGCCCGGAGGTTCGTGCTGCACGACAAGCTGGTCCGCAGCGGCACCTGGACGCGCAAGAACCTGGGGCCGATGGGCCACATCGCCGGTCAGGTCTTCGGCGTGGTCGGGCTGGGCGACATCGGCCGCGCGGTGGCCCGCAAGGCCAAGGCGTTCGGCCTGCGCGTCATCGCCTACGATCCGTACGTCGCGTCCTGGGACGCCCTCGAGCACGGCGTCGAGATGATGGAGTCGCTCGAGGCGCTGTGCCGGATCTCCGACTACATCAGCGTGCACGTATACCTCAACCCGGAGACGCACTACCTCATCAGCGGCGCGCAGTTCGCCGTCATGAAGCCCAGCGCCTACCTGATCAACTGCGCGCGCGGCGGCGTCGTCGACGAGGCCGCCCTGATCGAGGCTCTCCAGAGTCAACGCATCGCCGGGGCCGGGCTCGATGTGTTCGAAAAGGAGCCCGTCGATCCCTCCAACCCGCTGCTCAAGATGGACAACGTGTCGCTCACCAACCACTACGCCAGCTATTCCGAGGTCGCGTGGGAGCGGGCCCAGACCCAGCTCGGAGAGGAGGCCGTGCGCATCGCCACCGGCATGTGGCCGCTGTCGCTGATCAATCCCGAGGTGCGCCACGTGGTTGCGCCGCGCGCGCCGGCGCGCTCTTGGGAGGTGATGGCGCAGGAGCTGACGGTGGGACGCCATCGCTGAGGTGGCGGTCGGCGCGGGGCTGCCACACCGGAGCCAAATAGACCGGACTAACGGGAATCTCAGGATCAGCGGGATTCGCTCCGAGCACCCCGATGGCATGCGTGCAGGGGCCACCGAAAGCGCAGAAAGCGCGACGTTTGTGACCAACGGAAGGCCAGCGGATGAGGGTCAACAGAGCAGTCGAATTGCTGGAGCAGCGCCAGCCGGTGTACTTCGAGTTCGTCGACGGGGAGAGCGCCGGCGGATATGACGGAGGCCGAGCGCTGGCGCAGAGCTGGGCCGACTACATCACGTACGACGTGGAGCACAGCGCGCTCGACGTGCGGGAGCTGCTGGAGTTCATGCGCGGGCTGGTCGATGGCGGTCCCACCCGAAGCGGCCACCGGACCCCCGCCGTGATCGTCACACTGCCCATCGACGGGACCGACGAGCACGCCGTGCGTGCCAACCGGTGGATGATCAAGCAGGTGCTCGCCGCCGGCGTGCACGGTCTGCTGCTGTGTCACGCCGAGACTCCGGAGGCGGTACGCGCCTTCGTGGAGGCGACGCGCTACTCGTTCACGCCGGGCGCCGGATCCGATCTCGGGCCGGGCCGGCGCGGACATGGCGGGCAGACCCGCGCGGCGGAGATCTGGGGCATTGCGGTCGACGAGTACTTTGCCCGAGCCGATCCCTGGCCGCTCAATCCGCACGGCGAGCTGCTGCTGGGAATCAAGGTCGAGAACACGCGCGCACTCTCGGCCGTCGAGCACACCACGCGCGTCCCCGGGCTCGCTTTCGCCGAGTGGGGCCCCGGAGACATGGGCATGTCGATGGGCTATCCGGATCAGCACGACGAGCCCTATCCGGCGCAGATGCAGGCCGCGCGCACCCGGATCATGGCCGCGTGCAAGGCCGCGGGACTGGCTTTCCTCGAGCAGGTGACGCCTCAGAACGTCACGAGCCGCCTCGCAGAGGGTGTGATGATCGGCTGCGGGCCGCAGGCGCACGAGGCGGCGGAGATCGGACGCAGGCACACGGGGCGCAAGCTCGCCTGGTGAGGGAGGGGAGCATCACCTCTCCCCTCCTCTGCACGAGGAGGGGTTGCATCAACAGCAGATCCAATAACACCTCGATGAACCCGGAGGGAGCTCAATGGCCAAGGTGCTCCCCGATGTGGTCTTTAGCATCGCGGTTTGGCGGCTGCCCGAAATGAAGTTTGCTCAGGATGTCCTTTACAATCGCTGCTCATGAGTCGAGATTCCGACCCCTCGGCGGTCCTCGAGTTCGGTCGCTTCAAGGTGCTGAGGCAGCGCCGGGAAGTCCTTGTGGACGGTGTCCCAGTCGAGCTTGGCGGGCGCGCTTTCGACGTCCTCGTCGCGCTGATCGACGCGGACGGTTCGGTCCTGAGCAAGGACGAGTTGATGAGCCGCGTCTGGCCGGGACGGATCGTCGAAGAGAACAACCTGCAGGTGCAGATCGCGGCACTGCGCAAGGCGCTCGGCAGCGACCGCGCCCTGTTGCGCACGGTGGCCGGCCGCGGCTACCAGTTCAGCGCGAGGATCGAGGCGGCAAGCGCGTCGCCGCAAGCCAGGGCGCCCCTCCCCGCGACGAACCTGATGACCTCGCTCGCCGAGCTGATCGGGCGCGACACCGAGTTCGGCGAGGTGGTCGATCTGGTGCGAGCGCATCGCCTGGTCACCCTGACCGGCACCGGAGGCATCGGCAAGACGCGCCTGAGCCTGGAGGTGGGGCGACAGCTGCTGCCCAGGTTCGCCGGCGGGGTATGGGTTGCCGAGCTCGCCCCGCTGTCCGATCCTGACCTGGTCCCGGTCACCGTGGCCTCCGCGCTGGGGCTCACCCTCGCGGCGGGCGCTTCGTCGCCCGAGCGTGTCGCGGCAGCGGTGGGCACCAGGCAGATCCTGCTCATCCTCGACAATTGCGAGCACTTGATCGAAGCGGCTGCGCGCATGGCCGAAGCGCTGCTGCGCGCCAGCCCGCTGGCTTGCGTGATGGCCTCCAGCCGGGAGCCGCTGCGTGCTCCGGGGGAGTATGTCTATCGGGTACCCTCCCTCGAGGTTCCCGCTGAGACCCTGGAAGAACCTGAGCGGCTCATGCAAACCGGTGCGGTGAAGCTGTTCGTCGCGCGGGCACGCGCGGCCGAGCCGCACTTCGCGCCCGATCGCCAGGCCGCCACGATGATCGGCGCCATCTGCCGGCACCTGGACGGTATTCCGCTCGCGATCGAGCTCGCCGCGGCGCGCACCGCGGCGCTCGGCGTGGAAGGTCTGGCGGCCCGGCTCGACGACCGCTTCAGGCTCCTCACCGGTGGGCACCGAACCGCGCTGCAGCGCCACCAGACGCTGCGCGCCACCCTGGACTGGAGCTACGAGTTGCTGGCGGAGCCCGAGCGCGTCGTTCTGCGTCGCCTGACCGTATTCGCGGGCGCCTTCAGTCTCGAGTCGGCCAGCGCGGTGGCCACGAGCGCCGGGATCAGCGCCTCGGACGTGGTCGATTGCGTCGTCAACCTGGTGGCCAAGTCGCTCCTCTCCGCCGGTGGAAGCGCAGTCGCGCAATACCGGCTGCTGGAGACGACCCGCGCCTACGCGATCGAGAAGCTCCGGGAAGCGGGAGAGCTCGAAGCGTTCGCGCGCCGCCATGCGGAGCACTATCGGGCTGTGTTCGAGGTCGCGGCGGCCGAATGGGAGACGCAGCCCACCGCCGACTGGCTGTCGACCTATGGCCGCCATCTCGATAATGTGCGCGCGGCACTGGACTGGGCCTGGTCCGCCGGCGGCGATACCCGGATCGGCGTTGCGCTGACTGCCGCGGCCGTGCCGCTGTGGATGCACCTGTCGCTGATGGAGGAGTGTCGGGGGCGCATCGCGACAGCGCTCGCCAGCCATGTCCCCGCAGCCGGCGAGGGCGCACGCCAGAGCATGCAGCTGCATGCCGCCCTGGGCCTGGCGCTGATGTATACGAGAGGCGCGGTCCCGGAGACACGCGCGGCGCTGGCGAGCGCCCTCGAGATCGCGGAGCGCTTCGGCGACACCGACTACCAGTTGCGCGCGCTCTGGGGACTGTGCGTGGACCGCTTGAACAACGCGGCGTTCCGCGAAGCCCTGGCGCTCGCCCAGCGCTTCTGTGCGCTGGCGGAGAACTCGCCCGACATGCCGATCGGCGACCGCATGATGGGCCTGTCGTTGCATTTCCTGGGCGAGCCCACCGCTTCGCGCCGGCATTTCGAGCGCATGCTCAGCCGCTACGTGGCACCCGCGCACCGCTCGCACATCATCCGCTTTCAGTTCGACCAGCGGGTGACCGCGCACATCGCCCTGGCGGAAGTCCTGTGGATACTGGGCTTGCCGGACCAGGCCATGCGCGCCGTCGAGACCAACATCGACGAGGCCGTCGCGCTGCATCACGCACTCTCGCTGTGCAACTCGCTCGCCAAGGCGTTGCCGGTCGCGTTCCTGGTCGGAGACCTGGCCGCCGCGGAGCGCTTCGTCGGGATGCTGCTCGACAGCGCGACCCGCAACGCGCTCGGATCGTGGCAGACCGAGGGCCGCTGCTTCCAGAGCGTGCTGCTGATCAAGCGAGGCGACTTCGCCAACGGCGTGCCGGCGCTGTCCGGCGCGCTCGCGGAGTTACCCGGCATCAACTTCTCGCTGCGCTACACCGCGCTGCTCGGCGAGCTGGCAGAGGCCTTGCGAGGGGCGGGGGAAGTCGATCGAGGTCTGATTGCGATCGACCAGGCGCTGGAACGATCCGAGCGCATCGAGGATCGCTATTGCGTTGCCGATCTGTTCCGGATCAAAGGCGAGCTGGTGGCCTCGGCCGGCACCAGCAAGGCCGCCAAGGCAGCGGAGAAACACTTCGAGCAGGGGCTCGACTGGGCGCGCCGGCAGTCCGCTTTGTCCTGGGAGCTGCGCTGCGCAACGAGCCTCGCACGGCTGTGGCACGCCCAGGAAAAAACCAGCCGGGCGCGTGCGCTGCTGGCCCCGGTGTACGGTCGATTCACCGAGGGCTTTGCGACCGCCGACCTGATCGCGGCGAAAGCCCTTCTCGAGTCGCTCCGGTAAGCCGTCGTCCGGCAAAGGCGGGGGGGCTTTGGTTGTGAGCCGAATGCAGCACTGTTCTGTTGCGCCCTCTCCGACTTTCGAATCTCCCGACGGCTCCCGCACACATCTGAGGGACTGCTGCTTCTTCCCCCGCTTGCGGGGGAAGGCTGGGATGGGGGAAGCGAATGTACGCATCGTACCGGCCCCCTCCCTGGCCCTCCCCCGCGTCCTACGGACGCAAGGGAGGGTGCGCCGTGCGTATCCTGCCTCCGCGGCAGAGCGGACCGATTCAGACTTTGGCGGCGATCGCCTCGACCTCGCACAGGTAGGGCGGCAGAGTCAGCCCCGAGACGAACAGCAACGTCTGCGCGGGCCGGGTCTCGCCGAGGTACCGGCCACGGACTTCCGCATTCTTCTCGCGCTGGGAGCGATCGGTGAGAAACGTAGTGACCTTGACCAGGTCCGTGATCCCCATGCCCGAGGCCTCGAGCACCGCGACGATGTTCTTCCAGCACCATTCGATCTGCTCGTCGAACGTCTCGGGTACCGAGCCGTCTGGACGCGCGCCGAGCTGGCCGGATACGTAGAGCCAACGGGCAGCGGCCGGGACCTCGACGCTGTGGCTGTACTTCGCTGCGGGCATGGGCGGTGCGACGCTGGTCGGGATCTTGCGGATCAATGACATGGCTTGCTCCATCGTTTGTTGTGCTGGAAGAGCGGCCCCGCGGGTTGCTTCAGTTAAGGGTTGCGTCAAGCGTCGGCGGCTTGCGGCGACGGTGCGGAGATCTCGCGCAGCGCCCGATGCACGAACTGGACGCAGATCGAGCCCTCGCCGACCGCGGACGCAATCCGCTTGACGCTGCCCGAGCGCACATCGCCGACAGCGAAGACACCCGGCAGACTCGTCTCCAGCAGGTAGGGTGCGCGCGGCAGCGGCCAGCGCGCCGCCGTCAGGTCCTCCGCCAGCAGCTCCGGCCCGGTGCGCACGAAGCCCTTGTCGTCGAGCGCGACGCAGCCCTGCAGCCACTGCGTGTTGGGCTCGGCGCCGGTCATGAGAAAGACGTGGCCGATCTCCTGCGCCTGCTCGCCGCCGCTCGCCGCGTTGCGCCAGGCAATCCTCTCCAGCTTGCCGTTGCCCTCGAGTGCCGTGAGCTGAGTGCGCGCATGCAGCGTGATGTTGGGGCATTCCTCGATGCGCCGGATGAGATAGCGCGACATGGTCTCCGCCAGGCCTGCCGAGCGGATCAGCACGTGCACGTGGCGACAGCGGCCGGCCAGGAAGACGGCGGCTTGCCCGGCCGAGTTGCCGCCGCCGACTACGGCGATGTCCTCGCCCTCGCACAGCCTGGCTTCCAGATGGGTGGCGGCATAGTAGATCCCGGCGCCGACGAAGCGTGGCAGATTCTCCAGTGCGAGCTCGCGGTACTTCGCCCCCGAGGCGATGATGACGATGCTCGCGACCACGACACTGCCGTCGGACAGCTCGACCGAGTAGGGGCGGTGCTCGCACTGCAGGCGTTTCGCCTGGCATGCGACGGTCACTTTGGCGCCGAATTTCTGCGCCTGGACGAACGCCCGGCCCGCCAGCGCCTGGCCCGAGATCCCGGTGGGGAAACCGAGATAGTTCTCGATTCTCGAGCTGGTTCCCGCCTGCCCACCGAAGGCGGACGCCTCCACGACCAGCACGCTCAATCCCTCGGAGGCGCCGTAGACGGCCGCCGCAAGCCCCGCAGGACCGGCGCCGACGACGAGCAGATCGTAGACCGCGGAAGGCTCGATGGTCGGGTTCATCTGCAGGAATTCGGCGACCTCGTGAATGCTCGGATTCTTGAACACCCGTCCGCAGCGTCCGATCAGAACGGGTACGTCCTCCACCGCCACATCGAAGCGCTCGAGCAGCGCCTGCACGCCGGGATCGCGGTCGATTTCGATGTTGACGAAGGGATAGGCGTTGCGCGTGAGGAACTCCCGCAGGCGCAGCGTATCGGCGGAGTGGCGCGACCCCAGCAGCATGGCATCGCTGTGTCCCGCCGCCACCAGCCCCATGCGGCGCAGGATAAAGGCGCGCATGAAGATCTCGCTCAGCTCGGCGTCGGTCTGAACCACGTCGCGCAGGCTCTCTTCGTCGATCGCGAGGACCGCGCCGCTCTCGCGGACCCGGATGCGCGCGAAGCCGGCGACTCCGCGCAGCGTACTCATTTCTCCGGCGAACTCGCCTGGCGCCAGGACCGTGACCAGCTCCTCGCCGCGCATGCCGGGAAGCCCGACCTCGAGGCTCCCCGACAGAACCACCACGAGCTTGTGGTGACGCTCGCCGGGCTGCACCAGCACCTCGCCGGCACGGGTGTCGGCACGCCGGCCGTGCAGCTCGAGGCGCGCGATCTGCTCGGGCGTGAGCCTGGGGAAGGCCTGATCGCGCCGCCTTTCAAGGATCTCGTTCACCATGCCGCCGCCCTCTTGCGTGCCTGACCCGGCTGATTGGAAGCGCTCGCCCATCTGCATGCCCTCCACTGCAATCATCGCAGGTCCATGGCCAGCTGGTCCACATGGCACCAGCTCCAGTGCTCGCCCGGCTCGAGCGAGCTGATGATCGGGTGGCCGGTGGCGTGAAAGTGCCTGGTAGCGTGTTTGTTACGCGAGTCGTCGCAACAACCGACGTGCCCGCAAGTCCGGCACAGGCGCAGGTGCACCCACGTGTCTCCTGTTGCCAGGCATTCCTCGCAGCCGTCACTGCGCGGCCGGTCGGTCTTGACGAGGTCCAGATGGTTGCACCGTACCGCCATTGAGAGTCCTTTTCGCTGCTGGAAGTTCGGAGGAGCACGCCGGCTGCGCTGCAGAGCGCCGCCGCCATGCCCCACAGACTATGCGGCTGCGGCTGACAAGTCCTTGCCGGGAAATGAATCCTTCTGAAATCCACCCGGAACGGTTCGAGCGCGCCCGGCCAGGCCCGCAGCGATGGCCTGAAATAGCCTTAAATCTTCTGAACTTGCCTCGGCGCAAGGCCGTGCTCAGAACAATTCAGGCCAATTTACTGGGATCTGCTCGCAGGTGCGGCTAGCATCGGATCGGCCGACCTGATCGCCGCGCGGGCGCTTCTCGCAGCGCTCGGATAGACCTTGATAGCGTTCCTTCTCAGCCGAGCTTCTCTAGTGCTTGCGTACAGGCCTAACCACCCCGTCACGCTTCGCGTGCCACCCCTCCTTGGAAAGGAGGGGAGAATTGCCTCTCCCCTCCTCTCATGAGGAGGGGTCGGCCGAAGGCCGGGGGTGGTGCGGCTCTTGTCACGCAGCTTTGAAGACTTCACAGGAGGGCTTATGGCCACACGCGGCTTCAGCGGACGCGCTCGCGGCCCCGCGGCGGACCAACCAGGGCGGCTGCCGCCGGGACAGTTCGTCACCAGCGACTTTCCGGTTCTCTCGGCGGGCCCGACGCCGCATATCGCACACGAGGACTGGGGCTTCACGCTGCAGGTCGGCCCGCGACCGATCAAGACCTGGTCGTGGGGCGATTTCGTCCGCCTCCCGATCACGCGGCTGATGTCCGACATCCACTGCGTGACCAAGTGGAGCAAGTTCGACACCGCCTGGGAAGGCGTGAGCCTGGAGGCCTTGCTAGCCGATGCGGCGCTCGAGCCGCCAACCCAGTTCATCCTGGCTTACTCCTTCGACGACTACTCGACCAACGTGCCGGTCAAGGATCTGCTGGGTGGTCGCGGGATGATCGCGATCGCATACGACGGCAAGCCCATCCCGCCCGAGCACGGCGGTCCCGCGCGCCTGCTGGTGCCGCACCTGTACTTCTGGAAATCGGCCAAGTGGGTCAAGGGGCTGCAGTTCACCGAGCGCGACGAGGCGGGATTCTGGGAGCAGCGCGGCTATCACATGTACGGCGATCCCTGGCGGGAGCAGCGCTATTCGGGAGATTGATGTGCCGCACAAGCTGCTCTGGCGGCCGGCAACGATCGTCGCCATCGAGCCGCGTACGCCGAGCGTCAAGAGCTACTTCTTCAGCCTTGAGGACCGCCCGGGTTTCGCGCCCGGCCAGCACATGGACGTGCGGCTCACCGCGCCGGACGGCTACCAAGCGCAGCGCAGCTATTCGATCGCCTCGGCGCCCGAAACCGATTGCATCGAGCTGGCCATCGAGCGCCTGCAGGACGGGGAGGTCTCGCCGTTCTTCCACGATACCGCGGCGGTCGGAGACCAGATCGAGCTGCGCGGCCCGATCGGCGGCCACTTCGTGTGGTCGGCGGCGGACGGCGGACCGGTCTTGCTCGTGGGGGGCGGGTCGGGCGTGGTGCCGCTGGCCTGCATGCTCCGTCACCGGGCGGCGCGCAGGAGCGCGGTTCCCGCCACGCTGGTGTATTCCGCGCGCACCGCCGCGGATCTGATCTACGGCGACGAGCTGAGAACGTTGCGCGCGCGCCGGGACGGCTTCCAGTTCATCCCCACGCTCACCCGCGAGTCCAGTCCACCACCGGGGTTTCGCGTCGGCCGCATCGACGCGGCGCTGCTCAACGATGCGCTCGAGGCGTTAGCCGTTCCGCCCAAGACGGTGTTCATTTGCGGAGCCAATGCGTTTGTCGAGACCGCAGCCGACGCGCTGCTCGGCCTCGGCATCCCGGCCGCGACTATCCGTACCGAGCGATACGGCGATTCCGTGGCGACTTGACGCCGAAGCGACGCTCACCGTTCTCGGCAAGCGGGCCATCCCGTCGCCGCACCGATGCCGCGCGAACCGCCGGTCATTGCATCGTTCCAGATGGTTCGGCCTGCGCCGTCATCGGCTCGTCGACGAACGCGACGATGAGGGGGATCACCTGCTTTGGGGCTTCCTCCATCAGCCAGTGCCCCGAGCCTTCGATCACCACGCCCTGCACATTGGTGGCGACCAGCCGTGCCTGCTCGATCAAAAAGGCGCCCGAGGCCTTTTCACCCGTCAGGACCAGCATCGGCATGCTGAGCTTCGTCTTCGCGAGCTCCGCGAAGTCCTTGGCGTCCTGCTCGAAAGTCTTGAAGTACTGGAAGCCGGCGCGCATGCCTTCGTCGCGCGCGTAGGCGGCCGCATAGAGTTGGCGATCCGCCTCGGGCACCGACTTGGTCCTGTCGGCTGCGAAGTCGTTCCAGAAGTGCTCGAAGTAGATGCGCTCCCGCCCCTTGACCAGCGCCAGGGGCGTCTCACCATAGAAGTGGAAGTGCCACAGGTCGCGCAGCAGCCAGACCTGCGTCCAATTGCCGACCCCGGGCAGGAACGCATCCATCAGGACGACTTTGCTGACCTCGTCGGGGTACTGGGCCGCGTACGCGTATGCCACCATCAAACCGATGTCGTGCCCGACGACCACCACTTGCTCCCGGTGGCCGAGCTGGCGAACCAGCCCGCGAATGTCCTGCGCCAGGGTCTTCTTGTCGTAACCGTCCGGCGTGCGCTCCGAGCCGCCGGCACCACGCAGGTCCGGGGCGATCACGGTGTGGGACTTCGCGAGCAGCGGCAGCAGCGGGATCCACATGTGGCTGGTCTCGGCATAGCCGTGCAGCAGCACGACCGCCGGCCCGCTGCCTCCGATCTTGTAGGCCATCTTCACCCCGTTCACTTCAGTGCTCATTTCCTTGAAGCCCTGCGGCAGGCGTGCCGCCCCCGCGACGACCGGCACCCCCGAGTCGGTAGCTTCTTGAGCGCCAGCGGGCACGCCGGCAAGGCTCGTTGCAACGGCCAGCAGGAACAACCATAGCCGGCGCTGCATACCCGACAAACGATTCATATCGTGTCTTCCTCTGTTGGTAACGATATTCGGAAGGTCTTCAAACGCCGTCCATTGCACCTCCGGCCCACACCCTCGGCGCTGCCCGCGCAAGCCGCATTCGCGCGTCTGCAGTCTTGCCGCTGTGCGTACCGCCGATCCAGTCGACGATGCGCGCAATGAGGACGTCTGTCGCTTCCGCCAGAGCCCGCACTCCACCCGGCGCGTCGGGCGTGGGCGCGGCGGCCTGCTCGGAGAAGGTGGCTTCCTCGCTGGACGGTCCGGAAAGCTGCACGCGCACAGTGACCCGGCCGAAGCTTTGGGTGGGTGTTTCGAACAGCTGGACGAACTCTTGCACCTCGATCTGCACCTGCGTGGAAGCCGAGCCGGCGCCCCCCGCAGGCCCGCTGTCGGCCAGCCGTTGCCGCAACCGCTGACCGACCAGCTCGGCAGGCGGCGCAACCCAGCGGGCGTAGGCATAGGTGAGCGTGCGCAACTCGTCCACGTAGAGCAGGCGGTAATGCATGGAGGTGTCGTCCAGCCAGGACGGCGCGCTGGCACGCACCCGGACGGCGGCCACCTGTGCAGTCGTTCGCGCCTGCACGGCGCGGCCAGCGGGGGCCATCCCCAGGTCATAGAGCGCGGGGTCGGGTGTGCGTGGCTGCGAGAAGCAGCCGGCAAGCAACGCACAGGCGCACAGCAGGCCGCCCCGCTTCATGGTTTGCGCGCCTGCCTGCCGTTGAACCCCGGCTCACCGGGCCCCGGTGCCGGGGGCGGCTTCCCGAGCAGCACGCTCTGCGGTTGCGCGTCCAGGTTCGCCAGCAGCCGATCCAGCGTGCGCGAATTGTGCGACAGCTCGTCAAGCAACCGTTCCAGGCGAGGCACCACTTCACGCGCGTCCTTTACCGGCGGCGCCCACCTGCTGCGCAGCGAGGCCGACTTCGTCCAGCACCTTGGCCCTGCCCTTGATGTCGTCGGACAAGGCGGCGATGCGCGCCAGCGCTTCGTTCGCCTTCGCGAGCGTCGCGCGCGCGTCGGTGGCAAGCGGTTCGATCGCAGCCGCGCCGGGCTTCAGTTGCCGCGCGAGGCCGCCGATCTCCGCGCTCGCCCGCTCCACGTTCACCAGCGAGCGGGACACCACGCGCCGATTGCCGTCGTTGAGCAGATCGGCGGCGCGCTCCGCCACCAGGTCGATCTTGTCGATCAGCTCGGGGCCGGCGGCGGCGAGGCGGTCGAGCAACGAAGGCCGCATCTCGATGCGCTGGCCCTGGTCCAGCCGCGGCGCCGGCTCGACCCGCGGATCGTCGTCCAGCTGCACATAGCTCAGGCCGGTAATGCCCTGGTAGCCGAGCTGTGCGTAGGTGCTCGTCGCGATCGGCGTGCCTTCGGCGACGGCGATGCTCGACCAGGATGTTGCGCGCGTCCGCCGGGTCGAAGCGGATCGTCTCCACCCGCCCCACCGTCACGCCGCGCAGCTTGACCAGCGCCTCCGGTTGGAGCCCGGAGACCCCATGTCGCGAGGCAACGGTGTAGCGCGCGTAGGTCGTGCGGTCCCGGCTCAGCCAGACGCCGGCCGCCACGAGCGCGAGCGCGAACACGATGACGAAAACGCCGACTGCCAGAGCATACCCGCGGCCTTCCATGGCGATGGTCCTTTCAGTTCGTCGCTGCGCCGGAGGTCATGCCATGGCCGCCAGCGCATGCCGGCCCGTCACACCCAGGAAGAAGCTGTGCACGCAGGGATCCTCGCAGCGCTGGATCTGCTCGAGCGTACCGACGGCGACGAGGATGTCCGTTGACGAGCACGCCCACGCGGTCGGACAGTTCCACGAGCGTGTCCAGATCGTGGGTAACCATGACCACGGTCAGGTGCAGCGCACTGCGTAGCGATTTGTCAGCCCGACGAAGCTCTTGCTGCGCGCCGGATCGAGGCCGGCCGTAGGTTCGTCGAGATACAGCAGCTCGGGCTCGAGGATCAGCGCACGGGCGAGCGCAACGCGCTTCACCATCCCGCCCGAGAGCTGCGCCGGCTTCTTGTCGGCGTCCGCCCGCGCCAGGCCGGTCTGCTCGAGCTTGCGGTAGACCAGCTCGCGCACCAGGTCCTCGTCCACCGTGCCGAGCTCGCGCAGCGGCAGCGCGACATTGTCGAACACGTCCAGCGCCGAATACAGCGCTCCGCCCTGAAACAGCACGCCCCATCGCCGCCGCAGTGCTCGCCACCCGTCGAAGCTGCCCTGCGCAGGCGACTGCCCGAACACGCGGACCGCGCCGCGCAGCGGGATCTCCAGCCCGAGCATGTGGCGCAGGAGCGTGGTCTTGCCGGCGCCGGAACCCCCCACCAGCGTGAACACCTCGCCCTGCCGGACCGCGAGATCGATCCCGGCATGCACGACCTGCTTGCCGTACCTCGTCCACAGCCCTTCGATCTCGATGACGTTCACGGCTAGCCCACGTCGGAGAAAGCCACTGCGAAAATGGCGTCCAGCACGATCACTACGGTGATTGCCGCGACGACGGCTTGCGTGTTCCCGGCGCCGAGGCTCTCGCTGTTCGGCTGGATGCGCAGGCCGAAATGGCAGGCGACCAGCGCGATCACCATCCCGAACACCGCCCCCTTGCCCACACCCAGCCACAAGTTGGCCGCTGGGACGGAGCTGGGCAGATTGGCGATGAACGCCGCGTAGCTCACGCCCAGCTCGTAGTGCGCGGCGAGCATGCCGCCAAAGCAGGGCTGCCGCGTCGGTCCACAGCACGAGCAGCGGCAAGGCAATCATGAGTGCCAGAACTTTCGGCATCACGAGCCGCAACGTACGCGAAATGCCCATGACGGCCAGGGCATCCAGCTCCTGCGTGACCCGCATCACCCCGATCTGCGCGGCGATGGACGCACCGGACCTTCCGGCGACCAGGATTGCCGCCAGCATCGGCCCGAGCTCGCGCAGCACGCCGATGCCGAGCATGGGGACGATGAGCAAGTCGGCGCCGTAAGTGCGCAGCTGCAGCGCGAACAGATAGCTCAGTACGACGCCGATCGAGCACTCCGACCAGTCCGGTGATCGCCAGCGCCTGCGCGCCGCTGCGGTAGATGTTCGCCGAGATCTCGCGCCAAGGGATCAGGCTCAGGCGCGCGGGTAGCAGGGCGAGCTGCGATGATCAGCTCGCCGAAAAGGCGAGCAAGGCCTGCGGCGTGGTCGAGGATGCGAGAGCGCGCTTTGCCCTGCGCCTTGCACCAGATCCAACGGTTGCGGCCGATGGCGCGTTCGCGGAGGACTCGCGCCGGCCGGAAGCTTCGCGAACCTGGTTTCGTGCTCCGGGACGCATGAGCACCGAGGACGGCAAGCGCCACTTCCACGCGCGCCACAGCAGCAGCGCGCCGAACTCGTCGAGCGCCTCGACGCCGTGCAGATCCCAGTGGATTCCCGGCCTGCTCAGCGCCGCCAGCTCGCGCTGCAAGCGACGCGGCGTCCGCATGCAGGGCGCTCGAGCGTCCAGGCACCGACCAGCTCCACGTTGGCGCCGTTCGCTAGCACGCGGGGGCGCAAGGACTGATCCGGCGGCGTCGCATCCGCGATCCAAGCTACGACTTCCTGGTACGTGGTGGCCATCTCTCTCTGCGCCTCGAATCTCAGCTGGGCTGGTGTCGCGCGTCAGCGCCCCGGGGCATCAGCCCGTCGGGTCGCCTCGAATAGGCGCCAGATGCACCGTTCAGCCTCGCCGATCCAGATTTTCAGCAGGCGCGCGGTTGCGACATCGCCGTGTCCGTCGCAAAAGGCCGTGCGTCGGCAATCGAGCTCGAGCGCAAGCCTCTAGCGCATGCGCAGTATCGTCCCAGGGGGGATGAAACGGCGCGATCTCACCGCTGACGAGGCCGATGTGCACGACGGAGGATCGCCGGCACGACCGACCTGCGGACGATCGCGATAGCCGGCCGAGTGACGTGATCGGTCGCCAGCTCGTCCAGCAGCATGGCACCTCCGGAAGCGTACGACCCCGACGAAGACGTGGAAGATTCATCGCCAGTACACAGCGCGTCGCGAGCAGAATGTTGAACGCCAGAGATCCCTCGAGGCGGTAGACGTAAGGTCGTTGGCGTCTTGAGCGCGCCATCCGCCGAGCAGTTGCGACCGACGATATGATGCCGACGATATGGTGAAGGACAATACGCGCTCGCCCGTGAGCGGCAACAGAAGAAACTCCGGTCACGCTTGGAGCGTCAGCACCGGGTTGGAGGGTTGGCGAGGGGTAAGTTTCAACAGTCTGCTAGTGGACTGTAATGGCGATTCGGCCGTGCCCTGTGTTTGACGCCTCACCCAGCCCTCTCCGCAAGGGCTGAGACATGCCGAACAGTACGCATCGCGCCTTCGCGGCACCCCGACGAGAAGATCCCTATCAGCGCTCAAGGCGCCCTCTCCCACAACGGGGATGAAAGTGAACGTAGATGCCACTGACATTCAAGGGGAGGGCTGGGGTGGGGATAGGTCTGTACCGAATCATGGCACACCTCCTATAGGAACACCCTTTGGGGGTACAAAGTCTGTTGCGACAGTAAGTAGCGGTCAACTCGCAGGGCCGCCGATCATGGTCTTGCGCGGGCGCCCGAAGCGATTCCAGACTCGCTGCTTCATGCGCTCGGCGCCGGTGCTGCTTTCGCGCCCGACCGGGTGGTCAGCCAGCGGATCACGACGTAGAACACCGGCGTGAACACCAGGCCGAACAAGGTCACGCCGAGCATGCCGAAGAACACCGCTGTGCCCGACCGCCTGGCGCATCTCCGCCCCGGCGCCCTCCGCCAGCATCAGGGGCAGCACACCCAGGATGAAGGCGAACGAGGTCATCAGGATCGGCCGCAGCCGCAGCCGGCAGGCCTCGACCACCGCGGCGACCCGGTCGCGCCCCTGCGCTTCGAGCTGCCGCGCGAACTCCACGATGAGGATGGCGTTCTTGCTGGCCAGCCCCACCAGCACCACGAAGCCGATCTGCGTGAGGATGTTGATGTCCTGCCCGAAGAGGCGTACGCCGAATGTGCGCGGAGAGCAGGCACATGGGCACGATGAGGATGATCGCCAGCGGCAGGGACCAGCTTCCGTACTGGGCCGCCAGCACCAGATAGACGAACAGCACGCTGAGCGGGAACACCAGCAGGCCGGCATTTCCTTCCGTCGTCTGCTGGTAGGCGAGGTCCGTCCACTGCGAAGCCGAAGCCTTCGGGAAGGATCTCACCGGCGAGACGCTCCATGGTGGCGATCGCCGTCGGCCGAGCTCACGCCGGGGATCGCCTCGCCGCTGATCTCGGCGGTAGGATACAGGTTGTAGCGCGGCGACGCGGTCGGCGGCCGTGATGTCGCTCACCTTCAGCAGGCTGCCGAGCGGCACCATCTGGCCCTGCTCGTTCTGCGCCCGCAGCCGCATCAGGTCTTCGGGCTGGGTGCGGAACGGCAGGTCCGCCTGCGCCGTGACCCGATAGGTCCGCCCGAGGACGTTGAAGTCGTTCACATAAGCGGAACCGAAGTAGGTTTCGATCGCCTCGGTCACGCGCGCAACGGCAACGTTGAGCATCTCTGCACGGGTGCGATCCACCTCGACGAACAGCTGCGGCACGCTGATGGAGAACGGCGTGTACACCGACGTGAGCCCCGGCGCAGCGCGCGCGGCATTGACGAGGCTCGGAGGTCGCGGCCGCCAATGCGTCGTTGCCGCGCCCATCGAGGTCCTGCACGCGCAACGCGAAGCCTCCGCCGGTGCCGATCCCGCGCACCGGGGGCGGCGGGATGACGACGATGAACGCCTCGTCGATCTCGCTCAAGCGCTTGCGCAGCTCCGCGGTGATGTGCTCGGCCGTCAGGCCCTTGGGTCCCCGCTCTTCATAGGGCGCGAACACCGGGAACAGCGCACCCGCACTCGCAGAGATCGTACGCGTGGAGCCCGAGAACCCGGCGAACACCGGCGCGCGCACCACCCCCGGGGTGTTCAGAGCGACTTCCTCGACCTGGCGCAGCACCGCGGTGGTGCGCGCGAGCGATGCGCCGCCCGGAAGCTGCACCGATACGATCAGATAGCCGCGATCCTGCAGCGGAATGAATCCACGCGGTGTGACCAGCACCAGCCAGAGCGTCACGCCGATCAGGACCGCGAAGATGCCGAGCATGACCGGAGAGAACCGCGTCAGCGCGCGCACGCCGTCCCCGTAGGCGCGCGCCCCCCGGTCGAACAAGCCATTGAAGCCGTCGAACAACGACTGCAGCAGCCGCTTGAGGACATTCGGACGCGCGCGAGCCCAGGCCCGGCTGGTGGTGCGGCTCGAGAATGAGCGAGGCCAGGGCCGGTGACAGCGTAAGCGAGTTGAACGCCGAGATCACCGTGGCCACGGCGATGGTGACGGCGAACTGCCGGAAGAACTCGCCGGTGATGCCGGGCAGGAACGCCGTAGGCACGAACACCGCGCACAGCACCAGCGCGATGGAAACCAGCGCGCCGCCCACTTCGTCCATCGTCCGGATGGCCGCCTCCCGGGCCGCCAGCCCCGCCGCCAGGTGCCGCTCGACGTTCTCCACGACCACGATCGCGTCGTCGACCACGATGCCGACCGCGAGCACGAGGCCGAACAGGGTCAGGCTGTTCACGGAGAAGCCGAGCGCCGCCATCGACTGCGAAGGTCCCGATCAGCGACACCGGGATCGCGATGATCGGAATGATCGCTGCACGCCAGCGCTGCAGGAACACGAGTACGACGATCACCACCAGGACAATGGCCTCGAAGATCGTCTTGATCAGCTCATTGACCGACTCGGCGATGAACTCGGTCGGGTTGTAGGCGTTGTTGTAGGTCAATCCCTTCGGGAACCGCTGCGCGAGCTTCGCCATCGCCTCCTCGACCCGCTCCGCGGTCGCCAGCGCGTTGGAGCCGGGCCGCTGGAACACCGCCAGCGCCACCGCCGGCTTGCGCAGCAGATAGCTGTTGGTCGAGTATTGCAGGGCGCCGAGCTCGACGCGCGCCACGTCGCGCAACCGGACGATCCGGCCGTCCTGGGACGACTTGACGATGATGTTGTCGAACGCATCGGCATCGGCCAGGCGTCCGAGGAACATGAGGTTGGGCTGGAAGTCCCGGCTGGAGATCGGCGGCTCGCCGATCTGCCCGCCGGCGATCTGGACGTTCTGCGCGCGGATCGCGGCGACGACCTCGCCCGGCCGTCATTCCCACCGCGGCGATCTTGTCCGGATCGAGCCAGATCCGCATCGAGTAGTCGCGCGCGCCGAAGATCTGGATGTCGCCCACGCCATCCAGCCGCAGCAGCTCGTCCCGCACCCGCCGCAACGCGTAGTTCGAGATGTAGAGCTGGTCGTAGGTTTCGTCCGGCGAGAGCAGGAACACGACCATCATCAGGTCGGGCGAGCTCTTGCGCGTCTGCACGCCACCGCGGCGGACTTCCTCCGGCAGCCGCGCCTCGGCGATCGCGACCCGGTTCTGCACCAGGACCTGCGCCTCGTCGAGGTCGGTGCCGAGCTTGAAGGTGACGGTCAGGGTCATGCGGCCGTCGCCGGTCGACTGCGAGTACATGTAGAGCATGTCCTCGACGCCGTTCACCTCCTGCTCGATCGGCGTGGCCACCGTGTCGGCGACGGTCTGCGCCGAAGCCCCGGGTAGCTGGCCTGGACCACGATCGTCGGCGGCGCCACTTCCGGGTACTCGGACACCGGCAGCGTGGTGTACGCGATGCCGCCGATGATGAGGATGAAGATGGACAGGACGATCGCCAGGATCGGCCGCTCGATCGACAAGTGTCCGCAGGTTCATCGCGGCGCTCCCCTGCTCGGGCCGCGTTATCGGCGACTTGCTGCACCGGCGTCACCGCTGCGCCGACCCGCACGCGCTGCAGGCCCGGAAACCACCACGACGTCGGACGGCGTCAAGCCCTCGCGGATCACGCGCAGGTTGTCGACCAGACGCCCCAGCTGCACCTGCCGCATTTCGACCACGTTGTCGCGCCCGACCACATACACCACCTTGCGCGACTGATCCGTCACCACGGCACTGTCGGGCAGCAGCATCGCCTGGCGCTCGCCGCTGCCCAGCAGCCGGATGCGGGCGAACATGCCGGGCGCGAACAGCAGGTCGGGATTCTCGAACCGGGCCCTGGCGCGCATGGTGCCCGTCCCGGTGTCGAACGCGTTGTCGACGAAGTTCATCCGCCCGCGATGCGCGAACTCCGCTTCGTCGCCCAACGCCAGCAGCACGGGATTCGGAGCGTATCCCGCGAGCTGGGCCGCTCGCCCGACTTGCGCCATCCGCGCGTAACGCAGGTAGGCGTTCTGGTCGGCCTCGAAGTAGAAGTCGATGGGGTCGAGCGAGACGATGGTCGCGAGCAGCGAGGAGTTGGCGTCGCCGCCGCTCACGAGATTGCCGACGCTGACCAGGTGCCGGCTGATGCGCCCGGACGTCGGCGCCACCACTCTGGTGAACTCGAGATCCAGCGCCGCTCTGCGGCAGCACCGCTTCGGCCGTGGCCACGGCCGCCTGGGCCGCTTCCAGCGATTGCTCTGCGCTCGTCGTAGAGCTGCTCCGAGACCATCTTCTGCGCGCGCAACTCGCCCGCCCGCGCGAGGCTGCGCTCGGACAGCACGACCTGGGAGCGCGCCTGCTCGAGCTGGCCCTGCGCCTGCGCCAGTGCCGCCTCGAACGGGCGTGGGTCGATCACGAACAGGAGCTGGCCCTTGCGCACCATCTCCCCGTCCCGGAAGTGCACCGAGTTCAGAAACCCGCCGACCCGTGCCCGCACCTCGACGTTCTCGAGCGCGGCGAACCGTCCGCTGTAGTCGTCCCACTCGGTGATGACGCTTCTGGATCGGCGCGCTGACGGTGACGCGCGGCGGCGGCGGCTGCGCGGGCGCACGGTTCGCCGGCGCGCCATCGCAGCCCTGCAGGCTGGCCAGCAGCGTTCCCGTAACCACTGCCACGCTGCAGCCTGTGGCGCGGCACGCAGCAGCGTCCACAACAGTCTGGCAACGTTCCTTGCGTTCATCGTGAAGCCCTCACTAGTCACTCGTTACCCAGGCGGGCCGCATAAGCGTTGCAACCCTATCCCCAGGAGGCGTTTTCCTCCCCCTTCAGGCCATACGCGTTAACTTGACAAGCCTTCCGCTGGGTATTCCGGTCGAGTCCTGAAGGGATCTTCGAGGCATCCGGCCGGTGCTTGCCAGAACCAGCTCACAGCGAAGCTTGGCGTCGATCGGCGCCACGGAATTCGCCATGGGGGTACCGTCTCCGATGTCGATAGGGCCAAGCGCTTCTATGGGCATACAGATGAGATTTGAATACAAACGTGAACGTGGATCTATTGGACGATGGTGTCGGTCGATACTGGCTATGCTTTCAAGAACGCCAGCAGATCCTCGTTGACCTGGTCCTTGTGCGTCGTGCACATGCCGTGCGGCGCGCCCTTGTAGACCTTCAGCGTCGCGTCCTTGACCAGCTTGGACGACAGCAGCGCCGACGGCGCCGATCGGCACGATCTGGTCGTCGTCGCCGTGCAGGATCAGCGTCGGCACGTCGAACTTCTTCAGGTCCTCGGTCAGGTCCGTCTCGGAGAACGCCTTGATGCAGAAGTAGGCGGCCGGGAAGCCGGCCATCATGCCCTGCAGCCAGAACGACTCGCGCACGCCCTCGGAGACCTTCGCGCCCGGCCGGTTGTAGCCGTAGAACGGCATGCTCAGGTCCTTGAAGAACTGCGAGCGGTCGGCGACGACGCCGGCGCGGATGCTGATCGAACACCTCGATCGGCAGGCCGCCGGGATTGGCGGCGGTCTTGAGCATCAGCGGCGGTACGGCGCCGATCAGCACGGCCTTGGCCACGCGCTTGGTGCCGTGCCGGCCGATGTAGCGCGCGACTTCGCCGCCGCCGGTGGAGTGGCCGACATGGATCGCGTTCTTGCAGGTCGAGCGCTGTCGACGAGCTCCGCCAGGTCGTCGGCGTAGGTGTCCATGTCGTTGCCGTTCCAGGGCTGGCTCGAGCGGCCATGGCCGCGGCGGTCATGGGCGATGCAGCGATAGCCGCGCGAGGCCAGGAAGAACATCTGGTCCTCGAAGGCATCGGCGCTGAGCGGCCAGCCGTGGCTGAAGACGACGGGCTGTCCCGTGCCCCAGTCCTTGTAGTAGATCTGCGTGCCGTCCTTGGTCGTGATCGTGCTCATAGTCTTTCCTTTGCTGTGGTTGGAGGAGGTGGAGGCGGTTGCCTGGTCTGCCGTGGTGAGCATGGTCACCGCCCGGCAGGCCCAAGGCGGCAGTCGCGCCATACCCGCGCCGCCGATCAGGAAATCACGGCGGATGTGACAACTTCGGCGTCATTAGCGCCCGGTTCTCTCATGGAATCGTTCCGCACATTGGTAGGGAGCTCGAGCTGGCTGGATCCAGTCCCGGCGCAGTGGTCAGTCGCACTGAGCCGACGAGGGAAAGATAGGCTTTCGCCGCTGACAAGTCCTTGCGGCGGCATTAATCCTTCTGAAATCGTCCTGGCCCGTCGCACCCGAATCGCGCTGCCGCCAGGCAAGAACCTGAATCGGTCTGAAGTCCTCTGAAAATGCGCGATCCTGGATTGGACGGCACCGGGCAACAGGGTGTCAGCCGCCTGCCATCCGAGTCCTGAAGATCGACTGGAAGATCGCGCCGTCGACGCCGCCGTAGCGCCAACGCCCATCGGCCAGGCTCGGTCCAACCCAGCCCAGCCCCCCGCCCCCATGGCATCCATCGCAGTTCATCGTGACGAACAGCCGCGCGCCGGCTGCCGCGGTCTCCTCGTCGCCATGATGGGGACCTGAAATGGGCTGAAGTCTCCTGAAAACAGGTCCTAAGTCCAGAGCCGCCTCCGGCGCCACTGTCTCACGAGCGAATCGCCCGCGCTCTTGACCATGCGACACCGGCAAGATTGGACTAATCGCAAGCAATCTCCTCCAAGACGGAAGGTGGCGCAGACGGGTAACGTACACAACGTGAAGATCCGTGACGGAGAATCTGCGATGAACATCGAGCTTGCCAACTCAACCCTCTCGCTGCAGCGCGACGGACTGGTCGCTCTGCGCGATGCCGAGGGAACCCGGGTGACCTGTGTCAGCGGCGCCCTCTGGATCACGGAGGACGATCGCGAGCGCGATGTCGTCCTGGAGGAAGGACAGGCGTTTACCCTCGGTCGTCCCGGGCTGACCCTGATCATGGCGCTGTCACCCGCCTCCCTGCAGCTCGCGGAGCCGCGCGAGCGCCTGCCGACCCGCATCGGTGGATGGCTGGCCCGTATGGTACCGGCAGGCAGGGCTGCGGTCGGCTGAGCAGGCAAGCACGATCATGCCGGCGCAGTGGGACGCCTCGATGGTGACGCTGCGGAACGGGCGCACCGCGGCGATCCGGTCGGTCGCCGGCCGGGAGGACGCCGAACCGATCCAGCGCTTCATCCGCGGCCTTTCGGCCCGGAGCCGCTATCAGCGCTTCCTGGCCGGGTTGCCGGAGCTGCCGCCCGGCGTGCTGGAGCGGATTTTGTCGGCGCCGCTGCGGCGCGAAACCGCGCTGGTCGCTGAGGCCTACTCAGAGCCGGTCCCGCGCATCGTGGGACTTGCGCAGTTCGCGAGCGCGGAGCATGAGGATTCCGGAGAAGTCGCGGTCGTGGTTGCGGAGGACTGGCGCCGCGCAGGACTGGCCACGCAGCTGCTGCGCAGAGTCGCTGCGCAAGCGCTGAGCTTGGGATTCCACCGGGCTTACGCGGACATCCTGCGCGACAATGCGGCGACGATCGAGCTGGCGCGGCGCTTCGATGCGCAGCTGGGCGCCAGCCCACACGGGGCGGCGCTGACGCGCGCGACCGCCAGCTTGGAGCCGGACGGGATCGTCGGGATCCTCACTCGCGGCGCGGCAGGCTTGGCGCCCGCTGAACCTGCTCTGGACGAAACAAGCATTCCTTACCATTCGATTCGCCCGAACAACGCTTTCAGCCGCCTGCCGCGATCGGGATTCAGCATCGGGCTGCGATAGCGCTTTCGCGCAAGCCAGTTGAGCTGGGGCAGCTCGAAAGCGTACTTCGCGGCATCGTGCACTTCGACGACTTCCGCAGGCACGCGATCCGTGCACAGCCCCGCCAGTACTCGAGCGGCTTGCTCGGGATAGCCCAGAGTGCGAAACAGCGCCGTGACTCTGCCGCCCGGGATGCTGACGAAGAAATCCTGCAGGTCCAGTAACGCAACGCGAGCGGCCCCTCGGCAGCCCAGGCTTCGAGAAACCCCGGCCAAGCCCGGATCGCGGACGCCAATGCCTGTCGCGATGCGCTGTGCCATGCATGCGAGTGCTGCGCGATCATCGCTTTCGCAAGCGCGGCGAGCCACGGCGACTTCCGGCCGAGCGCTCTTGCACAGCGAGCCTGCACCGAACGGGGCGTGTGCGGCCCGGCCAGCATGGCGTCCGCCAGGCCCAGGCAGACGTGGTAAGGGCTCAAGCGGCGGTTACTCCAGAAGGAGATCGAAGGCGGCGGACGTGCTCCAACCAGACTGGTCCTGCATGAGCAACCCTGCGCTTATGTGCAGCGCTGGCTCATGCGCTGAGATGCGCGATAGGGCTATGCCGTGGGGTTACCCCACGGAGGCGTGCACCGCCACTCATCCGAAGATGCGTAACGTACATGCCGGCCTGGAGCGCGCCGCCGCGCCGGGCAGAGTGTATCAAAGTGTGTCGGCCGCCGGCACGGCGACAGTCTGCGACAAACGGCCGGTTCCCTCGACAAGGTCTTGCGACAGGTACGGTTCATCCTACGCCGGTCATGTCGATTGGAGATGGTTTGATGTACGCATCCACCCTGCCCATCGCCCTCAGAGCGGCGGGCGCTGCCGGCACGCAGGCCGTCGCGAGCGGCCGGGCGCCAACCAGCAGGCACACGCGCGCCTTACCGGCTCTGAAGCTGGCGCGGCATGACGCCGCGCCTGGGACCAAGGCGCTGCCCGCCGGCGCAGAGCAGCATCTGGTAATCGTCAGCCTGGGGCACGGCCACGTCGAACTGGAGCGCGGCGGCGAAGCGATCAGGCGGGAGCTGAACCTCGGCTCGGTGGCGGTCTATCCCGCCGGGCTGCCGATCCGCTGGAGCTGGCGCACGCCGCTCAGCTATTCGGTGCTGGCCCTGGACCCGGAGTTCCTGAATCGCGTGGCCGGCCGCATCTACGGCGCGGCGCCTGGCGACTTCGAGCTGCTGCCCGCCGAATCCGACCACGACTTCGACATCGCGACTCTGCTGGGGACTCTGGCGCACGAGGCTATGCGAGCCGGTCCAGAGCGCACCGTGTACCTCGAGTCGCTCGCCAACGTCCTGGCCGTCCATCTGCTGCGTCACTATGGCAGGTGGAGGCACGGCGGGCCGCGCCGCGCGCGCCCCGAGCACGAACTCGAGATGGGGCGGGCCAGGCGCGTACCCGAGCCTGTCCAGCGCGCGGTGCGTTACATCCAGGCCCACTATGCCCAGGATATCAGTCTGCGCGACATCGCCGGGGCAGCCAGCCGCAGTCCCTACCATCTGTCGCGCCTGTTCAAACAGAGCATGGGCCTGCCTCCGCACGGGTACCTCATCCAGGTGCGCGTGCACAACGCTCATGCGCTGCTTTCCAGGAGCACAGGAAAACGTTCGCTCGCCGGGGTGGCGGCCGCATCCGGTTTCAGCGACCAGAGCCACCTGACCCGTCACTTCAAGCGCGTGCTCGGCATCACCCCAGGGCGGGTGACTGCCTCGAAGCCCGGTCGGCCATCGCTCGCTCGCTCCAAGGCTGGACAGCGTGGGCGAGCCATGAACAATCCGCCGTCCTCGGTTGTCGAATCTGCCTTGCCGCGTTCGACTAGCCCGGAGAGCGCGGGGAAGCGCGGCCGTCCCGGCCGGGTCCGGCTCCGACCTCTACATGGAGACCCGTATGAGATACATGATGATGGTGAAGGCGGACGCGGACTACGAAGCCGGCCGGCCGCCCAGCCCGGCGCTGATGGCTGCGATCGACCAGCTGAGCGAAGAGGCCCGCAAGGCCGGCAAGCTGCTCGCCGCGGAGGGACTCAAGCCCAGCGCTGCCGGCACGAAGATCCGGCTGGCGAACGGAAAGCGCTCCGTGATCGATGGCCCGTTTGTCGAGACCAAGGAGCTGATCGGTGGCTTCGCAATCTTCGAGGTGGTCTCGAAGGAGGAGGCGATGGCGCTGGCACAGCGGTTCGTCGACGCCCACGTGAAAGTCGGCGTCGCGGATTTCGAGATGGAAATCCGCCCGCTCTACGGGGCCGAGGACTTCGGGGGTTGTGCGCAATCCTCCTGATCACCCACTATCAGGCCGCGCCGGGTGTGAAATCCGCTCCGGAGAAGGTTTCGCGCAAGATCCTACAAGCCCCAGCAACTTCGTACAAGACGATAAGTGCGCGGAAGGGTAGCTTGTTGCGTCGCACTACTGGGAGCTGCCATGCACAGAGTCGAATCCGCTCGTTATGACTGGCCGTTCCAACCGTGGCCCGGACGGGGCAATACGCTTGGCGGCTGGGACGACGAGGCAGCAGACACGGGTACCGTGGTCTTACGCAAGTGGGCACGCAGACGGTCCCTGCTGCTTTTGGTCCCGCTTCTGCTCGTAGCACTCGCGGGCGCAGCGGCGGCCCGTTGGTTTGTCGACGATAGCCACAGCGGGGCTTCACCAGAGAGCAGCCTGGGCAGCCCCGCGTCGCCCGATCAGCGCCTCACGGCGTTGTTGCTTGAACATCGTCGCGCCGCCCGCGGCATGTGATCGGAGGATGCGTGGGCTCAATGCTGACTCAGGCGCCGACGACTTCGAGTTGCACGTCGATGTTGCCGCGGGTGGCGTTGGAGTAGGGGCAGATCTTCTCGTGCGCCTCGGTGACCAGCGCAGCCAGGTCGGCCTGCGCCAGGCTCTTGTCCTCGATGCGCAGTTTGACCGCGAGGCTGAACCCGCCGACTTCGCGCGGACCGATCGTCACGGCGCAGGTGATCCTGGCCTTGGATGCGTCCTTGCGGTGCTGCTTGCCGACGAAGTCGAGCGCTCCGCCGAAGCAGGCGGCATAGCCCGCTGCAAACAGGTGCTCCGGCGTGGCGGTGCCCGGCTTACCCGGGCCCCCCATTTCCTTGGGCACCGACAGGTCGGCCTTCACCATCCCATCGCTCGATTCGGTATGTCCGTTGCGGCCGCCCGTGGCTGTTGCGGTCGCGGTAAACAGCGGCTTGATCTTGTCCATGGTCGATACCCTTCGTCCTGGTGGGTGCGCTTGCGCGGTCCATCATTGTGCTCCACAGACCCGCTCGAAGTCTGTTACATCCTTGCGGCCCGGGTCGCAGTCCAGCAAGTCCGGCGGTCGTCGATGCCGATGCCCGGCTGCACGAAAGCACCACGCTGCACCTACGCATGTCCGGCGGCCGGGTTCGACCGATTGAGGAATCCGGCGCACACTTCGGCAATATCTGCATCGAGCTTTCGTTGGAACCGCTCCAAAGGATAGAGAACTCATGACAACCAAACCAGTCAAGATTCCCGGCACCGATCACCCGATCACGATCGAAACAAACCCTGCGCGCGTCGTCGTTTCGGTAGCGGGGCGTGTGATCGCCGACACGCGCGACGCTCTCACGCTGCGCGAAGCGACGTTGCCGGCGGTGCAGTACATTCCCCGCAAGGACGTGGATATGTCGCTGCTGGAGCGCACCAGCCACGCCACATATTGTCCGTACAAAGGCGACTGCGCCTACTACAGCATTTCCGTCGGCGGGGACCGATCGGTGAATGCCGTATGGACCTACGAGGCGCCTTACTCCGCTGTGGCTCAGATCAAGGACCGTCTCGCCTTCTATCCCAGCCGGGTCGACGCGATCGAGGAACGGCCCGCGGGGTAAGCCGGCGGACGAGCTCGGTGCAAATTTCACGGCCACTCACTGCGCGCCCGCTCCAGCACCGCCCGGTCCCAGCCCCCGCGTTCAGCCGCCGCCTCATACGTCGACTGTACGAACTCGAGCAGCGCCTCATCGGGTGAGGAGGCAGTCCGCACGACCTCGTACGGCAAGACGAACTCCCGCATCTCGCGGTGGTAGTAGGCTTCCTGCGGACGCACTGCATGGTCTGCGAAACCGGCAGGTTCCGGGTAGGCATACGCGTAGAACGCAGGCTCCGCGACCGGTCCCGCGCCCGGCCAGAACCCGCAGCTGCTGCACTCGTGCGAGTAGGCTTCCACCATGACGTAGTCCGGACAGTTCGGCGCACCGCCGCCGTGGCGCGGCGCACGCCGGCCCGAAAAACGCGTCGCCGCCAGATCGAAGCTGCCCCAGAAGAAATGCGCCGGGCTGGCCTTGCCCAGAAAGCGGCCGCGGAATCGCTGCAGCACGCGGTGGGTTTGCAGCAGGATCTGCCAGCAGCGCCGGGCGGCGTCTGGGTCGTACGCTGCATGCTCGCGGTCCTGCACAAACGGAATCGCGGTTTGCACCTCGACCGGAACTGGCCTCAGCTTGACCTCCAACCCGAGGGAGCGCAATACAGCCATGTACTCGGCATAGAAGTCCGCCACCGAGCGGGCCGCCAGGGCAACCCGGCGGGCCGCGCCATCGCTCACCCGGACCCACAGGGTCATGGTCGATGAAATCGAAGTCGACGGCGAACGCCCGCTCGCGGTACGGAAGCGACGAGGTGGTGAGCCCGCGCGGTGTCACGTACAGCGCGACCTGCCACCAATGATTCTCCATCGGCGCGAGCGCGAGCCGGGTCTTGCCCACGATCTGAGTCCACATGTGCAGCGTCGCCAGCGTGTCCTGCCACTCTGCCAATGGCAGTGCCGGCCATGCCGGATTCGCCGCGGCGCTCATCGCGGCCTCGGCGCAGGCTCAATGAAAAGCTCGTCCACGTAGCACCAGCCCCAGTCCTCGCCCTCCTCGAAGCTCTTCATCACCGGATGCTGCGATTGATGAAAGTGCTTCGTTGCGTGCTTGCCGGGCGACAGGTCGCAGCAGCCGACGTGCCCGCACTCCAGGCACAGCCGCAGATGGACCCACCTCGCGTTCGTCTTGAGGCATGCTTCGCAACCTTCGGGGGTGCGCGGTCGCACATCATGGACTTCCTGCAAGTGTGTGCATAGTGCTGCCACAACCAGTCCTCCCTTCGTGCGCGATCTGCTTCATTCTATCCAGAAGAGCACTCCTGGACTAGCTGGCATGGGGTGGCTGCAAGGCGGGTGGCGGCGATCGGATGAACGCGGCTGAGCCAGAGCCCAATGTCTTCTACAATTGCTGTCCATGAGTCAAAGGTCAGACGCGCCGGCAACGGTCGAGTTCGGCCGCTTCGCCGTTCTGCCGCTTCGCCGCGAGCTCCTTGCCGACGGCAGCCCGATCGAGCTGGGCGGGCGAGCGTTCGACGTGCTGATGGCCCTCATCGAGGCTGGCGGCGCTGTCCTGAGCAAGGATGAGCTGATCGGCCGCGTCTGGCCGGGCCGGGTCGTCGAAGACAACAACCTGCAGGTCCAGATCGCGAGTCTGCGCAAGGCGTTCGCAGGCGACCGGGACCTGATCCGGACGGTCGCTGGACGCGGCTACCAGTTTGCCGGTGAGATCCGCTCTGCACCAACCGCCGCGGGCCCGGCTGCGCTCTCGCCGCTGACCAATCTTCCGGAGCCCGCGTCCGAGCTGATCGGCCGGGACGCCCAGCTCGGCGAGGTGGCCGACCTGGTGCAGGCGCATCGACTGGTGACCCTGGTCGGTGCGGGAGGCATCGGCAAGACACGGCTGAGTCTGGAGGTCGGGTGGCGGCTGCTGGCTCGGTTCCCCGATGGGGTGTGGGTCGCCGAGCTTGGACCTCTGTCGGATCCCGAACTGGTCCCGGTAACGGTGGCCACGGCGCTGGGGCTCACGCTCGCTTCAGGTACGCTGTCGGCCGAGCGGGTTGCGGCGGCGCTCGGCACCAGGCAGCTCGTGCTGGTGTTGGACAACTGCGAGCATGTAATCGAGGCTGTGGCGCGCATGGCCGAGGGGTTCTTGCGCGCCAGTCCGGGCGCGCGCGTGTTAGCCACCAGCCGCGAGCCGCTGCGGGTCCCCGGCGAGTACGTCTACCGGGTCCCTGGGCTGGAAGTGCCCGCGGAAGGCGTGGCGCCGGGTGCTGATCTCCTGAAGGTCGCTGCCGTGACGCTCTTCGTCGCACGCGCACGCGCGGCGGACCCGCGTTTCTCATTGGACCTGCACCATGCAGCGCTTGCCGCCGCGATTTGCCGGCGCCTGGACGGCATCCCGCTCGCGATCGAGCTGGCGGCCGCTCGCGCTCCTGCGCTGGGGGTGGAGGTACTCACAGCCCGGCTCGATGACCGTTTCAGGCTGCTCGCCGGAGGCCTGCGTACGGCGCTGCCGCGCCATCAAACCCTGCGGGCCACACTCGACTGGAGCTATGAGCTGCTCCCGGAGTCCGAGCGCGTGGTCCTGTGTCGGCTCGCGGTCTTCGCCGGCGGCATCACGCTGGAATCGGCGAGTGCAGTAGCGGCAGACGCGCGGATCGCCGGTCCGGATGTCGTCGACCGTCTCGCCAACCTGGTCACGAAGTCGCTGGTCACGGCCGAGGTCGGCCATCCTGTTGCGCACTACCGGCTGCTCTACACGACCCGCGCCTACGCGCTCGAGAAGCTGACTGAAACCGGCGAGCTCGAGGCATTGTCGCGACGCCATGCCGAGTACCATCGAGACCTGTTCGAACGGGCCGCAGCGCAATGGGAGGCGCGGCCCGTCGGCGAGTGGCTGGTTGAGTATGGCCGCCAGATCGACAACGTGCGAGCGGCGTTGGACTGGGCGTTTTCGCCACTTGGCGATCGAGCTGTCGGGGTGGCGCTGACGGTCGCCGCCCTGCCTCTCTGGATTCAGTTGTCGCTGATGGATGAGTGTCACGAGCGCGTTGAAACCGCGCTGTCCGGCATCGCGAGCGAATCGAGCACGGGCCAACGCCCCCGGATGCAGCTGCATGCCGCGCTGGGCCTGTCGCTGTTGTACACGAAGGGCAACTCGACGCAGACCGTGGCGGCCTGGACCAACGCACTGGCCTTGGCAGACAGCCTCGACGACACAGAGTATCGGTTGCGGGCGCTGTTCGGGCTGTGGACTTGTCGCGTCAGTATCCCGGAGTGCCAGGCGGCGCTGGAGCTGGCTCGACGATTCTTCAGTCTTGCGCAGCAGACCCGCTCGACCGATCTGCCGGTCGGCGATCGGATGATCGGTGTGGTGCTGCACTACCAGGGAGACCAGCCCGGCGCGCGGTCTCACATCGAGCGCATGCTCGACAACTACGTGGCTCCGGTTCACCGGTCACGCAGCCTCCGGTTTCAGATCGACCAGCAGGTAGCGGCACGCGCCTTTCTTGCACGCGTCCTCTGGCTTCAGGGGTGGCCGGACCAGGCGCTGCGCACGGCGCAGAGCAACGTCGAGGAGGCTCGGGCCATCGGCCATCCGCTGTCACTCTGTTACGCGCTGGAGGCGGCGTCCGCCGTGGCCCTCTTCGCGGGCGATCTGGCTGCAGCGGAGCGCTTGGTGGCGACGCTCCTCAGCGATGCACGCAAGCATGGGTTCGGCGCCTGGCATGCATGGGGCGGGTGTTTCCAGGGTTTGCTGCAGGTAAAGCGTGGCGAGGTCACCACCGGGATGCAGCTGCTGCGCGATGCCCTCGACGAGCTCCGCGGCGCCAGATTCGCCGCGCGCTATACGCAATTTCTCGGGGCCCTGGCCGAAAGCCTGGGCGCGGCCGGGCAAGTCGCTGAGGGGCTCGCTGCGATCGACGAGGCCCTCGCGCGGTCGCAGCGCAACGAGGAAGGCTGGTGCCTCGCGGAGCTCGCGCGGATCAAAGGGGAGCTTGTGCTCCTGGAGGGTGCGCCCGACGCTGCGGTAGCGGCCGAGGCCTACTTTCGACAGGGCCTCGACCGGGCCGGCAGCCAGGGAGCATTGTCGTGGGAGCTGCGCTGCGCAATCAGCCTGGCCCGGCTTTGGCAAGACCAAGGGCGAACCAGCGACGCGCGCGCGCTGCTGGCAGGGGTCTACGCCCGCTTCAGGGAGGGTTTCGCAACATCCGACCTGGCGACTGCGAAGACGGCACTCGAGGCGTTGCAGTAGCCCGGATATTTCACCAGAACCAGACCACCCCCGTTGGCTCGGAGATCCACAACAGCAGCCAATCGTGGACTGCGAGCGTCCGCGGCCGAACTCGCGGCAGCTGCCGACGAAGCGGGCTCGGTTCGAAGCCTTCTCCCTCAGATTCCCCGCGACCGCCCCCGCCGTGACAGGCGTTTGAACGCCGCCTCGATCTCGCCAAAGTTCTTCCACGGATCACGCATAGCCTCCTGGCTGAGGCGCGCGGTCGCCTGTCTGCCGTCCGTGGTCTTGATCACCAGCTCGTGCGTGTCTCGCGACGCATCGAATTGGCCGCCGTCCCACACCACCTGGAAATCCGACGCACGGAATCCCTGGCGCAGTCCGATAGCGCCAATAACATCTTCCAACATCACCTAAGTCCTCCCCCGAGGCCCCCGGCGCAGTCTATCGGGCGTCTGAGGCGGCTCCTATGAGCCGAACGGCTCATCCTTCGCCTTGCCCGAAGAGGGCGGCGAACCTTGATCCGCCCGCCGACGCCTGGAAGAGCGGTCCGCGGCGGTGTTGTGCTGGCCCAGCTATGGTGCCATGCACAAACAATGGCACGAATACGCTGCAGTATCATCAAAATACTACTGTCTAAACAATAGCACATAGTCTACTTTCGAGTGATGACGCGACGCAGTATAATGGGTCCTCTCAAGCTCAATGGTAGACAGGGGGTTGACCTATGGAACGTACCGAATTGGAGATGAAGCAACGCAAGCGGATCGCGCTGGTCGCGCACGACAACAAGAAGAGGGACCTGCTCGAATGGGCCGCGTTCAACCGGGAGCTGCTGGCTGACCACGAGCTGTGCGCGACCGGCACGACTGCCAAACTGTTGCAGGAACACCTGCGGCTCGAGGTCGTTGCGCTTCAAAGCGGCCCGCTGGGCGGGGACCAGCAGATCGGAGGAAAGATCGCCGAGGGCGACCTGGATTTCCTGATCTTCTTCTGGGACCCGTTGAAATCGATGCCTCACGATCCCGACGTGAAAGCGCTCCTGCGGATCGCGGTGGTGTGGAACATTCCCATCGCGTGCAACCGGGCGTCGGCGGACTTCATGATTTCCTCGGAGCTGATGTCGGAGCCTTACCGGCGGCTGCTGCCAGACTATGAGCAGCCGGGGGAACGGTTCGAGGGCTGGTACGCAGCGAGTGCCTCCCCCGAGCGCACACAGGACCCGGTGCTCGCGTCCGCATCTGTCGGTGCCCCCCGCCTGCAACGAGGCGGAGATTGGGCTATAGTGGATTCAAGGGGAGGTGGTGCTCTATGAAAACAATCCAGCTCGGAATTGCAGCACTCGTAGGGACGCTGCTGTCCGCAGGGCCCGGCGCCGCGGCAGTGGCGACGCTGAGTGCTTCCAAAGACAACACGATCTTCTCGGAGAGCATCTCCGAGAGCGAAGGGTCCGGCGGCACCTTCTACGCCGGGCGTACCGGTAACCAACAGGGTGGAGGAGTCCGGCGTGCATTGCTCGCGTTCGACCTGGGCCTCGTACCCGCCGGCGCGCTAGTCGAGTCGGTCAGCCTCACGCTCAATCTGGTCACCGTCCCGCCCGCGGCATCGACCTCACCATCGATATCACTCCACCGCGTGCTGAAGGATTGGGGCGAGGCAGGCTCCAGTTCGGGCGGCGGGCAAGGCGCGCCCGCCCAGCCGGGCGATGCTACCTGGCGCTACACGTTTTTCAGCACTGCGGAATGGACGAACCTGGGCGGGGATTTCGAAGCGACCGCGAGTGCCGCCCTCAGCGTAAACGACGTGGGGGCCTACACTTGGACCTCTGCCGCGTTGGCGGCCGACGTGCAGGTCGTGGTTGGACGGCAGCGATGGTAACTTTGGCTGGATCCTGGTGAGCGACGAGCAGACCAGCTTCAGCGTTCGCGCTTTTGCCTCTCGCAGTAACTTCAGCGAGAATGCGCGCCCCGTGCTCACCATTGCCTACACCGAAGCGATTCCCGAACCGGCCACCGTAGTCATGCTGCTCGCCGGGCTGGCGTTGCTGCTGGGACTGAATCGCAAGCGGTTCGCGTAGAACAGGACCTATTTCGGGTTGCTCGCGGCGCCCTCGGCGCCGCGTACCGCTGGCAACCCCATCTCCCGCCACAGCAGCATTCCGCCGCGCAGGACCGCCGGTGCGCAGGATCACCGTCGCCTGACCCAAGCGCATGCCGGCGTGGCACACGGCGATCACCGGCTTGTTTCCCGGTACCTCCCCCACCCCGCGCCTACTAGGCCAGCATACCTTCCCCGCGGTGTTTGCCGAGCCCCTCCCCCAGGGTTCGACGGTCAAGCTTTACCTGGCTCGCCCAAAACCGTGACGCTGACCCGCCTGTCATCGCGCTCCACGATAGTTAGTTGCCCCGAGGCACGTCTCCCAAACGCTTCCCCAGCCCCGCAGGCCAACACGAGACCCTGCCTTGAGCCCTCCCGCAACACGCGATACGGTTGGAAATTCCTATCCGTCACATGCGCTGCGCTTCATCGACACACTGAAGGCACTTGGTTGCCAATTCGCACTGGACGATCTTGGCACCGGCTTGTCTTCGTTCAGCTGCCTGAAGGCCCTGCCCGCCGATTGTCCGAAGATCGCTGGCGGCTTCGTCAACGGTCTGGTGGGAGATGACATCGACCAGGCTATGTGGAAGCTGTCCATCATATCGGCCGTATCATGGGTCTCAAGACCATTGCGGAGTGGGTGGAACAGGAGGCGGACGATCGCGAGTTACGCGAGCAACATGAACATGAGAGACCCGTATCCGAATCCCTACACGTTCACGTTTCGGAAGGATCTTGCGCCAGGCGAAGTGCAGACCATCTACTTCGTCAATCCCGCCGCCCGCTGCGTCTCCAAGACGACCCACTTCGGCACGATCAACGTCTTCGGCAACAACTAGGTGCGCACTGTCGCGATGTGGAGACGGCAACTGAGACCATCCTCGCGAAACGTTGCGCTAGAATGCAGCACGCCGCCGGAATTTCCGGGGAGGCTGTGCGGCTGACTATCCAGCGAGGTTTTCCTCAGAGGAGGCCAATCATGCTTCGCAGCCGCAAGACAGCAACTGCCATCACCGCGCTGGCCGTGGGCGCCGGTATCTTCTTCTGGTCCCCGACTCCCGCAAGTGCCATCGTACGGACCTGGACCCTGAACGACGTTGCGTTCGACGACGGAGGAACAGCGTCCGGAACGTTCGACTACGACGCGAACACCAACACCTACTCCACCTTCAGCATCAGCGTCGCGGGAGGCGACCCCGTCCTGTTTGCGGACTTCGCCTATACGCCAGTGACTTCGCATCTGCGTCCGCCGCTGGACGCGACCGATCTCAGCATCTCGAGCAACGAGGTCGTCATGAATGACATTCGCACGCTGTTCATGCAGTTCGCACAGCCACTGACCAATCAGGGCGGCAGCATTGTCCTTCAAAATCCCGATGGGTTGGGCGGCGACGCAGAGTTCCACACCTTGCCGAGCTCTCCACCCTTCGGTCAGCGGTCGTTCATCAGCGGCACCGTCTCGGCCATTCCCGAACCCTCCTCCGCGGTCAGCATGCTTGTTTTGGGCGCCTTGGGCGCAAGCCTGTGGCTGAGCCGCAGTTGGAAAGGAGCAAGGCGAACGGTCCGGTTTCTCGACCTCTGCGCAAACGCACGCGGACACGGCTAGCAAGACCCCTCCACCGCCGCCGGGCGGTTGACGGCCGTCCTTTCACCTCCACGCAGACACAAACCGCGCGGGCGGGCAGGTCCACTTCGCTCAAGCCGCCGCGCTGACACCGTCGCATTCGCTCGTCTCGCGATCGGGACGGCTAGTAGATTCTCCGGTACGCAAGCATGGCAACCGCGCATTCTGGCAGTCGGCGTGAAGCGTAGAATCCGCATCGAGAAAGTCGTTGCGGCGGTAAATCGTCTCGAGGCAAGGCCGCGCCGACAATCATTACAACCGGGAGGAGGGTCGACATGAGGGCAATCCGCAATTTCGCGGGATGGGTGGCACTGGCACTATTTGCCGTCACGATCGCGCGGGCGGCGGACGTCCCCCCGGCCGCACCGGAAAGTTTCGGGTTTTCCTCCGAACGCCTTGCCCGGATCGGCAAGGTTCTGACCGAAGAAATCGAAAAAGGACAGTATCCCGGCGCGGTGGTACTGGTCGCGCGCAAAGGACAGATCGCCTACTTCGAGAGCTTCGGGATGCTCGACAAGTCCAGCGGCGCGCCCATGACCAAAGACGCCCTTTTCCGCATCTACTCGATGACCAAGCCCTTCACCTCTGTGGCGGCGATGATTTCGGCACGGGCTACTCCTCGCTTTCGTACCTGCACCGCTTCCCCATCGATATCCTCAAGATCGATCGCTCGTTCGTTGCCCGCCTGACCAATTCCTCCACCGGTCCGGAACTCGCGCGCGGTGATCACGCTCAGCGAGACCCTGGGTCTCGATACCGTGGCCGAAGGAATCGAGTTCGAGTCACAGGTCGGCGCGCTGATGAAGCTCGGGTGCGTTGCCGGACAAGGATTCCACTTTGCGAACTCCGGAACCCTCGCGGAGCTCTCGAAGAGCCCGTTCGTGGCGAAACGCAAACGGATAGACGGATAACGGATAGGAGCTTCAACCGCATCACGTGCTGCCCGAGGGGGCGGACGCTTATGTCCTGTCCCGCGCGCTGCACGAGGGGACTGACGAGCAGGCCATCCAGATCCTCGCGACAACCCGGCGAGCCATGGCCGACGGTGCAGCGTTGCTGCTCGTCGAGCGCGTCCTCGACTCGCAGAGCCCGAGCCCCGAGGCAACGCTCACCGATATCCACATGCTGGTGATGACCGGGGGCCGCGAGCGGACCACCGAGGAGTTCCAGGTGCTGCTCGCCGCGTCGGGCTTCGAGCTGGTGCGGCGCCAGCGCCGCCCGCCTGCATCGGCCCCAGGCAATCGAACTCGATGTTGTGCAGGGCCTCATGGATGCTCTTGAACAGCTCGAGCTTGCCGACCTGGCGGTGGGTGGTTAGGGCCGGTAGGTGAAAGACCGGGGAGGAGAGCGAAAAGCACATCGCCTCAACGTGCCCTATTTGTCCGACTTGCTTGCTTCGCGTCTGTGCGCTAAGCTTCCTGCGCAGATACAACGGGGATGCAGGTAGACCACGTCCGCAAGGAGGGTCTGATGGCATTGGTCCGGCTGTTACTGTTCTGTCGTTTTCTCCTATCCGCTTTCATCGCGGCCTACGCGGCGAGCGCCACGTCGCAGGTCATTCACTTCCCGGGCATGGAGCTGACCCGCATTCCCGCGCAATTTCGTTATCCAATGTACCTTACGGCGCCCGCCGGCGACTCACGGTTGTTCGTCGTTGAGAAAGAGGGGAGGGTCCAAGTCGTTCAGCGGGACGGCACGAAGGCCGAGTTTCTGAACATTGCAGGGCTGGTTAACAGCGAAGGGGAACGGGGGTTGCTTGGCTTGGCTTTCGATCCCAACTTCGCCTCGAACCGGCACTTCTATGTCGATTACATAGATGCGACGACGCGCAACACAACGATCGCGCGCTACACGGTCTCGGCGACGAATCCGAACCTCGTGGATCCCGCGAGCGCGCGGGTGGTGTTCACCGTGCCACAGCCTCAATCAGGCTCAGGCAATCGCAGTCACAAGGCCGGCTGGGTTGGTTTTCGGCCTGGCGAGCCGAACAATCTCTACATCGCGACTGGCGACGGAGGCACGAAAAATACAGCGCAGAATCTGTCCGACAATCTCGGAAAGATCTTGCGCATCGACATCCGCCAGGATGAGTTCCCGGGCGAGGACAGGAATTACGGCATTCCCTCCAGGAACCCCTTTGTCGGGCGCAACGGCAACGACGAGATCTGGGCATACGGATTCCGAAATCCATACCGGGCAAGCTTCGACCAAGTGACTGGCCGGTTCTTCGTCGCCGACGTGGGAGAAGGCCAGCGCGAGGAGGTCGACCTTGGCGTGGCAGGGGGTAATTACGGCTGGCCCATATGGGAAGGGACGGCCGGCAACCCTCCTAAGCCGCCTGACAACGTTGATCCGATTTTCGAGTACCCACACACGACCACGGCCCGCGCTGCAGTAATTGGCGGCTACGTCTACCGCGGTGGCGCGATTTCAGCGCTCGAAGGGAAGTACATCTTCGGGGACTTTGTCAGGGGTAACGTGTCCGCCCTGGAGTACGACGGCTCGCCGGTGACCGAGGGCGAGGTGCTCACACTCATCACCGACCTAGGCGCGTATTCAATCAACTCGTTCGGTCAGGACGGATTTGGGGCCCTGTACCTCACAACTTGGGGTGGGGCCGCCCCTATATATCGCATCGCCGCGGCGGTTCCGGAGCCCAGCACGTACGCGCTTCTGGTTGCGGGACTTACCCTTCTGTTCGGGGCACGTCTACGTAGGCGAATAGTAATTCGACCGTCTGGGTCTTCTAACGGTTCGGACATTGCATACCACTAAGTTCAGTTGCGGCAGGCGCGCATCTGGTACCTTGTGCTAGAAGTACTCGTTGCCCATACGCAGCGATTGCTTACACGCCCCAAGGGCGTTTGCCCGAGAGACCCTCCCGAGGAGGCGCGCCTAACTCTGCGTTGTGCAGCGCTTCTTGGGTTGCCAATCCTTTCGGTTGTGGCGTCTCAGTTCCTCGGGTGGCCGCCCCCGCGTAGACCCTCAACGTACGGCGCATGGAAGTGGGTGCGGTGCTTGCCGAGGACGGAATGTCGCCGGTGCGCATGCGATCGGCGAAGCGAAAGCAGCCGGTACCTATAAGCCGAACCGCTTTGCAACGCCCGAGAAAGCCGCCCAACGCCAGATACTCCCTTACGATCACCCTTTTCGATGACCAACTCGCGGCGCGCAGACCCGTCCGCTACGTCCGTGCGTTTCTGCGCGTACGCCCAGTCGATGTGGACGCGAAGCAGGAGGATCTGGCAAAGATCCTCGACGTGACCCAGGCCAGCATCTCCATGATCAAGAGCCGCTCACCTCCTCGTGAGCACGCTGGTCGCCTACGTCGAGGCGCGCGGCGGCGAGCTGAGAGATCCTCGCGCGTTTCCCGAAGAAGCCCGGAGAGCCGGCCGCGAAGGTCGTGCGGTTGAAGCCCTTGCGCACCGCTGCGGCGTGATCCGGACGCGCCGCGACACGGAGGCGCTTGCGAATGGCGAGCCTGTCAATCGGTTCGCCGAGATTGGCGTCAATCTCGCCTGCCTCGCTCAGGGCCTCTCGGCCGCAGCGCACGCCGCAATTTGGCCACTTCTCCACTGCGAAACCCATAGACGGCGAACAACTGCAGGATCGCGGCGTCGCGAATGTCGCGTGGGGTATTTCCGCGGGCGCCGTCGATGAGACGCCGAACATCGTTCCAGTCCGGTCCGACCGGCACTCCTTCGTGCGTGAACACCCGCGGCCCGACAATCCCCGCTGCAATGCCAACGCCGCACCAACCCCTTTGCTCTGCGTAGCGAAAGAACGCTCCCCGCAATCACTAGCAGCTCACGCGCGATGCGCACCAGAGTACCGGGCGCCATGCCTTCGTTGGCGCAATGCACGAGAAACTGCTCGCGAGCTTCTGCGAGCCGCCCTTCACGGTGACGCGCCAGAACGCGGCGATACCTGAATAAGTGTTCGAACATGATCGGACCTCCAACGGTGATCCAGGAGATCCGACCATACCAACGCCCTACTTATGTGGCGTAAACTTCTGCCAGTACCCGGCGGAGCACCGCTTCCCGGTCGGGACGCCACATAAGTGGCTTGGCCACATAACGATTCCGGTTCTGACCTTGGTGCAATCCCCACGGTCGCCTTCCCCGGATGAGTGAAGCTTAAGCGCTGACTCGCATCCACCCCAACTCAGCCCAGTTTACTTCCAGGGGCGTTCCGTTGTTCACCGGCCCTGAGTGTGACGTGTCCGGTTACTCCTGGAACCACCAAGTGCCCAGAGCCCCAAGGACCGCTCCAAGGACATGATCATCTCGGGCGGCTCGAACATCTACCCGCGCGAGATCGAGGAGGTCCTGCTGCGCCACCCGGCCGTGGCCCAGGCGAGCGTCGTCGGCGCGACCCATCCCGAGTGGGGCGAGGAGGTCGTCGCCTTCGTCGTGCCGGCCCCGAACGCCGTACTGCGCCAGGAAGAGCTCGATGCCCTGTGCCTGGAGAACATCGCCCACTACAAGCGGCCGCGGCGCTATCTCTTCGTCGCGGACCTGCCGAAGAACAACTACGGGAAAGTGCTCAAGACGGCATTGCGCGCGGAGCTCGCACGCAAGAGCTGAGGCGAAGCCGGCGTGCGCACGCGGAGGCAGATGGAGAAGACGAGCCTGACACGACCATCCTGGCGAGGACGGAGGCACTCTTGAACATTCTCGTATTCGGCGCGAGCGGCGGCACCGGCCAACAGGTCGTCAGGCAGGCCCTGGCAGCAGGCCATGTCGTCACCGCGTTCGTGCGCGATCGGCACGCGCTCTCGATCAGCGACGAGCGCTTGCGCGTCGTGACCGGGGACACGACGCGGGACCCCGCCCGGATCGCCGAGGCGCTGCGCGGCCAGGACCTGGCAGTGAGTGCGCTCGGACGGCGCAATACGCTCAGTTCCGACCATCTCATCGAGCGCAGCATGCGAACGATCGTGCCGCAGATGGTTGAAGCCGGCGTCCGCCGCTTCATTCTGGTGTCGGCATTCGGGGTCGGTGAGTCGCGCCACCAGGCTCCGTTGATCCCGCGAATCATGTACCGCATCCTGTTGAGCGACATCTTCGCCGACAAGCAGGCCGGCGAGGACTTTGTCAGGCAGAGCCGCCTCGCCTGGACCATCGTTCAACCCGCGCTGCTGACGGACGGCCCGCTCACCGGCTATTACCGGGCGGGAGAGCACCTCGAGCTGCGCGGCCTGCCGAAGATCTCGCGGGCGAATGTAGCGCACTTCGTCCTGACCGAGGCGCAGTCCGGTGCTTTCGCCGGCAGGACGGCCGCGATCAGCTATTGACCCGCATTGCCACACTCCAGGGAGGGTAGAAATGAAAGACGGCACCCACCTCTACGAGGTCGAGCACCGGGCCGAGCATGCCGCGCGGCCCGGATTCCGCATCACCGAGCTGCGCATCTCGCCAACCCAGAAGGTGCCCTGGCACTATCACACCCACATCCAGGACACCTTCTATGTGCTCGACGGAGAGCTCAGGTTGTTCCTGCGCGATCCCAGAGCAGGAAGTGCGGCTGCGTCCGGCTGAGAGCTACGCGGTCGCGGCCGGGCGCCCGCATCTCGTGACCAACGGCGGGCAAGGTTCGGCGACCTTCCTGGTCCTGCAGGGTATCGGCGAGTACGACTTCGTGCCGCTCGTATAGCAAGCCGGCCCGATCCGCCTCGCCGGATGCAGGCCAGCGAGCTGGGCAGGCAAGCGGAAGCTTGCCGTTCACGCAACGATGCACCCGCCCTGCGCGCCACCATCTCATTGACTTTGGATATACGCCCTCCGCTTTAACCTGTTCAAGGGAGCGAGCGACGCCTTCTTGGGATGTTCGCGCCGGCGGCGAATGGCTAGAGTTCCAGGCGCTGGTCGAGAACCAGGCAGACCGCTGGCTCAGAGCGACCCGCACGAGGCAATCCGGCCGCGCCAACCGGCGCGACTCTTCAACACACTCACTTTTACGGAGACTGAAATGAAAGCACTCAGGGCAACGACAGACACGGTGGTCCAACTCACGGCAAACGAGGCCGAGCTGGTCGGCGGCGGCATCGAGGCGGAGGGCATCCGTCCGCGGAAGTTCGGTGACACCGACTACCAGTTGTACGTCGACGGCATGCTGATGGGGACGGGTTATGCCTCCAGCACGTGGGTGATCAGCAGCGGGTCGGGCAATCCCGAGACGCACGGCGAACCGTGATCTCTATCGAGCCCTTCGATGACAGGAGCGCGACGGCCGCGGTAGATCCAGCCAAGGCGGTCGTCGCGCTCCTGCTCGGGCAGCGTGGGAAACCCCGGAACCCGCGTTCCGCTGCAGCCACAACCAGGCTCCCTATCGCCGCCTCTATCGATCGATGTATTCTCATCGTCGCGGCGGCCGCGTAGAGTGCGATCGGGTCAACCTCCGGCAAACGGCCCGAAGCGCGCCGCGAGGCCGCTTCCGCATCAGGCTGCCGACTGCGCAACCGAACCGAGGCAGGTGCTGGGATGATCAAGGTGATGATCGTAGAAGACGATCCGGTGTTTCTGAATCGCTTCTGCAAGATCGTGACAGCGCACCCGGATTTCGAGCTGTTCGCCGCGGTCGCGAGCGGGGTGGCAGCGCGCGAGTCTCTCACGCGGGGTGCGCCTGACGTGCTGCTGATCGACCTCGGGTTGCCGGACGTGAGCGGCACGCAGATCATCCGCGAGACCGCGATGCGGTATCCGCAAACCGACATCATGGTGGTGTCGGTGTTCGGAGACGAAGAGCATGTGCTCGCCAGCATCGAGGCCGGCGCGACGGGCTATCTGTTGAAGGACAGCCTGCCCGAGGAGTTCATCGACGTGATCGAGCAGCTGCGCGCGGGCGGCTCGCCGATCAGCCCCGTGATCGCCCGGCAGCTGCTGAGAAGGCTGCGCCCGGTACAGCCGTTGGAGCCCGACCTGTCGGATTGCAGGCGCTTGTCCGCGCGTGAATCCGAGACCCTCGGGCTGATCGCCAAGGGCTTCACGTTCGCGGAGCTCGCCAAGCTGCTGGAGATCTCGCCCCACACCGTCACGACGTACGCCAAGAAGATCTACCAGAAGCTGGCGGTCCACTCGCGCGGAGAGGCCGTGTATGAGGCCAGCCGCAGGGGGCTCATCAGCTAACCGATCAAGGGCGGTGCGCCGGCTTGCCTGCAGCTGGATAGCCGTCGCATGGACAGCCCTGCTCTGCGCCCCGTGCTCGGCGCCCCGTGCTTCGGCGCCCCGGGCCTCGGTACCGGGGACATTCTCGATCTCGACACGGCGGATATCGTCCTCGACGCGTCCGCGCAGCCTCCGCCCGACACCCGGGCCTGGACCCCGGTGCACCTGCCGGACAACTGGAACCTGTCGCGACCCGGGCAGGGCGGTGACGGCCTGGTATCGGTTGCGGTTCATCCTCGCGGATCGCCGCCGACCAACTGTATGCCGTGTTCGTGCGCAAGGTGAGCATGAACGCAGCGTTCTACGTGAACGGCACCCTGCTTGGCAGCGGCGGCAGCTCGATGAGCCGGTCGCCCGGCATTGGAATCGCCCGCAGTTCTTCACCATCCCGCCGTCCCTGCTCGAGCCGGGTGGGAACGTCCTGTACGTGCGCTTGCGTGCCTATCCCAACTCGCGTGCGGGATTGGGCGTCGTGACGGGTCGGTCCAGCCGCCGCGCTGCAGCCGGTGTACGAGCGCCGCTATTTCATCCAGACCATCTGCCGCAGCTCTGCAACATCGTGGTCGCCTCGATGGGCGTGTTCGCCCTTGCGCTGTGGTGCGCGCCGCCGCGCCGAGCCAACCTACGTGCTGTTCTTCGTGTTCTCGGTGCTGTGGGCGCTGCGCTCGACGCACATGTTCGTGCGCGACATCCCGCGTGCTCCACTTTCATGTGGGACATCTGGGTGCAGAGCTCCTTCGGCTGGTGCGCGCTGCTCTTCATCGTGCTGTTGGCGATGCGCTACACTCTCGAGGACATCCTCGAACTGAGCGCCGCGCGGAATGCCGCCGTATCGGGGACAACGGCCGCTCGAACATGCACCGCGAGTGCCGCCCTCAGCGTAAACAACGTGGGGGCCTACACTTGGACCTCTGCCGGGTTGGCGGCCGACGTGCAGTCGTGGTTGGACGGCAGCGATGGTAACTGGATCCTGGTGAGCGACGAGCAGACCACCTTCAGCGTTCGCGCTTTCGCCTCTCGCAGTAACTTCAGCGAGAATGCGCGCCCCGTGCTCACCATTGCCTACACCGAGGCGATTCCCGAATCGGCCACCGTAGTCATGCTGCTCGCCGGCCTGGCGTTGCTGCTGGGACTGAATCGCAAGCGGCTCGCGTAGAACAGGATCTGTTTCGGGTTGCTCGCGGCGCCCTCGGCGCCACGTACCGCCGGCAACCCCATCTCCCGCCACAGCAGCATCCCGCCGCGCAGGTACGCGACCCAGACCGTCGGTGCGCAGGATCACCGTCGCCTGACCCGCGCATGCGGTGCCACACGGCGATCACCAGCTTGTTTCGCGGTACCTCCCCCACCCTGCGCCTAGCCCTGCAATCTCCATCAAGAGCGATTCGACTGATCCTCGCTTGCGTCGCCGTGGATGCAAGTGCCCGCCCGCTTGCCAGCTCCACAGAATACTCCACCGGGTCCGCGCCGCAGACATTTGACGCTGGGGCAGATCGGCCCGATCGAGTTTGAGAAGCGCCCCGCCCGCTTGGCAGGCTGCCCGAAAATCGGGGCACATCCGCTGGTTTGTTCATATACGATTGACGCGCGCGCCTCTTCGTCCATCGAGATGGGATTTGTTCCGTCGAGCGTCAGGCGTGCACTCGACGGCTGTTACTGCCAGCTCAGCGGTTGCTGACATGAGAGTCGCGAGATTTTCACCAACTCTTTACAAAATATGACAAGGAGTGAGTTATGAAAAGCGCGATCCAGCAATGTCTTCCGGCCGCCATGGCAGTCATAGTGTCCGTTCTCACACTTCCCGCTGACGCGGCCCTCATGTCTATCGAGATCCAGGGCACAGTCACCAGCGTGGACGGCGATACCAGCCTGCTGCCGTTCCCTGCCTCTCCCGGACAGTCGATGAGCATGCGATATACCAGCAGTGTGGAGTCTCCTGGCGATTTGTCGGGCGGCGATCCGACGACGGGGTACTACCTCGGTGCGCTGTCCAGCATGGTGCTCACGGTCGGTGATCGGTCGTACGACATCACCAATCCGTTTGAAGCTTCGAGCCTCGTGCAGATTCACGACAATCTGACCGGAATCTATTATCGCGATGGTTATCTGGCGAGCTACTCGAATCCTGGTGCGCAGCCGGCTGACCTTTCGGCTGATGCGCAGCTGTGGGCGGATACCCCTGGCCCAGGCGACGCGCTGGCCAGCGATGCGTATCTTAGCGTCCCGCCCCCGCTGGACTTGTTCTCGACCGCAGTCATGAATTTCTACGGACGAAGCGAGTCGCAACCTGGAGTCTTCGGCGTCGTGAGGGGAAGCATAACGTCGATCAGCGCGGCGCCAGTCACCTCCGTCCCCGAGCCCTCCTCGGTCTGCCTGCTTCTTTTCGGCGTTGCTGCGCTGGTCGGAGCGATCCGACGAGACCGACGCCGGCAAGGCGCGGCCATGGTTTGAGCAGCGCGCGGCTGGTGGCTCCTTGGTGCAGGGCGGCAATAGGCGCGGCGGCGCCCTGCCGAGCCACGATCTCGACGAGCTTCGAATCTTGACGACTCGCCGAGCGGGTGTTACTTTGGTGACACCTTCTCATGGATGCCGCGATGCCCTCCACCACGACCCTCAAGCTCCCCGAGCCTCTCAAGGCCAGGATCGCCCCGCTCGCCGAGGCCGCAGGTAAGACGCCGCACGCCTGGATGATCGACGCCTTGGAAGCGCAGGCCGCCCTGGCCGAAATGCGCGAGGCGTTCATTGCCGAAGCCGAAGCATCGGCGGCGGCGGTCGATGCTGGCGGGCCGCTGTACGCCGCCGAGGATGTGCACGCGTACATCATGGCCCGTGCAACCGGCAAAGCGGCTCGCCGTCCACGCCCGATGCAACGAGCCCGCAAACGCTAGTTGCGCCGCGATTTCCTACAGTGCGCGTGCGTTGGCGGATTTCGATCGGTTGTTCGATTTCCTGGCTTCCGTCGATCCGCTTGCCGCAGTCGAGGCGGCGGAGCTCATCGTCGACGCCGTCAAAGTACTCGAGCGCCATCCACACATCGGCCGTCCAGTCCGTGGACGGCTGCGTGAACTGGTCATATCTCACGGCCGGGCCGGATACGTGGCGCTGTACCGGGTAACCCCGCGACGAGACCAGGTGGAAGTGCTCGCGATTCGGCATCAGCGCGAGGCGGGCTATCACGCGTGATCGACTAGGGGCGGCTGGCGCAAGTGGCACGCCACCCACTGCCCGGGCGAGACCTCCTGCAACGGGGGCTCCTCGCGCTTGCAGCGCTCCTCCACGTAGGGGCAGCGCGTATGGAAACGACAGCCTGACGGCGGATCGATCGGGCTCGGCACATCGCCCGCGAGCACGCGACGCTGCTTGCGCAGTGTCGGGTCCGGCACCGGCACCGCTTCCAGCAACGCCTCCGTATACGGATGCTGCGGGCGCGTGAAAATCGCCCGTTTCGGCGCGATCTCGACGATCTTGCCCAGATACATGACCGCGACGCGATGGCTGATGTGCTCGACCACCGCGAGATCGTGCGCGACGAACAGATACGAAAGCTTGAGCTCGGCCTGCAAGTCCATCAGCAGGTTGATGACCTGCGCCTGCACGGACACATCCAGAGCCGACACCGGTTCGTCGCAGACGATCAGCCGCGGCCGCACCGAGAGCGCCCGCGCAATGCCGAGGCGCTGGCGCTGGCCGCCCGAGAACTCGTACGGGTACTTCACCATCTGATCGGCATGCAGGCCGACACGCTCGAACAGCTGGCCCGCGCGCCGCCGCACCTCGGCCGCGGGCAGCGACTCGTAGTTGCGGATCGGTTCGGAAACGATGTCGCCCGCGCGAATGCGCGGGTTGAGCGACGAGTAGGGATCCTGGAACACCGCCTGCAGCTCGCGCCGCACCGGGCGCATCTGCGCTGCGGTTGAGCTGATCGATGCGCTGGCCGCGCCAGAGGATGCGGCCCTCGGTCGGGTCCTGGAGCCGCAGGATGAGCTTGCCGGTGGTGGATTTCCCGCAGCCCGATTCGCCCACCAGCCCGAGCGTCTCGCCGTCCTCTATCCAGAAGCTTACCCCGTCGACTGCGTGCACTTTTGCGTCGCGCGCGAGCAACCCCGTCTTCGCCGGGAAAAACTTGCGCAACCCCTGAACTTCGAGCAGCACATCGCCGGGGGGCGTCATCGGACGGGATTCCAGCAGGCCGCCCAATGGCCCGGACCGTGGGCGGTCAGCGGTGGCGCTTCCTGCAGGCAACGCGCGATCGCGTTCGGGCAGCGCGGCGCGAAAAGACAGCCCGGCTGCTCGTCCTTCAGCGAGGGCACCATCCCGGGGATTTCAACCAGGCGCTTCCCGTCCTGTGCGCGCACCGAGTCGCCCAGGCGGGGCATGGAACCGAGCAGCCCCCGCGTGTACGGGTGGCGCGGCTGCGCGAACAGCCGGTCGACCGGCGCTTCCTCGACCTTGCGTCCCGCGTACATCACCACCACACGCTGCGCCATCTCGGCCACGACACCGAGGTCGTGCGTGATCAGGATGACCGCCGCGCCGGTCTCGCGCCCGAGCTCGCGCATCAGCTCCAGGATCTGCGCCTGAATGGTGACGTCGAGCGCCGTGGTGGGCTCGTCGGCGATCAGCAGCTTCGGACCGCAGGCGAGCGCCATTGCGATCATCACCCGCTGCCGCATCCCACCCGAGAGCTCGTGCGGATACTGGCGCACCCGCCGCTCCGGCTCGGGCATTCGAACCTTGCGCAGCATGGCTACGGCCTTCGCCATCGCTTCGGCCCGCGACAGGCCGCGGTGCAGGACCAGGCTTTCGGCGATCTGCCAGCCGACGGTGAGCGCGGGATTGAGCGAGGTCATCGGCTCCTGGAATATCATCGAGATCGCATTGCCTCGCACTGCGCGCATCTGCTCCTCTGTGAGCCCAAGCAGATCGCGGCCCTCGAACAGCACCCGCCCGGCGACAATGCGGCCTGGCGGCGAGGTGATGAGCCGCAGGATGGAGAGCGCAGTGACGCTCTTGCCGCAGCCCGACTCGCCCACCACCGCCAGCGTCTCGCCCGCAGCGACCGAGAACGACACGCCGTCCACCGCGCGCACGACGCCCTCGCGCGTGAAGAAGTGGGTTTGGAGGCCGTCGACCTCGAGCAGAGCGGCCACGCGGCTACATCCGCCGTGCGAGGCGCGGATCCAGCGCGTCGCGCATGCCGTCGCCGAGCAAATTCACTGCGAGCACGGTCAACGACAGGAATACCCCCGGGAAGACAATCAAGTACCCCGCGATCTGGAACAGGCTCCTGGCCTCGGCCATGATATTGCCCCAGCTCGGGATGTTCGGCGGGGTGCCCGCGCCGATGAAGGAGAGAATCGCCTCGACGATCATGGCCGAGGCGCAGATATAGGTCCCCTGCACCAGCAGCGGCGCCAGCGTGTTGGGGAGGATGTGGCGCAGCAAGATGAGCGGCAGGTTGGTGCCCGCGGCGATCGCGGCTTCCACGTACGGCTGCTCGCGCAGGCTGAGCACCAGGCCGCGCACCAGCCGCACCACGCGCGGCACCTCGGCGAGCGTGATGGCGAGAATGACGTTGCCGACACTCGCCTTGGTCAAAGCCATGAGGGCGATCGCGAGCAGCACCGAGGGGATCGACATCAGGCCGTCCATCACGCGCATCACGATGGCGTCGAGCCAGCGGATGAAGCCGGTCACGAGCCCGATCGCGAGACCCACGGCGATCGAAAGTGCGGCGACTGCGATCCCGACCATGAGCGAGATCCGCGACCCGTAGATGACCCGGCTGTATACGTCGCGCCCCAGCATGTCGGTGCCGAACCAGTGCTCGCCGGAAGGCGGCTTGAGACGCTGGATCGGCGAGAGGGCCTGCGGGTCCACCGTGCCCAGCCAGGGGGCCAGCAACGCGGTCAACACCATCACGGCGAGCACCACGCCCCCGGCGATGGCGGTCGGATGCCGGCGGAAGGCGCTACGGAACCACTGCCAGGCAGGCGATGCGGATCGCGGCGCGCTCAGAACTGCGCTCATATCAGTAGCGGATGCGCGGGTCGAACAGCGTGTAAGAGAGATCGACCAGCAGGTTGATCAGGACGTACACGGCCGAGAACAGCAAGATCACGCCCTGAATGATCGGGTAGTCGCGTCGCAAGATCGCATCGACCGTCAACCGCCCGATCCCTGGAATCGCGAACACCGTCTCGGTGACGATTGCGCCGCTGATGAGCAATGCGATGCCGATGCCGATCACCGTGATGATGGGTATGCCGGCGTTCTTGAGGGCATGGCGCGTGAGCACCGCGCGCGGGGCGAGGCCCTTCGCGTTCGCGGTACGGATGTAGTCCTGCGACAGCACGTCGAGCATGGCTGCGCGCGTGATGCGCGCGATCAGCGCCATGTAGACGGTGCCCAGCGCGATGCTCGGGAGAATGAGATGCGACAGCCACGGCCCGATGCCCTCGCTTAAGGGGCGGTAACCCTGCACCGGCAGCCATTCGAGCTGGACCGAGAACACGAGGATCAGCACATAGGCCAGCACGAAAACGGGCACCGAGAAGCCCAGCACGGAGAATCCCATCACCAGGCGGTCTGCCCAGGTGCCCGCCTTGGCGGCCGCGATGACGCCCAGCGGCACCGCAATGAGCACGGAGAAGACGAGCGTGCACAGCGTCAGCGAGACCGTCGGCTGGACGCGCTGCCCGATCAGCGTCGTGACCGGAAGATTGGTGAAGATCGACGTGCCCAGGTCGCCGTGCAGCAGCCGCCAGACCCAGCCCCCGAACTGCACCAGGAACGGCTCATCGAGGCCGAGCTTGGCGCGGATGTTCCTGATGTCGTCGTCGGTGGCGATGTCGCCGGCGATCACCGCAGCCGGATCTCCCGGCGTCAGGAACAGGAGCGAAAACACGAACAGCGCGACCACCGCCATGACGATGAACGTCGCGCCGAGGCGCCGGAGGATATAGGCGATCATATTTCGGGATGGGCCGTCTGCGGCCTCACTTCTTCTCGACGTTCCAGAGGAAGATCATCGGTGCGACGATCACGCCGGACAGGTTCGAACGGTAGGCGGTCGGAAGGATGAACTGCGCCGTGGGGATATAGGGCACGAACTTGAAGGCCTGGAGCTGCACCGCATCCGCGGCTTCCCTGGCGGCCGCCGGATCGCTCGTGTTGAACCAGGCTTCGCGCAGCTCCTCGAGCTTCTTGTCTGTCGGCCAGCCGAACCACGCATTGTCGCCCGAGGCGCGGATCGGCGAGCTCGCCGGTGAGATCAGCTGCGGCCCGACCGCATACGAGTGGAAGATCGACCAGCCGCCCTTCTCGACCGGCTCCTTCGACGTGCGGCGAGTGGTGAGCGTGCCCCAGTCGCCCGCCTGCAGCTCGACGTTGAGGCCGAGCTTGCGCAGCAGATCAGCGGTAATCAGCGACTGCGAGTGCACGATCGGCAAGTCGGTGGCCGATAGGATCACGATCTTCTCGCCCCTGTAGCCGGCTTCCTGGATGAGCTTCCTGGCGCGATCGAAGTCGCGCTTGCCCTTGAGCGGCTCGGCGCCGATCTCGGAAGACAGCGGCGTGCCGCAGGTGAAGAACGAATAGCAGGGCCGCCCGTTCCTCTCGTCGCCCGCGATGGCGAGCACGTAGTCCTTCTGGTTGACGACGTAGAGCAGCGCCTCGCGCATCTTCTGGTTGTTGAACGGCGGTTGCAGGAAGTTGAACCGCAGCATGCCGATCGAGCCGAGCGGGTCGCGGGTCTCGACGCGGACGTCCTTGTTCCTGCGCAGCACCGGAATCAGGTCGGGCGGCAGCTGCTCCCACCAGTCGACCTCGCCGGCGTTGAGCGCTGCGGCAGCGGTGGCCGAGTCCGGGATGTAGATCCACTCGACGCGATCCACCTTCACCACCTTGCCGCCGGCGGCCCAGGACGGCGGCTCCTTGCGCGGCACGTAGTCGGCGTTCCTCGCGTAGACGACCTTGCTGCCCGGGACCCATTCCTCCTTCACGAACTTGAACGGGCCCGAGCCGGTCGCGTCCGTGATGCTCTGGAACGCGTCGGTCCTGGCGACGCGCTCCGGCATGATGAACGGCACATTCGATGCAAGCTTCCCGAGGGCATCGAGGGTGAGCGCAAACGGCTTCTTGAGCTTGAGCCGGAAGGTCTTGTCGTTCACCGCGCTCCACGACTGGGTCGCCTCCGCGAGCTTCTGGCCCAGCGGATCTCGTCTGGCCCAGCGCTGCAGGGATGCAATGCAATCGGCCGAGCGCACCGGCTGGCCGTCGTGGAACTTGAGTCTGTCGCGCAGCGTAAAGGTGTAGGTGAGCTTGTCCGGCGAGAGCACCCACGTCTGCACCATCTGCGGCTGGATCTGGAACCCGGCATCGGTTGCGAACAGCGTGTCGTACACCATGTAGCCGTGGTTTTGCGTGATATACGCGGTGGTGGCGATCGGATCGAGGATGCGCAAGATCGGCATGGGGGACGAACTTCAAGACCTTCTGCTGCGCCGAAGCCGCGCTCGCGGTGAGCACCAGGGCCAGCGCGAGCGCCCGAGACGAAGCAGAAGTGAGCTTCATGCCGGTCCCCCGTGGAGGCGTCTTGCCAGCCGCGCCGGTTACTTCTTCTCGACGTTCCAGAGGAAAGTCACCGGCGCGACGATCACGCCGGAGAGGTTCGATCGATAGGCCGTCGGGATGCTGAACTGGGCGGTGATGATGTAGGGCAGGACCTTGAAAGCTTGGAGCTGCACCGCGTCGGCCGCCTTCTTGGCGGCGGCAGCGTCGGACGTGTTGAACCACGCTTCGCGCAGCTCCTCGAGCTTCGGGTCGGTGGGCCAGCCGAACCACGCTTTGTCGCCCGAGGCGCGAATCGGTCCGCTTGCCGGCGAGAGCGCGTCCGGTGCGACGAACCATGTATGGAAGAGGGACCAGCCGCCTTTCTCGACCGGTTCCTTGGACGTGCGGCGGGTGATGAGCGTGCCCCAGTCGCCCGCCTGCAGCTCCACGTTCAGTCCCAGCTTGCGCAGCAGCTCGGCGGTGAGCAGCGACTGCACGTGCACTATGGGCTGGTCGGTGGCCGAAATGATGACGATCTTCTCACCCTTGTAGCCCGACTCTTGAATCAGCTTCTTGGCGCGGTCGAAGTCGCGCTTGCCCTTTAGCGGCTCCGAGCCGATCTCGGAGGCGAGCGGCGTTCCGCAGGCGAAGAACGAGTAGCAGGTCCGCCCGTTCTTCTCGTCGCCCGCGATGGCCAGCGCGTAGTCCTTCTGGTTGATGACATAGAGCAACGCCTCGCGCATCTTCTGGTTGTTGAAGGGCGGATGCAGGAAGTTGAAGCGGAGGAATCCAAGCGCCCCGAGCGGGTCGATGTTGTCGACGCGGATGTCCTTGTTCCTGCGCAGCAGCGGGATCAGATCGGGTGGCAGCGCCTCCCACCAGTCCACCTCGCCGGCGTTGAGCGCCGCGGCGGCGGTGGCCGAATCCGGGATGTAGATCCACTCGACGCGATCCACTTTCACGACCTTGGCGCCGGCGGCCCAGGACGGGGGCTCCTTGCGGGAAACGTAGTCGGTGTTCTTGACGTAGACGACCTTGCTGCCCGGCACCCATTCTTCCTTCACGAACTTGAACGGGCCAGAGCCGGTTGCGTCGGTGATGTTCTGGAACGCGTCGGTCTTGGCGATGCGCTCGGGCATGATGAAGGGCACGTTCGACGACAACCGCCCCAGCGCCTCGAGGGTGAGCGGGAAGGGTTTCTTGAGCTTGAGCCGGAAGGTCTTGTCATTCAGCGCGGCCCACGACTCGGTCGCCTCGGCGAGCTTCTGGCCGAGCGCATCGCGCTTGGCCCACCGCTCCACAGAAGCGATGCAATCGGCCGGGCGCACCGGCTGGCCGTCGTGGAACTTGAGCCCCTCGCGCAGCGTGAAGGTATAGGTGAGCCTGTCCCGCGAAACCTCCCACTTGTCCACCATCTGCGGCTGGATCTGAAACTTGGCGTCGGTTGCGAACAGCGTGTCGTACACCATGTAGCCATGGTTGCGCGTGATATATGCAGTGGTGGCGATCGGATCCAGGATCCGCAGATCGGCCTGTGGAATGAATTTCAGGACCTTCTGCTGCGCCAAGGCCGAGCTCGTGGCGAACGCTAGGCCCAGCGCGAGCGCGCAAAGCGAAGCGGAAACGACCTTCATGGCGATCTCCCGTACGAGGAACGTGCTGTTTAGCTGCGCCGGTGCGCGAAGTCCACTTTAGACCTGCGCCCGGTAGATTGTATAGGCGGCGGCCACGCATGGCGAGTTGGTGCGGGCGCTGCGGGCAAAAGGGCATCGAGGAATCACCTACCCCCTGCTCCTGCGCGAAGCTCAGGGTTCGGCCCTGGGACCGGCGGACTCGTGCACAGAGGGTCGGGAACCCAAGCCTTCAATGTCAGTGGTTCGGAAGGACTCGGAACCGCCGGCGCCCGCCGATTCGGTACGTTTCGAAATCATCGAAGTCGACGGTGAGCACGGTGCTCAGAGACAGCCGTTCGGCCAAGTGCACGAGCGTCGCGTCGGCGAAATCCATGGGCCGGTCGTGATACTTCTTCATCAGACTGTCCAAAGAAGCCAGATCCGCATCGACGATCGGGAGGACGGTTACCGCCCCCGAACGGACGAATCCCCAGGCTGCTTCGCGCTCGCGGCGTCCCTCGTCCAGCAGATGAAAGAGTTCGGCCAATACCGCCGCCGAGGTCGCGAGCGGCAGGCGCAGCGCCGAGAAGGCCTGCACACAGGATCCGTGCCAGCGATCGTCCCGGTCGAGAAGCGCCAGAATCGCACCGGTGTCGAGGTGAGGTTGCCCCCGAAATTCGGACGCCATGAAGTGGAAACTGTAACAATGGGACTTCATGGAGGAACAGATGAAACGAAGCAGGGTAAAGCGAAGCTACAGGGCCGAGTATCGCGAGGCGGCGGTCAGGCAGGTCATGGAGGCGGGACGGACGCTGGCGGAGGTGGCACGCAGTCTGGAGATCTCGCACAAGACCTTGGCCAACTGGGTGCGGCGGGCGCGGGCCCACAAGGCGCTGGTCAAGCGCGAGCCGGTGGTGGCCCCGATGCGGGGGCGGTGGAGCTCTCGAGGCTGCGGGCGGAGAATGCACGGCTGCGCATGGACAACGAGATCCTAAAAAAGGCGGCGGCGTATTTCGCGAGGGAGTCGCGGTGAAGTACGCCTGGATCGAATCGCAACGCGACTGCTTGTGTGTAGCCTCGATGTGCCGCCTGCTGGGGGTGTCGAAGAGCGGCTTGTACGACTGGCGCAAGCGGCCGGAGTGCCGGCGTAGCCAGGAGGATGCGCGCCTGGCCCTGGAGCTGCGCGCGCGCCACGCGCGCCATCGCGGCAAATACGGCCGACCCCGGCTCACGGCCGATCTGCGTGCGGCGGGCTTCCCTGTCAATCACAAGCGGGTGCATCGGCTGATGCGCCGCGAAGGCTTGTGTGCGCGCCGGCCGCGCCGTTTCGTGCGCACCACCGACTCGCGCCATGCGTTCGCCCTGGCCCCTAACGTGCTCGAGCAGCGCTTCGAGGCCAGCGCCCCCGACCGGGTGTGGCTGGCCGACATCACCTACGTGCCTACCGAGGAGGGCTGGCTGTATGTGGCGATCGTCATGGACCTGTTCAGCCGCAAGTTCGTCGGCTGGGCGATGAGCGCGCAGATCGATGGCGCTCTCACGCTCTCGGCGCTGCGTCTGGCGCTGGGGAGGCGGCGTGCGGGGAGCGATCTGATGCACCACAGTGACCGCGGGGTCCAGTACTGCGCGAGCGCCTACCGCCAAGTGCTCGCCGAGCAAGGCATCGTGGTGTCGATGAGCCGGCGGGCCAACTGCTACGACAACGCACCGATGGAATCGGCCAACGGCACGCTCAAGGTCGAGCGCGTGCATGATGAGCACTACGCCACACGACAGCAGGCGATCGACGATCTGACCGCGTATTTCGGCTACTACAACACCGAACGGCGCCACAGCGCCCTGGGGTATCTCACTCCGGCTCAGTTCGAGCAGTGCTGGCATCGGAAGCAAAAAGCAGCATCACGCGGTGTGTCGAGTTACCCACCGTCGGGCGCTTCGCGTTCGTCGCAAGCGACGCACGCGCCCGCCCGTGGATAACTCTACGCCGTGGGACATGGCATGAGCCCGTTAGCCGGCACGCCGCTGCTTCAGGCGGGCGCGAAGGTTCTCCCGAACGTGCTGTGAACGCAAGGGATCCTGTCCGCGAAGCTTGCCTAGCCATCCGGCTGCGGCCTGGTGAAGCCGTCGCTGTACTTCACCATCCTCCGAGCCAGCGTTGGTCTGCTCGAGCCAAGTCTCCACCAGCTGCTCCAGCAACTGCGCGATGCTCTTGCCTTGCCCACGGGCGGCCCGCTCGAGCGCCGCTTTCGTCTCGGTCGAGACACGCCAGCTGTAGATCTCGTTCTTCCTCATGCACTACAGTGTAGTGCATGAGGAAGATTCCGTCAAACGCCGCGAGCCGAGCAGGCGGGCAGAGCGAGCGCGCAATTCGGACCGTGCGATGTGTTGGGGGCGCTGCCTGCCAAGCAATGACGCAGCGTGTATCAGCGGAAGTTGTGTTCATTTGAAGGAGAAACCGCCGGCCACTTTTTCAAGGCCGAAACTGCCCTGGCGTCATGCCGGTCATGCGCTTGAAATGACGTGTGAAATGACTCTGGTCGGCAAAGCCGACTGCCGCTGCGACTTCCGCCAACGAGCGCTCGCCGGAGCCTGCGGACAACAGCCAACGCGCGTTGTTCACGCGGAGCCGGATCAGGTACTGATGCGGTGAGACGCCCAGCGACTGTTTGAACAGCCGAGCCAGATGAAATGCACTGACGTGGACGGATTCTGCGATGTCGCTGAGGGACAGCTCGCGTGCGTAGTTCGCATGAATGAACGCGAGCGCATCCGCGACGGCGCGGGACTGCACGCCGCTTCGGCTTCCCTGCTCCACAGACGTCCCCGGTGCGCTCTCCGGCAGCGCGGTACAGTTGGCAAGCGCACGGCCGTCGGCGCACACTGCGTACTCGCGCAGCAGATGCACGGCGAGCATGCTCGCCAGTGACTCCGCGTACAGGCCACTGCCCGGCCTGCCGCGCACGACCTCTCGCGCGAGCACGCCGGCAATATTGGCGATCGCAGTGTCGTGTGCGCGCTCGACAATGCTGAGGCGGTAGTCGCGAGGCTGCAGGCCGAACACAGTTTGCGCGACCCGGTCCAGGAAGCACGGCTCCAGCCGCAACAGCGACAGACTGATGGGTGTGGGCCAGCTCCAGCTCACCGGTGTGTAGGCGGGCAGCATCGCAACGCATCCCGGTCTGAGCGCGTGCTCGACCCGCTCGTTCGCGCTGCTGCGCACGATGCGCCCGGAAGCGAGGCTGACGAAGATCAGATGCTCGCGACTGCCGTGCTCCAGCGTACGCGACGACGGCTGATAGTCGCGGCGCTCGTAATTCAGTCCAACCCAGCCCAAAGCGCGGCTCGACACCCGCACACTGTGCGCGGCGCGGCCGTCGAGATCCCTCGGCGCTCGAAGTTGCGAAACCGGCGGTGCCATGAGAGCTGTCGAAGTCCAGTTCATCTGCGGATTCCGCGGGTCAATGGTTTCCTCTGCCGGGTCGGCGGCGACTCCGCAGCCGCCGCCTGGCTCTACCACGCTGTCCTTCATTCGCTTGACAGGATAAAGGAGTGCTCCTGACAGCCTCATGTCAGGAGCGTTCGCTGAAATCCGGTGACCGGTCCAGGTTCCCCCGCGGGAGGTACGAGCTGGACCAAGTGACCGCAACTTGCGCCAATCGTGAGCAGGAGGGATATGCTACGGATCGCGCGGGCGCCGCTCTAGGAAGTTCTTGCTCCACTTTGGCCGTATTTGATCGGTGCCACTCGTCACGCCAGAGAAAGAGGCGCCGGTCCGCGGCACAGTAGCCCGCTGAACTGACCGTGACAGATCCGATCTGATCGAAGCCCGTGCGACGGCCGGGATCGCCGGGGGCTGGTCGTCGATCCGGCTGCGGCCGGTGCTAGCTAGTGGAGCGCGCCGAGGAGCGCGTTCGCAGCTCTTAGATCGGCGGTTTCGAAACCTTCGGTGAACCAAGCATATACCGGCGCGAGCACCTCGCGCGCCTCGCTGGCCGAGCCCAGTCGATTCAACAGCACAGCGAGGCTGGTTGCGCAGCGCAGCTCCCATGAGCGAGCGCCTTGCTGGCGTGCCCAGTCGAGGCCTTCCCGGAAATGCCGCTCGGCCGCCGCAGCCGCTCGCTGTGCATCCTCGAGCAGGACAAGCTCACCCTTGACCCGGCATAGCTCCGCGACACACCAGCGCTCTTCGTTGCGCTCGGATCGCTCCAGCGCACGCTCGATCACGGCGAGGCCTTGCGCGACTTCCCCGGAACGGCCCAGTGCTTCGGCCAGGTCGCCGAGCAGCCCGGTGTAGCGCAGCGAGAAATTGATCGCCGGCAGCTCCTCGACCGCGGCGTGCAGAAGCGGCAAACCGCTGCGAAGATCGCCGCGCTTGATCAGCAACACGCCCTGGAAACAACGGCCCTCGGCCCGCCAGGTGCCGAAGTCTTCCCGGGTTGAATGCTCGAGCAGCATGGCGACGAAGCGCTCCGCTGCCGCAAGGTCACCGGCCAGCAGCGCAACCGGGCACGCCTTGCCCAGAGCGTTGCACAGCGACAGCGTGTGATGGAGGGCAACAGCCTCCTCGATATTGCTGTGGACAGCGCGCATCGCTTGATCCGGGTAACCTTGGATCCAGAGCACCTCCGCCAGCGCTATGTGCGCCGTGACGCGCAGGTCGAATTGAAAGCGGATGCTGTGCGCCCGGTGAACCGGCGCGACGTACCGGCTGAGCATGCGTTCGAAGTGGCGCCGCGCGCCGGCCTGGTCGCCCAGGTAGTGCAGCGACAGGCCCATCATGCGATCGCCGATGGGCAGATCGACAGGATCGGGCGAGGTGGCCGCCGCGCGGCAGAACCGCTCTGCGAATGCCAACGCTTCCCGAAACATGCCGTTGTTCAGGCGATCCACACACAGTCCCCAGAGCGCCCGCAGCTGATGGTCCGCGTCGTCCAGGCTCTCCGCGATCTCGAGGGATTTGGTCAACGCCAAGCGCGTTTCCCGCACCGCACCTTTGGTGTACATCAACGACAGGCCCAGCGCGGCGTAAAGCTGCATGCCGTCGCGGGTGAATCGATCGGTTTCAGGTCCGAGGCTCGCGAGCGCGCATTCAACGCGCTCGCGACATTCCCACATCAGCGACATGTGCATCCACAACGGTACCGCGACAACCGTGAGCGCGACCCCTGTGCGGCTGTCTCCGTCGGGGCGGAAGGCCCAGTCCAGCGCCGCCCGCACGTTGTCGATCTGGCGGCTGTAGGCGGCCAGCCACTCGGCCGTAGGCTGGGTCTCCCATTCGGCCGCGGCGCGCTCGAATACATCCCGGTAGTACTCAGCGTGGCGGCGCGCGACCTGCGTCAGCTCGCCGCTCTCGTCGAGCTTCTCGAGCGCGTAGGCTCGCGTCGTCTCGAGCAGCCGGTAGTGTGCGATCGTGCGACCGACGGCCGTGAGCAGCGACCTCGCAACCAGGTTGACCACGCACTCGACGACCTCCGCAGCGGAGATGTCAGCATGCGCCGCGACGGCACTCGCCGACTCCAACGTGATGCCGCCCGCGAAGACGCCCAGTCGCCGGAGCACCACACGTTCGGACTGGGGCAGCAGCTCGTAGCTCCAGTCGAGGGTCGCCCGCAGCGTCTGATGCCGCGGCAACGCTGTACGGGGTCCACCGGTGAGAAGCCTGAAACTATCGTCGAGCCGCGCAGCGAGTCCTTCCACCCCGAGCGCCGCGGTGCGCGCTGCGGCCAGTTCGATCGCCAGCGGAATACCGTCCAGTCGCCTGCAAATGCCTGCCACGACCGCTGCAACGCGCCCGTCTGCCGTGAAGCCCGGGTCGGCTGCGCCCGCGCGTGCGATGAACAGCCTGACCGCACCGGGCCGCAACAGGTCCTCGGTCGTTTGGGCGTCCTCGGCCGGAACATCGAGCGCGGGGACTCGATAGATGAATTCCCCGCTGGCGCGCAGCGGCTCGCGGCTGGTCGCCATCACGCAGGCGACAGGGCTCGCGCGCAGCAACACCTCGGCCATCCGTGCGGCCGCCTCGATCAGATGCTCGCAGTTGTCGAGCACCAGCAAGACCTGCCGCGTGCCCAGTGCTGCCGCTACCCGTTCAGGTGACGGCGTCCCCCCCGACAGCGTCAAGCCGAGCGCAGTGGCCACGCTGACCGGGACCAGCCCAGGATCGGACAAGGGCCCAAGCTCGGCAAGCCATACGCCGCCGGCAAACGCCGGGAGCAGCTGGCGCGCAACCTCCAGCCCCAGTCGGGTCTTGCCGATACCACCGGCACCAATCAGCGTCACCAGCCGGTGCGCCCGCACCAGATCGGTCACCTCGCGAAGCTCGGCTTCCCGGCCGATCAGCTCGGAAACCGACGCCGCCAGGCTCAGCGGAGAGGAGGACGGGGCGACCGGGACCGAGGCCGTTGCCGCGCGGACCTCACCGGTGAACTGATAACCGCGCCCGGCAACCGTCCGAACCAGGTCGCGGTCGGCTCCCAGCGCCTTGCGCAACGCCGCGATCTGCGCCTGCAGGTTGTTCTCTTCGACGATCCGGCCCGGCCAGACGCGCTGCAAAAGCTCGTCCTTGCTCAGCACCCTGCCGCGGGCCTCGATGAGCGCTATGAGCACGTCGAACGCCCGGCCGCCCAGCTCGATCGGTACACCGTCGGCAAGCAGCTCGCGGCGCTGCGGCAGCAGCGTGAAGCGGCCGAACTCTGCGTTCCCCGAGGCGCCGGAATCCGGATTCATCGGAGCGATTCTACTGCACATTTTTCAGGGAATTTCAGCCCAATTCAGGCTTCCATGCCAGTGCGCGGAACCTTTCGCAAGAATTCATCCAGCAGCAAAGATTCGCCAGGCAGCAGGCGCCTAGTCTGTATGCAACGGCCAAGTTTGCGGCCCCGGCCATCGACAGGAGCGCAACGTGAACGCCAGGCAATTCGCCGTAGTCCGTAACACGACCAATACAGCCTTGGTCGGCAACGTACTGCCCGCCCAAGGCGGCTTGCCCGCTTACAAGCTGCGGCAGGCTCTCGAGTTCATCAAAGTGCACATCGATCAACCAATCCACCTCCACCAGGTCGCCGCGGCAGTCGCCTTGAGCCCGTTCCACTTCCACCGGGAGTTCAAGCGATCCACCGGGATGACGCCGCATCAGTACATCGTCCAGATGCGGGTCGAGCGCGCAAAGAGCCTGCTGGCCGAATCCGATCTGCCGCTTGCGGATATGGCCGCCCAACTCGGCTTCGCCGACCAGAGCCACTTCACAGCCGCTTTCCGGAGAAGGACGTCGATGACGCCGAGAAGCTATCGGAATTCGACCGCAAACGGTATGCAGTCGCAACCAGACCGCGACCGCCCCCGACGAGGGTTCGTACCAGCTCACTCGGAGTCGGCCACGGTTTGCGAATTGGCTTGCCGCCGACGGAATCGGCGGGCTCGACAGGCTGCGCTCTGTGTTCTATAGGCAGAAGAGCCTTGAGGGCTGAGTTTCTACAGCGCGTTGCCTAGTGCCCGATTTCGTAAGTTCGGCAACGTATCACCCCTCCCTCGCCGTCCCCCGCACTGGCGCATCTCCTGTTCCGTCTTCACCTCGCGGACGTGCTTCTGCCTGCCCTGGGGCATCGAGTCCAGCTCCGCCTTGATGGAGTCCCCGCAGTTGTGGATCGGCTTGCGTCCGTCCGCGGTGGCGATCGCGGTACCTGCCGGGAAACAGTTGCACGGGCGGCGACCGCCAAGGCTGCGGCCCGGCTTCACCAGGCCGAGCTTAATGGCACGGGAAAGGCTGAAGCTGACGATGTCGCCCGCGATCTCAGCGGCGTAAACATTGACTTAGCTCGGCAACGTATCGCCCCCTCCCTCGCCCTCCCCCGCGCGCGGGGGAGGGTGGGGTGGCCAAGCCATCTCCATTGCGAGTGACTTCATGATCTGCGCTCCGCGACCGATCGACGCGGTGCGAGCGAACGGCTCGCCGGCGGAAACAACACCGCAGGATCGCCGGTCAACCAAACGTTGTGGATTTTCATATGATCGATCACCCATTGCCGCGCGTCTCTCGACAACTCGACGCGATAGATGTTCTTGAGCAGCAGATGCCGGCTGTGATCGATTCGCGGCAGGTGCTGCGCTTCGACGAGAGCGAACAGGCTCGCCCGCTCCCCGTCGTAGGCCGTCACGCGTGGATTCGTGACGGTGTGCGTCGTATCGAGATCGGCGATCGTCGTGAAGATGACATCGGTGATCGACTGCCGTCCTTCGAACACCGGAATGGTCACCCCCAGTCGCCGCGCGGGCGCGGTAAAGTCGACTGTCGCGTCGCGCGAGAACGCCGATTCGAACAGAGCGCGGTCGCCGAGGTCCTGACCCGCACCGAATCGATACAGGGCGTCGATGATCTCGATGCGGTCGCGCGAGATCACCCCGATCCGGTCGGGGGTATGCAATACAGTCGTTTTCATGCTGCTCGTCTCAACTTTGGCGGGCGTTGCGCGTCATCTCTGACGGCCTCGCGCAGGGAATGACCTGGTGTCCTCGATGGCTCGACTCGCGCACGCGCATCCAACCGTGTGCGTGGCAAGTTAGCAGCCTGTGCCGCAGGCGCTCTAGAATTTGCTTGCTGGTTTTTGGAACGTTCTTGACAGGTCTCGGGTGCGTTGCCCGGCACCCGCCCTGGGAAACCCGCGACGTTCTGCTCCCGTTCGCGCTTGCATCTGTCTTCTCGGCAAAAGCCGGGCCTTGCTGGACTAGGATCGACTGCGCTCCCGTGCCAGCAGGCGCACGACATCGCTGCCGCTGCGCGCCTTGTCGCGGTTCTCCGGCGTCTCCTGCCCGAGCGCCGTGCCGGCGACGAAGCGATAGATCTCCGCCGCCCCTTGAAACACCTTCGGCGTGATGCCAGCAGCGTCGAGGGTCTTGGAGATCTCGACCATCTCCGGCGCCCAGCGATAGGCCTTCGAGGGCATCGCGGGAAACTGGCGCAGCGCCCATTCAAGCAGATCGGCGCGGGAGTGCCGCAACTGCCGTTCCAGCAGGTCCGCGACGCCGAGGCGTTGGGCTGCAATCAGCACCTCCAGCCACAGCGCCTGCGTGCCCTTGTTGAGCGCGCCAAAGCACATCTTGAGCGCGCTCGCATCGCCGATGCGCTCGCTGACCACGTGCACGGCGAGCTGCGGCCCGGCGAGCGCGTTCGAGATCGGCGGCGCCGGGCCCGGACACGTAGAGATTCGCGTTCGCTTGCCGCGCGGCGGTGGACCGATGATGCTGGCGTCGAGGAAGCGCCCGCCCGCGCCTTCGATCAGCCCGCGCGATCTCTCGCACGGTGTCGGGCGCGATCGCATTGCAGTCGACGATCAGCGGGCGGCGGCCGCTGGCATGCAGCGCGGCCGCTGCTTCACGCGCAAAATCGAGCGCGGCGCCCGGATTCATCACCGAGAGCACGACGTCGCATTCGGCAATCAGGCGCGGCACTGCACCGAGGTCGATCAATCCCGCCTCGCGCGCGAGTGCACGGCTGCGCTCGCTGCGCTGGTCCAGCGCGGTGCACACGGTCAAGCCCTTCGCTTTGATCTGTAGCGCTAGCGCCTGCCCCATGTCTCCGGGAGTCATCAGGCCGACGGTTTCGATCCGCATGGCGGCACCTCTATGAGCGGTCCGTGAAAGGTGCACCGTACCACGGCGCGGGGTCGATGCTGCGTGCGGACGTTGCTGGAGCGACGCTGTCGGCCCGCGAGTCACGTTCCCAGGAGGATCGTGCGCTGCATATGTGAGCGCAGCGAATGCGGCAAACGCCTCGTGAGCCGCCCATGCGTGGTGGTGTGCTCCTTCCCCCTGCCAAGGGGGAAGGCTGGGATGGGGGTCAAGTGCGACGTCACGACCGCGGATGCGCTTCGCACCCCCACCCTAACCCTCCCCCTGACAGGGGGAGGGAATCCGGCTCGCTGGCAATACCTCAGACGCGTGTCCGGACCGCCTCGAACAGGTGCTGCAAGCCGAACGAGACGTCCACGATCGCGCCGTCGACGAAGAACGTGGGGGTGGCCCGCACACCGCTTTGGCGTCCGCCCTCAACATGCTCGTTGACGCGTTGCCGGTAGACCTGATCCCCGAGCTCGTAGTCGAAACGCTCCAGATCGAGCTCCAGCGTTTCGGCGTAGTGGCGCAGATCCTTCTGCTTCAGATGCAGCTGATGCTCGAAAAGGGTGTCGTGCATCGGCCAGAACTTGTGCTGGCCACCGGCCGCTTCCGCGGCTTCCGCGGCGAGCTGCGCGTGCGGGTGAACTTCAGTGAGCGGGAAGTGCCGAAACGCGTAACGGATGCGATGTTCGAAGTGGCGCAGCAGCTGCTTCACCGCCGGATAGGCCTGGCGGCATGAGGGGCACTCGAAATCGCCGTACTCGACGACGACGACTCGTGCCGTCTCGGGGCCGATGACATGGTCGCTCCGCTCGAGCGGAATTGCGAGAGTGAAGGGTTCCATGCGAGCTTCGATGGGCGTTGCAGAAAGGCGAAACAGTGACCGCTTCGCAGCATAACATGGCCGCCCGTTGCGCAGTCTTGTAGTATCTTGCGCTACTCCAGCCGGTCCGAGGGGCCGCGGCGGCCCGCGCGCCCTACCCGTCCGATTATCGTTACCGAAGGAGTCGATGATGAAGCTGAACCGCCTTGCATTCCGCGTCGGCCCGGGCATGCGCCGGGGACACCAGACCGAGATCCCGATCCCGACCCGGCTGGTCTCCAACGAGGAGTTCCAGCCGCTCCCGCAGACCGCCGCACAGCGGGAGGTGGAGCAGCGGATCCTCGCCGAGTCGGGGCGCCTGGCGCCGAGGCTCGGCCTGAGCCGAAGGGAGTTTCTGCGTACGAGCGGCGGGATGGTGACCTCGTTTCTGGCCATGAACGCGGTGTTCGGCGGCTTCTTCGACGTTTCGCCCGCCGAGGCGGCCGACCCGTCGGCGGCCAAAGAAATGGCCGGCGGGCCCATCTTCATCTTCGACGTGCAGCTGCACTACGTCGGGGCCGCGTACGACCCGACCGACGCGGAGGCCGACCGCAAGGGTGCAGTCAGCAAGGGCGGGCTGCGGCGGCTGCGGACCCGCGTCGCAGCAGATGAATCCGGCGCTCGCTTCCGATACCGGCACCATGGCCGACCTGTCGTGGCAGAACTTCATCAAGGAGGTGTTCCTCGACAGCGAAACCGCGATCGGGCTCATCTCCACGCCGCCCGGGCCGTATCCCCAGGAAGCGGTCGTCCCGCCGAAGGAGATGACGCACATCCGCGACGAGATCAACCGCATCACGCAGTCGCGCCGGATGCTCGCCCACGGGCTGGTGACGCCGCAGCTCGGTCAGGCCGACCTCGACTTCATGCAGATGCAGGCCGAAACGCTCAAGGTCGACGCCTGGAAGGCCTACACCGGCTCCTGTCCCAAGGGCTTCGATCGCGGCTGGTTCGTCGACGACGAGAAGATCGCCTACCCCATGCTCGAGCAAGCGCGTCAGCTCGGCGTGCGCCGCTTCTGCGTCCACAAGGGCCTGCCGCTGGGCCCCATCGCCGACTACAACCATCCGCGCGACCTGATCCAGGCGGCGAAGGACTTCCCCGATATCGACTTTCTGGTCTACCACTCCGGCCTGCAGAACGTGCAGGCGCCAAAACCGTCGGGCGAGGTGCCGTGGACCACCGAGTTCTGCGAGATGAAGAAGAAGAACCCGGGGATCAAGAACATCTACATGGAGATGGGATCGACCTTCGCGCAGCTCGTCACCACCAACCCGACCGCCTGCGCGCATCTGCTCGGCCAGATGATCGAAGCCTTCGGCGCGGACCACGTGCTGTGGGGGACGGACTCGATCTGGTACGGCACGCCGCAGTGGCAGATCGAGGCGTTCCGGCGCTTCCAGATCCCGGCTGCGCTGGTCGAGAAGCACGGGTACGCCCCGCTCACGCGCCAGGTCAAGGAACAGATCTTCGGCCTGAACGCCGCGCGGGTCTTCGGCGTGGACGTCAGCGCGAAGCGCAACGAGATCCCCAGCGACTATCTGAGCCGCATCAAGATGGCGTATCACGAGGAAGGTCCTGCGCCGAGCCACCGCTGGTACGGCTGGGTCACGGCATGAGGGGGCGCGAATGAGACATCCAATGGAGTGGGTGCGCCTTGCGGCGCTGGCCGGCGCCGTGGCGGTCGGCGGTCCGGTCAAGGCAGCCGATGCCGCCGGCGCGGTGGACCGCATGTACGTGCTCGAGTGCGGCGAATCCAGGACCAGCGACGTTTCCGCCAACTGGTCGCCCGGGGTCAACGTCGGCGTCGCGCGGGAGTTCAGCGACAACTGCTACCTCATCGTGCACGGCGACCGGCTGTTTCTGTGGGACACGGGCATGTCCGATTCCATCGCCGCCAAGCCCGAGGGCGTCTCGGCGGCGGGCGGCCTGCTCACGCTGTGGGTGCGCAAGCCGCTCGCTTCGCAGCTGCAGGCGCTGGGGGTGGCGCCGGCCGCGGTGACCGACATCGCGTTTTCCCATTTCCACGCCGATCATGTCGGCAACGCCAACCTGTTCACCTCGGCCAGGCTCTACGTGCAGGAGCCCGAGTACGACGCGGCCTTCGGCGCAGACCCGGCGAAGTTCAACTTCAACCCCGCGCTCTACGGCAAGCTCAGGGACAACCCGACCGTCAAGCTGAACGGGGACTACGACGTGTTCGGCGACGGCTCGGTGGTGATTCTGTCCACCCCGGGGCACACGCCCGGACATCAGTGCCTGCTGGTGCGGTTGCCCGAGCGCGGTCCTGTCGTGCTGTCCGGAGACATGGTGCACTTCGCAGAGAACTGGAAGCAACGGCGCGTCCCCTCGCGGAACTTCAGCAGCGGGGAAAGCGTGGATTCGATGGCGAAGGTCGCCGCCCTGCTCGCCAAGGAGAACGCCGAGCTGTGGATCAATCACGACAAGGCGCAGAGCGCGACGATTCCGAAGGCACCCACAGCGGTCCGGTAGCAAGGGGCGGTACGACTTCCGAGACGACTCGCCTGTGGATCTGACCGGTAAAGCCGCCTTCGTCACCGGAGGCTCGGGAGACATCGGTGGCACCATAGCCAGGGCATTGGCCGCCGCGGGCGTCGATGTCGCGGTGTCCTACGTCGGTCACCCGCAGGGGGCGGCCGCCACAGTGCAGGCGGTGCAGGCCGCGGGCCGGCGCAGCGTGGCCGTGCAACTCGATCAGCGCGACCCGGCGGCAATCGAGGCGGCGGCCGCGGCGGTGGCCGGGCACCTCGGCCGCGTCGACATCCTCGTCAACAACGCCGCCTGGAACATCGGTATCCCCTTCACCGAGCTCGATGCGTTGACCGCGGACATCTGGGACCGCGTGCTGGAAACCAACCTGCGCGGACCATACCTGCTGGCCCGGGCGTTTGCGGCGCGGCTTCGCGAGCATCGGCAAGGCCGGATCGTCAACATCGCCTCTGTGGCCGGGCTCTACCCCGGCGGCAGCAGCATCGCATACGCCGCCAGCAAGGCGGGGCTGATCCACCTGACCCATTGCCTGGCGGTCGCGTTGGCGCCGGACATCACGACCAATTGCATCGCGCCAGGCCTGGTGGAAGGCACCCGGATGGCGCAACGGGTTCCCGAGGAGATCGCCCGGGGCGCCAGGCGCCAGGTTGTGCTCGGCCGGACCGCGAGCGCCGAGGACATCGCCGAGCAGACGCTTACGTTCTGCCGAGCCGACTCGGTCACCGGTCAGGTGCTGGTCATCGACGGGGGAATGCCGGGCAGCATGCGCTGAGCCTCGGTGACCTTTATTTTCCGGCACACCTCGAGCCATGCAGTGAGCGCGCCGCCACCGGACGGCGGTATGCTTGGCAGTGCAGCGTCCTCGTTCACAGCACCCGGCCAGTGTGGAAGAAGCCTCCCTCTCCCCTGGCGGGAGAGGGCAGGGGAGAGGGGGATTGTTTCTTGATAGGAGCCCCGCAATGATCGAACGCCACTTCGTTCCCGGCCAGCCGAAACCCTACAGCCACTACTGTCACGTCGTGCGTGCGGACCGCCACGTCTGGGTGTCCGGCTGCGTGGGCGCCAGCGGGGATGGCTCGATTCCCGCCACCACGGTCGAGCAGTTTCGCATCGCGCTCGCCAGCGTCGACGCCTGCTTGCGGCAGGCCGGCGCGCAGGCCAAGCACGTGGTCAAGGTGACCATATTCATGACCGACATCTCCGAGCGCCCGCTGATCAACCCGCTGCGCATCGAGTACTTCGGCGAGAACCGTCCGGCTTCGACCCTGGTGGAGGTGAGCCAGCTGGTGGATCCGCGGCTGCGCGTGGAGATCGAGGCGACGGCGTACATCGACTAGTTAACACCAACCAAAGCGATCGCCGCCAAGGACGCGCTGCAGCCGGCCCGAGGACCGAACATGGACGTCGATGCGTTGAAGGAAAACCTCAAGGGAACCCTGAGCGAGCTCCTCGGCCTGCGACTGGTCGAGACGGGTCCGGACCGGGTCGTGGCCGAGCTCGAGATCCGCGATGACCTGCGCACTTTCGGAGGAGCGGTGCACGGCGGCACACTGATGGCCGTAGCCGACACCGTGGGGGCGGTGGCAACGGCGATCAACCTGCCCGCGCAAGCCGGCACCACCACGCTGGAGTCGAAGACCAACTTCTTCGCCGCGGGCCGTGCAGGCAAGCTGCGCGTCGAAGCAACGCCGCTGCACCGAGGCAAGCGCACGCAGGTATGGCAGACCCGCGTGACCGACGAGTCGGGGCGGCTGCTCTCGCTCACCATCCAGACCCAGATGGTGCTGGTGCCGTGAGCAAGGGGGCTGCGGCATGCGCAGCCGCGAGAGCCGGCGTGCTGTATTTCGCTCTGGCTTTCGCCGCCGGCTTCGTGCTCGGAACGATCCGTGTGCTCTGGGCGGTCAGCGAGTCCTTCGCGAGTCGAAACCCGGTCTCCGGCAGCGTGTATGCCGTGATGCTGGGACTGTTCGCTCTCATGCCGCTGCTGGTCCGGCGAAAAGCGCTGGGCCAATAGCCGGGAGCGCAGAGCTGCTGATGCAACCGAGACAGCGTAACATTGCGCAGCCGCATCAACTGGCTGCCCTGGGGCCGGCGGCGGTAAACTCAGCAAGCGTTGCGGAGGGCGCGTATGGCCGACCAGAAGTTTCTCGACGGCTACGACGGTCAGACGACCGAGGAGTTGATCGGTCTCGCCGGCGAGTACCGCATCGATTCTCTGGTCCTGGCATTCGAGGAAGCGATCCAGCAGGAGGCGGACGAGCGGCCGATCTCGGCGGAGGAGACCATCGTGCTGGCCGTGGAGGCGCTCGAGCGCGAAGTGAACAACGGCGGCTACAGCCAGTTCTTCTCCAACGCCTCGAATCAGTTCGCCGGCTCGATCGTGGAGGCCCTGCGAGCGATCGACTGCGCCAGGACCGCCGAAATCACGCAGCAGGCGATTGCCGCACTGGGAATGGAGGAGGCACTCACCCCCGAGGGCCTCGAGGCCGTCATCCTTGCCGAGGACGAGGAGGTGCTCGCGAGGCTGGCGAAATGCGACGACCGCTACTTCGACAGCGACGAACCCGTCGCGGAACGGCTGTTCGAGTGGATCGGGCGCAATCGGGCGAAGATCCGCGTCGGCAACGCGTGAGGGCCCAGGCGCCCGGCCAGGACCCCTTCGAAAGCGGCTAGCCCAAGGGACGCAGCAAGCACGCAAACCACAGGAGAACCAGAATGGGAAAGACGATCGAGCTCACCGCCGCCGACGGTCACAAGCTGCTCGCGTACCGCGCGGAGCCGGCCGGCAAACCGAAGGGCGGCCTGATCGTGACGATGGAGATCTTCGGCGTGAACAGCCACATCCGCAGCGTGGCGGACGGCTACGCGATGGATGGCTACGTGGCCGTCGCCCCGGCGCTGTTCGATCGTGCGCAGCGCGGCTACGAGACCGGCTATTCGCCCGAGGAGATCCAGCGCGGGCGCGAGATGATCGCGAAGGTCACCCTGGACGGCGCGCTCAAGGACGTGGCCGCAGCGCTGCACAACGTCGCCTCCGCCGGCAAGGCCGGCATCGTCGGCTATTGCTGGGGCGGCACGGTGGCCTGGAAAGCCGCGTGCGAGGTCCCCGGGCTGCACGCCGCGGTAGCCTACTACGGCGGCGGTATTCCAGGCCTGATCGGGCTCAAGCCCCAGTGCCCGGTGCTGTTCCATTGGGGCGAAACCGATCAGTCCATCCCGATGGACAAGGCCAAGGAGTTCGCCGCCGCGCACCAGGACCAGACGCACCACTTCTATGCGTCCGGCCACGGCTTCAACTGCGATCAGCGTGGATCGTACAACGCCGAATCCGCGAAGCTGGCGCGCCAGCGCACCCTGGAGTTTCTGGCCAAGCACGTGGGTTGAGCGCGGTGCGGCTTGACACCGACGGCGAGACTGCACTTCTTCTGATTTCTGAGGATGGTATGGTGATTCAAAGGGTCGCATGACGGCGCCACCGGTACTGTTCGGCGTGCCAGTGGAATTTGTTCTTTTCGGCGCTACGTTGGTCGGCGTGGCACTACTGCACCATCACACGCTTCGAGTCGCGCTGGTCGGGCTCGGTGCCATCGTCGGATACAAACTGATCTTCACTGGCTTTAAAACCGCTCCCGGCGTTGTCGGCCTCATTGACCATCTGCATCATGAGTGGGTTACTCTCGCCAATCTCCTGCTTTTACTGGTGGGATTTGCGTTGCTGTCTCGACACTTCGAGAAGAGCCGCGTCCCGCTGATGTTGCCTCGGTTTCTGCCGGCGGGATGGAAAGGCGGCTTCGCCTTGTTGGCAACCATCTTCGTACTGTCGTCCTTCCTGGACAACATTGCGGCGGCATTGATCGGCGGCGCCATGGCGCACCAGCTATTTCGCGCCAAAGTGTACATTGGGTATCTTGCAGCCATCGTAGCGGCAGCGAATGCTGGGGGGGCCGGAAGCGTGATTGGCGACACCACGACCACGATGATGTGGATCCGCGGTGTATCCCCGCTCACCATCCTGGAGGCGTTTATCGGGAGCACCGTGGCCTTGATCGTGTTCGGGATACCCGCTGCAATCCAGCAAGACAAGCATTCACCGATGCTAGATCGGGTGCATCAGCGAGTGCACGTGGATTGGACGCGGGTAGGGATTGTCGGCCTGATCCTGGTCACCGCCCTAGCCACGAACGTCGGCGTCAACATGGGTTTTAGGGAGAGCGCGGATCGCTTCCCTTTCATTGGCGTCGCCGTCTGGGCCGCGATCGTTGTCTCCGTTCCGGCGCGTCGGCCGGACTGGGAACTCGTGCCGGAGGCGTTCAAAGGTTCCGTCTTCCTGCTATCGCTAGTGACTGCGGCATCCTTGATGCCGGTCGAGTCGCTGCCAGACCCGAGTTGGACCGTCGCCTTGGGTCTGGGGCTCGTGTCCGCCGTCTTTGACAACATCCCCCTTACTGCGCTCGCGTTGAACCAGGGCGGTTACGACTGGGGGTACCTCGCCTACGCTGTAGGCTTTGGCGGCTCAATGCTGTGGTTTGGTTCCTCAGCAGGCGTCGCGTTGTCGAATCTATATCCGGAAGCGAAGTCGGCGGTCGCGTGGCTTCGCGGCGGCTGGCATGTAGTGCTGGCATATTTCCTTGGATTTCTGATGATGCTTGTAATCCATCCATGGAAAGCAGATCCGCCGCACCGACTTACGGGCGGGCTGAGCCAACCGCCTCGGGTCACGAATACCTTTAGTGGCCATGCCTACGAAATTGACTCAGTGCGGCTTCCCGGGTGCTGGCCGCTGCCCGGAAAGCCCGCAAACCCTCCTGTCTCCCGACATAGCCGAGGGCGGCGGCAGGCCCGCTACTTGACGAAGATCGCGGCCTGGCCCGAGTAGTAGGCCGCGAGAGCGGCGATCTCGTCATCCACAAGGGCGGCCGCCTGCTCCTGCATCACGGCGTGCTTGCGCGCGCCCGAGCGATAGTCTCGAATGACCTGCTCGAGGTACGGCGCCTTCTGTCCGGCAAGGCGCGGCACGTCAGGCGTGACAGGGTCGCGGCCGTCCGCGCCATGACAGGCGGCGCAACGTCCGGCAGCCTCGGGGGGCGGCGCGCCTGTGTCGGCGGGCTGCGCGACAGTCTCGGCATAGTAGGCCGCAAAGTTCTTCAGATCGCGATCGGAGTAGGTCTTCGCGACATCGCGCATGGTGGCGTGCGTCCGCACACCGTCCTGGTAGGCGCGCATCGCGGCCACGAAGTATTCGGCGCTCTGCCCGCCGAGGCTGGGCATGCTGCGCATGCCGGCCTGTCCATGGCAGCCGTTGCAGGTTACCGTCTTGCGCTTGCCCGCCGCCGGGTCGCCGCCGGCCGCTACAGCCAGGGTCCAGGCGAGCGAGCAGATCAGCAGCACCGATGCACGTCCAGCGGATCGGACCCAATGCACGCTGGTCCCGTCGGACCCGCGAGCCGATGCCGGCGCGGGCCGCGCAGAAGAACTTTCCGCAGTCATGCCGTTCGTGTGCTGGGTTCCAGCCGGCTGCGCAGCGCGCGCGGCCCGCCCTCACACCGCCAGAAATCCCCCGTCCACCACCAGCTCGGTGCCGGTGATGTAAGAAGCCTCGTCGGAGGCGAGGAACAGCACTGCGTACGCCGCCTCCTCGACGGTGCCGGCCCGGCGCAGCGGGATCGACGCGATCACTTTCTCGCGCAGGGCCGGGTCGGCGGACGTCACGGACGTGCGCATCGGCGGCATGATGCCCGGATGCACGGAGTTGACGCGAATGCCGTCCTTGCCGTATTGCGCCGCAGCCGATTTCGTCAGCAGACGGATCGCGCCCTTGGCGGCGTTGTAGCCCATGTGCACGAACTCCTGGCCGACGAAACCGGAGATCGAAGAGAAGTTCACGATCGAGCCGCGGCTCGCCTTCTGCATCTCCGGAATGGCGTACTTCATGCCCAGAAAGGTGCCGCGCGTGTTCACCGCCATCAGCCGGTCGAAATACTCCGTGCTCATGCGGTCGGTCACGGCGCCGCTGATGCCGGCGTTGTTGACCATGATGTCGAGGCGGCCATGGCGCGCAACCGTCGCGCGCAGGACCTCGGGCCATTCATCCTCCTGGGAAACGTCCAGGCGCAGGAACAGCGCATCGCCCCCCTGAGCCCTGATCGAGGCGGCGACCTCGCCGCCTTCGCGCTCCAGCACGTCCGCGAGCACGAGCTTCGCGCCCTCGCGCGCGAAGATCCGCGCCGTGCTCTCTCCCATGCCATGCGCCGCGCCGGTGACGATGGCCACCTTGTCTTTGAGTCTCACCTGTGCTCTCCTCGTTTGTTGTCTTGCTGGCCCGTGACCCAGGCCCGGCCTGTCAGCAGCATAATAGACCGACTCGCGCGAGGAGCGCACAGCACACGAGGGGAGAGGGAGCTCCGCATCAGCCGTCAAGATGGCTGAGTCCGCGTAGGGCGGGTTAGCGCAGCGCGTAACCCGCTGGATTCCTTCGCGTCCTTCGCGCTCCTTCGCGTCCTTCGCGGTGAAGGTTTACGCCGTTCAATCCCGGCCGCGCAGGAAAGCGCGGATCGGGTCGATCTGCTCGCGCGACATCAGCGCGGGCGCATGGCCGATGCCGGCGAACTCCACGACCTCGGTGCGCGTCTCGCGGTCGAGCATGCGCCGCACGGTCTCCGCCAGCAGCACCTCCGAGTCGCTTGCCGCGCAGGATCAGCACCGGGCAGCGCACGTGCTCCCAGACCGACCACAGCTCCAGGCCCATCAAGCTACGGTTGCCCACGCGCGCATCGGGAGAGAAGCCCCAGCTGGTGGCATCGGCGATGCGCGGGTCGCAGGCGAAGCCGAAGCCGTCCCCGTTCTGGCGGATGCTGTGCCGCGCCAGGTGCCGCCACTGCTCGTCGCTCATCGGGCCCCAGGAAGCGCAGGCTTGCCGCAGGACGGCCTGCGCCTCCTCCTGGGTCGGGTAGGTTGCTCGCGTCATCATGTAGCCCTTGATGCGCATCAGTGCCGTCCAGGAGATGAACGGACCGACGTCGTTGAGCACCAGGCGGCGGATCGGCGAGCGCGGTTGTGCGGCGAGCAACATGCCGATCAGGCCACCCATGGAGGTGCCTACCCAGTCCACGGTGGCATCGGCGGCGGCGCGGCCCGGCCCGAACCATCCGGCGAGCAGGCCCTCCTGTGGCGTCGTGACGCGCGCGATCAGCGCGGCGGCGTCGGCCTGATACTGGCGGAAGGTATAGTCCTCCTTGTGCTCCAGCCAGTCGCTCTCGCCACGGCCGGCAACGTCCATGCATACGACGCGGCAGTCGCGCTGGAGCGCGCGGGCCAGCCAGTCGAAATCGCGGCTGTTGCGGGTGAGGCCGTGCATGCACAGCACCACGTGCGGGTTGGAGGACCCGCCCCAGTCGGTGTAGGCGATGCGGTGGAAGCCGTGCGGCCCGAGGCTCGCGAAGCGCCGGGCGCTCATCCCCATGCGCGCACCGCGTCGCGCCTGCTGGCCGCGCTCAAGCCAGTGCGGGACAACTGTTGCAACGGGTTCGAATCAGGAGGGAAAGCGGGTCGGAGCTGCAGCGCCGCGCCGGCGCCGCAACCAGGGATCGGATCATCCGCGGTGCGCAGGCGTTGCGCAACATCGCATGCCGCCTCCGGCGGACCGCGCAGGCCGTCGCCGCCGCGTGGGCGGCAGCGGCCTCGAGAAGAGAATCGGGATCGCCCTAGCGCTTGCGCGCCAGCAAAGCAAAGTAGATGTCGTCCTTCAGCCTGAGCCGCTTCTTCTTAAGGTCTTCGAACTCGAAATCCTGGAAGACCTTGTCGTTCTCCTCGATATCCACGATCTGCTGATTCACCCGCTCGTAGGCTTCGAACAAGCCGGCCAGGCTCTGGTCCTTGTCCTTGAGCTCGTGAATCAGGTTGAGGTACTCCGGGAACTCGTGATCGAGGTCGTGCTGCAGGATTTGCATGTCCTCATCCTCCTCGCGGTTGCGCCGGCCCCCGACAGGTCGGGTCCGGCAGGGTGGCAGGCCTGACCAGCATAGCGCGTCCGCCGCCGATCTTCCAGACGTCCGCGCATTCCGGCTCCAAAGTGTTGTTTTTTTGACATTCCGCATCCCTAGCGGGGCGGCTTGAACTCGATCACCAGGCCCCGCAGCGGCAGATCCCCCAGGTTCTTGACCGTGTGGATGACCGGGCGACCGAAGGTCACGCGATCGGGCACTGTCTCCACCATCATCTCGGGTGCGCCGTCCGGCCACTGCTGGAGCACGGTCCGGTTGAGCTGCACGATCACGCGCTGGCTGTGGCTGTGCCTGGCCCGTGTATCACCGGGGGCGAGCCGCTCCTCGAAAACGAAGAAAGTCTCGCCGTCGTAGCGCACCGCGTTCTTCTGCGGCGCAATCATTTCGCCGGGCGACTCGGCCGGGGGATGGTCCGGCTTGATGGCGACCTCGAGATAGGGCCCGCCGGTGGGCGCGCTGTAGGACTGGCCGGATGTGAAGACAGCGATGTCGCCGCGCGCAAGCGTGCGCAGCGTGCCGTCCGAGCGCAGCTCGACATCGCCGAGCGCGACGATCACGCGATCGCCACAGCCGGGCACGCCGGCCTGCGCGCAGGGCGCCGCATCGCGCGTGACCAGCACGTAGTCGTTGTCGAGCGCAGCGAGGTTCGCCGCCGCCAGCCAGATGAGCAGTATGGAGATCATGACGCAGGCGTTGTGACTATAGCCCAGGACCGGCAGAAATCAAACGCAGGCGCGGCGTACCCCCGTCCCGCCCCCGGGTTGCCGTGGGCCATGCAAGCAGGCAGACTGAGGCCCGCAGCTGTTGCGTCAGCCTCAGGGGAGGGTAGCGTGAGAATCGAAGTTGGCGGTCTGCTCGGCTTGTTGATCCTGCTCGCCGATGTCTGGGCGATCGTGAATATCTTCCAGAGTCCCGCCAGCACAGGAGCGAAGGTCCTGTGGACCGTGCTGGTGCTGGTGTTGCCCGTGCTCGGGTTGATCATCTGGTTCTTCGCCGGTCCGCGTACTGGAAAGGCGTGAGTGCTGTCTCAAAGAATAAACCCGTCACCGCCAAGGACGCAAAGGACGCCAAGGAAAACGCAACCGCATTTACCACAGAGGACACAGAGGAACACAGAGGAAGAACAAAGCACAACATTTGCCACGAGGGACGCGAAGGAGCACAAAGAACACGCGGAATGAATGCTTCCTGGGCTATGGATGCCCGAGTCCCGTACTGCTTGTCGGCGGTGTTTTCCTCTGTGCGCCTCTGTGTCCTCTGTGGTAAATGCGGTTCTGCATTTTCCTTGGCGTCCTTTGCGTCCTTGGCGGTGAAAGGTCTGCAAGAGGGCGTTAGGGAAGCTAGCGCTCCGCTACCGCATCCGCCCACGGTGAAGCGATCTCGGTCGCGCCCCAGTTGCTGGAGCCGCTGCGCAACACGCCGCTGGGGCAGGCGAACTTGAACGGCAGCGTCTGGCGTCGCATGCGCAGGTACGCAAATCGCGCCGCGAGGGCGGTGTGGATGTCCTCGGCCAGCAGCTCGTCGCCGAGCACCAGCTCGCCTTCGCTCGCATCGATGCGCGGCAGGTGAAACGCCGCGTCGAGATCCTGCTCGAAGTCGATCAGGAACGACAGCAGCTGGGTGACCGCAGGCAGGATCCTGCGCCCGCCCGATGCACCCAGCGCGAAGCGCTGCGGGCCACGCTCGCCGATGACCGGGCAGTAGTTGGTCAGACAGCGCTTGCCGGCCGCGAGCGAGTTCGGCTTGCCGGGCTCGGTGTCGAACCACATGATGCCGTTGTTCATGAGGACGCCGGTGTTCGGCAGCACGAAGCGCGAGCCGAAGATCGACAGCAGCGTCTGCGTCACGGCAGCCAGGTTGCCTCGGCGGTCGACGACGCAGAAGTGCGTGGTGCAGTCCGGCGCCCGGCCGCCCTCGACATCGCCCATGCGCGTGAACCGGTAGGCATAGGCTTCCTGCAAGGACTGTGCGTAGGCCGCATAGGCGGACGCCCCCGGCTGCTTGCCTGGCGCGAGACCCTGCTCCAGCGAGCGCAGTGCGTGCGCCAGCGTCGGTCCTGCGGTCAGCTCGGGCGTGGCTGCGATGCGAGCGCCGCGGTACTTGATCATCAAGGGATCCGCTTCCCGCGCGCGATAGCCCGCCAGGTCCGCGCGCGACAGCTTCCCGCCTGCCGCCTGCACCTCGCCTGCGATGGCGGCCGCGAGCTCGCCGTCATAGAAATCGCGCGGCCCCGCCGCGGCCAGGCGGCGCAAGGTCCGCGCCAGGGCTTGCTGTCCAAGCCGCACTTCGGTGCGCGCCGACCAGGCCGGTACCGGCGGCAAACCGTTCACCAGAAACGCCGCGCGGCTCGCGGGATAGCGGGCCAGATCGGCCGCCGCGCTGGCGATGCTCTCCACGGCGAACCAGTCGATGAGCAGACCGGCTTCGGCCAGCCCGATCGCCGGTTCGAGCAACTCCCGCCAGGGCAGCGTCGCGAAGCGCTCGTGCGCGACGCGCATGCCATCCACCACCCCGGGCACGGCGATCGCGAACGGCCCATGCACGTTGCGATCGTCCCGCACGCGCGACCAGGGGAACAGATCGGAGGAGATTCCCTCGCCCGTCAGCGGGTAATCGACGGGGTCCAGCGATGCCGGCGCCCGCATGCCGAAGTCGATCACGACGTAGCGCTGCTCGGCGGCGCGGTACAGGACCATCGCGCCGCCCCCGCCGAGCCCGCTCATCCAGGGCTCGAGCACGCCGAGCGCGAACGAAGCGGCGATGGCGGCGTCCGCCGCATCTCCGCCCTGCCGCAGCACATCCGCACCAACCTCGGCTGCACGCCGGTGCTGCGCGGCGACGACGCCGAGCTCACTGTGGACGGCAGGCTTGCGCAGGCGCAGCGACGCGCTGAAGTTGTCCATTGCGGATCCGGCGAGAATGCGAAGGCGATCTTGCACGGTAGCATCTCCGAGGCGCAAGTGTACACGCGGCCGGAGCGCTCATAGATCGCATGCGCAGCAGCATCACGGGAGCGAATGCGTATCGTGCCGCCAACACCAGGGAATCAGCGAGCGCAGCGCAAGCATCTGCACGCCCGGCGCGGGCAGCATTCAGAGCCTTGCCGCCAGCGAGATGGATGGTGTGGCCCGCCCGAATCCCGCGTGAAAGCCGGAGCGCTCACTCCGCCGGGCTCACGGCCAGACGGAAGCCGATCGGAAAGGTGACGTCGAACTCCGTCCCGCGCAGCGCGTCGGGCCGTGGCGGCAACTGCATGGCCGCCAAGATCGCGAGGGCCTTGCTGTCGAGGACGGGATGCCCGCTGCCGCGATGGATGCTGACTCGCTCGGCGCCTCCGCCCCATGGGTAGAGAACGGCGAGCCACACCGTCCCCTCCCAGCGGTTGGCCAATGCCTCCGGCGGGTAGTCGATGCCGCGCAAGCGGACCCTGACCTGCGCAACGACCTGCTCCGCGAACTGCCGCATGAGTTCCCGGCGCGCCGCGCGGGCGCCCGCTTCGGCCTCGGCACGCGGGGGATCGACCGCTGGCTGGGAACGCACTGCAGGCGCGAGCAGCCCTGCCGCCAGCGCCGCAGCAAACACGGTCCGAGCGGTCAGCTCATCTCCCCGGCGCAGTTGCCGATCAGCGCGCAGGCCCAGTTGCAGGCGCTACCGGCCGAGGATCTTCTTCAGCACGTGGCGCCGGTTGCGCGTATGCGGCCGGACCTCGGTGGGCCAGCGCCCCTTCTCCGCCGCCTGCGCCCAGGCCTCGCTCAACAGCACCTCCGCGCTCTCCAGCTCGTAGATGGCGCTGTAGCGAGGCTCGCCCTCCGCGACGAGGGTCTTGCGCTCGCCTCCGAGGATCATCGTGAGCGGCTCGTTGGTGACCCGTACCGCCGAGAGCACGCCCGGCACCTGCAGGAGGTTGGGGACGTGCTCGAGGTCATAGACCTCGTTGAACACGCCCTCCTTGCCGGGCGCGACGTCCATGCTGGCGATGAAGATGTACTTCGCTTTCGGGTGCACGCTGGTTCAGCTCTGGTACTTGAACGACAACAGCACGCGTGTGCGGAACGCCACCACCTTGCCGTCCTCGACCTTCATGTCCATCTTCACCACCTCGGCGATGCGCAGGTCGCGCAGGGTGCTCGCGGCGGTCTCGACCGCATTGCTGGCCGCTTCTTCCCAGGACTTCGGGCTGGTGCCGATCACCTCGACCACTTTGTAGACGGTTTCTCCGGCGGCGGCGTCTTTCTTCTTGCCTTTGGCCATCTGCTCCTCCTTCTTGGTTGGTAAGTAGTGCGAACGCGCCTTGCCCATCTTACGCCGGCGGCGGCTCTATTTCCCCGCCACCTTGCGCACAACCTGCCCCGTGCGCGGCCCCTCAGTCGAAGCTGAACCCGGGGGTGCGGGTGTACAGGTGCAACCCCTCGTCCTGGATGACGAGCGAGCGCATGCGCCTGGTCCCGCGATTGTGGTGCGAGTGCAGAAGCGTGGCCGGGGTGATCTGTGCTGCGCCGATGGACCAGTCCACCCGCTGGTCCTCGATCAGCGAGTAGATGCCCTCGCCCTCCAGCGCCAGCGTGATGGCCACTCCATTGTGGCGGTGCGGGCGCTGGTCGCACCCGGGGGCTAGCGTGTTGATGCCGACGTTGATCGAAGGCATGGTGACGTAGTTCGGCAGCATGGCGGCCGTGCTGAAGTTCACCGCGTGCCCGGTGGTGTTGTCGGTGATCGGGCGCTTCCACACCGACTGGAACCGGCGCTCGATCTCCTCGGCGGGCCAGTGCGTGGCCTGTACCACCGCGCGCCCCGGCGCCGGAGACCGCAGTCCTTCGAACGCGAGCAGCGGCTCGTTGGTGGCCACGCACAGCAGGCAATCCTGACGCAGCGCCAGATGGCGGGTTTCGCTGCCCCCAGGAAAACAGAATACGTCGCCGGCGCCCCACGCGATGACATCGGGACCGTTGCGGCTTTCGCCCTGCCCCTTGATCACATAGCACACCTCGCCGGCCGCGGCGAACGCCGTACGCAGCTCCTCGCCGGCACGGACCTTCAGATAGCGGACCAGCAATGCGGGAGTGGTGGCCGGATAGGCGGTGCCAAGCTCGGTCGAGATGTCCAGCGCGATCGCGCCGGTGGGCGTGCCCGGATCGAAGGCCCGGTCGCGTTCGGCCAGGAACTGGCGGATCGGCACGGGCGGCCAGCGGAACGCGAACGGGTTCTCGGACGTGTTGTAGCGTGCGCGCTCACTGTACTGCGTCCCCGCAGCCAACTCCTGTACGGTCATGACGGCCTTTGCCCCCTGGTGGGTTCGACTGGCGTAATGCTAGTACCAAACTGTCCCGGCTGCCAGGCAGGGGGTGCGGGCGCTGATCGGACGTTCCCCGAGGTTGCCCGCCTGGAGCCAGGGACTGCCCGGATACCACGCCGTGGTCGGCATGTACGCCTTCGGCCTCGATTCGTGCAGCGCGCGGCGACGATGGCTCAGGCTGCGTAGCTGCTGCGAGAACCGCAACCCAGCGAAGGCGCCTTGAGTCGTGCCGGGAGCTCTGGTACGGTTGACGCCTTTCTCCGAGGATCACCATGGCGGACCCCGCGCTCCCGTACGAGTCGATCACCAGCCTGTCCGCCCGCATCCGCGCGGGCCGTCTAGGCCCGGTCGCGTGCGCCGAGGAGCTGCTGCGCCGAATCGCCGGGCTCGACCAGCGGTTGCGCTCGTTCATCCGGGTTCTGCCGGAACGGGCCCTGGCGCAAGCCCAGGCGGCCGAAAGCGCGCTGAAGAGCGGCGCGGATCTGGGCCCCCTGCACGGGATTCCCTACGCCGCCAAGGATCTGTTCGACGTCAAGGGGGTGCCGACCACCGCCGGCACCCACCTGCTGGCGGGGAACATCGCCGGGCAGGACTGCACGGCCGTGCGCAAGCTCGCCGCCGCCGGGATGGTGCTGCTGGGCAAGACCTGCACCGTCCAGTTCGCCTATGGCGCCGCGGGTATCAACCACGATCAGGGCACGCCACACAACCCGTGGCATGCGGTCCCCCACGCGCCCGGCGGCTCCTCGAGCGGCAGTGCGGTTGCGGTAGCCGCCGGCCTGGCGCCCATGGCCCTGGGCAGCGACACGGGCGGGTCGGTGCGCGTGCCCGCGGCGCTGTGTGGAATCGTGGGTTTGAAGACCACCGTGGGCCGAATCAGTCGTGCCGGGGTCTACCCGCTGTGCTGGACCCTCGACAGCGTGGGGCCGATCACCCGCTGCGTCGAGGACGCGGCGCTCGTCTATCAAGCACTCCAGGGAAGCGACGCGCACGACGAGTCCACGGCCGGGGTCGCCTCTCAGGACGCCTTGCGCGGCCTCAAGGACGGCGTGAAGGGACTGCGCATCGCCTTCGGCGAGACGCTGTTCTTCGACGACGTGGACCGCGAGGTGGAGAAGGCGGTCCGCGAGACCGGACAGGTGTTTCGATCGCTGGGGGCGCAGCTCACGGGGATCGCGGTGCCCGAGGCGGCGGCGGCGTGGGCCGAGGAGAAACGGCCGCTGCTGATCCCCGCCGAGGCTTGCGCGGTGAACCGCGAGTTCCTCGACAAGCACCTCGACGAGCTCGATCCCGTGATCGGACCCCGCATGCTTTCCGGGCGGAAGCTCTCCGCCCCCGACTACTTCGCCCTGCTGCGCCGCTACGCCGAGCTGCGGCAGCAGGTGCTGTGGACCCTGCGGGACGTGGACGCCTTGCTCGTCCCGACCACCATGGCGGCCGCCCGGCCGGTGGCCGCGATCGACGCGAGCTACGAGGCCTACCTCGACTACAACGTCAAGGTCCACCGCAACTGCGGCCTGGGAAACATCCTCAACTTCTGCGGCGTCTCGCTGCCCTGCGGGTTCACATCCGAGGGTTTGCCGATCGGGCTCATGGTCTACGCAAAGCCGTTCGCCGAAGACATGGCGCTGCGGGTAGCGTACGCCTACGAGCAGGCGACGGAATGGCACACGCGCCATCCCGATCTCGCGTGGGCTGCAGTCGCGGCCGGCGCACCCACGCCCGGCACTGAAACCCCCCGGTTTCGCCACTTGCCACGGAGCCTGTCGGGGACCTCAATCCGCGGGCACGCAGACACCAGGAAAGCCGGCACGCACGGGGCATGCTCGGCCCGCAACAGGCGGCGCGCGGTCCTTTCATGGCGATCGTGATACGCCGCCGCGCGTCCGTCCGTCATGGCTTGGCGAGTGCGTCGTGGAAGCCCGGATTCTTGAGCAGGTTGTACGTCGCTTCGATCAGCGAGTCGCTCAGCGTCTCGTAGTAGTTCTCGGCCTTGTACGAACGGCCGAACCGCGTGGAGGTGCCGCCTGTCGTGCCCGTCCACACCGCTTTGCCGTTCGCATCGGTCAGCGTCACCATCAGGCGTACGTCGCCTTTGTAGGTATCAGTCTCGTCTACGTAGAACTGTTTGAGCTCGCCCTTGAGCACGCGCGTCCCACCGCTGTCGACGACATCGAGGCCGGCTGCCGCGATGATCTGCTTCATATGCTGAGTGACGAACGCCGGCACGTCATCCGGCGTAGTGATGAGGCGGGGCCGGGCTTTCTCCTTGTTCTCGCCGAGCAGCGTCGGGTTCTGTCGGCCGTCGGCGAGCTTGGGCACCTGCAGCTTGACGTTGCCGAGCCCGGTTAGATCGACCGCGCCCAGCAAGGCTATGTTCGTGGCGGGCTTCCATACCAGAGGACTGTTCTCCAGCTTGCCGCGCTGCGCAGCAGGGGCCGGCGCCGGCGTGGACTGGGCTGGTTTTGCGCTCTTGGACGGCTCCGCCGGGGTGGAGCTGGATGGCTTCCTGCCACCGTACTCGGCGCACGCGACCAGGAATACCAGCGGGAAAGAACAGGTATCGCTTCATTTCGACCCTCCCTGGGTTGACTGCACACACTGAAGCGAATGTTGGCCCGGGGTCCGCTAAAATGGTGCGGCGCACAGCATAGCGCTGGGCAGCAGCGAGCGCCAGCCTCATGCGCGGCGCGCCTTGTCGTTCCCGCGGAGGTGGAAACCAAGCTGTGCTCGAGCACTTCTGGATCCCCGCCTGCGCGGGGATGACAAGTAACCTGTCGTTCCCGCGAAAACCGTGCGGCATGAAGCCGCAAAAGGTTTCGAGGAACGGCAAGCGGGAACCTAGACACTCGATCGTTGCCGGATCCTAGGCTGCATCCAAGCGGCCGAGATTGGAGTCGCCGCGAATGCAACATATCGAGGTGCGGTAACCATGCGGCATCAGCCCGAGGAGCGCAGCCGATGAGCGAAGCCGCGGCCGCGCAGGCGCGCGCGACGGTGGACGCTGTCTACCGCTCGGAGTCGCGCCGGATCTTCGCCACCCTGATCCGGCTGCTCGGCGACTTCGACCTCGCCGAGGAAGCGCTGCACGATGCCTTCCGGGCGGCGCTGGAGCAGTGGCCGCGGGACGGTGTGCCCGCCAATCCGCGGGCGTGGCTGGTCTCCGCCGGCCGCTTCAAAGCCATCGACGGCATCCGCCGGCGCGCCCGCTTCGACCCGCTCGACGATGTCCCCGAGGACGCCGACGCCCTGATCGATGACGCCCCGGCGTGGAGCGACGAGAGCCTCGAGGACGACCGGCTGCGGCTGATCTTCACCTGCTGCCATCCGGCCCTGCTGCCGGACGCCCAGGTAGCGCTCACCCTGCGCGAGGTTTGCGGCCTCACCACGGAAGAGATCGCACACGCCTTCCTGACCGCCGCGCCGACCCTGGCGCAGCGCATCGTGCGCGCGAAGGCAAAGATCCGCGACGCGGGCATTCCTTACCAGGTGCCCGAGCAGGCCGATCTGCCGGACCGGCTCGACAGCGTCCTGCGCGTGATCTACCTGGTGTTCAACGAGGGCTATTCGGCCTCGTCGGGCGCAGCGCTCACGCGGCACGATCTCTCGGGCGAGGCGATCCGCCTTGCGCGCCTGCTCGTCGAGCTGCTGCCGGAGCCCGAGGCGATGGGCCTCCTGGCGCTGATGCTGCTGCACGAATCGCGGCGCGCGGCGCGCACCTCTCCGGGGGGCGACCTGATCCTGCTCGACGAGCAGGACCGCTCGCTCGGAACCGGGCTCAGATCGCGGAGGGACGCGCGCTGGTGGAGCGGGCGCTCACATCGCGGCCGGTTCGGGGCCTGCACCCTTCAGGCGGCGATCGCTGCGGTGCACGCCGAGGCGCCCAGCGCCGAGGCGACGGACTGGGCCCAGATCGTCGCGCTCTATGACGTCCTGGCGCAGGCCGAGCCCTCGCCCGTGGTCGAGCTCAACCGCGCCGTCGCGGTGGCGATGCGGGACGGCCCGAGGCCGGCCTGGTGCTGGTCGAGGCCATCCTGGCGCGCGGCGATCTGGGGGACTACCACCTGGCGACTCCGCGCGCGCGGAGCTTGCCGGCGTCGGGAAGACCACGCAAGCCCGGGCCGCCTACCAGCGTGCGCTCTCCTTCGCGCGGCAGGAGCTGGAGCAGCGCTTCCTGGAGGGGCGGTTGGCCGAGCTGCGCGACGACTGGTTCGACCGCGATGGCCGCGCGGGCGGCCGACCTCGACGCCCGCGCGCACGCGCGGATGTGCCGGCTGATTCCCGTCACGCGCGTCGGGCCGACCGCGCCCTGTCGAATCCGGGCCTGGTCATCGAGCAGGTTATCGACGATTGTTCGATCACACCCTGGAGTAAGTGATGCAATACTTCTGTCTACGGTTCTGGCCGGCTTGCTGGCGCGGCCGGGCCGGCGCCGGCCGCGGTCGACCGCGACGAAATCGATCCGAGTCACACCGATCCGAGCCTCTAGTTCTCGGAGATGGGCCGCCGATCCGGCGCGGCAAGTTCGAGAAGACGAGCGGCGCGATCAGCATTGACCGGCGGCCAGGACCGGAGGTGCAGATCGCCACCCGATGGCCAGCCTCGATTTCGGGCTCGACAAGATGGACGAGCACGCGCCTCGGAGGAGGTCAACGTCGCGAGGTTCCCGACCGCGACTTGCAAGGGCACGCCTAAGTTCACGGCGAAAAGCCGCGGACCGTCGATGGCCAGCTCACACTGCTGGGCGTCACGCGTCCGGTCAAGCTCACCATCAACCTGTTCAATTGCATGCCCCATCCCATGCTGAAGAAAGAGGTGTGTGGCGCCGACGCCGAAGGTGATTGGACCTGGTCGGATTCGGCATGCGCAAGTACGGTGAAGGCGACACCGAGCAGGTCCGCCTGTGGACCGAGGTCGAGGCGCTGAAGCAGGAATTAGGTGATGAGCCGTGCTCGGCAATGCATCGACAAGCCTGTCGATTCCGGGCCGGCCCGTTCGACTATCCGGCGAAAGGAGATGCCCATGTGCCCCGCATGCCTCACCACCGCGGCGCTGGCGGCTGCCGGGGCGACCTCGGCGGGCGGTCTGACCACGCTCGTCGTGAAGAAGCTTCGTGCCAGGCCCGGCGCAACCGCCACAACCGACAACCGGAACAAAGGAGCCGAGCATGGATCGTCCAAGAATCGTGTCGCCCGATGAGTGGCTTGCCGCCCGCCGGCAGCACTTGAGCAAGGAAGGGAGTTCACCCGGCTGCGCGACCAGCTGAGCGCGGAGCGGCGCGACCTGCCCTGGGTCGAGGTGGAAAGCCGCACCTGTTCGACGGGCCGAAACGGCGCCGAGTCGCTTGCGGACCTGTTCGACGGCAGGAGCCAGCTCATCGTCTACCACTTCATGTTCGGTCCCGGGATGGAAGGAGGGCCGCCCAAGCTGCTCGTTCTTGGCGGACCATATCGATGGGGCGCTGCCGCACCTCGCGGCACGCGACGTTACCTTCGTCGTGGTGTCGCGCGCGCCGCTCGCGGAGATTCGGCCGTTCCAGGAACGCATGGGCTGGCGCTTCAAGTGGGTGTCGTCCCACGGCAGCGACTTCAACTACGACTTCCACACCACGACGGACGAAGCCGTCGCGCCGGTCGAGTACAAGTATCGCGACAAGGCCACGCTCGAGCAGCTGGGCCAGACCTACCATGTGAAGGGCGAGCAGCCCGGCGCGAGCGTGTTCCTGCGGGACGGCGGGCGCGTCTATCACACCTACTCACGTACGGCCGCGGCCTGGATCTGCTGGTCGGCGCGTACAACTACCTCGACCTCGTGCCGAAAGGCCGCGACGAAGACGCTCTGGCGTTCACGATGGGACTGGGGCGGCACCACGACAAATACGACAGCAGGGGCGCGGCATGATCGGACGCGGCCCCGCTGCCTGCCCGCTCAGTATGATTGCGGTCGCGTCTGATAGGAGAAAGCGATGAAGTTCCTATGCCTGATCTGCGCCGAGAAGATGATGGAGCAGATGTCGGAGGCCGATGCGGAACAGCATTTCCAGGAATACGCCGAGTTCACCGAAGCGATCCGGCGCAGCGGCCACTACGTCGGTTGCAATCGTCTGCTGCCGCCGGCGGCGCGACCACGGTGCGGGTGCGCAAGGGCAATATCTCGACCACCGACGGGCCCTACGCCGAAACCAAGGAGCAGCTCGGTGGCTACTATGTGATCGAAGCCAAGGACCTCAACGAGGCGATCCGGGTGGCCGCGAGGATCCCGGGCGCAAGGATCGGCTGCGTCGAGGTGCGGCCGATCGCCGAGGACGCAGCAGACGCTGCACGCGCTCGGGCTGTGGGCGCGCAGTGAAGCCGAGAGCCGTGCGCGTCGAGGGCCGGCCCCGCCGATCGGCGCGATGCCACGCATGTCGGCCTGCAGACATTCAGTCGACGAATTGATGGAGGGAGCGATGAAGTATCTGTGCCTGGTTTACCTCGATGAGAAGCGGCTGGACGAGGTGCCCGACGAAGACTGCGTGGCATACGACAACGCGATCCGCAAGAGCGGCCACTGTCTCGCATCGGAGGCGCTGCAATCCGTCCAGACGGCCACGACGGTGCGGGTGCGGAACGGCAAGGTATCCATCACCGACGGTCCCTTCGCCGAAACCAAGGAGCAACTCGCCGGGTTTTACTTGATCGAGGCCAAGCGACCTGAACGAAGCGATCCAGATCGCCGCGAAGATTCCGCCGGCGCGCGTGGGCAGCGTCGAAGTGCGGCCGATCCGGCCGATCCGGGAGACGGTCGCAGCCGAGCTGCAGCAGCACGACGAGCGTTCGTCAAGGAGCGATTGATGGCCGTAAGGCCGGAAGCCAGCAATCGGCAGCAAGCCCCGCGACTCGCACGCGGCGCGCCACGCCACGGCCGCGCGCCGTGTGCTCGTGATGGTCGCGACCCGCAAGGGCGCGTGGCTGTATCACGGCGACGCGGCGCAGCGAAGACGTGGCGCGCCGACGGGCCGCACTTCCTCGGCCACATCATCAATCACCTGGTGCTCGATCCGCGCGACGGGCGAACGCTGCTGGCGGCGGCGAAGACCGGCCACCTCGGCCCGACCGTGTTCCGCTCCACCGATCTCGGGCGCACCTGGAAGGAAGCCGCGCGGCCGCCCGCGTTCGCGAAGGCGCGCGGAGGGCGAGAAGGGCCGCGCGGTCGATCACACGTTCTGGCTCACGCCGGGCCACGCCGACGAGCCGGACGTCTGGTACGCGGGCACCTCGCCGCAGGGACTGTTCCGCTCCGAGGACGGCGGCGTCACGTGGGAGCCGTTCTCCGGCGATCAACGACGATCCGCAGTACCGCAAGTGGATGGGCACCGTGCAGGACGGCACGCCGGACGGGCCGAAGCTGCACTCGATCATCGTCGATCCGCGCGATCCCGCGCACCTGTATTTCGCGCATGTCGGGCGGCGGCGTGCACGAGTCGCTCGACGGCGGCCGGACCTGGACGCCGCTCGTGAAGGGGCTCGAAGTGGTCGAGGGCTTCGACCGCAGCCGACGCCACGTTCCACGATCCGCATTGCGTCCGGCTCTGCCCGAGCAATCCGGACCGGCTGTATCAGCAGAACCACTGCGGCATCTACCGGCTCGACCGGCCGTCGGACGAGTGGGTGCGCATCGGCAAGAGCATGCCGAAGCGGGTCGGCGACGTCGGCTTTCCGATGGTGGTGCATCCGCGCGACGCGGACACCGCCTGGGTGTTCCCGATGGACGGCACCAGCGTCTGGCCGCGCACCAGCCCGGACGGCAAGCCCGCGGTCTATGTGACGCGCAACGGCGGCAAGACGCTGGCAGCGGCTCGACGCCGGCCTGCCCGCGAAGCAGGCGTGGTGGACGGTGAAGCGCCAGGCGATGACGGCGGACGCAGCGGATCCGGTGGGCCTCTACTTCGGCACGACCAGCGGCGAGCTGTGGATGAGCCGCGACGAAGGCCGGCGCTGGGCCTGCATCGCGCGGCACCTGCCGGAGATCTACGCCGTGGAGGCGGCGCGAGCTTGCGAGAGCGCGACTCGCGATGAAGGTGCTGATCCCAGCCGCTGCGCTCGTACACCGAGCAGCAGCGAGGTCGAGGCGAGCGGCGCGACGCTCGCCGCGGTCCTCGCCGACCTGGACCGCCGCTACCCCGGCATCCGCTTCCGCATGATCGACGAGCAGGACCGGATGCGGCGCCACATGCGCTTCTTCGTCAACGGCGAGCAGGTGTGCGATCTGTGCGCAGCCGCTGCGCCCGACCGACGAGGTGCTGATCGTCCAGGCGCTGAGCGGCGGCTGATGACGTTCGTGTACCGGATGACCCCTCACCCCTGCCCCATGAACCTCCCCGCGCGGAGCGCGGCATATGGGGCTCCTCTCCCTTGATGGGAGAGGCGTTAACTTAACGATGCGAACACCACGTTTCCTCCCCCTTCAAGGGGGAGGCTAGGAGGGGGATGGGTCAGACTCGCACTCAAACCCATCCCCACCCCAGCCCTCCCCTTAAAGGTGAGGGTGGCCTTAACCAAATGCTTATGACCGACCGGGAGAGGGGACTGGAGGAGGCGCTGGTTCATGGGTCTCATTTGTAACGCATGGGTCAGGGGGTCTCTCCGCAGAGGGCGGGGGAGAGGGATGATGCCGATACACCGCGCGGACGCAGCGAGAGCCCCCAACGGGGCGACGATGAAGCAAGCAGGACAACAAGGAGAATTCTTATGGCATACGTCGATGGATTCGTTCTGCCCGTCCCGAAGAAGAAGCTGCAGGCGTACCGGCGCATGGCGCAGAAGGCGGGAAGGTCTGGCGCGAGCACGGCGCGCTCGAGTACGTCGAGTGCGTGGCCGACGACGTGAAGCCGGCAAGCGCACGTCGTTCCCGCAAAGCGTCAAGCTCAAGCGCGGGCGAAACGGTGTTCTTCTCGTACATCGTCTACAAGTCGCGGGCGCATCGCGACCGCGTCAACGCCAAGGTGATGAAGGACCCG
>CAWHCG010000011.1:0-42931 GCA_963827575.1 uncultured beta proteobacterium
CAGAGGTTCAAAACAGCACGGCTCTGGGCTTTCGGCCTTACGGTTGTCCAGCTGGAACGAACTCGATGTCGCCGTAGTATGCCTCGGCCGTCGCGCCGGTCGCATCCGCGTCGGTGTAGATCAGGACCTGCGTGATCTTTTCGGGCTCCTCGCCGAACATCCGCTTGAAGTCCTGGTACACGTTGCGCTCCTCGCTCACCCACTGTCCCATCCCCTGCGGGCCGCTGCGTACCAGCAGCATCCGCAGCCTGCCGGTCCACTGGTTGGCGATGATGCTCTCGGCCGGAGCGCCGCTGCCCCACGAATAGTCCAGGGTCGCGTAAGGCACATCGATACCGGTGGTCGCTTTGACCTGCGCAAAGAAGACGCGTTCGTTGAACGGCAACGTGGTCGTGTCGCCGGAGAACACCAGCTCCAGCCGTGCGGGCGAGTCATCCGCCTCGCGCCGGGTGTTGTCGGCGCCCGGAACGGGCCGCGGCACTTTCCAGCGCCATCTCACCACGGGAAGGTTGCGCGGATCGATGTCCACGTCGTGCACCATGCCCGACGTCGAGCCGTCGGCCAAGGCGTGCACTACGGTGGTTCCCCCGTCGTCCACCAGCTCGTAGCGGGTGATCTTGCGCAGCTTCGGCACCGCGGCGGGGTACCATCCGTGCGGCATCGGCCCTCCCGGAGCGCCCGACGAAAATGGCGTGACGCGCGCCGTCGGCGCGACCGCCGGCTCGGGCGCGCGGGGGTGCAGCAGCCCGCATGCGGTGAGGCTGATCGACAGGAGCGCGAGGAGGACGGGACGCGCCCGGCTCATCCGCCGGCCACCCCTGCATATTGATTGACAGCGGGCATACGAGGACGGGATTGAGCCGGATGCATTTCGTCAGGCGCGACTCCGTCTCCCTCTGGCGGACCCGATCTGAAGGACACGGCAGCGCGCCAGACAGGCCGTCACTGGGCGGGCCTTCCCGACTGCTGCAGCTGAATGACGACCGGTGCCGCCGCCATGCCACGCACCGCTATGCGCTCCTCGGACTCCAGATCGACCGGAGCACCACGCACCGCGGTCTGATCGGGAGCGTCACGACGTACCGTGAACCAGACGTCCGCCGCGAAAGCGGATGCGATGCCCGGCTCGACCTGCAGGCGCAGGCGCCCCGGGCCGACCAGGTCGGAGTCCACTGTGGCGTCGTCGAACACCAGCGCAGCCGGATCGAACATGAGGTCGACTTGTCCGCGGACGCTAGGCGAACCCGGGAGGGCCACCGACACCTCGAGCATGGTGCCCTTGGCGACGGCGCCAGCAGCCGAAACGGCCAACGTCAGCGGCACCGCCCGCTCGTCGAAGCGCACCGCAACGGCGCTCTCGTCGATCAGCGGCCGATAGCGCGCATCATGCGGCACATTGCTGAAGTGCGGCGTACCGTGATCGTCGACGAAGAAGAAGACCTCGTCGGCGGCTCTGCACGGTACCTGGCAGATCGCCGCCGCGAGCAGGACGCAGAGGAGCCTCACGCGCCCGCCTTGCCGACCACGCGGCGCGCTTGCCGCCAGCGCCGCCTGGTGAGCGCGCCGATGATCGCCAGGCCGCCGATCACCAGCGCAGGCGTCGCTGGTTCTGGGATCGGCGCCCAGTGGGTGCCCAGGAGCAGGACCGCAGCGAGGGCGGCGAGTCGGCAATGGGTCATCTCTTCCCTCTCGAAGCTGGAAGCCTCGCAGCTCCCGCTGCAAGCAGTCCTCCGGCGAGCGCCACCGCCGCCCACAACGGGAGCAGAGGAACGTCCGCGTTCGACGGGAGATCGTACTCGACGGTCAGACGCGGCCGGTCGGCGGTCGACCCGGAGGAACGGCCGACGATGCGGCGGGCGGTCTTTTGCTGGACCTCGTTGCCGCGCATGATCCAGCCGAAGTTCCCCGCCGGGTGCTGCAGCCAGCCCTGCAGATCAGCCACGAGCTGCGCGCTGCTCGGAAACGTGTAGATGCCGACCGACCCCAGCGTCGTGGTCGCGCTCGTCACGGCGTCGAACTCGCCTCCTGGCGTGCTCCACTCGATGCGAGGGACACCCTGGCTGGGATTGCCGTACACGCGGTAGGCCCAGGTGGTGTCGGTGGGGCTCGCCTGGCTGCCTTGGCCGCCGTTGGCTGCGCTGCTCCCCTCGTTCCAGGCCGCAGCGACGCGCTGCAGCGTCGCCTGGTCGAAGCCCGAGCCAGCGGCGGCTTTCGAGACGACGACCCGCAGGCTGGCGGAACTGATCTTTGCTCCGGTCGGGATGCTGGTGAGGTCGAACTGGAGCAGCGCGCGACGCGGTGAGCCGCTCGCGATGCTGCCGATGAACACGAACGCGCCCGCGCCGTTCGAGTAGTGGACGTTATCTTCGATCAGCGTGGTGTCCTTCACCGGCTCCAGGACGACCTGGGCTGCGCCAACGTGCAGGGCGCTCAACAGCGCTGCCGCCCCCGACAAGAGCATCGTCGAGCAACGCCTCCTGGCCCGGAGCCAAAACGAGGACGGCCCCGCTGGCCGCAGGGCCGCCCGAAAGCCGGGGAACATCGTGCTCCCCTGGCCCCGCCTCAGGCGGTGTTGCGGGACCGCCGGACCATGAGGCCCAGCAATCCGAGCCCCGCGGCCAGCAGAACATAGGTAGACGGCTCGGGCACCGGCGCATACGCGAGGTTGTCGAGCACCAGGCTGTCGCCCGTGAAGCGGATCGAAGCGATCTCGTAGGAGTCGCGCTGAATGCCGTAGAACTCGCCACCGTTCAGCCCTCCGGCTGTGATCGAAACGGGCTGCGCTTCGAGCAGGTTGCCGAGCGCGTCAAAGGCCTCGATGGTGATCGACGCCGGCCCGCCCTCCGCAAATCCGTTCAGGAAGGCGCCCGCGGCACGCGCCTTGAAGGCGCCGAAGGCGAACGTGAGCGAGCCGACGAAATCGCTGTCCGTCGTCAGGACCGCTGCGAACCTCTGGCCCGCGCCCCAGTCGCCGTTGTCGCCCAGGGCAGCAACGGTCGCGCCGGCCATCCCGTCCAGGCCGGAAGGCGTCATGCTGAGGTCGGAATTGATGTCCAGCGTGTTCCCCGCGCCGACGACCAGGTTGTTATAGCTCTGGAAGTCCTGCGTAGCGCCCAGACCGGTTGCATTCGTGATCAAAGTGGCGTGAGCGGGCAGGCCGCGGCAACCGCGGCTGCTGCGATCAGATACTTGCGTAGCGTCATTTGTGGGTCTCCGTGTCTCGATGTGAGCGCGCTCATGCGCCGATGATCCCGCCGTCTTCCCTGGTGATCACCAGGACCGAGGCCCGCGGGCGCCGGATGCCCGGGGTGTTGGGCAGCGCCTGGCCGGCGCTGTTGGTCGCGAACTGCGACTGCGGCCAGTTGCTGAACTCCGTAGGATTAGCGGCCAGGGAATCCTCGCCCGGATGCTGGATTCCCACGAACATGGTCTTGCCGTCCGGCGTATTGATGACACCGGTCACCTCGCACCGGTTCGGGCTGGTCATGAAACGGCGGATCTCCTTGGTGTTCGGATCCGCGCACGCCATGATGTTGCGTCCCACGTTGACGAAGTCGCCGGTGGCATCGCCCACCTGGTCGGTCTGGATCCAGAGCCGGCCGAACTGGTCGAACCACAGGCCGTCGGGCGCGCCCAAGTCCGCGCTGCCCGCTGGAACGTCGGAAATGTTGCCTTGGTAGAAGGGGCCGGTCCCGGCTGCGCCGCCGACCAGGTTATCGCTGAGATAGTTGGCGGCCAGGGTTTTCGTGGTCAGCGTGTCGCCGCAAAGCACGAAGATGTCCCACTCGAAGCCCGTGGCCGTCACGTAGTTGCCGTCTTCGCGCCAGCGGATGATGTGCCCGTAGTCGTTGTCCGGCCGGGGGTTGGCCACGTCTATCGCCGGACGTGCGTTCCCGCCCGTCGTAGTGCCGTCCGGGTTGTTGGACGAGATCGTACAGCCCCCCGCTCAGGCGCCCCCGCCCCGGCGGTTGTTGTTGGTCAACGTGCAATAGCCTTCGAGCGGCCGTTCGCTGGAGTAGCCCTGCCCGTTCGCGTAGCCGTCGTAGGTGCGCAGGGCCGTCCACTCCGGACGGTCCATCATCGTCGCCCCGACGGCGTCGGCGGCCTGCCGCGTGTTGATACAGATGAGCGCCTGTACTTCGGCGTCGCTGGCGCCCGCGAAAGTCGGAAGGTTGCGCAGCTTGAGCTTGGTGCCTGGGTTGTTGGGATCGTCGATCACGGTCTCGGTGTCCGGCACGAGCGGTATCCACGTCCCGCGGAAGCTCCCCGCGGTCTGCCCGGGCGTCGTGGTGAACTTCGCCACGTACAGCGTGCCCTCGTCGAGCAGTCCGAGGTTGGCCCCGCGGTTGTTCGGGTCGTAGGGCCGCGCGCACACGAACTTGTACAGGTACTCGTTGCGCTCGTCGTCCCCCATGTAGTAGCCCACCCGGTTGGGTGTGCCCGCCGCGTCGGCGCTGACCACCAGCTGTCGCGCCTTCGTGCTTCGCACGGCCCAGAGCGGTGCGCTTGACGGGCACGCTGTTCGGATCCCACGGATCGATCTCCACCACCCAGCCGAACAGGAACGGCTCCAGCGGGTTGGTGGCGGCATTGAAGCGCGGATCGATCTGTTGCCACAGCGTACCGGAACCTGCAGCGGCGATCGCATAGCGGTTCTGGTCCTTGAGGATGGCGGCGCGGTTCGGAAAGTCCGCCGGAATGGATTCTCCCGCCGCCCAGCCGAAGAAGCCGTGCCAGTTCTCCTCACAGGTCAGGTAAGTGCCCCACGGCGTATAGCCGTTGGCACAGTTGTTTATCGTGCCGTACGCCGTGAAGCCGTCGTTCACGCCAGCCTCGGTCGAGCCGCCGGGGGCGATGACGAACTTCTTGGACTTGAGCAGAGCGTGTCCGGCAGCCGGCCCGGAGACCTGCATCGGTGTATTGGCGGTGATGCGGCGGCCCCACGGCGAGTCTTTCGCGACGCCCCAGTTGCTGCGGTCTTCTTCACCTCCACCACCGAAACGCCATGCGCGGCTTGGCTCTTGCGCACTTTCTGGATCGTGATGCCGGCGCCGCCGGTCAAGCCCTCGGTACCGTGCAGAATGCCCTCATGCGTGTACTCCTGGTTCACGCACAGCAGGCCGCGCACGCTCGACTGCCCCCCCGCGCCCCGCGTCGGGAAGGGAAAGTAATGCATGCCGTCGTTGTGCATGCCGAACTGCATCGCTTGCGCGGCGGCGTCCTGCGTCGCGCCCTCGGCCCAGGCGGGCGCGCCCGGCATGATCGGATCGCCCCACGAGACCAGGACCTGGACGTTGTAGCCGGGCGGCACGCGCACCCGGTCGGAGTCGGCACCCGCCGGGAAGGGATCAATGCTGGGCGGAATGCTTTCGAACCCGATCCCGCCGAAACCGGCAGAGGGCGGGATCGGCGCGGCGTAGACCGTGCTGATCAGTCCGCGCATGCTGACGCCGCCGAAAGCGGCCAGGGTCGCGGCGCCCAGCCCCGTCTTCAGGAAGTTGCGCCGGCCCACGTCGGTCCGCGCGATCACATCGATGATCGATTCGTTGCCGGATGGGTTGATGGTGACGTCGTTGGTCGGGTGCGACTTTCCTTTCATCGGTCTGCTCCGTGGGGTTTGGACTTCGGCAGGGCAATACGACCACACGGCTTCGCTGCGCCGGCGCGGCCGCCCTTTTCCAGGCAAGGGAGCAGTAAGAGTGCAGGAGATTTGTTACGGATGTACGGACGGGGTGAGCGAAAGGGCCGAATCGAACAGACCATGCTGGCTCTATGCTGGGACGCGGGCGCTGGGCAGAGCCCCCGCCGAGACGGCGGCGGTACCGGCGACCCGCGGTACGTGGGTCCGCTGGCGGTCACATATCGGGCGGCAGAGCTCCGTATCGCTCGATGGAAGCCGCCGCCGCGTCGCCGTGCGTGAAGGAATCGTTACCGACATGGCAAGCGAGTAGTCCGCTCGTATCAGGCCGGCTTGGGCGGTTGCCGCATGGCGCAAGGTTCCGCTACGCTGCGCAGCGCCACGCCCTGGTACCGGTCGAGCGGCCCGTCGGTGTGATGGATGCGCCCGCCTAGACAGCTCCCGCGCGGTTAAGCGACTACCAGCCGCCGCCCCCACCGCCGCCGCCCCCGCCGCCCGAGGACCCCTCGCCGCCCCCGCCCGACGAGGAGCCAGGCGCCGTGGAGGCGGAAGCGATCGCAGCATCGAAGGAGTGGCCGAACGAGGACGAGAAGTCGCGCACGCGCCAGCGCTCGCCCTGGTACCAGTCGGGCACGTGATTGGGCGCCTGGGTGGCGAACACGGTGGCGAAACCGTGAGCCCATCGTTGCTCCAGACCGAGCGCGAGCGCGAAGGGCAGATAGGCCTCGAACAGGCTCGGTGTCTTTCGCGGGGCGCCCGCGAGCTTGATCTCGTCGCCCTCGGCGACGTCCAGGTACTGGCGGAAGCCTTCGATGTTATCCATCAGTTTGCGTCCCAGCCGGGTAGGCGCCTTGAGCAGGCGGCCGAACACCCCGTTGGCGACAAAGCCGGTGGCGACTGCCGTCAGCGTCGCCTGCCCGCCGGTCGTGGCGAAGAACCACGCAGCATCGTAGCCGTGGGCGGTCTGCGCGAGCGTCGCGGCGATTGCCACCAGGATGCTGAACACGACCCCGAAGAGGTGCCAGCCGTTGTTGATGCGGAAGAAGCTGCCCAGGTATTTCTTTTTCAGCGCCCGCTGATGGGCACCCTTCGCGGCCGACACCACGCGATGGGCGTTGTTGGTGAGCTCGAGCGAGATCCAGCTCGCAAACAGCTTCTGCAGCAGGACCTGTTCGTCCGGCGGCAGCGGCGTGGTGCTGCCGGTGCGGCGGTGCAGGGTGTAGGTGCCGCGGCTGAACAGCCCGGAACGGCCGCGCGCGATCGTGAGATAGCCCTTGATTGCCAGGCTCAGCACGCCCGCAGCGAAGCAGCGATCGTCGTAGGCCATGCGCAGCACGTAGCGCATGGAGGCGGGCGACTCGCCTTCCGGCGGGCGGTAGCGCGGCATCGTCACGCCAGTCTCGGGATCGCGTCCCACGACGCGCCAGATGAGCAGGTAGTAGCCCAGCAGAAGTGCCAATCCGCCCCCGCCCCACAGCAGGGGCTGATAGCCGGTCGGCCGCGGCGCGACGTATGCGCTGCGCTTGACCGGCGCAACCGGCGCAACCGGTGGTGCGACGGACGCCTGCGGTGGCGAGACGAATCCTTTCGGCCACATCACCACGATGGTCAGGCCCTCGCGCGGACCCAGCGGCGCCGTGCTGGCGAAGCTTGCGATGCCGTCGTCAACCCGCGCCTGGTAGGCGACCCCCTTGGCTCCCTGCGGTCCGGTATAAGCCTCCAGCTTCATCCGGTCGGGCGGGACCCCGGGAGGCAGGACGACCTGCGCCGATGCCGCGTCGATCGGAAATTCCCAGCCGTTCCCGGTGACGTTCCAGTACAGCTCGTCGTGGTCGGCGAACAGCCCGAGCTCACCCTCGACCCGGTAGGCGATCTCATAGGTGTACTCCCCCGGCTTGAGGAACAGGTCCTTGCGGCCTACATAGATGGCGACCCCGTTGGAGCGCTGCTCGGTGTGGTACGGCTCCGACCTTGCGTCACGCCGCACGGACAACAGCCGAAAGCCCACCGTGGTACGGTTGCCGCGGCGGTCCACATACACCGTCGGGAACTCGCGGAAGATGCCGCGCTTGATGCGGTTGCCCTCACCACGCACCCGGATAGTCTCGGTGACCTCCAGGCTGGCGTCGGGCAGCACCTGGATCCGCGACTGATAGCGGAGAATGCGCTCGTCGGCGCCGGCGGCACCTGCGAACAGACCGAGAGCGAACAGGCCGGCCAGCGCGCGCATCAGCCGCGCCCCATCAGCTTGTCCCAGAGAGCCATGATGTCCCCTTTCAGGAATGAGCGTGACCGGTTCCAGGTCTGAGCCTCGAACCGGACCCGACCGCGCGTGCAAAATAGCAAGGCGCGGGCCAGCGGCTGCCTGCGCATGTCGCCTCGGCGCGCCCGCCTCGCCGTTCCCGGAAAGTCTGCGCGACAGATTCTGGTCGAGCAGCTCACCCTGCTCGACGAGCGCCTGAAGATCATGGTCGGCAACGTCCTGGAGGAAGACGTGCAGGCGCTCGAAGCGAACGGCCGCTTCCTGCAGGAGCGCTTCGAGCATCGGCCCCTGGCGACGCTCTCGTCCAGGCCTTGAGTTTTCGGTCCCCCGCAAGATCGCCTCATCCGTAATCGATCCGTAAGTGCTGGTGCCGTACGCTGTCGTATCCATGGAGGGCGGCGGCGGAGGCTGTAGCCTGCCGCTCGGTCGCCGATCAATCTCCGCGAACTGGGAATCTCGACCCCCGCCACAGCTGGATACGGATGCAGGCATGAAAATGACTTCTTGCGGACTCTCGACCGCCCTGGTGTTTCTGGTGATTGCTGTGGGCGCGAGCGCGCAACCAAGCCCGCAGCGTTCACAGGCGACTCACGCTGTTCGAGCCGCGACGGCCAAGCCGTGCGCTGATCCCCTGACCTCGGAGACCCAGCCGCCACAGAGCCCGAGCAAGGCCACGGCTGCGGGCGGTGGCCGGGCTGGCGACGCAGAGGCTTGAAGGAAGGGGGCATCCGGCGCAACGTCCGGCACAGCCGAGGCCGCAACCAAGGGCCCGGAAACCAGACCCGAGTCCCCGACGCGTGACTTGAGCGCCCAGAAAGCGCCCGCGGCTCTGGATTCGGTGCGGACCGACCTATTCCACTACATGATGGGAGGCGCGTGCGGGCTGGGCTTGGTCGCACTCGCGCTCATTGTTTTCGCGCTATGGAGCATGGCCGCTGGCGGCCGCTTCGCCTACCGGAGCCAATGGGGCGGATTCGGCGGCGGCGTAAGCGGCTGGACTCTGTCGCCGCCCGCCACTGCGCTTATCGCGGCTTCGCTGCTTGCCGGGCTTGCAGTGATGCTGCTGATTGAAACCGCAAAGCAGACCGATCCGCTGCGCCAAGCACCGGCGCAATCGAAGGAGTCCGCGGCGACCCCGATCAAGGCGACAAATTAGGGGAGGGCGTGCGGTGATCCGCACTCGAACTGGAGAGCGTGTCCGAGTGGCTCGCGCAGCATTCGGAAAAGGTGCAGACACTGTACGACGCGTTGTACTACCTGTCGCGCAAATGGAAGTCCGAGTAGCTCGATAGGGTCGGACCACGCTATGCCTCTGAGCATTCTGCGCTTTCCTCCTGAAAGGTCCCCCGCATCGTCCTTAGCGGCCCATTCTCGCTGCCGGAATTGAGGGTCTAAGCGTCCATCGGTTCCTGCAGTGTGCTCCGTGTCTGATCCGCTGATTTGGCGATGCAGCGCCGGGAGCCCATGGCGGTCGGCACCGGAGCATTGTTGTTCTAGCCATTTCGCCCTCGAAAGAGGGCCGCTAAGCGTCCGCGCGGCCTCAGTATGACGGACTAATACTGCCAGGTCAGACGCTTGCGTGGGTCCGACCCTAGTCAACGCAGATCGACGAGGCCGAGTCCGCGCGTTGCCGCTGTCATCCACCTACTCTCGATCGAGGAAGCGCAACCGGATCGCATCGTAGGCATCGATGCGCCGATCGCGCAGAAACGGCCAGCCGATGCGCGACTGCGCGATCTCGCTCAGGTCCAGATCGGCGACGACGACGGTCTCCTCGTCGACACCGGCGCGGGCGAGGATGCGCCCATCGGTGCCGGCGATGAAGCTCTGCCCCCAGAACCGGATGCCGCCGGAGCCCGCGGGGTCGGGCTCGAAGCCGGTCCGGTTGGCGGCCATCACGAAGCAGCCGTTGGCGATCGCGTGCGACCGCTGAATGGTTTCCCAGGCGCCGTGCTGGCGCTCGCCGAGTGCGGCGCGCTCTTCCGGATGCCACCCGATGGCGGTGGGATAGAGCAGGACCTGGGCGCCAGCGAGCGCAGTGAGGCGCGCGGCTTCCGGATACCACTGGTCCCAGCAGACGAGCACGCCAAGTGTCCCGGCGCTCGTGTCGAAGGACTTGAAGCCCAGGTCGCCCGGTGCGAAATAGAACTTTTCGTAGTAGCGTGGATCGTCCGGGATGTGCATCTTGCGGTACTTGCCGGCGTAGCCGCGCGCCCCGTCCAGCACGGCCGCCGTGTTGTGATACAAGCCCGCGGCCCGGCGCTCGAACAGGCTCACAACGAGTGTCGCGTTCAGCTCCGCCGCGAGGCCCAGAAAGGCGTCGGTGGACGGTCCGGGCACCGGCTCTGCAAGCGCGAAATTCGCCGCATCTTCGGTCTGACAGAAGTAGCGATGCTGGAACAGCTCCGGCAGGCACACCAGGGTGGCGCCCTGCCGCGCCGCCTCGCGAACCATGCTCTGGGCCTTGGCCAGGTTCTCCTCGGGATGCTCGGACATCGACATCTGCACCGCCGCGATCCGCAAGCGGCCGTTGAGGGGCTTACTCACGCTGCTCGGGCTCCGTGGCGCTGTAGGTGATGTTGTTTAGGCGCTCGGTGCGACTCGGTGCCGACAGGCCGACGCATAGACAAATCCATACGGATAACGGATGGGAAATCCAACCGTATCACGCGTCGCGGGAAGACTCAAGGCGCGGTGTAAGACGCGCGGGGGCTGGAAGCGCTGGCGGCCCTGCCCGGAGGCCAGCACGCGGGCGGACGGGGATCCCAAGGGCCGGTGGAGCGGGGGGCGAGTGCGGCAAGCCGGCATCATCGAGCCGTTGCCTAGCCCAGGGCTAGCCCTGGGCTAGCGGCCCGGAATGGTGGGTTCGCTCGTTGCGATTGAACCTGCAGACGACGGAGGAAGAATTGATGCACACTATCGCCCGCTTCCGACGCTGTCGGAGGTGATGCAGGAACGCTCGACGCCCATGAGCGCGTTTTGAATACGCAAGGTGGAATCGGGGGGCGATTCCACGACGTCATTCCGAAGAGGAACCCATGGCGAAATTCGACAGCATTCTGGGCACCGTCGGCAATACGCCGGTGGTGCGGATCAACAAGCTGGGACCGAAGGGCATCGCCTTGTTCGTCAAGAACGAGGCGTTCAATCCGCTCGGCTCGGTCAAGGACCGTCTCGCGCTCGGCATCATCGAGGCGGCGGAACAATCCGGCGAGCTCAAGCCCGGGCAGACGGTCGTGGAAGCCACCAGCGGCAACACCGGCATCGGGCTCGCCATGGTCTGCGCGGCCAAGGGCTACCCGCTGGTGCTGACCATGGCCGAAAGCTTTTCGGTCGAGCGGCGCAAGCTGATGCGCTTCCTCGGCGCCAAAGTAGTGCTCACTCCCGCGTCCGAGCGCGCCATGGGCATGGTCAACAAGGCCCTCGAGCTCGCCCGGACGCACGGCTGGTTCCTGACTCGCCAATTCGAGAACGAGGCCAACCCGGACATGCATTCGCGCACCACCGCGCGCGAGATCATCGACGATTTCAGAGGCGAGAAGCTCGATTACTGGGTGACCGGCTTCGGGACCGGCGGCACGCTCAAGGGTGTCGCGCGCGTGCTCGCCAAGGAGCGGCCCGACACTAAGATCATCGTTTGCGAGCCCTCCGACGCGCCGATGCTCTCAAGCCGCACGCCGCAGGAACGCAATCCGGACGGCTCGCCCGCCAAGCCCAATCCGGCCTTCAAGCCGCATCCCTTCCAGGGCTGGAGCCCGGACTTCATTCCGAAGCTCACGGCAGACGCCGTCGACATGGGTGTGATCGACCGCATCATCACCATCACCGGCCCCGAGGCGATGAAGTGGAGCAAGGCGCTTGCGCAGCAGGAAGGCATCTTCGTCGGCATCACCGCCGGCGCGACTTTCGCCGGAGCGCTCGAGGTCTGCAAAGGCGCGGCCCCCGGCTCCACGGTGCTGTGCATGCTGCCCGATACAGGCGAGCGCTATCTCTCGACCCCGTTGTTCGGCGACATCGGCGTGGACATGAACGAGGAAGAATTGAGCATTTCCAATTCGACGCCGGGCAGCCATCTGCCGCCCAAGGCGGCGTAGATGGCGACTCGATCGTCGCTATCCGGGATCAGGAACAACAAGCCCTATTCGCGCGGCTCAGGCTCCGTAGCGCCGTAGGTCGTATCGTTGAGACGCTCGGTGTACTCGTCCAGGATGCGCATGCCCACGTTGGGGCGCACCGCGTCGCTGTCGATCTTGCGGCGCACGAGCTCGCTCATCCGCCGGTTGAGGTCGTTGGGGAAGTACTGGACCTGGGCCAGCATGTCCTGGACGCGGATCCCGGGAATGATTTTCTCGATCCAGAAATTGCCGGGCTCCTCCTCGTCCGCGTACACGTGGACCTCGGCTCACGCGACCGAACAGGTTGTGCGCATCGCCGAGGATGTCCTGGTAGGCGCCGGTGAGAAAGACGCCCAGGTGATACGTCTCGCCGGGGTCGAGCGGGTGCACAGGCAGGTACGCGGCGTTTTCGAGTGAAGTGACGTACTGCGCGACCTTGCCGTCGGAGTCGCAGGTGAGATCGACCAGCACGGCTCGGCGCTGCGGCTGCTCGTTCAGCCGGGCGAGCGGCATCACGGGAAACACCTGCCCGACCGCCCAATGGTCGAGCATGGATTGAAACACCGAGAAGTTACCCAGGTACAGGTCGGTGAGCTGCGCCTCGAGCTCGACCTGCTCCGGGGGCGCATCCTCGAGCTCTGCAGCGCGCAGGCCAGCCAGGATTTCCCGGCAGGCGGTCCAATACGAGTCGTCGATGACGGCCGCCTGCTCGATATCGAGGTAGCCCAGGCGCAGCAGCGACTCGGCTTCCTCTTTGGCTTCGCGGGCGTCGTGGTAGGCCTCCAGCAGCTCGTCGACCTCGCCCGCGGCCCCGCGGACTTCCTTCAGTGCGTCCAGCAGCCGGTGCACCAGGCGATGCGGGTGGTCCGGGATTGCGGCCCCGCGGGGCGCGTCCGGAAAATGCGCGCCCAACACCGGCACCGCCAGCATGGAATGGTGCGCGGTGATGGCGCGGCCACTCTCCGAGATCAGGCAGGGTGCCGGCACGTTGCGAGCTTCGCACACTTCCTTGACCGCGAAGACGATGGCATTGGCGTATTCCTGCAGGCTGTAGTTGATCGCGGACGATTCGTCGCTGCCGTAGCCCGCACCGTAGTTGACGCCCAGGCCGCCGCCCATGTCCAGGTAGCGGACCGGAATGCCGCGCTGGTGCACATCGGCGTAGATCTGCGCCATCTCTCTGGTGGCGGACTTGAGCACCTGGATATCCGAGATCTGGCTGCCGAGATGGAAATGCAGCAGCTCGAGCTGCCGGGTCCAGCCGCGCCGCTCCAGCTCACGCAGCAGCCGCACCAGGTCCGGCGTGGCGAGCCCGAACTTGGATCTGCCGCCGCCCGATTCGAACCAGCGGCCGGAGCCGCGGGTGGCAAGCTTCACCCGCACCGCCAGCCTGGGCATCTGCTCCGCACGCTCGGCGAGCGCGGCGAGCTGCTCGAACTCCCCGTACCGCTCGACGACCGGCAACACCTGCTGACCCAAGCGCTGCGCGGAGAGCATCAGGGAGAGCATCGGAGCGTCCTTGACGCCATTGCATACCAGCAGGCGTTCGTCCCCCACCAGCGGCAGGGCGGCTACCAGCTCCGCTTTCGAGCCGCACTCGAGGCCCAGGCCGTAAGGCTTGCCGGCGTCCAGCACCTCCTCGACGACTTCGTGAAGCTGGTTCACCTTGATCGGGTACACGCCGCGGTAGCTGTTGGCGTACCCCGCCTCGTCGATGGCCTGCCTGAAAGCCTCGTTCAGGCGCTGCACGCGGGCGCGCAGAACGTCCTGGAACCGCAGGAGCAGCGGGCCCGATACGCCGCGGCGCTTGGCTTCAGCCAGGACCTCGACGATGTCGATGGCCAACTCGCGCTCTGGAAACGGCCGCACCGCTGCATGCCCGGCCTGGTTGACGAAGAAGAACCCATCGGACCAGTCGGCGACCGCGTACAGCGCTTCGGCATCCTCGACCGACCAGTCCGACCCGAGGCGGGGTTTCAATGATTGCTGCAGTGGCCATCACTCGCCCAGCACGTACGCGAAGATGAGCGGCGCGACGATGGTCGCGTCGGACTCGATCACGTACTTGGGAGTAGCGGCGTCGAGCTTGCCCCAGGTTATCTTTTCGTTGGGTGTAGCGCCCGAGTACGAGCCGTAGCTGGTGGTGGAGTCGCTGATCTGGCAGAAGTAGCCCCAGCGCGGCGTGGGCTGCTGCAGGTCCTGCTCCAGCATGGGCACCACGCAGATCGGGAAGTCGCCTGCGATTCCGCCGCCGATCTGGAAGAAGCCGACCGAAGCTTTCGTCGAAGCGGCGCGATACCAGTTCGCCAGCTCGATCATGTACTCGATGCCGGTGCGCACCGTATGCACGTTGCGTACGTCGCGGTTCATCACGTGGGCGGAGTACACGTTGCCCAGGGTCGAGTCTTCCCAGCCGGGCACGAAGATCGGCAGGTCGTTCTCGCACGCGGCCACCAGCCACGAATCGGCGGGGTCGATCTGATAGTGCTTCTTCAGCACGCCGGAGCGGATCAGGCGGTACATGAACTGGTGCGGGAAGTAGCGCTGCCCCGAGGCGTCGGCGGTCTGCCATTCGCCCAGAATCTCCGACTCGATGCGCCGGATCGCCTCTTCCTCCGGGATGCAGGTGTCGGTGACCCGGTTCAAGTGCCGCTCGAGGAGGGCCTCTTCGTCCTTGGCGCTCAACTCGCGATAGTGGGGCACCCGCACATAGTGATCGTGCGCTACCAGATTGAACAGATCTTCCTCGAGGTTGGCGCCGGTGCACGAGATGCCGTGCACGTTGCCGCGGCGAATCATCTTTGCCAGCGACAGGCCAAGCTCCGCGGTGCTCATGGCGCCCGCCAGCGTAACCAGCATTCTGCCGCCGCCCTCGAGATGCTTCAGATAGCCCTCGGCGGCGTCGACCAGCGCGGCCGCGTTGAAGTGGCGGAAATGTCTGCGGATGAAGTCGCGCACGGCGCTCATGATGTGGCTCTCGTCGGGGCAGGAATCTGCTGGGTGAGGCAGTGGAAGGCGCCCAGGCCCACCACCAGCGCGCGGCTGTCGATGGGCACGATGCGCCGGTTCGGGAAGCAGCGCGCGAGCGCCTCGACGGCCGCCCGATCCTGCGGGCAACCGAACACCGGCGCAAGTACGACTCGATTGCCGATGTAGAAGTTCGCGTAGGTCGCCGGCAGGCGCTGGCTGCCGCGATAGAGCGGCTCCGGCATGGGCAGCTCGATGGTCCGCACCGATCGCCCGTCGTGCAGCCGCAGCGCCCGCAGGCGCTGGAGATTGTCGAGCAGCGGCGCAAAGTTGACGTCGGCGGGATCCGCCTCCACCGCGGTCACCACGACGTCTGCCGCGACGAAGCGCGCCAGGTCGTCCACGTGGCCGTCGGTGTCGTCGCCCGCGATGCCGTCCCCGAGCCAGACGACCTGGCGCGCGCCCAAGTAGCGGCCCAGCGCCGCCTCGATGTCCGCGCGCCCGAGGTTCGGATTGCGATTGGGGTTGAGCAGGCATTGCTCGGTGGTGAGCAGCGTGCCCGCGCCGTTGACGTCGATGGATCCGCCTTCCAGGACCATGTCGATCGACACGCAGCGCAGCCCGAGCGCTTGCGCCATCTGCCGGGGGACGGCGTCATCCAGATCGTACGGCGGGTATTTGCCGCCCCAGGCGTTGTAGCGAAAGTCCAGCGCGGTCTGACCGCCGGCATCGTCGTCTACGATGATCGCTCCGTGGTCCCGGCACCAGGCATCGTTGGTTGGAATGGGCTCGAGCAAGAGCCTCTCCGGTTGCACGCGGCCCGCGAACAGCTCGGCTACCTGGACCGCGTGGCCGGGATCCCGAACGTTGATGTGGACCGGCTCGCCCTCGGCCAGCGCCACCACCCCTTCCACCAAGGCCGCCTGTGCCTCCTCCAGGCCAGACGGCCAGGTCGCGCGGTTGTGCGGCCAGCTCAGCCAGGTGGCGCTGTGGGGAGCCCACTCGGGTGGCATGCGGAAGCGGTGCTCCGGAGACGTCATGGTGGTCGGGCTAGCGGCTGCGGCCGGGGAGACGCTGATCAAGGCCTGCATTGTCGTTCCCGCCCCGATCGAGTCGAGGGCGGGCTCCAGCCGGGAACCCAGGCTTCTCAACCACTTCTGGATCCCCGCCTGCGCGGGGATGACAGTTCATAGCCGCTCCCTAGTACTTTCAACCTATCACACGCCTGAGGCGGGCGTATGGCGTCGAATTGGCCTGCGCTGCTGTCGAGCTGCTGATGAATCCGCTTTCGCGCGTAACCGCATCTTACTGCTGCCCAAGACTAGCCGGGATCGGGTTCAAGCGCTATTGGTTCCTCGATCCTGTGCCGACGCGAGTTCGACCCGGCGCCAGCGGAAAAAGATGAAGTAGCCGAGCGCTCCGAGCAGCAGCCCGGCGATGACATCGACGAGATAGTGCTGCTTGAAGGTGAGCGTGCTGAGCGGAAGCAGCAGCGCGAGCGCCAGCCAGGGCGCGCCGATCTGGTCTGTGCGCTGGCCGCCGAGCGCGGCCACGCACAACACGGTCGTGCTGACGTGCAGGCTCGGCAGGCAGTTCGCCGGCGTGTCGGCGCGGCGGACGAAATCCACCAGCGCCTGGCTGAGGGAATCGGTGCCGGGCGGAAGCGGAAAGAGCTCGCGCGGGTAGACCGTCGGCAGCACGAAGAACACCGCGGCCGCCGTGAGCTGTACGAAGGCGCAGGCGTAGAGGAACCGGGATGCGCGATCCAGGTCGTGGATGCGGACGAACGTCCACGCAAGGAAAAAGTAGAGACTGACATATAGCCAGCCGGTTGCGGGCCAGAACGGGACGGCGAGGTCGATGGCGGTCAGCGGCAGCTCGATGGCGGGCGCGAGCCGTACGCGGTTGGGCACGAGATACAGCACCGCGGCGCCAAGCACACACAGCAAGCCGGCCGGGTACTTGCCGCGCTGGGTGCGCAGCCGCGGCAGGCGGATGCTAGACATCGACCTCGGCGCTTACGCCGCGACGCTCATACCACTGCTCGAACCTGCGGATGCTGCGGCGGCCGTACGCAGAATGCAGTACCAGGCGCAGGATCGATGCGTTGATCCAGGACAGCGGAAAGCGCATCGGCCGGATGAAGTCGATGAAAAGCACCACGCGCTCGCTCGCGCCCGCGTTCCAGACTTCGTGCACGAAAGTGTCGTCGAACACCAGCGCCTCGCCCTCGCGCCAGCGCGCCTCGCGCGTGCCCACCCGCAGGCCGCAGGCGAGCGGCTCGGGCACGATCAGCCCGAGATGACAGCGCAGCAGTCCCTTGTAGGGTCCGCGATGAGGCGGGACCCGCTTGTCCCCGGCGAGGATGGAGAAGAAGGCCGTCTTCATGCCGGGAATGCGCTCGACGATGGCGGCCGTCTCGGGACAGGCGCGGCAGTTGCGCCCGGCCCGAGCGCCGTAGGCGTACAGCACGAAGGTCTTCCATTTGTCGTCCTGCGTGACGGCGCGCTGTTCCGGCGAGATATCCTGGAAATTGGGAATGAGATCGCGCCGCTGCATGACGCGCTCGAGCTCCGGCCGGATCAGCTGCCAGTGCGCTTCCAGATCGCGCATCCAGGGAAACTCGGCCGGGCCGTAGAACTCTCGCTCGCCGTGGAGCGAGAAGCGCGCGAACACCCGCTCGATCGCCTGCAACAGGTGAAAGAAGAGCGGAAACCCGTTCATGGCGCGTCTCCAGTGACCACCGTGAACGCCAGCGCAGTCACATCCGCGCCGCCCGCCACAGATACCATGCGGCCACGCTGCGGTAGGGCGCCCAGCGCTCGCCGATCTTCGCCAGCTGTTTCGGCTTCACGGGTTCGCGGCGGCGCGCCATACGATCGAAGCCGCTGCGCACGCCGTAGTCGTCGACGGGCAGCACGTCGAGCCGGCCGAGCGTGAAGATGAGCAGCATCTCGACGGTCCAGCGGCCCACGCCCCGGATCGAGGTGAGCCGTTCGATGATCGCCTCGTCCGCCAGGCGCGTGACCTCGGACCGGCGCACCGGGACTACGCCCTGGTGGGCTCCTGCGGCGATCGCCTTGACGTAGGACGCCTTCTGCCGCGAAAGCCCGACGCCTCGCAACGTCGCCTCGTCGGCGGCGAGCACGTGCTCCGGCGCAGGGAAGCGCGAGTCCGGAAACAGCGCGACGAAGCGGGCGAAGATCGCCTCCGCGGCCTTGCCGTGCAGTTGCTGGAACATGACCGCACGCAGGAGGCTCTCGTAGGGCGTCTGCCGCCAGAGCGGCGTCAGTCCGCAGCGGCCGTGCGCGGCGATCAGCCGGGCCATGCGCGGATCGGCCCGCGCCAGCACGTCGTGTGCGCTGTCGAGGGCTGCGGCGTGGCGAGCCGGTGTCATGGGCGTTCAGGCTGCGGCGAGGCCGGGCGCTGCGAGGCTGTTGCGCTCGAAGGGCTCGGCCGTCCACGCGTAATGGGTGCCGATGGGGAGCTGATCAGCAGCATGCCGCCGTCTTCATGCTTTCAGTTCCTTCTTCAACTCCTTCAAGAACCCCAGTCCCATGCTGCCGCGAGGGCAGTGAAGCACAACCTTTCGTTACTCGCCCTCGGTTCAATGTTTTAATCTGGACAGACGTCATCCCAAGCATTTTGCCTCCGATGTGGCCTGAAAACAATTCTCTGCCACGCTGAACGACCGCTATCGGAGAGGCGTCAAGGGACCGCCTTGGGCCGATTGCTGCCTTTCTCCCTTTCCAGGAGAGTTGCGCCGGACGGGACGAATCTGGGCACTGGATAGAGGTTGTTCCCCGAGCAGCGGCTAGTAGAGTTTCGCCAACCCCGTGCGCACCGCCTCGGGCACGTTCTGCTGATTCGCAATCTCGGCCAGGAAATTGCGATCATCGGCTACCGTCAGCGGATCCAGCTCGATCGGCTGAAGGAGGGTCGATAGCGGAGCAGCCGCGGCGCGAACGACGGCGGTCTCGGGCCCGGTAAAGTCGTTGGGACCGTTGAGGGGCAAGCGCGGCCGTTGATCGATGCCTGTGTCCTGGATCTCATCGAGCGCGAGCGACCAGACTTCCTTGCCGGGTTGGTCGAGCGATGCGGCTCGGACAACCCTTGGCTTCTCCAACTCGCTCGCGAGCTTGGGTAGATCCCTGAAAGCCGCGCGAAGTGCTGCACGCGCCGCGCCCAGCGATACGGTGGCGACGTCCGGGTCGCCAGTATCCTGCTGAAGGAACAGCCGGCGTTCCAGCCCGCCCACGCGCAGCACCTCCCCGTCGGGACCGAGCGCCTTCATCAGCGCCGGTGTTCCGTAACGCGCCAGACCGTTGATCACTACCAGCCGGATCGAGGTCTCCTTGGCCTTGATCAAGGCCTCGTACGGATCGCCCTTGGTTCCCGCGATGACGATGAGATCGGCCCGCTTGCCGGGCTCGAGCGTGCCGAGGGCGGCCTGCCACTTGAGGATCGCCGCAGCGTCGCGCGTGGCCATCGCCACGATATCGCGGGCACCGAAAACGCCGTTCAGTACATGCTGGGAGTAGAGCCACGCAACCTTCATTTCGCCGAGAAGATTCTTGCTCCCGGATGGCGACCAGTCACTGCCCAAGCCGATGCGTACGCCTGCCCGCTTGGCGGCATCGACCCGCGCCGTCTCGCCGTAGAGCAACAGGTTGCTCAGCGGGGACCACACCATCGAACCGCCGCGCTGGCCGAGCACATCGAAGTCCTCGGGCAGCAGGCCGGCCGAATGGATACCGGCGAAACGGTCGTTGAGGGCCCATTCGTCCGGCGCCACCTCCAACGCGAGAAAATGCCGGCGCGCGATGGAGTCCGTCTGCCCAGTCCTGGTCACGCCCTCGCTCAAGTGCAGGAGAAAGCAGCTGTCTTCCCGTTCCAGGCGCGACAGAAATGCGCGGGCGTCCTTGGCATCCACGTCTGGGATGCGGGCAAGGGCCTCGGAGAGCTGCGGGTCGTCGGTCTTCTCGACGTTGCGGATGATGCCGCGGTAAAAGCGCTGCACGCCAGCGTTGCTGCTCAGCATGATGCCCTGGCTGGTGGTCACCCCGCCGAGCAGGCATTTGCATTCGACATAGCGTACCAGCGGTGCAAGCAGCGCGGCCTTGCCCTGGGAATCGCGGTATTCGCCGACGACCCGCATCGGGCCGCTGATCAGCTTGCGGTAATCCGGGTGGTCCGGCCACTGGCCGCGATGCTGGAAGAGCTTCGGTACCGGGCTCCACAGGGGCAGGGCGTTGTAGCTGAGATGATTGTGCAGCTCGATCAATCCCGGGAACAGTGTCCCACCGCTGCTGGCCCGCCGCACGTCCTCGAAACCGGGCGGCGGCGCCTGGCCGCGATCCTGGATGGCGACGATGCCGCCGCGCTCGATGTAGACGACGGCGTCATTCCTGACCGTGAAGGCGTCATCCATGGTAACCACTCGGCCGGCCAGCGCCAGCTTGGGGCCGGTCGGCATATCGACGGGCAGAGCCGGTTTCCTTGCCGTACGCACGACCCTGCGCTGCGCAGGCTGCCGCTTGGCCGTGAGTGGATACCAGCTGCGTGCCGGGCGGGTCATGCTACGACGCCCTTGGGCACGTTGATCGTGATGTTGCGGCGCTTGGCGATGTCGTCCGCGCCGGTGCGCTTGGCCCAGCCGTCCTGCTCGCGCATCCAGCCGGGCAGTCCAGCGGGCAGATCGAACTCGGGAATTCCCACCCGGTCGCCCTCGCCCCACGTGTCGCCATATAGCGCGAGTGGCGTCGCCACGTCCGGATGCACGACGTGTGGCGAGAGCGCCTGCAGCCCGGCATTCCAACCCTGCAGAAGCTTCTTGGTTGCGGCTTCGCGCTTGGCCTTGTCGCCCTTGGAGAAGCTCTCCGGGTAGGTCGGGTGGCCGACGGCCGCATAACCGAGATTCGCCGATTGGCCGGCCGGTGTCGCCTTCCAGAACTGCCAGGCCTCGTCCGCGGCCTGGCCAAGCGCCAGGACGCCCTCCACCTTCTGGTCGAGCAGCAGGGCGTCCAGCCAGCGGTGCCGGTAGGCGAGCAGTCGTGGATCCCTTCGCGTCTTGGCCTTGACGCTGCCATACACGCTGTAGAGGTAGGTGTTGATGTACACGTAGCTTCGTGTGATTCCCAGCTTGGTCGAGAAAGCCCTGGACACGCCGGCCGGCCTCGCCCACCAGGATGCGGCGTACGACGGTCTCGTGCTGCGCGGGATCCTGCCCGATCACGAGCACGCGCGCAGAGCCGTCGAGACGGCCGCGGTGAAAGATCGGTCCCCACTCGACGCGGAACTGCCCCGGGGGATAGACATCCCCACCGGGATACTCGTCCGCCAGGGTAGTGAACGGCTCTTTGAAGTAGCCGGGATCGAACGGATGGGCCATGGTCTCCTCCTTCGTGTTTCGTGCCTTGCGGCTCACATGCTCGAACGCGTCGTCTGGGAGCGTCGGTGCGTCCTTCCCGCGATGTCGGTGCCAGCCGAGCTGAATGGGGCGCCCGCCACTGCACCTTAAGCCAACCGCTCCTCGAAGGGAATATGCCACACGCAATAGGGCCGCCGAAGACCGCGGGCGAACTCGACGCACCGGGGTTGTCTGCTAACTAGTGCCGACCCAGTTAGGAAATGGGGAAGGCCGATGCCCTGTGGGAAGAAACGAGTACGTGCACCACAGGGACCGCCGGGGTGCCGCCAGGTGCACGTGCGCTTTCATCGCCGCGCCCATCTGCCCATCATCATCGCTTCGGGAATGCTCGACTCCCCGGTGAAGGTGCCTTGGTGGCACGATCACACGCTGCGCATGAGCGCTTGAGACGAATCCAGAAAAATGCTGCCCTGTTAGGTCAATAGCGGGGCGTGGAAATCCAGGCTAGGCCTGCAAGTCGAATCGGCCATTTCGGTCAGTGACCTGGAAAAGCTCCTTCGTCAGCGAGCCGCAGCATCCGTCCTCGTTTTCGACACCAACTTCTTTTGAAACGGCTAAGAAATCCAACCTTAGTCACCGTATCACCGCCCCGGACGTACTCAAGACCGGACCTGATCAGTAAAGAACTTCAGCCCGCGGGCGCGCGCTGGACCACCCCCGTCATTCCGGGCTGCCCGCGGCCGAACCCGGAATCCAGAGATTTCTCGAGCGATGCCTGGATTCCGGTGCGGCTCGGGTCTCGCATCGATTTGACAGATCGAGCCGCTTGTTCGCCTGACGGGGGGACGGCCCACCCGCTAAAGTTTCGCGGCCTCAGCCGATAACCGGATCAAGTCTGTCGCCCGACGCCTTTTCTGCAGCGTCTTCGATCGGCGACATACGAGAACAGCTGAAAAAGGCAAACCCATCGAAAGGTGGGGACGCAAAATCACCGGTCTAAAGGGCGCAAGCTCCATGACAGCGGGATCGCCAGATGTCTCGGTTGGGTGCCGCCCACTGTGGGCCCCTTCTGCGCCAGCCATGGGAATGCCGTGTTCCGTGGCCGCCTGGCCTTCTACTCGCTCCGACGACCGCACACCATGCAGGCCGGCCCTGCATTAAGACAGGTGCGCCCGCCCCATCCCTCGATACTCGGGGCCCGCGCGAGGAGTGAGACCTACCGTGTCACCGGTTGGATCGCTTAGCAGGCAGGTACGCGCCCGAGGCGGCACGCAGGCGCAGGGCTTCACGCTCATCGAGCTCATGATCGCTGTGCTCATGGTGGGCATCCTGGCATCGATCGCGTATCCCATGTACACCGGGCAACTGGTGAAAGCCAGCCGCAGCGCAGCCCAGAGCTTCATGCTGGAGGTCGCAAGCCGGCAGGAGCGCTACCTTCTCGACGCGCGCGGCTACACCGAGACCTTGGGCTCGGGTGGCCTCAATCTGAGCGTACCACCAGACGTTGCCCGCGCCTACACCATAACTCTGGTAGCCGACAACTCCGCAACGCCCCCGGTCTTCACGGTGGTTGCCGCGCCGAACGTCGGCACACGCCAGCAGACCGACGGCATCCTCTCCCTGGACAGCTTCGGGACCCGCGTTCCCGCGCAGAAGTGGCAATGATCCAGCGTTCCTCGCCCTTTCATCATCGTGGTCGGTGCGCGCGCGGTTTCACCCTGCCGGAAGCGTTGATTGCATTGACGCTGCTGTCCGTTCTCAGCGGATTGGCGGTTCCCATGTTTCGCGAAATGGTGCAGAACTACCGGGTGAAGACCGCTTCGTTCGAAGTGTTCCTCACGCTCACCCTCGCCCGCAGCGAGGCCATCAAGCGTGCTAGTCCGGTCACCGTCGTGCCGTCCGGCTCCGGATGGGAAACGGGTTGGCGCATCCTCGACGCGGCGGGCAAGGTCATCAAGCTGCAGCCTGGGTTTTCGGGGGGCGTGCAGATCGCGGGGCCCAGCACGCTGGTGTTCGAGAAGGACGGCCGCTTGCCGCATATCGGTGACACTGCGTCCTTCGCCATCGCGGTCGCAAACCCGGCGAGCAGCGTGCAGGGTCGCTGTGTTCGGGTAGACCTCGCCGGCCGGCCGACCACGCGCAAGGGCGGCTGCTGATGCGCATGCCGGCACGCCCCAGGTTCGCCCGCGGTTTCGCGATGATCGAAGTCCTGGTGACGCTGATCATCGTGCTGGTCGGGTTGCTCGGTGCGGCCGGCGTGCTGGTGGTAGGACACCGGTCCTCCGTGGAGGCGTATCAGCGCACCCAAGCCTTGATTCTGCTCGAGGACATGGTCGACCGCCTGAGCGCCAACCGGCAAGTGGCGGACTGCTATGCAGTGACCGATACCTCGACCGGCGCCCCCCACTTGGGCACGGGATTCACCGGGACCCTGTCCTGCGGCTCCGGGACGCCCGAGCAGCAGGCGATGGCAATCTCTGACCTGCAGGAGTGGAGCGATCTGCTCACCGGTGCTGCGGAGACAGACTCCGGCGGAGGTTCGGTGGGGGCCATGATCGGTGCGCGCGGCTGCATATCCTTCGATCCCTCCAGCAACGCATACGTGCTCACCGTCACATGGCAGGGGCTGGGCGACACGGCTGCGCCAGCGGACGAAGTACGCTGCGCCCGCGGCTTGTACGGCAGCGATGCACAGCGCCGTGCGGTTTCCGTATCCAGTCAGTTCGCGAATCTGTAAACGTATGCGTACCGGCAGAATCCAACGATCCCAGTTCGGCTTTTCGGTAGTCGAGCTGATGGTGGCCACCGCTCTGGGCCTGTTCGTACTGGCCGGGATGGGCCTTACGCTCGCCAATAGCACCAACTCGCGGGCCGAGCTCGAGCGCGGGCTGCAACAGATCGAGAACGGGCGCTATGCGGTGCAGATCCTCGGACAGGATCTGCACCATGCCGGCTATTACGGGCGTTATGCAGGCGAGCTGCCGTTACCCGCCACCCTGCCCGACCCGTGCGCCGCGGATCTCGCCTCGCTGGAGGCAGGCATGGGGTTATCGGTTCAGGGGTACGATGCGCCGATCACACCTCCCCCGGAGCTGGCAGCCTGCCTGGACGGTCGCAACTTCGTGCCCGGCACCGATATTCTCGTGATCAGACGCGCTCAGACGGGCGCACCGCTCGCCCCGGCATCTGCCTCGCCTGGCCAGATTTATCTACAGACCACTGCTTACCCGAGCGGGCCGCGCTACGTGCTGGGCAGCGGTACCGATACGAGCGTGTTCACGCTCGAAGAGAAGAAATCCGACCACTCCGGTACCGTCGTCCCGGCCGGACTGCTCCCCTACCGCGTGCATATCTACTTCGTGAGCCCCTGCGACGTGCCCGCCAGCGGCGAGGTCTGCGGTGGCCCGAACGACGACGATGGACGACCCATCCCCACGCTGAAGCGGCTGGAGCTCACCAGCGATGATTTCGGCTCGCCCGTGATGCGGCTGGTGCCGCTGGTCGAGGGCGTGCAGAACCTGCAGATCGACTATGGGCTGGACAATCCGGCGGCGGGGACGAGCGCCGGCGACGGCTCGCCCGACACGTACGTAACCGCCCCGAGCACACCCGCTGGGTGGGCAAATGTCGTCGCGGTCCAACTCAACCTGCTTGTCGTGAATACCGAGGACACTCGCGCTCACGTCGACACCAAGAGCTACAACCTGGGACTGGCCGGCGCGGTCGGCCCATTCAACGACACCTACAAGCGCCACGCCTATTCCGCCGTGGTGCGGGTCAACAACGTGAGCGGCCAGCGCGAGGAGTAGCCATGCGATCGCCAACCAACCAGAAAGGCGCCGTGCTGCTCGTTGCGCTGATCATGCTCGTGGTGTTCACGCTGCTGGCCGTGTCCGGCGTGAACTCGAGCACGGCAAGCCTGCGTATCGCCGGAAATATGCAGGCCCAGACAGAGCTGGGGGCTGCCGCCCAGCGCGCGCTCGAACAGGTGCTCGATCAGGCCAGCAACTTTCAGTATGGGAGCGACACGCCGCCGGCGTCGCGGGTGATCACAGTCTCCTCCGCCGGGATCGATTACGACGTGACGATCGTGCTGCAGTGCCTCGGTGCGCAGCCGGTGGCAGGCTACAGCGCCTCTTTCGCTGCTTCGGCACCAAGCGAATCGTTTTGGGACGTGCGCGCTACCGCGCTCGATCCGCGCACCGGCGCGACCCAGGTCGCGCACCAGGGCGTGCGCGTCACCCTGAGCCCTGGACAAGTCTGCCCGACCTGATTCCGGAATCCCGCCATGAAAACGATCTGCGCTCTCTTGTTGGCTGCGGGCATCCTCACCGGCCCCGTCGCCGTCCGTGCCGACGATACCGACATCTTTCTCGCCCCGCCCGGCGCCGCCACCTCCTCTGCGCCCAACGTCCTCATCGTGCTGGACAACAGCGCGAACTGGAGCGCCAGCTTTCCGGGCGGGACGAAGTTCGCGGCGGAGATGGCAACGCTGAGCACCGTCATCGCCAGCCTCGACGAAAAGGTCAACGTCGGCCTGATGATGATGGACGAAACCGGTGCGGGGACAACCGCCCCCACCAGCGGCAGCTACGTGCGCTTCGGCGTCCGTAACATGAGCGCCTCCAACCGTGCGTGGCTGCGCAACCTGGTCCTCAACATGGGGATCAACAACGACAAGACCAACAACGCCTCCTGGGGCTTCGCGATGTTCGAGGCCTACAAGTACTTCGGCGGCGGCAGCGGGTCGCCGCAGGACAGCACCCATTTCGGCAACACCGCCTATTCCGGGTTTGGCCAGCCCAAGCGCGACTTTGCCGGGAATGCACAGGCCAACACGGCAGGCAGCGCACCCGGCAACGCCTTCGAGAACAGCGTGAGCCGGACCTATCGGAGCCCGATCGCGGACGGCTGCCAGAAGAACTACGTCATCTTCCTCGGCAACGGGATGCCGCAGGCGGGAGGTGACAGCGGCAGCCCGAGCGCCACGACGCTTCTCGCCAACGTCGGCGCCAGCACAGCCACGATCCCGCTGTCCAGCAACACGGCCAAGAACAACATCGCCGACGAGTACGCGCGCTTCCTGTTCCAGGCGGACGTGAACAGCCGGGCCGGCCAGCAGAACATCGTCACCTACACTGTGGCCGTATACGACCCGGCGCATATGACCGGCTCGGACCCGGACATGATCATGCTCATGACCAGCATGGCGAACCAGGGCGGCGGCCGCTACTTCGCCGCAACCGACGCGACAACGCTGCCAGCGCGCGCTCGAGACCATCTTCACCGAGGTCCAGGCGGTCAACAGCGTGTTTGCGTCCTCGACGCTGCCGGTCAGCGTCAACGTGCGGGGCAACTACCTCAACCAGGTCTACATGGGAGTATTCCGGCCGGATCCCGACGCGCTGCCGCGCTGGATGGGCAACCTGAAGGAATACCGCCTGGCCGTTTCCGGCGCCGACACCCTGTTTCTGGCCGACGTGAATGGCGATCCCGTGGAGAACACCAGCACGGGCTTCGTTTCGCCCAGTGCACTGAGCTACTGGACTTCGTCGTCGACCTATTGGGGCTTCCGGCCCTCTGGGGTGGGTGGGACCTCCGACTCGCCGGACGGCGACATCGTCGAGAAAGGTGCGGCCGCCCAGGTCCTGCGCAGCACCTACGCCAGCTCCCAGGCGAGCCGGAAGGTCTACACCTGCACGGGCACGTGCCCGCCCAGCTCGCGGCTGGCCGACACGCCCTTCGACAACGCCAATACGGGCATTACCCAAGCCGCGCTCGGCGCGGCCGGCCCCGCCGAGCGCACGAGCATCATCAATTGGATACGTGGCCAGGACCTGTTCGACGAGAACCTGGACGCAAGCAGCAGCGACGTGCGTGCGTCGATCCATGGAGACGTGCTGCACTCTCGCCCAGGTGTGGTCAATTACAATCGCACGGGCGACGACAACGACATCGTCGTGTTCTACGGCGGCAACGACGGCATGCTTCACGCGGTGAAAGGTGGGCAAGCTGGTGGCGGCGGCACCGAGCTGTGGGCCTTCGTTGCGCCAGAGTTCTTTCCCAAGCTCAAGCGCCTGCACGACAACGGCCCCAAGATCTCGGCGACCGATCCCCGCCCCTACTTCTTCGACGGCATGATCGGCACCTGGGTTGAGGATGTCGGCAAGGACGGCGTACTGTCCAAGGGTCAGGGCGACAAGGTCTATTTCTACGTGAGCGCGCGCCGCGGCGGACGATTGCTCTACGCACTCGATGTCTCCGACCCCGACGATCCTCGGCTGTTGTGGCGGGCTGGCTGCCCGAACCCGGCCGGCAGCTCCGGCTGCAGCCCGGGTTACGGCGAGCTGGGTCAGACCTGGTCGCTCCCGCAGCCCGTCAAGCTGCGCTACGACACGACCAAGCCGGTGCTGTTGATGGGCGCGGGCTACGACAACATCGCCAACGACGCGACGCCGCAAGGCGCGGCCGCAATGGGCCGCGGCATCATGGCGATCGACGGCGAGAGCGGCGAGGTGATCTGGCAGGCAGGGCCCGCTCCCGCCGGGTCTGCCCACAGCCGCACCGTCGGCGGGATGCGCTACAGCATCCCCTCCGACCTGATGGTGCTGGATCGCAATGCCGACGGCTACATCGATCGCGTCTACGCGCCCGACACCGGCGGGAACGTCTGGCGCGTGGACACTCACGACAGCGACCCGGCGAACTGGACGGTGACCCAGCTCGCCGCGCTGGGCGGCAGCGGGTCTGCGGCGCGCAAGTTCCTGTACCCGCCGGACGTGGTCTTTGCGAGCGCGAAGCAGAACTACGATGCTGTGCTGATCGGCTCCGGCGACCGCGAGCACCCTCATGATACCGGCGTGGCCAACCGCTTCTACATGCTCAAGGACACCAGCATCGGCCTGACCGGCGCCAATCTGGCCATCGTCGAGGCCAATCTCTACGACGCCAGCGCCAATCTCGTCCAGGACGGCACAACGGCGGAGCAGAGCGCAGCCGCAACCGTGCTGAGCGGTGGACAAGGCTGGTACATCTCGCTGCTTTCCGGCGAAAAGGTGGTGGGCAACGCAGTGACCTTGGCGGGCACGACGTTCTTCGGGACCAATCGCCCGACCCCGGCCGCCGATGGAGTCTGCACCCCGAACCTGGGCGAGGCCCGACTGTACGCGCTGAGCTTCAAGAACGCGTCCGCAACGACGGAGAACAACGCCAGCGCAGGGCTGACTGCGAGCGACCGCTCCCGTGTGCGCGCCGGTGGCGGTTATCCGCCCTCCTTCGTCCCCATCTCGGTGAGCATCAATGACAAGATCTACCAGGGGGTCGTGTCCGGAACACAGGTGCTGACCGCGCCGATCCAGGCGGGCAAGCGCAAGCGCACGTTCTGGTTCCTGGAGCTGGACAGATAAGCTTCGCAGCGTGCACGGATGACCGAACGCGGCGGGCGAGCCGGGGTCAGAGCACTGTGGCGCGAGCAGCCAGCCAAGCGGGAAGCGCACACACGGCGGACGACCTGAATCGGCCGGCACAGGGCGACCTGTTCGCAGAGCCGGCGCTGCGCTTGTTACAACCGGAGTTGGTGTACGAGCCGGCAGGCAGCTACTGCTGCGGCTGGCTCCGCTGCTGAGCGAGCGCGGACACCTTCTTCAAGCAAAAGGATAAAGGATAGGAATTCCAACCGTATCACGTGTGGCCGGAGGGCTCAACGCGGGTGTTGGGTTGGCCTGCGGGGGCTGGGGAAACGCTCGGCAGACGTGCCTGGGGGCAGTCAACAGTGGGGCAGTGCGATGACAAGCGGGTCAGCGCTGCGGCGCGTTGGGTGCCAGCACCCCGTGGTAGCGGTGACGATGCAGGCGCGGGGGCGGGAGCAGCGCGGCCAGGGGCTCGAGCAGTGCCAGGGGCGTGAGGCGCAGCTCGGTGCGCCCGTCGGGCTCAAGGCTTGGGGAAGCGACTAGACCAGTTGGTCGTGGCCGAGCTGCTCGAGGCGCTCCAGCGCAAACCGCGGGGCGCGCGCAGTAGCGCAGCAGGCGCTCCAGCCCGGCGCGCTCCCGCGCCCTCGATGCGCACCGAGGCATCCAGCGAGAAGCCCGCCGTGGTGCCAGCCGGCCATACCCTGTGCATCGGCTGGGTCGAGAGGACCGGCGCGGGCGAACCAGCTCAGCACGCGAGCGCGCACCGGTTGCTGCACCGCGGTGAGTTCTTCTGGGGTCAGCGCGGCGGCCTCAGCGAAGTGGACCTGGCCGTCCTCGCCCACCGCAAACACCCCGTCGATCACGCAGCAGTGAAAGTGCACATGCGCGTTCAACGATGCGCCGAAGCGCTGCTACACAAGCTCACCGCGCCCAGCCGGCCGCGCGCGCAGCCGGGATCACTGCCGCGTTGACCATGCGGTTGCCCTGCAGAGTGGCCTCGACGCGCACGTCGCTAACGACGTGGCATGGCGGCCCTTTCGAGAAGCCGCTGATGCAATGGAGTCCCGTCAGACAGAGACGGACAAGAATTGTTGGACTAGTCCGATTTTTCCGGCCGTGCCCCCGTTGTCTAATACGATCATAAGTTGAAGTTGCGCGAGATGGTCATGGCCCTATCTGTTCAATTGATCTGAGGAACTGGACCATCATTGATCTGAGGAACTGGACCATCGAGTGCTAACGGGTCGGCCGCGACGGAACCCAGTCCGAGCAGCGTTGTCCGCCTAAATAGGGGGTCTATTGGCAGGAGAGATCTTATGAAACGTAGCACGAGAGATCTTATGAAACGTCTCACATCGCCCGAGGGCCTAGCAGTTGCCTTGCTGGCCATGCTCGTGGTCTCGGCCCCTGGCGCATATGCCGAGGAGCAGCCGGTTGCGAGCGACGAAGCGGGAACAGTTACGATCGACACCGACAGCGTGCAGCAACGCGGTCAATATGTTCGGGCTGGCTTCTGGACGTACACCGGAGACGCCCGCATTCCAGTAATTGCCTTGATCGACGGCTGCGAGAAGAACTCCGGCAGGATTAGTTACGCGGTATTAGGTTCGCAAGAGCCCGACTACGCTACAGAGGTTAGCCTATGGACCATAGTTGGCGACAGGCTCATTGACAAAATGGCCGCCTCCGCGTGTCAACACGCCAAGAGCGGTTAGCAACACAAGGAGTCGGTCACCAGGAGTCGGTCACCGCCGCCCCGGCGGTCCGCACACCGCCGGGGCTGCTCTGTCCTTCACAGACTGCCTCACCGTCGGACTACGTGCGATGTCAGCGTGGACGCGGAGGCATATCGGAAAGGAGACCTACTATGTTCAAGTTGAAATTACTGAACGCGGCGCTGGCCGTTGCACTGGGCCTGGGCTTTGGCATTGCTACCGCCCAAACCGATCAGGCGGCCCAGCACGGCAACGCGTTAGACAAGCCTAGCAACAAGGCCGACCAGCAAGCCGTTGGAATACCGGCCAAGCCGGGCGCGCAATCGGGACAGACCGCACAGCGCAATCTCGGCCGGTCGGAACAAAGCGCGCAGCAAGGTGGCCGATCCTTCGAGTCCATGGAGCAAGTTGCGCAATTGGGCACCGTACCCAGCTCTGGCGGTGACGTGTATGGATGGCGACCCACTGAGGCACTAAGCGCCCCGCAGAGCGGGCCACGCTTCGAGCTGGGAGACCAACTCGCGCAATTGACCGTGTACGGATGGCGACCCGGTGAGGCAATGAGCACCCAGCTGAGTGGCCGTTCCCTCGAGCCCAAAGAGCAAATCGCGCAGCGCGATGAAAGCAAGACGACCGGGCAGGGACAAGGCGTAAGGGAGTCCGGCGGCCAAGCCGGAGTCAAAACGCCTGCGCAAAGCGGTAATTCCCCGGCCGACCACTTCGCCCAATCGGGCAGCGCACCAGACGCCGGAAGTCAAGGTACAACTGGCGGCGCCTGAGGCAAGGAGCTCCGCGTAGATAAGGGCTGAGCTGCGCGGCGGAACGTCTTTCGGAGTTCCGCCGCGGTCCAGCTAGGTCCGTGGTGGCGTACGCTGTACGAACTGACCAAGCAGCTCTTGACCAAGCGCCTCGAGCTGGCCGAACACACCGCCGAGGGCGCACTTGAGAAGGTCTCTGCTGCTGGGCCTTCAAACAAAGAGGGCGGGCGCACAAGCGCCCGCCCTCGGCTTACCGCAGTGCCCAGGTTACTGCAGTACGCTTACATCTGGCCAAACTTCTTCTTGGCCGCGTCGATGCACTTTTGCTGCTCGGTTTGCGGCAGCGACTCGCACTTCTTCAGCGCGGCCTGATATTGCTGTTGTGCATCGCCGGCCGGTGCGGGCTCATCCGCGGCGAAAGCGAAACCGCCCAGCGTGAATGCCAGAGCGCCGGCGCCGAGGATGGTCGTGAGCTTTTTCATGAGATGTCTCCTTTTGCTTCAGGTTGTGAGGACTGTCGAATCCACCGCCGCGGTCCGCATGCGACCGAATCAAACCGGTCGCCAGCGACGAGCCGCATCGAGAAACCCCGTTGCCCGGCGCGGCTGCCTCCGGCGGTGGTTGGCACGGGGATTCTGTGGCGAAGAGACGGCGACCGGCAGCTTCCACGCCTGCCTCGCCGCAACCGGAGGAAAAATGACTAAGCGTGCTTGACGTTTAGGTGCGTTTCCACCGCGTTGGCCTGATCTCCGACCGCTTTCACTGCATCCTTGATTTCCTCTGGACATACACCAAATTTGTCCGCCCAGTCGCGCAGCTCATAGTGTTGGTTAACGTCGATCCGCGTGCGTTCCTGACCACCTCGTTTCGAGTTGTCGTCCGGCATATGGGCCTCTCGTTGGTTTAGAAAGTAGAGCCATTGTCGCAAGCACGACCGCACGACACTACCGGACAACTCCGCGACTTCTTGTAGGATGAATCTGACAAGGCTCCTGCCCTTACGTCATCTCCCAGAGCAATCGCTTGGCCGGTGGCAGGGGGTTGACCTCGTAGATAGCCCGAAGCTGGTCTCGCGTGAGAGGCCGGTAGTCAGTGAGGCCCTAATAACTGAATGCGCGAACCCCTATCCCCGACTGGTAGAGCTGGAAACGGGGCTTAAAACGGCTTGAGAGCGCTTTTGGGGCGAGGTGAGGGTGAGGGAGAGGGCGGCAAAACGCCGTGTAGCGGCAGGATTGCGGGCTGGTTGGCGGTTTGGGGGTGGAAGGATTTGGGAGGGCGTGCCGATGGCGTGGCAATGCGGTCGTGGCGCTACGAGCGGGTGAAGGGGCTTAAATATCGTAAATGGTATTCGACCAAACAGACACTGCTTGATTGAATCTGAACATGGCGGCGGACGACCGGGTTCGGCAGAGGGTGTGTGAAAACCCCAAGGCCAACTGGGATGAGACCCCAGCGCCCGTGCCAAGTACGTGTTCGACCAGCGCCTGAGCTGCTAGCCCAGCGCAACACCCCCGCTGTGTTTGACGAGCCTCTCCCACGGGCTCGAAGGCCGAGCTTTGCCTGGCTCGCCCAAAACCGTGACGCTGACCCGCCCGTCATCGCGCCACACCGCAGCTGGACTGTCTCGAGTCACGTCCGCCGACTACTCTGCCGGTGCTGCAGGCGAACCCGTTACCCCGGCTGAGCCTTCCCGCGACACGTGATACGGTTCAATCTCCTATCCGTTGCTCAACTGGTCGGACACCGGGGCCGCGCAGTGCGGACTACACTCCCGCCCTGGCCTTGTTCTGGCTGCTGCCTGGAGACGGTCATGGCTTCAGTTTCGGCAATCGGGAAGAGGATCGCAATGATGATGGGCGTGAACATGAAACCTCCGAAGAAGCGCTGATGCGTTATCCAGCGAACTCGCGACGATCATCCAAGTCAGGTTGCGCGGTGAAGCAGCGCAGTGCCTACTGGCGAAGTTACGTAGGACAAGACACCGAGAGCTTTTTCCCTATGCAGGCACGATCCGTAAGAGATGTGTAAGGGCCTCCCCTGTAATCTCGGGCCCACGTTCGATCGATGCACGGCGCCGTTCTCCGCGCGCAATTGTGAAGTGAGATGAGAAGTCCTAAGCTAGCGCCTGCCCGGCAGCGGCCTTACTCCGGCAGTGCCCACGCCAAAGGTGCAGATCGACGCCAAGATGAGGTGTGAGCGGTGGAAGAATTTCGTGCGCCCAAACGTATCTCCGCCAGTCCGGCATCTTCACCTACGCCCGCGGCGGGTCAGAGGAGATCGATAGTGCGTTCGCCTCTATGCATATTGGTTGCGGTCGCGCTGCTCGAGTGTTCCGTCGGAGCGAGGGCCGAAGACAAGCCCCCAGCAGCCGCGGGGGGACAAGATTGCTCGTTGTCAGTGTCCGCTTTCCGCTCTGCCCGCGATCTCGAGAAGCCCCTCCAGCAAGGTCGTCGTCGGCGTAGGCGACAAGGTCTATGTCGAGCTGAAGGGGCTGGCGAAGGCACTGAAGAACGCGAGCTGCAAGATCGAGCCGAGCGCCTACTTCTTGTTCCTGGACGGCTACCCGATTCAGTCCTCCAGTGGCATCGATGAGAATCCGGACGACGACCTGCTGCGCTTCACTCTTCAGCGCAGCAATGGCGAACTCGCGCAAGTCCTGGGTGACGCTGCTCGGTAGCCCAACCGGTTCAACCAGGCACGTCAACGCTTCCGTAGCTCGAGACCCGCGGGGCTCCCCTTTGCCGATCGAACCGGGGAGCGACGCGAGCCGGCAACAAATAGAGCTTCAGATCTTCGATACCAACGCGCTGCTGCTTGGCGCAGGGGGTCTGCTCGCTGCGCTGGTCCTGTTTGGGTGGCTAGCGCGGAAGAGCGGGATGCTCCGCGACCCGCTCCCCAGGCCGGTAAACGAACGCCCTTACAGCCTGGCGCGCTTCCAAATGGCCTGGTGGTTGTTTCTCGTCGTCGGTTCGTTTCTGTTCATCTGGCTGATCACGCAGGATCACGCCGGCATTCTCGATCCATCGGTTCTCGTGCTGATGGGCATCGCCACCGGCACAGTGCTCGGGGCAGCAGTGGTGGACGCGGGCAAGGACGGCACACGAGTGACGGAGGCCGCCACGCTCACGCAGGAACAGCATCGGCTCACCAAGCTCGTCAAGGATCTGGCCTAGCAGGCCGACACGATGAAGGCGCAGGCTCCGCCGAACGCAACCGAGCTGCTGAAGGTGAATGAGCGCTTGGCCGATGCCACCGGCAAGCTGCAGGTCGTCGAGGAGAAGACGGGCAGTTCGACACAACGTTGCTCGCGTTGATGGGAATCGCCTCCGGCACCTATCTCGGCTTCAAGATTCCCGAGAAGACCAGCTAGCAACTGCTATGGGGTCGAGGAGCAGGAGCAGGTGTGCTATAGGTTACCCAGATTTCGGAGCCCCACCCACGCATCGGGTATGCAGCTCTGAAGGCGCAGCAAGGCCTACTTGGTATCCTTGATTGGTCCGATCTAGAGGAGAGAAAGGATGACCAACGCGGCAGAAAGACGTCCAGCCATTTTCGCGGTGATCAGCGCTCTGGTGCTGCTGAGCGCATGTGGCTCGGTGAGCGTACGCAAGATCCGACCCCCACGCAGTACATCCAGTGGACTGACGCCATGCAGAAGGAAGCGGATGCCATCCAGGGTCTTCGCTTCTACTTGCCGCGCCCGTTCTTGAACGTATTCGAATCGTTTCCTGTCCGAACCGATGTCTATCTCGCAGACGGAGTGATCTCGCCCGACGGCCGTTATGTGTATGTCACGAGGGTGCGCCTGCTCGGCGGCGATTGGAAACAGGTAGCTGCGCTGGGGCGGACAAGGTATCTATCCCCAAAGCGATCGTCAGCGAGCTGGGTCCGCAAGCGGCTAAAGCGCTGGCGGATGCCACGAGTCGCAAGATCGAAGCGCAGTCGGCGAAAGAGGAGAGCGACGCCCAGAAGAAAATAGAGGACCTCACCAGCAAGCTCAAGGACCGGGACAAGCAGATAGCCGATTTGAGTGCGACTGGAGGCAAGCCTGCCGCCGACCAGGCCAAGACGGGACTTCTCCAGCAACGCGTGCGTAACGACAACGGCGTCGCCGCGTATCAGCCCATGCGCGGCAACTTCGATGTTGCATACCTGCCCGATTTCGAGGAGCAGTATGCGGTCGTAGCGAAGGCCGGCCTCGGCAACGCGCAGGTCGCCGTCAACATGGGACAAGGTTGGAGCCTGCAGGGCCTGGATGCATTGACCGATAATTCAGAGCTGAATCGGCGGATCTTCGCACTGATCGATGAAGCGACCGCGCTGGGTAAAGCAGCTGCCGGAGCGGCACTCGGGTTACCTCCCGGAGCGATGGGTCTGATTCCCCGCAGAGCGGAACGGAGCTGAAAGCGAACGAGCCAGGTACCCCGGTAACGTTGCGGTTGATCGTCGTCCACTACGCAGCAAAGGGCGTGTACCCGGTGATCAAGCCGCGTGAACTGCAGGCAAGAATAGTGAGCGGCGGCGCCTCGACGTTGTACGCCCTCAACCTTGCCGCTACCGGGACTACGGCGCAGCCGGCCGCCCTCTACTCCCCCGCAGAGCTGGCCAAGAGTCAGGGCGAGATCGATGAATCGGTGCGCAGCCTCACGCTCCCGAAATACCCCTATCAGTTTGTCAGCTTCAACACGTTCAAGTACGTGTCCGTGGAAGCGCTGAGCGGCAGCAATCCCATCGGCGCCTTGTACGACAAGACCGGCACGGCAGGCGACCCCGGTGACCGCCAGGCAGCCGATCTCCAGGATGTCCTGCGGATGTTCGCAGGCGCCGCACCTCGGCCGACCAATCTGGCGAACCTGGGCCAGGAACTGGCCGGTGCGCAAGACGACTTGATCCAGAAGATCAATACCCTGTGTCCCCCAGCCAACACTTCCCGAAGATTGTCGCCGCTACGCGCTGGAGTCGTTGACGCTGTCCTTGAACGAGCCCTCCAAGACCATATCGACACAGCTCAAACTCAAAAGCACCCCCGATGGCGTCACGACCACTCCAAGTTCCTCCGGTACGTGAAGGAGAGGGTGAGACTGCGGTTTGAAACCTCACCGACATCAAGATCAGCGACCCCACCATACAGCCCTGACGGGACGGAGGTACCCGTGGCAATGCGGCGAGATGTCCAAAGTCGAGCGTCTGATCGCAGAAGCGATCAAGGCGAAGGATAAGCGTGCCACGCAAGCTCTGAAGAACTGGGCAGCGCTCACGAAGGACGAGCAGCGGACGGTAGTGGCCGAGATCGTGGCAACGCGGTCCCCGAGTTGCGCAAGGCCTACCCTGCTATTCGCGCGCTCGGCTACGGAGTACGAACCACAACGCCGCGAGTGCGCAGGCAGGCGAAGTTCGATGAGGTGTGTATCGCCTTTCTTGTCGCTGCGAAGTGGGGCCGGAATCACAAACCCGTCGAGAGCGCGGAAGGCGAGCTGCCAGGATGGCTGTCGCCTACGCGACGCAGGGCCGGCAGCGAGTCTTGTGCGCGGTGCCCACCGACGTCGAGGCCGCGAAGGACTATGACGCAACGCCCCAGGCTGCTGGGAGCATCGACGGCGCCGTGGTAGGGCGAAGCTATGTGCTCGTCGCTGATCGCACGGGTCACCTAGAACGAGGGGTCTTGACCTGCGAAGTGAGCGCCCCGCTGGACGACAAGCGTTATGCGTTGAGCTGTCGTCATGTCCTTGCGCTCTCTCGCTCCCCCAGCCCGCCTGGCACCCCTGCGGTTGGCGCCAAGGTGCACGAGCGCGCTGGAGAGGGGGCGCCGGGCGAATTGGCCACCTTGAGTGTATGGCGCGGGCGGCTCCTGAACAGCGACAAGCAATCCAGTCGATGCTGCTCTGGCTGAGGTTACAGACGGGGCTGCGCTCGCGGGTGTGCTCGGGACGCTCGCCGTCGGAGCGGCGGATATGGCGCGGTCCGAAGTTCCGGACAAGGCGGTCATGGTCACGCCGGACGGGATCGAGCTTTTAGACTGATCAAAGTTTGGCATGACTCTTCCGAAATTCGATCTTCTTTCGCCTCCCCAGCCGCTGCACGCGACAGTGGTCGAGTGGACCATCGTAAGCGGCGGGTCCAGCATGGGTGGATATAGCGGTAGTCCAGTCGTGGCAACGGGTCAATCGACGCTGCTCGGCATGCACATCGCGGGTGTATAGAATAAACGATAGGGCTTCATGCTGCCCGTCGATGACCTGCTCGATTTTGCGAGATACGACGGCGACGGCGTTCTGCAAATACGAGCATAAGCCGCCACTGGGCAGCGAAGCGCAAGGCCGGTGTCCGCAGGGAGACCGGCCCTTTCTTCGCCACCTTGTTGCTGGTCGCACAGCCCTCGTCGTTCGGACCGAGGTCTTCGGTCTGTGAGGGTTGCACACGCCGAGCGAAGTCGGGAACGACGCTCTGATCGGCCGAACCGACGCTTCGCAGGCTCGCTCAGGAGCCGGTGTCCGCAGGGACGCCGGCTGTTTCCTTAGTTTAGGTGGCCGTATGTCGAAGCTTGAAGACAGGGGCCTCATAGCTTCCCCAGCACGTAGTCGGCGCCCTTCTCGGCGACCATGATGGCCGGCGCGTTGGTGTTGCACGAGGGCACCCGCGGCAGTACCGAGGCGTCGATGATGCGCAAGCGCTCGAGACCGATCACCCGCAGGTCTGGTGTCACCGCGCTTGTCGGCCGGCTCGCCGGGCCGATGCGACAGGTGCCCACCGGATGGTGGTCGGTCTTGGCGTTGGCGCAGGCATAGTCGAACAGCTCCTGATCGCTCGCCGCCTGCGGACCCGGCAAGACCTCGGCGAGCACGAAGCGCTTCAACGCTGGTTGGCTCATGATGCGGCGGGTCAATCGCAACCCTTCTAGCGCCCGCGCCTAGTCGTGCGGATCTGACCAGTAGTTGGGATCGGCATGAGACAAATCGTCCTCGACACCGAAACCACCGGGCTCGAAGTAGTGCTCGGCCATCGGATCATCGAGATTGGCGCGGTGGAGATCGTGTACCGGCGCCTGACGGGCAACCACTTCCACCGCTACCTCAACCGGGAGCCCGAGATCGAGCTGGGTGCGCTGGAGGTGCACGGGTTGAGCGCGGAGTTCCTGCAGGACAAGCCGCGGTTTCGCGAGGTGGCGCACGAATTCCTCGAGTTCGTCCGCGGCGCCGAGCTGATGATCCACAACGCGCCGTTCGACGTGGGCTTCCTCGACCACGAGCTGCGGTTGATGGACCTGCAGCCCGGTCGCAGAGAATTGCCCGCAGATCACCGACACGCTGCGCATGGCGCGCGACCTGCATCCGGGCAAGCGCAACGGGCTGGATGCCCTGTGCGAGCGCTACCAGGTCGACGACTCGGCGCGCACCCTGCACGGCGCGCTGCTCGACGCCGAGCCGCTGGCGGAGGTCTATCTTCCATGACCCGCGGCCAGGAGACGCTCCTTATGGATCTGGGTCCGGCGACCCGGGAGCAGGCGAAACGGAAGTCGATTAGTCACCTGAGCTCGTGTTGTTGGCGGCAACGCCTGAGAGCTCGCCGCGCACGTGGAGCAGCTCGCCGCCATAGACAAGGCCAGCAAGGGTGCGTGCCTATGGATACGCCTCGAGGCCGTTGCCGTCGCAGCCATCGCCTAGCTGGCGCAGCAGAGGCATTAGAGCGACTTGAAGCCGCAGGGGCAGATGTTGCCACCGAACCAAGGCATGTACATCAGAGTGGCAGACTTGTCTAGGGGTTCCCTAGCGTTGACGGCCTTTTCCGGTCGCTACCTGCCGTCACTGGTGCCTCTGCCGCCGAGATGAAGCGTGGGCTGAAGGCAGTTCCGCCAACTCCTGTCTGACCTTGTCGGGCTCGATCAGCGTACCGAGGCGCTCGAAAACCTCCAGCGCCCGGGTGAGGTAGTTACGGGCCTGCCCGACGCTCCCCTGCTGCTTGTGGAGCCGGCCATAGCCCGCATAGGCCAACGCTAACTCGTTCTCGGCCTTGATAGCTCGCAGCATGGCAACGCTCTCCGCGAAGTGAGGCGCCGCTAGCGGCGCCTCTACCTGGGCAGGATTGGTCTTCAGGGCGATCTCGCCCAGGATGCGGTGAGCGCAACCGAAATGAAACTTGAGCCCATAACGCTGTGCCATTTTTAGGACTTCTTCGAGCGTCTGCGTCGCATTTTCATACTCCCCAGCCAACCAATACCCTTCGCCGAGGAACAAAGCGAAAATCTCACCCGGCACAAAGCCCGCCGCTCGATACATCGGGACGAGCGCGCCCAGAATCTCGACTCCTTTGTGTGGTTCACCGGCGCGGCACCAGACCCATCCACGGAAGCTTTGCGCCCATGCTTTGTCGGCCGGAGTCGGGGCTTTCTCAACCGCCAGCTCGGCATATACGAGCGCCTCAGCCAGGTCGCCTTTGTAGGCATACGCCATCGAGGTGTTCCACGCGGCGAAGGAGATCGCGCTGTTGTCGGAGAATTCCTCAGCCACCCTCAGCCCCTTTTGGCCTTCCTCCACCGCGTGCTCCCAGCGTCCGAGAAACGTATACGCCCATGAAGCTGCGGCCAACGCCCACGCATACCAGCGAAGGTTAAAATGTCGCTCCATTACGCGAACAGCGCGTTCCTTCAAGGCGAGGACTTGATCATAGTCGCCCCTAAACACGTGAGTCCATTGCCACTGGCTATACGCTTGCCCAGCATCCTCAGCTCTCCCCGAGCTTTCACAGAGATCTACCGCTTTGACGAAGGTTTGGATGGCCTTATCCAAGTGGCCGAACACCCACTCGCAGTATCCTAGGCGCGCATAGAACGCTCCCAGCAGTCCAGGGTCGCCTAACCTGACTGCTATCGGTTCGTGGTGGGTCAGCAATTCGTAATACACGGAGAACTTCGCGGTTAGCAACATGACCAACACCTGGTTCACCAAGGCGCGATGCGCCGCCGTTGGTTCGCCTCGGTCTCGGCCATCGTATCCAGGAGCTTCATGGCCTCATCAAAATAGGCGCGGGCCTCCTCCATGGCGTTGGCTCTGGCTGCCTTCTGGTTTGCCAGCTCAAGATAGTCAAGCGCCTTCTCAGCATTCGCGCTATGGGAGTAGTGATGTGCGAGCAGCTCGCAGTACTGCTCCAAGCCCTCGGGGTGGATCGCCTCCAGCGCGCGCCCCGCAGCCTCGTGGAGCGCGTGGCGGCGTCCCGTCAGGAGACTCTCGTACGCCACGTCCTGCGTCAGAGCGTGTTTGAAAACGTAGCTCGTGTCCTCGGCGCCGCCTCGTGCGTACAGCAGCTCCTGCCGTGTCAACGCCCCCAGCTCCGGCTCGAGGTCCTCCGCACCGTCCCACACCGCCCGCAGCAATCGGCCCGAGAATTCCCGTCCCAGCACTGCCGCCGTCTGCAACACACGCTTCTGCCCTTCCGGAAGGCGGTCGATCCGGGCCAGCAGCACTCCCTGGATCGTCTCCGGCACCGCGGTTACGGTACCCGAGTGCTGTTCGAGCAACACACGCGTGAGCTCCTCCAGAAAGAATGGGTTCCCCTCCGCTTTTCCCACGATCGCTTGTATCAGGGCGTCCGTTGCCTCGGCTCGCTGCATCACCGCCTCGACCACGCTCCGGCTATCTCCCGCCGCCAAGGGGCGCACCGCCATCTGCGTCACGTATGACCTGTCGATCCACGGTGGCCGGTACCCCGGCCGGTAGGTCGTCACCAGCAGGATCGGCGCGCCCGCCAACGCCTCGACTGCCGTCGTGAAGTACTCCTCCGACGTCTTGTCGATCCACTGCAGATCCTCCACCGCGAAGACGATCGGCCGCTGGCGGCTGCTCGCCACGCTCATCTGCACGAGGGTCGAGAAGATACGGGCCTTGATCGCCTCTGGCCCGATCCCCGCCAGCCCCTCCGTCCCCTCCTTCACGCCGAGAAGCTGGAGCAGGTAGGGTGCGCCGTCGTCTGGACTCATACCTACCTGCTCCAGCGCTATCCGGACCCGCTTCCCAATCTCCTGCGGCGTATCTGTATCCGTGATCCCACAGTTCGCCCGCACGATGTCCTGCACCGGGAGAAACGGCATGGCAGTTCCATACGACAGACAACGCCCCTCCAGGTACATTGCGTGCCGGTCATCAAGGTGATGGTGGAACTCATACAGAAGCCGTGACTTCCCCACGCCCGCGTCCCCGACGATACCCACGACCTGCCCATGTCCCGCTTCGGCCTGCGCCATCGCGTCCTGGAGCACCGCGAGATCCTTTTCACGCCCCGCGAATGGACTCAAGGTCCGATCGTCCTGCGCCTCTAGGTGCGATCGGCGAGTCCCAAGGCCGACAGCCCGGTGCGCCATGACCGGGTCGGTCTTGCCTTTCACTGCGAACGGCCTCCTCCCCCCCTCCTTCTTCCCTCTTCCCCCCCTCCCTGCTGCAAGGCTTCAACGCGCACGTACCCCCTGACCAGCCGATTTGTCACCTCACTCATCAGGATCGTCCCCGGCTCGCCACCTGCTGTAGGCGTGCCGCGAGGTTCGTCGTGTCTCCCACGGCCGTGTCGTCCATCCGCAGGTTGTCGCCAATCTTCCCTACGACCACTGGCCCGGTGTTCACGCCTATCCGCACGGTCAGCCGATTCTCCGGATCTCCCTCCGACACCGGCTGCTCCCGAATCACGCGCTGAATCCCCATAGCAGCCAGCACCGCTCGCCGTGCATGGTCCTCATGCGCGACCGGCGCTCCGAACGGGCCATAAACCCGTCTCCCAGAAACTGGTTGATCGTTCCTTCGTAGCGGTGCACCTCGCCGAGGGCCAGTTCGAAGAACTGGTCAGGATGGTGTGTATTGTCTCGGCGCCCCGTCGCTCGGCGAGCGCCGTAGAATTGGCGATGTCGCAAAAGAGCACGGTAACGTGCTTGCGCTCGCCTTCCAGGGCGCTTCGCGATGTCAGGATCTTCGCGGCGAGGTGCGGCGGCGTGTACGCCTGAGGCGCGTCTCGCTGAAGCTCGCTTCGCGCGGACGTTGGGGTGAGCCGCGTGGGCCGCACTTGGTCTCAGAAGCAGCTATCAGCGGCACTGACGCGGCCGCAACTCGGGCGCGCGCGTGCCGGAGGGGCGAGCCACAGACGCGGCAAAATCGCGCGTCATCCAGAATTATCGTGCTGGCAGCGGGGAAAAGGTCATGTCGGCACCCTCCCAGTCTCGAAGTTGAGGTGTGCGTCGGCCCCACCCAACCCTCGTCGAGCCTCGACGAAGCGCCGCGAGGACAGCATAGTCCTGCACTTTAGGTAGCGCACGCCGATCTGGGTTACGGCGATGGCGCGTGAACTTGCATATTCATGATGGCTTGAGCGCTCATGAGTCTTAGCCAAGGTTAATTCGCGTCGGTCACGATCAGCGGGGACCTTGTCGACCGCGCCATCCGTCCGCCGAATTACGCATTGATTCCCAGAATCGGAAATCGGGTCGCAGCCGTAACTTTGAGGGGACGCTGGCTGGCGCAGATCGACGCGATGACGCCCGAGAGTACGGGAACTCAGCGGGACGGCAGTTAGGGACGCCCGTCGGTCAAGAAGATAATTTCAACCGCTACGCTAAACACGTACCCCGCACCGCGCTCGCTAAGGATGTAGCGCGGGTTCGCCGGATCGGTCTCGAGCTTGCGTCGCAGTCGCAGGATTTGCGTGTTGACCGATCGGTTGTA
>CAWHCG010000012.1:0-35424 GCA_963827575.1 uncultured beta proteobacterium
CTCGCCTTCGGAATATGTCGTTCAGCATGTAGGATTGGTCCCTACTTCAGCATACCTGTTTGGTCCCGCGGTCTGATGCGCCCACCGAGCGGCAATCGGATCAGTCGATCTCTTTGTCGAAGAAATTGATCTATCGGTGGTCTTTCGATTTATTGAAAGGAACCAGCAATGGATACAGTATCAAAGTCTCAGTTGTGCAGCGGTGTATGCGAATTAGAGCACGAAGCTCTGACTCTTAGTGTCCGGCGGAATGATTGATCTGTACGAAGGCGCGAATCCGAAGGCGCGCGTGCCCGGGCAGGCTAACGCCCGACGCGGATGTGAATCCCGATCACATTGCCGGTCACGGCGGCTTTCTTCAGCAAGGCTTCTGACGGTCGCACGCAGAGGCATGGGGGGGAGCCTTCCCTGCCAACTCTGCAATCGCGTCCGACGAAAATGCTGACGCGTGCCGCCGGCCAATAAGCCGGGACGGCACATAGGCAAGTTTGCGTAGTGCAGCCTTGAAATGACGGCGCACAAACAGCAAGCGGAGCGGCGCTGTTTGGGCGTCCGGTTCAGGGTGTTTGTTGGGCGTCATATTCACTGGATCACCTCGTCAGCCCGGAGCAAAATAGAGTCTGGGTTCGTAAGCCCGAGCGCGCGTGCGGCCTTAAGATTCACCGGGAAGAAAATTGCGTAGGTTGCTCGATTGGCAGGTCGCCGGGCCGGGCACCTCGCAAAATCCTATCGACATACTCGGCTGCATGGCGGTACAAGGCCCGGTTGTTCACCCCATAGGCCATCAATCCACCAGCGTCCATGAATTCAAATCCCACGTATAGTGCCGGCAGTCGATGTTCTGCGGCAAGCTCGAGCGATCTGTTTGCGGGCCGTTGCAGTAACCGGGTCAGAAATCACTAATGCCGCTTGCGCCTTCTGCGCCGCCTGCTTGACGGCGCGGGCAAGCGCCGCAGACTCGCGCACATCGTCGAAGCGAAGCTTCACCCCTCGATCCGCTGCGATCCCTCGAAATTCTTTTGTAGGCCTTCTTACCATAGAACTTTCTGGATTCGAGATCACGGCGATCGACACAAGCCGTGGTATCGCTTCGTGCAACAGTTCAAACCACTTGCCAACGAGCTCAGACCCCACTGCGTGGAAAGGCCGGTGAGGTTGCCACCCGGCCTGGCGAGGCTCGCCGCGAGCCCGGTGCCCGACCGGGTCCCCCATTCCGATGACGACGATTGGGACGGTGCTGGTCGCATTTTTGGCGGCAGTGGCCGCCGGTGTGCCCGAGGTAACCAGTAGGTCTAGCTGCGCCCGATCACTTCGCGCATGATCGTGGGAGCCGCTCGACTTGGCCGTCCGCTGAGCGACGTTCGATGACGAGGTTCTGGCCTTCGACCCAGCCCAGCTCGCGGAGGTGGTCCCAGAAATCGGTGAAGGCGCGCGGAAGGGCCGATTGGGAAAGCGGGTTGACAAAGCCCACCCGAACAGTGCGCTGTCCGGGCTCCGCACCCTGAGCAGGCAGCGCGCCAAGTATGAGCGCGCTCGCGAGGACGCGTTCCAGCCCCCCACAAGTGCCGTTCGCATCATAAGAACATACACGTGCCGCGTGCCACGGCTTCCGCGATCGGCTGCGCATCCACTATCGATGACGCCCAACGTGTTGCGTGAGCGGCTGGCAAGTGGCAAGCGAAGCGCCGCCGCTTGACAGTCCGCTCGACGCATGGGTTGGGGCGTCATCCCAATGAAGCATGCACTCATCGAATGATCTTGTCCGCGCGTAGAAGTAGAGATTGCGGAACTTCAAGCTCCATCTCGCGTGCAATCCGCATATTCTATAATTAGCTCGTACGTGGAGAGTTGTTCAATCGGCATATCAGCTGGTTTTGAACCTTTGAGAATTTTATCCACATAGACGGCTACGCGGTACATCGCCTCAGTCATATTCGGTCCGTACGACATCAATACCGCATCGTCATGGTACTGGGCCCAGGGAAACACGCTCGGTATTCTGGCCTTGCGCACCGCTTGTGCAACCTTGGCCTTGTTCGCAAAGAGCAGCAAATCGCCCGCGATCAATACCCCGTCAACTGCGCTATGTGGCAGCGAGCGTAATGCCGCACCTGAGTTCCTCCCGCGTTTCGGGCCTCCAGATTGACGATTTCTACGCCGAGGTTCCGGGCGGAATTCTTTAGTCCCCCCTTACGTGCGAGCGGATTGGTAGGGTTGAAGAGTGAGGCTATGCGTTGAGCGCGAGGGACGAGCTGTTTCAGCAGCTCAAGCCGCTTGGCGTCTAGTTCGGTGGTCACGGCGGACAGCCCGGTGCCATTACCACCGGGTTTTGCGAGACTCGCCGCGAAAGCCGGCCGCCACTGGGTCACCTACCGCAAATACCACCGGCACCTTAGTGGTCTGTAATGCGGCGCGTGCAGCCGTCGAGCCAACTGCCACGATGATGTCCACTTTCGCGCGCGCAAGCTCGACGGCATGCTGGCGCAGCTTCTCTTCGTTTGTTTCCGGAGGCCGCACCCACTCAATGAAGATGTTCTTGCCTTCGACGTAGCCGAGCGCGCGGAGTCCGTCGCGCAGGCTATCTTCTATTTGTGGGTTTGCGAGGGGAAGGACACCAAGGCGCGTCACGTTTGTCTCACCCTGTGCAGTGGCAGAGAGCAACGCAGCCGCAAGTATGACTACCCTCGTAAGAGCACGCCCTATCCCGGATGAGGCTTTCACCGATTCCTCATATGCGACGTAAGCTCCACTGAACAATACCAACGGTTGCTTGCTATGACGCCCAACGAATAGGATTTTATCCGTCGTGCGCCAGCATGACGGATAGGATCAGTTGAACTGAACCGCTGTGCTCAGGGCGCGACTGTATGGGGATTGAAACGCGCTGAGACCCGCGCGGGAGCGTGGCGCGCAGTCGGTGCGGGCGTATCGGTGGGCGGGTAGGCGCTTGGCATGAGGGCAGCAAAGCGCAGTTGCGATGGCGCCACTATGGCAGAGGGCGATGCCAGGGTCAATTGCGGCAGCCGAGGCGCAAGGCCGCCTCGCGCGGGGCGATGAGACGGTTGAGGCGGGCGGGGTGGTGGCAAGGCAGGCGGGTCATGGCGCGCGAGCCTGGTATGGAGCGTGTGCTGCGGGGATCTGCGCCACGATGCGAAGGCGCCCGAGCCCGCAGTCGGGGCAGCGCTCGATGTCGATGCCCAGCACGCGCAGGCAAAGCTGCTGGGTGGACTCCTTTGGGACGGGGACGGGCGCGGGCACGGCCAGCGCGGCGCGCGCCTGGGCGAGCTGCTGGCGCTTGTGGCGATTGGCGAGCAGCCCGATGTGGCGGATGCGCACCAACCCGGGCGGCAGCACATGCAGCAAGAAGCGCTCGAGGAACTGCCCGGCGGGCAGTTGCATGATCCTGCGGCGGTTGCCATGGGCGCGGTCGCGCCAGCTGAAGCGCACGTTGCCCTGGTCGTCCAGGCCGAGCAGGCGGTGGTTGGAGATCGCCGTCTTGGTGGTGTAGCGGCCCAGGTAATCGAGCACGGCCTCGGGGCCGGCGAGCGTGCGCTTGGCGTAGACCACCCAATCGTGCTGGCGCAGGGTGGCCAGGAAGCGGCGCTGCGCACTGGGCTGGGCGAGCGCGGCGGTGGAGCCGGCGAGCTTGAGGCGGCCCTTGGCCAGCAGCGCGCCCAGGCGCTCGAGGAACTTGCCGCGGAACACCGCCGAGAGCGCGTGCGCGGGAAACAGGAACCCGCCCTTGGGATGATGCCACTGCCCATCGTCTCCCAGCGCCCCGCCGGCCACCAGGCAGTGCAGGTGCAGGTGCTGCAGCAGGAGCTGGTTCCAGGTGTGCAGCAGCAAGCTGGCGGCGATCTCGCCCGCCGAGCCAGCGGGGGTTGCGGCCGAACTCGAGCAGGGTCTTGGACACCGCGGCGAACAGCAGCCCGTAGATCGCCCGCGGGTTGCCCTGGGCGAGCGCGTTGAGCTCGTGGGGCAGGGTGAACACCAGGTGGAAGTAGGGCACGGGCAGCAGTTCGGCACGCCGGGCGGCGAGCCAGCGCTCCTTGGCCAGCGTCTGGCACTGCGGGCAGTGGCGGTTGCGGCAGGAGTGATAGCGATACTGGCGCTCACCACAGGCATCGCACTGGGCGATGTGGCCGCCCAGCTCGGCGGTGCGGCAGCGCGCGATGGCCCGTAGCGCGCGCTGCTGCACCGCGCTCAAGCGGCCGGTGCTGCTGTCATCGCCCGCGCCGTGGCGGCGCACGATGTGCGCCAGCGTCGGCTTGGCATCCCCGCCTGCCGCATCCGCCGCCCGCGGATGCGTGTGCACGCCCGCGCCCTCACACGGGCGTGGTGTCGGGATGCTCCAGCAGCTCCAGCGGCGAGGCGGTGGCGGCCAGGTGCTTGCGCGCCAAGTGGAAGTAGCGCAGCGTCGAGCTGATGTGCCCGTGCCCCATCAGGCGCTGGATGGTGTGGATGTCCACGCCGGCTTCCAGCAGGTGCGTGGCGAAGGCGTGCCGCAGCCCGTGGATGCCGCAGTCCTTGCCGATGCCGGCGCGGCGCTTGGCCGCGTAGAAGATCTTCTGGGCCGTGGTGATGCTGATGGGCTGGTCGAGCTCGCGCGTGGCGCTAAACAGCCACTCCTTGCGGCCGATGCAGCGCCCAGTAGCGGCGCAGCTCGCGCAGCAGGCGCGGGGAGAGCAGCGTGTAGCGATCCTTGCGCGCCCTTGCCCTGCTCCACCCGGATGGTCATGCGCGCCGAGTCGATGTCGCCCACCTTCAGATGACACAGCTCCGAGACCCGCAGCCCCGCCCCGTAGGTGGTCATCAGCATGGCGCGGTGCTTGGGATTGGTGGTGAGCTCGATCAAGCGCGCGACCTCCTCGCGCGCGAGGATCTGGGGCAACTTCTGCGGCTGGCGCGGGCTCGGGATCTCGAACTGCGCCTGGGGATGCTTGAGCGTGACGTGGTAGCAGAACTTCAGCGCATTGACCGCGATGTTGCAGCTGCTCCAGGCAAACTTGCGCTCCTGGATCAGGTGCAGCAGGTAGCGCTGCACCTCCACTTCGCTGACCTGCTCGGGACTGCGCCGGTAGTACTTCGCCATCGCCGCCACCGCGCTCAAGTACGTCTCGCGCGTGCGCTCGGCCATCCCGCGCACCACCATGTCGTCGTCCATCTGCTTGCGCAAGGCACCCATCTGTGTCTCCTTCTCGCGTGATCGCGGGACCATTCCCGCGCGATCACGCTGACACAGATCGCAGCACCTTACTCGGCAGCGCTTGCACACTACTACTGCGCAATCTCCAGCGAATGCTGAAGACAGACAACCACCGCGAAGCGGTTTAGTTCAACATAGAGTAGACGGCAATTTTCGTCTCTGATATACGAAGCAAGCTTCAAGTATCTTGCATTCGAAGCATGTTTCCCGTATCCCCATTTGGATGCCGGTATCGGGAGTCAGATGCAAGTCGCGAATAGCATAAACCTTTACTCGCCCGCGAGTATGGCGATTCGCTCTTGCAGACCGAGGTCGATCGCGCGGTCACGGCACAGCATCCACAGGCGCTGCCCGGGGTCCCACTTGGCTCCCACGGCCTTTACCTTCTGCCGCAGCTCCGTCTCTTTGAAACCGACCCTCAAGCCGACCAGATCGGGAATTGCGGAGGACGGCTCGCCGTACGGCTTCTTTGGCGCCCCAGCCGGCATCTCTATCGCCGTCTCTGCGGGGACCGGTGGCGCTGCCTCGGCCGGGATCGGAATCGACGCTGTCCAATCCGCCTCGTCCACGATCAGTTCGACGGTGGTGAAACGCTTGCGGCGCGTGGTGTCGTACCGATAGCGCACGCAGATCAGCCGGTCGCCGAAGCGCGCGACGAGCTTCTTGGTTCCCTTCTGGCCTGGACGAAGGGTGGCTCTGGCTTCCATCCGGGCCTCCTCCCTCTGGTGGACACAGCTGGTGCCCAGGATGTGCAGCAGGTAGCGCTGCACCTCCACTTCGTTGACCTGCTCGGGACGAAGGACCGCTTTCGCGCTCGTGGCCCGCGACGGGGGTCGGGGGTCGGCGGTCGGCGGGTAGAGTAAGGGTGAATGAGGATGGCCAATGCGCCCCGCCTCTCGGCCCAACTCTTTCCTCCCTTGAGGCACAATACCCGCTGCCGGCGCAACTCTTGCATGCCTGCCGACCCTGTGCCCGCCCGCTCGGCCGCATCTTCGGGCGGATTCTTCACCCCTCATCGAAGAAGGAAGCGACCCGTGGCAACTCAACTTCTGATCTACGAGAACGCAGTGCCGGTCAGCCGTGCCCGGCACGGCAACTGGTCCGTCGAGGTGGGGGCCGATTACGGCTTCTGCCGCAGCGTCAACTCGGTGCCGCTGATGGCGGTGGAAATGCCCCAGGCCGCGCGCGAGTACCCGATCGTGTTCGCGGGCAGCGGCGAGCAGATCATGCCGGCCGTCATCCTCGGTCTGCGCGGCAACGAGAACCTGTTCCTGAAAGCCGATGGACGCTGGGACGGCGACTACCTGCCTGCTTTCGTGCGCCGCTATCCCTTCGTGTTCTCCTCCAGCGAGGACGGGGCCAAGTTCACGCTGTGCATCGACGAGTCCTTCGCCGGTTTCAACCAGGCGGCCAAGGGCGCGCGCCTGTTCGACGACGAGGGCAAGCCCTCCGGCTACACCGAGAACGTGCTCAAGTTCCTGCAGGAGTACCAGAACCAGTTCCGCGTGACGCAGGCCTTCTGCAAGCACGTGAGCTTTCTCGAGCTGCTCGAGCCGATGCAGGCCGAAGTCACCTTGGCCTCGGGCGAGAAGTCCTCACTCGCCGGGTTCATGGCAGTCAACCGCGAAAAGCTCAAGGCGCTCACGGGCGAGAAGTTCGCTGCGCTCGCCAAGACCGACGAGCTCGAGCTGGTGTACCTGCACCTGCAGTCGCTGCGCAATTTCGAGCGGCTGAAGAACCGCCTGGCGGCGTTGGCCAAGGCCGCGTAGGGGCACGCCAGCACGCACCGCCAACCAAAACGCATCTAACACAGAGGACACAGAGGAACACAGAGGAAAACCAGACCCGAACCGCGCCTGCCACGAACGGTGACGTGAGCGGCGCAGCAGTTCTTGCTGGTCGCCACTACCGGCGTCGGAGTTCTGGCAATCTCGGTCCGTTCGCCTCTGTGTTGCCCTGTGTCCTCTGTGGTTTACGCGGTTTCGCCTGCCGTGACGGCCAGCGTTGCGCCTATGGGTGGTACGTCAGGCTGCGCGCCTTGCCCCAGAACACCCGATACGCGATCACGGTGTAGGCCACGATCACCGGCAGCACGAAGCAGGTGCCGACAAACACGAACCGCAGCGACTCGGGCGCGGCCGCGGCCTGCCAGATCGTCATGCGGTCCACGACCAGATAGGGGAACAGGCTGTAGGCCAGCCCCGCATACGCGAACACGAACACCCACACCGATAGCACGAAGGGCAGCCATTCGCGCGTGGATTGACCGCTCTGCAGCCGCGTGATGGAGCGCCAGATGCCGACGAACGCCGCGGCGGTGGCGAGCGGCAGCGGGGCGAGCCACAGCAAGCGCGGCCAGGCGAACCACTTCTGCATGATGCCCGCATTGGCGAGCGGGCTCGCCAGGCTGATCGCCGCTACCCCCGCGACCGCGAGCACGACCGCGAGCTTGCTCCAGTGCAGCGCCCGCGCCTGCAGATCGCCCTCGGTCTTGAGGACCAGCCAGGTCGCGCCCAGCAGCGCATAGCCCCCGGCCAGCCCGGCGCCGACCAGCAGCGCGAACAGCACGAAGGGCATGCCTTCGGCGAACCCGGTGATCACACCCGCCAGCATCACACCCTGGGCGAAGCCGGCCACCAGCGACCCGACGAAGAACAGCCGGTTCCACAGCTCCCTGTGCCAGCCGGATGCCTTCACGCGGAACTCGAAGGCCACGCCGCGCAGAATCAGGCCGATCAGCATCAGCGCGACGGGCAGGTAGAGCGAGGAAAGAATGATGCCGTGCGCAAGCGGGAAGGCGACCAGCAGGATGCCCACGCCCAGCACCAGCCACGTCTCGTTCGCGTCCCAGAACGGGCCGATGGAGGCCACCATCATGTCCTGCTCCTCGCGCGTGGCGAGCGGCAGCAGCGTCCCTACACCCAGGTCGAAGCCATCCAGGATCACGTAGGCGAGGATGGCCGCTCCCATCAGCGCCATGAACACCAGCGGCAGGTCGAGCTGCATGCGTGTGCTCCTTCCTGTCTATTTCGTTCCGGCTAGACTGGGTTCGACGGTCGAGCCGGGCGTCGCGAGCGCCGAGCCCCCGTCGGCGTCCTTGCGCGCAAGCTGTGTGACCACGACCATGTACGAGACCAGCAGCAGCCCGTACACCACCGCGTAGGCGGCCAGCGTCAGGGCGATGTGCGAGGCGGGCACGCTCGAGGCGGTCTCCGCGGTGGTCAGGAGACCGTAGACCACATAGGGCTGCCGCCCGATCTCGGTCACCAGCCAGCCGGCCAACGTCGCCACCCAGCCGGAGAAGGCCATCCCGGCGAAGACCTGCAGCAGCCAGCGCGGGACCTCGCGCCGCCTCAGCAACAGCCAGGCGCCGAGCCACGACAGCGACAGCATCAGCATCCCCACGCCGACCATCACGCGGAAGGCGAAGAACACGGGCGCCACCGGAGGATGCTTGCCGGCGAACTCGTTCAGGCCTTTGACTTCCCCATCGGCCTCATGGGTCAGGATCAGGCTCGCACCTTTGGGGATGGCGACGGCATAGTCGTTGCGCTGCTGCTCCTGGTTGGGGAGCGCGAACAGCAGCAGCGGCGCCCCGCGCTCGGTGTGCCAGACGCCCTCGATGGCCGCGATCTTGGCGGGCTGATGCTCGAGGGTATTGAGCCCATGCAGGTCGCCGACCGCGACCTGCACCGGCGTCAGCACGGCCCCCAGCAGCACGCCGCGCCGGAACATCCAGCGGGCGGGTGCGAGATCCCGGCTGCGCAGGAGCTGGAAAGCCGAGATGCCGGCGATGAGGAACGCCACCGTCAGCCCCGAGGCCACCATCATGTGCGTGAACCGGTAGGGAAAGCTGGGATTGAACAGGATGGCCCACCAGTCCAGTGCATGCAGGCGGCCGTCGATGATGGTGAAGCCCTGCGGGGTCTGCATCCACGAGTTGAGCGCCAGGATCCAGAACGCCGAGGCGGTGGTCCCCGCTGCGACCAGGATCGCCGAGAGCGTGTGCGCCCAGCCCGGTACGCGGCCGTGCCCGAACAGCATGACTCCCAGGAAGGTGGCTTCCAGGAAGAAGGCGGTGAGCACCTCGTAGCCGAGCAGCGGCCCGGCGATGTTGCCGGCGCGCTCCATGAACCCCGGCCAGTTGGTGCCGAACTGGAAGCTCATCGTGATGCCGGACACCACGCCCAGCGCGAACGATAACGCGAAGATCTTGACCCACAGCCGGTAGGCTTCCGTGAGCCAGGCGGGGCCGCCGCGCGCGATGCGCACGCGCAGGTACACGAGCACCCAGGCGAGCGCCAGCGTGATCGTTGGAAACAGGATGTGGAAACCGATGTTGAGTCCGAACTGGATGCGGGCCAGCACGACGGGATCGGGGGCATATGAGGATCTAGCTGGGCTAGGACATGAAGCCGTCAAATAACGCAGACAGGAGCAGATAGCGATCTCTCTGACCCTGGTAAGGAGCGGTATCGATATGCGCCGAGACCGAGTTGCGCCTGTCGAACAAGGACCGACGAGTGATTGCAGAGACCCGCTCCAAGGGCTTGCACCACGCCCAGGAGATCAACCGCGCCCATATCCTGGCCGCGCTAGACGCGAAGGTCTCACAGGCGCAAGATCGATGGCAGTGCTGGGCGTCAGCCGCGACGGTCATCTGGCGCACGCGTGCGGGCGTATGTCGAGGGCGGGGTGGAGCAGGCGCTCTGCGATGTGCAGCGCCCGGGAAAGCCGACGCCAGTGCGATCCGAGGCGCGATAGCTGAGACTGCGGCGCTGGCCTGTTCCCAGCCCCCCGCTGGGGCGCCCCGCTGACCTTGGTGCTGCTGGAGCAAGTGGACCGGGCCCAACGCTGGGATGAAGCAGATCAGTCGCGAGACCGTCCGCCGGCTGCTAAAAAAAACTGCCTCGAACCCTGGCGCAAGTTGATGTGGTGCGTGGGCGAGCTGACCCAGGAGTACCGAGAGCGCATGTACCAGCTGCTGAAGCTGTACGCCCGACCGCTGCGGCGCGACGAACAGGTGATCTGCCTGGACAAGAAGAGCACGCAGCTGCTAGGCGATTCGAGGGCGCCCTTGCCGATGCGCACCGGGATCCCCGCGCGGTAAGACTACGCGTACGTGCGCGGGAACACCTGCAACCTGTTCATGGCGGTCGAACCCAAGGGCGGCGCAGCGCACCGTAGCCGTGACCGAGCGGCGCGCAAAAGCAGACTTCGTTGGCTTCGTGCGCGAGCTGCTGGAAGAGCCTCTACGGCTCGGCGCGGCGGGTGCATCTGGTGTTGGACAACCTCAACACCCATTTCCGCTGCTGCTTGGAAGAGATCCTGGGAATGAAGGCCGCCGCCGAGCTGCTGCGACGCGTGCGGTGTTCACTAACACCCAAGCGCGCCGAGTTGACTGAAAATGGCCGAGATCGAATCGGTATCCCGACCCGCCAATGTCTGGGCCAGCGAGCTGCCACCGACTACAGCCTCATCGGTTTGGTCGAGCGCTTGGCAGCGCACTTCCGAAACGGCGCTGCACGGGATTGTGGACTTCACTCGCCAAGATCGCAGTTGGAAGCTGTCGGAACCAGTTCCAGATCGATGGCGCGTACTGGATAGGGGGAAGGTGGGAGGAGCCAGGGGGTTTGGGCTTGCCCTAGATCTGAGATCCTAAGAGACTAAAGCCCACCTCCACCGACCCGATCCCCTCGACGGTGAAGCGGTAGTGCTCCCCGGCCTTGGGGAAGCGCGTGGTGACGAGGCTGCCGGTGGAGACGATCTCCCCGGCATGCAGTGTCTGGGCTTGACTGCTCAGGTGATTGGCCAGCCAGCGCAGCGGCTCGAACGGGTGCCCGAGCACGTCGCGGCCGTGGCCTTCGTCGATCGCCTCCCCGTTCAGCTCGACGATGCCGCGCGCGCCCGCCAGATCGGGCCAGCTCGTGCACCACTGCCCGAGCACGATGCCCTCGTTCCACGCGTTGTCGGCCACCAGCGAAAGCATGTCGAGCGGGTAGGGCGAGTTGCGGTCGTCGATGACTTCATAGTCCGGCGCAACCGCATCCACCGCCGCCGCTACTTCGTCCATCTCGTAGGGGAGCGCGCGTGGCGGCAGCGAGTGGCCCAGGCGCACGCAGATCTCGAACTCGATGCCCAGCCGCACCAGGCTGGAAAGCTCGAGCTGCGCACCGCTGCGCAGCAGACGCCGTTCCAGGACCACCCCGGCTACCGGATGGTCGATGCTGCACATCTGCTGCATGCGCTTGGAGGTCAACCCGATCTTGTAGCCGACCCGCTTCCCGTGCGATGCCAGCAGGCGCTGCACGAACGCCTCCTGGATGGCATAGGCGCCGGCAAGGTCGCTCGCCCCCCATGCGCGTGCGAAGGGAACCAGATTGGACTTGCGGGCGTGATCGTGTACCAGGGTGTCAGCGGCTTTCTGCAGGTCGATGGCCATGGGAGCCTCGTGGGAGAGATCCGTACCGGATGATAGCCGGTCCAGGCGCGCTTCTGCGTCCGCCGATGCCGGTATGATTCAGCGCGTCGCCTGCTGAATCGGTGAGACCCATGACGTCGACGCCAAAGCTCACGCCCTGTCGAGGGGGCAAGGTTTGCCTGTCGCTGGCGCTGCTGATCGGAGCTCCTCTTGCCGGCGACGCCTGGTCCGCCGCAAGCTGCGGCCAGCCGCAGGAGGTCACGGGCCGCCCGCGGATCGGGCTGGCGCTCGCCGGCGGCGGCGGCAAGGGCTGGGCCCACGTCGGCGTGCTGAAGGTGCTGGAAGAGCTGCGCGTGCCGATCGATTGCATTGCCGGCACCAGCGCGGGCTCCATCATCGGCGGCGTCTACGCCAGCGGCATGTCCCCGGAGGAGATGGAGAAGGTGGTGCTCGGCGCCGATTGGGGCACGGTGTTCCAGGACAGCGCGCCCCGCCAGGACCAGTCGTTCGATCGCAAGCGTGAGGATCTGCGCGGGCTATGGGACCTCGAGCTGGGCGTGGGGAAGGGCGGCGTCAAAGTGCCCAGCGGCATCTTCGCCGGGCAGGAGGTCAACGCCCTCCTGCGCCGGCTGACGACGAGCGCGGTCGGGGTCCGCAGCTTCGACGACCTGCAGATCCCGTTCCGCGCGGTGGCGACGGACCTCACGAACGGAGAGCTGGTCATACTCGATCATGGCGAGCTTGCCGCCGCCATGCGCGCCAGCATGGCGGTTCCCGGCGCTTTCACGCCGGAGACCATCGACGGCCGGCTGCTGGTCGACGGGGGGTTGCGGCAGAACCTGCCGGTGCAGACGGTGCGCGCAATGGGGGCGGACGTCGTCATCGCCGTGGACCTGGGCACGACCACAACCCCCACCACCGCCCAGCTTGCCAATCCTGTCGCGGTGGCGCAGCAGATGGTGAACATCCTGCTCGACCTGAACGTGTACGCGTCCCGGGAAGCGCTCAAGCCCGGCGACGTGCACATCAGTCCGAAGGTGGAAGGGTTCTCCAGCGGGGACTTTGGCAAGGGTCCGGAACTGGTGCCCATCGGCGAGAAGGCCGCGCGCGCGATGCAGGACAGGCTGCTGGCGTTGAGCTTGACGGCGCAGCAGTACGCCGCACTGCGTGAGGCCCAGCGCGCGCGCTCCAAAGCGGGTTCGCAGGTCGCCCGGGTCGAGGTCGACGCAAGCCAGCTCCGACACGTCAACCCCGCCTACGTGAAGGAGAAGTTCTCGGTGGAGCAACGCAAGGGCGAGCTCGACGAGCAGCGCGTCCGCAGCGAGATCTCCGCCCTGCTCGGAGAGGGCGACTACGAGCGCATCGACTACCGCTACGAGGATCAGCCGGACGGCCAGCGGGCCCTGGTGATCACGCCCCGCGAGAAGCCTTGGGGTCCGGGCTACTTGCGCCTGGGATTGCAGCTGGCGACCGACTTCAAGGAGGACACCTATTTCAACCTGCTCGGCAGCTACCGGCGCACCTGGCTCAACAGCTGGGCGCCGAATGGCGCAACGATTTTTCGCTGGGTCAGACCACCGGCCTGCGCAGCGAGTGGTACCAGCCGGTCTGGCTGGGGCAGGGGTTGTTCGTTGCTCCGATCCTCTTCGTCGGCCAGACCAGCCAGAACCTCTTCATCGGCAACCAGGCTGCGGCCAGCTACCGGATTCAGTCGTTCGGCGGCGAGCTCGATCTGGGCTGGACCTTCGGCCGCTACGCGGAGTTGCGCCTGGGCCTGGACCGCGCGCAGATGCGCTACGACCCCAGCATCGCGGTGCCGGCTTTCCCGCCTGGACAGTTCTCCGCGGCGGGTGTCGTGGGCACTTTCAACGTAGATCGGCTGGACAGCGCGAGTTTCCCCCGCTCCGGCTATTTCCTGTCCGCGATGTACCGCGACTCTCTTTCCATCCTTGGTGCCGACGTCGAGTATCAGAAAGCGGCCTTCGGCGCGGCGACGGCATTCAGCGCCGGGCGTCATACCCTTCAGCTGCAGCTGAAGGGAGGCGGTGCGACCGAGGGCGAGCTGCCGATCTACGACCTGATGTACCTGGGCGGGCTGTTCAACCTGTCCGGTTACTTGATCAACCAGCTGCAGGGCCAGAAGTCCGTGTTTGGCCGCGCCGCCTACTACTACCGTCTGGCCGACGTGCCGGTCCTGCTGAAGGGCTTGTACGCAGGCGTGTCGCTGGAAGCCGGGCAGGTGTACGGGCGGCTGGACGGCTCTCCGGCGGTAGGACTGCTGCCGGCGGCCGCGGTGTTCCTCGGTGCCGACACGGCGCTGGGCCCCGTCTACCTGGCCTACGGGCATGCCTTCGACGCCGGCCTCAACACCGTCTACTTCTACGTCGGTACGTTCTACTGAGGTCACGCTTTTTCTTGGCGTCCCCCCGATCGCAGTCGAGGCAGGCTTGGCGGTTCAATCCCTAGTCGTCGTCGCGGCCCCAGCCTTTGCATGGCTTCGCGTGCAGGCGCTGGCTGAACACTTCCTTGCCGTCGATATCCTTCAACGCCACCACCATGTCCTTGCTGCGCGCGTCGATGTCGACCTGACCGAAGAACTGCAGGCCGGCGCTCGGCGGCAGATTCACCTGGCCGGCCGGGGGCGCCTTGAAGAACTTGACCTGCGGGCCGAAGGTGGCGTCCAGCGCGTTCGGGCCGAAGCTGCCGGCGTGGAGCGGGCCGGAGACGAACTCCCAGAACGGATCGAAGTCCTGGAACTGGGCCTGGTTCGGGTCATAGTAGTGGGCGGCACAGTAGTGCACATCGGCGGTCAGCCAGACGACATTGCAGACATTCCTGCGCTTGATGAAGCGCAGCAGCTCCGCGATCTCCAGCTCCCGCCCCAGCGCCTGGCCGTTATCGCCGTTGGCGATCGCTTCCCACTTGCCCGGCGCGTCGGGGACCTGCAATCCGATCGGCATGTCGGCGGCGATGACCTTCCAGGTCGCATGTGAGGCGTCGAGCTTGCGTTTCAGCCACTCGATCTGCGTCTGCCCGAGGAACGCGGTGTCGGGCCCGGGCGCGGGCTGCAGGTTGGCGCTGTTGGGCCCGCGATAGCTGCGCATGTCGACCACGAATACGTCCAGGTCGCGCCCATAGGGGATATGGCGGTAGACGCGCTCGGACTCCTGCTGGCCGTACCAGCGCATCGGCGCATAGTCGAGGAAGGCCCGAGTGGCACGCGCGGCCAGCAGCTGAACGTTGATCCCGGGCTCGGTGTAGCGGGCGTCGAGCACCTTGGCGTCCGACCAGTTGTTGGTCACCTCGTGATCGTCCCATTGCCAGATCTGCGGGATGCGTGCGCTGAACTCGCGCACGTGCGTGTCGTAGCGGTTGTACAGGTAATTGCGCTGGAACTCGCGCAGGGTCTGCGCGACATTGAGCTTCTCGGGCACTTCGCCGAGGAAGTCATTCTTCCAGATCACCACGCCGCCCGCGGTGACCTCCTTGACCATCGGACCGTCGGCGTAGATGGTGTCGCCGGAATGGATGAAGAAGTCGGCCTCGGTGGCGAGCATGGACCGGTAGCAGCGCATACCGTCGAACTCTGGATTGATGCCCCAGCCCTGACCGGCGGTGTCGCCGCCCCACAGGAAGCGGACGTCACGGCGCCGACTCCCACGCCCGGATGGATCCGGAGGAGTGCGGAACTGTCCGACGATCGGCTCGCTGAGCGTCTTGGCGCTGTCCAGGCTCTCGTAGGTCACTCGCACGAAGATCTCGCGGTCGGCCGGGAGTCCTGCGAGGTCCACCCGGCTGGTCAGGTCGCCCACATCGGGCAGCGCGAGCGGACCGCGCACCATCGTGGTAGCGTCCGTGAACCGATCGCTCAGGGCCCATTCCACGTACATGCGCGCTGGCTGGTCGGCCCGGCTCCACACGATAGCGCGGTCGGCCAGCACGTCGCCGATCTGCAGCCCCCAGAGCGGGCGCCGGGCGTACGCCGTTCGCAGCGATCAACCCGGGGGCCTGCTGCGCCCGCAGGATGCCCGGCAGGCCGGTGAGCGCCGCGGCACCCACGGCTGCGCTGTGCTTGAGAAACGTGCGGCGGGTATGCTCGAACGGATCGGACATTCTCGTGCGCCTCCACGCGTAGTTTGCCGAGAGATGATAGGAGCGGCGCCTGACCAGAATATTTGCGCTCTATGACACTGAGGTTTCGTGCGATCATCCGGTCGGCGCACGTCGCTCCGATGCGACGCCGTAAATCTCACATTCTGTGAGATTTCTCAGCGCTGTCGCGCTGCAGTATCATGCGGCGGTGAGCCGCGAAGCGGAGTCGAACCCGATGAAGATCCCCACGCGCACGAGGGCTGCGGACATGGCTGCGGCGCCGCTGCCCCGGGCCGGCTGTCCAAGCTCGCGTTCGACTCGGGCGAGGTGGAGTTGCGCCTGTATGCGCCGGCCGGTGCGGACAGCCAGGTGCCGCACGACCGCGACGAGCTGTACTTCGTCGTGCGCGGCAACGGAACGTTCGTGCGCGAGAGTGAGCGGGTGGATTTCACGCCGGGCGATGCGCTGTTCGCAGCTGCGGGCGAGCATCACCGGTTCGTCGACTTCAGCGGCGATTTGACACTCTGGGTGTTGTTCTACGGCGCCAGGCGCGAGTAGCGCCGGCTGCGGAGCCGAGCCGCGAGCGATTCTGCCGATATTCAGAGTAGACGAGGTGGCCCCGGCCGCTGGTGGCATCCGCCCCTTGCGGTTTCGCCTGCGCCGGCGCACAGTCCAACCAGGTTCCACGCCTAGTCAAAGGTTGTATAGATTGTCGAAGCGCGCGGATCATGTCGAGCGGGTGCCCCAGGGCCCCGGCTCGACGCCAGGAAAATCCACCGAGCCGGCGGGCCGGCGTCGCGCCGGAGGGCGAGTCTTCTCCACGCCCCGCGCCAGCCCGGCGCCACCGGCGAGAGCGAAGACCGCTTCCGCAGTCTGCTGCGGTTCTCCTCCGACTGGTACTGGGAGCAGGACGAGAACTTCCGCTTCACCGCGAATTTGCGCGGGTTCCCGGAGCGCCCTGGGATCCGTCCCACCAGCTACGTGGGCAAGACACGCTGGGAGATGCCTTGCCATGGGGTAAGCGACGCGCAATGGCAGGCGCATAAAGCCGCGCTGCTGGCCCGCCAGCCGTTTTACGATTTCGAGTATCTGCGTCCAGTGCCGACAGCCAGTTCCGCTGGATCAGCGTCAGCGGCGAGCCGGTGTTCGACACGCAGGGCCGCTTCAGGGGTTATCGCGGCATCGGCAAGGACATCACCGAGCACAAGCAGGAGCAGCAGCGCCAGGCCATCGAGCATGCGGTCGCGCAGATCCTGTCGGACGCCGACGCACTGAGCGAAGCGGTGCCGCGGATCATTCAGTCGGTGTGCGGGACCATGGGCTGGGACTATGGCGCGCGCTGGCAGCATGGCGCGCACAACCAGTCCTACACCTGCGCAGAGCTGTGGTGCCGCCCGGAACTGCGCGACAGCGAGTTCATCGCCTGGACGCACGCGAAACGCATTCGCGCGGCAGGCCAGGGTCTGGTGCGACACGTGCTGGAGACCGGCGAGTCGAGCTGGATCACCGACATCGCCGCCGATTCCAGGTCTGGAGCGCGGTCCGGCAGCGCTCAGGTGCGGGCTCACGGGTGCCTTCGCCTTCCCCATTTCCTCCGGTAACCGCACGCTGGGCGCGATGGAGTTCTTCGCGCGGCGCATATGGCCGCCAGATCTGGCTCTTAGCGGCGCGGCGCGTGCCGTGGGCAGGCAGATCGCGCAGTTCATGGTGCGCAAGCAGGCCGAGGAGCGCTATCGCGAGCTGGTGGAGCTCTCCCCCAACGCCATCCTGGTCCACTGCGACGGGCGCATCGTGTTCGCCAATACGGCAACGGCGCGGCTGATCGGCGCCGCGCAACCAGCCGACTTGCTGGGCAGGTCCGTCTACGACTTCGTGGATCCGGACCAGCGCGATTTCGCCCGGGAGCGCGTAGCGCGCATCGTCCAGCATCGGCTGACGCTGGGCGCGATGGAGATGAAGTACGTGCGCATGGACGGCTCCGCCGGGCACATGGAGGTGTCATCCAGGTACTTCCTGTACGAGGGCCAGCCGGCAGTGCAGGCGATCGCCCGCGACGTCAGCGAGCGCAAGCTCGCCGAGCAGAAGATCATCCGCCTGTCGAACTTGTACGCGGCGCTGTCCCAGACCAACCGCGCGATTACCCGGCTCGCCGACCGCAGAGCCTGTTCGACCAGGTCTGCCGCATCGCCGCGCAATACGGAAACTTCGAGCTCGCCTGCATCCTCATGACCGACCCGCAGTCGAAGTGGGTTCGGCCGGCCGCGGCCGCCGGGGTGTTCCGCGACTACATCGACACCGTGCGGATCTCGGCCGACCCGGACATCCCCGAAGGCACGGGGCTGACGGGGACGGCATTGCGCAGCGGGCAGCCGGTGGTATGCAACGACGTTTCGCTGGACCCGCGCACGCTGCCCTGGCGCAGCGCCTTGCTCGGCCGCGGCCTGCACGCCTTGGCCAACTTCCCGTTGCGCCAGCGCGGCGAAGTGGTCGGGACGTTGTTCCTGTGCTCGTCGGTCACGGATTTCTTCGACGAGCAGCTGGTCAACCTGCTGGTCGAAATGGCCAGCAACATCTCCTTTGCGCTGGACGCGATGGACAAGGAGGCGCAGCGCCGGGAGGTCGAGGAGCGGCTGGCGCAGCTGGCCCAGTACGACGTGCTCACGGGGCTGCCCAACCGCAGCCTGTTCCTGGACCGGTTGCATCAGGCCATGGCGCGGGCCAGGCGCAGCGGCGCCATGATCGGCTTGATGTTCTTCGACCTCGACCGCTTCAAGCAGATCAACGATACGCTGGGCCACAGCACGGGCGACAAGGTCCTGCAGATCGTGGCCACCCGCCTGAAGGAACAGCTGCGCGAGGTCGACACCATCTCGCGCCTGGGTGGGGACGAGTTCACCTTGATCGTCGAGGGCGTGCCGAGCAGCGCGCGCCTGGTCACGGTGGCGCACAAAGTGCGCGAGGCGGTGGCTGCGCCGATGCACATCGACGGCCGCGAGATCTTCGTCAGCACCAGCATCGGGATCACGGTGTTCCCCCGCGACGGTGCCGAGGTGGACGAGCTGCTGAAGAACGCGGACATCGCCATGTACCGGGTCAAGCAGGAAGGGCGCAACGGCCATCAGTTCTACCGCGAGGACATGTCGGTCAGCACCTCGGACCGGATGTACGTGGAAGCCGGCCTGCGCCAGGCTCTGAGCCGCGAAGAGCTGCAGCTGCACTACCAGCCCGCCGTATGCGTGCGCAGCGGGCGCATCCTCGGCATGGAGGCCCTGCTGCGCTGGAACGGGCCCGGCAGCACCACCGGCCCGGACAGCTTCATCCCCGTCGCCGAGGAAACCGGGCTGATCGTGGACATCGGCCGCTGGGTGCTGGAGGCGGCCTGTGCGCAGGCCGCCGCCTGGCAGCGCAAGGGGCTGGGGCCGCTGCTGCTGTCCGTGAACGTTTCGGCGCGCCAGTTCCTGCATCGCGATTTGTTCGACGTGGTCGTTCACGCGCTCGATCGCAGCGGCCTGCCGCCCTCGCAGCTCGGGCTCGAGATCACCGAGACCCTGCTCATCGAGCAGGCCGTCGAGGTGACCGATGCCCTCATCGCGCCTGGAAGCGCTGGGCGTGCAGCTTGCCATCGACGATTTCGGCACTGGGTACTCCAGCCTCACCTACCTCAAGCGCCTGCCGGTGCGCTGCATCAAGATCGATCAGTCCTTCATCGGCAGCATTCCCGCCGATCCCGACGACGTGGCGATCGTGCGCGCCATCGTCGCCATGGCGCGCAGCCTCGGGATCACCGTCACCGCGGAGGGTGTAGAGACGCGCGAGCAGCTCGAGCTGCTGCAGGAGCTGGAGTGCGATACCTACCAGGGCTACCTGTTCAGCCGGCCCGTGCCGGCGGAGGCTTTCGAGGAGCTGGTGCGGCAGGAGGGGCTAGGCCCCAGGATGCTGAGCCCCTGGATCCTCCCCAGCACAGCGACCGAATCGCCCGGCCGCACGGCGCCTGGCTCGATGACCCGCATGTAGATCCCACGCAGATTGCGATGCCGCCATTCCTTGCTCGACACGAAGCGAAGCGCGTCTGGCCCGAACCGGGCGTTGAACTTGCGGCAGCCGTTGTGAGGCGCCGGCGTGACCTCGAGGAGCGCGGCCCCGACGGTTAAGCGGCTTCCTGCCGGCAGGTTCGCTGCGCAGAGGTCCAGTTCCAGAAACAGACTGTCGCCGAACAACGTGAGCGGCTGGCCGTTGGCTATCAACTGCGCAACGTCCGGCTGCATGACCGCGATCTGCATCTGCGGGTCCCTCTCCGCCCGCCGGCCCCAGGCGTCCCCCTCGACCCCGACGTCCAACGACAGCTGGACTTGATCGGGGACCTCGCGCACACCGCCGGCGCCGCGCCGCACGACCAGGGCGACACGGCCCGCATCCGCGGGTGCGCGGGGCAGGCCGTCGAGCCTTCGTTCCAGCTCGGCGAGCGTTAGAAAGCGCGCCGGATCTCCGACCGCGTTCGAATCGATGCTGGTTGCGGTGATCGTCATCGTCTTGCTCCCGAGAGGCGGCGGGTCGTTGCTGCAAGTGAGCAGTTTACCGGTCCGGAACGGCTAGCGCAGCGGCAACCCCGCAACCAGCCTTTCCCCGGCGTCGGCGGGAAGAACGGCTGCCTGTGCGCGCGGGCGCGTCGCGCCCTCGTGACAAATGCAGGCTACACTTCCGGTCCACTCACGAAGAGGAGGCCCGAGATGACCCGCCCCGTAATCAACCCCGGAAAGGTGGACTGGTCCGGCGAGAACCCCGGCATGTACCTGAGGGAGACCGCGGACGGTCCGTACGTTACGTTGATCAGCTATTTCCGGGTGGTCTTGTCGCCGGAGGGACGCGGCCATGCCGCCTTCATCCTGCAGGACCCGCACGGTGATGGCAAGAGCGCGGCGAAGCCGAACCTGTGCATCACCGACAACGAGCCGATGGCCGGCTACCTGCGTGACGGGTTCGTGGCCAACTTCGGCGCATTCAAGGGAATCAAGGGGCTCTCCTCGATCCGCATGGTGCCCGGCTGGGACTTCATGCGCGCCGGAGACGGTGCGACGTCGCACGTGGAGTGGTTCCGCAGCACGGTTGGCCAGGTCAGCCTGGCCTGGAAGGACCTGGGCGACGTGTACATCGTCGAGATGCCCAAGGAAAAGTCCGCCACCGGTCAACACGAAATGTTCTCGCTGTTCGTAGACGTGCGCGGCGTGGAGGTCTCCGTCAACGGGAAGGGTGTGGCGGGCAAACCGTTCCCCCGCGAGTTCGCCGGCAAGAAGGACAGCAGCACGGCGTTCCTGGCGTACTCGGAGACCTGGGTGAAGGCGTAGGCACGAGGCACGAGGCCCGAGGCTCGAGAGTCAGGATTCGACCTCGCGCCTCGTGCCTGTTTCCTGAGAGCGCGCAGAGCAAACGCGTCGAACCAGTTCATTGTCGAAGCTCGAGGAGGCGGTCATGTGGCAAATAGGGTCGCGAACCGTGTTGCATCGGGTCGTCATGGTATTGGTGCTGGCCATCCTGGTCGCTGCGCCGCTGGCGGCGTCGGCACAGGCCATCCCGAGCGCCCAGATCCTCAGCCGGGCCGTGCAGGAGGCCTATGAGAAGTTCAAGGACGTGAAGGAAGGCGCCAACGCCGACTACATCCCGGAGCTCGCGAAGGTCCCGTCCGAGCTGTTCGGCGTGGCCATCGTCACCGCCCGCGGCGACGTCTACACCGCGGGCGACGTCGACTACGCGTTCACCATCCAATCGGTCTCCAAGCCCTTCACCGCGGCGCTGGTGATGCAGGAGCAGGGCAGCGCCGACGTGATCTCTGACAAGATCGGCGTGGAGCCCACCGGCCTGCCGTTCAACTCGATTCTGGCCACCCAGATCCTGAAACCGGTGTCGGTCAACCCGCTGGTCAACTCCGGGGCCATCGCCTCGGTGAGCCTGGTCAAGGCCAAGAGCGCGCGAGGAGCGCTTCGGCAAGATCATGGACTTCTTCGAGCGGCTGGCGGGCGACAAGCTCACCGTGATCGAGGATGTGTACCAGTCCGAGGCGGCCACCAACCAGCGCAACCGCGCGCACGCCTACATCCTGTTCGTGAACGACCGCATCTACTCCGATGCGATGGAAGCGGTGGACGTCTACACGCGGCAGTGCTCGATCGGCGTGACCGCCAAGCAGCTGGCCGTGATGGGCGCGACGCTGGCCAACTCGCGGCGTCAACCCGATCACGCACTCGCGCGTGGTCGATTCGCGCTACGTTCCCAAGGTGCTGGCCATCATGATGATGGCGGGCTTCTACAACGAGTCGGGCATGTGGGCCTACACCGCGGGTCTGCCGGCCAAGACCGGCGTGGGCGGCGGCATCGTGGCCGTGGTGCCGGGCAAGATGGCCATCGTCGGCTTCTCCCCGCGGGTGAACGAGGCCGGCAACAGCGTGCGCGCGATGAAGGCCATCGAATACATCAGCGATCAGCTGGGCGTGAATGTGTTCGGCAGCGGGCGCTGATGCCGAGCCTCAGGGGGAGGCTGCGGCCGACAGCATCGGCTTGCATCCCCCATCGGCGGGCCCGGCGAGGACAATGACAATACCGCAGGCTCGCCCCGGGGTTCCTGGCGCATACCGGGAAGGCGATGGCGATCGCCGACCGGCCCGACATAGCGCCGGAGCAGACGCTCCCAGCGGGGGTAGCGAAACGCGATGACCCTGATCCGCATCATCGCCATCGCCGTCCTGACCCACATGGCGTTCGTCGCCGCGCGCATGACCGCCTCGCTTTACGCCCTGGCCAATCATGCATCGACCTTTACGGTAGGCGTGATCATGGCGCTGTTCGCCCTGGTGCCGATGCTGATCGGTGTACGGGCCGGCCGCTGGCTCGACGCGGCCGGACCGTGGCGACCGACCCTGACCGGAACGCTCCTGATCCTCGGGGGCACGCTGCTGCCGGCGCTCTTCCCTTATGCCACCGCGGACGTGGCGCCCCTGCTGGTCTCGGCCGCGATGATCGGGACCGGCCAGATGTTGACGATGATCTCGGTGCAGCAGGTCGTGGGCGAGCGGGCGGATCCGAATCGGCGGCCGGCCGCATTCTCGTGGCTGGCGCTGGGGGCGTCGATTTCCGGGTTCACCGGGCCGGTCCTGAGCGGGCTGTTCATCGACTGGTTTGGGCATCGCGCGACCTTCGGGGTACTGGCGATCGTGGCTCTCCTGGCGCTGGCGCTGATATGGGTCAATCGCGGGCTGCTGCCCGCACGCGATGTGAGGGTGAGCGGCCCGGAACCCCTGCATCCGCTGGAGCTCCTCAGGCACACCGAGCTGAGGCACGTGTTGATCGCCACCGCGCTGGTGTCGATGTCCTGGGACCTGCAGACCTTCGTGATCCCGGTGCACGGCACGCGCGCGGGCCTGTCGGCCTCGGAGATCGGCTTCGTGCTCGGCAGCTTTGCGCTTGCGACCTTTACGATCCGCCTCGCGATGCCGTGGCTGTCGCGGCGGTTCACCGAATGGCAGGTGCTGACCTACACGCTGTTCAGCGCCACGCTCGCATTCGGGCTGTTCCCGTTCTTCTCGTCGCTCGCGCCGCTCATCGCGGTGGCCTATCTGCTCGGACTGGGGCTGGGCGCGGCGCAGCCGAACGTGATGTCGCTGGTGCACTCGCGCTCCCCGCAGGGCAGGGTGGGTGAGGCGCTGGGTCTGCGCTCGACGATCATCCACGGCAGCCAGGTCGTCCTGCCGCTCGTGTTCGGCGCCTTCGGTTCGGTGCTGGGGGTGGGGGCAATGTTCTGGACGATGGCGACGCTGGTCTGCAGCGGGGGTGTGGCGGCGGTGCGATGGGGCAAGCACAAGCGCGACGAACCGGCGCACCGGCATCAGACCGTCTAGAGCGAAGATTGACCTGCCGCCGTGGCCGCCCGCCTCAAAAGCGTTCCTCGATGAACTTGAACGGATAGTCCAACTCCTTATAGCGGCCGGCCTTCTGGCGTCCCGGTAGTTTCACCTTGACCCGGGGCGCGGCCTTGTACGGAATCTTGCCGAGCAGGTGGGTGATGATGTTGAGCCGTGCGCGCCTCTTGTCGTTCGATTTCGCGACGTACCACGGCGCAAACTCGCTGTCGGTGGCTGCGAACATCTCGTCGCGCGCCCTCGAATAGTCGTACCAGCGGCTGTAGGATTTGAGGTCCATCGGCGAGAGCTTCCAGATCTTGCGCCCGTCCTTGATGCGGGCCTGCAGCCGGCGGGTTTGCTCCTCGGGGCTTACTTCCAGCCAGTACTTGATAGAATGACGCCGGAATCGACGATCGCCTTCTCGACCAGCGGGCGCGGCCCGCAGGAACTTCTCCACCTGCTCCTCGCTGCAAAAGCCCATCACCCGCTCCACGCCCGCACGGTTGTACCAGCTGCGGTCGAAGATCACCACTTCCCCGGCTGCCGGCAGATGCGGCAAGTAGCGCTGCACGTACATCTGGCTCTTCTCGCGCTCGGTCGGCGCCGGCAACGCCACAACGCGAAACACCCGCGGGCTGACGCGCTCGGTGATCGCCTTGATCGTGCCGCCCTTGCCCGCGCCGTCGCGGCCTTCGAACACGATGCAGACCTTGAGACCGGAATGCACGACCCACTGCTGCAGCTTGACCAGCTCGGCGTGCAGCCTTGCGAGCTGCTCGTCATAGTCCCGGCGCTTCAGTCTTTCTTTGGGCGTTGCACTGCTCGCCTGCGCCGCCTTTCCTGGCTTGGATTTCATGCTGTCGTCTCCTTGTTGCACTCCGCCGGGGTCCGCTCCGGCATGCCGGCGAGCCCGACTTGAAGGCACTCCCTGGGGCCGGCGCTGAACAAGCGCTCCAAGATGCTGCCCGCGCCGGAGCAACGCGAGGGCCGGAGATTACCTTGCCCTGGCGCAGTCGGCAACGGCGCGTCGTGGGTCTGGGCCGAAGATCATCATTTGGTAGTATGAGCAGGCGTAAACTGGCCCAACCTGAAACGAAGCCCCGCGTTCAAAGCTTGATAAAAGACGGAGGAGGAACGCTGTGAAGCTACGCGCGCTGCTGTTTGCGCTGGCGCTTGGCCTTACCGGCGGCGCCCAGGCGCAATCCAACGAAGAGCTCAAAAACCTGCTAGATCAGGCTCTTAAGACGATTCAGGATCTGCAGAACCGGGTCAATGCGCTGGAGCAGCAGCAGAAGCAGGCTGCACCTGCTGCACCCGCGCCGGCCGCTGCGCCCCCTACGGAGCAGCAGAAACAAGCTGCACCAGGGGCACCTCCACCGGTCGCTGCGAAGGTCTCCCCACCGGAGCAACCGAGCGCATCTGCAACTGCTGAAGCCGGCGCCCCGGTCGTCGCGCCCGGTGCCCTGCCCGAGAAGGGGGCGGCGGACCCGAACAAGGCGCGGTTGGAGATCACCGGCAAGGTCCAACTCGACCTCATCTACGATTTCAAGCGCATGAATCCCCAGTGGAAAGCCACGGAGCGGCCGTCGCAGATCCCGGTCACGTGCCCGGGCGATCCCGGTTGCGGCAAGGACGGCGAGACCATCTTCAGCGTCAAGCAGAGCGCGATCGACTTCAAAGGCTACATCCCCACCACGCTCGGCGAGCTCAAGACCGACTTGAGTTTCGACCTCTTCAACACGGAAGGGGACAACACACAGATCCGGCTCCTCAACGCGTGGGGCGAACTGGGGCCCATCGGCGCAGGGCAGTACTACACCCTGTTCATGAACGTCGACACCTTCCCGAACATCATCGACTACTGGGGGCCGAGCGGCATGACGTTCCTGCGCAACCCGCAGGTGCGCTATACGCCCATCGACCGCAGCGGCATGAAGCTGGCGTTTTCGCTGGAGGCGCCCAACGCCGCGATCGATACCGGCAAGGCATCCGAAGTCGACCCGACGCTGGGCGTCCAGGGCTGGACGAAGTGGCCGGACTTCGTGGGCAATCTGACTCTGAGCGGCGACTGGGGCGAATTCCAGGCGGGCGGGATCCTGCGCTCGGTCGGCTTCGAGACGACCACCACCGCCAGCGGCAACCCGTCGGGGTCCGTCACCGGCTGGGGCCTCAACGTCAACGGCTGGCTGAACACGTGGCGGCAAGGACCGGATCACCGGGCAGCTGGTCTACGGCCACGCCATCGCGAGCTACATGAACGACGGCGGGGTCGATGTCGCGCCGAACGCCAGCCTGCAGGCTCAAGCGGTACCTTCGATCGGCGGATTCCTCTACTACGACCACTACTGGAGCGACAAGTGGAGCACCTCCCTTGGCTTCAGCTTGCATCGTCAGGACAACACCGCCGGACAGCAAGGCAACGCATTCAGGCAGGGCAGCTACGCATCGACGAACCTGCTTTGGTATCCGGCGAAGAATGTGCTGGGCGGCGTCGAGCTGCTGTGGGGCAAGCTCCAGCAGTTCAACAACGAGTCGGCCGACGACGTGCGCGTGCAGTTTTCCGGGCAGTACAAGTTCTAGTGGACCGCAACGAGGACATCGACAGTGAAACACCGAGGTCGACCCCGCGCTTTGCTCCTTCTCCCTTTGCGGGCACAAGCGTTGACCTGAGACCACCCTCCCCTTCAAGGGGAGGGCAGGGTGGGGATGGGGTGTTTGCCGGCGCTTCAGGCAAACACAACAGAAAAGGTCCCCTCCCCTTCAAGGGGAGGGCAGGGTGGGGATGGGTTTGAGTGCGAATCTGACCCATCCCCCTCCTAGCCTCCCCCTTGACGGGGGAGGAAACGTGGTGCTCGCATGAGTTAAGTCAACGCCTATCCCCCTTCCGGGAGAGGGCCGGAGTGAGGGTACAGCAGGCGCAACCCTCTAGCGACGTAGCGGAGCGAACCATGGAATTCCTGCAGGCGTTTCCCGATCGCCATCATCGATGAGGACTACGAAGGCAAGCACGCTGCCGGACGCGGCATGCGGCAGCTTGCCGAGGCGATCGAGAAGGAGGGCTTTCGCGTCGTCGCCGGCGTCAGCTACGCGGATGCGCGGCGGCTGGTCGAGGTCTTCAACAGCGAATCGTGCTGGCTGGTGTCCGTCGACGGCGCGGAGGCCGGCGCCAAGCAGTGGCAGATGCTGGAGGAGGTGCTGGCCGCCAAGCGCGCGCCGCAACGACCGCCTGCCGATCTTCCTGTTCGGCGACGAGCGCACCGCCGAGATGGTGCCGGCGAGCGTGCTCAAGCACGCGAACGCCTTCATGCGCTTGTTCGAGGACTCGCCCGAGTTCCTGGCCCGCGCCATCGCGCGCTCGGCGCAGCTCTATCTCGAGCGCCTGCCGCCGCCGATGTTCAAGGCGCTCATGGACTACACGCTGCACGCCAGCTACTCCTGGCACACGCCCGGCCACGGCGGCGGCGTGGCGTTTCGCAAGAGCCCGGTCGGCCAGCTGTTCTATCAGTTCTTCGGCGAGAACACGCTGCGCTCCGACATCTCGGTGTCGGTGGGGCAGCTCGGCTCGCTGCTCGACCACACCGGCCCGATCGCCGAGGGCGAGCGCAACGCGGCGCGCATCTTCGGCGCGGACGAAACCCTGTTCGTCGTCGGCGGCACCTCGACCGCGAACAAGATCGTCTGGCACGGCATGGTCGCGCGCGGCGACCTCGTGCTGTGCGACCGCAACTGCCACAAGTCGATCCTGCACTCGCTGATCATGACCGGCGCGACGCCGATCTATCTCGTGCCCTCGCGCAACGGCCTGGGCATCATCGGGCCGATCTCGCGCGAGCAGTTCACGCCGGAGTCGATCCAGCAGCAAGATCGCCGCCAGCCCGTTCGCCAAGGAGACGAGCGGCAAGGTGCGCCTGATGGTGATGACCAACTCCACCTATGACGGCCTTTGCTACAACGTCGATGCCATCAAGCAGACGCTCGGCGATACGGTCGAGGTGCTGCACTTCGACGAGGCCTGGTACGCCTACGCCAACTTCCACGAGTTCTACGACGGCTATCACGCCATCTCGTCCAGCGCAGCCGGCGCGCTCGCCGCACGCCATCACCTTCGCCACCCATTCCACGCACAAGCTGCTCGCGGCGCTTGTCGCAGGCGTCGATGATCCACGTCCAGCACGGCGAGAACGCAGCGGCTGGACATGGCGCGCTTCAACGAAGCGTTCATGATGCACACGTCGACCTCGCCGCAGTACGGCATCATCGCGTCCTGCGACGTCGCCGCTGCGATGATGGAGCAGCCGGCCGGCCGGGCGCTCGTGCAGGAGACGATCGACGAGGCGCTGAGCTTCCGCCGCGCCATGACCGCGGTGCAAGAAGCAGCTGAAGGGCTCGTGGTGGTTCGACGTCTGGCAGCCCGACGCGATGGCCGACCAGCCCGGCGGCGACAAAGCCGACTGGGTGCTGAAGCCGGGCGACGCGTGGCACGGGTTCGAGGACCTCGCCGAGAACCACGTGCTGGTCGACCCGATCAAGGTCACGATCCTCACTCCTGGCCTGTCGGCCGAACGGCACGCATGCAGGAGCACGGCATTCCGGCCGCCGTGGTCGACCAAGTTCCTGTCCGTCGCGGCGCATCGAGATCGAGAAGACCGGCCTCTACTCGTTCCTGGTGCTGTTCTCGATGGGCATCACCAAGGGCAAGTGGAGCACGCTGGTCACCGAGCTGCTCAACTTCAAGGATCTGTACGACGCCAATGCGCCGCTCGAACCGCGTGCTGCCGGCGCTGGTCGAGGCGCATCCCGAGGCCTACGCGAAGATGGGGCTCAAGGATCTCTGCGAGCAGATGCACCAGGTCTACCGCGAAGACAAGCTGCCCAAGGCGCAGAAGGAGATGTACACGACGCTGCCCGAGATGGCGATGCGGCCGGCCGACGCCTATGAGAGCCTGGTGCGCGGGCGAGTCGAGAGCGTGGAGATCGACAATCTGATGGGCCGCACGCTGGCCGTGATGGTGGTGCCCTACCCGCCCGGCATCCCGCTGATCATGCCGGGCGAGCGCATCACCCCGGCGACCAAGTCGATCCAGGACTATCTGCTGTACGCGCGCGAGTTCGATCGCAAGTTCCCGGGCTTCGAGACCGACATCCACGGACTGCGCTTCGAGCCTGCCGCGGGCGGCACGGCGCTATCTGGTGGACTGCGTCGCGCAAGGGAGCGGAGCTGATGATCCCGCGCGACGTCAAAGCGCCCACCATCCCGATCCCCTTCCACAAGCTGCTCAAGGTCGTCGCGATCGTCGACCGCGACAGACCCGCAGACCAAGGAGCTTCTCGACCACATCGCCGCGGAGAACTTCGAGGTCGAGGTGAGCCGACAGCTTCGAGCGCGACGTCTCCGAGGACGCCGCGGTCGGCGCCTACATCGCGCTGGTCGACGGCGACCGCCTCGAGCCGGCGCGCAAGCTGGCGCGCGCGGTTCGCGCGCATCGGCTTTCGGACGCCGCTCTGGGCGCTGGCCGATTCGCACCGCATCTCCGACATGGCCGTCCTCGGCATGACCGGCGAGGTCGACGGCTACATCTATCTCGGCCAGCAGACCCCGGCCTTCTACGCCAAGCAGGTCGTGGCCAGCCTCGTCAAGTACGGCATGAGCCTGCTGCCGCCCTTCTTCGGCGGGCTGATGGCCTACGACGGCGAGGCCAACATCGCCTTCGACTGCCCGGGGCACCAGGGCGGCCAGTTCTACCGCAAGTCGCCGGCCGGGCCAGCTCTTCTTCAAGCACTTCGGCGAGAGCATCTTCCGCAACGACCTGTGCAACGCCGACGTGGATCTCGGCGACCTGCTGATCCACGAGGGCGCCGGCGGCGGAGGCGCAGCGCCACGCCGCGCAGGTGTTCGGCGCCGACAAGACCTATTTCGTCCTCAACGGCACGAGCACCTCCAACAAGGTCGTCACGAACGCGGTGCTGCGCCGCGGCGACCTGGTGCTGTTCGACCGCAACAACCACAAGTCGCTGCACCAGGGCGCGCTGGTCCAGGCCGGCGCGATCCCGATCTTCCTGCCGACCGCGCGCAATTCCTTCGGCATGATCGGCGCCGTCGACTGGGATGCCTGGGACGAGGACGTATCTGCGCGAGCAGATCCGGACGAATCCGCTGGTCAAGGACCCGAAGCGGCACAAGGCGGAGCGTCCGTTCCGGCTCGCCTGCATCCAGCTCGCGACCTACGACGGCACGATCTACAACGTGCGCAAGGTGCTGGAGAAGATCGGACACCTTTGCGACTACGTGCTCTGGGACGAGGCCTGGATCGGCTACAACGCCTTCCATCCGCTGTTCGAGGACCACAGCCCGATGCGCCTGGAGAAGCTCGGCCCGGAGATGCCGGGGCTGTTCTCGACGCAGTCGGTCCACAAGCAGGGCGCCGGGCTTCTCGCAGGCCTCGCAGATCCACAAGCGCGACGAGCACATCCGCGGCCAGCAGCGCTACGTCGAGCACAAGCGCTTCAACGAGTCGTTCCTGATGCACGCGTCGACCTCGCCGTTCTACCCGCTGTTCGCCTCGCTCGACGTCAACGCCAAGATCCACGAGGGCAAGGCCGGCGAGATGCTGTGGGACCGCTGCATCGAGCTCGGCATCGAGGCGCGCAAGAAGCTCCGCGAGTTCGGCCGCTACTACGCGCAGACCGGGCGCGAGCGCCGAGGAGAAGTGGTTCTTCGACCCGTTCGTGCCCGACGTGGTGACGATTCGCGGCTCGCAGTTCACCAAGGACGTCACCGACGTCCCCTGGGAGGATCTTCCGACCGAGGTGATCAAGCGCGAGCAGCAGTGCTGGAACTTCCATCCCGAAGCGCAAGTGGCACGGCTACGCGGGCTACGCCGAGGGCTACGCGATGGTGGATCCCAACAAGCTGGCGCTGCTGACGCCCGGCATCGACCGCAAGACCGGCGAGTACCTGGACTTCGGCGTGCCGGCCACCGTGGTCGCCAACTACCTGCGCGAGCAGCGCGTCGTTCCGGAGAAGTGCGACCTCAACAGCATCCTGTTCCTGATGACGCCGGCGGAGGACGAGAGCAAGCTCAACACGCTGATCGCGAAGCTGGTCAAGTTCAAGAACCTCTGGGATCGCGACGCCGCGCTTGCCGAGGTCCTGCCGACCGCTCTGCGCGGCCCACAGCGAGCGCTACGCCGGCTACACGCTGCGGCAAGGTCTGCAACGAGATGCACGATTTCTATCGCAAGGCGAACGTCAAGGAGCTGCAGCGGCTGCTGCTTCCGCGCGTCGAGCTTCCCGGAGCTCGCGATGTCCCCGCAGGATGCCTATCGAGGCGCTGGTCGCGAACGACGTCGACTACGTGCCGCTTGACGCAGATCAAGGGCCGCATCTCGGCGACGCTGGCGCTGATCTATCCGCCGGGCATCGGCGTCGTGGTCCCCGGCGAGCGCTGGGACGAGCGGGCGCAGCCGATGCTCGACTACTTCCTGGCGTTCGAGGAGTCGTTCAACCGCTTTCCGGGCTTCAACTACGAGGTGCAGGGCGTGTTCCAGGAGCGGGTGGACGGCCGCATCAAGTTCCACACCTATGTGGTGCGCGAGTGAGCGTACGCAAGACAGACGAACGAAGAGGGAAGCGCCATGCCAGAAGCGACAGCAAAGAGGATGAACCTGATGCAGCTGACGTTCATCGTCGCGGTGAACATGATGGGCTCGGGCATCATCATGCTGCCGACCAACATGGCGCAGGTCGGTGCGATCTCGCTGCTGTCGTGGATTGTGACGGCGCTCGGCTCGATGGCCATCGCCTACGGGTTCGCGCAGGCGGGCCTCTTCAATCAGCGCGCCGGGCGGCATGTCGGCCTACGCCGAGGACGCCTACGGCAAGGCAGGCTACTTCCAGGTGTTCTTCCTGTACTTCCTGTCCCTGGCGATCGCCAACGTCGCCGTCGGCGATTTCGGCGGTGGGCTATCTTGCCGCGTTCTTCCCGTGGCTGTCCTCGACGCCCATCGCCACCATGCCTCGGCGTGATCGCATTGCTGTGGCTCACCACGGTCGCCAACTTCGGCGGCCCCGCCATCACCGGGCGGATCGGCTCGGTGACGGTATGGGGCGTCATCATGCCGGTCGGGCTGATCTCGATTATCGGCTGGTTCTGGTTCAAGGGCGAGACGTTCATGGCGGCGTGGAATCCCCAGGGACTCAGCCTGGCGCAAGGGATGGGTTCGAGCATCGCGCTCACGCTGTGGGCCTTCCTGGGCATGGAATCCGCGGCGCAGAACTCGGCCGCGGTGGAGAACCCGAAGCGCAACGTTCCGCTCGCGTGCATGTTCGGCACGCTGGGCGCCGCCGTGATCTACATCCTGTCGACGACGGTGATCCAGGGCATCGTGCCCAACGCCGAGCTGGCGAAGTCGACGGGACCGTTCGGTCTCGCCTACGCCCAGATGTTCAACCCGACGATCGGCTCCATCGTCATGGCGCTCGCGGTGATGGCCTGCCTCGGCTCGCTGCTCGGCTGGCAGTTCACGCTCGCCCAGACCGCGAAGGCGGCGGCCGACGAGCGCATGTTTCCGGCCTTCTTCTCCAAGGTGAACGCGATGGGCGCGCCCATCACCGGCATGATCATCCTGGGTGTCGTCCAGTCCCTGATGGCGCTGTCGACCATCTCGCCCAATCTGAGCGAGCAGTTCAGCGCTCTGGTGAACCTCGCCGTGGTGACCAACGTCATTCCCTACATCATCGCGCTCTCCGCACTGACGGTGATGATGCAGGCCGCCGGCGTGCCGGAGGGCGATCTATCGCCGCAACGTCGCGGTGGCGGTGGTGGCGATGCTCTACAGCGTCTACGCCCTGTGGGCCTCCGGCATGGAAGCGGTGATGGGCGGCATGCTGGTGATGGGAATCGGATGGCTGATCTGGAGCTTCATGGCGCCCCGTTTCGCATCGAAGCCGCCGGCTGGCAGCGCACTCGCCGGAGCGGCCTGATCGTGAGCGGCCGGACTGTGGAGAGGAGAGAGAGCATGCTGCGGACCCGACTGGGAAGTGCCAGAACGCATCTGCCGGGTTGTCATCCCCGCGCAGGCGGGGATCCAGAAATCTCCGAACGGCCTGGGTTCCCGCTTGCGCGGGAACGACAACACAGGACGAGGCGGCGTCTTCCCATTCGGCATCGGATTCGGATCGCGACTTTCGCGATTGCGTCGCTGGCCGTGGTGCTTGCCGTTCGGGGAGGCAACGGCCGGCACCCTGGATCGAGTGCGGGACACCGGCAGACTCACGCTCGGCTATCGAGCCGACGCGCGGCCTTTTTCCTATCGGGACGAGTCGGGCAACCCGACCGGCTATTCGGTCGCGCTGTGCTCGCGAATAGCCGAACAGGTGAAGACCGAGCTCGGGCTTTCGACGGTGGCTGTGGAGTGGGTACCGGTCACGCTCGAGGATCGCTTCCGCGCCGTGCAGGAGGGCAAGATCGACCTGCTGTGCGGCGCGGCCAGCACGTCGCTGTCGAGGATGAAGGAGGTCGTCGTTCTCGATCCCGATCTTCCCGGGCGGCATCGGGGCGCTTCTGCGTGCGGACGCTTCTCGCCGGGCTGCGCGACGTCCTGTCGCCAGGAGCCGCCGTCGGGGCCGTTCTGGCGTGCGCACCCGGCGCGGGTCCTGGAGGGCAAGACCTTCTCGGTCGTCGCCGGCACCACGAGCGAGCGCTGGCTGGCCGGCCGGCTCGACACGTTCCAGCTCACCGCGAAGGTCGTTCCGGTCGACGAGCTACGAGGCCGGCGTGCAGCGGGTGCTGAACCGCAGCTCCGACGTCTTTTTCGCAGAACGCGCCATCCTTCTGGATATCGCGAGGCGCGAGCCCGTCGGCGCGCAACTCGGCCGTCCTCGATCGCCAGTTCACGCTACGAGCCCATGGCGCTCGCGTTCGCTCGCGGCGACGAGGACTTCCGTCTGCTCGTGGACGGGGCCTTGAGCCGGCTGTTCGGATCCGAGGAGTTCGGCGACTTCTACGCGAAGTGGTTCGGGACGCCAGACCAGGACGCGCGCACGTTCTTCCGCTGGAACGCGCTGCCGGAATGACATCGAAGGCAAGAGGAGAGAGAATCATGCAGAAATTCGGAGTGCACAGTGAAGTCGGCAAGCTGCGGACCGTGCTGGTCTGCCGTCCGGGGCTTGCCCATCAGCGGCTGACGCCGGGAAACGCGGCCGACCTGCTGTTCGACGATGTGTTATGGGTGCAGGAGGCGCGGAAGGACCACTACGATTTCGTGCTCAAGATGCGAGGAGCGCGGCGCCGAGGTGCTGGACCTGCACGACCTGCTGGCCAAGGCGCTCGAGGACAAGGAGGCGCGCGCCTGGGTGCTGGACCGCCGCATCACCGTCAACGACGTGGGCCTGGCCACGGCCCGCGTCATCCGTCCCTGGCTCGACGAGATGCCGGCCGAGAAGCTGGCCGAGCACCTGATCGGCGGCATCGCCATCATCGACATCCCCAAGAGCGAGCTGGCGACGATGCTGACCGAAGCCTACGGCGAGACGGACTTCATCATCCCGCCCGTGCCCAACACCCTGTTCCAGCGCGATCCGTCCTGCTGGATCTACAACGGCGTCACCTGCAATCCGATGTACTGGCCCGCGCGCAAGCCGGAGACCTTGCTGCAGCGTGCGGTCTACAAGTTCCATCCGCGCTTCAAGGGCGGTGAATTCAAGATCTGGTGGGGCGATTCGGACGAGTCGTTCGGCGGGTCGTGCATGGAAGGCGGCGACGTCATGCCGATCGGCAAAGGCGTGGTGCTGATCGGAATGGGCGAGCGCACCACCCGCCAGGCGGTGCTGCAGGTGGCGGAGCAGCTGTTCAAGCACAAAGCGGCAACGCGCGTGATCGGTTGCCTCATGCCGAAGAGCCGCGCCGCCATGCATCTCGACACGGTGTTCAGCTTCTGCAACCGCGACGTCTGCACCGCGTTCCGCGAGGTCGTGGACCAGATCCGCTGCTACAGCGCGCGGCCCGGCGGCGACAGCGGAGTGGAGGTCAAGCCAGACAAGGGGCATCTGTTCGACGTGGTCAAGGAGGCGCTCGGACTGAAGGAGCTGCGCGTCGTCGAGACCGGCGGCAACGCCTGGCAGGCGCAGCGCGAGCAGTGGGACGACGGCAACAACGTCGTCGCGCTCGAGCCCGGCGTGGTCGTGGCCTACGATCGCAACCCCTACACCAACACGCTGCTGCGCAAGGCCGGGGTGGAGGTGATCACGGTGCGCGGCTCGGAGCTCGGGCGCGGCCGCGGCGGCGGCCACTGCATGACCTGCCCGATCTCGCGCGATCCGGCGTACTGAAACCCAAGTGCAGTCCGACGGTGCGAACCAGGCCTGTGCAACCAACTAATCCCTCCCCCTTCAAGGGGGAGGCTAGGAGGGGGATGGGTCAGATCTCGATTCAACAACCCATCCCCACCCCGACCCTCCCCTTGAAGGGGAGGGAGCCCTGAATTGATGCGCATGCCGCGTCCGCGATCCAGGGCGCTACCGATTCGGTCCGCTGGACTGCGGACAGCAATCACAAACGTAAGGAGACCATCATGGGCTTCAACCTACGCAACCGCTCGCTGCTGACCGTCCAGGACTACACCCAGCGCGAGTTTCGTTACCTGCTCGATCTCGCACGCGACCTCAAGCGCGCCAAGTACGCGCGTACCGAGCAGAAGCACCTCGACGGCAAGGAGATCTGCCTGATCTTCGAGAAGACCTCGACCCGCACGCGCTGCGCCTTCGAGGTCGCCTGCTACGACCAGGGCGCGAACGTCACCTACCTCGACCCGGCGGC